>NZ_CP134500.1:6048149-7296298 GCF_031760065.1 Streptomyces durocortorensis
GCTGGCCGTCGGCGTGATGAACGAGATCACGCTCGACATCGCGGTCCTCGGGGTGAACGCCATCGACATCGAACGCGGCGCGTACGTCCACCACGAGGGCGAGGCCAGCGTCAACCGGCTCCTCGCGGAGCGGGCCCAGCGGGTGGTGGTCGCGGCCGACTCCTCGAAGATCGGCAAGAGGGCCTTCGCCCGGGTCTGCGACCTGGGTCTGGTCGATGTGCTGGTCACCGACTCCAACATCTCGGCGGAGGCACGGGAGCGGTTCGGCGAGGCGGGGGTCCAGGTCGTTACGGTCTGACGACCGAGGGCGGATGGAGACGGTCGGACGGTCGCGGGACGGGCGGAGACGGCCGGAGGTGGACCGGGAGCGGCCGGAGGTGGACCGGGCGCGGCCGGAGGTGGGTTCAACGCCGGAGGTGGACCGAGAACAGCCGGAGGCGGCCGGAGACGGCCCGGGACGGCCCGAGGCAGGCGTGGATCGACGCGGATGGCCGCTTCGCCGTGTCGTTGGTACGCCGAACGGGTGAGGGACGAGAGGATTGCCCGATGAACAGTGAGCGCAGCCGGCGCGAACCCAACCGGCGTACGGACGGGGTGGCCCTGTGAGCAGGTACGACAGGTATGACAGATACGACGCCACCGACGAACAGTGGGAAGGGCTCGCCCAGGTCGTCCCGTTGCGCGGTCGCGACGAGTGGCCGTCCCGGATCGACCACCGCACCGTCCCGGGCGAGCGGGCCGTCGAACAGCGACGCCTCGTCGTCCTGCGGGTGCAGGTCTTCGCGGACGCCCGCGAGGTCGCCGAGTATCTGGTGGCCCAGGTCCCGGTGCTGCTCGATCTGACAGCGGCGGAATCGGACGTGGCGAAGCGGATTCTCGACTTCAGCAGCGGTGTGGTCTTCGGCCTCGGCAGCGGCATGCACCGCGTCGACCGCAATGTCTTCCTGCTCGCGCCGGTCGGCATGGAGGTCGAGGGGGTCACGCCCGCGGGGCTCGCCCAGTCGTAGGCGGCAGCCGGGGCGGCCTCCGGTACTGACCGGAACGCCGCCCCCGGCCGCACGTTCCTTCGCTGTCGGTGGCCGGTGATAGACCTGGGGCCGTGACAGAAACCGATGTGGCAGAACTCCAGCGGCGGCTGGCCGCGTTCGCGGCGGCGCGGGACTGGGAGCAGTACCACACCCCGAAGAACCTGGCGGCCGCGCTGAGTGTCGAGGCCTCCGAACTGCTGGAGATCTTCCAGTGGCTGACGCCCGAACAGTCGGCCGGGATCATGGGAGACCCCGAAGCGGCCCACCGGGTCACCGATGAGGTCGCCGATGTGCTCGCCTATCTCCTCCAGTTCTGCGAGGTGTTGGGCATCGATGTGACAGCGGCCCTGGCGGCCAAGATCGAGCGGAACGAGAATCGTTTCCCCGTCCCTGGACGTACCGGCGCTACTGGACCTACCAGTCCTACCAGGCCTACCGGTCTTACTGGCCATACCGGCCCTGGTGGCCCTGCCGGTCCTACCGGCCCTACTGACCCCCGCGATTGTCACTCTTCGGAGTGATCGAGTTATCCACAATCGACTTCGTGTCCACAGATTTCCGAATTCCTCTGGTCTTACGGTGCCATCTACCTCACTGTGGGTAATGGATGAGGTGAGCGGGTTTTCGTACGGACGGGGGAAAGTCATGGAAGCGGTACGACTCATCGAGACGGGGCGGCGGGCTCTGGCGGACAGCCGGGGTGCGCTGGAGGTGATGGCGGAGGCCTGGCAGGCGCAGGCCCTGGCCCGGGCGGTCGGCAGTCGTCTGGCGCTGGGCGGGCCGATGGAGTTACGGGGCGAGGCGCGTGCCCTCGGCGAGATCGGCAGCGGCTGCTCGGCACTGGACCACCCGAGGGTGTTCTCCGGCGGAGCCAGGGCCGTGCAGTTGTCCGGGATCGCCGATGTGCGGGAGGCCCTGGCCGGGCTCGCGCTTCTGCTCGGCGAGGCCGGGATCGCCCTCGTGGGGGTGGCGTGCGACACGGGGGAGGACGGCCTCTACTGGCAGTGCATCGAGGCCATGGACGCGGCCGATGAATCACTGGACCGCGTCCACGGGATGCTGAGACGGCTGGCGGAGCGGGAGAGGGAGCGCGATGGCCCGTATGGCGGCATACGCGGCCCCGCGCCCTCGGCCGCGGGGCCCTGAGAGGGGGAGGAAGCGTGGAGGCCCGGCCGGGCTGGTGAGGGGGAGCGGCCGCCGGAGGGGCAGGATGGAGGCATGGATCTTCGCATCTTCACCGAGCCCCAGCAAGGGGCCGACTACGACACGCTGCTGACCGTCGCCAAGGCCACCGAAGACCTGGGCTTCGACGCTTTCTACCGCTCGGACCACTACCTCCGCATGGGCTCCGGCGACGGGTTGCCCGGGCCGACCGACGCCTGGATCACCCTGGCCGGACTGGCGCGCGAGACCCGGCGGATCCGGCTCGGCACGCTGATGACCGCCGGCACGTTCCGGCTGCCGGGAGTGCTGGCCATCCAGGTGGCGCAGGTCGATCAGATGTCCGGCGGCCGAGTCGAACTGGGCCTGGGTGCAGGCTGGTTCGAGGAGGAGCACAAGGCCTACGGCATCCCCTTCCCCAAGGAGAAGTTCGGCCGCCTGGAGGAGCAGTTGGCGATCATCACCGGCCTGTGGGCGACGGAGACCGGCAGGACCTTCACCTACGACGGTACGTATTACCAGCTCACCGACTCGCCCGCACTGCCGAAGCCCGCGCAGGCCAAGGTGCCCGTCCTGATCGGCGGCCACGGCGCGACCCGTACCCCGCGCCTCGCCGCGCAGTACGCGGACGAGTTCAACATCCCGTTCGCCTCCCTGGAGGACAGCGAGAAGCAGTTCGGCCGGGTCCGGGCCGCGGCGCAGGCGTTCGGGCGTGCGCCGGACGACCTGGTGTATTCCAACGCGCTGGTCGTCTGCACGGGCAAGGACGACGCCGAGGTCGCCCGGCGTGCGGCGGCCATCGGCCGTGATGTGGAGGAGCTCAAGGCGAACGGGCTGGCCGGCTCGCCCGCCGAGGTCGTGGACAAGATCGGCCGGTACGGCGCGATCGGCTCGTCCCGGATCTACCTCCAGGTTCTCGACCTGGCCGACCTGGACCATCTGGAACTGATCTCCTCGCAGATCCAGTCCCAACTGACCTGACTCACCGCCTCATCTCACTTCAGGTCACCTCACCTCAAGTCACCTTGTCCCGCCTCACGTCACTGTGTCCCGCCCTCCCCTCCCCTCACCTCGACCGGAAGGAGCGTTGCCATGAGCACCGGCCGTACGCACACGCTGGCCGACGCGCTGGCCGCCGGGCCCGTCCTGCTGGACGGCGGGCTCTCCAACCAGCTGGAGGCGCAGGGCTGCGATCTGTCCGATGCACTGTGGTCGGCCCGGCTGCTGGCCGACGCACCGGAGCAGATCGAGGCCGCCCACCTCGCCTACCTCCGGGCCGGGGCGCAGGTGCTCATCACCGCCAGCTACCAGGCCACCTTCGAAGGGTTCGGGCGGTACGGCATCGACCGGGCCGGGGCCGGGGCCCTGCTCGCCCGAAGCGTGGAGCTGGCCCGGCGCGCCACCGACGCGGCGCGCCGGGCCGACCCCGGGCGGCGGATGTGGGTCGCCGCGTCGGTCGGGCCGTACGGGGCGATGCTCGCCGACGGCAGCGAGTACCGGGGGCGTTACGGGCTGAGCGTGCGAGAGCTGGAGCGCTTCCACCGCCCCCGGGTGGCGGCGCTGGCGGAGGCGGGGCCCGACGCGCTGGCGCTGGAGACGGTGCCGGACGCGGACGAGGCCGAGGCGCTCGTCCGGGTGGCGGAGGAGACCGGCCTGCCGTTCTGGCTGTCCTACAGCGTGGCGGGCGGGCGGACCCGGGCCGGGCAGCCGCTGGAGGAGGCGTTCGCGGTGGCCGCCGGACGGGACCGGGTGCTGGCGGTCGGGGTCAACTGCTGTGAGCCGGAGGAGGCGCAGGCGGCCGTGGAGCAGGCGGTCGCGGTCACGGGCAGGCCCGCCGTGGTCTACCCGAACAGCGGGGAGGGCTGGGACGCGGCAGGGCGGGGATGGACCGGGCGCAGTACCTTCGACCCCGGGCGGGTGCGGGCCTGGACCAGGGCCGGGGCCCGGCTCGTCGGAGGCTGCTGCCGGGTGGGGCCGGACCGGATCGCGGAGCTGGCAGGACGCTTGGCAGCATTGCCGGAGCGCTGAAAATGCCTGGTGGGGGGCAGGGGATGGCGACCATACTCGGACAGGTGTTCCTGACAATCGGTACGACCGGCACCCCTGAACGTCCCGCCACCGACCTGGGCTACCTGCTGCACAAGCATCCCGGCAAGGCGCAGACGTTCTCCACCTCGCACGGGCCCGCGCACGTCTTCTACCCCGAGGCGTCCGCCGAGCGCTGCACGGCCGCACTCCTGCTGGAGGTGGACCCGGTGGCGTTGGTGCGGCGCGGCAAGGGCAAGGGGCGGGGCGGCGCGCCCGACGCGGCGCTCGCACAGTATGTCAATGACCGCCCCTATGCGGCGTCCTCGCTGCTGTCGGTCGCCCTCGCCGCCGTCTTCAAGTCCGCGCTGGGCGGGGTCTGCCGGGCGATGCCCGAGCGGGCCGAGCAGCCCCTGCCGCTGCGGATCGAGGTGCCCGCCCTGCCCGCCCGGGGTGGCGTCGAGCTGGTGCACAAGCTGTTCGCGCCGGTCGGCTGGACGCGGGTCGAGACCGTGGCCGTGCCGCTGGACGAGCAGTTCCCCGAGTGGGGCGACTCGCGCTACGTACGGTTGGTGCTGGAGGGCGAGCTGCGGCTCGCCGACGCGCTGCGCCAGCTGTACGTCCTGCTGCCCGTGCTGGACGACGCCAAGCACTACTGGGTCGCGCCCGACGAGGTGGACAAGCTGCTGCGGGCCGGAGAGGGCTGGCTGGCGGACCACCCCGAGCGGCCGCTGATCACCCGGCGCTATCTCTCCCACCGCTGGGGGCTCACCCGCCAGGCCGACCAGGCCCTGGAGCTGGTCCGGCTTGCCGAGTCGGACGACCTCGAAGTGGAGAGCATCGACAACGCGGTGGACGAGGGCACCGACACCGAGGAGAAGCCGGTCCCGCTCGCCGAACAGCGGCGCACCGCGATCCTCGACGCGCTGCGTGCCGCCGGGGCGAGCCGGGTCCTGGATCTCGGCTGCGGCCAGGGCCAGTTGGTGCAGGCTCTCCTGAAGGATGTGCGCTTCACCGAGATCGTGGGCGTCGATGTCTCGATGCGCGCCCTCACGATCGCCTCGCGCCGGCTGAAGCTGGACCGGATGGGGGAGCGCCAGGCGGACCGGGTCATCCTGAGGCAGGGCTCCCTCACCTACACGGACAAGCGGCTGGGTGGTTATGACGCGGCCGTGCTCAGCGAGGTCGTCGAGCACCTGGACCTGCCCCGGCTGCCCGCCCTGGAGTACGCGGTCTTCGGCGCGGCCCGCCCGGGGACGGTGCTCGTGACCACGCCGAACGTCGAGTACAACGTCCGCTGGGAGACCCTCCCGGCGGGGCACGCACGGCACGGTGACCACCGCTTCGAATGGACCCGGGCGGAGTTTCGCGACTGGGCCGAGCAGGTCGCCGGACGGCACGGCTACACCGTCCGGTACGTGCCCGTCGGCCCCGACGACCCCGAGGTGGGGCCGCCGACCCAGATGGCTGTGTTCACCCGGACCACGGCGACCGAGAAGACGAAGGAGGGGAAGGCCGCATGAACAGCGACACCACTGACAACAGCAGCACCGACGGCAACAGCAGCAGCACCACCGACAACAACAGCACCGACACCATCCGCACGACCGGCGGCAGCGCCCCGCGCACCCTGCCGGTGACCGACCTCTCCCTCGTCGTCCTCATCGGCGCCAGCGGATCGGGCAAGTCCACGTTCGCCCGCAAGCACTTCAAGCCGACCGAGGTCATCTCCTCCGACTTCTGCCGGGGCCTTGTCGCCGACGACGAGAACGACCAGAGCGCCAGCCGCGACGCCTTCGACGTGCTGCACTACATCGCGGGCAAGCGCCTGGAGGCCGGGCGGCTCACCGTCATCGACGCCACCAGCGTCCAGTCCGAGAGCCGAAAGCAGCTCGTCCAGCTGGCCAGGAAGCACGACGTCCTGCCCATCGCCATCGTCCTCGACCTCCCCGAAGAGGTCTGCATCGCCCGCAACGCGACCCGTCCCGACCGCGCCGGAATGCCGCGCCACGTCATCCAGCGGCACCGCCGCGAGCTGCGGCGCTCCCTGCGCGGCCTGGAGCGCGAGGGCTTCCGCAAGGTGCACGTCCTGCGCAGCGAGGAGGAGGCTTCGAGCGCCGAAGTGGTCCTGGAGCGCCGCTACAACGACCTCCGCCACCTCACCGGTCCGTTCGACATCATCGGCGACGTCCACGGCTGCCGATCCGAGCTGGACACCCTCCTCGGCAAGCTCGGTTACGTGGACGGCGCCCACCCCGAGGGCCGCACCGCCGTCTTCGTCGGTGACCTCGTCGACCGGGGCCCCGACAGCCCGGGCGTGCTGCGCCGCGTCATGTCCATGGTCTCGGCGGGCAACGCCCTGTGCGTCCCGGGCAACCACGAGAACAAGCTCGGCCGATATCTCGCGGGCCGCAAGGTCCAGCTCACGTACGGGCTGGCCGAGACCGTCGAGCAGCTGGAGCGCGAGGACGCCGAGCACCCCGAGTTCCGGGGACAGGTGCGCGAGTTCATCGACGGGCTGGTCAGCCACTACGTCCTGGACGAGGGCAAGCTGGTGGTCTGCCACGCGGGCCTGCCCGAGAAGTACCACGGCCGCACCTCCGGCCGGGTCCGCTCGCACGCGCTGTACGGGGACACCACCGGGGAGACCGACGAGTTCGGGCTGCCCGTGCGCTATCCGTGGGCCGAGGACTACCGGGGCCGCGCCGCCGTGGTCTACGGCCACACCCCGGTGCCCGCAACCTCCTGGATCAACAACACCATCTGCCTGGACACCGGTGTGGTCTTCGGCGGGAAGATGACCGCGCTGCGCTGGCCGGAACGTGAACTGGTCGACGTACCGGCCGAGAAGGTCTGGTACGAGCCCGTCAAGCCACTGGCGACCGAGGCGCCCGGGGGCCGGGATGGCAGGCCGCTGGATCTCGGCGACGTACAGGGCCGCCGGATCGTGGAGACCCGGCACATGGGCCGCGTCGCCGTGCGCGAGGAGAACGCGGCCGCCGCGCTCGAAGTCATGAGCCGGTTCGCCGTCGACCCGCAGCTGCTCCCCTACCTCCCGCCCACCATGGCCCCCACCGCCACCTCACGGGAGGACGGCTTCCTGGAGCACCCGGCCGAGGCGTTCGCGCAGTACGCCAAGGACGGCGTCGGCCGGGTCGTGTGCGAGGAGAAGCACATGGGGTCCCGGGCCGTGGCCCTGGTCTGCAAGGACGCGGCGGCCGCGACCGCACGGTTCGGGACGGAAGGCCCCACCGGGGCGCTCTACACCCGCACCGGCCGGCCGTTCCTCGACGACACCGCGCTCACCGAAAGCGTCCTGGGACGTTTGCGCACAGCGCTCACCGCCGCCGGGCTCTGGGAGGAGTGGGACACCGACTGGGCGCTCCTGGACGCCGAGCTGCTGCCGTGGTCGCTGAAGGCCCAGGGCCTTCTGCGCTCGCAGTACGCCGCCGTCGGCGCCGCGTCCGGTGCGGTCCTCCCGCCCGCGGTCGCCGCCCTGGAGCAGGCGGCCGCCCGGGGCGTCGAGGTGGCGGGCCTCGCCGGACAGCAGCGCGCCCGCGCCCGGGACGCGGCCGCGTTCACCGAGGCGTACCGGCGCTACTGCTGGCCCACCGAGGGCCTGGACGGGGTGCGTCTCGCCCCGTTCCAGATCCTCGCCGTCCAGGGCCGCTCCCTGGCCGCCGTGCCGCACGACGAGCAGCTCGCCTGGCTGGACCGGCTGGTCGAGCACGACCCGACCGGGCTGCTCCAGGTCACCCGGCGGCTCGTCGTCGACACGGGGGACGAGGCCTCCGTGCGCGCGGGCGTCGACTGGTGGCTGGAGATGACCGGGCGCGGCGGCGAGGGCATGGTCGTCAAGCCGCTCGCCGCGCTCGTCCGCGACGGCAAGGGCCGTCTCGTCCAGCCGGGCATCAAGGTGCGCGGCCGGGAGTATCTCCGCATCATCTACGGCCCCGAGTACACCCGCCCGGAGAATCTGGAGCGGCTGCGCTCCAGGTTCCTCGGCCACAAGCGTTCGCTGGCGCTGCGGGAGTACGCCCTCGGCCTGGAGGCGCTGGACCGGCTGGCGGACGGCGAGCCGCTGTGGCGGGTCCACGAGGCGGTGTTCGCCGTCCTGGCCCTCGAATCGGAGCCGGTGGACCCCCGGCTCTGACCTCCGGTTGCCGGTCCCGGCCAACCCGTGGGCGATTCGCGGGGTGAACGGTGCTCCGCCCGGTGAGGATGAAGGCATGGGATTCCATGTCGACTCCGAAGCCGGGCGGCTGCGCCGCGTCATACTGCACCGCCCCGATCTGGAGCTGAAACGGCTCACGCCCAGGAACAAGGACGCGCTCCTGTTCGACGACGTCCTGTGGGTGCGCCGCGCGCGGGAGGAGCACGACGGGTTCGCGGACGTCCTGCGCGACCGGGGTGTCGCGGTGCACTTCTTCGGCGATCTGCTGCGCGAGTCGCTCGACATCCCGGTCGCCCGGCGGCTCGTGCTGGACCGGGTCTTCGACGAGAAGGAGTACGGCCCGCTCGCCACCGAGCATCTGCGGGCGGCCTTCGAGGAGTTGTCCTCGGCTGAGCTCGCGGAGGCGCTGGTCGGCGGGATGACCAAGCGGGAGTATCTGGAGCGGCACAGTGAACCGACCTCGGTCCGCTTCCATGTCATGGACCTGGACGACTTCCTGCTGGGCCCGCTGCCCAACCACCTCTTCACCCGCGACACCTCCGCCTGGATCTACGACGGGGTCTCCATCAACGCGATGCGCTGGCCCGCCCGGCAGCGCGAGACCGTCCACTTCGAGGCGATCTACCGTCACCACCCGCTGTTCACCGGCCCGGAGGCCGGGGTCTTCCACCACTGGTCGGAAGGGCAGGACGACTACCCCTCCACCATCGAGGGCGGTGACGTCCTGGTCATCGGGCAGGGGGCGGTGCTGATCGGGATGAGCGAGCGCACCACCCCGCAGGCGGTGGAGATGCTGGCCCGGGGGCTGTTCGACGCCGGTTCCGCGCGCACGATCGTGGCGCTCGACATGCCGAAGACCCGGGCGTTCATGCACCTGGACACGGTGATGACGATGGTCGACGGCGATACGTTCACCCAGTACGCCGGTCTCGGGATGCTCCGCTCGTACACCATCGAGCCCGGCAGCGGACCCCGCGAGCTGAAGGTCACCGACCATCCGCCCGAGCACATGCACCGGGCCATCGCCGCCGCCCTCGGGCTCGACTCCATCCGGGTGCTCACCGCCACCCAGGACGTGCACGCGGCGGAGCGCGAGCAGTGGGACGACGGCTGCAACGTCCTCGCGGTCGAGCCGGGCGTCGTGGTCGCGTACGAGCGCAACGCCACCACCAACACCTATCTGCGCAAGCAGGGCATCGAGGTCATCGAGATCCGGGGGAGCGAGCTGGGCCGGGGCAGGGGCGGGCCGCGCTGTATGAGCTGCCCGGTGGTGCGGGACCCCGTCGGGGGGCCCGCTCAGGGGACTGTGTAGGCGCCCGCACAGGGGACTGGGCGCAGCCGCTCGCACAAGGGGCTGAATAGAGATGCGGGTGATCGTATAGACTTCCAGTGTTGTCTCGTTTCAGCTGTAGCCGTCAGCCGCCCGACCAGGAGCAGTCATCATGGCCATAGACCTCACCGGCCGCCACTTCCTCAAGGAGCTGGACTTCACCTCCGAGGAGTTCCTCGGCCTGGTCTCGCTGGCCGCCGAGCTCAAGGCCGCCAAGAAGGCCGGGGCCGAGGTCCAGCGGCTGCGCGGGAAGAACATCGCGCTGATCTTCGAGAAGACGTCGACCCGTACACGCTGCGCGTTCGAGGTGGCCGCTGCCGACCAGGGCGCCTCCACCACCTGCCTCGACCCCTCCGGCTCGCAGATGGGCCACAAGGAGTCCGTGAAGGACACCGCCCGGGTGCTCGGCCGGATGTTCGACGGGATCGAGTACCGGGGTGACAGTCAGCGGGTCGTCGAGGAGCTGGCCGAGTACGGCGGGGTCCCGGTCTTCAACGGGCTCACCGACGACTGGCACCCCACCCAGATGCTCGGCGACGTCCTCACGATGACCGAGCACAGTGACCGGCCCGTCGCGGAGATGACCCTCGCCTACCTCGGCGACGCCCGCTTCAACATGGGCAACTCCTACCTGGTCACCGGTGCCCTGCTCGGCCTGGACCTGCGGATCGTGGCCCCCGAGGAGTACTGGCCGGACGCGTCCGTCGTGGCGCGGGCCCGCGAGCTCGCCGAGGCCAGTGGCGCGACGATCACCCTCACCGACGATGTCGCCCAGGGCGTGCGGGGCGCCGACTTCGTCGCCACCGACGTCTGGGTCTCGATGGGGGAGCCCAAGGAGGCGTGGGCCGAGCGCATCGCCGCGCTCGCGCCGTACGCCGTGACGATGGACGTCCTGCGCGCCACCGGCAACCCCGACGTGAAGTTCCTGCACTGCCTGCCCGCCTTCCACGATCTCGGCACCCAGATCGGCCGGGACATCCACGCCGCGTACGGGCTGACCGAGCTGGAGGTCAGCGACGAGGTCTTCGAGTCCGCGCACTCGGTCGTCTTCGACGAGGCGGAGAACCGGATGCACACGATCAAGGCGGTCCTGGTGGCGACGCTGGCCGGGAAGTAGCCCGCACGGGCGCGGATACGGGTACGGGGTAGGCGTTCGCATGCTCATACACCCGATTGGGTGAACATGCGCGGCGGTGGTTACGATGTCGCCTCTGGTGGGGTTCGGGCTCGCACGCCCGGACCCCCTTCCCATGTGCGGACCGGGCCCAGGGCTCTCGTACGCGCACGGGAAACGTCCCCCCACCTCGCACCACCCCGTGCACCACCAGAGATGAGAACGTCCGTATGAGCCCCGGTCTGCGCCGCAAGAGTCCCGAACAGCTCATCGCCGAGTCCGGCGGCGATCTGGAGGGCCACGGCCTCAAGCGGACGATGGGCCTCTTCCAGCTCGTCTGCTTCGGGGTCGGCGCCATCGTCGGCACCGGGATCTTCGTCGGGCTGTCCGACAGCGTCGCCGAGGCCGGGCCCGCCGTCGTGATCTCGTTCGTCCTCGCCGCGATCACCTGCATCTTCACCGCCCTCTCCTTCGCGGAGCTGGGCAGCGCGATCCCGGTCTCCGGAAGCTCGTACTCCTTCGCCTACGCGGCGCTCGGCGAGCGCACCGCCTTCCTTGTCGGCTGGTGCCTCCTGCTGGAGTACGGCGTCTCGGTCTCGGCCGTGGCGGTGGGCTGGAGCCAGTACGTCAACGAGCTGCTGAACAGCATCATCGGCTGGGAACTGCCCGCGGCCCTGTCCTCCGGGCCCGGCGACGGCGGCGCGATCAACCTCCCGGCGATCATCGTCATCGCCATGGCCGCCACCCTGCTGGTGCGCGGCATCCGGGAGAGCGCGACCGCGACCGCCGCCATGGCAGTCCTCAAGATCGGCATCCTGCTGGCGTTCTGCGCCGTGGCCTTCAGCGCGTTCAAGGACGGCAACCTCGTGCCGTTCGCGGGCCACGGGCTCGGCGGGATCACCGCGGGCGCCTCGCTGGCGTTCTTCTCGTACATCGGCTTCGACGCCATCACCACCGCGGGCGAAGAGGTGAAGAACCCGCGGCGGAACATCCCGATAGCCATCCTGATCTGCATCGGCGTCGTCACCCTGCTCTACTGCGCGGTGGCGCTCTCCGCCATCGGCGCGATCGGCTCGGACGCCGTCGCCGACAAGCCCGCGGCGCTCTCGATCGTGGTCAACCAGGTCACCGGCTCCGCGATCGGCGGCGGCATCATCGCCTTCGGCGCGGTCGTCGCCATCGCCTCGGTGGTGCTTGCCGTGATGTACGGGCAGACCCGCATCCTGATGTCGATGTCCCGCGACGGGCTGATCCCGCGCGTCTTCGAGAAGGTCTCGCCCAAGACTCACACCCCGGTCGCCAACACCTGGATCGTGGCCTGCGTCTTCGCGGTCCCCGCCGCCTTCTCCTCGCTCGACGTCGTCGTGAACCTGACGACGATCGGCACGCTCGCCACGATGGTCGCCGTCAATGTCGCGGTCGTGGTGCTGCGGCGCCGCCACCCCGAGCTGAAGCGGACCTTCCGGGTGCCGCTCTACCCGGTGAGCCCGCTGCTGGGCGTCGTGTTCTGCCTGTATCTGATGTACGGGACCGGCTGGACGACCTGGGTCCAGTTCGCGGTCTTCCTGGCCGCCGGATCGCTGCTGTACACCGTGTACGGCCGCAAGCGCTCCCGGCTGGTCAGCTCCCCGGCGAAGGACCCGGCTGCGCCGGTATCGCCGGAAGCGTGAACCACACGGCCTTGCCGTGCTCCGTGGTGCGGTGACCGCAGGCGGAGCTGAGGGTCCGGATCAGCAGCAGGCCGCGGCCGTGCTCCTGCCAGGGATCGACCTCGTACCCGGGTCCAGGGCGGGAGAGATCACCCGGCGGAGCGGGGTCGCGGTCGTGCACCTCGACCTGGCAGCCGGTGGGCAGCAGCTCCACGACCAGCTCGATCGGTTCGCCGCCCCGCGTGTGCTCGACCGCGTTGGCCACCAGCTCGGCGGTCAGCAGTTCGGCGGTGTCGCAGTCGGCCGGGGCGTCGATGTCGGACAGCGCCGTGCGGACGAGAGCACGGGCGATCGGCACGGCTGCCGTGGAGTGCGGCAGGGCGATACGCCAGGAGGCGGGGACGGGGACATCGGGCGGCACGGCAGGGTTCCGTTCGGGGCGACTTCTCGGGTTCACGTAGTTCTCGTGTCGAGACTTCCTGGTTTCAACCTTACGAACCGCTCCGGCGCAGCCATAGGGGCGGTCGGCCGGAGCAAAGGGGGACTTTCGCCACAACGGTCTCACGGATGCTGTATTGCGACCTCGTGACGGAGGTCACGAACGAGTGATAACTTCGGAGGCGGAACGCGACCCGTGCACGACCGGCAGCCGCTCGATTGCTGAAGGGGACCCCTCCATGAGCCCGTTTCCCAGCTCGGCCCCGAACGCCGAGGAGTGGCGTCACCTCCGGCTGACCCGGGACGACGGTGTGGCCACCGTCACATTCGCCCGCCCCGAGAAACTCAACGCGCTCACCTTCGGCGCGTACGCGGACCTGCGCGACCTCCTCGCCGAACTCTCCCGGGAACGCTCGGTGCGCGCCCTCGTCCTCGCGGGCGAGGGGCGTGGCTTCTGCTCCGGCGGGGACGTCGACGAGATCATCGGCGCCACCCTGACGATGGACGCGGCGCAGCTCCTGGACTTCAACCGGATGACCGGGCAGGTCGTCCGGGCCCTGCGGGAGTGCCCCTTCCCGGTCATCGCCGCCGTCCACGGGGTCGCGGCGGGCGCCGGAGCCGTGCTGGCGCTCGCCGCCGACTTCCGGGTGGCCGACCCGTCGGCCCGGTTCGCCTTCCTGTTCACCCGGGTCGGCCTCTCCGGCGGCGACATGGGCGCGGCCTATCTGCTGCCCCGGGTCGTCGGCCTCGGCCACGCGACCCGGCTGCTGATGCTCGGCGACACCGTCCGCGCCCCGGAGGCGGAGCGGATCGGGCTGATCAGCGAACTGGCGGAGGAGGGGAAGGCCGACGAGCGCGCCGCCGAGCTGGCCCGCCGCCTCGCCGACGGCCCCGCCCTCGCCCTCGCCCAGACCAAGGCGCTGCTCACCGCGGAACTGGACATGCCGCTGGCCGCCTCCGTCGAGCTGGACGCCAACACCCAGGCGCTGCTGATGCACGGCGAGGACTACGCGGAATTCCACGCGGCCTTCACCGAGAAGCGGCCCCCGAAGTGGCAGGGGAAGTAGCCGTGGCGGACGCCCCCGAAGGCGCCCGGCGCCCGGTCGCGACGGCCTCCGGCCATGGCTCGCCCCTGCGGCGGATCGCGGTCATCGGCGGCGGCCCCGGCGGACTCTACGCCGCGGCCCTCCTCAAGCGGCTCGGCCCGGCCCGTGAGATCACCGTGTACGAGCGCAACGCCCCCGACGACACCTTCGGCTTCGGCGTCGTGCTCTCCGACGAGACGCTCGGCGGCATCGAGCACGCCGACCCCGAAGCCTACCGGGCGCTGAGCCGCGAGTTCGTCCGCTGGGACACCATCGACATCGTCCACCGCGGCCGCACCCACACCTCCGGCGGCCACGGCTTCGCCGCCCTCGGCCGCCGCCGGCTCCTGGAGATCCTGCACGAGCGCTGCGCCGCCCTGGGCGTCGAACTCCGCTTCCGTACCGAGGCCCCGCCCGCCGCCGAACTGGCCGTCCACCACGACCTGGTGATCGCCGCCGACGGGGTGCACAGCACCACCCGCGAGGCGCACCCCGAAGCCTACGGCCCGTCCCTCACCGAGCACGGCAACCGCTACATCTGGCTCGCCGCCGACTTCGCGCTCGACGCCTTCCGCTTCGAGATCGCCGAAACCCCTTACGGGGTCATGCAGTTGCACGGATACCCGTACGCCGCAGACGCCTCCACCGTCATCGTCGAGATGCGCGAGGACGTGTGGCGCGCCGCCGGACTCGACACCTGCGACCCGGACGAATCCACCACCCGCTGCGCCAAGTTCTTCACCGATGCACTGGACGGCAGGCCCCTGCGCGGCAACAGGTCCAGCTGGCTCACCTTCCGTACGGTCGCCAACTCGCGCTGGTCGCAAGGGAACACGGTGCTCATCGGGGACGCCGCCCACACCGCGCACTTCTCCATCGGCTCCGGAACCAAACTCGCCGTCGAGGACGCCCTCGCGCTGGTCGCCTGCATCGAGGAACAGCCTGACCTGCCCTCCGCGCTGACGGCGTACGAGACCGAGCGCCGCCCGGTCGTCGCCTCCACCCAGCGGGCCGCCGCGGCCAGCCTGCGCTGGTTCGAGGAGCTGGCCACCTACGTCGACCAGCCGCCCCGCCGCTTCGCGTTCAACCTCCTCACCCGCAGCCGCCGGGTCACCCACGACAACCTGCGCCTGCGCGACGCCTCCTTCACCGCCGTCGTCGAGGAGGAGTTCGGCTGCCCGCCCGGCACCCCGCCGATGTTCACCCCGCTCAGGCTGCGCGGCCTCGAACTGCGCAACCGCGTCGTCGTCTCGCCGATGGACATGTACTCGGCCACCGACGGGCTCCCCGGTGATTTCCACCTCGTCCACCTCGGCGCCCGAACGCTCGGCGGGGCCGGACTCACCATGACCGAGATGGTCTGCGTCAGCCCCGAGGGGCGGATCACCCCCGGCTGTGCGGGCCTGTGGACCGACGAACAGGCCACCGCCTGGCGGCGGATCGCCGACTTCGTCCACACCTCCGCCCCCGGCGCGGCCATCGGCGTCCAGCTCGGCCACTCCGGCCGCAAGGGCTCCACGAAGCTGATGTGGGAGGGCATCGACCAGCCGCTGGAGCACGGCAACTGGCCCCTGTCGGCGGCCTCCCCGCTCCCGTACCGACCGGGCGTCAACCAGGTTCCGCGGGAGCTGGACAGCGCCGGACTGGCCTCCGTACGCGAGCAGTTCACGCAGGCGGCCCGCCGCGCGGCCACCGCCGGTTTCGACCTCCTCGAACTCCACTGCGCGCACGGCTACCTGCTCTCCGGCTTCCTCTCCCCGCTCACCAACCACCGCGCCGACGCCTACGGCGGCCCGTTGGAGAACCGCCTCCGCTACCCCCTGGAAGTCTTCGACGCGATCCGCGAAGTCTGGCCGGAGGACCGGCCGATGACCGTCCGGATCTCCGCCACCGACTGGGCCGAGGGCGGCACGGAAGCGGAGGACGCCGTGGAGATCGCCCGCGCCTTCGCCGCCCACGGGGCCGACGCCATCGACGTCTCCACCGGCCAGGTCGTCCCCGACGAGCGCCCCGAATTCGGCCGCTCGTACCAGACCCCGTACGCCGACCGCATCCGCAACACCGTCGGCATCCCGGTCATCGCGGTCGGCGCCATCTCCTCCTGGGACGACGTCAACTCCCTGCTCCTGGCGGGCCGCGCCGACCTCTGCGCCCTGGCCCGCCCCCACCTCTACGACCCGCACTGGACTCTCCACGCGGCGGCCGAACAGGGCTACACCGGACCGGGCGCGCCCTGGCCCCTCCCGTACGGCGCGGGCAGCCGCACCCCGCCCACCGGCCGCACGGACGCCCCGAAACCCCGGCTCACCCTGGGATGACCAGGCACTCGTGGCAGCGGCACGGGACGGGGTGGGGCACACCGCCCCAGTGCTCCTGCCGGTACCGCACGGACAGAGCGCCGAGCAGGGCGGCCCGCTCCTCCGCGTACTCCCGGGTGGTCCACGCCTCATCCTGCCCGCCGGGCCGGGACCGGAGCACCCGGATTCCGGCCGGCAGGCCTCACCCCCGGACGAAGTGCTCCCCGGCGTCCCGCAAGCGGTCGTGCAGGCGGCCGAACACCTCTGCCGAGCGCGCGCCCGGCCAGTGGTCCGGGAGGAGTTCCGGGGGGAGGCCCGGGTCGGCGTAGGGGAGTTGGCGCCAGGAGTCCAGGGCCAGGATGTAGTCCCGGTAGGCGGCCTGGGGGCGGGGCGCGGTGTCGGGGGGTGCGGTCGACTCCCAGTCCCGCAGGACCGGTTCGTGCAGTTCCAGGAAGTCGTGGTGGAGGCGGGCCACCGCATCCAGGTCCCACCAGCGGGCCACCGACTCGCGGGTCGGCGTGAAGCCGAGGTGGTGGCCGCGGAACAGGTCGACGTACGGGGCCAGTTCGAGGCGCTCCAGTGTGTGGCGCGTCTCCTCGTAGAGGCCGGCGGGGGCGATCCACACGCCGGGCGCCGCCGTGCCGAAGCCCAGCCGCGCCAGCCGCGAGCGCAGCACATGCCGCTTGCTGCGTTCCGCCTCGGGCACCGAGAACACCGCGAGGACCCAGCCGTCGGCGAGCCGGGGCGCGGGGCGCCGGTAGATACGGCGGTCGCCGTCGTCCAGCAGCTGGCGGGCGTCCGGTGACAGGGCGTAGCCCGCCGAGCCGTCCGCCGCGCGGGCCGCGACCAGCAGCCCGCGCCGCTTCAGCCGAGAGACGCAGGAACGTACGGAGGGGGCGTCGACGCCCACGGCGTGCAGCAGACGGATCAGCTCGGCCACCGCGAACGGGGCGTCGTCGGAGGGACGACCGTAGGCGCCGTACAGCGTGACGATCAGGGAACGGGGGGTGCGCAGCTCGGCCACGTGATCACTCTAGGGCCTGTCGTTCGGGTCGGCCCGCGGGCCCGGGATGCTCCGAACGAAAGGCCCTATGCCGTGTCTTCCCGGAGCAGGAACCGCTGGAGCTTGCCGGTCGCGGTGCGCGGGAGGGCGGTGTGGAAGACGAAGGCGCGCGGGCATTTGTGCGGGGCCAGGTTGGCCTTCATATGGGCGCGCAGCGAGTCCGCCGTCTGTTCCGAGCCCTCCGCCAGCACCACGTGCGCCACCACGATCTCGCCGCGCAGTTCGTCCGCCCGGCCCACCACGGCGGCCTCAGCGACCGCCGGATGGCGCAGCAGGGCGTCCTCCACCTCGGGGCCCGCGATGTTGTACCCGGAGGAGATGATCATGTCGTCGGCGCGGGCCACGTAACGGAAGTAGCCGTCCGGTTCGCGGACGAACGTGTCACCGGTCAGGTTCCAGCCGTGCCGGACGTACTCCGCCTGGCGCGGGTCGGCGAGGTAGCGGCAGCCGACCGGGCCGCGCACGGCTAGCAGCCCCGCCTCGCCGTCGGGCAGCTCCTCGCCGTGCTCGTCCACCACCCGGGCCTGCCAGCCCGGCACGGGGACGCCGACGGTGCCGGGGCGGATGGCGTCGTCGGCGGCCGAGATGAAGATGTGCAGCAGCTCGGTGGCCCCGATGCCGTTGATGATGCGCAGCCCGGTCGCCTCGTACCAGGCCTGCCAGGTCGCCGCGGGCAGGTTCTCCCCGGCCGAGACGCAGCGCCGCAGCGCCGAGAGGTCGTGGCCGTCCAGCTGGCCGAGCATCGTGCGGTAGGCGGTCGGCGCGGTGAACAGGACCGACACCCGGTGCCGCGCCAGCGCGGGCAGCAGTTGCCGCGGCCCCGCCTGCTCCAGGAGCAGTGTGGACGCCCCGGCCCGCAGCGGGAAGACCAGCAGCCCGCCCAGGCCGAAGGTGAAGCCCAGCGGCGGGCTGCCCGCGAACACGTCGTCGGGCCGCGGGCACAGCACCTCGCGGGAGAAGGTGTCGGCGATGGCCAGCACGTCCCGGTGCAGATGCATACAGCCCTTGGGGCGGCCGGTCGTCCCCGAGGTGAACGCGATCAGTGCCACCTCGTCGGCCGCCGTGTCCACCGCCCGGTACGGGCCGGAGCCGGAGTGCGCGGCCGCCAGCCGGGTCAGGTCGTCGGGCGCGTCCCCGCCGAACAGGGTGATCCGCAGCCCGTCGACGCCCGCCTCGATCAGCTCCTTCTCCGCCCGGGCGTCGCACAGCGCGTGACCGGTACGGGCCAGGGAGCAGACGGTTGCCAGCTCCGTTGCGCGGGCCTGCGCCAGTACGGTGACGGCGACGGCGCCCGCCTTCATGACGGCGAGCCAGCAGGCGGCCAGCCAGGGTGTGGTGGGCCCGCGCAGCAGCACCCGGTTGCCCGGCGCGATCCCCAGGTCCTCGGTCAGCACATGCGCGATGCGGTCCACCGTCTCCCGCAGCTCGCCGTAGCTCCAGACGCTCCCGTCACCTGAACGCAGCGCGGGGCGGTTCGCTCCCCGTTCCGCCACAGTGCGGTCCAGCAGCTCGTTCCCGCAGTTCAGCCGTTCGGGGTAACGCAGCCGGGGGTCGTCCAGGAGCAGCTTCGGCCACTGCTCGGGCGGCGGCAGATGGTCGCGTGTGAACGTGTCGGTATGCGCACCGGCGACGCGTACGGACGCGCCTTCGGCGGCTGTGGGCGTGTTCGGCGAGGAATTCGGCTCCATGAAGGATCGCCCCCTTGTCGCCTCTGGAGCGTATCGTTTGGGTGACGGTAGTCAACGGTCCGCGATAGGGCGCGACGCGGCAAGGTGTGACGCGACAAGGCAGTGACGCGAGAAGTGCAGGGACGAGACAAGGCAGACGCGACAAGAGAGGCGCCGCCATGACGGCATTCTCCCTCGAACCCGAACAAACCGCATGGTGCGAAGAGCTGCGCACCCTCGCCGAACAGGAGTTGCGCCCGCTGGCGGAGAAGGGCGAGCCCGGGCGCGTCAACCGGCCGCTGCTGGCCGCGCTCGGCGAGCTGGGGCTGCTCGGCCGGATGTTCGGATCCGGGGCGCTCGACCTGTGCCTGCTGCGCGAGTCCCTGGCCCGGGGCTGCACCGAGGCCGAGACCGCCCTCGCCCTCCAGGGGCTCGGCACCACCCCGATCGTCCAGGCGGGCACTGCCGCCCACCGCGAGGCCTGGCTCCCCGAGGTCCGGGCCGGACGCGCCGTCGCCGCGTTCGCGCTGAGCGAGCCGGGCGCCGGGTCCGACGCGGCGGCGCTGAGCCTGGCCGCCGAGCCCGCCCCCGGCGGCTGGCGGCTCACCGGCGAGAAGTGCTGGATCTCCAACGCCCCGGAGGCCGACTTCGCCGTGGTCTTCGCCCGGACTACCCCCGGCGCGGGCTCCCGGGGCATCACGGCGTTCCTGGTCCCCTCCGACCGCCCAGGACTCACCGGCTCCGCCCTCGACATGCTCTCCCCGCACCCCATCGGCACCCTGGAGTTCGACGGCGTACCGGTCACCGCCGACGACGTCCTCGGCGAACCCGACCGGGGCTTCCGGGTCGCCATGAACACCCTCAACCTCTTCCGCCCCAGCGTCGGCGCCTTCGCCGTGGGCATGGCCCGCGCCGCCCTCGACGCGACCCTGGAGCACACCGCCCACCGCACCGCGTTCGGCGGCCCCCTGAGCGACCTCCAGGCCGTCTCGCACCAGGTCGCCGAGATGGCCACCCGCACCGAGGCCGCCCGCCTCCTTGTGTACGCGGCGGCGGCCGCCTACGACGCGGGGGAGAGCGGGGTCCCACGCCGCGCCGCCATGGCCAAGCTGTACGCCACGGAGACCGCGCAGTACGTCGTCGACACCGCCGTCCAGCTGCACGGCGCCCGCGCCCTGCGCCGGGGTCATCTGCTCGAACACCTCTACCGCGAGGTCCGGGCGCCCCGGATCTACGAGGGCGCCAGCGAGGTGCAGCGCGCCATCATCGCCAAGGAGCTGTACGCGACCGCGGCACAGCAAGCCGTCTCCCCGAACCAGGAGCCGTCCGTATGAGTCCGTCCCACCGGATCAACCCGGCCGAACTCTCCCCGCCCACCGGCTTCTCGCACGCCGTCGTCGCCACCGGCGGCCAACTGGTCTTCCTCGCGGGGCAGACCGCGCTCGACCCGGACGGCAAGGTCGTCGGAGCCACCTTGCCGGACCAGTTCGCCACCGCCCTGGGCAATCTGCTCACCGCCCTCCACGCGGCCGGCGGCGCCCCCGCCGATCTGGCCCGGGTCACCGTCTACGCCACCGACATCGCCGACTACCGGTCCCACGCCCCCGAGCTGGGCCGGATCTGGCGCCGGCTCGCGGGGCGCGACTACCCGGCGATGGCCGTCATCGGCGTGGCCCGGCTCTGGGACGAGCAGGCGATGGTCGAGATCGACGGGGTCGCGGTCCTGCCGTGAGCTCCCTCGCGCGCCGAGCGCCGATCCTCTCGTGCGCCGGGTGCCCCCGAGTCGCGGCCCGGGGGCACCGGCGCGAGGCTTGGGGGGTCAGGATGCCGAGCCGCCCAGGAGAGTCAGCGGTGCCCAGTCGGTCGACCCCGCCCCCGCGCCCCGCCGCCCGGTCCTACGACGGCGAGGGCATCGTCGTCGGCTTCGACGCGCGCCGCTGCCTGCACGCCGCAGAGTGCGTGCGCGGGCTGCCCGCCGTCTTCGAGGTCGGCCGCCGGCCCTGGATCCTCCCCGACAACGCCCCCGCCGACGAGGTCGCCGACGTCATCCAGCGCTGCCCGAGCGGGGCCCTCCAGTACCACCGCACCGACGGCATGCCCGACGAGGTCCCCGACGTCCCCACCCACGTATCGCTCCACGCCGACGGAGTGCTGCACCTGCGCGGAGACCTCGAAGTCGCCACCCCGTACGGTCCGCACCACGAGACCCGGGTGATGCTCTACGGCTGCGGCGCCACCGGGAACACCCCGTACTGCGACCACAGCGGGCCCTGCGCCGGACACGGCTGAGACGACTCCCGCGTGTGCGGCGCGCCGGTCGGGTGAATCGGTCTTCGGGATATATCTGTATTTAGTGCCCTTTATTCCGGATGTTCCGCCGCCCGATCCGGACACCCCGTTGTGATCGCGCTCATCGTCGCCCACTTCGCGCTGGCGGCCTGCGCGGGCCCGCTGGTGCACCGGATCGGCCGGTGGGCCTTCGTCGTGCTCGCCCTGCCTCCGGCGGCCGCCACCGTGTGGGCCTTCACCCGCTGGAGCACCGCCGCCTCCGGGGACGCGGTCACCTGGTCCTGGCAGTGGATCCCGGACTACGGCGTCTCCCTCGCGCTGCGCCTGGACGCGCTGGCCGAGCTGATGGTGCTGCTCGCCGCCGGGATCGGCGCGCTCGTCCTGCTCTACTGCGCCTCCTACTTCACCGACGACACCCCCCGACTGGGCCGCTTCGCAGGGAACCTGCTCGCCTTCGCGGGCGCGATGCTCGCCCTCGTCCTCGCCGACGACCTGATCACGCTGTACGTGTTCTGGGAGCTGACCACGGTCTTCTCCTATCTGCTGATCGGGCACGGCAGCGAACACCGGCACAGCCGCCGCTCCGCCCTCCAGGCGCTCGTGGTCACCACGTTCGGCGGGCTCGCCATGCTCGTCGGCTTCCTGATCCTCGGACAGGCCGCCGGTACGTACCGCATCTCCGAGATCGTCTCCGATCCGCCCGAGACGACGCTCGCCGTGTCCATCGCCATCGTCCTGGTGCTGTGCGGGGCCCTGTCCAAGTCCGCGATCTGGCCGTTCTCCATGTGGCTGCCGAACGCCATGGCCGCCCCGACCCCGGTCAGTGCCTATCTGCACGCCGCGGCGATGGTCAAGGCCGGGGTCTACCTGGTCGCCCGGCTCGCCCCCGCCTTCGCCGACGTCCCCGTCTGGAAACCCGTCGTCATCGTGCTCGGCGGCGCGACCATGCTGCTCGGCGGCTGGCGGGCGCTGCGCCTGAACGACCTCAAACTGGTCCTCGCCTACGGAACCGTCAGCCAGCTCGGCTTCCTCACCCTGCTGGCCGGGACCGGCAACCGCAACGCCGCGCTCGCCGCCGTCGCGATGATCCTCGGACACGCCCTCTTCAAGGCCCCGCTGTTCCTCGTCACCGGCATCATCGACCACGCCGCCGGCACCCGTGACCTGCGTAAACTCTCCGGAGTCGGGCGCTCCCTGCCGTACGTCGCCGGGGTCGCGGTGCTGTCCGCCGCCTCCATGGCCGCCCTGCCGCCGCTCCTCGGCTTCGCCGCGAAGGAGGCCGCGTTCGAGGCGCTGCTGCACGGTTCCACCGCCGACCGGTGGGCGCTGGCCGTCGTCGTCGCGGGCTCCGCGCTGACCACCGCGTACACCCTGCGGTTCGTCTGGGGAGCCTTTGCCCGCAAGCCCGGGGTTCCCGACACCCCCGTGCACGGCGTGGGCCCGGCCTTCCTCGCCCCGCCCGCCCTGCTCGCCGTCCTCGGCCTGGTCCTCGGCCCCGGCGTCGGCTGGACCGACCGGCTGCTGGGCGCGTACGCCGATACGTTGCCGGCCGACCCGGAGCCGTACCACCTCGCCCTCTGGCACGGGTTCGGCCTCGCCCTGCTGCTGTCGGCCGCCGCCTTGGCCGCGGGCACCCTGTTCTTCCTCGGCCGCACCACCGTCACCCGGCTCTCCCGGCGGATCGCCTGGCCCACCGCCGACAGCGTCTTCGGCCATCTGCTGCTCGGGCAGGAACGTCTCGCCCTCCAGGTCACCGGCTTCATCCAGCGCGGCTCGCTCTCCGTGTACCTCGCCACCACCCTGCTGGTCATGCTCGCCGGACAGCTCGCCGTCCTCATCGTCGACACCCCTTGGCAGGGCGCCGTGCGCCCCCGGGTCTGGGACTCCCCGATCCAGGGCGCCGTCGCCGCCCTGACCTGCGCCGCCGCCCTGCTCTGCCTGACCGTGCGGCGCCGCATGAAGGCCGTGGTCCTGGCGGGCCTGACCGGCTACGGCACCGCTCTGCTCTTCGTCGTCCAGGGGGCGCCCGACCTGGCGCTGACCCAGTTCTGCGTCGAGACGGTCGCGATGATCGTCTTCGTGCTGGTGCTGCGCCGGATGCCGGTCCACTTCCAGGAGTCCGTGAGCACCTGGCGGCGGGCCTCCCGCATCCCGGTGGCCCTCGCCGCGGCCGCCACCGTCGGCGTCGGGATGTGGGTCGCCGCCGCCGCCCGCACCGCCGAACCGGCCGGCTCCGCCATGGTCCAGGAGGTCGCCGACCACGGGCTCAAGGACGTCGTCGCCACCATCCTCGTCGACCTGCGGGCCTGGGACACCATGGGGGAGTCCGCCGTGCTCGCCGCCGCCGCGATCGGTGTCACCAGCCTCATCTACCTGCACCGCCGCAGCGAGGGCACCATGGCCCAGGAGGAGTTGCGGGGCCGCACCGCCTGGTCCCTGTCCGCCCACCACTCCTCCCGGCTGCCGCGGGGCGACGACGCGGCCCCCGAGCGCAGCTGGCTCGCCGCCGGGTCCACCCTCGCCCCCGAACACCGCTCGATCGTCTTCGAAGTGGTGGCCCGGCTGCTGTTCCACCCGATCCTGGTGCTCTCCGTCTACCTGCTGTTCTGCGCCGAGAGCCTGCCCGGCGGTGGCTTCGTCGCCGGACTCGTCGCCGGGGTCGGCCTGATCACCCGCTATCTGGCGGGTGGCCGCTTCGAACTCGCCGAGGCGGCCCCCCTGCAACCCGGCCTCTTCACCGGCCTCGGTCTCTTCATCTCCACCGGGGTGGCTCTCCTCGGACTCTCGGAAGGCACCGTCCTGCACGCCTTCACCTACTACGGGCACCTGCCGGTCTTCGGCGACTACCACCTGAGTACCTCGGTCCTCTTCGACTTCGGCGTCTACCTGCTGGTCCTCGGTGTGGTCCTGGACATCGTGCGGGCCCTCGGCGCCAAGGTCGACCGGCAGATCGAACGCGCGGCAGGCGTCCTCACCCCCGAGAGCGCCCCCGAGGGAGGCCCCACGCGATGATCGTCAGCGCCTCGCTCCTCGCCACCGCCGTCGTACTCTGCGCCGTCGGCGGCATCCTCATGCTCACCCGCCCGCTGACCCGCATCCTGCTCGGCGCCGTCGTCGTGAGCAACGGCATCAACCTGCTCGTGCTCTCCTCGACCGGTCGGGCGGGCGCCGCTCCCCTGCTGTACGGGGTCGCCTTCAACCGGATCACCGACCCACTGCCCCAGGCCATCGCCCTCACCGCCATCGTCATCACTCTGGCCACCACCGCGTTCCTGCTGGCCATGGCCTACCGCAGCCATCAGCTCACCGGGACCGACGAGGTCCACGACGACCTGGAGGACCGGCGTATCGTGCTGCGCGCCGAGGTGATGGGGGAGCGCAACCAGCTGCGCGAGCAGTTCCGTTCGGGGGCCGAGCCCACCGCGGAGGAACGCGAACGCTACCGCGAGGAGCGCCGCAGACTCCGCGACCGGCTGCGCGCCGACCGCGCCCGCCAGGCGCGCGGCCGCGACGCCTCCGGCGACCTCTGGAACGACGTGCTGGGCACCGACCCCGAGGACGACGAACGCGGCGGGGACGCCAAGGCCGACGACCGCTACCCCCGCGACCGAGGAGCCACCGGATGAACGCGCTCGTCCCGCTGCCGGTGCTACTGCCGCTGTGCGCCACCGGCCTCAGCCTGGCCTTCGGTACCCGCCTCAAACGCTTCCAGCGCTTCATCAGCGTCGCCGTGCTCAGCGCCGTCACGGCGCTCTCGGCGATCCTGATGATCGCCGCCGACAACCGGGGCCCGCTCTCCGTCCACCTCGGCGACTTCGCCCCGCCGCTCGGCATCACCCTGGTCGCCGACCGGCTCTCCGGACTGATGCTCACCGTCTCCTCGGCCGTCACGCTCTGCGTGCTGATCTACTCCCTCGGCCAGGGCATGACCGACCGGGACAAGGAGACCCCGCTCGCCGTCTTCCACCCCGCGTATCTGATCCTCGTGGCCGGGGTCTCCTGCACCTTCCTCGCGGGCGACCTCGTCAACCTCTACGTCGGCTTCGAGATCATGCTCGTCGCCAGCTTCGTCCTGCTCACCCTCGGCGGCACCGGACCCCGGATGCGGGCGGGCTCCACGTACGTGATCATCTCCCTGTTCTCCTCGATGCTCTTCCTCACCGCCATCGCCATGACGTACGCGGCCGCCGGAACCGTGAACTTCGCGCAGCTCGCGGTGCGGCTGTCCGAACTCCCCACCGGGGTACAGACCCTGATCCAGGCGATGCTGCTGACCGTCTTCGCGATCAAGGCGGCCGTCTTCCCGCTCGCCGCGTGGCTCCCCGACTCCTATCCGACCGCCCCCGCCCCCGTCACCGCCGTCTTCGCCGGTCTGCTCACCAAGGTCGGCGTCTACTGCATGATGCGCACCGAGACGCTGCTCTTCCCCGGCAGCCGCCTCGGCGACCTCCTGATGGCCGTCGCGCTGGCCTCCATGGTGATCGGCATCCTCGGCGCGGTCGCCCAGACCGACCTGAAACGACTCCTCTCCTTCACCCTGATCAGCCACATCGGCTACATGGTGTTCGGGATCGGCCTCGCCACCCGGGAGACGTACGGCGGAGCCATCGTGTACGTCGCCCACCACATCACCGTCCAGACGACCCTGTTCCTGGTCGCCGGGCTCATCGAACGCCGCGGCGGCACCACCGAGCTGACCCGGCTCGGCGGACTGGCCAGGGCCGCCCCGATGCTCGCGCTGCTGTTCTTCGTACCCGCGATGAACCTCGCGGGCATCCCCCCGCTGTCCGGCTTCATCGGCAAGCTCGGCCTGATGCGCGCCGGCGTGGCCGACGGCGGCGGCTGGGCCTGGGTCCTGGTCGTCGCCTCCGCGGTCACCAGCCTCCTGACGCTGTACGTGGTCGCCAAGGTGTGGAACCTGGCCTTCTGGCGGGCCGCCCCACCCGACCTGGCCGTCGCCGGTACGGTCCTGGAGTCCGGCGACGACAGCGACGAGGACACCGACGAGGGCCCCGACCACATCCCCGGCACCGGCGACGAGGGCGTCACCCCCGCGCACCGCCCGGCGGGCCAGGCCGTCGCCGCGACGCTGCACGGCCGGGCCGTGACCACCACCAGCCGGCTGCCCCGCCCGATGACCGCGGCCACCGCGGCGACCATCGCGCTCGGCCTCTCCTTCACGGTCCTGGCCGCCCCGCTGACCGCCTACACCGACCGCACGGCCGCCGAACTCCTCCAGCGGACCCCCTATGTCCAGGAGGTGCTGAGCCGGTGAGACGCATCCTGCGGTTCTCGTTCCGCAACGCCGATCTGCCGCCGCTGAGCTGCGAGTTCGGGGACCGCCGCAAGCGGGTCCTGGACCTGCCGCTGATCGCCTGGCTCACCGTGATCTGGGTGCTGCTCTGGTCCACCCTCACCTGGGCCAACGTGCTGACCGGCCTGGTCGTCGCGGTCGCCGTCTGCCTCGCCTTCCCGCTGCCCCGGGTCGACCTCGGGCTGCGGCTCCACCTCTGGGGGATCGTGTGCCTGGCCGGATATCTCTTCCAGGACATGTACACCTCCGGCGTGAAGGTCACCCGGCAGGTCTTCGTCGGCCTCCCGCACCGGGCCGCCGTGATCGGCGTGCCCCTGCGCTGCCGCAGCGACCTGATGCTCGCTGCCACCGCCGTCGCCGTCTCCAACGTCCCCGGCGGCTCCATCATCGAAGTGCGCCGGGCGACCGCCACCGTCTTCCTGCACGTCCTGGACGCCGACCTGCCCGAAGAGCTCGAAGCGGCGCGGCGCAAGGTGTGGCGCCTGGAGGAACTGACCGTACGGGCCTTCGGCACCCCCGACGAGATCGCCCGGGTCGCCGAACCCCCGCCACCGCCCCAGCCCACCCCCGGGAGGCCCGGACCATGAGCGCACCCGAACAGATCGACCGGATCCTGCTGACCACCGCCGTCGTGCTGATCGTCGTCGCCGGGGCCCTGCTGCTGGCCCGGATCTGGCGCGGCCCCTCCATGCTCGACCGGGCGATCTCGCTGGACGTCTGCGCAGCCCTGATCATCGCCGGGCTGGGCGCCAAGTCCGCCTTCGCCCGGGACCATTTCTACTTCCCGATCATGCTGGTGCTGGCGTTCCTCGGGTTCACCGGATCGGTGGGCATCGCCCGCTTCATCGCCGTACGCGACCGGCCCGGGAACGCGCCCCGCCCGCCGCACCCCGACGGCACCCAGGAGGGCCCGCAGTGAGCGCCTGGCTTCAGATCGCCGACACGGCAGGCGCCGTGGTGCTCCTCATCGGCGCCGCGATCTGCCTGCTCGGGGTGATCGGCATGATCCGGCTCCCCGACGTCCTCTCCCGCAGCCACGCGGCGACCAAACCCCAGACCCTCGGCATGATCCTGGTGCTGGTCGGGGTCGCCCTGCGGCTGCGCGGCGGCATGGACCTCGCCACCCTCGCCCTGATCGCCTTCTTCCAGATGCTCACCGGCCCGGTCGCCTCGCACCTGGTGGCCCGATCCGCGTACCGCACCGGCCAGATCGAACACAGTGAGCTGCTCTTCGACGAACTGGACGAACAGCTCACCGACGGGAAATGACCGGGCCCGCATGCAATGATGCGGGCACATGCCGGACGCTGGGGGGCGTATGGGAAGCACGGGCACGGTGCTGCGCGAATTGCGCGGCGCACAGAAGAGCGCCAAGGGCGTTTCGCTGTACTCGCGGTACGTGAACCGCCCGGCCGGGCGGGTGCTGGCGGCCGGGGCGTATCGCATGGGGCTGACACCCAATCAAGTTACGCTGGTCAGCGCCTTGTTCACCTATTCCGCCCTCGCCGCGGTCGCGCTCGCCGAGCCGTCGTGGACGCTCGCGGTCACCGTCTACGCGGCCCTGGCGGTCGGCTTCGCCTTCGACTCCGCCGACGGGCAGCTCGCCCGGCTCACCGGCAAGGGCGGGCCCGACGGGGAGTGGCTGGACCATGTCGTGGACTGCGGGAAGCTGCTCCTCGTCCACACCGCGGTCCTGATCTCGTTCTACCGCTTCGGTGAACTACCCTCTGATGCCTGGCTGTTGCTGCCACTGGGCTTCCAGCTGGCCGCCGTGCTCACCTTCTGCGCCGGGCTGCTGCGCGAACAGCTCGGCAAGGCGGCGGCGAGCGCCCGCGGGCCGGCCTGGGCGGCACCGGCGGCGGCGCCGGTCTCCCGGGGGCGGGCCGTGGCGCTGCTGCCCGCCGACTACGGGGTGTTCTGCCTGGTGTTCCTCCTGCTCGGCGCACCCGGAGCCTTCCGCGCCGGGTACGCCGTGCTGGCGGTGGTGCACACCCTGTTCCTCGCGGCCTTCCTGGCCAAGTGGTTCAGGGAGCTGAAAGCGCTCCGGGCGGGCTGACGAGCACGTCCAGCGCCCGCCGCAGCTGGGTGCTGGACGTGTGCACGGTGTACGGGAAGTAGACGACCTCCACGCCCACTTCGGCGAAGTCGCGCTCCAGCTTCAGGCCCTTGTCCGTGCCCCGCCAGTCGTCGCCCTTGAAGATCACGTCGAACCGGACCTGCTGCCAGGTCTCGACCTTGTCCGGCACGGTCTCCACGAACGCGGCGTCCACGAACCGCACGCTGCGGACGATCTCCAGTCGTTCGCGCAACGGGATCACGGGCCGGTGGCCCTTGGCGAGGGCGGCCATCTCGTCCGAGACGACCCCCGCGACCAGGTAGTCGCACTGACTGCGGGCATGCCGCAGGATGTTCAGGTGACCGACATGGAACAGGTCGTACACCCCGGGCGCGTAACCCACCCTGTGCTGCACCATCCGTATCTCTCCCCCCACGGTGAACGTGATCCGGTGATGTTCCAACGACCTTACTGTGAAGAACACTTGAGCAAGCCGTGAACGGATAAGCTCGACAGGGGCTGTTCCTCGGTGGGGACAGCGGCTGTCATGGGGGGAAGGCGATCGTCCGATGAGTGATGGAGCCAGGCGCGGGCCGTTCCGGGACCGCCGCCTTCTGGTGGTGTCGACCAACTATGCCCCGGAGGTCACGGGCATCGGCCCGTACGCTACCCAACTGGCCGAGCACTGGGCCGCGTCGGGTGCCCGGGTCAGGGCGCTGACCGGTATGCCGCACTACCCCGCCTGGCAGCTAGAGGAGGGCTACCGGGGCGTGTGGCGGACCGTGGAGATACGCGGTGGCGTCGGCGTGCACCGGCGCAGGCACTATGTGCCGTCCCGTCAGACCGCCCTGCGCCGAGCCGCGTTCGAGGCGAGCATCCTCGCCACCGGGCTCACCGCCCCGCCGCCGGGACGCCCCGACGCCGTGATCGCCCAGATGCCCAGCCTCGCGGGCGGCGTCATCGGGGCCCGCCTCGCCCGTCGCCACCGCGTGCCCTACCTCCCCGTTGTCCAGGACCTGATGGGCGCCGCCGCCGCGCAGAGCGGCATCCGGGGCGGGGGCCGGGCGGCCGCCGTCGCCGCGGCCGCCGAGCGGTACGCGTTGCGCGGGGCCGCCCTCGTCGGCGTCATCCACGAGAGCTTCGTCCCCGGGGTCACCGCCCTCGGCGTGGACCCCGGCCGCATCCGCCTCGTCCCCAACTGGACCCATGTGCAAGGCCCCACCGCCGACCGGGCCGCCACCCGGGCCCGGTTCGGCTGGGCCGCCACCACCCCCGTCCTGCTGCACTCCGGCAACATGGGCCTCAAGCAGGGCCTGGAGGTGCTCATCGACACCGCCCGGCTGGCCCCGGACATCCGTGTCGTCCTGATGGGCGACGGCAACCAGCGCGACGCCCTGCGCGCCCGCGCCGAGGGACTGCCCAACGTGGAGTTCCTGGAGCCCGCGAGCGCCGAGGAGTTCCCCGACGTCCTCGCCGCCGCCGATGTCCTCGCGGTCACCCAGCGGGCCTCGGTCCTCGACATGAGCGTCCCCTCCAAGCTCACCTCCTACTTCGTCTCCGGACGCCCCGTGCTCGCCTCCGTCGCCGACGAGGGCGGCACCGCCGACGAGGTCCGCCGCTCCGGGGCCGGGGTCCTCGTCGCCCCTGAGGACCCCGCCGCCCTCCTGGAAGCCGTACGCAAGTTCGCCGCCGACCCGGCCCGCGCCGACGCCCTCGGAGCCGAGGGGCCGCGGTACGTGGCACGCCACCTGAGCCGGGAGGCGGGCCTCGCCCGCTTCGACGAACTGCTCGCCGAGGTCCTGCGGGACGGACAAGGGGGCCCTCGCCGATGACAGCCGTGAACCGGGTCCCGGACGACCAGGACGAGCCGGCGCTCCTGCGCGACCAGTTCCGCCAACTCCTCCGCTACCGAAGCCTGCTGGCCGCCGGCGTCGCCGTCGGACTGCTCGGCGGAGGCTATCTCGCGCTCGGCGGCGAGGAGACCTACACCGCCACCGGCGAAGTACTCGTCCGTTCCGCGATCTCCGACCCCTTCGCCGCCGGAGCCTCCGCCGACAAGGGCATCAACATCGGCTCCGAGCGCCAGACCGCCGTCAGCGACACCGTCGGCACCCTGGCCGCGGGCACCCTCCTCAAGGCGGGCGACGACGTCGCCGCCCGTAAGCTGCTGGACGGACTCCAGGTCACCAACCCCCCCAACACCCTCACCCTCCGCTTCTCCTACACCGGTGCCACCCCCGAGCAGTCCCGCGCCCGCGCCGAAGCCCTGGCAGGCGCGTATCTCGCCCATCGCAAGGCACGCACCGAGGACAGCATCAAGAACATGTCCGACGGCTACCGGGCCCAGCTCGGCCCGCTGGAGGAGAAGCGCGACATGCTGGAGAAGCAGATCGGCGCGGGCGCCGCCGACGACGTCACCAGTGCCCGCGCCAACATCATCGTCTCCATCTCCGAACTGAGCCGGAAGATCTCCGAGCTCAAGGCCCTGGACACCACCCCCGGCTATCTCAACAAGAAGCCCGTCGCCCCCACCTCGCCCACCGGGGCCGGCCTGCCCCTGCTGCTCGGGCTCGGCGGTGTCGTCGGTCTGGCGCTGGGGCTGCTGCTGTCCTGGGTGCGCCTCGTCTTCGACCCCGCCGTACGCTCCACCCGCGAGCTGGTCCACTCGCTCGGCGCCCCGCTGCTCGGCACCCTGCCCCGGGAGCGCGCCGCCACGGGCGGACTGCTCGCCATCGGCCGCAGCGGCTCCCGGCTCGCCGAGGAGTACCGCGCGGTCGCCTTCCGGCTCGCCTACGACCCGTCGTTCGCCGAGAGCCGCCGCCTGCTCGTCACCGCTCCGCGCGACGACAACGCGGCCGCCGCCGCGGCCGCGGCCAACCTCGCCGCCGCCTTCGCCGAGATGGGCCGTGACGTCCTGCTGGTCGAGGCCGATCTGCGCACCCCCTCCCTCGCCCGGGACCTGGGCTCCGCCGCCCACAAGGTGCGCCCGCCGCGCTGGGCCGCCGAGGAGGGCGACGGCAGCTGGCCCACCGGCGGCCGCTCGGGCGTGGACGTCCCCGGCTCCGGGGCCTTCACCCTGATCCCCGGCACCACCGTCGACAACGTCCCGCGCGTCCTCACCTCCCCGCCCGTCGGCCGCGTCGTCGCCGAGGCCGACCGCCCCGGCACCGTCGTCATCGTGCTCGCCCCGCCCGTCCTCTCCTACGCGGACGCGGTCGCCCTCGTCGACCGGGTGGCGGGCGTCATGATCGTGTGCGACCCGCGCGAGGTGCACCGCAGCGACCTGGAACGCATCCGCGAGATCATCGTCGCCTCCGGGGGCTCCGTCCTCGGTTCCCTGCTCCACCCGCCCCGGGGGCGGCTGCGCCGCGCGGAGCGGCGAGCGAAGTCCACCCGGCGCAGGGGAAGCGGCGGTGGCGGCGGACCCACTCCCACCGCAGAGCCGGACGCCCCCGAGCTCACCGGCGATCCGACCGAGACCCTCGGACTGCGCTCCTTGACGCTCCCGGCGGCGCGACGGTGAGAGCCCGCACGGCCGTCCTCTGCTCGGTCGCGGACCAGGGCGTGGCGGCGCTCACCAACATCCTCGTGCTGGTGGCCGCCGCCCGGCTCTCCACCGTCGCCGACTTCGCCCGCTTCTCCGCGGTCTACCTGGCCTTCACCGTGCTGCTCGGCGTCTCGGGGGCGTACACCGGGCAGCCCCTCGTCCTCAAGCGCGGCGCGGGCGAGGAGACCCGGGGCGCCTGCCGCTCGGCCGTGACCTTCACCGTGCTCGCCGCCGCCGTGCTCGGCATGCTCCTGGCCGCCGTCTGCGCCCTCGTCCCCGGAGACACGGCCCGCGCCCTGCTGATGCTCGGCCTGGTCCTGCCCGTGGTGCTGGGCCAGGACGCCGTCCGCTACGCCTTCTCCACGCTCCAGCAGCCCCACCACGCCCTGATCTCGGACCTGTTGCGGCTGGTCTGCGTACTCGCGGCCCTCTCCGTACAGGACTACGGGGCGGCCCCGGCCCGGCTGATCGCGGTCTGGGGCCTGTCCGCCCTGCCCGCCCTGCTGCTCTCCGCCGTCCTGCTCCGCCGTGCCACCGACGGGGCCCCGACGGCACTGCGCCCGATGCTGCGGCGCGGCCACCTCGGGCAGCGCTTCACCGTCGAGTTCGGCGTGGGCAACGCCACCAGCCAGCTGTCCGTCCTCGGCCTCGGCGCGGTCGGCAACCCCCTCCTGGTCGGGGCGCTGCGCGGGGCGACCACCCTCTTCGGGCCGCTGAACGTGCTGTTCACCTCCGCCACCTCCTTCGGCCCTCCGATCCTCGGCCGCGTCGGCGACGAACGCCGCCGGGTCCGGGCCACCGCCGCGCTCGCCGCCGCTCTCGCCACCACGGCCGCGCTCTGGGCCACGGTCCTCGCCCTGCTGCCCGACAGCGCAGGACGCCAACTCCTCGGCGACACCTGGCCCGTTGCCGCCGCACTGCTCCCCGCGACCGGCAGCCAGTACGCGGCGATGGCCGTCGGCACCTGCGGCCTGCTCGCCCTGCGCATGCTCGACCCGCGCACCACGCTCCCCATCCAGATCGTCTTCTCACTCACCGCCGTGGCGTTCCTCGCGGGCGGTTACGTCATCGGGGGCGTCCCGGGCGCCGCCTGGGGCCTCTTCCTGGGCTCGCTCTGCAAGGCCACCGCTACCTGGATCAGGGTGGCCCGGCTGCGCCGACGGAAGGCCGCGCCCCAGGAGCCCGTCAGCGCCGACGCGCTGCCCGCTGCTCCCTGAACGTGGTGATCAGCGCCAGACAGAGCACCGCGATGGCGAGCTTGCCCACTGCCTGGAGCAGTGGGCCGCGCAGCAGGATGAAGGTGTACCCGGCGATCAGCGGGGCCGCGATGGCCAGCACACTGCCGGAGCCCGGGCCCGCCCGGGTGACCGCGAGGGCGTAGCGGCGGTCCGTGCGGGCCGCCGCGTAGCCGATCAGCGCCAGGCCGCCGGCCATTCCGGCCGGGCCGAGGTCCACCCAGAGCTCGGTCCACAGCGGGGCCGAGAGGTTGGTCATCCGCATCCCCATCCACTGCCCGACCCGGACCCCGGTGTCCTCCGGCTTTCCGCTCCACACCGACCGGGGCACGAAGAACAGCGCGGAGCCCGCCAGTTGACGGCCATAGGTGTGGCCCCGGGTGTCCACCCAGGAGATGGTGTTGGCGAACATCACCGTCTGGTCGTAGTCCTTGGTGGCCAGCGGCTCGAAAGCCGAGGCGGACTGCACGGTCCGCTGCCCCTCCTCGTCGTAGCGGAACTTGTCCGCGTACGGGAACAGCACCAGCGCCCCCACCACGCCCGCCGCGAGCACCGAGCGGTACATCGCCGCACTGCGCGGGAACGCCGTGAACAGCAACGACACCAGCACCGTCAGGAACCAGTAACGCGCGTTGGAGATCGGGTTGTTCACCACCAGATTGAGCGCCGCCAGCGCCACCCACGCCAGCACCGTCGACGGGGTCCTCCGGGCCCGCCGGGAGGTCACCAGGCGGCGGGTGCAGAAGAGCAGTGCCAGCAGCGCGGGGACCGTGCCGAAGCCCTTCAGGAACGCCGAGCCGACGTTCGACTCGCCCGAGGCGACCCCGCTCGCCGCCACCGTCTCGCTGATCTCCTGCCTGCTGGAGAAGAAGACCGCGGGCCCGCCCAGCTTCAGCACGTAGTACCCGCTGGCCGCGAACGCGAGCAGCACCAGCAGCCGCAGCCGCACCGGATGCGCCACGGCGGGCCCGCCCGTCCCGCGCGCGGTCGGCGTACGGCGGCGCAGCGGCCGCCGCGAGGCCAGCAGCGCCCCCAGGTCGAAGGCCGCACATCCCACCAGGATCATCGCGATCGCCGTCACCAGGTCCGAGCGCGGCCCCACCATCGGCGTCGGCGTCTGGCCGATGACCACCTGCGCGAACGGCGCCACGCCCATCGCGATGTAGACGAACATCCAGAAGACGCCCTGGAGCAGCCGCCGCCGGGTGGAGAGGATCATCGTCGCCAGCCGGGCCCCCGCGTAGCAGGTCAGCACCAACTGGAGCCAGTACGCCGTGTCCCGCACCCCGCTGCCGGGCTGCGCGGCGATCACCGCGGGCAGGAAGCAGACCAGACCCAGGATCAGCGGGACCGCCAGCGCCCGCGAGAGCATGGCCCAGGCGATCGGCCGGGCGGGCGGTTCGAGGGCCGTCGGCCGCGTCGGCGAAGGCTTCGGCGTGCGCGTCGGCGTGTGCACGGACGTCATCCGCCCCCCGTTCCGTGGACCGCTGAACACTCTAACGAATCAACCCACTTGGAGGGACGCAATGGCTACGCTGTGAACAGTCGGCCGAGGTTGAGGGGAACCCTGGTGAAAATCCTGCACGTTGTCACGCTCCACACCCCGGACCACGCGTTCGGCGGTCCGACCCGGGTGGCGCTCAACCTGTCCAAGGTCCAGCGGTCCGCCGGTGACGACGCCCGCATCATGGCCCTGGGCGACGGCTTCCCGGACGGTGAACTGCCCAGCAGTGTGGAGGGAGTTCCGGTCCACCTCTTCCAGGCCCGGCATCTGCTCCCGATGTTCGAGGTCAGCGGCATCACCTCCGCCGCCCTGCTGAGCACCGCCCGCCGCATGATGCGCGGCGCCGACCTCGTCCACGTCCACCTCATGCGGGACCTGGTGACCCTGCCCGCCGCGCTGATCGCCCTCGCGACCCGTACCCCCCTGGTCGTGCAGACCCACGGCATGGTCGACCCGACCGAGAAGCGCGTCGCCCAGCTCACCGATCTGCTCGGAGTCCGCAAGGTGCTGCGGGAGGCGGACGCCGTCCTGCATCTGACCGAGATGGAACGGCTCGATGTGAACGCCGTCGCCGCACCCGTCCCGCTCAGCCGTACCGTACGGCTGGTCAACGGGGTGCGCCCGCAGGAGCGCAAGCCCGCCCGCGACCCCGGCCGCCCGCCCACCGTGCTCTTCCTTGCCCGCATCCAGGAGCGCAAGCGGCCCGAGGACTTCGTCGCCGCGATGCCGCACGTCCTCGCCCGCCACCCGGACGCCCGCTTCGTGCTGGCCGGGCCCGACACCGGGGCCCTTCCCGAAACCCTCGCGCTGGCGGCCAGGTTGGGCGTTGCCGACTCCCTGGACCATGTCGGGCCGCTGGACCACGACGAGGTGCTCGCCGCCGGACGCGAGGCCGACGTGTACGTCCTCCCCTCCATCGAGGAGCCGCTCGGGGTCTCCGTCCTGGAGGCGATGTCGGTCGGCACCCCGGTCGTCATCACCCGCACCTGCGGCCTGGGGCCCGATGTGGCCGAGACGGGCGCGGGACGGGTCATCGACAGCCGGGTCGGCGCGGACGCCGCCAACGCGCGCAAGGTCGCCGACGCCGTCCTGGAGCTGCTGGAGCCGGAGGCCGCCGAGCAGGCGGGCAAGGCCGCCTGGGAGCTGGTCAACGAGCGCTTCACCATCGAGGTGGTCACCACCACCCTCCGGCGGACCTACGAGGACGTGGTCCGCCGGAGGCGAGGGTGACCGGCTGACTCGTCAACGTACGGGCTTCTCACGGGATTTGAGAGCGATCTGCCAGCGGTAGAAGCTCATCGCCAGCGCGAAGTCGAACCCCGCCCGGCCGTCCAGGAAGCCCCGCCGGTAGAGGTACATGTACGCGAACGACACCACCGGCTTGAACGGCGCCTTGTGGAACAACTGCCCCTGCCGCGACTTGACCTGACGCACCTGCTCCTTCACCTCGGGGTGGTGCTCCAGCCACGCCTCCCAGTCCGAGTAGCGGTTGTGCCGCTCGAACCAGGCGGTGACCGGGTCGAGGTCCTGGTGCTCGATCGGGTGCCTCAGCGTCCCCACGCTTGCCGCGACCGGCTGGTAGTGGCCCTCCACCTCCCCGATCCCCGGCGCGTCCAGATCCCCGCCCTCCGGGTAGTGGCAGCGGGTCCGGTCGGTCAACGACCGCTTGCGGATGGTGTATCCGTGGCGCAGCCGCTTCCCCGAGAACCAGTAGCCGAGGGGGATGTCGTACGCGGCGGGCTTCGGCGCCGCCGGGTTCCGGAAGGTCTGCCGCAGTTCGGCCAGCAGCCGCGGGCTGAGCCGCTCGTCCCCGTCGAGCAGCAGAATCCAGTCCAGGTCGGTGCGGACGTTCTCCAGGCACCACTGCTTCTTCCGGGGATGGCCCCCGTCCCAGGTGTACGTGACCACCTCGGCCCCGCACTCCTCGGCGATCTTCACGGTGTCGTCGGTGCTGTGCGAGTCCACCACCACGACCGCCTCGAAGTGGCCGAGCACCGACTTCACCGCCTCGGCGATGTTCAGTCCCTCGTTCTTGGTGGGGATCGCCACCGCTATCGGGAGCTTCGTCTTACCTGCGGTCATCCCTTGGCTCCTTCGAGCAGCCAGGCGTAGCAGCCTGTGGAGGTGAACGTACGGGCGGACTCCGGGATCGTGATCTTGCGGGAGGTGCCGGTGTCGGAGGTGCCCGAGGACAGTTCCCTGCCCCCGGCCCCGGCGATCTGCCAGGAGCAGTTCGTGGTGGGGGAGGCCGAGCGGTAGACGCCCGGACGGAGCTTCTTCCCGGTGTGTGTGCCGTCCGGGTAGCCGACCGCCGCCTCGTCCACCAGGTCCCGGTGCTGGGAGCAGAGCCCGGCGACCGCGTCCGCCGCGCCCGGGATCTCGTCGGTCACGATCGTGCCGATGGCGGTGTCCCGGTCGACCTTGACCAGGTAGCGCAGCTTGTCGCAGGTCTCCTGCCCGGTCTGGAGCACGGCGGCCGGGTCCATGCCCTTGGGCACCCGGTCCTCCAGATACTCCTTCTGCTTCTTGGTGAACGTCCCGGTGGCCGGGGTGAGCTCGTCGGCGGGTGTCTTGGGGCCCTCGGCCGTGGCGGCCGGAGCGGACGGCACGGCGGTTGCCGGCTCCTCGGCCAAGGGCGTGGCGGGTGTGGTGGCGGAGGGGCCGGGGACGGCGGGCCCGGAGGCCACGGGGCGCTCGGCGCCCGCGGCCTCCGGGTCGTTCCCGTCCGCTGACGAGCCGCAGGCCGCCAGCGCCGCCGCCGTCATGACGACGGCGGCACCGGCCAGGAACGGATTCCTCATCAGCCGTTCCTCAGGGCGTAGTGCGCGCTGATCTGGGAAGCGCTCAGCGCGGTCGGATAGATGGCGGTCTCGTCGATCTGGCCGGCGAAGAAGTTGCTGCTGGGCCGGCTGGGCCAGCCCGACAGGTTGTCCCCGCCGACCCGCCAGTAGCCGGGGTAGTCCTCGTTGGCGGTGTACAGGAAGTTCGACGTGCGCCGCTGTCCGTCGACGTACAGCGCCATGCCGCCGGGGCCCTGGGTGGCGACGACGTGGTGCCACTGGCCGTCGTTGTACGTTCCCGGGGTGGTGATGGTCCGGGTGCCGCCCCTGTACACGCCGAACGTGAGCCGCCCGTCGTTGCGCATGTAGACGTGCTTGTCGTGACGGGTGCTGTTCTGCTGGGTCAGATTGCCGAAGCCGATGATCTTTCCACCCCGGTTGGTGGTGGTCTTGATCCAGGTCTCGATGGTGAACCGGGTCGGCTGCGGGTGCTGCCGGTTGCTGTACAGGTACTCGTCGGTGCCGTTGAGCCCGATCGCTGTCGAGGGCCCGGCCACTGCGGCCGGGGTCTGCCGGTAGGCGGGGGCGTTGCGCATGAACCCGTTGTTCAGGTTGCGGCTGCTGTCGTGCGCGAAGGTGGAGATGCCCTCGTCGTAGCGCCAGTAGAGGCTCGCCCCGTCCGCCCGGACCCGGTCGGCATAGGCCTCCGTGGTGCTCGCCACGGTGGCGGAGTGGGGCGGGGACTTGGCGCTGGTGTTGATGCCGTCGCTGGCGGTGATCCGGTACGAGTGGGTCTCGCCCGGGGCGACGTCGGTGTCCGTCCAGGTCAGCTGCGGCCGGTCCCAGAAGACGGAGTAGCCGGTCGTGGTGTGGACCGGGGTGTCGGAGCCGTTCTTGTAGATCCGGTAGGTCAGCTCACCGTCGTCGGTGTCGAAGCTGGTCTGCCAGTTCACGTCGATCTGCCCCGGAGTCAGCGTCGACAGGCTGACGTTGGGCACCCAGGGCGCCCCGGTGTCCGGTCCGTCCGCGAACCGGGTCAGGCCCTGCTGGGGCTTTCGGTTGACCGTGGTGAACTCGCCGCCCACCCACAGGTAGTGGCGGTCGCCGCTGCTCGTCTGCGCCATCACGCGGGGGCCGACCGGCTCCCCGATGCCGTCGTTGGTGTCCGGGAACCACGGCAGCAGCTTCGGGTCGTCGACCGACTGGGCCAGCAGGTGCTTGCGCGGCTGGTCGGGGAACGCGCCCATGCTGGCGCAGTCGTGGGCGTGGCTGCCGCTGTAGAGCACCCCGGAGTGCACCAGCACCGACTGGGTCGCGCCGAGGCAGGTGTCCCGCCAGCGCTGCTGGAAGTCGCTCAGGTTCAGGGCGATGCGGCCGTCGAACACCCCTCCGCCGCTGCCCTCGTTGGCGGTGTAGAAGCCGGTGGCGTCGGTGGTGATGTCCTGGACGGTGGACCGGTCGTGGATGAACCCCGGGTAGGACTTGGTGAGTTGCCCGGTGGTGGCGTCCACCACGGCCAGGGCGTGCGTGCTGGTGCCGTTGATCCGGAAGAAGTCCCCGCCGAGCAGCACGTTCTGCCCGTCCGGGGTCACCTCGATGGCCCGGGCCACCTCGTCCGCGTTCGCCGTGAAGGGCAGCAGTGAGGCCCCGGCCGTGGTCACTGCGGCGAACTTGTTCCTGGTCTGACCGCCGACGCTGTTGAAGTCGCCGCCGAGATAGACCGTGTCGCCGGTGGCGGCGAGCGCTCGCACGGTCGCCGTCACGGCGATCTTGAAGTCGTCGCGGACGGTGCAGGTCTCGGTGTCGATCGCCGCGATGTTACTCACCCCGACCCCGTTCACCGCCCCGAACTGACCGCCCGCGTAGAGGGTTTCGCCGTCCGGGGACAGGGCCAGGGACCGGACGGTAGCGGTCCCGGAGGAGACCGTGAACGACAGCGAGCAGTCGGTGGGGGCCCCGGTCGCCGCATCGAACGCCGCGAAGTTCACCGCGGGCTCTTCGCCGGTGCCGGGCGCGGCCGTGGGGGGTCGCAGGGTGGAGAAGGTGCCGCCCGCGTACACGACGCCGTCGCCGGCGGCCATCGCCCAGACGATGCCGTTGGTCTGCCAGGTGGTGAGGTCGTCCGCGGTGATCGCGACCGGTGGTGTCAGTGCCGCCGCCGGGGATGCCCCGACCGCGGTCGCGGACAGGGCTCCGGCCAGCAGGCCGAGAGCGGCGGTGGCGGCCCGCACACGGCCGCGCCCCCCGGTTCTCTGCCCCGTACTTCCGTTCATCATTCAGCTCCGAAGGTGAGAACGAGCTGCGGCCGGGAGGCCGCGGATCCTGCCTCGCTCGACCAGATGCGCAGACTGTCCGTCCCGCTGCTGGTCAGGGCGAGTGAGTAGGAGGAGCCCAGGGCCCCGCCCAGTGCCGGCGCGGTGAGCTCCACCGCGTAGTCGGTGGAGACGGCGGTTGCGCCGGTGATGGTCCCCAGCGCGGTCGCGGCGAGCGCCGGCCGGGAGTTGTAGGTGACCGCCGACTCGGTCCAGGCGCCGGTGACCGGCACCACGCTGTGGCTGTCGGTGGAGCCCGCCGTCGGGTCCGAGGACGTACGGAACTGGAGGCGGGCCGCTTTGAGGACCTGCTCGGCCGGGGCGTCGGGCAGGGTGAAGCGCAGATAGCTCAGATAGGCCGTCGTCCCCCGCGAGGCCAACTGCTGGTGGTCGTAGTTGGTGTTGGCCGCCACGCTGTTGATGTAGGCGTCCTCGTCGGGCAGGACGCTCACCGTGGTGTCGACGGGCGGGGCGGGGGCTTGGGCCAGCTCGTGGTGGGCGGCCACCTGGGCCGGGGTCAGCGCCGAGCGGTAGATCGCCGTCTCGTCGACCTGACCGGCGAAGTAGGTGCTGGAAGGGCGGTTCGGCCAGGCGTTGCTCATCGCGTCCCCGCCGACCCGCCAGTACCCGTTGTACGAGCGGTTGCCCGCGGTCGTGTTGGAGGCGACCCGCACCCCGTCGACGTACAGCGTCATCCCGCCGGGTCCCTGGGTGGCGACGGCGTGGTGCCACTGGCCGTCGTGGTAACTGGCCGAACTGGTGAGGGTGGGGCGGCTGTTGGTGCTGCCCACCTGGACGCCGAAGGCTAGCCGGCCGTTGTCCGTGAGGTAGAGAAGCTTGTCGGAGATCGAGCTCGTCCGGCCTTGTGCCGTACCGATGTTGTTGCCGAAGCCGACGAGCCGCCCGCCGCTCGTCGACGTCGTACGGAACCACGTCTCGATGGAGTACGGGGTGGGGGAGGTGTAGTGGTGCAGCCGGTCGCTGTACACGTACTCGTCGCTGCCGTTCAGCGCGAGCGCCGCCGAGCCCGCGACGGCCGAGGGAGTACTGCGGTAGGTCGGGGCGTTCACGTACACGCCGCCGTTGTCGCTGTCCGAGGCGTCCGCGGCGAATGCTCCGCCGGGCTCGTCGTAGCGCCAGTACAGATCGGCACCGTCGGCCAGCACCCGTTCCTGGTACGGGGAGGCCCAGGAGGCGGCGGTCACGGAGGCGGCGGGGGAGAGTGCGCTGGTGTTGCCCGCGCCGTCGGTCGCCGTGATCCGGTAGGAGTACGTCTGTCCGGCCGCCACGCTCCGGTCGGTGAAGCTGAGCTGGGGACGGCTGAAGAAGAGCGACGAGCCGGTCGTGGTGTGCACCGGGGACGAGCCCCCGTTGCGGTACACCCGGTACGTCAGCAGGCTGTCGTCCAGGTCCAGCGAGGTCCGCCAGCTCACCCGCACCTCACCGGCCCGGGGCGCGGACACACTGGCCGCGGGCACGCTCGGAGCACCGGTGTCCGGGGTGTTCGCGAACCGGGTGAGCGCCTGCTGCGGACCCCCGTTGACCGTGGTGAACTCCCCGCCCACCCAGAGGAAGTCGCGGCCGTCGCGCGAGGCGATCGTCAGCGCGCGCGGCCCGACCGGCTCCCCGATCCCGTCGTTCGTGTCCGGCAGCCAGCCCAGCAGCGCCGGGTCGTCGACGCTCTGCGCGGTGAGGTGCTTGCGAGTCTGGTTGGGGAAGCCGCCCATCGTCGAGCAGTCGTGGACGTGGCTGGCGGCGTAGAGCACCGACTTGTAGACCCGCAGTGCCTGGGTCGCCCCCTGGCAGGTGTCCCGCCAGCGCTGGTCGAAGCCGTCCAGCTCCATCGCGAGGCGGCCGTCGAAGGAGCGGCCGCCGCGGCCCTCACCGGCGGCGTACCAGCCGCCCGATGCGGAGTCCGTGACGATGTCCTTGATGACGGCGGTGGAGGGGATGAAGCCGTCGGGATACGCGCGGGTGAGCGCTCCGGTGGTGGCGCTGGTCACCGCGATCGCATGGGAGTCGGCGCCGCCCACGGTGAAGAAGTCGCCGCCGAGCAGCACCGAGGCCCCGTCCGGCGTCACCTTCAGCGTCCGGCCCGGGTCGTCCGCGTCCGGATTCCACCCGGTCACCGCACCCGCCGGGGTCACCGCGCCGAAGAACCGCCGCGTCTGCCCGTTGACGGACTGGAAGTCCCCGCCCGCGTAGACCGTGCCGTCGGCCGCGACGTCCAGCGCGCGGACCGTCGCCGAGAAGTTCGGCGAGAACCCGGCCCGTCGGGTGCAGGTGGCGGTGTCGACGGCGACCAGGCCGTTGGCGCCCGACCCGTTGACCGCGTTGAAGTAACCACCCACGTACAGCGTCGACTTGTCCGGGGAGACGGCGAGCGCCCGTACGGTCGCGGTGCCGCTGGTCCGGGTGAAGGAGAGCGCGCAGCCGGTCGGTGCCCCGGTCGCCGCGTCGAACGCCGCGAAGTTGACGGCGGGTGCGGAGCCGCCGCCCGACGGGGTTCCCGCCGGGCGGACGGAGGAGAACGTGCCGCCGGCGTAGACGACCCCGTGCGCCTCCGCCAGCGACCACACGATGCCGTTGGTCTGGTACGTGGGCAGATGGTCGGCGGTGAAGCCGACCGGTGCGGTCAGGGCGGCCGCCGGGGGAGCGGCGGCCACCGGGGCGAGCACCCCGGCGGCCAGCGCGAGGGCGACGACGGGCGCCGTGCGCCCGCGACCGCCCGGCGCCTTCATCTGTCCACCCGAACGGCGGCCCCGGTCAGCTGGTCGTCCAGCCGGCGGATGTCCGCGTCGACCATGATCCGGGCCAGCTCACGCGACTTCACCTCGGGCTTCCAGCCCAGCAGCTCCTCGGCCTTGGACGCGTCGCCGATCAACGCGTCGACCTCGCTGGGCCGTTCGTACTTCGGGTCGTAGCGGACGTGCTCGCGCCAGTCCAGGCCGGCGTGCTCGAAGGCGAACTCCAGGAACTGCCGGACGCTGACCCCCTCGCCGGTGGCGACCACGTAGTCGTCGGGGGTGTCGCACTGGAGCATCCGCCACATGGCGTCCACGTACTCCGGGGCGTACCCCCAGTCCCGGACCGCGTCCAGGTTGCCCAGGTGCAGCCGGTCCTGGAGCCCAGCCTTGATCCGGGCGACGCCACGGGTGATCTTGCGGGTCACGAAGGTCTCGCCCCGGCGCGGCGACTCGTGGTTGAACAGAATCCCGTTCACCGCGAACATGCCGTACGCCTCGCGGTAGTTGACCGTCGCCCAGTACGAGTAGACCTTTGCCACGCTGTACGGGCTGCGCGGGTGGAACGCGGTCTTCTCGTTCTGCGGCGGCGGGCTGGCGCCGAACATCTCGGAGGACGAGGCCTGGTAGATCCGGGTCTGGATGCCGCTGGCCCGGACCGCCTCAAGGAGCCGGATGGTACCGAGCCCGGTGACGTCACCGGTGTACAGCGGGGCGTCGAAGGACACCCGCACATGCGACTGCGCGCCCAGGTTGTAGACCTCGTCGGGCTGGATGTCGCGCAACAGGTTCACCAGCGCGACCCCGTCGGACAGGTCGGCGTGGTGCAGGACGAAGGAGCGCTCCGGCTCCTCGGGACCCTGGTAGATGTGGTCGATCCGCTCGGTGTTGAAGCTTGAGGAACGACGTATGAGCCCGTGCACCGTGTAGCCCTTGTCGAGCAGCAGCTCGGCCAGATACGAGCCGTCCTGCCCGGTCACTCCGGTGATGAGCGCGGTCTTCGCCACGATTCCCCCTTCTCTGCGATCGCCTGAGCGGCGAACGGTTCACCGACATATCGGAATTGGGACGTTCTGCGGCAAAGCATCACCGCCGTCCCCTTCTGCTGGCACAATCCGAGCCATGACGACCGAACTCCCCGTCCCACCGCAGGAATCCGCCCGCCCCCTACTGCGCCCCGGCTCCCGCATATTCGTCGCGGGACACCGCGGCCTGGTCGGCTCGGCGGTGGCCCGCCGCCTGGCCGAGGACGGCCACGAGGTGCTCACCCGTGGCCGGGGCCACCTCGATCTGCGCGATGCCGCGCGGACCGAGACGTATCTGAAGGAGGTCCGCCCGGACGCCGTGGTGCTGGCCGCCGCCAAGGTCGGCGGGATCATGGCCAACAGCACCTATCCGGTGCAGTTCCTGGAGGACAACCTGCGCATCCAGCTCAGCGTGATCGCCGGTGCGCACGCGGCCGGGACGAAGCGGCTGCTCTTCCTCGGCTCGTCGTGCATCTATCCCCGGCTCGCCCCCCAGCCGATCCGCGAGGAGTCGCTGCTCACCGGCGAGCTGGAGCCCACCAACGAGGCGTACGCCCTCGCCAAGATCGCCGGGATCGTCCAGGTCCAGTCCTATCGGCGGCAGTACGGCGCCTCCTACATCAGCGCCATGCCCACCAATCTCTACGGGCCCGGCGACAACTTCGACCTGGAGACCTCGCACGTCCTGCCCGCGCTGATCCGCCGCTTCCACGAGGCGCAGCGGGACGGGGCGAGCGAGGTGACCCTGTGGGGCTCCGGCTCCCCGCGCCGCGAGTTCCTCCATGTCGACGACCTCGCCGCCGCCTGCGTACGCCTCCTGGAGGCCTACGACGGCGACGAACCCGTCAACATCGGCTGCGGCGAAGACCTCACCATCCGTGAACTCGCCGAGACCGTCGCCGAGGTGACGGACTACCGGGGGAAGATCGGCTGGGACATCTCGAAGCCCGACGGGACGCCCCGCAAGCTGCTCGACGTGACCCGTCTGACCTCCCTCGGCTTCACGCCGCGGATTCCGCTGCGTGACGGCATCGCCCGTACCTACGCCTGGTGGCTCGGGCAACTCCCGCCCACTATCTGACCGTTCACCGCCGCGGGCGCGGCGGTGAACCGGGGCTCCTCGCATCCGCACACCGTCCTCAGTAGGCCCCGCGGCCGTCGGTGACGGCGCGCACCGTACGGGCGAGGAGCCCCATGTCCGTGGCCACCGACCAGTTGTCCACGTACCAGAGGTCCAGCGAGACGGTCTCCTGCCAGGACAGGTCCGAGCGCCCGCTCACCTGCCACAGCCCGGTGAGCCCCGGTTTCACGGCCAGCCGGCGGCACTCCCGCTCGTCGTAGCGCGAGGCCTCCTCGGGCAGCGGCGGGCGCGGGCCCACCAGTGACATATGACCCATCAACACATTGACCAACTGCGGTAGTTCATCGACCGACGTCCGGCGCAGCGCCCGGCCGATCCGGGTCACCCGAGGGTCGCTGCGCATCTTGAAGAGCGGGCCGTCGACCTCGTTGGCCGCGGCGAGCCGGGCCTTGCGGTGCTCCGCGTCCGCCACCATCGTCCGGAACTTCCACATGGTGAACGGCCGGTTGTGCTGCCCCTGCCGGACCTGCCGGTGGAAGACCGGACCCCGCGAGGACAGCCGTACGCTCAGAGCCACGGCCAGTAACAGCGGAGCCAGGAACGCGAGCCCGAACAGTGCCCCCGTGCGGTCCAGCACGGCCTTGGCCACCACCTGCGGACCACCGCGCAACGGCGGTGCCACGTGCAGCAGGGTGAGACCGGCCAGGGTGTCGGGACGCACCCGCTCCGGCGCGACCCCGGAGAGCTCGGAGAGCACGCACAGGGCGACGCCCCCGTCGTGGAGCCCCCAGCCGAGCCGCCGCAGCCGGTCACCGGTCAGCTGGGGCCCAGGAGCCACCAGCACCAGGTCAGCGGCGTGCGCGTAGGCCCCGCCGAGCACCGTCATCACGTCGTCGTCGGCCGGGCGGGACGCGAGATGCCCCGGTACGTGCACACCGTCGTGCCGCGGCGCGTCCGCGCCCACCGGAATCGCCGCGACCAGTTGATAGTCGTGGTCCGTACGGGAGTTGAGCAGCTCTGCCGCCCGGTCCAGGCCCGACGCCTCGCCGACCAGCAGCACCCTGCGGACCCTTCGGCCGCGCCGTGCGGAGCGCGGCCAGTGCCGCAGTCCCGCCGCCGCGGTGGCGACGAGCAGCCCCGGCGCGACGGCCACGACGGCCGTCGCCGGGTCCACCGGGCTGCCCGCCGCCGTGTGCAGCACGGCCAGCACCCCGATGAGCAGCAGCCAGTCGCCGATCGTGCCCAGGGCACCTCCCGGAGTGGTCCGCGGCGGTTCGGCGTACCGTCCGCGCGCGCCGCGCAGTCCCGCCCACACCAGCCCGGCCACGGCGGCGGCCGCCAGCGGACGGGGCTGGTCGCCCGCCCGCAGCAGCAGCAGCCAGGCCGGCCCGGCCAGCCCCAGCAGATCCGTCAGCGCGGCGAGCGTCGGGCCGCGCCCCGGCCACCGCCGGGCCGGAGCCCGGTCGGCCGGGTCGCGCTGTGCTGTCGGGGCCCTCCACAGCTGTTCCAGGGCCGCCGTGCGGTTCCGGGAGGCGGCGGTGCGGGGACGCGGCGCGCCCCGGAGCCCCACCGGCCCGGATATGTCGGTCTCCGGTATTTCGACATGCCCCATGAACCCCCCAGTCACAGTCGGGCACCCCCACAAACGGGACGCATCCGTCGATCCCATGGACTGACGGATGCGGCCTCGCCCGGTGCACGATATCCACACACGTGCCATTTCGCTGGAGTTCTCGTGAAGTTCAGACGGCTCGGTTTCCAGGCCTCCGATTCACCGTGACCATCCGATGTCGCTTGACGCATACGGATGTTGAGGGGGCGACAGATGGGCAAGCGCTTGTGCCGTACGACCGGGAACGCGCGAACCCCCTGGCGGGAGGCGTGCCCGGGCAGGGGGTTCGGTGTCGCCGCGGCGTACCGGGCGGGGAGGAGGAACAGCTGCGAGATCAGAACGCGCCGGTCGTGCGCCTCCTTGTGCGCCGGTGGACCAACAGACCTGCCCCAACGAGGCCGACTGCTGCGAGAGTTGCCGACGTCACAGTGAGCCCGGTGGCGGCCAGGCTGCCGCCGCCGGATGCGGCCGCCGTGCCGGTGTCGCCGCCGAGGCCTCCGCCGACCGTGCCACCGGAGCCGGAGCCGGAGCCGGAGCCGGAGCCGGTTCCGGACCCGCCGACATCTCCGCCGCCGGACGGCGTACCACTGCCTCCGCCGGTCGTGCTGCCACCCGACGCACCGTCACCACTCGTACTGTCGGCGCCGTTCGAGGCGTCGCCGGTGGTACCTCTGTCGCCCCCGGACGCGCCTTCGGCGTCGCCGCCGCCGGTGGCCGGCGTGACGGTGAGCGTCGCGGGAGCGGTACGTGTGGTGCCCACGTCGTTGCGGAACTCGGCGCGGTAGCGGTAGCCGTCCTGGGCGGTCCTGGCGGTGAACGCGAGAACCGGCTCGGCAGCGCCCTCGACGTCCTGCCAGGTCTGCGAGCCGTCGGTGCTGACCTGCCAGCGGACCGTGGGCTCCGGCGTGCCCTCCGCGCGCGCGGTGAGGGACACCTCGCCCCCGTCCTGCGCCGACCGGTCGGCGGGTGTCTGGGTCACCAGGGGGGAGACCTGCCGGACCAGCTTGGTGATCTTCCCCTCGGCGGGACTGGTCACGAAGACCGTCGCGCCGCCGGGTGCGACGGCGAGCGAGGCCGCGCCGAGCTGGGAGTGGTTGCCCGGCAGCGACACGTCCTCGGCGGCGGCGGTGTGGTCCGCGGTGTCGTACACGGTCAGCGTGCCGTTGTTGTCGTTGGCCGGGTCGGAGAGGTCCCCGCCGTCCTGCCAGACGACGAAGGCCCGCCCGCTCTCCGCGTCGAAGGCCGCGTCCCGGGCCAGGTCCTTGCCGACGATCGTCTTCACCAGCGTGCCCGAGGCGTCGAAGACCAGCACGGACCGGCCGACCCCGACCCACACCGCACCGCTCGCCGGGTCCGTCTCGGTGAATCCGGCGAAGCCGTTCGCGCCGGGCAGATCGAAGGAGCCGGTCACCGCGAACGACGCGAGGTCGACCCGGTGCAGCTTTCCGGCCGCGAAGTCGCTGTACCACAGCACACCCCGGTCGGTGTCGGCGGCGAACCGGGTGCCGCCCGGCAGGGTGAGGCTCCGGGCGGCCGTGCCGGTCGCCGTCTCGATCTCGGAGAGCTTCGCCCTCTGGGCGACCAGCACCGTACCCGGAGCCGTACCGGGGGCGATGTCCGTGATCGTGGACCCGGCGAGCCAGACGCCCGAGGCGGCGGAGTCGCCGGCCTTGGCGCTCCCGACGCCCCGCAGCGGGTAGTTGTAGACGACGCCGTCGCCCGGCAGGGGTCCGGAGATCCGGGCCGCCGCCGAGGCGCGCAGCCCCCCGGTCGGGCCGGGGGCCTGGCCGATCCAGCTCTCCGCCTTCCCGTCCTCGGGGTTCAGCACGTACAGCCCGCGCTCGTCGGCGTCCGCCGTGTCGGGCAGGTTGTCCGCACCGACGTACAGCTTCCTGGAGTCGGGGTGCAGCAGCAGGTCCAGCGGCTTGCCCGCCGAGGTGAAGTCGGCGGCGGCCCGGTACGAGACGGTGCCCGGCGGCACGTCCACGCCCTCGCCCCCTTCGCCGGGCTCCTGGCCCGCGAAGGTCACGGGTATGCGTACGTCCTGCGTACGATCGCCGCTGGCGCGGTGGTCGGCGCGGGTGACCACGGAGCAGGGCACCTCGGCGCAGTCGAGGCCGTCGCCCGTCGCCGTGATCTCGATCTCCACGTCGAAGGTGCCGCCGGGTCCGAAGGCCCGGGCGAGCTCACCCTCGTAGGGATCGCCCGGGGGCACGATCCACTGCGAGGTCCTGGAGCCGCCGCTCATGTCCGCGCCGCCGAGGCAGGGGGAGGGGGCCCGGTCGTCGCCGTTGTCCTTGCACAGGGCGACGTAGATGCCGGCGGTGAGGCCGTACCCCTCGCCGGTGACCCGGACCTTCTGCCCGGCCGGGTCGAGACCGGTGGTGGCCGAGACGGTGAGCTTCTGCCCCTGCGGGCCGGTGGCGCTCCCGGGGGTGCCGACGTCGGAGCCTACCGCCGCGCCCGCGGGGATCGCCGCCAGCAGCAGGGCGGCGACGGCGGCCGTGCCGGCCGGACGCCGCACCGGTCTGCGGCGGACGTTCGGCGGGGTGCCCGGAGCGGTGCCCGGAGTGGATGTCATGTGATTCCTCGTCACAACGCGGGGAGCCCGGCCCCGGAGCGAACCTCCGGGGCCGGGCGTATGGCCGGGGGTGTTACACGAAGTCGATCGGGGTGTGGACGTCGTACTTGCGGTCGTTGGTGTCGGTGTGGTCGGCGCGGGTCACGATGGCGCACTCGACGGTGTCGCCGCAGACGTTGCCGCCGCCGAGATCGGCCTTGACGTGTATCTGGACGCTGAAGGTGCCGCCCGCGCCGAAGGTCGAGCTGTTGGGCAGGATGCCGCCGCCCAGGTTGGACACCCAGTGCGAGGCGCCGGTGGTGCCGGACTCGTCCTGGCCGCCGAGGCACGGCGAGGGCTTGCTGGAGCCCTGTGTCCCGTCCACCACGCACAGGCTGACGTAGACGCCCTGGCCGGTGTTGTAACCGCTGCCGGAGACGGTGACGTTGGCACCCGAGGCGGCCGCGGTGTCCGGGGCCGTGAGCGACAGGTCGTAGGTCGTGCCCCCGTCGGTGATCGTGCGGGTACCGGTCGCGGCGGCGGCCGGGGAGGCGAGGGTCAGCGCCAGCGCGGCTGCGGCGAAGGCGGCGAGGCCCGCGCGGGCGACGGTACGGGTGGAGGGGACAGCACTCATTCGATGAGCACCTTTCTCAACATTGTTGACCAGAACCACGGACACCCAGTCGACTTAGGTAAGGCATACCTAAGTCGATGTCTGTTGGGATGTCAACAACGTCGGGATGTCAACAACGTCGGGACGTCTCCGGCGTTGGGAGGTCAACAGGGTTGGAAGGTCACCGGAGTTGGGAGGTCGGCAGAGTGGGAAGTCACGGGAGCCGGGGAGGCCGACAGGGTTGGAAGGTCACCGGAGTGGAGAGGTCACCGCAGGGGAAGGGCCTGCTCCGTCCAGATGGTCTTTCCGGTCCGGGTGTACCGCGTGCCCCATCGCTGGACGAGCTGCGCGACGATGAACAGGCCGCGTCCGCCCTCGTCGTCCTCCGCACTGTGCCGCAGGTGCGGCGAGGTGTGACCGGTGTCCGCGACCTCGCACAGCAGGGTGCTGTCACGGATGAGGCGCAGCCGCAGCGGCCCGCCCGCGTACCGGACCGCGTTGGTGACCAGTTCGCTGACGACCAGTTCGGTCGAGAACGACAGCTCCGCCAGGCCCCAGGCCTCCAGCTGCCCGGTGGCCAGTTCGCGGGCCCGGCCCACCGACACCGGCTCCGCCGACAGCTCCCACTCGGCCACCCGCCCCTCGGCGAGTTCGCGGGTACGGACCAGGAGCAGGGCCGTGTCGTCGGCGCTCGTGCCGCCGGGCACCAGCTCGGCGACCGCCCGGTCGCACAGCTCGTCCAGCGTGGCCGAGGGGTCGGCCAGTACCCGGCCCAGCGCGTCGAGGCCCCGGCTGATGTCGTGGTCCCGGGCCTCGACCAGCCCGTCGGTGAACAGCGCCAGGAGGCTGCCCACCGGCAGGTCGATCTCCATCGACTCGAACGGCAGGCCGCCCAGGCCCAGCGGCGGACCGGCGGGCAGGTCCGGGAACGACACCCGGCCCCCGGGTTCCACGATCGCCGGAGGCAGGTGCCCGGCCCGGGCCATGACACAGTGTCGGGAGACCGGGTCGTAGACCGCGTACAGGCAGGTCGCCCCGGTCGTCACGTCGTCGTACGCGTGGGAAGCCGCCCCGCCGCCGTCGCCGGTGGCGTCCGTGGCCGTCCCGTACGCGTCGTACTGCTCCTCGGCGGGCTGCCCCACGAGGTCGTCCAGCCGGGTCAGCAGCTCGTCGGGGGCCATGTCCAGCTGGGCGAAGGCCCGTACGGAGGTGCGCAGTCGGCCCATGGTGGCGGCGGCCTGGAGGCCGTGCCCGACCACGTCGCCGACCACCAGACCGACCCGGGTCCCGGACAGCGGGATCACGTCGAACCAGTCCCCGCCGACCCCGGTCACATCGTCGGCGGGCAGATAGCGGTAGGCGGTCTCCACAGCGGACCGCGGCGGCAGATGGTGGGGGAGCAGCTGCCGCTGGAGGGCGAGCGAGGCGGTGCGCTCGCGGGTGTAGCGGCGGGCGTTGTCGATGCAGACGGCCGTCCGGGCCGCCAGCTCGTCGGCCAGCGCGACCTCGCCGCCGTCGAAGGTGGTCACCGGGGCGGGCGCGCGGCCCGGGGCGTCGGTGTGCACGGTCCGGTCGAAGGTGACGAGCCCCAGGATGCCGCCGCCGGCCCGGAGCGGGACGACCAGGGTGCTCTCGTCGAGGACGAGCCCGCCGGAGGACAGGCTGCGGTTCTGGGGCGATCCGGGCGGATAGGCGACGGGCGGGTACCGGCGCCGGGGGTCGGCGGGGTCCGTGACGTCCGCGCTCCCGTTCGCCGTGGCCGAACGGCCCGGGTCCGGGGCCGCCGGGCCCGTGGCCGACCGCTCGGCGACCCGCAGCAGGGTCATGTCCGCCGTGCTCCCGGCGGCCGCCGTCTCGCCGGTCACCGCGGCGCTCGTCACGTCGACCCGTACCGCCCGGGCGAAGTCCGGCACCGCGACCTCCGCGACCTCCTCGGCGGTGGTCACCACGTCCAGGACGGTGCCGATACTGCGTCCGGCCTCGACGAGGAGGGTCAGCCGCTCCTGCGCCCGGTAGCGGTCGGAGATGTCGAACGCGTCCTCGCACACACCGAAGACATGCCCGTGGGCGTCCTCCAGCCGGTAGTAGGAGCAGGACCACAGATGGTCCCTGCCCGGGTCGCTGGGCGGCTGCCCCCGGAAGTGCAGATCGAGGATCGGCTCTCCGGTGGCCAGGACGTGGTGCATGACGGCGTCGAGGGTCTGCGGGTAGCCCTGGGTCACGAAGGAGCCCCCGGAGTACAGTTCGTCGGCCCGTTTGCCCCGGTAGGTGTCGAGCGGCTGCCCGATCTCCCGCTCGTACGCGGTGTTGCTCCAGGTCAGCCGTAGATCGGTGTCGTAGATGGCCAGGCCCACGGGCGACTGCGTGGCCAGCCCCTGGAGCAGGGCCAGCCGCGATTCCCAGTGCCGCAGCTCCCCGACCTCCGCGGCCACCAGGACCCGGTCCGGGGTGCCGGGGCCGCCGGGGGCGCCCGGCAGGGGGCAGGTCGCGGTGGCCACCAGCAGCTCACGGCCGTCCCGGGTGCGCGCCACATGGAAGTCGTTCCCCGCGAGGGGCGGTGGGCCCGGTACGTCGGGCACCGGGGGCCCCTCGACCGGCCGCGCCGACAGGAAGGCGCTGAGCGGCCGCCCCAGGGCGTCGGACGGCCGGTGCCCGAGCAGCTCGACCGCCGCGGGGCTCCAGCCGATGACGGTGTCTTCGGCGTCCAGAACCACCGTGGCCGCCCTGGTGATGTCCAGGGGGCCACGGAAATCGGCGCTCTCCGCCGTGTTCGCTGCGCTCACCGCACCACACCGGCCTGGTTCATTACCTTCAGAATCCGCCCTGCCCGGGACCGGCACAACCGCGCCCGGCGGGAGGACGCCCTACGATTCGAGTACGTGTGCGAATCTGTGCCCGGTGTGCCGCTCACCCCTTCCCGGCGGCGTCGGCCTTGATCAGGTCGGCGCACTTCTCGCCGATCATCATCGTGGTGATGCACGGATTGACCGTCGAGAGGACCGGCATGACGGACGCGTCGGCCACCCGCAGCCCCGTGACCCCCTTGACCCGCAGCCGAGGGTCGAGGGGTGACTCCCGGTCGTCCGCCGGGCCCATCCGTACGGTCCCGGCCGGGTGGTAGACGGTGTTGTGGGTCTCACGGATGTAGTCGAGCAGCTCGGCGTCCGTGGCCGCACCCGGGCCCGGGGCCAGCTCGGCGCCCGCCCAGTCCGCCATCGGCGGCTGCCCGACGATCTCCCGCGCCAGCCGCAGCCCGTAGGTCATGACCCGTACGTCGTGCTCGTCGGTGAAGTAGCGGGGATCGACCCGGGGCTTGTCGCGGAAGTCCCGGCTCCGCAGCCGGACCGTGCCCCTGGACCGGGCGCGGGTGACGTTGGGGGTCAGACAGAACGCGTTGTCCGAGGTCGGGTAGCCGCGCCGGTAGGTGTTCATGTCGAAGGGCACCGAGCCGTAGTGGAACATCAGGTCCGGCCGGTCCAGCCCCTCCTCGGTATCCGCGAAGATGCCGATCTCCCACCACTGGGTCGAGGTGGTGGCCATGGGGCGCTTCGCCTCCCACATGATCACGCCCTCCGGGTGGTCCTGGAGGTGTGAGCCGACACCGGGGGAGTCCACCCGCACGTCCACCCCGGTGTCCCGCAGATGCCCGGCCGGGCCGATGCCGGACAGCATCAGCAGCTTCGGGGAGTCGATCGCGCCGCAGGCGACGACCACCTCGCGCCGGGCGTGCACCGCCCCGCTGTGCACGGTGTCGGGCTCCAGGTACTCCACGCCGGCGCACCGGTCGCCCTCGAACAGCAGCCGCTTCGCCTGGAGCCCCGTGCGTACGTCCAGGTTGGGCCGCTTCCCCAGCACCGGATGCAGATACGAGACCGAGGCGGAGGAGCGGGTGCCGTCCTCCCGGGCGTTGATCTGGAACCAGTGCGCACCCCGGATCACCGTGCTGCCCGTGTTGAAGGGGACGGTGGGGATGCCCGCCGCCGCACAGGCCTCCAGCAGGGCCGCCCCGCACGGGTCGCGGGGCGGCACGGTGCGGATGGTGACGGGGCCGGAGCGCCCGTGGTGGTCGCCGGGCGCGTCGTTCGTCTCCAGCCGTTGGTAGAGGGGGAAGCAGTCCGCCGCGCTCCACCCCGTACAGCCCAGCGCGCCCCACTCGTCGAGGTCCTCGGCCGGGGCCCAGAAGGCGATGCACGAGTTGTGCGAGGAACAGCCGCCGAGCACCTTGGCACGGGCGTGCCGCATGAAGCTGTTGCCGTTCTCCTGCGGCTCGACCGGGTAGTCCCAGTCGTAACCCGACTCCAGCAGCGCCATCCACCGCTCCAGCCGCAGGACGCTGTCGTCCCCGACGTCGGATGGCCCCGCCTCCAGGACGCAGACGGTGACGGCGGGGTCCTCGGTGAGCCGGGCCGCGACGACGGCTCCGGCCGTACCGCCGCCGACCACGACGTAGTCGTACGTGGGCACAGACTTCTCTTCGGGCATCGCGTCTCCAGGATTCAGAGGGTCGGCGGGGGAGCGGCGGGCGGCTCCGCCTCGAAGCGGTGCTCGGCGAGCACCCGTGCGGTGCCGCTGGGCGGACCAGCGGTGGGCGAAGCCGCCGAACGCGACGACCCCGTTGAACAGAAACACCGCACCGCGGCTATCCGTACCGCGGACCCGGCGCGCTTCGGACCTCGGCGCGCGGCCAGGCCCGGTTGAGGGACATCGCCGTGCCCCACAGCACCGCGAGCCGGTCCACCGGCGGCCCCCACCGCCCCGGCGGGAACGCGGGCGGACCGCCGTCCCGCGCCATGGCGGACACCGGCCGGATTCCGGCGGCCCGCACAGCCAGGACGCAGCCCGGTGACCTCGGTGCCGTTCACTCGAACCATCGCTGGGGAACCGCCGCGACATTGCGCCAGATGTGCTTGGCCTCCTGGTACTCGGCGAGCCCGGCGGGCCCCAGTTCCCGGCCGAAACCGGACTGCTTCATGCCGCCCCACTCCGCCTGCGGTACGTAGGGGTGGAAGTCGTTGATCCACACGGTGCCCGCCCGCAGCCGGGACGCCACCCGGTGGGCGCGCTCGCCGTCCCGCGTCCAAACAGCCCCCGCCAGCCCGTACACGGTGTCGTTGGCCAGCCGCAGAGCCTCGTCCTCGTCCCGGAACCGCTCCACGGTGAGCACCGGCCCGAACGACTCGTCCCGCACCACGGACATCCCGGCCGTGCACTCGTCCAGCACGGTCGGCGGGTAGTAGAAGCCGTTCGCCAACGCCGGATCGTCGGGCCGCGCACCCCCGCAGCGCAGCACCGCGCCCTCGGCCACACCTTCCGCCACATACGCCTCGACCTTGTCGCGGTGCTCGGCGGAGATCAGCGGACCGCTGCGGGCCTCTTCGTCGAAGGGCCCGCCGAGCCTGATCCGCCCGGCCCGCGCCACCAGCTCGTCCACGAACCGGTCGTGCAGCTCGTCCTGCACCAGGAGCCGGGCCCCGGCGGAACAGACCTGGCCGGAGTGCAGGAACACCGCCATCAGCGCGTAGTCGACGGCGGTGTCGAAGTCGGCGTCGGCGAAGACGATGTTGGGGTTCTTGCCGCCCAGCTCCAGGGCCACCTTCTTCACGGTGGGCGCGGCGGCCGCCATGATGCTCCGCCCGGTCGCGAGCCCCCCGGTGAACGACACCATGTCCACCCGGGGGTCCTCGGTGAGCGGCGCGCCCACCACGCCCCCCGCCCCGAGCAACAGATTCGCGACCCCGTCCGGCAGCCCGGCCTCGGCCAGCAGCCCCATGAGCAGAACGGCGGTGTGCGGGGTCAGCTCGCTCGGTTTCAGCACGAACGTGTTACCGGCCCCGAGCGCCGGAGCGACCTTCCAGGCGGTCTGGAGCAGCGGATAGTTCCACGGGGTGATGAGCGCGCACACCCCGACGGGTTCGTGCACGATCCGGCTGTCGACGTCCGCGACCCCGGTCTCCACGACCCGGCCCCCGTCCCCGGCCGCGACGAGGTTGCCGAAGTACCGGAAGCAGTTCGCGATGTCGTCCATGTCGTACGCGCTTTCGGCCAGCCGCTTCCCGGTGTCCAGCGACTCGGCCCGCGCGAAGACGTCCTTGTCCCGCTCCAGCAGCTCCGCGACCCGCAGCAGCAGCCGCCCCCGCTCGCCGGCCGGCGTCCCCGGCCAGGGCCCGTCGTCGAACGCCCGCCGGGCCGCGCGAACGGCCGCGTCGGCGTCCCGCGCCCCGCCCTCGTCCACGACGGCCACCAGACTCCCGTCGGCGGGACAGCGGATCTCCCGCGTCCGCCCGTCGAGGGCAGCGGTCCACTGCCCTTCGATGAACAGCTCCGGCATGGGCTCCTCCAAGTGCGGCTGGACCGGTCGCCCGGCCGTACGCCGTCCCTGCGGCATCCCGGTGGCGATCCATGACCGACGGTAAGCGCGGCGGCCCGGGCGCGCAGCACGAGCGCGGCCGAACCGAGGAACCCGCCCCGGCACCCAGCCCCCCCCCCGGGCGGGACTCAGGGCTCCTTCGCGTACGTCACGATCGAGCCGACCGTGACGTACGAGGCGGGGACACCGGTCGGACTACGGAGGTGGCGTCGGCGGTCCGGGGCGTTGTGGCCCCCACCCCTCCGGACCCGGCCTCGCTGCTCAGCAGGCCCTGCGCCAGGTTCCCAGTTCCCACTTCTTCCGCATGGAGGAGAGGCCCAGCCTGCGGGACTCGGGGCAGAAGCGGTCGGTCGGCTCGGTGTACTCGACATGGAAGACAGCCTTGCCCGCCTCGATGAACGGTGTGAGCCTCGCGCACTCGCCGTACTGCGCGCACTGTTCGTTGACCGCGAAGTCGAAGGCGTCCACCAGCTGCGGGATCTGGGAGAGGTCATTCTTCAGGCCCACAGCCAGGCCGCGTTCGTGGGCGATGCGAGCGATCATGCGGTTGTAGCGCAGCTGGTCCTGCGCGGTGAGCGGGAAGCCCGTGTCCTCGGCGTACCCCTCCACGAGGTCGGGCTCCACCGCGTCGAATCCCTTCTTCCGGCACATGTCGAACCGCCGCTCCATGATCGGCCGAAGCAGGGAGATCCGCCGGATGTCGAGCCAGCGCTCACCGTGCCAGCCGTTCGGCCCGCCCAGCACCGAGCGGGGGAACGCGTCCTTGTCGGGCCGGTAGTCCTCCCAGGCGCCCACGTTGATGTAGCAGATCACCTTGCGGCCGGCGCGGTGGAGCCGGGCGACGTCCTCGGCGTCGTTCTCGAAGCCGTCGATGTCATAGACCGGCACGTCGGCAGCCGAGGCGTCGACCTTGCCGTCGAGCTGCCACTGCCAGGCCAGCCCCGGACGAGGCTGCCACCGGCTCTTGCCCGGCCCGCCCGACGCAGTGTCCCGGCTGCCGCCCGTACCGGAACAACCGGACAGCAGGGTGGTCACCGCGACCGTCAGCACAGCCAGCAGGGTGGCCCACGGCCGGGCTCCGGGTTTCACCGCCCCGCTCCGGACAGTACCGGTGTCAGCCGGGCCCACGGGTTGGGCGGCTTCCCGGTCACCGGGCCCGACACCGCGGCGCCACGCTCGTGGGCGGTGCGCACGGCCAGCGGGGCCAGCGCCTCGGGCACGCCGTACACCAGGTGACAGAAGCGGTCGGGCGGACAGCGCGTCGTCCAGTCGGGTCTGCTGAACGCCGACACATAGGTGGACCAGGGACCCTCGAACGTGACGAGGAGATCGGCGATCCTGGCGTAGCCGGGAGCAGGGTGCACGCCCGGGTTGAGGACCACGGGCGACGCGCCCTGCCGACGCAGCGCGCGTACCAGCTTCCGGTAGGCGGACAGCGCGTCCCCGGCGGCGCTCACCCGGTCCAGGAAACAGCCGTCGGTGGCGTACCACTCCCGGTGCCGGGCGGCATCGGCGGTGACATCGACGGCAGGCCGGGTGCCGTAGTCGGTGTCCACATAGCCGAGCACGCGGGCGCCCGCTCCGCGCAGCGCGCCCGCCGCGGAGACGAAGGCGGGATCGGCCGCGCCGCCCGGCCCGTCCGCGGGATTGAGCACGACCGCGTAGGTACGGTCTGCCGCTTCGATGAGCCGGTGCCAGGCGGCTGGGTCCACAGCCGGGTGGACGTACAGCGGGATCAGAAGGCTCACGATGACGGTTCGCCTTCCTCGTGCGGGGCCGGGGGGTGGGCACCGGCGGACCACATTGCGGTCAGGGACTCCCGGAGCACATACGAGGGACGCCAGCCAAGGACTGTCCCGGCGGCAGAGATGTCGGAACACTGCCAGGACACCTGATCCGAACGGGCGGAGCCGGCGCCCTGTTCCTCGATGCGTCCGCCGAAGCCCGCGATCTCCGCGAGGGTACGCACCAGGTCGCGCACCGGTACGGCGTCGCCGCCGCCGATGTTGAGCACGCGCGGCAAGGGCCCAGGCGCGGTCACCGCCTGCTCCACCGCCCGCGCCACGTCTCGTGCGTCGACGAAGTCGCGGTACGCCGACAGGTCCCCGAGGCGGAGCACCGCGTCCGTGTCCGAACCCGCCTCGCGCAGGAGCCGGGTGACCCGGCCGGGCAGTCCGCCGGGTGGCGCCCCGGGCCCCACCGGGTTACCGACCCGGAGGACGAGTGCGTCCAGAGCAGAGGTCGAGACGGTGGCCGTGCCGGCCAGTTTCGTGGCCCCGTAGGCGCTGAGCGGGCGGGTGGCCGCAGACTCCGCCGTCGGGACCCTGCCGGTGCCCGGGCCGTACTCGGCGGCCGAACCGAGGTGGACCAGCCGGGCCGAGGGGCAGGCCAGAACCATTGCCTCGCACAGGACGGCGGGCCCCCGGGCATTGGCCTCCGCCAGCGTCACCGGGTTCCCGCCGGTCGCCCCGGCGCAGTTGACCACGGCGTCCGGCGCCGCCGACGCCAGGGTCTTCGCGAGCCGGTCGGGGGAGTCGGTGGCGAGGTCGATGGGAACGTCGGCGGCGGGGGACCGCCCGCCGGCGAGGACCCGCGCGCCCTTGAGAGCACCGAGCCGCTCGGCGACGTGGGCCCCCAGGTAACCGGTGGAGCCGAGGACGAGAACGCGCATACTGCTCAGGCCCCCTTGAGCAGCAGGGACTTGCGGCTGGTGAACTCAGCGTTGGCCCGGTCGTAGTCGTCGGGACGGCCGATGTCCAGCCAGTAGCCGTCGAAGTCGTAGGCGAGCGGCGGGTTGCCGGAACCCAGCAGGTCCAGCACCAACTCGTCGAAGCCCAGCGGCAGCCCGGCGGTGTACCCGTCGAGCGTGGCCCGGGTCAACCCGTACACCCCCATGGAAACGCGGTAGTCCAGGCTCGGCTTCTCCGTGAAGCCGACGACCTTGCTCGCGTCGGTGGTCAGCACACCGAAGTCGATGCGCACCTGGCGCGCGTACGTGGCAATGGTCAGAGGCGCTCCGGAGCTCTGGTGGCTGTGGAGGACGTCGGCGTAGTCGAGGTCGGTGAGGATGTCCCCGTTCATCACCAGGAAGTGCTCCGGAAGCCGTTCACGCATCGTCAGGAGCGGCCCCATGGTCCCCAGCGGGGATTCCTCGGTGGAGTAGTCGACTCGCAGGCCCCACTGGGAGCCGTCGCCGACGTAGGCCCGGATGATCTCGCCGAGATGGCCGATGGCGATGGTGCAGCCGGTGAAGCCGGCCGAGGCGAGCTGGCGCAGGACGATTTCGAGGATGGCGTGCTGGTCTCCGATGGGCACCAGCGGCTTGGGCAGGGTCGTGGTGTAGGGCCGCAGCCGGACACCCTTGCCACCGGCCATGATCACTGCGTACATGGTCTTCCCTTTGCTCGAAGTGCCGGGTGCGGTCAGATGTTGTAGATGCCGGTCTTGTAGCGGGCGAGGTTGCCCGGCTCGCGGAAGAACTCCACCGTCTGCGCGAGGCCCTCCTCCAGGCTGTGCGCCGGGCTCCAGCCGGTCGCCGCGCGCAGTCGCCCGGCATCCGCGACCAGTCGCATGACCTCGGAGTTCGCGGGCCGCAGCCGCTGCGTGTCCTCGCGGACGTCGAGCGCGGTGTCCATCACCTTGCCGATGAGGGCGACCAGGTCGCCGACGGAGATCTCGCCGCCCGTACCGGCGTTGAAAGTGCGGCCCACGACCCGCTCGGCGGGCGCGGAGCCCACCGCCAGGAACGCCTGCGCGGTGTCCTTGACGAAGGTGAAGTCCCGGGTGGGGCGCAGGTCGCCGAGGGTGATGGTCCGCTCCCCGGCCGCTACCTGGCCGATGACGGTAGGGATCACGGCCCGCATGGACTGCCGCGGCCCGAAGGTGTTGAACGGCCGCAGCGTCACCACCGGGGTGTCGAAGCTGGCGTGATAGCTGTCGGCCAGCCGGTCCCCGCCCGCCTTCGAAGCCGCATAGGGGGACTGGGTGTTGACGGGGTGGTCCTCGGTGATCGGCACGGTCTGCGCGGTGCCGTAGGTCTCGCTTGTAGAGGTGTGCACCAGCCGCGGTGTGCCCGCGGCCCGTACCGCCTCCAGCACGTTCAGTGTGCCGGTGACGTTGGTGTCCACGTAGCTGTGGGGTGCCCGGTAGGAGTAGGGGATGGCGATGAGCGCGGCCAGGTGGTAGACGCTGTCGGCCCCTTCGACGAGATGGCGGACCGAACCCGGGTCCCGGACGTCACCGAGGACGATCTCGACCTGGTCCAGGACGGCGGGGGGGAGGGTTTCGAGCCAGCCGTACGAGGAGAAGGAGTTGTACTGCGCCATGGCCCTCACCCGGTGCCCGGCGGCGACGAGCGCCTCGGTGAGGTGGGAACCGATGAAGCCCTCGGCTCCGGTGACGGCGGCGAGCGATGGGGCGTTCAAGGTGGTTTCCTTCCGGTGGTCGGTGGTCGGTGGTCGGTGGTCGGCTGGTAGTCGGTCGGTGGAGTCCCGTCAGCCGTGTGCGGTGGGTCGGCCCAGCCGCCGTAGGGTCACGGCTGTGAGACAGAGCACGGCAGCAGCGCAGCTCAGCGGCAGCGCCGCGGTGCCCGGCGGGGCGCCGGTCAGCATCCCCGTGCCGGAGAACGCCGCCGCGGTCAGACCCACGGCGGCCGGCGGCCAGGCGGTGCCGAACGCCTGAAGCAGCAGGGAGATCCACAGAGTTGCGGCGAGCAGCAGCAGGGTGGCGGGCTCGGCGTCCACGAGCAGCGCCGCCGGTAGGAGAGGGCCGAGGTACACCAGCAGGCAGCCGGCGAGAACGGCTGCGGAGCGGGCCCGGAACCCGCCGAGCGTCCTCGTGGACCGCAGTGCCGCAACGGACAGTCCGCGGTAGCGGTAGAGCAGCCACTCGGCCGGCCCCATGCTCAGAGTCAGCACGATCACGGCCCAGGGATGGTCCCGGCCCGCCAGGAACACGAGTGATCCGGCGGCCAGCCCGAACAGGCCGTACGGCAGGGACGGCCACAGCCCCGGACGCGCGGTGCCGGGCGCGGTCGGGACCGCGCGGGTGGCGCGCAACGCCCAGACGGCCGCGGCGACAGCACCGAGGAGTGACAGCAGCGGCAGCCCGGCGCGGAGCACGTTCCCGGGTTCCCACCACAGCAGCGACGTCCCGCAGGCGGTGACCGGCACGAGGACCGCCAGCAGTAGCCGTTCGCGGCCCAGCACGAGCAGCACACCGGCCGCCGCGAGGTATGCCGACTGGGCCGTGACGGCCAGGGCCGTCACGGCCGACCCCGAGAGAGCGGCACCGGCGGTGACGGCCGTGGCAGCCCCCAGCGGTGCCCCCTTCGCCAGGGTGCGGCCCGCCTCCGGCCGCCCGGCCGCCAGGCGCAGGTAGGCCCGGTGGCCCAGTGCCTGGTTCCAGGCCCAGGAGATGAGCCCGGCCACCACCAGTGCCCGCACCGCGCCGTCAGGAGGCAACAGCCGCCCGGCGAGTGCGTACGCGAGGCCGGGGAGCGCGAACAGCAGCCCTCGCAAGGCGCAGCGCAGATGGTCAGGTCGCCAAGGGTCGGTGGGGCGGGGCGGCTCGGGGAACGTCCGCGGTACGCGCCGGTACAACGCCGTCGCCAGCGAGAACAGGTCGGTGTGCCCGTACTTCTCCCGGATCACGTCACCGGTGAGGCCCTCGGATTCCAGTAGCGCGGCGACCTCATAGGGGTGGACCGCGGGCGCGATACGTTCGGCCAGTGCGGCGGCCAGTCCGTCCACCGCGTCGGCTCGTGCCCCGTGGCCGGGAAGGACCGGGCCAGGCGGGCAGGGGCCGGCGAGGCGCAGGGCGAGGGTGCGGTCGTCGGCGAGGCGCAGTGCCAGCGTGTCCTGCTCCGCGCCGCCCGGTTCCAGCGACATGGGTCCACTCATCCGGCCGCGCTCCTCACCGGTGACCTGCCCACCGTCGTCGGCACGTGTTCCTCGACGGCCGAGGGCGCTCTGCGGCCGCCGGACCCGGACAGCTCCTGGTAGATGGAACGGAAGGTGTCGATGGTCTGCCGGAGGGTGAACTGCTCGATCACCCTGAGCCGGGCCCCCTCGCCCATCCTCCGGCGCCGCTCGGCGTCGGCCAGCAACTCCAGTGCCGCGGCGGCCATCGCGGCCGGATCGCGGGGCGGCACGACGAGACCGGTGTCTCCTACTGCCTCCCGGACGCCGCCCACGTCCGTGGAGACGGTCGCCCGCCCGCACGACATGGCTTCGATCAGAGTGAAGGGGAAGCCCTCGCTGATACTGGAGAGCATCACGACGTTCCCCGCCGCGTAGGCGTCCCTGATGTCCTCGACCCGGCCCTCGAAGGTGACCGCGGCGGCATGGCCCAGCTCCGCGGCCAGTGCCTCGCACCGGTCCCGGTAGGCCTCCCCGCCGCGCGGCGTGCCGCCGAACAGGCGCAGCCGCGCGGTCGGCATCCGCGCCCGTACGAGGGCGAACGCGCGGATCAGGGTCTCCAGGTCCTTGATCGGGTCGACACGGCCGGCCCAGCTGAGCACGGGGTCGGCAGGTTCCGGGCCGGCGGGCGGAAACGCGGCGGGGTCCACGCCGTTGTAGACCGTCCGGATCGAATCGGGCGCGGCACCTCCGTGCTCCTCCCAGAGCCGGTTGTAGCGGTTGCCCGGGGTGATCAGGGCGGCCCGCCGGTACGTCTCCTCCGCCAGCAGCCGGAAGAAGCCCAGTACGAGCGCCTTCACCGGCCACCGGTAGGGAGCGGTGCGGTATCCGAGGTAGCGCTCGCGCAGATACACGCCGTGCTCGGTGAGCAGCAGCGGCACACCGTGCCGTTCCAGCGCGGCGAGGCCCGGCAGGACCGCCACGCCTCCGCTGACCGCGTGCGCCACTCCCGCCTCCGGGTACGGCGCGGCCAGCGGCCGCAGGGCGTGCTCCAGCAGCGCGGTCGCGGTCACCGCGTCCTGCAGGGTCGGCCGGGCCTCGCGCACCGCGAGCCCGGACCGGTTCCAGAGGGCCGTCAGGATGCCGATGGCCTGGTCCCCGCGCAGGAACGGACCGAGTCTGCCGTCCTCGGCGGCCCGCGCCAGCGCGTACAGAGCCGGGCCGAAGCCGTCCTCCGCGCGCGGGTCGAGCAGCGCGGTCACGAACCGCTCGTAGGACTCGGCGAGCCGCCGGCGGTGGTGCCCGCGCGGCGCCCGTCCCTCGGGGGCGGGGCCCCACATGGGGACGGAGACGATGCGGCCGACGTGGTCGGGAACGTCCCAGACGACCGGCTCGCGACCGGTTCCGGTGACGGCGATCACGTCGAACGCGATGTCCGGCATGCCGGTGACGAGTTGGTCGCACCAGACGCTCACGCCACCATGACCGTGCGGGTAGGTGCCTTCGGTGAGCAGGGTGACGCGCGACGCGCCGGAGTGTCGCGCGCCGTGGGGAAAGTACATCGATCTGCTCCACGGCCGGGAAGTGAGGTTGTCGGGCCAGGGGGGGGGCGGGCCCGCCCCGGCCGCCGCACCGGCGACCGGGACAGGGGGGCGTACGCCTGTCAGCGTTCCGCGCCGTGGGGGACCCGCTCCACCACGCCGGAGGGCACCTCGGTCCGGGGTGCGGAGCCCGTCGGCGCACCGGTCACGGCGGGTGCTTCGTACGGCGTGTCCGTCGCGGCCGCCGCACCCGCGGACATGGGCAGGTCCAGGGTGTAGGGCCGGCCTTCGGCCGAGCCCCAGCCGGAGACCTTGCCCGCGTAGGGAGCCCCGAAGCCGGTGCCGCCGTGCCGGGTACCGGCGGGCATGGTGGCCGCGATCGCCACACCCCCGGGCGCATGCACGGTCACACTGTCGCCGATCCGGTAGGCGGTGACCTGGCCCGCGTCGATGGCGGCCCGCCAGGCTGCCCGGCGCCGCATCTCGACGCCGATGTCCTTCATGCGGAGATTCACCACGGGGGTGTCGGCGGTGAACAGGTCGTCGTAGGAGCCGAGCACACCGTCGAGCACCGGATAGGCGATGCGGTCCTCGGCGAGGTTCGACTGGTGGATGAAGTGGGGCTTGGGGTCGTTGGAGAGGACGTGCCCCAGTGCGATCCGGGTCTCCAGCGGGACGATGTGCTCGGTGTAGCCGGTGGCGATGTCCAGCGGAGCGGCCAGGCAGGTGGAGGTGGCGGGGTTGTCCTCGCAGATTCCGCTGCCGCCCTGGGCGCGGCCGGTGTAGATCCAGTTGTACTCGTCGACCTGTTCGGCTTCCCGCCCGGCGTTGTAGAAGACGTTCATCGGGTAGCGGGAGATGGTCGTGGCGCTGCCGACCCGGCGCTGCACGGGGTCCCGGGAGTTGTCCGAGCCCAGCCACTCGATGCCCGTGTCGGTGAGGGCGAGCCCCAGGTTGGGGTTGTCCTCCGGCTGCTGAGGGGTGACCTTCAGACCGGAGTGCTCGCCGGTCACCAACTCCTCGCGCCTGAGAGGGAGTCCGGCCGCCACCCCCCACGCCTCGTTGGTCGCGATCTCGTCGGCGATCGCGTTCCGGCCGACCCACCGGGTGGATCCGTCCGCGTTCGTCGCGCACTTCCACGGCACCACGCCTGTGTCCTGCACACAGCCCAGGAAGGCGTGGGTGTAGGTGTGGTTGATCCAGCGGAACCGGTCGCGATCGGCCAGGAGCTTGTCGGCGAGGGCGTCCTGACCGCCGTTGTCCTCGCGGTGGTCGACGGTGCCGGAGGCGTTGTAGGCGAAGTCGAGTGTGAAGTCCCGGACGTTCTGCCAGGCGGTGGCGTGATCGACGTCGGCCGGGACCATGCGTATCGGGTTCGGAGTGCCCTCGCCCGGCTGGCAGTCCACGTCTCCGGGCGTGCAGTTGAGCACGGTGTCCCAGCGGTCGTCAGCGGCGAAGACGTCGTCGACGTGGACCGCGAAGTAGTTGCGGTCGGCGCCGAGGTGCACCCCGCCGGTCATCCACTCCACGATGCCCCTGGCCAGCAGCCGGTACTGCTGCTGGTACCGGTTGTAGACGAAGGTGACGACAAGCTGACGTCGCCCGTTGTGCCGGTACTCGCCCACCAGGGAGCCCATCGTCGGTCTGCCCGGGATGGCGGCCTGGACGTAAGGGGTGAAGTCGGCGCCCGCTGCCGGTGTCGAGAGGTAGGCGTAGGACTCGCTCACGGTGGGGGAGTTGTCCTCGAAGGGGACAGTGCCCTCCAGGTAGCCGAAGGGCCCGGCCTTGCCGGCCTGCGTCACCTCGGCGCGCACCCCGTCGATGCTGCCGGCGTAGCCCGTGCCGACCGCCGCGTTGAGCCCCACCTGTGGACGCGCGTAGGTGTAGGCGTCGACCTGTGGAATCGAGTACGCCCGCTCGTAGGCCACGATGGCCGCCATCTCGGCGGAGCCCGTCGGGAACGGGTTGTCGTTGGGCAGGACGACGGCCTGGTACTTCGCGCGCGGTCGGCCGTCGACGGTGTCGGCGAGGAAGCCCGCGTCGATCACGGGCCGGTCGGCGTCCTCCAGTTCGACCTCGGTGTACGGCGTTCCGGCGTTCTCCAGTTCGGCGGCGATGGCGTCGGTGGACGGTCCCCCGTCGCTCACGACGAGCACGCGCAGATCGACGCGCGGTGCCGGATCGCCCGCCTGGGCGGTGGCAGCCGGTAACCCGATCGCTGCCATCAGTGTGCCCACTATGAGCGCGGTGGTGCGAATGGTCCGCTTCATGCGGTGGAAATCCCTCCCCAGGGCGGGGGAGGTCGGGCTCCTGTCAGAGCCTGTCCCACCCCAAGACCACGCCGCTGCCTCTCTGAGGCGCCGGTCGTCGACGCATCCGTCGAGTCACATGGTGAGGTCTGTGTGAAGTTTTTATGTGGCCGCTGGGGAACTTGACGGAAAAGCATATGTGACGATCAATCCGACAAGGTGGTCGTCTTCGGTGGCTGCGGCGCCTGCGGTCCTGGCCGTGGGAGTCACTCGCAGGCCTGTGTGCTGCTGCGGAAGGCGGGCTGCGGGCTGCGGGCCACGGGACATCGAGGGCGAGAAGCATCGGTGGACCAGACCAAGATTCCGGTCGCTGTGGAGCTGGATCAAGTCACTCCTGGGGTGGCATGCCGACGGCGGCCGGTGTGAAGCAGGGGCCGGCCGCCGCCTTCGTCCATGAGGTCCCGCTCAGCGGGGATGCGTGCCCCTCGGGGGGAGTGGGGGTGCGGTCACGCGCACAGCACGCGGGTCTCGGGCGTGTAGGCCGGGCCGCCACTGTGGCTGCTGCTGTCGCTGAACTCCGCGTAGAAGTAGGAGTAGAAGCCGATGTTGCCGTTGCAGCCGGAGTCGGCGGCGACCTGCAAGGTCAGGGTGACGGTACGACTCTGGCCGGGCGGGATGGTGGTGCCGTAGTTGCCGCCGAGGTTCGCCGGCCCGGTGCCGGAACACGGGACGGCCCCGGCGTCCGTCGCCAGGCTGCAGCCGACGAAGCTGTACTTGAGGTCGGGGCGCTGGGTGGTCAGCCAGGTCGGGTCGATGGACTGGTGGATGAACCAGATGTCGTACGTCTGATTGTTCTTGATCGTCATCGACAGGTTCACCGCACCGCCGGGCGTGGTGGTGGCGGCGTCGGTCGTGAACGACAGTTCGGCCGGGGCCGGGTCGGCGGCGCTCGCGGAGGGCGCCAGGCCGAAGAGCGCGAGGGCGATGACCGTGGCGAGACCGAGGCGTCTCGTGCGAGTGGATCTCATGGCCGGGGAGAGTAGGCGCGGTCCACGCGCACCGTCTGCACCCGGAGCCGCACCGTGGGCACGGTGCGGCTGAAAGCGATTGGACGGTGAAGGTCTTGTGCGGCCGTCTTCGCGCGGTGGTGCGGAGGGCTGTTCCCGCACGACAACGCCATGATGTTGTGCGGATACGGAGAGTCGCCACGCGCTGCCCTGCCGGATGACACGGGTCGCGAGGTCAATGGCGAATTCCGAGGGCTCGCGATCCGTGCGGGGGTGTGGACCGGCACCCGCCGCACCCGCCTTCGGGCACCACATCCGGGGCCTTCCCGGGCGGGCCTTGACCCTGGCCGCGTTCATCGGCGCGTCGCTCGTCATCCGGGTGCCCGCTGCACTCTCCTGGCGGATTCGTTCCTGGGGATCTGCGCCATCGGCCTGAACGTTCTGATCGGCATCATCGCCTCCCTCCCCGCGAGTGCGGTGCGTACCGGGGCGAGACCTGTGCACGGGAGGCGTCAGCCCGGCGTTGCTCATGTTGGCGGTGGGCCTCGTCCTCGACGCGGTCGGCGTGAGTGAGCGCTTCGGTGTCCGACATGGCGGTGCTCCTGCCAGGTTGACGAAGGCCCAGGCCGCGACCGCAGTAGACGAGTGCCTTGTAGCGGTCGGGAAGTTCGGCACGGACCTTCTCGGTGTCTTCCCATGCCAGGGTTGAGCTCGACCACCTCGGCTCAGCACCCCCGCGTCACCGCAGACGCGCCCGAGACTGGGGACCGGCCGTCGGTCACAGGCCGCAGTAGTTGACTCCTCCCCTTGCAACTACCACTGCATGACAGCGACTTCACGTCGCACTGAAAGCGCGAGGCCAGGAGCGTGGGTCAGTAACGGAAGACGGGCTGTGTCGCCTGAAACGCGGGTAGCCGTAGTGTCCGGCCCAGGGGGCTGGTGTTCACCTGACCGGAGTCTGCGTCTCGTCAACCAGACCGAGGTGGTCCTTGAGCGCGCGCTTGCCGGTGTCGGTGAGAGCGACGGCGCGGCTTGTGCCGATCCGAGTGATCCAGCCAGCGTCGAAGGTGTGACGGCATAGGGCGGCGCCGACGGCGCCAGCCAGGTGGGGGCGGCGTTCTGTCCAGTCCAGGCACGAGCGAACCGGCGGGCGTCGCGTGGCGGGCGGTTGTGCGATGCCGAGTTCAGCAAGCCAGGTGGTCCCGTCGCTCGTGAGAGTCAGTCCCTGCTCCCAGTCCAGCAGCCCCCGATCGGTCATCGCCTCGGTGATCGCGACCCCGAGAGCGCCGGCGAGATGGTCGTAGCACGTGCGGGCGCGGGCCAGCGCCCGGCTGCGGTTGACAGCGGGCAGCGAGCGGGGCGGATCGGCGCGTCGAGGCGCCATCGAGGCAAGCTTCTCGATCAGTTCGGCCGTGTCGGGGTCGGCCAGGCGAACGTAGCGATGGCGGCCTTGGCGCTCCTGTGTGAGCAGTCCTCCGCTGACCAGGAGGTTCAAGTGCCCGGTCGCCGTCGAGGCGGCCACTCCGGCATAGCGCGCCAACTCGATCGCGGTCCATGCACGGCCGTCCAGAAGGGCCAGGCAGAAGTTGGCCCGGGTGCCGTCGGCCAGCAGTGCGGCCAGGGCGGCCAGGTCGGGGCCCTCGACGTGAGCGTCATGGCTGTTCATCGCTGTCCATTGTCTACCTGCGATCCTTCGGCGGCCGCCGAAGGATCGCAGGTCTACGGTCGGCCCCATGAACACCGCTACGCCCAGCAGCGTGCCCACCGACCTGTCCTCCGAACACGTGACCGTCACGCCGAGCATCCTGTACTTCGGAACGCCGGTCGTGCTGCTCTCCACAGAGAACGAGAACGGCTCCTTCAACCTTGCGCCGATGTCCTCGGCCTGGGCTCTGGGCCACGTGATCGTCCTCGGTCTTGGCGCTGATGGACAGACCGCACATAATCTCCGCAGCCGCCGTGATCTGGTGGTTAACCTCCCCGCGCCCACACAGTGGCCGGCGGTAGAACGATTGGCGCCGCTGACCGGGCGCACCCCGGTACCCGTGGGCAAACGTGGTTCCTTCCGTTTCGAGCCGGACAAGTTCGCCGCCGCCGGCTTGCGGCCTCAGCCCTCCGAGCTGGTTCGGCCGCCTCGCGTCGCCGAATGCCCGATGCAGTTGGAAGCCCGCGTTGCCCGGGCCCAACCCGATGTCTCTGGAGAGTTCCTCATCGTCGAAGCCCGTGTGCTCAAGGTGCACGCTGATCCCCGGATCGTCGTTTCCGGTTCCCAGCACATCGACCCAGCCGCGTGGAGCCCGCTGATCTACAACTTTCGCCACTACTACGGACTCGGCCCCGAACTGGGCCACAGCTTCCGCTCCCAGACAGTCTGACTAAGTCAGTGGTCCACCGCGAAGAGCCATGGGACAAGCGAGGAGATTGAGCGCGGACCATCACCCGGCGGCTCACCCTCGGTTCGCGGGCATTCATACTGAATAATGCCGGTATGCGTGGTGGGGATGGGCTGTTCGAGGTCGAGCCGGTCGAGAAGCAGCAGCCGCGGGGTGGTCCGGCGGCGGTGGACAAGCGGTTCCGGGCGTTCGACCCGCATCAGGCGCTGCTGCTGCCGCCGTCGCTGGACGACTGGCTGCCCGAGGGGCACCTGGCCCGGTTCGTCGCCGACCTGGTCGATGACGTGCTCGATCTGGGGCCGATCCTGGCCGGCTACACCGAGAAGCGCGGCTTCCCGCCCCACGATCCGCGCCTGATGGTGCGCCTGCTGATCTACGGCTACACCACCGGCGTCCGACCCTCCCGGGCGATCGAGCGCAAGTGCGCCGACGACGTCGCGTTCCGGTTCCTGGCCGTCGGCCAAGCCCCGGACTTCCGCTCCGTCTCCCGCTTCCGCCGCCGCCACCTGGACGCACTCGCCGACCTGTTCACCCGGTCCCTGCACCTGGCCCAGAAGCTGGGCATGGACAAGATGGGCCGCGTCGCCCTGGACGGCACGAAGCTCCAGGCAAGCGCCTCCAGGCACAAGGCGATGAGCTACGGCCGACTGGTCGACAAGGAGGAACGCGTCGAGGCCGAGATCGCCGAACTGGAATCGATGGCAGCCGCGTTGCTGGCCGACGCCGAATCGAGCGACGCGGCCGAGGACCGGCTCTTCGGCATCGACGGCAAGGAGACCGACCTGCCCGCCGAGCTGGACCGCCGCGAGAAGCGCCTCGCGCGGATGCAGGCCGCCCGCGCCCAGATCGAGGCCGAGGCCGCCGATAAAGCACGCGCGCACGCCGAGGAGAAGGAACGCCGCCGTCAAGAACGCGGCGGCGGCGCCGACGACGAGCCGGCCGTCACCGAGGCCGGGCACAAGGCCGCAGCGAAGGCCCGTCCCAAACCGAAGGCACAGGCCAACTTCACCGACCCCGACTCCCGGATCATGAAGAACGGCGCCGGCGCCTACAGCCAGGCCTACAACGCCCAGGCCGTCGTCGGCGAGGCCCACCAGGTCATCACCACCGCCAACGTGACCACGAACGCCTCGGACGCCCTGAACTACACCACGATGCTCGACCAGTGCGCGGCGAACACCGGTATCCACCCGAGGCAGGCACTGGTCGACGCCGGATACTGCTCCGAGACGAATCTCGAAGCCGCAAAAGAGCGCCAACTCACCTGCGGTATCGACACGTTCATGGCAAACGGCAGACTCGCCCACGACGAGCAGGTCCCGCCCGCACCACGCGGACGCATCCCCAAGAACGCCACCCTGAAGGAACGCATGGCCCGCAAGCTGCGGACCAAACCCGGCCGCAACGCATACAGCCGCCGCAAGGCCATCGTCGAACCCGTCTTCGGACAGATCATGACCTGCGAGAACGGCCGCCGGCTCATGCTCCGCGGCGAAGACGGCGCCCGAGGAGAGTGGCGACTACTGGCCGCCTGCCACAACCTCCTCAAGATCTTCCGACACACCGCAACCACCGGACTCGCCGCAGCGACCGGGTGACCGGCCCGCCCAGGCCCCCTCTGAACCATCCAGGGGCCCAGGAGGCCCCGGGCTCAGGTCAGCAGGCCGCCGGGCGGGCAACCGTGACCGATCCCGCCGACCCTGACCACCCGGCCATTTGCCCGTTACTGACCCAGGCTCCTAGCCCGCGACGCGGGCCATCCAGGATTCGACCTCGGCCGAGGAGCGGGGGAGGCCCGCCGACAGGTTCTCGTGGCCGTCCTCCGTGACGACCAGGTCGTCCTCGATCCGGACGCCAATGCCTCGCCACTCCTGCGGCACGGTCAGGTCGTCGGGCTGGAAGTACAGTCCCGGCTCGACCGTGAGCACCATGCCCGGCGCGAGGATGCCGTCGACGTACTCCCCCGAGCGGGCCTGCGCGCAGTCGTGGACGTCCAGGCCGAGCATGTGCCCGGTGCCGGCCATCGTGAAGCGACGCTGCAGACCCAGGGCGTACGCACGGTCGACGGGGCCCTTGATGAAGCCCCACTCGACGAGTCGCGCCGTCAGGTGACGCTGGGCCGCCTCGTGGAAGTCGCGGTACGGTGCACCCGGCGTGACCGTGGCCATGCCGGCCTCCTGCGCCTCGTACACCGCGTCGTACACCTGGCGCTGGACCGGGGCGAACGTGCCGCCGATCGGGAGTGTGCGGGCGACGTCGGCGGTGTAGAGGGAGCGGGTCTCCACGCCGGCGTCGAGCAGCAGCAGCTCGCCGGGCCGGACCGGGCCGTCGTTCTCCGTCCAGTGCATGATCGTGGCATGGTCACCGGCGGCGCAGATGGAGCCGTATCCGACAGCATTGCCCTCCAGGCGCGCCCGGCGGAAGAAGGTGCCCTCGATCCACCGCTCGGAGGACGCGACGGCCCGCGACAGCTCGCCGACGCAGTCGGTGAACCCGCGGACGGTCGAGTCGACAGCCTTGCGCATCTCGCCGATCTCCCACGCGTCCTTGATGAGCCGGAGTTCGGAGAGCGCCTCCTCCAGCTCGTCGTCGCGCTCCTGGTCCGTGGTGACCGCGGCCTCGAAGGCCGGGTCGATGCCACGGACGATCCGGGTGGGGACGCCGGTGGTGGCAGCCAGGTCGTCGACCGCCGTGCGTACGTCGCGACAGGGCAGCCCGAGGACGACCTCGGCCTCCGCGAGCGAGCGGCGCCGGCCCATCCAGAGCTCGGCCGTGTAGCCGATCCAGAACTCGTCGTTGGCGCGGCTGTCGCGCGGCAGCCGGTAGCAGTAGGCGTCGTGGCCGCCGCCCGCGCGGGGTTCGAGCACGAGGGCGCCGTCGCGTGCCTGGTCGCCGGTCATGTGCACGTATCCCGTGTACGGGCGGAAGGGGTACGTGTCGTCGTTGGAGCGGGTCTTGAGGTAGCCGGAGGGGATCACGAGGCGCTCGCCGGGGAAGCGCGCGGAGAGCACGGCGCGGCGGCGGGCTGCGTACGGGGCCTGCTCGTCGGGCTGCAGCCCGTGCCGCTCGGTGTCCGCCCACCCCGACCTCATCAGGGTGGAGAGCTCCTCGGAGACGTCTTGGTAGAGGCTGTTCTTGCGACCCTTCGCCACGTCCTGCACCTTCTTCCGGATGAGTTCCACGACCGCCGCGGGCCGGCGACCACCGGAAGGTACTCCGCGACGTGGGCGCCGGTTGCCGAAGTCCGCCAGTGGCACGGATCGGCCACTCCGGTATCTGGCGTGGCGGCCAGGCGGAGTTCGGCCCTCAGGCCCGTCACGGCACACGAGCGGGCGGGACCGGCGGCCCCCGAATCGAAGACGTCGATAATCGGTGTATGGCGAATGAGAAACTCGGCGAGGCACTCCGGTATCTGGGCATAAGTCGGGAGGGCGCCCGGACCTACCGGACGCTCCTGGAGTGCGGGCCAGCGCCGCTGAGTTCGATCGGTGCCGCGGCCGGGCTCGGGGACGAGGCGCTGGCGGAGGCGTACCGCGAGCTGGTCGACTGCGGTCTGGCGAGCACCGCGGAGGAGGGTTCCGCCGTCGTGGCGCCGGTGCCACCGGCCGTGGGCCTGGAGATCCTCGGGCGGCGCCGGGCGGCCGAACTCGACGAGTCCCGGATCACAGTCGGGGGCGCGTTCGAGTCGTTCCGGCGGCAGCGGCTCGCCGGGTATCACGATCCTCTGGTGGAGGTCGTGACCGGTGACGCCATCGGGCTCCGGATGCGTCAGGCGTGGATGAGCGCCCGGGAGCAGATCCGGCAGTTCGACTCACCGCCGTACTTTCCGGTCGTGGGCGCCATGGACGACGCACTGGCCACGCTCGCGCGCAGAGTGACCCAGCGGGTTGTGTACTCGCGGGAGTCCCTGGAGCATCCAGGGCAGCTGGAGAATTCGATCGAGCCGTGCATCGAGGCCGGCGAGCAGGCGCGGGTCCTTCCGTCGGTGCCGGTCAAGCTCGTGATCATCGACGACGCGTACGCCCTGGTCGCCCTGTCGATCAAGGAGACGGATGTGTACAACACGATGCTGGTCGTGCAGCCGTGCGGCCTGCTCTCCGCGCTCGTGGCGCTGTTCGAGCAGTCCTGGCAGAACGCGCTGCCGTTCCACGGCCGTTCGGCCCGGCCTGCGGGGCTGCTGCCCGCCGACCGACGTCTGCTCCGGCTGCTCGCGGCCGGCGCGAGCGACGATGTGATCGCCCGGGAGATCGGCGTCAGCCGTCGTACGCTCTTCCGTAGGGTGCAGGTCCTGATGGCCCAGCTCGGGGCTACGAGCCGGTTCCAGCTGGCGCTGCAGGCGCAGCGGTCGGGGTGGCTGTGAGTCCGAGGAGTGGTCGACGCCTCCGCTCCCGTGAGCCGCTGCCACAGATAGGTGTGCGCGAGCGCGCTGTTGTGGGCGACCTGCTCGTTGTCGCCCCCGCGCCCGCCGCCGGTGTTTTCGTGGAAGGGGTGTAGTTCCTGCCCCCTCTGGCCCTGTTTCCCGCGCTGGGCTACGCGCGGGCGTGGGACAAACTGACGGCGGGACCGGGGCCGCGGCGCGGGTGAGGTTGTAGGCGGTGGCGCCAGTGTGAGCCGGGCGGCGTTCGCGGTGAACGTGCCCGAGGCCAGGTGGGCCAGGGCGGAGCCCTCCAGGTCGGCGAAGTGGTCGGCTGGGGTTGTGTCTCAGTGTGGTGGGGCTGAGCAGTGGTCGGGGGCGGTGAGGAGGCGGCGTCGGGGTCGGAAATGGGGTGAGATGCCGCCTGCTGCGCCACAACACGCAGTCCTCTTGGGATCTTGTGGGTGTGTACAACTATTCGGGTGGGGTGTGTGTCATATCTCTCGAGAGTGCAGGGTTCCGAAGGACTACGAGGGAGATGCATGCGTTTCATTCGTTCTGTTCTGGCCGGTACCGCGGTGGTGGCTCTGGCTGCTGGGGGTGTGACTGCTCTGGCGGTCCCAGCCTCGGCCGCGCCGAACACCACACCGCAGGAGGTCTGCGGGAGCGGCTACCGGACCGTCAACTCGGCTCCTGTCGGCTCGTACGGCACGGTCTACCTGACGTACAACCCGACCAGCGGCAAGAACTGCGTCACGACGATCCGCTCCAACCCGGGCACCGCGCTGGAGACGGGCGCATGGATCTACGTCGACGACACCACCGAGTACGCCGAGGACGAAGGACTGTTCACGTCGTACGCCGGCCCGGTCTCCGTCTACGGCAAGGGCCACTGCGTCGACTGGGGCGGCCGCATCGCCAACGTGCATGTGCGGGTGACCGGCTCCAACTGCGCCTCCCTGAAGGAGCACAAGGTCACCACCATCCGCTGACCAGCCTGTCCCGGTCGTGAGGGGCGGGGTGCCTGCAACCCCACGCACTGCAATCCCGCAGCGTGTCTGCCTGCCCTGCCAGGACCCGGCTGGATCCTGGCAGGGCGAGACGGAGGACACGGCGATGGTGCTTCAAAGTCTCTCCGGTGCCATGGAGCAACACGTTCCCACGCGGGGCACTGCCGCGAAGGCACGCTGCAGTCGAGCGGATCACGAACAACCGAGGAAGCTCGGACCTGGCGCCCACTGACCACCCTCGGCATCACATGCGATCAACGACGACCAGGCGCGATCGAAGGGGAAGACAGATGCGGCGTATCGGAGCGACTGTGGCGGTGCTCGTACTGGCGGGTGCCACGCTGGGAATGACGGCGGGCACCGCGAGCGCGGCCCCGTCGGAGGGAGCGCGCGCGGTTGCGGCTTGTCCGACGGGCTGGGGCAGCGGGGCCAAGGGCGGTTCGGCCATGGGGGTCGATCACCTGGAGAACATCAGGACCGGACAGCATGAGTGCTATGACCGCATCGTGTTCGACGTGCCCGGCGGCGGCGATCAGATCGACTACCAGGTCCAGTACGTAGACCGGCTCTACGCGCGCCCCTCAGGGGAGTACATACCGGTCGACGGCGGAGCGATCCTCGATATCCGTGTCGGCGGGTGGAGCTACGACGTGGAGGCCGGCGTGTGGACCTACCCGGGCAAGGCCGGTGAGCCCCTGCCCGGTGTGAACGTCAGTGGGTACAGCACCTTCCGGGACACACGGTTCGGCAGCACCTTCGAAGGCGAGACACAGGTCGGTGTCGGCGTGCGTGCCCGACTGCCTTTCCGCGTGATCCAGTTGGAGGACCGCGTTGTGGTCGACGTGGCCCACAGCTGGACGAGATAGCTACTGAGGCTGAACTCGTGGTGTCGTAGGGGTGACGGCTGGCAGGTGGCTGCGGTATCACCGGAGTCATGCGGTATCCACAAGGGGGCGGGCTGACCGCCGAACGGCAGCTGTTCCGCGAAGGGTTACGGCTCCAGGCGGCCGAGCGGTTCGCCCGGGGCGAGGGCAGTACCGCGATCGCCAGAGATCTGCTGGTCAGTGTCCGCTCGGTCCAGCGATGGCGTCACGCGTGAGCCGAGGGCGGCCCGCGATCCCTGCGGTCGCAGGGGTCGGCGTCCCTGCCAAGGCTGAGCGATCAGCAGTTCACGCAGCTGGAGGCGGAGCCGGCCAAGGGGCCGACCGCGCATGGTTGGGAGGACCAGCGCTGGACGCCGGCCCGGGTCAAGACGGTGATCGGCCGGCGCTTCCACCTCACGTACACGGTCCAGGGTGTGCGCAAGCTGTTGGTGCGCAACGGCTGGTCCTGCCAGGTCCCGGCCCGTCGTGCCATGGAGCGGAACGATGGTGAAGTCGCGGGGTGGGTCAAGGAGGTGTGGCCCCGCGCGGAAGGCTCGCGGCGGCCCGTGGAGCCTGGCTCGTCTTCGAGGACGAGGCCGGATTCTCCATGACGCCGCCGCAGGCGAAGACCTGGTCGCAGCGCGGCCGGACCCCGGTGGTGCGGGTCCGTGGCCGTTCCCGTAGACGGATACCCATCGCCGCGCTGACCTGCTACAAACCTGGCCACCGGTCCCGGCTGATCTACCGGCCGCGCCGGGACGACGGCCAACGTGACGGGCGCAAGAGCTTCTCCTGGCGCGACTACCGGGACCTGCTGATCGCCGCCCACCAACAGCTCGACGGCCCCATCGTGCTCGTCTGGGGCAACCTCAACGTCCACAAGGCCGCCGGTCTGCGGGAGTTCACCGAAACCCGGGACTGGCTCACCACCTACTACCTGCCGCCCTACGCACCCGACCTCAACCCAGTCGAAGGAATCTGGTCCCTCCTGCGACGCGGCTGGCTCTCCAACGTCGCCTTCAGCACCCCCGAACACCTCGTCCAGCGCATCCGGCGCGGCCTGCGGCACATCCAGTACCACAGCACTTCTCAATGCCCTTGGCGCCTGGGAGGTGTGGACACATGTGCGCCCTTACGAGGACCCGGAATCAGGCCCGGTTCGATGGTGGGCGTGGGTCGTTACCTGGACGTCCTGATCTCGACGAGCATGTGCTCGCGACCCTGTTCGTCGGCGCTCTCGCCCACCGGGGTCCACTGCCCCTTGGCCACATCGAAGGACTTCTCCTCGGCGTCGACCGTCATGTCGACCTGCGCCTCGTGCTCGGCGCTGCCCTTGATCAAGTAGACGGAGGGGATCTCCAGGGTCAGCCAGCCGGAGTTGCCGGTGACCCGGAAGCAGACCTTCCCCTTGTCTCGCGCGAGGATCTCCAGGAGGCCGGTCTCGCTCGCGCAGTCGGCGTAGATGATGTGGCCGTCGCCGCGCTTCAGGACGATGCCCTTCTCGGCCAGGATCTTGTCGGCCCCGGGGTAGTTGAAGTCCTCCACGGCAACCGGCGGAGCTTCGCTCGCAACAAGTGCGGACGCGACCTCCTGGTGTGCGCCGACCGCCCAGATGGTGGCGCCGGTCGCGGCGGCACAGGCCGTCGCAACGAGTCGAGTAATGAACTTCACAGGTGTTCTCCTCCACGTGACCTAATGCCGGACGGCATGACTGAAAGTGTGCCCGAGGGAGCTCCGCACGCGCTCCGGGAGCCTCCTCGGCGTCGCAATCAAAGCCTGCTAGTTGATCTTTGTCCACCCCTCCTCGCAAATCCCCCTGGAATAAATGAAGTTGCAAGTTGGGCAGCCTGGTGCAGGTCAGGCCCGGCCTGACGATCCCGCCATGAACGACCGAGGTCATTCCCTGAGAAATCGGAATGGCGACAACGGGTGAAACCGGAGTGAAGCGCCCCGTATTGTTCGCCAATTGACGTGTGAGCAAATGGATGTTGGAATCATGCCGCCTCAACGCCACTGCAGTGCAGACGAGGTATTTGTGGATCTGTCTGGGCGACACGGCAGGTGCGCGGCACTGTGTCGCACCATCGGGGCGAGCGCAGGCCGGATGGAAACAGTCAGAGTGGAAAGGAGTCGTGATGCCGCAGCATTCACGGCGAGTGTTCAGCAGGCGTCAGACGCTAGCCATCTTCACAGGGGTGGCGGCCGGCAGCGTGCTGTCCGCTGGTGTGTTCGGCACGCGCAAGGCGTACGCGGCAAGCGGTTCCGGTGTCACGGCGGCGGTGCCTGAGGGGGCCGGTCTTCCGGATACCGACCGGGGCAAGGTGGTCTGGGCGTACAGATCGGGACGCCGGGCCGTCCGCACCGCGGCGGTCGCTGCGCTGACGGGCTCCGGCGCGGACATAACCGAGTTCCTCGACCAGAAGGCACCTGTGGCCTGGGCCGAGGACAACAGGTTCGCGCTCGCGGAGTCCCTGGTCACAGCGGGCCCGGCGACGCGCAACGCCATTGGTGCGGCGTTGTCCAGCGGGGACGCAGCGGTCGAGGCCCTCCTCCAGGGCGGTTTTCAGACCGCAGTGGACGAGGATCTCAGGGTGGCCGTAGGTACGGTCCAGGCCCATGGTTCCAAGGCTGTGAAGCGTGCGGGATCCGCCGCACTGGACACCGATTCCTCCTTCGCGTTGCGCGCCTTCCTCAGTGACGGGCGGTACACCGCACAGGAGGAGGACGATCGTGTGCAGGTGGCGACCATTCTCGCCTCAGCGTCACCACAGGTGAGTGAGTACGCGAGTCGGGCCCTGGACGACGGATCGGCCAGGGCCATCCGGTGGTTCCTGGAGACGGGTCAGTACATCGCCCGGGCACGCGACGAGGAAGCGGCCACGATCCAGCAGCTGGTCGACGTCGTGGAGAAGGAAGGGCGCCGCGCCGGTCTGATGACCGACGAGGCTGTCGAGCTGTCCCATCAGGCAGTCAATGCTTCCGAGAAGGCGAAAGCCTCGGCATTGGAGGCCAAGGCCGAGGCCTTGGCCGCCGAGCAGGATGTCGCACGCTCGGCCAAGGCGGCAGGGAAGGCCGCGCAGGCGGCCAAGGGCGCGGCCGCGGCCGCGTCGACCGCGGTGTCGGCCTCACGGACGGCACAGTCCGCCGCACAGCGTGCGGTGTCTGCCGCCAATGCCGCTGCCGCGGCAGCGGCACTGGCGGGACGCGCTGCGGCGAACGCGTATCGTGCGGCGATCGCCGCTTCCAAGGACAGGGCGATGGCGGGCGTGGCCAGCGCGGCGGCGGACGTCGCGCTGAAGCTGGTGAAATTCGTACGCACGGTGGCCGCCAAGGCAGACCTCGCGGCCTTGGCCGGCGACGCGGCGGTGCGGGCGGGCGACGCCGCCCGCAGCGCGGCGGTCAACGCGGCCGCGGCCGCCGGCGCGGCGGCCGACGCAGCCGTGGCCTCTGGAGCAGCCCAGTCCGAGGCCAATGCCGCGAAGCGGGCCGCCGCCGAGGCGGATGCCGCCGCGGCCAGGGCGACCCAGGCGGCGGGCAGGGCGCGGAACCTGGCCGGGCAGGCGGCCGCCGCTGCCCGCACGGCGCGTGACGCGGCCAACAGCGCCGCCGATCACGCCGAGAAGGCCGCGGCCGCGGCCAAGGAAGCGGCCGCCCACGCCGGTGAGGCGGTCGACTACGCCAACCGGTCCACGCTGGCCGCCAACGCCGCTGTCGAGGCGGCGAATGCCGCCGCCGCCGCGGTCGTCAAGGCGCGGGATGTCGAAGCGGCGGCCCGCCAGGCCGAAGCCGAGAGTCTGGCCGAGGAGACCAGCGAGGCGATCGAGCAGGCACGACTCGCGGCGCAAGCGGAGTCGAACGAGCTCGAACGGTTCAACCGGGAGCGGACCCAGGAAGCACGCCTCTCCGAAGAGCTCCGGGCAGTCATCAGCTCTGCGGAATCAGCACTGCAGAACGGAACCATCGAGCAGGCCGCGGCGGCCGGGCGCAAGGCGGCGGTCCGCCTCTTGGACGGCCCGGGGACCTGGACCCGTCAGGCGGCGGAGTACGCGCTGTCCGGTTCGGACCAGGACGTCGTCAACTGGATCTCGACCGACCGCGTCCTCGCGGAGCAGCAGGACAACGTCGAAAACGTCGCGGCGCTCGCCGCAATGTCGACGCAGGCCGTGGCCACGGCGGCCGCGGAGGTTCTGAAGACCGAAGACCACGCCAAGATCAAGGCATTCCTGGAGACCGGAGCGGTCGAGGCAGCCGCTGATGACAACCGGGTCGAGGTGGCCAGGATCCTGGCCGATCCCAGCAGCGGCACGAGGGTGCGAAGCGAGGCATCGGCCGCACTGGACGCGGGGACCGCCGAGGCCGTGCACACCTTCCTGTGGGTCGGCCGCGAGGCGGCCGTACGCGAGGACGACCAGGTGGCCGCGTCGACGCTCCTCGCAACCGGAGGCCCTTACACCAAGGCGGCGGCGCAGATCGCGCTCGAGGGCGACACCTTCATGCTCCGCCAGTTCATCGCCACCACTCAGTACGACTTCGCGCGGATCGACCACGATCGCGCCACGCACATCAGCGCGGTACGTGCGTCGATCGCACGCGCGGCCAAGATCGCGGCGAATGCGCAGGAGGACGCGGCCCGCGCCTCCGAGGCTGCCGCCATCGCACGCCAGGCCGCTGAGAAAGCGACTGAGTGGGCCAACCTCGCCAAGGGGTATGCCAAGGATGCGGCGAAGTCTGCACAGGAAGCACGTGACAACGCCGATGCCGCCGAGCGGTCCGCGGCCGAAGCGGCGAAGTCCGCCCAGATCGCGAGCAACGCAGCCGCCGCGGCACTCAAGGCAAGCCGCGTGGCACGCCAGGCCGCGACTCGAGCCGTGCGGTCCGCCGAGACCGCCGCGCGCTACGCCACGGACGCCGCGATCTCGGCAACGACAGCCCGCAAGCAGGCAATCGAAGCCGGCAAGGACGCAGTCTCCGCCGCGCAGGCCGCAACCCAGGCCTACGTTCTTGTGATCCAGGCCGCGGTGCGCCAGGCGATCCAGAACGCCATCGACAATGCGAGCGTTCCCATCGGCGACGACGACGGCGAACTTCCGCCCGGAGCCGAGAGCTGTCTGACGCCGTTCGGCAAGCCCATCCCGTCCGGAAACGGCGCTACACCGTGGGAGCTGGGGTGGAGCTGGCTCACGGGAGGCGGCGATCGGTCCCAGTGTTTCGGCCCGAACGACGAGTTCACCAGCCTCTACCGCGCACACCCGCACACGCAGGAGACGCTCGAGTTCTTCCTCACGGACTGGGTGCGCACCGGGAAGTACGAGCTGGGCCACACGTACATGTACGACTACAGTCTCGGCGGCGTCCAGGGCCTGAAGTGGCTCAGGGACATGGGGGTCACGCAACCAGGAGACGAATGGCTGACCGGGTACACCGGAAACCACGCGTACGCGTTCATGGGCTCACAGAAGATCCGGATGACCCCCATCCGGGAGAACGCGGACGGCAGCGTGGTGTGGCGGTACACGGCGTACAGCGAGCAGAGCGCGGAGTCCGCAACCCGCCCGCCGATCATCGGGTACCAGGACTGGTACAAAGAGTCCGCCGGCAAGGCCATCAATGGTCTGATCGACTGGGTCAGCGGCGATTCAGGACCAGGGTCAACCATGACCGTGCTGGTCGAGTTCAACGTCACGCTGGGGCCGTAGTGCGCAAGCTGACAGGAGGACGTTGGTTCGCCGCCGCGCTGGCCGCTTCCGCAGTACTCACCGCGGGCTGCACGGCTCGGGTCGACGCCGAAGACCTGCCCGGTCTGTACCGCAACGATGAGACCGGCGGTGAGATCCGGCTTGAATCCGACGGCACGTTCACCGCCACTGATCTGTCGACGGCCCCGCACGGCGACCCCGCCGATTTCCACGGCGATTGGAACTTCGTGGACAGAGGCGACTTCCTCAGCGAGGACTTCGTCTACCTGAACATCGCTGAGCGCGGCATCGGTGAGGTCTCCGGTGTTCAGCTCTACGCGCGCGGCGGGGGGAAGGTAGCGTTCAGCGAGCCGGATGGGTCGTGGTCCCTGGTGCTCACCAAGAGCACCTAGCCTCGGGCTTTCGTGACGGCCCGTCGGATTCTCCGGCGGGCCGTTTCGGTCGTCCGGGCTGATCACGGGGAGGTCGGTGGCCCGGCTGTCGCGAAGGCGCCGGGTTCCACAGTTCCGGTCGGGGCCAGTGCTGCTCGTAGGGACGGGACCCTGCTGGGCAGCCGGGGCTCGGCAGGGCCGCGAGCCGTTGCAGGGCGCCTGTGATCGCATCGGTCCAGGGCCAGTGCCCGGCGAGGCGGAGGATTCGGGTCCGTTCCCAAAGGATCTGGATCGAGGAGGTGTCTCTGAGCTGGGCCTTGTCAGTTCTGCTGACCGCAGCGGAACGGGAGTGGATCACACAGCTGACCGCGCGGATCGAGGAACTCGGCCGACCCGTCAAAGAAGAGGTGCCTGTCAAGATCTGTGTGCCGCGACGCAACCGACAGGGGGCGCTACGAGGCCGCTTCGGCGACAACGCTCCGTGGAGGCTGATGGCTGCTCAGGTCTTCTGACGCACCGTCAATCATTCAGATCATCTTGCACGTGCGTTGTACAACGTACTGAAAACCAACAGTGATCAGTGAAGAGCCTTGAAGGTGAGTATTGTCAGGTCAGGTGGCTTGCTGCGGTGTTGTGCTCCCTGGGCTCAAGGGGGCACAACACCCTGCCCGTCAGATGTCCCGGAAGATCTCGATCTGCGCGCCCACCGAGTTGAGCCGCTCCGCCAGCTCCTCGTAACCGCGGTTGATGACATAGACGTTGCGGAGTACGGAGGTGCCTTCCGCCGCCATCATCGCCAGCAGCACCACCACGGCGGGCCGCAGGGCGGGCGGGCACATCATCTCGGCGGCGCGCCAGCGGGTCGGGCCCTCGACCAGGACCCGGTGGGGGTCGAGCAGCTGGAGACGGCCGCCGAGGCGGTTGAGGTCGGTGAGGTAGATCGCGCGGTTGTCGTAGACCCAGTCGTGGATCAGGGTCTGGCCGTGCGCGGCGGCCGCGATGGCCGCGAAGAACGGGACGTTGTCGATGTTGAGGCCCGGGAACGGCATCGGGTGGATCTTGTCGATCGGCGCCTCCAGCTTGGAGGGCCGGACGGTCAGGTCCACCAGCCGGGTGCGGGCGTTGTCGGCCGCGTACTCCGGGGTGCGGTCGCAGTCGACGCCCATCTCCTCCAGGACCGCGAGCTCGATCTCCAGGAACTCGATCGGCACCCGGCGGATGGTGAGTTCGGACTCGGTCACCACGGCGGCGGCCAGCAGGCTCATCGCCTCGACCGGGTCCTCGGAGGGGGAGTAGTCCACGTCCACGTCGATCTGCGGGACCCCGTGCACGGTGAGCGTCGTCGTGCCGACCCCGTCGACCCGCACGCCCAGCGCCTCCAGGAAGAAGCACAGGTCCTGGACCATGTAGTTGGAGGAGGCGTTGCGGATGACGGTCGTCCCGTCGTGGCGGGCGGCGGCCAGCAGCGCGTTCTCGGTCACGGTGTCGCCGCGCTCGGTCAGCACGATGGGGCGGCCCGGGGCGACGGTGCGGTCGACCTGCGCGTGGTAGAGCCCTTCCGTGGCGGCGATCTCCAGGCCGAACCGGCGCAGCGCGATCATGTGCGGCTCGATCGTGCGGGTGCCGAGATCGCAGCCGCCCGCGTACGGCAGGGTGAACTGCTCCATCCGGTGCAGCAGCGGGCCCAGGAACATGATGATCGAGCGGGTGCGGCGCGCGGCGTCGGCGTCGATCGCCGCCATGTCCAGCTCCGCGGGCGGCACGATCTCCAGGTCCACACCGTCGTTGACCCAGCGGGTGCGCACCCCGATGGAGTTGAGCACCTCCAGGAGCCGGAACACCTCCTCGATCCTGGCAACCCGGCGCAGGACCGTGCGGCCCTTGTTGAGGAGCGAGGCGCACAGCAGCGCGACACAGGCGTTCTTGCTGGTCTTGACGTCGATGGCACCGGAGAGCCGGCGGCCGCCGACGACCCGCAGATGCATGGGCCCGGCGTAACCGAGCGACACGATCTCGCTGTCGAGGGCTTCACCGATGCGGGCGATCATCTCAAGGCTGATGTTCTGGTTGCCGCGCTCGATGCGGTTGACGGCGCTCTGGCTCGTGCCGAGCGCCTCGGCCAGCTGCGTCTGTGTCCAGCCCCGGTGCTGCCGGGCGTCACGGATGAGCTTGCCGATGCGTACGAGGTAGTCGTCTGACATGGCGGCAGGTTATCTCAGATATGAGATGAGGCTACTGTGGGGGTGTGCTGTTCGAGTGACGGCCGTGCACCGGTCCCGCGAGCGCCCTCGTACTCGCGGCCCATGCTCTCCCGGGGGCGCGCACGTGGCGCGGGCTGTGCATCCGTACGGGGCTGGAGTGCCCGTACGGCCGTGGTGGCCCCGTTCGGTTGTGGAGGCGGAGCTCTGCGCCGTCCCGCCGGTTCGCGGCGACCTCAGGGCAGCACGCGGTAGGTCACATGGGTGACCGCGTTCCCGGCCCGCGTCTCCACCTGCTCAAGGTCCAGCGACGGCACGCCGTCGAACAGTCGTGTGCCGGCACCGAGGGTGACGGCAGGATGTGGAGCCGCAACTCGTCGATCAGGCCGGCGGCGAGGTACTGGTTGATGGTGGTAGCACCGCCGTGGATCGACACATCACGCTCCCCGGCCGCCTCGCGAGCCCGCCGCAGAGCGGATTCGATGCCCTCGGTGACGAAGTGGAACGTGGTACCGCCTCCATCGGCTGCGGATCGCGCGGGTGGTGGCTCAGGACGAAGACCGGTGCGTGGTACGGCGGGTTGTCGCCCCACCAGCCCTTCCACGGCCGGTCCCACGCGCCGCGTACCGGGCCGAACATATTGCGCCGCGTCACGAAGGCGCCGACCGTCGTCAGCAGGTCGAGCCCGGCCCGCCGCTGCTCCGGGGTCTCGAACATCCAGGAGTCCAGCCGGTCGCCCCAGCCGTCGCCGGCGTCGTCGCCGAACGGGCGCTCCTGGCTCTGGCCGAGCCCGGCCGAGTAGCCGTCGAGGGAGATCGAGAGCTCGCAGGTCGCCCTGCCCGAACGTCCGGCCACTGTGCCGCCCTCCTGGTGGCGACCTGCCGTGGCGCCTCAGGAGTGAACCGCCCGACGCGTTCACCGCGGGGTAGTCGCTCCGAGTCCCCGAACTCATCGCGCCTTCGTGAGCCGCGCTGCTGTGAGTCGTCGCACCGAACCCCCGGCGCGGACACTCAGGGTCTCAGGGGGTCGGGGCCGCAGGGTCTCAGGCCCCGTGCGCGGGCCTCGGTGCGCGGCGCAGTCGTTCCTCCAGTGCTTCGAGCAGGCCGGGCAGGTCGGGGGCGACGGCGAGGTCCTCCAGGGTGGAGGCGGCGAGGAAGCCCGCGTCGGTGAGGCTGTGCAGGGCACCGATCAGGGGTGTCCAGAAGCCCCCGGCGTCGAGGAAGCCGACGGGCTTGGCGTGCAGGCCGAGCTGACGCCAGGACCACACCTCGAAGATCTCCTCCAGGGTCCCCAGTCCGCCGGGCAGCGCGACGAAGGCGTCGGCGCGGTCGGCCATGACGGCCTTGCGTTCGTGCATCGAGTCGCAGATCACCAGCTCCGTGACCTCCTCGCGCGCCCACTCCCGCTCGATCATGCCGCGGGGCATGACGCCGATGACCTCGCCGCCCGCCTTCATCGCGGAGTCCGCGAGGATGCCCATGAGTCCGGTGCTGCCGCCGCCGTAGACGAGCCCGATCCCGCGGCGCGCCAGGTCGCCGCCCACGTGCGCGGCCAGCTCGGCATGGGCGGGGTCGTGCCCGTCGGACGAGGCGAGGAAGACGGCGAGGCGGCGCATACGGACTCCCGGGTACGGCTGCGGTGGACGGTCCGGTCTACCACGGTCGTGTCCACGACGGCCGGGCCCGAACCATCGACCAGGGGCGACCGGGCTCACGTAAGGCTGTGAGCGGGGCTTTCTCCCTGCTGGCCACTCCCATGGGCGAGCGAGGGGGTGCCCGCCATCACCGAACTCGGCCGCGTCGGCCGCGCCGTCAACCCGTCTCCCGTACGAACTGGGAGGGCGTCGGTGTGCAGCCGGACGTGCCTTGCGCCGCTGCTGACTCCCTCGACCGCGACCTGGCCCTGGCCCGGCTTGCAGGCTGGCCCGGTCCAGCTCCTCGACAGCACTGCGCGCGGCGCCTCCTCCCGCCCACGCCGGTGACTGATCTCGCCGACGGAGGCCCCCGTCCCGGCGAACCCAGCCGTTTCGGCTTCCATGGCGGTGCATCTGGTCGTGAGTGGGCAGTCGGTGGCCTTGAGTCCCTACGCAGTCGAGGCCACCTGCTCTAAATTGGTCATCTCATCGACTCGGGTGACGCCAGGGGGATCGGGTGCACGAGGGCATGGCCGTCGGGAGCCGCTACCGCGTGGAACGCCTCCTGGGCAGGGGCGGCTTGGGCGAGGTCTGGGAAGCGACGGACCGTGCCCTCGGCCGACGGGTCGCCATCAAGTTCGTCACCGGCGCCATGCAGTATCCAGAGGCGGCTCAGCGGTTCGCGCGTGAGGCCCGCACCCTCGCCTCGCTCCGCCACGGCAGCGTCGTGACCGTTCACGACGCCGGAACGGCCGACCATGACGGTCAGACTCTGCCCTACCTCGTGATGGAGTTACTGGACGGCGCCACCTGGGAGTTCTCGCATGTGGACTCGATCGTGGAGACCGGGGCGCGCTTGGCGGACGTTCTCGCGCACGTCCACGCGGCGAAGGTTGTGCACCGGGACATCAAGCCCGCCAACATCATGATCTGTGCCGACGGGCGCACCGTGCTGATGGACTTCGGTATAGCCCGGGACGACTCCTCGCTCACCCGCACAGCCACCACCACCGGAAAATACTTCGGAACCCCCGGCTACATGGCCCCCGAACAGCTCCAAGGCCGTGCCGCTACACCTGCTTCGGACGTCTACGCGCTGGGGATCGTCCTGGTCGAGAAGCTCACCGGCCACCGGCTGCCCGTCACGCAGCTCATGCCCCAGGTCCGATCCTCCATCCGCGAGCCCGTACTGTCCCTGCTTACCCGGATGACCGCTGCACGTCCCGAGCAGCGGCCTTCCGCCGCCGAGTGCGCTTCGCTGCTGCGCGCCTCCGAGACGCCCACGGCATCGCGGCACGTGCCGTCCACGAGATAAGGAGTGGCGGCAACGGCTGGTTGCGCCGACGGTACTGCTGGCGCTGCACGCGATCGTCCTGTTCCTGCCCGCTTACAGGTTGCCTGCTTACAAGAGACGCTGGAACGACAGCGTCGTCATGTCGTTCGGCAAACGGCTCGTCTACGCGCAGGAAGAGGACTTCTTCGAGTGGAACTCACGAGCCTGGGGAGCCGTGACTACCGTCGGAGCCGGCGTCGGGGTGGCGACGCTGCTGGTGGTGGTCATTTTGCTCGTCCTGAACTCTCGGTTGCCGACGAGGCTGGCGGGCTATGGCGCGGCGGTGCTCGTCGTGGTGTGCCTCGGCTGGCAGGCCACGTCCAACCCGCCCTATTACTACAGCAGCGGCCGGGGCCTCCAGCCCGTCTATGGCCTGTGGCTCTTCTATCTGGTGACGGCGGTGACCATCGCTATGTACGTCTACCACGACGTCCGTGCCCGCCGGGTGGGCATGCAGCCATAGGTCATGGCCGTGCAGAGTCGGCCAGCGATGGACTCCGGGCAGCGGCCGCACCGGAACCGTGACCTCGAAACGCCTCGATTGGATGAGAGCGGTCACAAGGGCACCTGCGCATGACCGCGCGGCGGCTATGTACTAGAGTTATCTCGACATCGAGATATCTGCCGAGGCGCACCACAGCCGCCGCCCGGTAAGGGTTACCTAACTAAGCCTTACCTTAGCGGATGGTCGGGGCCGTAGACGGCAAAACGCGGCGCCGACTGCCAATGAGGCGCGGCGCGGAGATACGCGCACATTGAAGAAGGAGACTGTCGTGTCGGCGAACAGCTTCGACGCCCGCAGCACGCTGCGCGTGGGCGACGAGTCGTACGAGATCTTCAAGCTGGACAAGGTAGAGGGCTCCGCGCGCCTCCCGTACAGCCTGAAGGTCCTGCTGGAGAACCTGCTCCGCACCGAGGACGGCGCGAACATCACCGCCGACCACATCCGGGCCATCGGCGGCTGGGACTCCCAGGCTCAGCCCAGCCAGGAGATCCAGTTCACGCCGGCCCGCGTGATCATGCAGGACTTCACCGGCGTGCCGTGTGTCGTGGACCTCGCCACCATGCGTGAGGCCGTGAAGGCGCTGGGCGGCGACCCGGCCAAGATCAACCCGCTGGCCCCGGCCGAGCTGGTCATCGACCACTCCGTCATCGCCGACAAGTTCGGCACCAAGGAAGCCTTCGGCCAGAACGTCGAGCTGGAGTACGGCCGGAACAAGGAGCGGTACCAGTTCCTGCGCTGGGGCCAGACCGCCTTCGACGAGTTCAAGGTCGTCCCCCCGGGCACCGGCATCGTCCACCAGGTGAACATCGAGCACCTGGCCCGCACCGTCATGGTCCGTAACGGCCAGGCCTACCCCGACACCCTCGTCGGCACCGACTCGCACACCACCATGGTCAACGGCCTCGGTGTGCTCGGCTGGGGCGTCGGCGGCATCGAGGCCGAGGCCGCGATGCTCGGCCAGCCGGTCTCCATGCTCATCCCGCGCGTCGTCGGCTTCAAGCTGACCGGTGAGCTGAAGCCCGGCACCACCGCCACCGACCTCGTGCTGACCATCACCGAGATGCTCCGCAAGCACGGCGTCGTCGGCAAGTTCGTCGAGTTCTACGGTGAGGGCGTCGCCGCCACCTCGCTCGCCAACCGCGCCACCATCGGCAACATGTCGCCGGAGTTCGGCTCCACCGCCGCGATCTTCCCGATCGACGACGAGACGCTGAAGTACCTGCGCCTGACCGGCCGCGACGCGCAGCAGGTCGCCCTCGTCGAGGCGTACGCCAAGGAGCAGGGCCTCTGGCTCGACCCGGCCGCCGAGCCCGACTTCTCCGAGAAGCTGGAGCTCGACCTCGCCACGGTCGTCCCCTCCATCGCCGGCCCGAAGCGCCCGCAGGACCGCATCGTCCTCGCGAACGCCAAGGAGCAGTTCGCCCGCGACGTCCGCAACTACGTCTCCGACGACGAGGAGGCGGGCAAGGAGTCCTTCCCGGCCTCCGACTCCCCGGCCGCCTCCAACGGCGTACCGTCGCGGCCGACCACCGTCACGGCCCCCGACGGCTCGACGTACGAGATCGACCACGGAGCCGTCACGGTCGCCGCGATCACCTCCTGCACCAACACCTCGAACCCGTACGTCATGGTCGCCGCCGCGCTCGTGGCGAAGAAGGCGGTCGAGAAGGGCCTGACCCGCAAGCCGTGGGTCAAGACCACCCTCGCCCCGGGCTCGAAGGTCGTCACCGACTACTTCGACAAGGCGGGCCTGACCCCGTACCTCGACAAGGTCGGTTTCAACCTCGTCGGCTACGGCTGCACCACCTGCATCGGCAACTCCGGCCCGCTGCCGGAGGAGGTCTCCAAGGCGGTCAACGAACACGACCTCGCCGTCACCTCGGTGCTCTCCGGCAACCGCAACTTCGAGGGCCGGATCAACCCCGACGTCAAGATGAACTACCTGGCGTCCCCGCCGCTGGTCGTCGCGTACGCCATCGCCGGTTCGATGAAGGTCGACATCACCAAGGACGCCCTCGGCGTCGACCAGGACGGCAAGCCCGTCTACCTGACCGACATCTGGCCCACCGAGGCCGAGGTCAACGACGTCGTGGCGAACGCCATCGGCGAGGACATGTTCAACAAGTCCTACCAGGACGTCTTCGCGGGCGACGCCCAGTGGCAGGCCCTGTCGATCCCGACCGGCGACACCTTCGAGTGGGACTCCGAGTCCACCTACGTGCGCAAGCCCCCGTACTTCGAGGGCATGACGATGGACACGACTCCGGTCGAGGACATCACCGGCGCCCGGGTGCTCGCCAAGCTCGGCGACTCGGTCACCACCGACCACATCTCCCCGGCCGGTGCGATCAAGGCCGACACCCCGGCGGGCAAGTACCTCACGGAGCACGGCATCGAGCGTCGTGACTTCAACTCCTACGGCTCGCGCCGTGGTAACCACGAGGTCATGATCCGCGGCACGTTCGCCAACATCCGCCTGCGCAACCAGATCGCGCCGGGCACCGAGGGCGGCTACACCCGCGACTTCACCAAGGATGACGGCCCGGTGTCGTTCATCTACGACGCCTCGCAGAACTACCAGGCCGCCGGCACCCCCCTCGCGATCCTCGCGGGCAAGGAGTACGGCTCCGGCTCGTCCCGTGACTGGGCCGCCAAGGGCACCGCGCTCCTGGGCGTCAAGGCCGTCATCGCCGAGTCCTACGAGCGCATCCACCGCTCGAACCTCATCGGCATGGGCGTCCTCCCGCTCCAGTTCCCCGAGGGCCAGAACGCCGAGACCCTCGGTCTCACCGGCGAGGAGGCCTTCTCCTTCACCGGCGTCACCGAGCTGAACAACGGCACCACCCCCCGTACGGTGAAGGTCACCACCGACACCGGTGTGGAGTTCGACGCGGTCGTCCGCATCGACACCCCCGGCGAGGCGGACTACTACCGCAACGGCGGCATCCTGCACTACGTGCTGCGTCAGCTTGCCGGTTCCTGACCTGAGGTGAACGAGCGCCCTGCCCCTGCGTCTCCCGCGGGTGCAGGGCGCTCGCGCGCGACGGGGCGGAAGGCGCGCCTGCGAGCATGATCGGACGCGAGCTGCTCCCGGAGCGGAACTGCGCGTCCTGCGACGACGAAGAACCCCGTACCTGGTACCAGGTACGGGGTTCTTCCGTCCTGGCGATCGTGCGGCAGACGAGCTCCGCCACAGGGGAAGACGTCAGTCGGTCGCAGGGTCCTCCAGCAGCTGTGGCCCATCGCCCCGACCTTTCCTCCTCGACGGCACGGATGAACTCCTCGTGGGCCGGTCCGTGCCTGGGCGGGCTGCGCACCGGTCAGCGGTCATGCTGGGCGGCCAGGGCCGTCACGCCGCGTCGCAGGCGGCGGAAGTACGTGGCGCGGCTGAGGTGCAGGCTGTGGGCGACCTGCCAGTGGGTGCCCGACCGGTCGACGTAGTACGCCCGCAGGATTCTCCCGGCATCGGCGTCGGCCGCTACGGGGCTTGCCGCCAGGCTGTCCACGGCTTCGACGAGCCAGGCGCGCAGTGCCCGGGCCGTCGGTGTGTGCGCGGCGGTCAGGAGCGGACTGCCGGCCAGCCCCTTGGGGGTGTGCAGGTCGCCCAGTGCCTCGGCCATGTGGGCCGCGGCGGGTTCGTCGGCGGTGTCCGGAGCGGTGGCGGTGACGCCCAGGCGGCGGAGCCAGGCGGGGAGTGCCGCGCCGGTGAAGTCGTTGCTGTAGACCTGCGGGGCGCGTCCGCAGCGGTAGATGTCCTCGCGGATTCCCCCGTGGCGGCGGAAGGCGAGACTGTCGAGAAGCTGGTGGTAGCCGGGGTCGGCGGTGGACACCAGGAGCCTTCCGCTCGTGACCGCCTGCCGCAGGATGTGGCGCAGCACCTGGGCGTGGACGGCCGGTTCGGGGCAGAACGCCGCCCCCAGGAACAGCCCGCCGCGGTCGCCCGCCGCGAGGCCCTCGGTGTGTTGCTGGAGCAGTGGCTCCATGCCCGCCAGGGTCTGCTCCCGGACGCCGATCAGGCTGATCAGCCCGATCGGCTGTCCGTCGATGTCACGGGCCAGGCGGAAGCCGGTGATGTCGTCGTCCAGCCACTGGGTGACCAGCCGTTCCGTCCTGCGCTGGTCGAACCCCTTGAGTGATGCCCAGCCGTGCATCAGGCGGCCGATGTCGTCGGCGTCGGAGCCTTGGGCTGTCACGATCGGGACCGGTGGGCGGCCGGGCGGGAAGAGTACCTCCCGTACGACCCGGTCACCGGCCAGGAGCATGGACTGCTCGGCCAGTTCGGCCCGCCGCTCGGGTGGGGCCGACCCGGTGAGCATCGCACCGCGGTAGCGCGCCGCGCGGGCGAGCAGCGCGCCGTGCTGGTCCGGGCGCCGCCACTGGTAGGTCATGTCGAGCAGGGCGCGGTACGGTTCGGCGACGGTCAGCCCCAGGGCGGTCCGGTGGACCAGACTGAGCCCGGCCAGGTCCGTAAACAAGTCCGGGCCCCTGGCCAGCAGCTTCTCGTCCGCCGCGCCGACGGCGGCGAGCAGCCGGAGCGCCTGGGCCCTGCGGCGGCCCGGCAGTTCGCGCTCCAGGCGCTGGAGGATCTCGGCGCTGACCTCGTCGGCCACCGCTGCGGGGGCGGTGGGCGCGGCCCCGGCGTGCACCGCCCGGCAGGCGGCGAGCGCCACCAGGGGAATCCCGCCGGCCAGTCGGACGACGAGGTCCCGCGCGCCGGGGTCCGCGAGGCCGGCCCGGCTCGCGAGCGCCGCGATCTCGTCGTCGGGCAGAGGAGGAACGGCGAGGGTGACCGGGTCGCCCCCGGCCCAGCCCCGAGCCGCCCGTAACGGCCTGCGGCTGAGCACGAGTACGGGGCGGTGGCCGGCGGGGGCGTCGTCGAGTGCCCCGGCGGCGGACTCCATCGCCGTACGCCCATCGACGCCGTCCAGCACCAGTGGCCTGCGGTCATCACCGGTCACGGCCCGCCGCAGGTCACCGGGGGCGTGCGGGCGGGACAGATCGACGTGCTGGGCGTCGAGCGAGCGGGCCAGCCAGGTCTTCCCCACGCCGAGCGGACCGGTCAGATTCACCAGCGGACGGGTCGCGACCGCCGCGCCCAGTTCGGCGGCCAGAGCCGCCCGTGTACCGCTGTCACCGTCGTTCGCCCCCATCGCGCCCCCCATCGGATGGTCCCCTGATGCCGCCCGAGGTCCCGGTACGGGTTGAGACACATATGAGACTCCCGGCGAGGCGGGAGCTTATACGTTCGTTCACGTGTTCTGACCAACTAGCAACGGAGGAGCCGTGAAGAAGTCCATCGGGGCGGCCGGAGCCGTGTTCAGCGCCCTCGCCCTCGCCGTGGGAATGGCGACCCCAGCCGCGGCCGACAGCCCGTCCAACGGCCGTTGGAACAACATGCGGGCCCTGCACACCGGAATGTGCGCTGCCGTGGGCAACAACTCGACCAAAGTCGGTGCCGGGCTGATCCAGTACCGGTGTGACTACAAGTCCAACAAGGAGTTCTACGCCCAGGGGGCGGGCACGAACGCGTACTTCCTGCGGATCAGGTCCACCAACATGTGCGTGACCCCGCAGACCGGCGCCGACCACGCCCTCCTCGTCCAGTCCCCGTGCGCCAACGTGGACTCGCAGGTGTGGGTGGCCGAGTACGCCGGCAACGACAGCTGGAAGATGCGGAACCGGGCTACGGGCTTCTGCATGGGCGTCGCGTGGGGCACCACCAACAGCGGCCAGCCGTTGGACCAGTCCTCCTGCGGCGCGTTCGACGGCCAGACCTGGCGGTTCACCGCGGTGTAGTACCCCCGGTCGGTCGGCCGGACAGGTGGCAGCGCGGCCACGGGATCGTCGACGCTCTCGCCGCCGCCGGCCTCAAGTGCTGGGCGGGCGAGGCATACCCGCGACGGCGACGGTCCGCCCCGGATCACTCCGGGGCGGCCCTTCCGCCGTTACGGGGCCTTCCGGTCAGCCGGACATCGCTTCCCGCTCGACCCGGTCGATCCGGCACTTCGTGCCCGCCGGTACCTCGCCGAGGCCCTGGGCCTTGATCTTGGCGGTCGCGCCGGGGGCGACTTCGTCTTCCGTGACCGCGAGGCCCTCGCTCACCACGTCACCGTCTCGGTCCACGAACGTGACGTAGACGACGTAGGACGCCGGGCTCCCGCTCCCGTTCACGACCTTTATCTCGGCGGACATCCAGTTGATCAGGGAGTCCCGCGTGCACTTCGTGATCGTGGCGTCCTTCTCGGCGGCCGGTTCGTCGGCCTCCGGCTCCTCGAAGTCCTCCAGCTCCTCCCAGCCCTCAAGGCCGTCCGGCCCCACCGTGTCGCCGTACCGCGAAACCGCCCGCTCCTCGGCGAGCGCGATGGACTCCGAGGCCTTCTGCATCAACGCGTAGCCCAGCGCCACCGTCGCGCCGATGACGACGAGCCCGCCGACCACGGACAACGTCACGATCAGCCCCGTACGCCGCTGCTTGCGCGGCGGGGCGGCAGGGGGCGCCCACGGCGACTGCGGCTGTGCGAACGCGGGCTGCCGCGGTGGCTGCGGCTCCGGTTCGGGCGGCGGAGGCAAGAAGGCGTCGGACATGAGGTCCCCCCACGGGAAATCGATCAGGCAGGGGCCCTACGGTACGTGCCTCCGCCTCCCCACGCCGCACGCATTCCGGCTGGTCCGCCGCCCGCCGGGCCCGACGCACCGCCCCACGCGCGGAATCCGGGGCCTCGCCGCCCCCAGGTGCGATCGTGGGCCGGGGGCCGAGACTGCGGCCCCACCCGCAGGGCCAGGGGCTCCGCGCCCGCGGTCCCCACCCGCACCACCCCGGCACCGAGAGCGAACGGACCACCATGGGCGAGCTGATCCTGATCCGCCACGGCGAGACCGAGTGGTCCCGCTCCGGGCAGCACACGAGCTGGACCGACCTCCCCCTCACCGACGCCGGGGAGCGGCAGGCCCGCGCCCTCGTCCCGCTGCTGGCCGACCGGCACATCGCCCTCACCCTGGTCAGCCCGTCCGTCCGGGCCCGCCGCACCGCCGAGCTGGCCGGGCTCACCGCGGCCCGGGTCACCCCCGAGCTGCGGGAGTGGGACTACGGCGGCTACGAGGGCATCACCACCCGGGAGATCCACCGCACCCGCCCCTTCTGGAACCTGTGGACCGACGGCGTCGACCCCGGCACCCCCGAACACCCCGGCGAGAGCCCGGCGGACGTCGGGGCGCGGGCGGACACGGTGCTGGCGGGGGTGCGGTCGGCCGCCGAGCGGGTCGGGGACGGGGACATCGCGCTCGTCGCCCACTCCCACCTCCTGCGCGTCCTCACCGCCCGCTACCTGGGGCTGACCCCGGCCGAGGGCCGCCTCTTCCAGCTGGCCACCGGCGCGGTCTCCCGGCTCGGTACGGAACACGGCCAGCCGGTCGTCACCGCGCTCAACGTCGCCGTGCCCGAAAGCCTACGAGGGGTGAACCAGGAGGGCTGAACGCCGACGGCCGGCACCCCGCCCTCGGGGTACCGGCCGTCGGCGTACGGCACAGACGTCAGGAGAGCAGCTCCACCTCCGCCAGCGTCGCCGAACCCGTCAGCACCAGCCGGTACTTCGCGTAGTCACCGGGCCGGTCCACCGAGAACACCCTGGTCTGCCTGTCCCAGGCGAACGACTGGCCGGAGCGGCGGTCGATGTCCGTCCACTTCTCGCCGTCGGACGAGCCCTGGAGCGTCCACCCCTTCGGGGCCCGGTCCGCCGCCGACGACGTCAGCGTGTACTGGAGCGCCTCGGCGGACCCGGGGACAGGCAGCGCCACCGAGGTGACCTCCGCCGAGGTGGCCGAGGTGTTGTCGAAGAGCGCGCCGTCGCCCTTGAGCACATCGCCCTTCGGCGACGGGACTCTGTCGTCCTGCTGGATGGAGACGGGTGCCGCGTTCCTCCCCGTGCCCCACTTGGACGGCTCGGGCCCCATGTCGAACGCCAGCGTGCCGCCCTTGGCCAGCACATCGTGGGGGAGCGCGGTGGAGGTCCACTTCTTGCCGTTGACCTTCAGGCCCTGCACGTAGATGTTCTTCGCGCTGTTCTTCGGGGCCTTCACGACCAGCTTGCGGCCGTTGTCCATGCGGACGGTCACCTTCTTGAAGAGCGGCGAGCCGATCGCGTACTCCCCGCTGCCCATCACCAGCGGGTAGAAGCCGAGCGCGGAGAAGAGATACCAGGCCGACTGCTCGCCGTTGTCCTCGTCACCGTGGATGCCCTGGCCGATCTCGCTGCCGACGTACAGGCGGCCCAGCACCTCGCGGACCTTCTCCTGCGTCCTGTACGGCTGTGAGGCCGCGTTGTACATGTACGTGGCGTGGTGGGCGACCTGGTTGCTGTGCCCGTACTGGCCCATCCGCACGTCACGCGCCTCGGTCATCTCGTGGATGACCCCGCCGTAGCTGCCGGCGAACTCGGGGCCCGCCGTCTCCGGGGTGGAGAAGTAGGTGTCCAGCTTCTTGCCCAGGCCCGCGCGGCCCCCGTACAGGTTGGCCAGGCCCCGGCTGTCCTGCGGGGCGGTGAAGGCGTAGCCCCAGCCGTTGGTCTCGGTGTAGTCGTAGCCCCACACGCGCGGGTCGTACGCGTCGGAGGGCAGGCGCCAGTCGCCGCCCGGCTTCCTGCCCTGGAAGAAGCCCGCCTCGCCGTCGAAGAGCGTGACGTACTTCTGCGCCCGGTTGAGGAAGTACTCCGACTCCTCCTTGTACCGCGCCTTCTTCGTCTTCTTGTAGAGCTCCTGGCCCATCCGTGCGATGCCGTAGTCGTTGAGGTAGCCCTCCAGCGACCAGGACAGGCCCTCGTGGGTCGCGGTGTCCGCGTATCCGGTGAAGACGGAGGTCTCCATGCCCTTGCGGCCGACGCCCGGGGACGGCGGAGCCACCGTGGCGTTCTTGACCGCCGCCTCGTACGCCGCCTCCGCGTCGAACTTCACGCCCTTGACGTACGCGTCGGCGAACGCCACGTCCGAACTGGTGCCGGTCATCAGGTCCGCGTAACCGGGGGAGGACCAGCGCGAGGTCCAGCCGCCGTCCTTGTAGTGCTGCACGAAGCCGTCCACCAGCTCACCCGCCTTCTTCGGGGAGAAGAAGGAGTAGGCGGGCCAGGTCGTGCGGTAGGTGTCCCAGAAGCCGTTGTTGACGAACACCTTGCCGTCGACGATCTTCGCCCCGGTCCTCGTCGGGGTGTCCTCGCCGACCGGCTCGACGAAGGGGCTGGCGTACCTGTTCTTCCCGCCCACCTTCTCGTGGCCGGAGTTCGGGTAGAGGTAGAGCCGGTAGAGGCTGGAGTAGAGGGTCGTGAGCTGGTCCTCGTCGGCGCCCTCGACCTCGATCGTCTTCAGGACGTCGTCCCAGGCCGCCTGTGCCTTGCGCCGCACCTTCTCGAAGGAGGCGGACTCAGGGATCTCCATGGCCAGGTTCTTCTTCGCCTGGTCCACGCCGATCAGCGAGGTGGCCAGGCGCAGGTTGACCGTACGGTCCTTGCCCGCGTCGAAGCGGAAGAAGCCCGTGACGTCGTCACCCCCGCCGCCCTTCAGCCTTCCGCTGTCCGTCACCGGCGCGTCGAAGACGCCGTACACGAACATCCGGGTCGCCCCCGTGGACAGGCCGCTCTTCACGTCCGTGTAGCCGGAGAAGGAGCGGGTCTTCGGATTCAGGGTCAGACCGCCCGCGTTCGTCACGTTGTCGAAGACCAGGCTTGCGTCCTTGCCGGGGTAGGTGAACCGCATCCGTGCCGCGTGGTCGGTCGGCGCCATCTCGGCCTTGAGGCCGTTCTCGAACGTGACGCCGTAGTAGTGCGGCTTCGCGACCTCGTTCTCGTGCCGGAACGGCAGCCCCCGGGCGGTGCGAGCCGCGTCCAGGGTGCCGCTCGCGGCCGAGGGCATCAGCTGGAAGGTCTGCCGGTCGCCCATCCAGGGGCTCGGCTCATGGCTGGCGCTGAAGGCCTGGAGCGTGGGGAGGTTGTCCTTGTTGTTGCCCCGGGAGTAGTCGTACAGCCAGCTCAGCGAACCGGCGTTGGTCACCGGCGTCCAGAAGTTGAAGCCGTGCGGGACCGCGGTGGCCGGAATGTTGTTGCCGCGCGAGAAGCCGCCGGAGGAGTTGGTGCCCCGGGTGGTCAGCGCGTAGTCCGACAGATGCGCCCTGCGCTTCTCCGGCTTCCTCGGGGCGATCGTGATGTCGTCGATCCAGCCCTGGAACTTCGCCTTCCCCTTCGGGGAGTCGTACGCCACCAGAATCCGGTCGACCGTCTTGCCCGCGGCCACCGTGCCGAGGCGGGCGGCGACCTTGTTCCACTGGTTCACGTAGAGCCGCTTGGCATCGGCCTGGCCCTGCGGGGTGAGCAGCCCGCCGTGGCTGTCGGTGGCGCCCAGCTCGCTCAGGTACGTGCCGTCGGTGAAGGCGAGGTCCACCGAGACGTGGGTCGCCGGGTAGTCGAGGTCCGTCTCGCCCATCTGCGGATAGACCAGATAGGACAGCTCGGTGTGCTTGGTGACGGCCGTGTTCACGTCGAAGATCTTGTTGTACGAGTACGCCCGGCCGTCCGGTTTGTGCGTACCCGCGTAACGCAGTGCCTTCTTTCCGGTGAACCCCGCGCCCGACTTCGCGGTGGGGGAGCCCGAGGGGCCGCGGTCGGGCCGGCTGCGCATCTCGTCGGGCACCGGCGCGGAGGTGTCACCGTTCGAGAACTGAACGTCGGCGAGCTGGAGCTCGGCCCCACCGCCGTTCGCCGTGATCTCCAGCCGGAAGTGGCGGTAGGCGGTGTCGGCGGTGAAGTCGTACGTCTTCGTCTCGTGCCGCTTCGCGAAGCTCTCGCCCTCGCGGGTGTCGAGGTCCCTCCACTCCTCGCCGTCCGCCGAGCCCTTCAGCGTCCAGTCCTTCGGGTCGCGCTCGGCGTGGTCGTTGGCGGAGGTGAGGGCGTACGTCACCACCTTCACCGGCTCCTCCAGATCGAACTCGACCCAGCCGGTCTTCGCGAACGCCAGCCATTTGGAGCCCGGCTCGACATCGACCAGGTTCTCCTTGACCTCGCCGCCCGCGGTGTTCTCGGCGCTCGCGCGGACCTCGGTGACCCGGTCGGTGACGTTGCCCGGTATGCCGGAGGAGAACCCGCCGTCGACCCCGGAGGCGCGCTCCTTGCCGTCGGGGCCCACTTCGACGGTATCGCGCCAGTCGGGCTGCTTCTCATCCGTCTCGAACGAGCTGCTGAACGTCCGCTCGCCGGGCGGCTTCCGGTCCGGCGGGGCCGGCTGGGCGGAGGCGACCGCGGGGGCGATCACGACCAGGGCCAGGGAGGCCGCCAGGGCTGCCGCTGTGGGGGTCCGTCTCCGGCGAGGGGCCGGGCGGGGGACCGTACCGGGCGCCTCTTCGGAGCCGTGTTGAAGACCGCGTGGTGGCTGCATACCGAGCCATTCCTCCCCGGAAAAGTGCATGGACAACGTTGTCATTGCGGGGTGCAGGGTCCAGTAGGGAGCCAAGTGGCAGGACGTGTCAAGGGTGTTGGCGCGGGCCCGTTCGACGAATCCGCAGTAATGGGGAAATAGCCGCCCCAGGAAGCGGGCAAGGGGTGCCGAGCCGCCCCCGAGGTCTCAACTCGGGAAAGACTGCAGCCCAAACCTGCTTTCGATCTTGCTCAGTTGGCGGCAAGTGGACTATACCTGTCGGCGTCTGCACAGCCGTTTCAGGCGGGTGTGCACGGGGGGAAACAGGGACGGTCGCAAGGACGCCGGGGGCGTTCGCGCTGTACGGTCTCCCGAAACCTCCACGGCGCCGGCCCGGCCGGTACATCAGCACATCTGCATATCCGCACCACCCAAGCGCAACTGACCGCGGTGGCGGGGCCCTTCGCCTGAGGCGAATTTTCGACGGGTGACCGGCACACCGCCTGAGTCCTGGAGAAGGCGAGGACTTGAGCATGGGATCCACCTCCGCCCACAACAATGAGGGCCTTGGCCGTCGCGATCTGATCAAGCGTTCTGCCGCACTCGGCCTGATCGCTGTTCCGACGATGAGCTTCCTGTCCGCCTGCGCGAGCGGTGGCGGTGACAGTGACGACAAGGTCGAAAAGGGCGAGAAGACCGACAAGAACCCGCTGGCCGTCAACGGCAGCGCGCCGCTGGAGATCGTCATCTTCGACGGTGGCTTCGGCACCAAGTACGCCGAGGACGCCAAGGCCGTCTACGAGAAGACGTACCCCGAGGCGGAGGTCAAGTTCTCCGCGACGCAGAAGATCCAGTCGGTTCTTCAGCCGCGTTTCAACGGTGGCACCCCGCCCGACCTGATCGACAACTCCGGTGCCCAGCAGATGGACATGGGCGTCCTGGTCGGCAAGAAGCAGCTCACCGACCTGACCCCGCTGCTCGACGCCCCCTCCATCGACGACCCCGCCAAGAAGGTCCGCGACACCCTGCGGCCCGGCATCGTCGAGATGGGCCAGTTCGACGGCGACCCGGTCTGGATCATGTACTACGCGTACACGGTCTACGGCGTCTGGTACTCGCAGACCGCGCTGGAGAAGCTCGACGCCACGTACCCGGAGACCTGGGACGAGATGCTCGCGCTCTGCGCGAAGGCGAAGAAGCAGGGCATCGCCGGCTGGACCTACCCCGGCAAGCACCCGTACTACATCCCGTTCTCGCTCTACCCGTTCATCGGGAAGATCGGCGGCGTCGAGGTCCTCGACGCGATCGACAACCTGGAGCCGAAGGCCTGGGAGCACCCCGCGGTCAAGGCGGCCTTCGAGGCGTACTACGAGCTGTACGCCAAGGGCTACATCCTCAAGGGCACCCCCGGCCTGGACCACCGCGGCTCGCAGGGCGCCTGGGCCCGCGGCAAGGCGCTGTTCATCCCGAACGGCTCCTGGGTGGAGAACGAGGAAGCGGCGATCATCCCCAAGGACTTCAAGCTGTCCGTGGGCGCCCCCTCCAGCCTCGACTCCTCGGACAAGCTGCCCTTCGGCACGATCTGGGCGTCCGGCGGCGAGCCCTTCATCGTCCCGAGCAAGGCGAAGAACCCCGAGGGCGGCATGGAGCAGCTGCGCATCATGCTCAGCGAGGCCTCCTCCAAGTCCTTCACCAGCAGCACCAAGTCGCTGTCCGCCTTCAACGGAGGCACCGACGGCCTGGAGCTGTCGGACGGCCTGAAGTCCGGTGTCGCCGCGCTGGACAAGGCGGGCACCAACGTGGTCAACCCGCGCCTCCAGGACTGGTACGTGAAGCTCCAGAAGGAGCAGATCGGTGTCGCCGCGCTCGGCGAGATGATGGCGGGCCGCGCCACCCCGGCCGAGACCATCAAGAAGATCCAGGCCTTCGCCGACGCGACCGCCAAGGACCAGTCCATCAAGCACTTCAGGCACCAGTGACCACGCGTCACCAGCGGCGGGCAGCACGGGAAGGTCGGAGTCGGTAACGATGCAACACGGTAAATACCGGTTCATAGTCGGGTTCTTGGTGGTCCCGATGGCGTTGTACGTCATCTTCGTCATCTGGCCCTTCATCCAGTCCATCTACTACTCGTTCACGGACTGGACGGGGCTGAGTCCCGACTTCAAGATGGTCGGGTTCGACAACTACACCAAGATGCTCGACGACGACATCTTCTGGAAATCGCTACAGCACAGTGTGCTGCTGGCTGTTCTGCTGCCGCTGGTGACGCTGGGCCTCGCCCTCTTCTTCGCCTTCATGCTCAACGTGGGCGGGCGGCGCCGGAAGGGCGCCGCCGTCACCGGCGTACGGGGCTCGGGCTTCTACAAGATCGCGTACTTCTTCCCGCAGGTGCTCTCGATCGCGATCGTGGCCATCCTGTTCCAGTTCGCCTTCGACCCGGCCCAGGGCATGATCAACGGCACGCTCAAGGCCGTCGGCTTCAACGACGTACCGGACTGGCTGGGCGATCCGCAGCTGGCCCTGTGGGTCATCATGGCGGTCCTCGTCTGGGGCACGACCGGCTTCTTCGTGGTGCTGTTCTCCGCGGGCATGGCCTCCATCCCCAAGGACTTCTACGAGGCCGCCCTGCTGGACGGCGCGAGCCGCTTCACGACCTTCTTCCGGATCACGCTGCCCCTGCTGTGGGACACGGTCCAGTCCGGCTGGGTCTACATGGGCATCCTGGCCCTCGGCGCCGAGGGCTTCGCCATCGTGCACATCATGAGCGTCGGACCCGGCGGGCCCGACTACTCGACCACCGTCCTGCCGCTGTACGTCTACCAGTCGGCGTTCCGTGACGGACAGGCGGGCTACGCGACCACGATCGGTGTCGCCCTGCTCATCGTGACGCTGGCGTTCGCCGCCATCGTGATGCGGCTGGGCCGGCGCGAGCGGCTGGAGTACTGATGAAGACCACTGACACCCCTCCCGCCGGGACCGACGCGTCCAAGCTCCCCGCGCAGCGCACCGGGGCCGCCGGCAAGAGCCCGTCGGGCCCCGCGAGGAGCAGCGAGGGCCAGGTCCTCAACGTCTTCTCGCACGGTGTGCTGATCCTCTGGGCGATCATGGTCGTCCTGCCGCTGTTCTGGGCGGTGATGTCCTCGTTCAAGACCGACTCGGACATCTTCAACTCGCCGTGGTCGCTGCCCGGCTCGCTCAACTTCGACAGCTGGGGCCGGGCCTGGAGCCAGGCCCATATGAGCGAGTACTTCCTGAACACCATCCTGGTGGTGGGCGGTTCGCTCGTCGGCACCCTGGTCCTCGGCTCGATGGCCGCCTATGTGCTCGCCCGCTTCGAGTTCCCGGGCAACCGCTTCATCTACTTCCTGTTCGTCGGCGGCATGAGTTTCCCGATCATGCTGGCCCTGGTCCCGCTGTTCTACGTCATGGACAACCTGGGGCTGCTGAACACGATCCACGGCCTGATCCTGGTGTACATCGCCTACTCGCTGCCGTTCACCGTGTTCTTCCTGACCTCGTTCTTCCGTACGCTGCCGACCTCGGTGGCGGAGGCGTCGATCATCGACGGGGCCTCGCACACCCGGACGTTCTTCCAGGTCATGCTGCCGATGGCCAAGCCCGGCCTGATCAGCGTCGGCATCTTCAACTTCCTGGGGCAGTGGAACCAGTACATGCTGCCGACGGTGCTGAACACCGACCCGGAGAAGCGGGTGCTGGCCCAGGGGCTGGTGGAGCTGGCCGCCAGCCAGGGGTACAAGGGCGACTACTCCGGCCTCTTCGCCGGCCTGGTGATCGCGATGCTGCCGGTGCTGGCGGCGTACATCATCTTCCAGCGCCAGGTGGTATCCGGCCTGACGGCGGGCGCGCTGAAGTAGGTCACGTATCCACAACGGTCCGGCGCCCCGGCGGAGAACTCTTCCGCCGGGGCGCCGGACCGTTGTGGCGTCGGTGAGGCCCTGCCCGCTCAGGTCTTGACGGGAGGCACCCCCGAACGGTCAGCTTAGAGTTCACATGTTGGAGGAAGCCGGGGTCTCGTCGCTGCGGCCCCGGCCGGGGCGGTCCTCTTCGGACCGCCCGCCAAGGGCAGGAGTGGATGGGTCGATGGAGACTCCCGGGTCGCAGACATCGCTGCACAGGGCCAATCTGGAGCGGGTCGTACGCGCCGTACGGATGGCGGGATCGCTCACCCAGGCGGAGATCGCCCGGAGCACCGGGCTCTCCGCAGCCACGGTCTCCAATATCGTCCGGGAACTGAAGGACGGCGGAACGGTCGAGGTCACCCCCACCTCGGCGGGCGGCCGCCGCGCCCGCAGCGTCTCGCTCAGCGGCGACGCGGGCATCGTCATCGGCGTCGACTTCGGCCATACGCACCTGCGCGTCGCCGTCGGCAACCTGGCCCACCAGGTGCTGGCCGAGGAGGCCGAGCCGCTGGACGTCGACGCGTCGTCCGCCGAGGGCTTCGACCGGGCGGAAGCGCTGGTCAAGCGCCTCATCGAGGCCACCGGCATCGGCCCGGACAAGGTCGTCGGCGTGGGTCTCGGCGTGCCGGGTCCGATCGACGTCGAGTCGGGCACGCTGGGCTCCACCTCGATCCTGCCGGGCTGGACGGGCATCAACCCCAGCGAGGAGCTCTCCGGCCGCCTCGGAGTCCCGGTGTACGTCGACAACGACGCCAACCTCGGGGCGCTCGGCGAGCTGGTCTGGGGCAGCGGCCGGGGCGTCAAGGACCTCGCGTACATCAAGGTCGCCAGCGGTGTCGGCGCCGGTCTGGTGATCGACGGGACCATCTACCGGGGCCCCGGCGGCACGGCCGGCGAGATCGGGCACATCACGCTCGACGAGTCGGGCCCGGTCTGCCGCTGCGGCAACCGGGGCTGCCTGGAGACCTTCACCGCCGCCCGCTATGTCCTGCCGCTGCTCCAGCCCAGCCACGGGCCCGGGCTCACCATGGAGCGGGTCGTCCAGCTGGCCCGGGAGGGCGATCCGGGGTGCCGCCGGGTGATCGGCGATGTGGGCCGCCACATAGGCAGCGGGGTGGCCAACCTGTGCAATCTGCTCAACCCGAGCCGCGTGGTGCTCGGCGGCTCGCTGGCGGAGGCCGGGGAGCTGGTTCTGGGGCCCATACGGGACTCCGTGTCGCGTTACGCGATCCCCAGCGCGGCCCGGCAGCTCTCGGTGCTTCCCGGGGCGCTCGGCGGCCGTGCCGAGGTGCTGGGCGCACTCGCCCTGGTGCTCAGCGAGATGGGGGATTCAACCCTTTTGGAGAGCACCCTCCCCGCAGCGACTCCTGCCTTCACTTAGATAACGAATGGCACCGTTGTCATCTCGTTAAGGATTTACTCCTTGACGCTGGTGCTGCGGCCGAGTTGACTTCCAGCCACCTCGGCCGCAACGTCGCGGCCTCGTCAGGGAGGTTCGAGAATGAACACGCGTATGCGTCGTGCCGCCGTTGCCGTTGCCGCCACCACGATGGCGATCTCGCTGGCCGCTTGCGGGAGCGCCAAGGAGTCGGGCGACAAGGCCGAGAAGAGCTCGGAGAAGAAGGGCGACGACCTGAAGATAGGTCTGCTCCTTCCCGAGAACCAGACGGCCCGTTACGAGAAGTTCGACCGGCCGATCATCGAGAAGAAGATCAGCGAGCTCACCGGCGGCAAGGCGGAGGTCGTCTACGCCAACGCCAAGCAGGACGCGACCACTCAGTCGCAGCAGGTCGACACCATGATCACCAACAAGGTCGACGCGCTCATCCTCGGCGCGGTGGACGCGAAGGCGATCGCGAACAGCGTCAAGAAGGCCAAGGCCGAGGGCATTCCGGTCGTCGCCTTCGACCGTCTCGCCGAGGGCCCGATCGACGCGTACACCTCCTTCGACAACGAAGAGGTCGGCCGCGCCCAGGGCACCGCCCTGCTGGAGGCCCTGGGCGACAAGGCCGACGGCGGAACGATCGTGATGATGAACGGCGCGATCACCGACCCGAACGCCGCCCTCTTCAAGAAGGGCGCCAAGTCCGTCCTCGACGGCAAGGTGAAGTACGGCAAGGAGTACGACACCAAGGAGTGGAAGCCGGAGAACGCCAACGCCAACATGGAAGCGGCGATCACCGCGCTCGGCAAGGACAAGATCGACGGCGTCTACTCCGCCAACGACGGCATGGCGGGCGGCATCATCACCGCCCTGAAGGCCGCCGGTCTGCCGAAGCTCCCCCCGGTCACCGGCCAGGACGCGGAGCTGGCGGGCGTGCAGCGCATCGTCACCGGCGAGCAGTTCATGAGCGTCTACAAGTCCTACCCGGCCGAGGGCGTCGTCGCCGCCGAGATGGCCGTCGCCCTCGCCAAGGGCGAGGCGCTCGACTCGATCGCCACCTCCAAGGTCGACAACGCCAGCCAGAAGGGCATCCCGACGGTCCTCGTCCCGGTCATCTCGCTGACCAAGGACAACATCAAGGACACCGTCATCAAGGACGGCATCTACACGATCGACGAGATCTGCACCGGCAAGTACAAGGCCGCCTGCGACAAGATCGGTCTCAAGTAGCCCTCCGGGACCCGGCCGCGCCGCGCGGCCCGGTCCCGCCCCGCCGTAGGCCCGCCGCACCCGAGCGGGGGCCGCACGGCAGCAACGCCCGCGTACGCGGCCGCCGTACCCCGGCCCGCACGCGCCACGAAGCCTGTCCGGTGTCCCGCCCACCAACCGTCCCGCTACCGGGCGGGGCGCCGGACGGAACAGCTTCCCCTTTCTTCTGTTCTCTTCTGCTCGACCGCCGCGCCTTTCCCCGGGCGCGGCATCCCCGCCGGTCAGGCGGCGAAGGAGATGGTTCACGTGTCCGCTACGCCCGTGTTGGCGTTGCGAGGGGTCTCCAAGCGATTCGGTGCCGTACAGGTACTCACCGATGTAGAGCTTGAGGTCCACGCCGGCGAGGTGGTCGCCCTGGTCGGCGACAACGGCGCCGGCAAATCAACGCTGGTCAAGACGATCGCCGGAGTCCACCCCATCGATGAGGGAGTCATCGAGTGGGAGGGCAGCGCCGTGCGGATCGACAAGCCGCACGACGCCCAGAACCTCGGCGTCGCGACCGTCTATCAGGACCTCGCGCTGTGCGACAACATCGACGTCGTCGGCAACCTCTACCTGGGCCGCGAGCTGCGCAGGTTCGGCATCCTGGACGAGGTGGAGATGGAGCGCCGCTCCCGCGAGCTGCTGTCCACGCTCTCCATCCGCATCCCGAGCGTCCGCATCCCGATCGCCTCGCTCTCCGGCGGCCAGCGCCAGACCGTGGCCATCGCCCGGTCGATGCTCGGCGAGCCCAAGCTCGTCATCCTCGACGAGCCGACCGCCGCCCTCGGCGTCGAGCAGACCGCGCAGGTCCTCGACCTCGTCGAGCGGCTGCGCGAGCGCGGTCACGCGGTCATCCTCATCAGCCACAACATGGCCGATGTGAAGGCCGTCGCCGACAAGGTCGCGGTGCTCCGGCTGGGCCGGAACAACGGTGTCTTCGATGTGAAGACCACCTCCCAGGAAGAGATCATCTCCGCCATCACGGGCGCCACGGACAACGCCGTGACCCGACGTGCGGCGCGCAACGCGGAGGTTTCCAAGTGACCACCGACAACTCCGCGACCTCGCTGGACAAGGCCGCAGCCCCGGCCGACGCGCCGGTCGGCAACCAGGACGCGCCCCAGGGCGCCGCCACGGTCGTGGACCCCCGCCTGCTCATCCGCCAGCAGGGCTTCACCGGCTACCTGACCGAGTTCAAGCGCAAGATCAGCGGCGGTGACCTGGGCTCCATCCCGGTGATCGTCGGCCTCGCGGTCATCGCCATCGTCTTCCAGAGCATGAACTCCGAGTTCCTCTCCGCGAAGAACATCAGCGACATCGCGACCACGATGGTCGCCACCGGCATGATGGCCGTCGGCATCATCTTCGTCCTGCTGCTCGGCGAGATCGACCTCTCGGTCGGCTCGGTCAGCGGTGTCTCCGGCGCCCTCGTCGCGGTGCTCAGCGTCACCCAGGGCATGAACGAGTGGCTGGCGATCCTCGTCGCCATCGTCAGCGGGGCGGTGATGGGCGCGATCCACGGCTTCTTCTTCGCCCGGATCGGGGCCCCGGCCTTCGCCGTCACCCTGGCCGGTCTGCTGTTCTGGCTCGGCTTCATGCTCCAGCTGCTGGGCGACTCCGGCACCATCAACCTGGACGGCGACGGGGTGGTCGGCCAGCTGACCACGTACTACTTCACCGATGTCGCCGCCGCCTACGGGCTCGCCGCCGTCGCGGTCGCCGGCTACTTCCTCGCCGCCTTCCTGGACACCCGCCGCCGCGAGGCCGCGGGCATCCCGGCCCGGCCGATCGTCGACATCACCGTGCGCACCGCCGTCCTCGCGGTGTTCGCGTTCGCCGCCGCGTACATGTTCAACCAGTACCGCGGCCTGCCGCTCGCCCTGGTCCTCTTCCTGATCGTCCTGGTCGGGACGGACTTCCTGCTGCGCCGCACGGCCTACGGGCGGAAGATCTTCGCGCTCGGCGGCAGCGTCGAGGCCTCCCGGCGCGCCGGTATCAACGTCACCGCGATCCGGATCTCCGTCTTCTCCATCGCGGGGACCTTCGCGGCGATCGGCGGCCTGTTCTGGGCCTCCAAGATCGCGGCGGCCAACCAGGGCTCCGGCACCGGCGACCTGCTGATGAACGTCATCGCGGCGGCCGTCATCGGCGGCACGAGCCTCTTCGGCGGCCGCGGCCGCACCTGGAACGCGCTGCTCGGTGTCATGGTGATCGTCTCCATCCAGTACGGACTGTCACTGGAAGGCATCGCCACCCCGATCCAGTACATGATCACCGGCGGTGTGCTTCTCGCCACGGTCGTGATCGACTCCGTCACCCGAAAGACCCAGAAGACCGCGGGCCGCGCCTGACCGCACCACGCGCAGGTGCCCGGTACTCCTCCCATGGGGGCGCCGGGCACCTGCGCGTGTCCGCGTATGGCTACGAACCGGGCCGCCCGCTGCCCACGGCCGCGGACGGAACATTAGACTCATCGGATCGGCACGCACGCTCGATCAGCTCAAACGCAAGGAGGCACGGGTGGATCTGCTGACCCGCATCAAGGGACCGCGCGACCTGGACCGGCTCAGCCTCGGTGAGCTGGAGCAGCTCGCGGAGGAGATCCGTACCTTCCTCGTGGACGCGGTGTCCAAGACCGGCGGTCACCTCGGGCCCAACCTGGGCGTCGTCGAGCTCACCATCGCCCTGCACCGGGTCTTCGAGTCGCCCAAGGACAAGGTGCTCTGGGACACCGGCCACCAGAGCTACGTGCACAAGCTGCTCACCGGCCGCCAGGACTTCTCCCGGCTCAAGAGCAAGGGCGGCCTCTCCGGCTACCCCTCCCGTGCCGAGTCCGAGCACGACATCATCGAGAACAGCCACGCCTCCGGGGTCCTCGGCTGGGCCGACGGCCTCGCCAAGGCGAACGAGGTCCTCGACAAGGACGACCACGTCGTCGCGGTCATCGGCGACGGCGCGCTCACCGGAGGCATGGCCTGGGAGGCGCTGAACAACATCGCCGCCGCCAAGGACCGCCCCCTCGTCATCGTCGTCAACGACAACGAGCGCTCCTACGCCCCCACCATCGGCGGACTCGCCAACCACCTCGCCACGCTCCGTACGACCGACGGTTACGAACGGTTCCTGGCCCGCGGCAAGGACATCCTGGAGCGCACGCCCGTCGTCGGCCGCCCGCTGTACGAGACCCTGCACGGCGCCAAGAAGGGCCTCAAGGACTTCATCGCCCCGCAGGGCATGTTCGAGGACCTCGGCCTGAAGTACGTCGGCCCGATCGACGGCCACGACATCGAGGCCCTGGAGTCCGCGCTCCAGCGCGCCAAGCGCTTCGGCGGCCCGGTCATCGTGCACTGCCTCACCGAGAAGGGCCGCGGCTACACCCCGGCCCTGGAGGACGAGGCCGACCGCTTCCACGCGGTGGGCAAGATCCACCCGGACACCGGGCTGCCGATTTCCAGCTCCGGCCTCGACTGGACCTCCGTCTTCGGCGAGGAGATGCTCAAGCTCGGCCAGGAGCGCGAGGACATCGTCGCCATCACCGCGGCCATGCTCCAGCCCGTCGGCCTCGGCAGGTTCGAGGCCGCCTTCCCGGACCGGATCTACGACGTCGGCATCGCCGAGCAGCACGGCGCGGTCTCCGCGGCGGGCCTCGCCACCGGCGGCCTCCACCCGGTCTTCGCGGTCTACGCCACCTTCCTCAACCGCGCCTTCGACCAGGTCCTGATGGACGTCGCCCTGCACAAGTGCGGCGTCACCTTCGTCCTGGACCGGGCCGGCATCACCGGCACGGACGGCGCCTCGCACAACGGCATGTGGGACATGTCGATCCTCCAGTGCGTGCCCACGCTCCGGATCGCCGCCCCGCGCGACGCCGACCAGGTCCGCGCCCAGCTGCGCGAGGCCGTCGACGTCGACGACGCGCCCACCGTGGTCCGCTTCTCCAAGGGCGCGGTCGGCCCGGCGGTCAAGGCCGTCGGCAAGGCGGGCGGCATGGACATCCTGCGCGAGCCGAAGGCGGCCCGCCCCGACGTTCTGATCGTCTCCGTCGGCGCGCTCGCCCCGATGTGTCTGGAGATCGCCGACCTGCTGGACGCCCAGGGCATCTCCAGCACCGTCGTCGACCCGCGCTGGGTCAAACCGGTCGACGAGGCGCTCGCCCCGCTCGCCGAGCGCCACCGTGTCGTCGTCACGGTCGAGGACAACTGCCGCGCCGGAGGCGTCGGTTCCGCCGTTGCCCAGGCGCTGCGCGACGCCGGCGTCGACGTACCGCTGCGCGACTTCGGCATCCCGCCGGTCTTCCTCGACCACGCGTCGCGCGGCGAGGTCATGGCCGAGATCGGACTGACCGCACCGGACATCGCCCGCCAGGTCACCGGCCTGGTCGCCAAGCTCGACGGCCGCTTCGAGAGCCGCGCGGTGGAGCCCGCCCGCGACTGACGCCCAACCCTCCATACGGCCGACGGGCCGGGAGAACCGCCCCTGTACGGGTGGCTCTCCCGGCCCGTTCGCGTGAAACGGGCCGGATGGCGTGATCATGCGGTGTCCGGTGCCCATCATGGCGCTCACAACGAGTGCGTGGAGGTACGCAGGTGAGCGCGCAGGCCACACCACCCCGCGGAAGAGGCGTGTTCCGCACCAAGTCCGTCGAACAGTCGATCCTTGACACCGAGGAGCCGGAACACGCGCTCAAGAAGTCCCTCTCCGCCCTGGACCTGACGGTCTTCGGCGTCGGTGTCATCATCGGCACCGGCATCTTCGTCCTCACCGGCAAGGTCGCCAAGGAGACGGCGGGACCCGCGACCGCCCTCGCGTTCGTCGCGGCGGCCGTCGTGTGCGCGCTGGCCGCGCTCTGCTACGCCGAGTTCGCCTCCACCGTCCCGGTGGCGGGCTCCGCCTACACCTTCTCGTACACGTCACTGGGCGAGCTGGTGGCCTGGATCATCGGCTGGGACCTGGTGCTGGAGTTCGCGCTGGGCACCGCGGTGGTCGCGGTCGGCTGGTCCGGCTACGTCCGCTCACTGATGGACAACGTCGACTGGACGATGCCCCAGGCGCTCTCGGGGCCGGATGCGGCGGAAGGGTTCGGCTTCGACCTCCTGGCCTTCGCCCTGGTGCTGGTGCTGACCGTCATCCTGGTCGTCGGCATGAAGCTCTCCGCCCGGGTCACCTCGGTCGTCGTGGCGATCAAGGTCGGCGTGGTCCTCATGGTGATCGTCGCGGGCCTGTTCTTCATCAGGGCCGAGAACTACAAGCCCTTCATCCCCCCAGCCGAGCCGCAGCCCGCCGGTTCGGGCTGGGACGCCCCGCTCGTACAGCTGATCTTCGGCTACGAACCCACCAACTTCGGCGTCATGGGCATCTTCACGGCTGCCTCCATCGTCTTCTTCGCGTTCCTCGGCTTCGACGTGGTGGCCACCGCCGCCGAGGAGACCAAGCTGCCCCAGCGCGACATGCCGCGCGGCATCCTCGGCTCGCTCATCATCTGCACGGTGCTCTACGTGGCGGTCTCGATCGTGGTCACCGGCATGCAGCACTACAGCGAACTCTCCGTCAGCGCCCCGCTCGCCGACGCCTTCAAGGCCACCGGGCACCCCTTCTACGCCGGTCTGATCAGCTTCGGCGCGGCGGTCGGCCTCACCACGGTCTGCATGATCCTGCTGCTCGGCCAGACCCGCGTCTTCTTCGCGATGAGCCGCGACGGCCTGCTCCCGCGCTTCTTCTCCAGGACGCACCCGCGCTTCAGGACCCCGTACCGCCCGACGATCCTGCTCGGCGTGCTGATCGCGGTCATCGCCGGGTTCACGAGCATCGACGAGCTGGCCACCCTGGTGAACATCGGCACGCTCTTCGCCTTCGTCGTCGTCGCGCTCGGCGTCCTGGTCCTGCGCCGCACCCGCCCCGACCTGCACCGCGCCTTCCGCACCCCGTGGGTACCGGTCCTGCCGGCCGCCTCGGTGGCGGCCTCGGTCTGGCTGATGCTCAATCTGCCCGCGGAGACCTGGCTGCGGTTCGGCGCCTGGATGGCGCTGGGCGTGGTCATCTACTTCGTGTACGGGCGCTCGCACAGCCGGATGGCCAGGGAGGGGCGCTGAGGAGTGTCCGGCAATCCCGCGCGGGCGGGCGGCGCCCGGCACGCGCGCTCGGGAGTCTCGCGCGTCCAGCATGCCGCCCCCGCCATTAATATGATCCTATGACTTGGCTGATCACGGGTGGTGCGGGTTTCATCGGGGCGCATGTCGTCAAGGCGATGCTCGACGCCGGCGAGCGCGTAGTGGTGTACGACGATCTATCGACCGGGGACCCGGCCCGCGTGCCCGCGGACGTGCCCTTCGTCAAGGGCTCGACCCTCGACCGGGGGCAGCTCGACCGGACGTTGTCGGAGTTCGCTGTCGACGGGGTCGTCCACCTCGCCGCCAAGAAGCAGGTGGCCGAGTCCGTCGCGCTTCCGCTCCACTACTACCGGGAGAACGTGCACGGTCTCCAGACTCTTCTTGAGGCCGTCACGGAGGCGGGAACCCGACGGTTCCTCTTCTCCTCGTCCGCGGCTGTCTACGGCCTTCCCGACGTGGACCTCGTCACCGAGGGGACGCCGTGCGCGCCGATCAATCCGTACGGCGAGACCAAGCTCGCCGGTGAGTGGATGGTGCGCGCGGCGGGCGCCGCACACGGCATGGCGACAGCCTCGCTGCGCTACTTCAACGTCGCGGGGGCGGGGAGCCCGGCCCTCGCCGACACGGGCGTCTTCAACCTGATTCCCATGGTCTTCGAGAAGCTCACGGAGGGCGCGGCCCCGATGATCTTCGGGGACGACTACGCCACCCCGGACGGCACCTGCGTCCGCGACTTCATCCACGTCGAGGACCTGGCTTCCGCGCATCTCGCGGTGGCGGGCGCCCTCGGGGAGCGCGGCGACGGCTCCGACCTCACGGTCAACATCGGCCGGGGCGCGGGCGTTTCGGTACGCGAGATGATCGCCCTGATCGGCGAAGTCACGGGATACGGCCCGGACGCCGAGCCCGCCGTGATGGCCCGTCGAGCCGGGGACCCGGCCCGGGTGGTGGCCTCGGCGGACCGGATGCGTACGGAGCTGGGCTGGACGGCTCGGCACGACGTACGCGACATGGTCGCCTCGGCGTGGGAGGGCTGGTGCTTCTCCCACCCGGAGGCCCGTCGCTGACCGCGCCCGCACAGGGCTGACGCGGCGAGGCCCCGGGGACGCACCCCCGGGGCCTCGCCGCGTCGGTCGTTCCGGTCCGGTGTCAGCCGCCCGTGGCCGGGGACTTCTTGGCCGATTCCGGGATCGTGGCGTCCGTGCGGATCGCCTCCCACAGTTCGCCGGCCTGCGGCTCGGCGGCGACCACCCGGTTGCGGTCCTGCTTGTCGTACGCCACCGGAAGCATGATCGTCTCCATCGAGCCCGGGTCGACCCCGTTCATCGAGCGGCCGAACTCCGCGAGCGAGGTCAGGGAGGCGAGCCCGGAGTCGGTCGTCAGCGCCTTGGTGGCCGAGTTGGCGATCTTGTACGAACTCGCCGGGCTGCCCAGCAGGTCCTGCGACTTGATCTCGCTCAGCAGCGCCAGCAGGAACTGCTGCTGGAGGCCGATACGGCCGAGGTCACTGCCGTCGCCGATGCCGTGCCGGGTCCGGACGTAGGCGAGGGACTCGGTGCCGTTGAGCTTGTGCGGTCCGGCGGTGAGGTTGAGGCCGGAGGCCTTGTCGTTGATGTCCTGGGGCACATCGACGGTGACTCCGCCGATGGCGTCGACCAGGTCCTTGAACCCGGCGAAGTTGATTTCCAGATAGTGGTCGATCCGGACCCCGGACATCTTCTCGACCGTCTTGACGACGCAGGCCGGGCCGGCCAGCGAGTACACCGAGTTGAACATCACCCGGTTCGCCTCGGGGAGGTCCGAGCCGTCGGACTTGGAGCAGACGGGCCGGGTCACGAGCGTGTCGCGGGGGATGGACACCGCGACCGCCTTCGTGCGGCCCTCGGGTATGTGCACGACCATCGCCGTGTCGGAACGGGCACCGCTCACCGCCCCGCCGCCGCCCAGCTCCTTGTTCTCGGCGCCCGCCCGGGAGTCGGAGCCGAGCACCAGCAGGTTCTGCCCGGCGGTCGGGAGCTTCTCCGGACGTTCGTCGCCGAGCGCCTTGTCGATGTCGACGCTCTTGATGTTGCCGTCGAGCTGGCTGTAGAGCCAGTAGACGGTCCCTCCGGCGGCCAGCACCAGCGCGAGCAGGGTGAAGAGGATTCCTCGCCGTACGCGCTGCCCGCGTGTACGAGCCTTCGGGGCCCGGCGGCTCTTGGGCTTGCGGCGGGAGGGCAGGTCGGAGTCGTCAGACATACACACAGCTCGTCATCGTCTGGGCCCCGGGGTCAGTGGGGTAACCACTGAGGCGTGTCGGACCCTCCTTGGGGATCGGCTGCCGAAGCCACAGGAGGGGATCGTGCGGATGCTCGCCGCGGTTCGGATGTTGGGACAGCAGGACCGCAGGAGAACACCTGTTGATCGAACATGGTCGGATCAAACAGATGCTGGAGAACTATAGACAGATTTCTGGACCGGAAGGGAGAGCGCATATCTTCTTGGGAGCCGGGATGCATCGGAACGCCCGGTTCCGCTCCAGAGGGGATCGTCGGGCTCATGGCACGCAGAGGGGGACGCCGAGGCGGGCGTGAGGACAGGGCGCCGCACGGGTCGGGGACATCCCCGACCGCCCGCTCCGAGGCGGTGGCGATCGTCGTGGCCACACCGGCGGACGCGCTTGCTCTGCTGGCCGGGGAGGAGCCCGGGGCCGCCGTGCACATCGTCTGTGCCCAGCCCGGCACGGCCGACGAGCGCGCCGCCCTCGACCGGGCCGTCGAGGACGCCGCACGGAGGGGCGTCCGGGTGGCGGGGGACGCCTGGGTCATCGACGCCGAGGTGGGAAAGATCACAGCCCTGGTCCTCGACGCCCTGCACGAGCTGCGGCCGTTGCGCGTGCGGACGCTGGACCCCGACCCGGCGCACGTGGCCTTCGACGCCGAGGCCAAGCGCCCGGTCATCGCCGAGCCGCCGCTGCGGGGCAGTGTGGCGCGGGCCACGATCGCGGCGGCGCGCAGGTATCAGCGCACCTGCGGTGCGCCGGTCTTCGTCGACTGCCGGCGGGCCGGGGTGGATCCACGGCTGGGGGCGCAGGCAGCTGCCCGCCACCCCCGGTCCACCCGGTGGCTCGTCCGGGGTGCGGACGGCCGGCTCTCCGCGTATCTGCCGTCCGCCGCGGGCGTGCTGCGCTGGACCGAGCGGACGGCGGGGCGGGACGACTGGTCGGGCCCCGAACTGCTGGAGAGCCCCGACCTCCTGCCGGGGCTGACCGTGCTCCAGGACGGCGACGGCTATGCGCACCTGATCGGTCTGCGGCGCCGGAAGCGCGCCGACGGCAAGGAGCATGTCGACATCGTCCACACGACGCAGTACCAGAGCGGACGCCCCATCGGCCCGTGGCATTCGGTGGGCAACCCGAACGCCAACGACCGGGCCAAGGCGCGGGAGGTGGGCTTCCCGGCGGCGGTCTTCGACACCGCGGGAAACCTGCATGTCTTCGTGCGGAACTTCGGACACGGCGTCAGCACCCGCCGCCAGACACCTGACGGGAAGTGGAGTGCGTGGCAGCACCTGCGGGGCGTGGCCGTCGCCGATGAGCTGATCGCACTGCCCGGCCGGCTCGGCGGCGCCGAGATCTGGGCCCGGACGAGGGACACGGCTTCGGCGGTCCGCTGGCACCAGGAGGCGCCCCAAGGTGCGTGGACCCTGGACGCGGAGCCCATGGTGAGCCCCTATCCGGGGAGCCTTTCGGCGGCGCCCGAGGCGGGTACGGTCCGCTTCCGCTACGCGGCCACCAACGAGGTCTGTGCCGGGGTGCCGGGAGGCGGTCCGGTGGGGCTGGGGGGCGCGGACGGGGCCGGGCCGATCGCCGCTGTCGCCGGAGTGGACATCCAGGGCTGGGGCTGCACCGTGCTGGCGAGGTGGGGCCACGCGGGGTCGTGTGCGGTGGGAGCCCACGAGGACGGCCGGCCGGAAGGCGGCGTCTGGTGGTTCGACGCGGGGGAGACCTCGCTGGTGCCGCCCGCGGTGGCCGTCGACGGGTACGGCCGGGCCGTCATCACCCTGCTGGGGGCCGACGGCCGGCTGAGGGTCGCGCGCCAGGAGCCCGGCGCGAGCGGGCTGGCCTTCGGCTCGTGGATCACGGTTCGGTGACATAGCGGCCATAAAGGATCAATGATCGACCTGGTTCGCATGCGTACAACCATTGACAGTTTTGGTTTGTCTTTGAACTTGCTATGGTCTTGATCTGAAACTTACGTGGACAACAGGTGAAGCAACTGTGTCCATGATGTGAATGCCCCCTTGATCGCGTGTGCAAGCCGCTGGGGCGTGCTCGCAGGTACGCAAGGTCTGAGGGGTTATGGGGAAGCTGTCGCTGAGGGCTGTTCAGAAGCTGACGTGCAAGAAGCGCGACGCCTGGTGGACGGTTCTCCTGGTCGACCCGGTCGCCACCCGCATGCTGATCGGGATGGCGAAGTTCAAGTTCATCACCCCGAACCGGGTCACCTGGGCGGCTCTCTTCGTGGGCCTCGGGTCCGCGTACTTCTTCCTCAAGGGCGACGCGTGGTCGCTGGCGATCGGGGCGGGCCTCTACCACCTGAGCTTCATCCTCGACTGCATCGACGGCAAGCTCGCCCGGCTCAAGGGCAACGGCACCGTCTTCGGCGGCTGGCTCGACTACGTCTTCGACCGCATCAGGGTCCTGTTCTGCGCGCTCGCCCTGATGGGCGGGCAGTACCTGCGCACGCACAACGAGCTCTACCTGCTGGCAGCCCTGGTCGTGGTCTTCCTCGACATGCTCCGGTACGTCGACGCCCTGCAGATCTACAAGATGCGCATGTCCATGCGCATGAAGATCGAGAAGGTCACGCTGGAACGCCAGCGGCTGGACGAGGAAGAGGCCGAGCGGGAAGCCCGCGCGGCCGCCCACCGCCCGGCCGAGCCCGAGCAGCCCAAGGTCGTCTTCATCGAGGACCTGCTCCGGGAGAACCCGGGCGTGGAGGCCGAGGTCCTCAAGCAGCAGACGGGCGAGGTCGTCGACCTGCACGCGCAGTTCCGGCACCGCTTCCCCTGGTACACCCGGTTCCGCCAGGCCCTGCTGCGCAGCCGCATCCGGCCGCATCTGATCAGCGGTATCGAATTCCAGATGTTCATCTTCATCGTCGCGCCGCTGATCAACCAGATCCTGTGGACGACGGCGATATCGGCGCTGGCCCTCGGAGCCTTCGAGCTCGTCATCATGTACAAGTTCTGGCTCTCCACGCGTGACTTCACCCGCCTCATGGAGGAGCTCGCCCCGACGCCGCCCACCGCGGGCACCATTGCCGAGCACCTGCACCGCGGCCGCCACCGCCGCGCCGCCGCCCTCGACGAGCCCGCGCGTCAGGAGACCCTGGCCCGGCAGTTCCCCCTGCCCGAGCAGGACGACGACCTGGGGTTCCAGCCCTACCCCCAGCCGTACCCGCAGCACGCGCAGGACATCGAGACCCAGCAGCTCAGGGCCCTGCCCTACTGGGTGGAAAACGAAGGATCCGTACGATGAGTTCCCCGGTTGACCCGTCCGCGTACACGGTCTCCGTGGTGGTCCCGGCCTACAACGCGAGCGCCACCCTCGGCCGGGCCCTGCGGTCCGCTCTCGCCCAGACGCATCGCAACGTCCAAGTGATCGTCGTCGACGACGCCTCGGCCGATGGAACGCTCACGGTGGCGAGGGAGTTCGCCGCCCAGGACCATCGTGTACAGATCATCGAGCGCCCGGAGAACAGCGGCGGGGTCGGCGCTCCCCGGAACGACGGCATCATGGCCGCCACCGGACAGTACGTCATGTTCCTCGACGCGGACGACGAGCTTCCGCTCAAGGGCTGCGAGGAACTGCTCGCCTCGGCGGTGGTCACCGGGTCGGACATCACCGCCGGCCGGACGCTGCGCGTCAACCTCAACACTGATGAGACCTCCGTCTGGCAGCCGCAGCTGTACGCCGCGCCACGCACCGTCGCCGGGCTGCGCGCCCTGCCCCAGCTCTTCGACGACCCGATCGCGGCGGGCAAGCTGTACCGGCTCGACTTCCTGCACAACAACGGCGTCCGCTTCCCCGAAGGCGTGTACTACGAGGACACCTACTTCTCGACGCTCGCCAACTACCGTGCCTCCTCGATCACCTTCATCACCGCGCCGGTCTACCGCTGGATGTGGGAACGGGACTCCTCGGCCCCCTCCATCACCAACCGGCGGGGCGAGCTGCGCAGCATCCGGGACCGGGTCGCCGTCCACCAGTTCACGGACGGGTTCCTGCGCCAGGTCGGTGAGCAGGAACTCCTGGCCCACAAGGTGGTGAAGTTCCTCTCCCACGACCTCCATCTGTACGCCCGGGAGCTCCGCTCCGGCGACGAGCGCTACCGCAAGGCCTTCGCGGGCATCGTGGCGCCCTATCTGCGCTCCCTCGAACCCTCCGTCTACGAACTGTGCGGCGTGATGGAGCGGGTGCGGGCCTTCTGCCTCATCCACGAGCGGGTGGACCTCGCGCTGTCCGTCTCGGACTACAGCCAGCGGCGCAGCGTGCTCAGCTCGGACCTGGTCGAGCGGGACGGTCGCGTCTACTGGTCGGAATCGCTCCTCCGCTTCCCCCAGGCGGAGCACTTCCTCGACGTCACCGACCTCGAACTCACCGGCAAACCCCTGGGCGACGCCCGGCTCTTCAACCAGGCGACGGAACTGGAGATCAGGGACGGTGAGCTCCACCTCTCCGGATTCATCCTGAACCAGTTCGGAAGGTTCTCCGCCGACGGAAAGGTCGAGCTCAAGGCCGTCCTGCGGCTGCGCAGCACCAAACGCGACCACGTCTTCCCCGTCAACGCGATCGAGATCGACGACCACCGGGTCCACTACCAGTCCGTGCTCGACCTCGCATCCAGCATCGGAGCGGCCGCCGACGACGGAGTATGGAACCTCTTCGTCCAGGTGCGCCACGCCGGAGAACGCGCCACCACGACCGTCGCCGTCCACGGCATCGACATCACCCGCGACCGCTACCAGGCGCCCTCGGGCCCGGTCGAGATGTACGAGACCGTCAGCGGCAACGTCGCCCTGCGGCCGGAGACCCGGGAGCGCACCCAGCAGGACACCCGCCGGGGCACCCCCTGGCACTGGTGGCAGGGGAACGAGGAGCCCCCGCCCCTGCCCGCCCTGCACTCCTACCGGGCGGCGGTCGTCGTCCACTGCCACAACGACGAGCACCACCTGTACGAGTTCCTGCACTCGCTGGCCGCCCAGTCCCTGTTCGCCGAGACCCAGGTCATCTTCGCGGACGACGGTTCCACCGACCGCACGGCCGAACTGCTGGACAACTTCGCGGCCTACTACCGCAACGCGAGCGTGCTGCGGCTCCCGGCCCGGGGCGCCGCCCTCGCGTACGACCAGGGGCTGGCCCAGGTCACCGCGCCCTACGTGCTGTTCGCGCGGGGCCGGGACATCCTGGGGGCCGACTGTCTGAGGCAGCTCACCGAATCGGCCGACAAACACGACATCGACGTGGTGATCGGCAACTACGACACCTTCCCCGGGCCCCGGCGCAACGCCGACGAGCCGTGGAAGAGGTACTTCGGCAAGGGCGCGCGCGGGGTGACCGACCTGGTCAGGAAGGCCCCCCACATGGTCTTCTCGACCGACCTCGGCAACAAGCTCTTCCGTGTCTCGCTGCTGCGCGGCCAGGGGCTCAGAGCGGCGGACGGCGGCCCCTTCGCCGACGTCTGGCTGAGCCTGGTGGCCGTGCTGGCCGCCCGTTCCTTCAGCCTGGTGGACCGCTACGTCTACTTCGACCGCGACCCCGCCCGTAACGACTCGCTCTTCGACGTCGACTGGAACGACCCGGCCAAGGTCCGCCGGCGGCTGCGGCTGAACCGCTTCCTGCTGGACTTCGGCGACCTGATCGAGGCGCCCTCGGCCCGGCTGATCCACCGGTTCGTGGTGCGCTCGTACCAGCCCTATCTGCGCAACTTCCACCGGATCATGAACCGATCCGAGATCGCGGAGGTCTTCGACGAACTCTGCGCCGTCTATGCCCGCCTGCCCGAGGACCTGCTGCTCCAGTACGTCGTCCACCCGGTGTCCCGGGTGCAGCACCATGCCGTTCGGACCAGGAACTTCGAGCTCTTCTGCGATCCGCTGGGCGGCGCGGACTACGAGCCCAGGGTCCGGCTGGACGAACAGGGCATGTACCGGCAGCTGGCCGCCGACCCGGTGGCCTCCCGGCTGCTGCGGGTGGAACGGCAGCGCGGCGTGCTCGAAAGCATCCGGTACCGCGACGGCGAGCTGCAGTTCGAGGGCGTGATGACGCTGACCGGCGTGGACATCGCCCAGCTCCTCACGAACCGTTTCGAGCTGGTCTGCACGGACGGGAACCGGTCCGTGGCCATCGAGGCGGAGCAGGTCTACCGCCGGGACCGCTGGCGCGTCCGCAAGGAGCGCGACTGGTACGGCGGCTGGCGCGCCTCCGCCGATCCCTCGGTCCTCGCCCCGCTCTCCGGACGCGACCTGACGGTCTCACTCCGCTTCCACGACGGTGAGCGCCACACGGACGCTCCCGTCGCCGCCCGGCTGATGCTCCACCGTTTCAAGGGCATGCGCCGCATCGGCAGCGACCGGCTGTGGCTCGGTGTCCGTGCGGACGACTCCGTGGTGTTCCGGTACTTCACCGGTGCCGGGCAGAAGCTGCGCGGCCGGATCTGGCACCTGCTGCGCCAGACCCGCGCCGCGCTGCCCGGCCGCCCCGGCTGGCGGACCCGGCTGGCGTACCTGCTGAGCTATCCCCGGCTGCACCGCAAGGACATCTGGATCATCGGCGAGCGGGCCGACACGGCCCAGGACAACGCCTACCACCTGTTCCGCTGGATCAGGGAGAACCACCCGCGCCGCAAGGTCTACTACGCGATCAACGGCGACGCCAAGGACCGCGCCAAGGTCGCTCCGTACGGGCGCGTGCTGGACCGGACGTCCCGCAAGTACCGCGTCTATCTGCTGCACGCCAAACGGCTCATCAACCCCTATGACCTGGAGGCCTACCTCGGCTTCCCCGAGCTCAGCAAGAGCTCCTTCCTGCGCGGCTACGGCGACCTGCTCAACTACCGCAGGGTCTTCCTCCAGCACGGGGTCACCTACAACGACGTGGCGCCCTCCGTCCATCACCAGGTCACCAGCGTGGACCTGCTGCTGACGGTCGGTCAGGCCGAGCGGTCGTACTTCGCCGAGCACTGCGGATACGGCTACGCGCGCGTCGCGGCGGCCGGATTCCCCCGGTTCGACGCGCTGAAGCCGGTGCGCTCCGAGCGCCCGAGAATCCTGCTGATGCCCACCTGGCGGCGGGACATCGTGGCGCCCTCGTACGACAAGGCGGCCAAGGCGAAGATCCCGTTCGCCGCCTCGGAGTACTTCCGGTTCTTCTCCACCCTGCTGCGCGACGAACGCCTGCTGTCCGTGCTGGAACAGTGCGGTGTGGACCTGGAGTTCATGCCGCACTACGAGATCCGCCCCTATCTGCACCACTTCCGCATCGACCACCCCTCCGTCACGGTCACCGGCGACGGGCGGGACGTCCAACTGGCCATGCGCGAATGCTCGTTGCTGGTAACCGACTACTCCTCGGTCTTCTTCGACGTCGCGTACATGGGCACGCCCATCGTGTACACGCCGTTCGACGAGGAGGACTTCTACGGCAACCACTACAAGCGCGGCTACTACGAGTTCGAGCGGGACGGATTCGGCCCCGTCTGCCGTGACGTCGACTCCACCGTCCGGGAGATCATCGACACGGTGCGCCGCAACTTCACCGTCGAGCCCCAGTACCGGGCCAGGGTGGACGCGTTCTTCGGGCGTCGGGACACCAGCAACTCGGAGCGGGTCTTCCGTGCCATCGAGGGACTCGAATCGGCCGTGGAGAGCAGCCGGGCGACCGACGCACCGGCGACGTCACGGTCGATGCCCGGCATCGGGCCGGACGGCGGGACGGGGTTCCGTGAGCCGGACCGGCACCGGGAGTGGGCGTAGTGCCGCGTCGTCCGCGCACCCTGTTCCTCGCCGGTGATTCCAGCGTCACGAGCCGGCCGCGCAGCCTTGCGCCCATGGCCGGCTGGGGCCAGGCGCTCCCGCTCTTCCTCAGCGGCGTCAGCGTGATCAACTGCGCTCGGGCCGGGGCCAGTTCGCGGAGCTTCGTCGAGCGGGGCAGGCTGGCGTGGATTCTGCGGGAGGCTCGCCCGGGCGATCTGCTGCTGGTCTCGTTCGGTCTCATCGACATGAAGCGCTGCGCCGGGCGCTTCACGGAGCCGTTCACCGACTTCCAGCACTACCTCCGACGCTGCGTCGACGGCGCACGGGACCGCGGGGCACATCCCGTGCTGGTCACCAGCCAGGAGCGCGGGGTCTTCGACGCGCAGGGCAATCTGCGGCGGCTGCTCGGCCTGTACCCGCTGGCGATGAAGGAGATCGCGGAGACGGACTCCGTACCGCTGATCGACCTCAACGAGTGGAGCGTCCGACGGTGGCGGCGGGCGGGGCCGCACGGTACCCGGCGGATCTTCCTGCACCTGGAGCCGGGGGAGCATCCCAATTTTCCCGAGGGCGTGGCCGACCACACCCACCTCCGGGCGTCCGGAGCGATCGAGTGCGCCCGGTTCGTGGCCGGTGAACTCCAGGACCGCGCCATGCTGGAACCCGACCACTTCACCGGCGTGGAACGCCCTGACGTCCTTGAGGACAGCGTCGCCTGGCTGGAGGACCACGACTTCGACGAGCTCACCCGCACCCGGACCCTGGAGGTGGTCATATGAACGACTGGCATCCGCTGGCACGCATTGAGGTCGCTCACCCCGAACGCACGGCGGTGTCGGCCGTACTGGAACTGCACGCCGATGCGGACCCCGCGCTCGCGGTCGTCCCCGGCCAGGAGATCTGCCTGCACCTTCAGGTGACCCCGGCGGGCGGGCCCTACCGGGCGTACGGCTACCTCTTCGACGACATCGTGGCGGAGCACGCCACGATGACGAACCTCCAGGGCCTCGGCCATCTCCCCAACGGGCGGTTCGCGACCTACGCCCGGGGCAACGAGCCCCGCGCCGTGACCGCTGTCCTCAAGGTCTCCGACGACGCTCCCGAAGGTGCTGTCCTGCTGCCCAAGGTGTGCGTCGGGGTGATGTCGTACGCCGGTGAGAAGCTGGTGTCCTCCGCGCAGATCACCGACGCCGGATTCCGGGTGCGGCGCGCGTGGCTCCCGGGCCGCAACATCACGATTCCGCCCGGGGGCCGGGCGGTCATCGGCGTCGACCGGGAGGTGGCCGAGGCGGGCCTTCGGGTGGTGGGTGTGGGGCTTCCCCAGTACGGCGGCGTCAGCGCGCTGCCCGACGGCAGCATCACGTACACCGGTGTGCCCGGAGCCACCGGCTACGACCGGTTCTCCGTCTGCTACGAAAACGCCGCCGGGACGCGCAACTGGTCCGAGGTGACCGTGTACGCCGGGGACGACGTGGGCCTGACTCCCGGTCTGTTCCCCGGAGCCCACACGGGATGAACCGGCGACGGCTACTGGCGGCCGGGGCGGCGGCCTGGGTGTTGAGCGGGTGCCGCTCCCCGGACGGCCCGGCGGCCGACGACGCCCGGGGGCCGTCCGCCGGAGCCTCCCGCCCGCCGGAACCGCCGCGGAGGCCGACCGTCCCGCTGCCCCCGGGGGTGACCTATGCGGAGCGCACCGTGCGGATGTCCGGGGGCCCGGTGCGCCACCAGGTCCTGACGATCGCCCGCTCGGCGCCGGTGCGGGTGAGCCCGGTACACGGCGACCGGCTCGACTCCGCGCGGACCGTACGGTCCATGGCCCGCGACGCCGGGGCGGTCGCGGCCGTCAACGGGTCCTTCTTCGACATCCGTACGAGCGCGGTCTTCAGCGGCTACGACGGAGACCCGCTTGGGCTCCTGATGGAGAACGGAACCCTGCTCAGCGAGGCGGCGAACGGGCGTACCGCCCTGGTGCTCGGTGTGCGGGGCGCGGGCCCGCGCATCGTCGAAGCGCGGTCCGTGACCCGGGTGACGGCCGCGGACGGCACGAGCCGACCGGTCGACGGCGTCAACCGGGTGCCGGGGCGGATCGTCGGGTGCGGCGGCACCGGAGGAGACGTCCTGCGGCGTACGGGGCGCGCCATGACCCGTCCCGTGCACAACCAGCTGTGCACGGACAGCGGGGAGCTGGTCCTTTTCACGCCCCACTGGGGCCCCGCCACCGCCGCGGGCGGGGACGAGGTGGTGGAAGCCGTCCTGGCCGCCGACGGCCGGGTCCTCGACCTGCGTCGCTCCGCCGGACCGGTGCCCGCCCACGGCCGCGTCCTGCAAGGTATCGGGGAGGGTGCGGCATGGCTGCGTCGGCACGCCGCCGGCTCCGCCGTCCTGACCCTCGCCTCGGAGGTCTTCGACGAGACGGGGCGCCGCATCCCGGGGGAGGGGGCGGGAATGCTCGGGGCAGGCCCCCGGCTGCTGCGGGGCGGCGCGACCGACATCAACATCGAGGCCAACGGAGTCGCGGCGACGGCCCTGCGGCAGCGCCACCCCCGCACCCTGGCGGGGGTCGCCGAGGACGGCACACTGCTGCTGGTCACCGTCGACGGCCGCGAGCCCGGCGGCAGCGTCGGGGCGACCTTCGACGAGGCGGCGGAGCTGATGCGCTCGCTGGGCGCCCACGACGCGATGAACCTCGACGGCGGGGGCTCCACCACCATGATCGTGAACGGTCGTCTCCGGAACCGCCCCCGGTCGGGCGAAGGCGCGGAGGTAGGGGAGCGCGCGGTCGCCGATGCCCTCGTCGTCGTACCCCTGTGAACTCCGGAACGGCCCGGCGGCACACGCACGGGAACGGCCCGGCACACCACATGGGTGCCGGGCCGTTCACCTGCCGTGCGTACTACGCGGGCACGCTCGCCACACCCTGCTCAAGGAACGGCTTGCCGTTCACCCGCTGGGAGACGCCCTCGCGGTCCAGGTACGGCGTGATGCCGCCCAGGTGGAAGGGCCAGCCGGCGCCGGTGATCAGACACAGGTCGATGTCCTGGGCCTCGGCGACGACGCCCTCGTCCAGCATCAGGCCGATCTCCTGCGCCACCGCGTCGAGCACGCGGTCGCGGGTCTGCTCCTCGGTGAGGACGGTGTCGCCCTGCTTGAGGAGGGCGGCGACCTCGGGGTCGAGGACCGGCGCGCCGGAATCGTAGACGTAGAAGCCGCGCTTGCCTGCCTTCACGACCGCCGCGAGGTTCTGCGAGACGGTGAAGCGCTCCGGGAAGGCGCGGTTCAGGGTCTCGGAGACGTGCAGGCCGATGGCCGGGCCGACCAGCTCCAGGAGCACCAGCGGGGACATCGGCAGGCCGAGCGGCTCGACGGCCTTCTCCGCGACCTCGACCGGGGTGCCCTCGTCGATGACGTTCTGGATCTCGCCCATGAAGCGGGTGAGGATGCGGTTGACGACGAACGCCGGGGCGTCCTTCACCAGGACCGCGGTCTTCTTCAGCTTGCGGGCCACGCCGAACGCCGTCGCCAGTGAGGCGTCGTCGGTCTGCTCACCGCGCACGATCTCCAGCAGCGGGAGGATCGCGACCGGGTTGAAGAAGTGGAAGCCGACGACCCGCTCGGGGTTCTTCAGCTTCGACGCCATCTCCGTCACCGAGAGCGAGGAGGTGTTGGTGGCGAGGATCGCGTGCGCCGGGGCGACCGCCTCGACCTCCGCGAACACCTGCTGCTTGACGCCGATCTCCTCGAAGACGGCCTCGATGATGAAGTCCGCGTCCGCGAAGCCCTCGGCCTTGTCGAGGACACCGGAGACCAGGCCCTTGAGGCGGTTGGCCTTGTCCTGGTTGATGCGGCCCTTGCCGAGCAGCTTCTCGATCTCGGCGTGGACGTAGCCCACACCCTTGTCGACGCGCTCCTGGTCGATGTCCGTGAGGACGACCGGGACCTCCAGGCGGCGCAGGAACAGCAGCGCCAGCTGGCTGGCCATCAGACCGGCGCCGACGACGCCGACCTTGGTGACCGGGCGGGCCAGGTTCTTGTCCGGGGCGCCGGCCGGGCGCTTGGCGCGCTTCTGGACCAGGTTGAAGGCGTAGATGCCGCTGCGCAGCTCACCGCCCATGATCAGGTCCGCCAGCGCCTGGTCCTCGGCGTCGAAGCCGGCGCTCAGGTCGCCGTCCTTGGCCGCCGCGATGATGTCCAGCGCCCGGTACGCCGCCGGGGCCGCGCCGTGCACCTTGGAGTCCGCGATGGCCCGGCCGCGGGCGACGGCCTGGTCCCAGGCCTCACCGCGGTCGATCTCCCCGCGCTCGACCGTGACCGAGCCCTTGAGCACGTTCGCGGTCCACACGAGCGACTGCTCCAGGAAGTCCGCACCCTCGAACAGCGCGTCCGCGATGCCGAGTTCGAAGACCTGCTTGCCCTTGAGCTGACGGTTCTGGTTCAGCGAGTTCTCGATGATCACCGAGACCGCGCGGTCGGCGCCGATCAGGTTCGGGAGCAGCGCGCAGCCACCCCAGCCGGGGACCAGACCGAGGAAGACCTCGGGCAGCGAGAACGCCGGGAGCGCCTTGGAAACGGTGCGGTAGGTGCAGTGCAGACCGACCTCGACACCGCCGCCCATGGCCGCGCCGTTGTAGTACGCGAAGGTGGGGACAGCGAGGCCGGAGAGGCGGCGGAAGACGTCGTGGCCGCCCTTGCCGATGGCCAGCGCGTCCTCGTGACGGCTCAGCAGCTCGACGCCCTTGAGGTCGGCGCCGACGGCGAAGATGAACGGCTTGCCGGTGATGCCGACACCGGTGATGGTGCCCTCGGACGCCTCCTTCTCGACCTGGTCGATCGCGGCGTTCAGGTTCGCCAGCGACTGCGGTCCGAAGGTGGTCGGCTTGGTGTGGTCCAGGCCGTTGTCCAGCGTGATGAGCGCGAACCGCCCGGCGCCGTACGGCAGATCCAGGTGGCGTACGTGCGCCTGGGTGACGACCTCGCCGGGGAACAGCTCGGACGCACCCTTCAGAAGCTCAGTGGTGGAGCTCACTTGTTGCCTCCGTCAGCGTTGAAGTGCGGGTTCTCCCAGACGACCGTGGCGCCCATGCCGAAGCCGACGCACATCGTCGTCAGGCCGTAGCGGACCTCGGGCTGCTCCTCGAACTGCCGGGCCAGCTGCGTCATGAGCCGGACACCGGAGGAGGCCAGCGGGTGGCCGTACGCGATGGCACCGCCGTACTGGTTGACGCGGGCGTCGTCGTCGGCGATGCCGTAGTGCTCCAGGAAGGCGAGCACCTGCACGGCGAAGGCCTCGTTGATCTCGAAGAGACCGATGTCGTCGATGGTCAGGCCCGCCTGGGCCAGCGCCTTCTCCGTGGCCGGGATCGGACCGTAGCCCATGACCTCCGGCTCGACGCCCGCGAAGGCGTAGGAGACCAGGCGCATCTTGACCGGGAGGCCCAGCTCGACTGCGACGTCCTCGGCGGCGAGCAGCGAGGCGGTGGCGCCGTCGTTGAGCCCCGCGGCGTTACCGGCCGTCACGCGACCGTGGGCGCGGAAGGGGGTCTTCAGGCCCGCGAGGGACTCCATCGTGGTGCCCGGGCGCATCGGCTCGTCGGCGGTGACCAGGCCCCAGCCCGTCTCGCCCGCCTCGGCGTTGGTGCGGCGCACCGACACGGGCACCAGGTCCTGCTGGATCTTGCCGTTGGCGTACGCCTTGGCGGCCTTCTCCTGCGAGCGCACCGCGTAGGCGTCGGCGCGCTCCTTGGTGATCGTGGGGTAGCGGTCGTGCAGGTTCTCCGCCGTCATGCCCATGAACAGGGCGGACTCGTCGACCAGCTTCTCCGACACGAAGCGCGGGTTCGGGTCTACGCCCTCGCCCATCGGGTGGCGGCCCATGTGCTCGACGCCACCGGCCACGACGACGTCGTACGCGCCGAAGGCGATGGAACCGGCCGTCGAGGTGACGGCGGTCAGCGCGCCCGCGCACATGCGGTCGATCGAGTAGCCCGGGACGGACTGCGGCAGACCGGCCAGAATTCCGGCGGTACGGCCCAGCGTGAGGCCCTGGTCGCCGATCTGCGTGGTCGCGGCGATGGCGACCTCGTCGATCTTCTTGGGGTCCAGGTCCGGGTTGCGGCGCAGCAGCTCCCGGATGGCCTTCACGACGAGGTCGTCGGCGCGGGTCTCGTGGTAGATGCCCTTGGGGCCCGCTTTGCCGAACGGGGTGCGGACGCCGTCGACGAAGACGACGTCCCGGATGGTACGAGGCACGGTGGCTCTCCTCCAGGGTGCGGGATGGCACTGCTGCGGGGCACGCCACGGGGCGCGCCGCCTGCCCATCATGCTACTTGCGGGTAACCAGACTGCCCACCCCCCACGGCCGGAGCGTCGAAGGTCACACCGGGGCGGCGGCCGGTGCGGTGCCTCACGGGCACCTCCGCGACCATCAGGACCAGCAGTTCGAGGCGGAGGCCCAGCGCGCGCCGCAGCACCAGGAAGATTCGGTCGCTCCCGTGCGAGTCGATCACCGGAGCGCCTCCGGCCGCCGGCAGGAGCGCCGGCAACCTGGCGTGATTTCGCTCCTCCGCGACGAACATCCGCACCGCCGACGCATACGCTGCGTCGCCGTCCGCCTCCGTATTGTCGACCAGTCCGGCTCCGTCGCCTCCTCGCCGACCTGGAACCGCTGCACGCTGCGCCGGATCGCGAGGTGCGGCAGCGCTCCGGTCTCCCGGTCCGGGTCGCCCGGCTCCGTACGATCCCGCCGCGCGGCCTCGAACACGCGTATCCAGCCGCCGTACGCCGGGGTGTCCACGCCCGCCCCCGCGACCGCCGTGGTTCAACCCCTGTGGTTCCTGCCGCGTTCCGGCCGGAGAAGTGAAACACCCCCCGGCCGACGGCCGGGGGGTGTACGGGAGCGCGTGTGTACGGGATCAGGCGCCGGCGTCCAGAGCCCGGAGCAGCAGGGGTGCGACCTGCTGGATCTGCCAGTTCCGTGCCCCGTATCCGGCGAGGGTGTCCTCGACGGCGCTCGGGGTGGGGTTCGCCGGGGGCTCCCAGCAGACCCGGCGCACGGTGTCCGGGGTGATCAGGTTCTCCTGGGGCATGCGGAGGCGCTCGGCCAGCTCCGAGACGGCGGTGCGGGCGGCCGAGAGCCGGGCGGCGGCGGCCGGGTCCTTGTCGGCCCAGGAGCGCGGGGGCGGCGGCCCCGCGGGCTGCTGGCCGGGCTGCGGGAGCTCCGACTCCGGCAGCGCCCTGGCCCGGTCCACGGCGGCCTGCCACTGCTCCAGCTGGCGGCGGCCCATGCGGTGGCCGAATCCCGGCAGCGCGGTCAGGGCCTGCACATTGACCGGCAGCGCGAGCGCGGCCTCGACGATCGCCGCGTCGCCGAGGACCTTGCCCGGCGAGACGTCGCGGCGCTGGGCGACCTGGTCACGGGTGGTCCACAGCTCGCGGACGACCGCCATCTGGCGGCGGCGGCGCACCTTGTGCATGCCCGAGGTCCGGCGCCAGGGGTCCTTGCGGGGCGGGGCCGGCGGCGCGGATGCGATGGCGTCGAACTCCTCCCGGGCCCACTCCAGCTTGCCCTGTCGCTCCAGCTCCTTCTCCAGCGCGTCGCGCAGGTCGATCAGGAGCTCCACGTCGAGCGCGGCGTAGCGCAGCCAGGGCTCGGGCAGCGGGCGGGTGGACCAGTCGACCGCGGAGTGGCCCTTCTCCAGGGCGTAACCGAGGACGTTCTCCACCATCGCCCCGAGGCCGACGCGCGGGAAGCCCGCGAGCCGTCCGGCAAGCTCGGTGTCGAACAGCGAGGTGGGGGTCATGCCTATGTCCCGCAGGCACGGCAGGTCCTGGGTGGCCGCGTGCAGGATCCACTCGGTGTCGCTCAGTGCGGAACCGAGGCCCGAGAGGTCGGGGCAGCCGACCGGGTCGACCAGTGCGCTGCCCGCGCCCTCGCGGCGCAGCTGTACGAGATAGGCGCGCTGGCCGTAGCGGTACCCCGAAGCGCGTTCGGCGTCGACGGCCACCGGGCCGGTGCCCGCGGCGAAGGCGGCGATCACCTGGGCGAGGGCGTCGTCGGACGTCACCACCGGGGGAATGCCCTCGCGCGGTTCGAGCAAGGGGATCGGCGCCGGGGCGACGTCGTCCGGGGGAGCGCCCCCGGTGGTTCGCAGTGAAGTGTCTGCTGCGGTCTCTTGGGCGTCGGTCACGCCTCAAGGGTATAGGTGTATACGCGCCACCCGTCGACGGAACGTTCCGTCGACGGGTGGCCATGCGCATATTCCAGCCGGGGGCGCATCGGTGCACGTCCCGGCGGGGTGGGGTCAGTGGATGATGCCCGTGCGCAGGGCCACGGCGACCATGCCGGCGCGGTCTCCGGTGCCCAGCTTGCGGGCGATCCGGGCGAGGTGGGACTTGACGGTCAGGGCGGAGAGGCCCATCGAGACGCCGATGGCCTTGTTGGACTGGCCCTCGGCGACCAGGCGGAGCACCTCCACTTCGCGGCCGGACAGTTCGCGGTAGCCGCCCGGGTGGCTCGGGGAACCGGGGGGCCGGCGGTGCATCCGGGCCGCGTTGGCGCCGATGGGGGCGACGCCGGGGCGGGTGGGGTGGCCGATGTTGGTGCGGGTGCCGGTGACGACGTAGCCCTTCACGCCACCCGCGAGGGCGTTGCGAACGGCGCCGATGTCGTCGGCGGCGGAGAGGGCGAGACCGTTCGGCCAGCCTGCGGCTCGGGTCTCGGAAAGCAGGGTCAGCCCGGAACCGTCGGGCAGGTGGACGTCGGCAATGCAGATGTCGCGCGGGTTGCCGACGCGGGGGCGTGCCTCCGCGATGGACGACGCCTCGATGACGTCACGTACTCCGAGGGCCCACAGATGGCGGGTGACGGTGGAACGGACGCGCGGGTCGGCCACGACGACCATGGCCGTCGGCTTGTTCGGGCGGTAGGCGACCAGGCTTGCGGGCTGCTCAAGGAGAACGGACACCAGGCCTCCTGGGGGGAGTGGCGGGACGGGCCGGCTCAGGGGATGAAGCCGGGGGCGAAACCGTGCTTGAAGGGTCATTGACCTCTTCGGCAGCGGACCCGTCCTCCTTTAGGGGAAGATCACGATTTGGTGAGTAACAATTCGGGCAAATAGGACGCGCGATCGATTGTACGAAAAGAGAGCCGGTGCTGTGCGATACGAGTAACAAAGCGTTACGAACACCAGGGCGAAGCGGGTGGCGGGGATGACGAAACGCTACGAAACCTGTGGCCCGCGCCGCTGCGGCAGCGTCACCACCGCCGCGTCCGCCGGGTCGGACGGCGGCAGGCCCGCGATCTGACACAGCAGATCACCCCAGGCCATCAGGTGCGACGCCGCGTCCGGCACCCCGCCGCGCCCCTCCCGGGGCGTCCACGAGGCCCGGATCTCGATCTGCGTCGCCGGACGGCGCGCGGACAGCGCACCGAAGTAGTGCGATCCGGCGCGCGTCACCGTCCCGCCGGCCTCCCCGTAGGACAGCCCCCGCGCGTCCAGCGCACCCGTGAGCCAGGTCCAGCACACCTCCGGAAGCAGCGGGTCCGCCGCCATCTCCGGCTCCAGCTCCGCCCGCACCAGCGTCACCAGCCGGAAGGCCCCCTGCCAGGCGTCATGCCCCGCCGGATCGTGCAGCAGCACCAGCCTGCCGTCCGCGAGATCGTCCTCCCCGTCCACCACCGCCGCCTCCAGGGCATACGCGTGCGGCGCGAGGCGCTGGGGCGGCCTGGTCGGCTCCACCTCCAGCTCCGGGCGCAGCCGGGCGGAGCGCAGTGCGTCGACCGCCGCGCGGAACGCGGGCGGCACGGAAGGCCCCTCCGCGCGCTCCTTGCCGTCAACGCCATCGGAATGATCGGAAAATTGTCCCTGAGCCGGAGCCATGCCGGGAAGAGTAAAGGGAAGGCGGGCCTCGTGCAGGGAGAGACACCCGTGCGGGGCCGGGCTCCTTCGCCGTGCGTGCGAAGATTCTGTGCGTGAGTGCCAACGACAGCCCTTCGGGCCAGCAGACGACGACCTCCGCCAGCCACGACGCGGGCCGCGCGGCCACCCACGACTCCGCGTTCCTCAAGGCCTGCCGACGCGAACCCGTGCCCCACACGCCGGTCTGGTTCATGCGCCAGGCGGGGCGCTCGCTGCCCGAGTACCTGAAGGTCCGCGAGGGCATCGCGATGCTCGACTCCTGCATGATGCCGGAGCTGGTCACCGAGATCACGCTCCAGCCCGTACGCCGCCACAAGGTCGACGCCGCGATCTACTTCAGCGACATCGTCGTGCCGCTGAAGGCCATCGGCATCGACCTCGACATCAAGCCCGGAGTCGGCCCCGTCATCGCCGAGCCGATCCGCACCCGCGCCGACCTCGCCCGGCTGCGCGACCTCACCCCCGAGGACGTCCCGTACGTCACCGAGGCCATCGGGATGCTCACCGCCGAACTGGGCGCCACCCCGCTCATCGGCTTCGCCGGGGCCCCCTTCACCCTCGCCAGCTACCTCGTCGAGGGCGGCCCCTCGCGCAGCCACGAGCGCACCAAGGCCATGATGTACGGCGACCCGCAGCTCTGGGCCGACCTCGTCGACCGGCTCGCCGAGATCACCGGTGCCTTCCTCAAGGTCCAGATCGAGGCGGGCGCCTCGGCCGTCCAGCTCTTCGACTCCTGGGTCGGGGCCCTGGCCCCCGCCGACTACCGCCGCTCGGTGCTCCCCGCCTCCGCGAAGGTCTTCGACGCCGTCGCCTCCTACGGCGTCCCCCGCATCCACTTCGGCGTCGGCACCGGCGAACTCCTCGGCCTGATGGGCGAGGCCGGGGCGGACGTCGTCGGCGTCGACTGGCGGGTCCCGCTGGACGAGGCCGCGCGCCGCGTCGGTCCCGGCAAGGCGCTCCAGGGCAACCTCGACCCGGCGGTGCTCTTCGCGCCCACCCCGGCGGTCGAGGCCAAGACCCGCGAGGTGCTGGACCGGGCCGCCGGGCTTGAGGGGCACATCTTCAACCTGGGCCACGGCGTCATGCCGTCCATGGACCCGGACGCGCTCACCCGGCTCGTGCAGTACGTGCACGAGCAGACCGCACGCTGACACCGAGGTGCCCGGGGCGCGGGGGCCTCGTCAGCTCCCCGCGCCCCGCACCGCCGCCACCGTCTTGCGGGCCGCCACCAGCACCGGGTCCCACACCGGTGAGAACGGCGGGGCGTAGCCCAGGTCGAGCGCGGTCATCTGCTCCACCGTCATCCCGGCCGTCAGCGCCACCGCCGCCACGTCCACGCGCTTCGCCGACCCCTCGCGCCCGACGATCTGCACCCCGAGCAGCCGTCCCGTACGGTGCTCCGCGATCATCTTCACCGTCATCGGCTTCGCCCCCGGGTAGTAACCCGCCCGCTGCGTCGACTCGATGGTCGCCGTGACATAGCGCAGCCCGACCGCGCGGGCGTCCTTCTCGCGCAGCCCGGTCCGGGCGATCTCCAGATCGCAGACCTTGCTCACCGCCGTACCGACCACGCCCGGGAACGTGCCGTAGCCGCCCCCGGCGTTGGAACCGATCACCTGGCCGTGCTTGTTGGCGTGGGTGCCCAGCGCGATGTGGCGGGTGCGGCCCGCCACCAGGTCCAGGACCTCCACGCAGTCGCCACCCGCCCAGATGTTCTCGTGGCCCACGACCCGCATCGACAGATCGGTGAGCAGTCCGCCGTGCGGTCCGACGGGGAGACCCGCCTCCTGCGCGAGCGCCGTCTCCGGTTCGACGCCGATGCCGAGGACCACCACGTCCGCCGGATACGTCCGCGCGTCCGTCGCCACCTCGCTCACCCGGCCGTCGGGACCCGTGAGAATGCCGGTGACCGCCGCCCCGTTGACCGTGGTGATGCCCAGGCCGTCCATCGCCTCGTGGACGAGCCGCCCCATGTCCGGGTCGAGCGTGGCCATCGGCTGCTCGCCCCGGTTGAGGACGGTCACCTCGAAGCCCCGCTTGAGCATCGCCTCGGCCATCTCGACGCCGATGTACCCGGCGCCCACCACGACCGCCCGCCGTCCCGTGCCGGAACCCAGGGCGTCCAGCGAGTCCAGGAGCGCCTGCCCGTCGTCCAGGGTCTGCAGCCCGTGCACCCCGGGCGCGTCCATACCGGGCAGCTCCGGGCGCACCGGACGGGCCCCGGTGGCGATCACCAGCTTGTCGAAGCCCGTCCAGTACGTCGTCCCGCTCTCCCGGTCCAGCGCCCTCACCCGGCGCCCCGCCACGTCGAGCTCCGTCACCTCGGTCCGCATCCGCAGATCGATGTCCCGCCCCCGGTGCTCCTCGGGGGTACGGGCGATCAGGTCCTCGCGCCGCTCCACGTCACCGCTCACCCAGTACGGGATGCCGCAGGCGGAGTACGAGGTGAAGTGGCCGCGCTCGAAGGCGACGATCTCCAGCGCGTCCGGCCCCTTCAGCCTGCGGGCCTGCGACGCGGCGGACATGCCCGCCGCGTCACCCCCGATGACCACCAGTCGCTCCGCTGTCATACCGGGTCCCTTTCGCCGAGTTCCGCCGCGTCAGGGGCCACGCTACGGCGATCAGGGCGCCGGGGTGCCCTCCGCCTCCGGTCGGGGCGCTGCCGGGACCCCGCGGGCCGCCCGCCGGGCGCGCAGCACCCGCCAGACCACCAGCGCCAGGGCTGCGGTGATCAGGAACGGGAACGCGGCCCCGAACGCCACCGCGATCCACCGGAGCATCGTCACGAACGCGTCCCAGCCGCCGCCCAGCGCGTCCAGGAAGCCCGGGTCCCCCTTCTCCCCGTCGTCGCCCGGGGCGTCCGGCGGCGTCAGGTCCAGGGTGATCGTCGCCAGCGAGGTGCGGTCCTTCAGGCTCGCCTGCTGGGCGAGCAGCGACTCCAGGTCGGACTGACGGCTGCTCAGCTCACCCTCCAGGGCCACCACATCGCTGATCCTCTCCGCCTTGTCCATCAGCTCCCGCACCCGGGCCACGCTCGCCCGCTGCGTGGCGATCCGGCTCTCCACGTCGACCACCTGGTCGGTGACGTCCTTCGCGTCCGAGGTGCGCGACAGCAGCTTCCCGGAGCCGGCGAGGGTGCGCAGCACCTCCTGGAACCGGTCCTGCGGCACCCGCAGCACCAGATGCGAGGTCTCGTACGTGTCGTCCATCCGCTCGGTGTTCTCCGTCGCCACCAGGCCACCGGCGCCCTCCGCCGCGCTGCGGGCGGCGGCGACGGCCTTCGGCACGCTCCTCACCTCGACGGAGAGCGTGGCCGTACGGATCACGTGGGTGGCCGCGGCCCCGGGCTTCGGGGCCTTCTTCCCGGCCGCCTTGCCGTCCGCCGGTGCTTCCGACGCCATGGCCCCGTCCTCGGCGCCCGACCCCGCCTGCTCGTCGGACAGGTTCTCCCTCCCCTTCTCCCGCCCCGCGTACTCGCTGTCCGCCGTCTTCGCGCCGCTGTCCGAGGCGTCGCCCGCCCCGCAGCCGCCGACGGCGAGCAGCGCGCCGAGCACCCCGGCCAGGAGCGCCGCCCGGCCCCGGCCGTACGGCCGCCGGGCGCGCGGCGCGGCAGGCTGCCGGGCCACGGATCGATCGGTCTTCCTCGTCATAACTGGTCCCCCCAGGACGGTGGTTGATCGTGCCGGTTCGACGCGGCGCCCCCGGAGCCGGTTGCCGGTCGGCGGTTTCGAAGCGGTCACGGTCGGGACTCGGAACGGGTTTGAGAGAGTGGACCCATGCAGCGTTCTCAGCGTTCCGATCAGCGGGCGGACACCACCGCGGGCCACGTCGTCGTCATCGGCGGCGGCATCGCCGGCCTGGCCGCCGCCCACCGCCTGGTCACCACCGGTCTGCGCGTCACCCTCCTGGAGGCGACGGACCGGCTCGGCGGCAAGCTCATGACCGGCCGGATCGCGGGCGTCCAGGTCGACCTGGGGGCCGAGTCGATGCTCGCCCGCCGCCCCGAAGCGGTCGCCCTGGCCGAGGCGGTGGGCCTCGCCGACCGCCTCCAGCCGCCCGCCACCGCCGCCGCGTCCCTCTGGACGCGCGACGCGCTGCGCCCGATGCCCAGGGGTCACGTCATGGGCGTCCCCGCCGACCCGGCCGCCCTCGGCGACGTGCTCTCGCCCGAAGGGCTCGCCCGGATCGCCGAGGAGCGCGACCTCACCCCGACCCCCGTCGGCGACGACGTCGCGGTCGGCGCGTACGTCGCCGACCGGCTCGGCCGCGAGGTCGTCGACCGGCTGGTGGAACCCCTCCTCGGCGGGGTCTACGCGGGTGACGCCTACCGGATCTCGATGCGCGCCGCCGTACCCCAGCTCTTCGAGGCGGTGCAGGAGGGCGGCCCGCTGCTGGGGGCCGTACGCCGTGTCCAGGAGCGGGCCGCCGCCCTCCAGCGGAGCGGAGCGGTCTTCCAGGGCATCGAGGGCGGCATCGGCACTCTGCCGGGCGCCGTCGGCGACGCCGTACGGGCCGGGGGCGGCGAGATCCTCACCCAGACCCCCGTCCTCGGCCTCACCCGCAGGGAAGAGGGCTGGGCCGTCCGCACCGACACCCGGGTGATCCCCGCCGACGGCATCGTCCTGGCCACCCCCGCCTGGTCCGCCGGGACCCTGCTGGCCGCCGAGTCCCCGGCTGCCGCCGCCGAGCTGTCCGGTGTCGAGTACGCCTCGATGGCCCTGGTCACCCTGGCCTTCCGGCGCGCCGACGTCGAGGCCTACGAGGCCCTGCGCGGCCGCTCCGGCTTTCTGGTGCCGCCGGTCGACGGCCGCACCATCAAGGCGTCCACCTTCTCCAGCAACAAGTGGCAGTGGGTCGCCGACGCCGCCCCGGACCTCTTCGTGCTCCGCACCTCCGTCGGCCGCTACGGCGAGGAGGACCACATCCACCGCGACGACGAAGAACTCGTCGCCCTCTCCCTGCGCGACCTCGCCGAGGCCACCGGGCTCACCGCCCGGCCCGTCGACACCGAGGTCACCCGCTGGATCGGCGGCCTGCCGCAGTATCCGGTCGGCCACCTCGCCCGGGTCGCCCGCATCCGCGACGAGGTCGCGGTCCTCCCCGCACTGCGCGTCTGCGGCGCCGTCTACGACGGGGTCGGCATCCCTGCCTGCATCGCGAGCGCCCAGCGCGCGGCCGACGAGATCACGAGAGAGATCATCGCCACGCCGACCCTGGTTCGGGGCACGGGGAGCGAGGCGGGACAATAGCCGTATGAGTGCCCCTGAGACTGTGACATCAAGCAAGAGTCCGAACGCCGGAAAGAAGGCCAAGGACCTCAACGAGGTCATCCGCTACACCCTGTGGTCGGTCTTCAAGCTGCGCGACGTGCTGCCGCTGGACCGCGCGGGGTACGCCGACGAGGTCCAGGAGCTGTTCGACCAGCTCGCGGCCAAGGACGTCACCGTCCGCGGCACCTACGACCTCTCCGGTCTCCGCGCCGACGCCGACCTCATGATCTGGTGGCACGCCGAGACCTCGGACCAGCTCCAGGACGCGTACAACCTCTTCAGGCGCACGAAGCTCGGCCGCGCGCTCGACCCGGTCTGGTCGAACATGGCGCTGCACCGCCCGGCCGAGTTCAACAAGTCGCACATCCCGGCGTTCCTCGCCGACGAGACGCCCCGCGACTACATCAGCGTCTACCCCTTCGTCCGGTCCTACGACTGGTATCTGCTCCCCGACGAGGACCGCCGCCGCATGCTGGCGGACCACGGCAAGATGGCCCGGGGCTACCCTGACGTCCGCGCCAACACCGTCGCCTCGTTCTCGCTCGGCGACTACGAGTGGATCCTCGCCTTCGAGGCGGACGAGCTCTACCGCATCGTCGACCTGATGCGCCACCTGCGCGCCTCCGAGGCACGGCTCCACGTGCGCGAGGAGGTCCCGTTCTACACGGGTCGCAGGAAGAGCGTCCACGACCTGGTGGCCGGGCTCGCATAGCCAGCGAGTCCCGCACCACCCCAACCCGGAAGATCAGAAGACGGGCACCGGGCACCGACCGTGCCGCCCGCCGTTCCAGCGACACCGGGTTCGGCTCAGGGGGCCGTCGCACCGATCACGGTGCGACGGCCCCGCTCCGTACCCGCCCGCCGGATCAGTCCAGCGACACCGGGTTCGGCTCCGCACGCGCGGCGCAGTCCGCACCCCGCCCCGGCACGTGGCCGGTCAGCAGATACGTGCGCAGATGGTCGTCGACACAGGGGTTACCGGCCCCGCCGACACCGTGCGTACCCGCGTTCCGCTCGGTCACCAGCGACGAACCGGGCAGCCGCTTCCGCAGCTCCAGCGCCCCCTGGTACGGGGTCGCCGCGTCCCGCTCCGCCGCCAGGATCAGCACCGGCGGCAGCTCGCCCCACCCCGTGCCGACCTCCAGCGGCCGCTGCCGGGGCGCGGACCAGAAGGCGCACGGCAGGTTGGTGAAGGCGTTGTCCCACGTCTCGAAGGGCGCGATGCGCGCCAGGGCCGTGTGGTCGCGGTCCCACACCTCGAAGTCCTCGGGCCACGGCGCGTCGTTGCACTCGACGGCCGTGTACACCGCCTGCGCGTTCTCGTTGTCCTCGGCCGCCACCGCGCGCGGGGAGGCCTGCGCGATCAACGGCTCGGGGTTGCCCCGGACGTACTCCGACAGCGCCGTCGCCCGCATCGCCCAGTAGTCGTCGTAGTAACCGGCCCCCAGGAACGCCGAGTGCAGCTGCCCCGGCCCGACCTTGCCGCCCGCGGGCTCCACGGCGAGCTCGGCGCGCACCTCGTCGTAGTGCCGCTGCACCGACTCCGGTGTGGCCCCGAGGTGATACACGTCGTCGTGTTCGGCGACCCAGCGGCGGAAGTCCTCCCAGCGCGACTCAAAGGCCAGCGACTGGTTCATGTTGGAGCGGTACCAGATCTGCTCCGGGTCCGGATCCACCACCGAGTCGAAGACCATGCGCCGTACGTGGGAGGGGAAGAGCGTCGCGTACAGCGCGCCGAAGTACGTCCCGTAGGACGCCCCCATGAACGTCAGCCCCGGCTCGCCGAGCGCGGCCCGCAGGACGTCCAGGTCACGGGCGTTGTTCAGCGAGGTGTAGTGCCGCAGTGCCTCACCCGCGTGCTGTGCGCAGCCCTGCGCGTACGCCTTCGCACGGGCGATGCGCTGCTCTTTGTACTCCTGCGTGGGGTGGGTCGGCGCCTGAGTCGGGCCCTTCGTGTACGCGGCGGGGTCCTGGCAGGTCAGCGGGGCCGAGGAGCCGTTCACCCCGCGCGGCGCGTAACCGACCAGGTCGTAGGCCTCGGCGATCTCCTTCCAGTCGGGCAGCTCCCCGGCCAGCGGGAAGGTGATGCTGGACGCGCCGGGACCGCCCGGGTTGTAGACGAGCGCGCCCTGCCGGTCCTTCGCCGGGCCGGTGGCCAGGGTGCGGCTGACGGTCAGTTCGAGCTGCCGCCCGTCCGGCTCCGCGTAGTCCAGGGGCACCTTCACCGTGCCGCACTTCAGGGTGTCCGGCAGCATCTCCTCCTCCGGGCAGGGGACGAAGTCGATCCCGGCGGCGGTGGCGCGGGAGGCGGCGATCGCGGTGCCCCGGGCCTCGGCGTCGACCGGGCCCTCCCAGGCGGCCGCCGGAGCGACGGTCAGGGCGGACAGGACCAGGGAGCCGATCGATGTGTACAGCGCAGCTGTTCTCACGCGCGGGGCCTCTCTGCGGATGCGGAGAGGGATGGTCGGGCGTGTGGGCCGTGATGTCCAGCACAGCCCCGGCGTGTCCGGAGGAATGACCCTGACAGCCGGTCAGAATCCATGCTCAGGAACCGGGTTCAGGAGCCGCCGCGGCCCGCCCCCGAGCCGCTGCCCGCGCGGACGGTCCGGCCGTGCCGCCGTGATCAGCCGGCGCTGGAGCACCGGGGAGGTGCGGCGGCCGGCTCGTCGAGGACCGGGTTGTCCTACTTCCCCACGAGGGCGGCACGTGCTGCCCGGACCAGGCGGGTGGTGCGGCGGGGCGGCCGGGCGGCGGACCGGTCCTGCCACCAGTACGTCAGCCTGCGCCGCTCGGCGGGATCGGCGGGGGCGCCCGCGGTCAGCAGGTGCTCCGCGAAGTCCAGGGCGTCGCGCCGGTAGCTGCCGGACATCGGGCGGCGCCGGGCGTACGCGAGGAACGCGGCACGGTAGCCGTCGCCGAGGATCTCCGGCAGCTCGGGCGCCACCTTGGCGACGACATCGGCCCGCTTGGCGGCCAGTGCCCGGCTCTGCACCCGCAGCCGCCGGTGATCGAACCCCTCGGGCGCCGGGGTCCCCGCCACGAGCGCGGACAGCAACGCGGTCTGGGAGACGGCGAGACGGTCGCGCACGCTGGGACGGGGGGCGGCGGCGGCCGTGTCACGGGTCGCCCCGGAGAGCGGCGCGGACCGCGCACCGGCAGCCGTCGTCGTGTTCAGCGTGGCCCGGATCGCGTCCAGTTCAGCCGCCAGCTCGGCCCCCGGCGGGAAGGCGTCGTCGCGCTCCAGCAGGACGCCCGGCGGGTCGACCCGGGAACGCAGCTCGGCCAGGACGTCCAGGACCGGGCCGGTCACCGGGTGGGCGTGCGTGTCGTGCCAGATGCCGTCCCTCTCGACGCCGCCCGCCACATGCACGTACGCGATGGCCTCCACCGGCAGTTCGTCCAGCGCCTTCGCCGGGTCCTGGCCGAGGTTGACGTGGTTGGTGTGCAGGTTGGCCACGTCGATCAGCAGCCGCACCCCGGTCCGCTCGACCAGCTCCGCCAGGAACTGCCCCTCGGTCAGCTCCTCGTCGGGCCAGGTGATCAGCGCCGCGATGTTCTCCAGGGCCAGCGGCACCGGCAGCGAGTCCTGCGCGATGCGCACGTTCTCGCACAGGACGTCCAGCGCGTCCCAGGTGCGCGGCACCGGCAGCAGGTGCCCCGCCTCCAGCCGCGGCGACGCGGTCAGCGGCCCCCCGGCCCGTACGAACGCGATGTGCTCGGTCACCAGCGGCGCCCCCAGCAGCTCGGCCCGCGCCGCGAGGCCTGCGAGGCGCGCAGGTTCCGGGCGGTCCGCACCGCCCAGGCCGAGACCCACCCCGTGCGGAACGATCCTCACCCCGCGCTGCCGGAGCCGTACGAGGGAGTCAGGGAGGTGGTCGGCGCAGAGGTTCTCCGCGACCGCCTCGACCCAGTCGATCCCCTCCAGCGCCTCCACCTCTGCGGCGATCTCCGGCCGCCAGCCGATCCCGATGCCCAGCTTCATGGTGTCCCCCCTGCTCACCTCGTTCTGTCCAGGGGTCATGGCCCCGTCGAGCGGCGATGAACCCGACCAGGGGGACGTTCAGAGCTGGATTTGAGGTTCCGGGACCGTTGCCCTCGTTATGGCATCGACATCATCGTGGGCGGCACCGGGCGAGAGGTGAAGGACTGGTCGCCGGTCGGCGTCGCCGGTACGGGGGCCAGGGGGGCCTGTCCGTCCCGGGGCATCGACGGGCCCGAGGGGCTGGCGGTCGACCCGCTCACCGCCTCGCGCGCCAGGGCGTCGAAGTCGACGAAGCCGGTGCCCTCCAGCATGGTGATGTGGTCCAGCACCGTCTGGTTCGCATCGCTCGCGAGCTGCCGGATCAGGGTGTTGCGGGTCGTGTGCCGGACCTGGGCGATCAGCCCGAAGACCTTGCCGTGGGCGGCCCGCAGGATATTGGCGAACTTCCGCTCGTACTCGTCGCCGCTCGCCGCCGTCAGCTCCCGCAGCCACGCCTGCTGCTGCTCGGTCGCCTGGTTGGGCAGCTCCACCCCGAGCTTGGCCGCCACGTCCCGGGCCCGCCGGTCCAGGTCCGCGTGTCCGACGACCAGGTGGTCCCCGGCGGCCTTCGTCGCCTCACTGGGCGCCCGCTCGATCGCCTGCTGCCCCGCGGGCAGCTCCCACAGTCCGGCGAGCCGCACCTTCACCAGGAAGTCCCGGTCGGTCGCGGAGAGCGGCCCCCACTGGGTGGCGACGCTGGAGGCGTTGAGGTTCGCCTCGCCGGTGCCCGAACGGTCCGCGTAGGACCAGACGGGGAACGCGATCGCGACCAGTGTGGCGACCAGCGCAGCGATGATGAGGGCCGTTCCGTTGATGCGTCGCAACAAGGTGTCTCCCGGGCCGAAGCGTGACAGCGTCCATCAGGCGTCAATCAACCGTCAACCGACTCGCCGCGCAGGCTAATTGGCGGTAATGCCGGTGCGGCAGTACCGGGAGGTACGTAAGTGGTCGCAGAAATGCTCAGCCCCGGGCGGCCCGTCCGGGCCGGGGGCCCTCGCCGTGTCCGGAAAGTCGTGCTTGGTCCCCGCCTTCCGGGCGAACGGCGGGACTTCCGGGCAGCCCTCAGAGTGCGGAACGTGAGTAGTTGTCCGTTTCGGGGTTGGGTTTGAGTGAGGGCTGCTGGTCACCGCTGCCCTGTTGGACCCCTATGACCTGCCAGGCGTCACTGCTCTTCCGAACTAGTGCCGTATCAGGCAACGTTTGCCCTGTCGACGACGGCGCGTATGCGTTGGTCGTCGGCGTGGCGGTTTCGCCAGATGATGTAGCGGCGGATCATGCTGCCCTGTTCCTTGTGGTCAGCGTGGTCGGTGCCGTCGAGGGTGAAGTAGCGCAGGGCGGTGAACTGGGCTTCGATCCGGTTGAGCCAGGAGGGGGGTGGGGACTGTAAAACGATCGGTGTAACTCCTGATCAAGGAAGATGCATCGATGACCAGCGACAACGTGACCGAGGCCGAGTCCGTCAAGGCCGCTGAGCCGCAGCCGGCGAAGAAGGTGGACGACCAGCTCATCGATGAGTTGGTCGGCCGCGCTCAGGCCGAGGGCCTGCAGCTGACCGGCGAGGGTGGGCTGCTCCAGCAGCTGACCAAGCGGCTCCGGAGTCCGCCCTGGAGGGCGAGATCACCGACCACCTCGGCTATGACAAGCACGACCCGGCGGGGAAGAACGGCGGCAACAGCCGCAACGGAACCCGTGGCAAGACCGTGCTGACCGATGTCGGCCCGGTGGAGATACTCGTGCCCCGTGACCGCGAGGGCTCCTTCGAACCGAAGATCGTCAGGAAGCGGCAGAGGCGTCTGTCGGGCGTCGACGAGATGGTCATTTCTCTCGCCGCGAAGGGGCTGACGACCGGCGAGGTCCAGGCTCACCTGTCCGAGGTCTATGGCGCCGAGGTGTCGCGGCAGACGATCTCCACGATCACCGACAAGGTCCTCGAGGGCATGGCCGAGTGGCAGAACAGGCCCCTGGACTCGGTCTATCCAGTGATCTTCATCGACGCGCTCCACGTGAAGATCCGCGATGGCGCGGTGGCGAACCGGCCCATCTACGTGGCCCTGGCCGTCGTCGTCGAGGGCCGACGGGACATTCTGGGGCTGTGGGCCGGCGACGGCGGCAAGGGCGCCAAGCACTGGATGCACATCCTGACCGAGATCAAGAACCGCGGAGTGAACGACGTCCTCATGCTGGTCTGCGACGGGCTCAAGGGCCTGCCCGGGGCAGTCGAGGCCGTCTGGCCCCGCACCACCGTCCAGACCTGCGTGGTCCACCTGCTGCGGAACTCCTTCCGCTATGCCGCCCGCCAGGACTGGGACAAGATCGCCAAGCTCCTCAAGCCCGTCTATACCGCGGCGACCGAGGAAGCCGCACTCGAGCGGTTCGCGGAGTTCGCCGACGCGTGGGGCAAGAAGTATCCGGCGATCGTCCGGCTCTGGGAGAACGCCTGGGAGGAGTTCACTCCGTTCCTCCGGTTCGACACCGAGATCCGCCGCATCGTCTGCACGACGAACGCCATCGAGTCGGTGAACGCCCGGATCCGGCGGGCAGTCAGGGCTCGCGGGCACTTCCCGAACGAGCAGGCCGCCTTGAAGTGCGTCTACATGGCGATCATGTCGCTGGACCCGACCGGCAAGGGCCAGGCCCGCTGGACCATGCGCTGGAAGTCCGCCCTGAACGCCTTCGACATCACCTTCGACGGCCGCCTCTCCGCAGCACGCCGGTAACCCTCAACCACCCCAGATACACCGCTCGATTGACAGACCCTCGTCGTGACCTACTTCGACGGGTAGAAGCCCGCCGTGAAGCCGTTGGTCCACGAATGCTCGCCGTACTCGGGGGTGTATGCGGCGACTCCCTCGGCCACCCAGGCGGGGGGCAAGACTTCCGGGCTGAGCGCGGTGACCTTGTCACCGGTGAGATCCACCTCGACCGGGAGATCGGGCCCGGAGCCGGCGGCCGGGACGGTTCCGTAGGCGATACCGCGCTCGGCGTCGACCGCCGTGAATGTGACTCTCTTGCGGGCGTCGGTGTCCTCGAAGCAATAGCCCTTGTTCCCACGCAGGTCCAGCACGGCGGGACCCGCCGATACGTATCGGCCGCCGGACAATGTGGGCACGGGTGGCCCGCTATCCGAGTCCGGGCGCTTCCCTTCGCAGCGCACTGCGACCCGTACCTCGCCGCTGCCGGGGTCGCGGATCTCGTAACGCCGGATCGCTCCATTCCCGCCGGCCGACCAGTCGGCGACGATCACGCCACCGAGGTAGTAAGGCCGCACCAATCCGGAGCTGGCGGTCCACTGAGCGTCGGGCGGCTCGCTGTTCCCGCTGTGCCAGCTGCCGCCGCCAAGCCAGAAGGATGCATTATGCGCGAACGCCAACGGTCCCTGGGGCGAGACGCCGAAGATCACGGCTCTCTCGTCGCAGTCGGGCCGTCCGATGATCCGCCCCTCGGTACAGCGTTTGACTCCCGTCGGCGCCGCGAGCTGCCGCTGCGTGTACGTGGTCTGCTCGCCCGTGGCGACGTCCACCGCCAGCGGTTGTGCGTTCTTATCTCTCAACGAGGCGTACGTATGAACTACGCCTTCGCTGTCCTGAGCGGCGAATATCTCCCTCTCGTAAGGGAACTCGAACGTACGGCTAGCCTCCACACTGCCTGAACCGCCGGCCGGGAAGACCGTGAGCTGCGTCGTCTCCGTGGACTTGGACGCCCCGTCGCCGCCCTTCTCGCCCGAGAACTTCACCACCGCGTAGTCGGTCTCGCCCTTGGCGGACACGAGCAAGGACACCTTGCCGTTCACCGTGCGGCCCTGGCCCGACTCCGGGAGTGCCACCGGCGCACCGGTCCAGCGCACGGCACCGGTCCGCAGGTCACGCGCCACCACTTGCGTGGACTTTCCGTCCGGGGCCTTCTTGAGGAAGAGGACCTCTCTGGCATGCGGCGCGTATACGGGACTGCTGAGCCCTTCCGAAGTCTTCACGGCCCAGCCCTTAGTAGCGTCGAAGGCGGCGGGCACCGCCACCTCGGGCGCCCGCTCCTCCCTGGGCGCCGCGCTCTCCGTGGCCTTGCGGTCCTTGCCGTCAGACTTCTGCCCGCCGTCGCCGTCGCCGCAGCCCGCCAGCAGCAACACCGCGGCGATCACTCCGGCGGCACCTCTCGCCACACGACTCTCTGTCCTCAAGACTTCTCCCCCCAGGCGACTCGTCCAACTCTCTTCTTCCGTAAACCAGTTGTAACACTACAGCGCGCCCTCCCGGACGGCTCGGGGGCCGTGACACCGGAGTCAGGAGCCGGCAGGATGGTCCGGGGCCCGCTCGACGAGACGGATCTGGTTACGATCGGCCAACAGGTCGAGGCGGGAGCAGCGGACGCAATTGCAAAGTTCGTTGATCGTGCCTTGGTGCAGGTCAGTTGAGTCTGAGAGTGCGGGATGTGGCCTTCCGTCTGGCTTGTCGTCGCTCGATGGTGTGACGCTGGGGCATCGCTGCCGGTCGGACGTTCGAGGTTCGATTGGGTCGCGGCATGGATATGCGCAAGCCGTACCCGAGCGATCTCACCGATGAGCAGTGGGAGCTCATCGAACCCGTGATCACGGCATGGAAGGCCCAGCACCCCTCGGTCAGCGGTCACCAGAGCAAATACGCGATGCGGGAGATCGTGAACGCGATCCTGTACCAGAACCGCACTGGCTGCCAGTGGGATTTCCTGCGCCACGACATGCCTCCGGCCGGTGCGGTGAAGTACTACTTCTACCTCTGGCGCGACGACGGCACGGACCAGACCGTGCACGACTTGCTGCGGTGGCATCTGCGGGAGAAGAAGAAGCGATTAGCCGACCCGAGCCTGATCGTGATGGACACCCAGAGCATCCACGTCTCCGTCGGGGTGCCGGCCACCACGACCGGCAAGGACGCCTCGAAACGGGTGCCGGGCAGGAAGAGATGCCTGGCCATGGACATTTTGGGCCTGGTCGTCGAGGCCGTCGTGCTACCGGCGTCCGCGCACGACAACGCCGCGGGCACCGCCCTGCTGGACGGTGTGGCCGCACAGACCGACAGGGTCGAGAAACCCCTGGTCGACCAGGGGTTCAAGAAGACGGTGGTCGATCACGGCAAGAGCCTGGGCATCGACGTGGAGATCGTCGAGCGCAACCCGGCCGACACCGGCTTCGTCCCGCAGGCCAAGCGGTGGATCATCGAGCAGATCAACGGGATCCTGATGTTCTACCGGCGTCTCGTGCGCGACTACGAGCACCGGCCCGCCAGCTCCCGCTCCCGGGTGTTCTGGGCGATGACCTCCGTCATGGCCCGCCGCCTCACCGGATCCACCATCGCCTCCTGGAGGACAGGGTGAGCCACAACCCGCAGATCAGGGCCGTCCTGGAGTACGTCGAGGCCCGTGAGGCCGAACTCGGCGAACAGGCTGGCCAGATCCGCTCCCGCATTGAGGACCTCACCGCCCGGCTGGGGGAACTCGACGCGGAGAGCGAGAACCTGCGCATCACCCGCAAGACCCTCCTCGACATCCCCGCACCGGCCCCCCGCCGATGAACCGGTCCGACCCGATGTCCCGGACCACCCGGCGTACCAGCAGATCCTCACCGCCTTCGCCGACACCGGAAAGCCGCTGCGAGCCCGCGACCTCTGCCAGGCCCTCGACCTGCCCATCGTCCCGAAGAACACCGGAGACATCCGGTCCAAGCTGAAACGCCTGGTCACCAGAGGCATCCTCATCGAACCCGAGCCCGGCCTGTTCGCTCAGCCCCGTGCCTGACCGTCCACTCGCCCCGCCGACCAGGGCCCCTCACCCAGACCCACCCCCGAAACGGACATCAACTCACATCCCGCACTCTCAGGCGGTGCGGCGCAGCGCCGGGTGGTCGGCCACCACCGTGCAGGAACCCGGGGCGATCTCGGTGAACCCGGCGTCGCGCACCACCGGCAGCCCGCTCACCGTCAGCTCCCGCCAGCGCTCCGGGCCGGGCGTCGCCACGGAGAGCGGGAAGCCTGCCTCGCGCCACGCCTTGCGCTCGGTCTCCGACAGCTCCCACCAGGCGAGCTGCGCCCCGTGCCCGGCCTGGGCCATCGTCTTGCCCGCCGACATGTCCAGGTCGGGGTTGAGCCACAGCACCGGGCCCGAGGGGTCGGGGGCGGCGGGCGGCCCGGGGTCGTCCAGCTCGGTGCCCGACACCTGGAGCTTGGCCAGCTCCTTGGGCCAGCCGTCCAGCGGGACCGGCGGGAACACCCGTACCTCCGCGCCTTCCTCGCCCGTGACCGTGATGCCCTCCAGCGCCGCGGCCTTGCGCCACTCCGCGCCGCGCGCCCGGCGCACGACCTTGCGGATGCGCGCGTCCTGCCAGTCCCGCATCGCCCCGGCCCACTCTCCGTCGCCGAGGGACCGCTCGTCGGAGAGGATCGTGAGCACCGCGCGGGCGGCGGTCCGCAGCGCGTCCGTGCGGGCGGGCGGGTCCGTCTTCTCCAGGTGGAGCACCAGCGGCAGCACGAACTGCCGAGCCTGGTCACGGTCGGCCGGACCGTCGTCGAACGGGCTCTCGGGCGCTGGGACGTCGTTGCTGATCACCGTCCCAGTCTGCCAGGCCCGGGATGTCACCTGCTTGGCGGAGCGGGCAGGTCCGGGTGAGGATGTTCCTCATGAAGAGCGATCTCTTTTCCAGCGAGCACATGGCCCAGCCGGCCACCGCCCCCGGCATGACTCTGCAGAACAGCAAGTCGATCAAGTACGCCGTCAACGGGGAGATGCATGCCCGGCAGGGGGCGATGATCGCCTTCCGCGGCAACCTCCAGTTCGAGCGCAAGGGCCAGGGCCTCGGCGGTCTGCTCAAGCGCGCGGTCACCGGCGAGGGACTCGCGCTCATGGCGGTCCGGGGCCAGGGCGAGGCGTGGTTCGCGCACGAGGCCGCCAACTGTTTCATCGTGGAGATGGACCAGGGCGACTCGCTCACCATCAACGGCCGCAACGTCCTCTGCTTCGACGCCACACTCTCCTACGAGATCAAGACGGTGAAGGGCGCCGGAATGGTCGGCGGCGGCCTCTTCAACAGTGTCTTCACGGGCTACGGCAAGCTCGGCCTGGTGTGTGAGGGCACCCCCATCGTGATCCCCGTGACGGCGGCCCAGCCGGTGTACGTGGACACGGACGCGGTCGTCGGCTGGAGCCAGCAGCTCACGACCAGCCTGCACCGTTCCCAGAGCGTCGGCTCGATGGTGCGCGGCGGCTCCGGCGAGGCCGTCCAGCTGATGCTCCAGGGCGAGGGCTTCGTCATCGTGCGCCCCAGCGAGGCCAGGCCCGAGAAGACCTCCAACTGACCCGTGAGGCTACGCGACGTGGGCCATCGCTACGGCGGCCGCTGGGTCCTGCGCGGGGTCGATCTCACCCTGCCCGCGCGGGCTCTCGTCCGGGTCGAGGGGGCCAACGGCACCGGGAAGTCGACCCTGTTGCGCCTCCTCGCCGGGATCGACACCCCCGCGGAGGGCCGGATCACCGGCCGCCGCGCCCGTACGGCCTACGTCCCCGAGCGCTGCCCCGCCGCGCTGCCCCTGGCCGCCGCCGGGTACCTCGTCCACCTCGGACGTGTCCACGGGCTGCGCACCGCGGAGGCGAAGGAGCGCGCGGGGGAGTGGCTGACCCGGTTCGGGGCGGGTGACCACGCTCGTACCCCGCTCGCCGCGCTGTCCAAGGGCACCAGCCAGAAGACCGCCGTCGCCCAGGCGCTGATGGCCGCACCGGACATGCTGGTCCTGGACGAGGCGTGGACCGGGCTCGACACCGCCGCCCGCGCCGAACTGGACCGCGCCGTCGCTGAACGTGCCGCGGCCGGGGCGACCGTCGTCTTCGTCGACCACGACCCGCGGCGCCTGGCCGGGGCGGCAGCTCACGCTGCGGACGGAGGGCGGCGGGTGCGTCGGTATACGCCCCGGCGGCCCCGCCCGGCGGACCGCGCGTCCTGGCCGAGGCGGCGGGCCCGCCGGGCGCCCCGCTCCCCAGGGGCCTCCCGGGCGACCCGGTTGAGGACCGGGTCCCGGCACGGCCCCCGGCACCGTACGGCTCACCGTTCCCGCCCCGTACTCCGACGCGTTCCTGGCGGCCCTGCTCGCGGCACGCCCGCCCTGGCACATCCGTCAGGTCACCGCCGAAGTCGGCGCAACCGAGCGACCACCGTATGCGGAGGCACGCGGTGAGGAACTCTCCGAGGCATACGAGGAACGATGACCGCACTCCTCCGCTACCACGCCGCCCTGCTCCTCCGCTCGCAACGCTGGCTCGCTCCGCTCCTGCTGTACGCGGCCGTCCTGGCCGTCGGCGTGCAGAGCGGGCAGCCCGTGCTCGACTCCCTCGGTTTCGCCTCGGCCGCCCTGCTGCCCGTCACCGCCTGGGCGGTGCAGCTCTGCGTCACCCAGAGCCGCCCGCCGACCGGGCCGTCGCCTCGGCCGCCGCAGGGCCCCGGCGGGTCCACCTTGCCGCGCTGCTCACGGCGACGGGGTGCGCGGCGGCGCTCGCGGCGGTGACCACGGCAGCCGTCCTGCTCGTCAGCAGCCCGCTCACCAACGACCGCACCGTCGCCGTCTCCCGGCCGTCCACCGCGATCGCCGGACTGCTCACCGCTTTGTGCTGCGTCCTGCTCGGCGCGGCCGTGGGGGCGCTGAGCACCCGGCCGGTCCTGAGCCGCCGGGGCTGGTCCGTCGCGGCGGCCGTGCTCGGGTCGGTCATGGCGCTCGTGACCGTCGGCTCCCCGGCGAGGTACGCGGTCGGCACCCTGGTCACCGGTTCGCGGGCCGGGACGTTCCAGCCGCCTGCGCTGCCGTTGCTCGGGGCGGCGGTCCTCGCCGTGGCCGTCGCCGTCCTCGTCTGCCGGATCGCCGCCCGGCCTGCGTCGGACAGCGCTTGGAGCACCAGTAGGTAGGTACGGGTGTCCTGTAGTGGCTGACCTTGCATTGGTCAGATCGACCTTGCATCTGTGGCTGCACAGGTCAGATGGATCTTGCACGGGGCTTCCTGGCCCTGTCTCGACCCTGCAGATGTCCTCAGAGTGGTGGGCCGCAGTGACCGGCCAATGGCTGGGTTGCTTGCGGAGGCCGTAGGTTGGCGCCGTGTGAGGTTCGGGCATCCTCGGAACCATGACGTTGCCTTCCGCGCCTTCGCCTGCTCCTCCGCCGTGGTCGCACTGCGCCGAGGGCACCAACTTCCCGGTGGACCCCGTTGGGTGCCGGGGTGTCCACGTTCCCGGACACACACGCTGCCTGGCTCACCTCGACCCGTCCGAACGGGTCACATACCTGGCCAGCCTGTCCCCGGGCGCTGAGATCGACCACCGCGGCACGGGCTTCTCCGCCGCTCTGCTCGCTGAGTTGCTGGCCGCACTGCGTGACCCCGCAACAGGCAAGGCGCGGTTGGGCAGCGCATGGTTCCGCGAGGCTACTTTCAGCAGCGACGCAAGGTTCGACGGTGTGAGGTTCACGGACGCCGCCCGGTTCGGTGATGCGGCGTTCACGGGGGCCGCCCGGTTCGACGGTGCAACGTTCGCCGGGTCTGCCTGGTTCGACGGCGCGACCTTCGCAGGCGCTGCCAGGTTCGACGAAGTGCTCTTCGCCGACTCTGTTCTGTTCGACGGTACGACCTTCACCAGCTCTGCCCTGTTCAACAGTGCCACGTTCGCAGGCGCCTCCCGGTTCGACGGTGCGACCTTTGCCAGCACAGCCGGGTTCGGTGGTGCGACCTTCCGCGCCGCTGTCGCGCTGGGGCCAATGGTGTGCGGGGGCCACGTCGACGTGTCGGGTGTGGTGTTCGAAGCACCGACGACCATCGAGGTCGCGGGGGTGTCCATGGAGTGCCTGCGCACGCGATGGGAATCGACCGCCACCCTGCGGCTGCGGTACGTGGGACTGGACCTGTCGGACGCGGTGGTCACCCACCCCCTCTCGGTCACCGCTCACCCAGCCCCGTTCACCGTGCCGCGTGGCACCCTGTCCGAGTCCTCGCTCACCGGGCGCGACCCGGGCGTGCGGCTGCAGTCGTTACGCGGGGCGGATGCGGCACATCTCGTCCTCACCGACACCGACCTGTCCGGATGCACGTTCGCCGGGACGTTCCATCTGGACCAGATTCGGCTGCGTGGCCGTACCCGCTTCGCCCGCACCCCCCGAGGCATCCGGTGGCGTATGGGGCTGCCGATGCGCTGGACCCCGCGCAGGACATTGGCCGAAGAGCACCACTGGCGCGCGGTACGCACTCCACCCGCTGACCCGGCCCACCCGACCGACCGTGACTGGATACCCGGGCCGCACCATCCCGACCCTACCCACACCCCCGGTCCCGACGACCTCGCACCGCTGTACCGGGACCTGCGCAAAGCATTCGAGGACGGCAAGAACGAGCCCGACGCCGCCGACTTCTACTACGGGGAAATGGACGCCCGCCGCCTCGACCCCGAGCGGCCTACCGGGGAACGTGCCCTGCTGGCCGCCTACTGGGCCCTGTCCGGGTACGGGCTGCGCGCCTCCCGCGCGGTGGGCTGGCTGCTGGGGGCGATGGCCGCCACCGTGCTAGCGCTGATGCTGTGGGGCCTACCCACCACTGAGCCCGTGCCGCACACCACCGGGATCCAGGCACCGCACGGACAACGCATCGACCTGGTCACCAAGGCTCCCGACCCCGAACTGGCGGGCGCTTTCCATCAGCGACTGACCAGCCAGCGAGCCGAAAAGGCCACCCGTGTCGTCCTCAACTCCGTCGTCTTCCGCGCCAGCGGACAGAACCTCACCGCGGTCGGCACCTACACCGAGATGGCCTCCCGCTTCCTCGAACCCATGCTCCTCACACTTGCGCTCCTCGCCACCCGCGGGCGCGTCAAACGCTGACCTCCAGCCGAACTCACATGTTCGAACCCATCGATGTCCAAGCGCCCTCGGCCTCCGAAAGTGCGAGTTCGGACTGACCATCAATGACGCTTGTCGCACGCAGAGATCCTTCATCTGCCTGGTCAGGATCGTTGAGTTCGGCAGACTCCAACCGGACCGGACGACGGGAGTCAGTTGCCTACCCAGGGTCGTTCGATCACCTGACGCAGTCAGGCCGTGCGGGCGCGGAGGCGGCGCAGCATGCGTGGGTCCTCGAAACCGACTGAGCGGGCGGCGGCGTCCATCGTCGCGCCGTGGCTGATGAGGTGTTCGGCGCGTTCGAGGCGGAGGGTCTGCTGGTAGCGCAGTGGGGTGAGCCCGGTGGCGCGGCTGAAGAGGCGGGTGAGGGTGCGTTCGCTCACGCCGACGGCCGAGGCCAGGGTGGGTAGCGGGAGCGTCTGATCGAAGCGGGCGTCGATGAGGTCCTGGGCGCGGTGCACGGTGTCGTCGAGGTGGGACCGGTGCCGGAGCATCTCGCTGGACTGCGGTTCATGGCCGTTGCGGCGAGCGTAGACGACCATTTCCCGGGCCACCTGGGCGGCGACGGCCGGGCCGTGCCGGGTCGCGACCAGGTGCAGGGCCAGATCGATGCCGCTGGCGATGCCGGCCGAGGTGATCACCCGGTCGTCGGCGGTGAACAGGACGTCGCGGACGACCACCGCCCTGGGGTGGCGCAGGGCCAGCTCGTCCTGCACGTCGTGGTGGGTGGTGCAGTGGCGGCCGTCGAGCAGGCCGGCCTGGCCGAGCGCCTCGGCTCCGGCGCAGACGCTTGCCACCGTCCCGCCCCCGGCGTGGTGGTCCCGGAGGACCTGCAGGGAGGCGGCGCCGATGGCAGGGGCTTCGGCCGGGGTGGCTGTCCGCCAGCCGGGCACCACGATCAGGTCCTCGGGCCCGAGACCGGGCCAGTTCACCCCGGCCACCAGCGGCAGCCCCTGGGCGGTGGAGACCTGTGGCTGCTCGGCCACGTAGGCGAGCGTGTAGGGGTGCCCGAAGTCGGCGGCCGTGGAGAAAACCTGCGCGGGTCCGGCCAGGTCCAGCAAATGGACTCCGGGCACCAGGAAGAAGACGATGTGGCTCACGATTCGGTCATTGTGTCTGAAGTCCTGCCGCGGCCTCCAGCTGGTCGACCGTCGCGATGGTGGCAAAGCGTCCGGCGAGGGCGTACTCGGTGCGCCTGATGACCTCTTCGGCAGGCAACGTGCGGGGGTCGGCCAGCAGCTCGGCGACGCTCTGGTCGGCGGGAGCGTCGCGGTGCGGGATGGGATTGGTCGCGGTCGCGTCGACGGCGAAGGTGACCTGGTAGCCGAGGTCGCTTGCGACGCGAGTGGTGGTCTCCACGCACTGCTCGGTGCGGATGCCGCAGACGGTGAGTTCGCGGATGCCGCGCTCGGTGAGGAGTTGTTGCAGGTTGGTGGTGGTGAACGCGTTGTGTGAGGTCTTGTGGATCAGCGGTTCCCCATCCGCTCGCTCCAGCTCCTCCATCAGCCGGACATGGCCGAGTGCCGGGTCGAAGACATCGCCGGTGCCGGGCTCGGAGTGCAGTACCCACACCACCAGGTCCCCGGCCTGGCGGGAGAGCCGGACCAGTCGGTTCACCTGGTCGGCGATCTTCAGGTCGGAGGTGGTTTCCCACAGCGGACGGGCGCGGAAGGACTCCTGGACATCGATGACGATCAGTGCTCGGGTCATGTCCCCAAGCCTGCGCCGCGCGGGCGGGTCGGCAACAGGCTGCATCGGGTCCGACAGCGGACCGATCCGGTCAGCAGTAGGTCAGGCAGTTCGAGCGACCACAGCAGGGGCCGCGGGGAACTGCGCGAGATCGGTGGGCAGATGCCTGTGTCCCCGCCTCGCGCACGTAATTGGTCCAACAGAGCCTCGCGCCTGTGGACAGTGCACATCAGTGGCATCCGCCAGCAGGTCATCGAATGCGAGGGTTTCGTGGGCGGGGGCCCCAGCGTTGGAGGGGCCGGTCATCGCGGCTGCGGCGCAGGGTAGTGGCGGAGGCGGACGCTCCAGAGCCTGTCGTACCGCTCCACCCCCTCCGGCTATCCCTCCATCAACTCCGACACCTTCACGAAGCGGTAGCCGCGCTCCCGCAGCTCCGGCACGATCCGGCGTACCGCCGCCTCCGTGGCCGGGGCCGCGCTGCGGGTGCAGTGCATCACGACGAGCGAGCCCGGACGCACTCCGGCCAGCACCTGATCGGCCACCGCGTCCGCGTCCGTGGCGAACGCGTCGCCGCTGACCACGTCCCACTGCACGGCCGTCACCTTCGCCGGGGCCAGCGCGCGCAGGGTGGCGTCGTCGTAGCAGCCGCCGGGGAAGCGGAAGTAGGGCACGACGTTCCGGGCCCCCGCCTTCCGGAACGCCGCGAAGGCGCGCTCCACGTCACGGGTCATCGCGGCCTTCTCGACCACCGGCAGTCCGTAGCAGGGGGTGCTGAAGGCGTAGTGGCTGTAGGAGTGGTTGGCGATCTCGAACAGCGGGTCCGTGCCGATGGCCTTCGCCTGGGCCGGGTACTCCTCGGCCCAGCGCCCGGTCATGAACACGGTCGACGGCACCTTCAGCCGCCGCAGCAGCGCGATCAGCTCGGGGTTGTCGAAGCGCTCGCCCGACGCCGCCCGGGAGCCCTGATCGGCCGTCATGTCGGCGTCGAACGTGAGCGCCACGACCCTCTCCGCCGAGCGGCCGGCCCCGTCGCCCGACGGCCGTCGTTCGAAGACCGGGGTACGGCCAGCCGGGCCCGGAGCCATGGTGGGCGGCTTCTTCGGGGCGGCCGGGGGTGAGGCGGTGGCAGCCGTAGGGGAGTCGGTGGCTTCGGTACGCGAGTCGGCAGGGCTCGCGCACCCGGCCAGGACGGCGCCGCCGAGCACCGCCCCCGCAACCACCATGGCAGCCATTTTCCGTGATGATCTGATCATCCACGGAAAATATCGGACATAAGTGGATCGATCTCGGCTATCAGTGCTTCGACGCGTGTCCTGATCACGTCGCGGACCGGGTGTATCGGGTGTATCGGGTGAATGGTGTGACACCTCTGCCCTGCGGGGTCTCCGAGGGGCCAGCCGCAGTAGGTCCTGCCGGGGAAGGCCGGGCTCAGTCAGGTAGGGGCCCCGGGCGCGCGCCGGGGGCCCCTACCGGGGGACCATGGAAGGACAGCGGAGTTCCGACCGGACCGCGAAGGGCAACGCCATGGCAGCCGCACACCCCTCCACCCCGTCGAGCGAACCGGCCGGACCGGTCGGTCGGCCCGGACCGACCGGACCTGCCGTGACCATGGCGGTCTCCGCCGCCGACGGCCGGCACGCCGAACTGGTCCTGGCCGGGGAGATCGGGGCCGAATCCCTGCGCGGGCTGGAAGAACTCCTCGACGACCTCCGGCTCGGCCGCGCCGCCGTCTGGACCCTGGACATGAGCGGCGTCACGCACTTCGACCTCGCCTGCGCCTACGCCCTGCTTCGGGCCGTCACCCTGCGCGAGGAGCCCGCCGAGCTCACGATCCACGGGGCCCGGCGCGCCGTCCGGCGGACGCTGCGGAGCTCCGGGCTCGACGCGGTGGCCGTGATCGGGGAGCGGTGAGGGCCCTCAGGCCGCGGGTGGCAGGGTCAGCAGAGTGCCCATCGCCGCGAGTGCCGAGGGTTCGACCCGGTGGATCGCGGCAGGGGCCGTGCCCTGATCAGCACCACGGCCCCGTCACCGCGAACGTCGTCCCCGGCGTGTAGCAGTTCACGTACATCGTCGAGCCGTCCGGCGAGAAGGCGACCCCCGCGAACTCGCCCCACGCCGGCTCCTCGGGCGTCCCGATGTTCTGCCGCCCGCGCGCCATCGGGTACACCTCGCCCCGCCGGGTCACTCCCAGCACGTGCTGGGCGCCGCCGCCGTCCTCGCAGACCATCAGCCCGCCGTCGGCGGCCAGGCAGATGTTGTCGGGGGACTCCCCGGGGAGCTGGATGTCGGTGTCCGGGCCGAAGATCACGACCAGCGTGAGCCGCCGCTTCCTCGGCTCGTAGCGCCAGACCTGGCCGTAGTGGTCGGCCGCCGACCCCTCGTCTCGGTGCGCGAAGCTGGACACGAAGTAGACGGAGGAGCCTCCCCAGTAGCAGCCCTCCAGCTTCTGCGCGTGCGTGATGCCCTTCGGCCCGAAGTCCTGGAAACGGATCGCGGTCCCGGCCGCCAGCGGATCCGGTACGGGCGCCCACTCGATCCGGTCGAAGCTCGTCCCCGTCTCCTGGACGGCCGACAGGTCCGGCACGCCGGGCACCCGCATCGCCTCCAGCGCCCCGCCCGCCCGCAGCGAACCGGTGCCGCCGAGCGGCTTCTCGGGGAGGAAGCGGTAGAAGAGCCCGAACGGCTTGTCGAACGCGTCCTCCGTCTCGTACACGATCCCCGTCCTCGGGTCGACGGCGATCGCCTCGTGCTGGAAGCGGCCCATCGCGGTCAGGGGGATCGCCCCGGTGCGGCGCGGGCAGGCGCCGTCCACTTCGAAGATGAAGCCGTGGTCCTTGGTGTACCCGTTGGTCCCGGCCTTGTCCTCGGTCTCCTCGCAGGTCAGCCAGGTACGCCAAGGAGTGGGGCCGCCCGCGCAGTTGACCGCCGTACCGGCGATGGCGACGCGCTCGCCGAGTACCCTGTTCCGGCCGTCCAGCTCCAGGGCCGTACAGCCGCCCTTGGCCGCGGGGTCGTACGTCAGCCCCTCGGCGGTCGGCACGCCGATCGCGGCGGTGGGCCGGTTCTCGTGGTTGCGAACGAGGTGGACCCGCCCGTTCCGGCCCGCGAGGGCGGCCATCCCGTCGTGATTGCTGGGCACCCGCCCCTCGCCGGAGCGCAGCGGCTCGCCCTCCCGGGACAGCACCCGGTAGCGGAACCCTTTCGGCAGATCGAGGAGGCCGTCCGGATCGGGGACCAGGGGGCCGTAGCCGCCGTGCCCGCGGGCGGCGGCGGTGCCCGCGAAGAGTTCGCCGAAGGCCCCGGTGAAGGCGACCGCGGCGGCCGCGCCGCCGCCTGCCAGGACCTGTCGTCGTGTTGCGAGGTGTCGAGGTGCGGATGTCATGAGGCAACTCCCTGTTGGCGGACAGGTGAAGTGACCCGCACGTGTGTAGCACGCACAAAGGCGCGGGGGAACCATGCGCGCCCCCGCGCCTCGTGTTGCTGCTGGGACGGCCCTGTTGACTGCGGCCGCCTCGCGCGGATCAGGCCAGGGAGGCCGACAGCGTGATCGTCGTGCCCGTCAGCGCCTGGCTGACCGGGCAGTTCGCCTTGGCGTCCTCGGCCGCCTTCAGGAAGTCCGCCTCGTCGAGCCCGGGGACCTCGCCCTGGACCGTGAGGTGGATGCCGGTGATGCCGGTGCCGGGCTGGAAGGTCACCTCGGCCTTCGTCTCCAGCTTGGTGGCCGGGGTGCCCGCCCCGGCGAGACCGTGGGACAGCGCCATCGAGAAGCAGCTGGAGTGAGCGGCCGCGATGAGCTCCTCGGGGCTCGTCTTGCCGTTCGCCTGCTCCGAGCGGGACGGCCAGGAGACGTCGTACTCACCGATGCCGGAGGAGTCGAAAGTGACGACACCCTTGCCCTCGATCAGGTTGCCTTCCCAGACCGTGTGCGCCTGACGCGTGGTAGCCATGCTTGATCCCTTCGAACGGTGTGCGCGGTTGTACGGGACAACGCGGGGCGGACCTGTCGTGCGCCGTGCCCCGCTGAGTTACGCCCCCGAACCTACTGCGCCACCAGCCCCTTCGCGTCCCGCGCCAGCGCCGTCAGCCGGGAGATCGCGCGGAAGTACTTCTTCCGGTACCCGCCGTTCAGCATCTCGTCGCTGAAGAGCCGGTCGAAGGGCTGCCCGGAGGCGAGCACCGGGACCTCCCGGTCGTAGAGCCGGTCGGCCAGCACCACCAGGCGCAGCGCGGTCGACTGGTCGGGCACCGCCGTCACCCCGGTCAGACAGACCGCGCCGATGTCGTCGGTCAGCGCGCCGTACCGGCTCGGGTGCACCCGGGCCAGGTGATCCAGCAGCCCGGGGAAGTCGTCGAGGGAAGCCCCCGGCGTGGCGTACGCGGCCCGGGTGACCTGGTCGTCGGTGTACGGCGGCGGGGCCTCGGGCAGTCCGCGGTGCCGGTAGTCCTCGCCGTCGATGCGCAGCGGACGGAAGTGCGCGGACAGGCCCTGGATCTCACGCAGGAAGTCGGCGGCGGCGAACCGGCCCTCGCCGAGCTTGCCGGGCAGGGTGTTGGAGGTCGCGGCGAGCGCCACCCCGTTCTCCACCAGCCGGCTGAGCAACGAGGACACCAGCACGGTGTCGCCGGGATCGTCGAGCTCGAACTCGTCGATGCACAGCAGCCGGTGCCCGCTGAGGGTCCGCACGGTCTGCTGGAAGCCCAGCGCGCCGACGAGGTTCGTCAGCTCGACGAACGTGCCGAAGGCCTTCAGCGAGGGCTCGGCGGGCGTGGCGTGCCAGAGGGAGGCGAGGAGGTGGGTCTTGCCGACGCCGTAGCCGCCGTCCAGATACACCCCGCGCGGCCCGGTCGGCGCCGCGGGCTTCCTGCTCCCGAACCACTTCCGGCGCCCGGCACCGGTCGCGTGCGACCCGCCGAGCCCGGCGGCGAAGCCCGCGAGGACCGTGACCGCCTCGCTCTGGCTGGGCTGGTTCGGGTCGGGTACGTACGTGTCGAAGCGCACCGAGTCGAAGCGCGGCGGCGGCACCATCTCGGCGACCAGACGGTCTGCGGGGACGTGCGGCTCGCGGGCGCACAGGGACAGCGGGGCCGCTTCGGCAAGGGGGCTCTGCCCCGGAACGGCGGTGGATGACGACACAACCGTCCACCCTAAGGCCCGTGCCAGACTGCAACCCATGCGAAGCCTGTTCCCTGTGACGGACCTGACAACAAGCAGCTCCACGGGCGAGGGCCCGTCCGGACCGCTCGCCGACCGCGAGTGGAGCCTCGACGAGCTGGCGGACGCCTACGCCTACCCGGCGGACCTCCCCGCCAAGACTCCCTGGCTGCGCGCCAACATGGTCTCCACCCTCGACGGGGCCGCCCAGCACGACGGCCGCTCGCAGCCCATCTCCTGCGCCGCCGACATGCGGATCTTCGGCACGCTGCGGGCCCTGGCCGACGTGGTGATCGCCGGAGCCGAGACCGTACGCCTGGAGGGGTACCGCCCGGCCCGGGCCCGGGAGGCGTTCGCGGCACGGCGGGCGGCGGCGGGACAGGGCCCCGCTCCGGCCGTGGCGGTGGTGACCGGCTCGATGGACCTGGACTTCTCGCTGCCCCTGTTCACCGAGCCGCTGGTCCCGACGCTCGTGGTGACCGGTGCTGGGGCGTCGGCGGACCGTATCGCGGCGGCCCGGAAGGCGGGCGCCGAGGTCGTGATCGCGGGGGACGGCACCCGGGTGGACCCGGCGCGGGCGGTGCGCGAGCTGGCCGACCGGGGGCTGACCCGGCAGCTGACCGAGGGCGGGCCCCGGCTGCTGGGCCAGTTCGTGGCGGGCGGCGTGCTGGACGAGCTGTGCCTGACGGTCTCCCCGATGCTCACAGCCGGTGATGCTCAGCGGATCGCCGGAGGGCCCGGGGTCGCCGTGCCGGAACGTTTTTTCCTGACATCGTTGCTGGAAGAGGCCGGGTTCCTCTTCACTCGGTACCGTCGGACTGACGGTTAGCGGAATTTCCCGTTCCGCTTAGCTCGGGCTGGGCACACTTACCCCTGTCCCCCGTGGAAGCACGGGGAAGGATGGTTTCAGCAAACGACCGTCGACGGCCGATGCCGCGGTCGACGAGACGAAGAAGCGGAAGGGCGCCTGTCGTGTTCACAAGCGTTTTGATGATCGAGAAGCCGCTGACTCCCGAGGACGTGGACTTTGTCACCACCCTTCACGGCGAGGAGCGGATCTCGTTCGTCGTTCTGTTGCAGCCGCGCGGTGACCAGGCCGACGTCCTGCTGCGCGCGATCGACGACGTGGCGATGGGGGAGCTCAGGGAAGCGGTCCGCGAAGGTGAGGAGCCGGAGGGCAAGGAGGCCCGGGAACCGGCCGAGATCGGGCTGGAGTACTCGCTACGGGCCCTGCGCGAGGCGGGTTCCGACGCGGTCGGACAGGTGGTCGAGGATCACCCCCTGGACAAACTCAAGACCGTGGTCGAGGAGGCGGGCGCCGACGAGGTCATCGTCCTGACCGCCCCGCACTACGTGGAGGAGTTCTTCCACCGAGACTGGGCCTCCCGCGCCCGGCACAAGGTCGGCGTCCCGGTGCTCAAGCTCTTCGCGCACAGCGAATAGGCTGAAGGGCGCGCGGGCGCCGGAGGGCAACCCGGAACCGCGTGGGACTCTCACCAGAACCTCGGAGGACTCAACGATGGCACCCGGTATTCCCGCCGCCATGGAACGACCGCACTTCATCGGCATCGGCGGCGCCGGGATGTCGGGCATCGCGAAGATCCTCGCCCAGCGGGGTGCGAAGGTGGCGGGCAGCGACTCCAAGGAGTCCGCCACCGCCGAATCGCTGCGGGCGCTGGGGGCGACCGTGCACATCGGGCACGCGGCGGACCATCTGGCCGACGACGCGTCCTGCGTGGTCGTCTCCAGCGCCATCCGCGCGGACAACCCCGAGCTGCTGCGCGCCAACGAGCTGTCCGTCCCCGTGGTGCACCGCTCGGACGCGCTGGCCTCCCTGATGAACGGCCTGCGCGCCATCGCGGTGGCGGGCACCCACGGCAAGACCACGACGACGTCGATGCTGGCCGTCGCCCTCTCCTCGCTGAGCCTGGCCCCCTCGTACGCCATCGGCGGCGACCTGGAGGGCCCCGGAACCAACGCCACCCACGGAGAGGGGGACATCTTCGTCGCGGAGGCGGACGAGAGCGACCGCAGCTTCCAGAAGTACGACCCCGAGGTCGCGATCGTCCTCAACGTCGAGCTGGACCACCACGCGAACTACGCCTCGATGGACGAGATCTACGACTCCTTCGAGACGTTCGTCGGCAAGGTCGTCCCCGGCGGCACCCTGGTCGTCTCCGCCGACCAGCCCGGCGCGGTCGAGCTGACCCGCCGGGTCCGCGACCTCTCCGACCTCAAGGTCGTCACCTACGGCTCCGCCGAGGACGCCGACGTCCGCGTCCACAAGGTCACCCCGCGCGGCCTGACCAGCGAGGTCACGGTCCTGCTCAACGGGAAGTTCCTCACCTTCACCGTCTCCGTCCCCGGCAGCCACTACGCCCACAACGCGGTCGCCGCCCTCGCCGCAGGCGTCGCCCTCGGCATCCCGGCACACAACCTGGCCTCGGCCCTCGGCACGTACACCGGGGTCAAGCGCCGCCTCCAGCTCAAGGGCGAGGCGGCGGGCGTGCAGGTCATCGACTCCTACGCACACCACCCCACCGAGATGACCGCCGACCTGGAGGCCATGCGCGGCGCGGCCGCCGACTCCCGCATCCTGGTCGTCTTCCAGCCCCACCTGTTCTCCCGTACTCAGGAGCTGGGCACCGAGATGGGCCAGGCCCTCGCCCTGGCCGACGCCTCCGTGGTCCTGGACATCTACCCGGCCCGCGAGGACCCGATCCCCGGCATCACCAGTGCCCTGATCATCGACGCGGCGAAGGCGGCGGGCGCCGAGGTCACCGCCGTCCACGACCAGGCCGACGTCCCGGCCGCCGTCGCGGGAATGGCGAAGCCCGGCGATCTCGTTCTCACCATGGGAGCGGGCGACGTCACCGACCTCGGCCCGCGCATCCTGGACCACCTGTCCAGCGATCACCTGTCGAGCTGAGGAGCGGGACGTGTCGTACGACGTCGAGAAGCCGGACGAGCAGTGGCGGGCGGAGCTGACTCCCGCCGAATACGCGGTACTGCGCCAGGCCGGCACCGAACCCGCGTTCAAGGGCGAGTACACCGACACCAGGACGGCGGGCGTCTACTCCTGCCGGGCCTGCGGGGCGGAGCTGTTCCGCTCCGACACCAAGTTCGAGTCACACTGCGGCTGGCCGTCCTTCTACGACCCGAAGGACACGGACGCGGTCGAGCTGATCGACGACCGCAGTCACGGCATGGTCCGCACCGAGGTCCGCTGCGCCCGCTGCGGCTCGCACCTGGGCCACGTCTTCGAGGGCGAGGGCTACCCGACCCCCACGGACCAGCGGTACTGCATCAACTCGATCTCGCTGCGGCTGGCGCCGGACGAGAGCTGAGGCCCGAGGCCGCACGGAAGCGCCCCGGCCCGGACGTGACACGCCACGTCCGGGCCCGTGTCACCCCTCGTCGCGCAACAGCGGATGGATGACCCCGGGGAAGACGGTCGCCTGCACGACCTCCTCGGCCGACCCGCCCTGCACGACCGTCTCCGCGACCCCCCAGGGCCGTCCGGCCAGGTGGACGGTCAGGGTGTACGAGGACGAGCAGCCGGTGCACTCGTAGCGGTCGGCCCAGGTCTCGACCTCGGTGGTGGAGCCCGGGTAGCGCTTCACATGACGGTGGCGGGCGTGGCAGCGGTCGCAGGTCTCGCCGGGCTCACACGTCCCACCGCACGGACACGGCACGTCGAAGCTGTCGGCGGGTGTCCACCGCTGCACGAGGACGGCGTCGCGGGTCGCCGCCATGTCCTTCATGGCCTTGAGGTTGCGGGCGGCGACGTTGTACGACTCCCCGGTGGCGGCCATCCGGTCGCGGATGACGTCCTTGCGTCCACGGTTGGTCGTCATGTCGGCTCCTCCTGGGGTTCACGCAGCCCGCCAGGAGGCCCACGAGTCGTATCAGTACCCCTTTACGGTACCTGTCCGGCACGTACGGAGCCTCCGGGCGTACTCCTCGGAGGAACGGGGCGGCTCAGCCCTGGGCGGCGTAGGCGAGGAAACGCGTCCAGGCGGCCGGGCCGAGGGCGAGCTGCGGGCTCTCCTCGATCTTGGAGTCGCGGACGTGGACGGTGGAGGGACAGGCGGCGACCTCGACGCAGTCGTCGCCCGAGCCGCTGCTGTAGCTCGACTTGTGCCACTCCAGGGCGACCTCGACGCAGGAGTCTCCGGAGCCGCTGCTGTAACTGCTCTTGAACCAGGCCAGGGGTGTGGTGCTCATCTCGCTCCTCGCATCCGCCGCATCAGGCTCTTGGAGTCGTCCAACGAGAGAGCCTGTGAACGCATACTGGCACACCGCATCTGGAGTGCGCTGATCACTTTGGGGTCGGAGACGAACTGCCCGTGCTCCTGCCCTTCCAGGTAGCCGAACCACTGGTGTTCCGACGTTTCCAGCAGTCGCATCGGCCCGTGCAGCCCCGCGTGGTGATGCCGCACCAACGGCATGATCTGGATGTCCACATTGCGCAGCTCGGACAGGTCGAGGATGTGGTCGATCAGCTCCATCGTTACCTCCTCGCCGCCCAAGTCCCTCAGGAACAGGTGCTCTTCGAGGATGAAGCTGAACGCGGTGTTCGGCCGGTTGCGCAGGAGCTGCTGACGCTCCAGTCGAGCCGCGAGCTGCGCCTCGATCTGCTCGTCGGCGAGCGGCGGCAACTGGTCGGTGAACAGCGTCCGAGCGTACGCAGGCGCCTGCAACAGCCCCGGAATCAACCGGCACTCGTACGTGTACAGGCTCAGCGCCGTCAGTTCCAGGTTCGCCCACTGCCGGAACCAACGCGCCAGCCCCTTCCGTCGCGTCAGATGCTTCGCCGCGCCCAGGATCACCCCGAACGCGTCGAGTGCCCGGTCCGCGCGCTCCGCGAAATCCGGGGGCGGGAGTCGACTGCCCTGCTCGATGGAGGCGATGGTCTCGGTCGAGTACCCGACGAGCGGGGCGAACTGCTCCTGCGTCAGCCCCGCACGCTTGCGGAAGTTCTTGACTACTTCTCCGAACATCTTGAGGGTGTACTGCGGTTCGGGTTCGGTGCGGCTCCCGCCGCCGTTGCCGAAGGTTCCGTACGTGTCGATCGTGCTGTCGATGCCATCCGTGCCGTGCGTCATGTACGGCCACCTCCCCGTGCGCCCGCCCTGGTTCGCCAACCCGCCCATGCTTACGGAACGTGACCCGTACCGTCCACCCTTCGCGCCCGTACGCTGACTCAGCGTACGAGTTGGTGACCTGGTGCGTAGCGGGTGCGGGCCGGGAATCTGGGGCCATGGAAGCTCCGATGAAGACCCAACCCGACGTAACCGTACGTGTGTTCAGGCGTCGATTCAGCTCGAACCCACGCGGTGCCCGACTCGCCCGCCGCGTCGGTCTCTACCAGCTGCACACCTGGGGCATCCCGTACCTCAGTGACGCCTCGGAGTCGGCGGCGCTGATCATCGGGGAGCTGACGGCCAACGCGGTGACCCACGGGCGGGTTCCCGGCCGCGACTTCGAGCTGTGCCTGACGCACACGCCCGGCGACCGGGAGGCCCTCGGCGTCCTGCGGATCGAGGTGTCCGACACCCGGGGAGAGTGCCGCCCGCCGGGGCCCGGCGAGATCACCGCACCGGCTGACGGTGACGACAGCGGGCGCGGGATGCTGATCGTGGACGCGCTGGCGGACCGCTGGGCCGTCGTCGACCGCGAACCGCCGGGCAAGACGGTCCGGGCGGAACTGGACCTGCTGTACTGACTGCCGGAGTATGCCCGTTGTCAGCCCCGGCTGAGTACGCAGAATTCGTTGCCCTCCGGGTCGGCCAGGACGACCCAGGGGGCGTCACCCTGACCCACGTCGGCCCGTGTCGCGCCGAGGCCTTCGAGTCGGGCGACCTCCCTCGCCTGGTCCCCACCGGGGCCGGGCCTCACGTCGAGATGGATGCGGCTCCGCAGGGCTTCGTCGTCCGGACTGCGGCGGAACTCCAGGTATGGTCCGACGCCCTTGGCGGAGCGCAGCAGGGCGCGGTCGTCGGTCAGCTCATGGACGGTCCAGTCGATCACCTCGCCCCAGAACCGGACCATGGCCCGCGGGTCGGCGCAGCCGACGACCACGGCGGCTATGGGCCCGGTGTCCCGGTAGAGCTCCCGGGGCTCCAGGACGCTGAACACGTTGCCTTCCGGGTCGGCCAGCATCGTCCACGGCGTGTCGCCCCGGCCCGCGTCGGCGGCCGTCGCCCCGAGGCCCTTCAGGCGTGCGACCAACTCCGCCTGATGGACGTCGGAGGTGGTGGCCAGCTCGATGTGCACGCGGTACTTCACCGTCTCCGGGTCCGGGACGCGGACGAGATCGACGCAGACGGCGGACGGGTCCGGCCAGTCGAAGCCCACGGGTTCCAGGTTGGTGACTCCGGGGCCCTCGCTGGAGACACCCCAGCCGAGGACCTCCGCCCAGAACCGGCCGAGCGCCGAGTCGTCCCGGGCCTTGAAGTTCACCTGAACAAGTTGCAGCGTCATGCCGCGTACCCTAACGGGCCGCCCCGCGATCGATCTTGGGGCGTGCTGGTCACGGGGGTCGGCCGACCCCGTGTTCCCACGCGGCCCGGCCCGCTACTCGTACCGGTACTTCAGCGAGTCCGCCTCCGCCTGCTCGATGTCGGCGATCGTCAGCTCCGGCATCCGCAGTTGGGCCAGCGTCACCTCGGCCGAGGTCGGCTGGGCGTCCGTCGGAAGCCACTGCTCCGGCTTCCACGCCCCGCTGCGCAGCAGCGACTTCGGGCAGTGCGGGTAGACCTCCTCGATTCCCAGCACCAGCGCACTGGCCGGCGGCTTTCCCACGGCGGTCAGCTGCGACAGCAGCTCCGGGCGGGTGGACACGACCGCCCGGCCGTTCACCCGCAGGGTGGTGGTCCGCCCGGGGATGACGAACAGCAGCCCGGCCCTTCCGGTGGCGATGACGTTCTGCAGGGTGTCCAGCCGCTTGTTGCCGGTCGCGTCCGGTATCGCCACCGTCCGTGAGTCAAGGACGGCGACGAAGCCGGCGGGGCCGCCGCGCGGGGAGACGTCGCAGTTGCCATCGGCGTCCGCGCTGGCGATCAGGACCAGCGAGGAGCAGCCGATCAACCGCCGCGTCTGTTCGGTGAGTTCGGTCATCTGCTTGCGCACGGCCGCGTCGCCGGGCAGTGCGTAGGCTCGTCGCAGCGCCTCCTGGTCGCGTACGGCGTCGAGGCTGAGCGAGTCGAAAGCGCTGTTGGCAAGGGGTGTCGTCATGCCTCCGACCCTATGGGGCCGTCCTGCGGCCGGCCTTGGCCGGTGGGGGTTCGGAGGGCGTCAGCCCCGCCGTACCCGCCCCGCTATCCGGCGCCCCAGACGTCCCAGCGTGCTCGACCGGTTCCAGTCGCGGAAGGCGTTCGCCCGGCCGCTGCTGCCCGTCCGGCTCACTGTCTCCTCGACCTCCGCGACGGCCTCCGCCGCCATTCCGCGTACCGCTGGGCGCAGCACCTCGTCGAGGAGGGCGTTCGCCGTGGTGGTCCAGGCTCTGCCCGCGTGCGGGTGGGACGTCCAGACGGTGAAGCAGTCGGCCGCGTAGGCAGGTTGGGTGCGCAGGCGGGTGGCGACCGGGGGTGTGCGGGCCGCGTGGTCGTAGGCGGCGATCAGTTCGGCGTCGTCGCCGTGGACGAAGGCGTACAGCTCCGCGCCGGGGCGGTCCGGGGCCAGCAGGCGTTCGGCCAGGGCGGTGAACACCCGTTCCCGCAGGGCCGGTTCGAGTGGCTCCGCCCGGGTGCACAGGGTGCGGACGCGCTCCGCCCAGCCGGGCTCGGGCGCCCCCGTGCGCAGGTCGCGGCAGAGGTCCAGGAGGTGGAGTGCGGCCCGCTCGCGGCCGCCGATCTCCTGCGGGAAGGCGCGCAGCAGGTCGTGGGCGAGTGCGGCGGCCTCGTCCGTACCGGCGGCCGAGGCGCCGAGGGCCGCGTCGACCGGGCGGGACCAGGTTCCCGCCGCCCGGTGCGCGTCCGACGTGGCCGCCTCCAGCAGCAGCCGGGCCTCCTCGACGGTCGGGGGCCGGTCCTCCCATACCAGGCCGACCGCGGTGCGCAGGACCTGTGGCTCGGTGAAGGGGGACAGGCCCGCCGCCCGCAGCACCCGGTGCCACACCGCCGTCCGGTCGCCGCCCAGGGTCGCCATCGCCCCCGGGGCCTCGGCGCACATCCGCAGATGCGGCAGCGCCTGCGTGCCGGTGAACGGCAGCGGGACGGTCGTCAGGAACCGGGCCACCGCCCCGGGGGCGTCCGGTGTGATCCGGTCCAGCGCGCCGAGCAACGCCGTCCGGACGTCGAACTGCTCGTCCAGCAGCTCCAGGAGGGCCGGTGCGGACGCCGGTGTCTCCGGCGATCCGTCGGCCTCGGCCAGCAGTTCCCGGGCCAGCCGGTCCACGGTGTCCGGCAGCAGTTCCGTGATCTCGACGCCCAACAAACGTGCCACTCGCAGTAGTTGCAGGGTTCGTGCCACCGGGACGGGCCCGCCCGTACCGCTCTCCAGTTCGGTGAGGATCTCCGGGGCGAGCGCCTCGGCGAGCGCCTGCCCGTCCGGGCCCGTGAACGCCTCCCTGCGCGGCAGCTCCAGCGAACCGTTGCCGCCCCGCACCGCCTCCGTCACCAGCATCGCGGCGAGCGGTGCGGTGACCGACGCCGGGCACCGGCCGTCCAGAGCGCCGAACAGCCGTCCCGCCGCGTCGAATTCGGAGCCTGTACGGTCATCCACGCCTGGCCCGGTCAGCGCCTCCACCAACTGCCCGATCCGCTTCGCGTCCAGTGCGTAGGGCCGCTCGGCCGTCCACGCGGCGGCCGCCGCACGTTCCTCCGGCCCGAGCGCGATCCCGGCGCACAGGGCCGTCACGGCCAACGGTCCGGCGGCGAAGGGCCCCCCGGGCAGTTCGCGGGCCTCCTGGAACAACTCCGACGCCCGGCCCCGCCACACCCGGGCCGCCGTCCGGGCCCAGGTGTCCCGGGTGCCGTCCACCGGGGGCCGGTCTGCGCACACACGGACCCGCAGTCCCGCCTCCCGCGCCGCCGCCGCGTCCTCGGGCAGCACCCCCACGACCCGCAACGCCGAACTTCCCGGCCGCCGCGTGTACGTGGTGAATGTCAGTCGCTCCACGCTCTCCCTCGGCAGCGCCACCGTCGCGAGCCCCAGCCAGCGCGCCACATCCGCACTGCGCTTCTCCACCAGCACCACCGGGCCGTCACCCGGCGGCTCCGGTTCGCTCGCCCGGCGCAGATCGGCGAGGACCGCCGCCAGCCACGGGCCGCGCGAGACGGCGAAGTCGTCGAGCCCCTCCCGTACGGGGGCGGGACCCGGCGGCAGCGCGGTGATCGGGTCGGGCGGCGTCACACTGGCCGGGGTCGTGGTGACCCAGTGCGGCGAGCGCCACGCCTCCACGGGCAGCCGGCCGCCGGGCAGCGGCACCCCCGCGGGTATGTGCACCGCGTGCGTGTGGAACCGTACGCGCCCCGGCCCCTCGCCGCGCGCCGGAGCCGTACGGCCGATCAGACGGCTGCCGTCGGAGAGCACGGCATAGGTGAACGCCTGTGGCAGCGCGTGCAGTTCGGTGGGGGAGTGTGCGGGCCCCTCGGGCAGTTCGTACGCGACCAGCGGCTCGATCTCCGTGCGCAGCGCGCCCGACACCCCGGGCCCAACAGCCGCGAAACGGCCCGCCGTTCCCTCGTCCCCCGGCGCGTCGGAGGTGTAGTGCACCTGTGCAAGGCTCATCTGTCGGCCCTCTTCGTCCTGCCGCGCCCGGTCCCCTTCCGCCCACCCGCGCGACCGGGTCGGGGGGAGAAGTCCACAGCCGCGGGGGCGACGTTATCAAGAACCGCGCGACCGGCCGGGGTCAGCAGCGTCTCCGCCGACGCCTTGCGGTGGTCCGGAAAGCCGCCCGCGTCGCACAGCGTCCGCTGGACCCGCTCCACCAGAGCGTCCGCCTCCGGCGCGGGGCCTGGCCCGCACGTGCATACGCTCCCCCTGCCGCCCGAACAGGCTGAGCACCTCCACCGGACCTTCCCCCGTGGTGCCGAACCAGTGCGGCAGCCGGGTGTCGAACTCGGCGGCCTCGCCCGGCCCCAGCACGAGATCGTGGTCGGCCAGCAGTAGCCGCAGGCGGCCGGAGAGGACGTACAGCCACTCGTACCCCTCGTGGGTGCACAGGTCGGGGGAGTCCCGGTTCGCGGGCAGCACCATCTTGAACGCCTGGAGCGGGCCGGGCTGGCGGGTCAGCGGCAGCACCGTGTTGCCGTTGACGCTCCGGGGTGCGGGCCTGATCCGGGGATCGCCGACCTCAGGCGCGCCGACCAGTTCGTCCAGCGGGACCTGGTGGGCCTGGGCGATCGGCAGCAGCAGCTCCAGGCTGGGGCGGCGCTGCCCGGACTCCAACCGGGACAGGGTGCTCTTGGAGATGCCGGTCGCCTCGGCGATCGCGGTGAGCGACAGCCCCCGCTGCGTACGCAGCCGGCGCAGCCGGGGACCCACCTCGTCGAGGACCTGGGAGAGCGCGGGCGATTGTTTCATGTCGCCCATTCCACCCGCCCGTTGCGGAATCGGCAACAAACGTTGTCCGGTGCCGGAGGCGGATCGCACCCTGTGGGCGGTGCCGGTCGAGGGGGCGGGCACGGGGCAGCACGAGTGGAACGAGAGGGACGGACATGACGGGTTCACGGAACGGTTCACGGAGCGGTTCACTGGCCGGGGCCGAGCGCGGCAGCGACGCCGATGTCGTCGTCATCGGGGCCGGGGCCGGGGGCCTCAACGCGGCGCTGGTCCTGGCAAGGGCCCGCCGCCGGGTCGTCGTCGTCGACGCGGGGGCCCCACGCAACGCGCCCTCCGCGCACCTCCAGGGCTTCCTGTCCCGCGACGGAATGGCGCCGAGCGCGCTCCTGGAGACCGGCCGGGCCGAAGTGGCCGGATACGACGCCGAGTTCATACAGGGGAAGGTCGACGATGTGGAGCGAGAGGACGGGGGCGGGGTGCCGCGCTTCGCCGTACGGCTGGCCGGCGGGGTCGTGCTCACCGCCCGCCGGGTCGTGGTGGCCACCGGCCTGCGCGACGAACTGCCCGACATCCCCGGGGTCCGGGAGCGATGGGGGAAGGACCTGCTGCACTGCCCGTACTGCCACGGCTACGAGGTGCGCGACCAGCCCCTCGGTGTGCTCGGCACGCACCCGGGCGCTGTCCGCCACGCGCTGCTGCTGCGCCAGTGGTCCGACGACGTCGTGCTGTTCCGGCACGGTCTCGACCTCGCCGACGACGAGCTAGCTGCCCTGGCCGCACGGGAGGTGCCCGTGGTCGAGGGGACCGTCAAGCGGCTCGTGGTGGAGGACGACCGGCTGCGCGGGGTCGAACTCGTCGAGGACGGCGGGGTGGCCCGCGCCACGGTCTTCGTCGTGCCGCGCATGGTGCCCCGCGACGGACTGCTGACGGCGCTCGGCTGCGAGCGGGGCGAGGACGGCTGGATCGCCACCGACCGCTCCGGCCGCACCAGTGTGCCCGGTGTGTGGGCGGTGGGCAATGTCGTCGACCCCCGGGCACTCGTGGTCAGTTCGGCAGGCATGGGGTCCGCCGCCGCCTTCGCGCTGAATCACGGACTGGTCGATGAGGACGTCGAGCTGGCGCTCCGGGGCGCCGCCCGGGCCGGGGTCTGACCCGCGGGGCAGTCCGGCGGCGCTCCCCAGGGGCTCGCCGCCGTCCCAACCGACCCACTCATGCCCCCCCGGGGCCGCAAGGAAAGACCGGCGATGGATCCCGCCCAGCCACTGACCGAACCCACCCCGCCCCCTCCACCCCCTTCCTCCCCTCTGCCCCCTTCCTCCACTCCGCCCTCTCCGGCCTCCCCCGCCTCCCCGGCCGGCCTCGCGTTCGCGATGCTCGCCGTCGTCCAGGCCACGCTGATCTTCACGATCACGCTGATCGCCGTGCCGCTGCCCAGGATCGGCCAGGAGTTCGACCTGAGTGCGGCGGACCTGGTCCTGGTCAACGCCGCGTACGGGCTGCCCTACAGCGGGCTGCTGCTGTTCGGCGGTCGGCTCGCGGACCGGTACGGCGGCCGGCCGGTGTTCGTCCTCGGCCTGGTGCTGTTCGGCCTGGCGTCCGTGACGGCCGCGCTGGCCCCCACGTTCGAGGCACTGGTCGCCGTACGGTTCAGCCAGGGCGTGGGTGCCGCGCTCACCGCCCCGGCGGCCCTGGCGGTGCTGCGCGCGGTCCTCCGCGAACCCGCGGTCTTCGGCCGGGCCATGGCGACCTGGGGCGGGGTGTCCGTGCTCGGCGCCGCGATCGGCACCCTGGCCTCGGGCGCCGTCACCACCTGGATCTCCTGGCGCTGGATGTTCGCGGTGCCCGTGCTGGTCGCCGTCCTGGCCCTCGCGGCCACCCGGCTGCTGCTGCCCGCCGGTCCGGCCGACCCGTCGGCGAGTCGGCCGGGACTCGACCCGGTGGGCGCCCTGCTCGCCACCCTGGGCGTCTCGATCGGCAGCTACGGCCTCATCCTCAGCGGCGACCACTCCTGGGGGTCGGCCCGCGTACTCGGCCCGATCGCCGTAGGCGTCGTCCTGCTCGCCCTGTTCCTGCTGGCCGAGCGGCGCGTACGGGACCCGCTGCTGCCGCCGGGCTTCACGGTGGAGCCCCGCCGTCTGGTGGGCCTCGTGGGAATCCTGCTGGCGGCGGCGGGCACCGGCCTGGTGACCTTCCTGCTCTCGCTGTACCTCCAGCAGCAGCAGGACTGGTCGACCCTGGCCACGACCGGTGCCTTCGTTCCGTTCACCCTCGCCCTGATCGTGGTCAACCGGCTCGCCGGGCCGGCGGTGGGCCGGTACGGGGCGGGTGTGGTCACCATCGCCGGGCTCGTGGGCGGCGCCGTCGGACTGGCGCTCCTCGCGGGGATCGGCTCCGACACCTCGTACGTCACGGGGCTGCTGCCCGGCGCGGTCCTGCTGGCCGCCGGAACGTCCTTCGTCTTCTCCGGCTCGACCGTGCTGACCACCTCCAACGTGCCCGCGCACCAGGCCGGACTGGCGGGCGGCGTGATGAACACCGCGATGGAGCTGGGGCCCACGGTGGGTCTGGCCGCGCTGATGGCGGTGGCCGCGTCGCAGGGCGACCTCGTCGTCGGGTATGCCTGGGCGTTCGGCGCGGGAGCCGTCGTCTACCTGGCCGCCGCACTCGCGGCGGCCACGGTGGTGCGCCGCCGCGGCAGCGCGTAGGGGCGCGGCCCCGGCGACGGGCGTGCCGTCCTCGTGAGGGGGTGGCACCCCCGTCCTTCCGGCGGGCTTCCGGGCGGAGCCGTCGGGCCACGCCGGAGGAGTTCGTTCGTGCGTACCCGTCGGTGGAGTTCCTCGGTCAGCCGGTCCAGCGTTTCCGCGCCGAGCGGGTGTTGGCCATCGGCCCTCCCGAACTGGGCTGACGGGGACCCGCCCTTACGTACCGATGGCGCAACAGTCCCCGAACAGCACCCCCCGACCGGCCGGACGAACCTATGATCGACGCGGCGTCGAGGAGAAACGGGGAGAGCGCTGTGAACTGTCGGGTGCCGTTACGAAGAGTCCGGTCCGTTCTCCCCCTGTTGCTTCTGCCTCTCCTGCTCACCGGTTGCACGGCGGACACGGACACCCCCGGGGCCGAGCGCTCCAACGCCCCGGAGGAGTCGGGCCGGAGCACCGAGGCCGGGACCGGGCCGTCCGCCGAAGCCCCGTACGCGATCCAACCCGACCCCGCCCGGCTCCCGAAGACCCGGGCGGCCGCGCTCGACCTCATCGGCCGCGTCATCGCCGACCCCGGCAGCTTCGGACCCGGGGTGGTGAAGCGGAACCCGTACGAGAGCGGACCGGCGACCTGGGCCGTGCTCGGGACGGACTGCGTCTGGCAGCAGCGCAAGCCCGCCGCCCACGTCCTGGCCACGCTCACCCGGTCCTTCGAGGTGCCCGCCGAAGCGGGCAAGGGGCCGCTGCGCCTCGCCGCCGTCGTCACCGTCCACCGCACTCGCGAGGACGCGGCCTGGGAGATGGCGGAGTCGATCGAGGAGTCCATGCGCTGCCCCACCCAGCACCTGCGCGCGGGCGAACGGATCGCCTCCCTGGTCGCGGGCGCGCTCCTCGGCGGCGAGGCGAACCAGAACAACTCCGAGGACTTCCTGAACGAGTCGGGGGAGTACCGGAGTGCCGAGCTGGGCGGGCCGCACCCCTACGCGTGGCAGCAGGCGCAGGTCCTCCAGTTCACCGTCGCCGTGACCGGCAAGGGGGCGAAGGGCCGCACCGCGCGGGAGGTCGACACCCTGGTCACCCAGGCGCAGGCCGCCATGCTGGTCCGGCTCGAATCCGCCGTCGAGAAGCAGAGCTGAGGCCGGCCGATGGACGATCTGCGACCCACCGACCCCGCCCGGATCGGCGGACACCGGCTCCTGGGCCGCCTCGGAGCGGGCGGTATGGGCGTCGTCTACCTCGGACGCACCGACGCCGGGACGCTCGCCGCCATCAAGGTGATCCTTCCCGAGTACGCCGGGGACGAGGACTTCCGGACCCGCTTCCGCCGCGAGGCCGAGGCCGCGCGGCGGGTGGACAGCCCCTGGGCCGTGCGCGTCACCGGAGCGGACACCGAGGCCGAACGGCCCTGGCTGGCAACGGAGTTCGCTCCCGGGCCGACCCTCTCGGACGTCGTCGTCCAGCGCGGGCCACTGCCCGCGCGCAGCGTCACCGTCCTCGGCGCACTGCTCGCCCGCGCACTGGGCGCGGTGCACGCGGCCGGACTCGTCCACCGCGACGTCAAGCCGGGCAACGTCCTGCTCACGGCCGACGGGCCCCGGCTGATCGACTTCGGGATCGCCCGCACCGCCGACGCCACCGCGCTGACCGCCACCGGACTCATCGTCGGCACCCCCGGCTTCCTCCCGCCCGAGCAGGCGTCCGGCGACGGCGCCGGGCCCGCCGGGGACGTCTTCTCGCTCGGCTGCCTCCTCGCCTACGCGGCCACCGGGCAGCCGCCCTTCGGCAGCGGCGCGGTCGACGCCCTCCTCTACCGCACCGTGCACGACGCCCCCGACCTGGACGGCATCGACGACCCGGCACTGCGCCGCCTGCTGGAGCGGTGCCTCGACAAGGACCCGGCGGCGCGCCCGACCGCCGCCGGCCTCGGCACGCTGGTACCGGGGGACGCAACGGGCGGGGCGAGCGCCGACTGGCTGCCCGAGGACATCGTCCGGATCATCGCGGACCGGTCCGCCGCCCTGCTGGCCCTGCCCGGCATCGACGCCACCGTCTTCGACGAACCCGCCCCGCCGCCTCCCGCCCCTGACCGGCGGAGGTTCCTGCTGTACGCGGCGGGCGGCGCGGCGGCCCTCGGCGCGGGAGCCTTCGCCGCCGTACGGCTGACCGGGAGCGGCGCCGGGGGCGGCGGGACGGGCGGCGCGTCCGGTGGACGCCGCGTGATCATCGGCGTGCACGCCGACCTGACGGGCCCTCAGGAAGCGGCCGGGCGGGCCCAGGAGCGCGGTGTGCGCCTCGCCGTCGACCGCTTCAACTCGCTGGACGGCCAGCCCTTCAGGCTCGCCGTGAAGGTCCTCGACGACCGGGGGGACCCGGGCCGCTCCGCCCGGGTCGCCGAGGAGTTCGCCCGCGACCCGGAAGTCCTCGCGGTCATCGGCCCCACCGGCGACGCCGCGACAGGGGCGGCACTCGCCGCGTACGACGAAGCGGCGCTGCCGGTCCTGACGGTGTCGGCCCTCCAGATCACCTTCCCGGCCAGGGTCAACGGCTCCTTCTTCCAAGCCGCCCCCTCCTACGCGGTCCTCTCGTTCCCCATCGTCCGCCGCCTCCTCCTGCGCCCCGACGTCGAGCGGCTGGGCGTGCTGATCGACCGGTCCGGCGGGCAGGCCGCGTACCAGGCCGGCTACGCCACGAACCTGATAACGCCAAGCCTCACCACCGGCACCACCCACCCGCGCGTGGTGCCCGCCGGGTCCACCGAACTCGCTCCGGTCATCGCCGACTTCCTCGACCACCGCAGCGACGCCATCTTCTACGCCGGGGACGCGGCCGGGGCGGCCCGTACCGCCCGCGCCCTTGCCGCCACCCCCTTCAAGGGCCCGCGTCTGGCCCAGCACACCGCCATGGCACCGGAGTTCCTGGAGCGGGCGGGCAAGTCCGCCGACGGGTGGGAGTTCATCACGCCGTTCACCGACGCGAGCGCACCCGCGGCGACCGCGTTCACCGCCGCCCACCGCAAGCGCTTCGGCTCGCCGCCCGCACCCTGGGCCGCCGAGGCGTACGACGTCACAGGCCTCGTCGCCCGGGAACTGGCCGCCCTGGCCGACAGCGCCACGAAGAGAGCGACTCCGAGCGGCGGGCCGAGCGCGTCCCCCTCCGGGGACGGCCGCCCCACCCGCCCGGAGCTCACGGCGGCGATCGCCGCCGCCCGGTACGAAGGCATCTCCCGCACCTACGCGTTCGACAAGGAGGACCAGCAACTGGTCGGCCAGGACGCCCACCTGTACCGGGTGGAGGACGGCCGCCACCGCTACCTCGGCCCGGCCCCGAAGCCGAAGAGCTGACGTGCGGCCCCTCACCTCCGAGGACCCCCGCACCATCGGCCCCTACCGGGCCCTGGCCCGGCTCGGCGCGGGCGGCATGGGCGTGGTCCACCTGGCGCGCTCGGCGGGCGGGGCGCTCGCCGCCGTCAAGGTGATCCGGGCCGAGCACGCCGCCGACCCCGCGTTCCGGGCCCGCTTCCGCCGCGAGGCCGAGGCCGCCGCCCGGGTCTCCGGCCCCTGGACCGTCCCGGTGCTCGGCGCGGACACGGAGGCCCGCGAACCGTGGCTGGCGACCGCGTACGTCCCGGGCCCCTCGCTGGGCGAGGTGGTCGGCGCCGGGGGTGCGCTGCCGCCCGACACCGTGGCGGCGCTGGGCCGCCGACTGGCGGAGGCGCTCGCCGCGGTGCACACGGCCGGGCTGATCCACCGCGACGTGAAACCCGGCAACGTGCTCCTCGCCCTCGACGGCCCCCGCCTCATCGACTTCGGGATCGCCCGCCACGAGGGCGCGACCGCGCTGACCGCCACCGACGCGGTGATCGGCACCCCCGGCTACCTCGCCCCCGAACAGGCGACGGCCGGACCGCTCGGACCGGCGTGCGACGTGTTCTCGCTCGGCTGCGTCCTCGCGTACGCGGCGACCGGCCGCCGCCCTTTCGGCGAGGGCGGCGCGGCGGGCGTCCTGTTCCGCACGATCCACGAGGACCCGGACCTGACGGGTGTGCCCCCCGTCCTGCTCCCCGTGATCACCGCCTGCCTGGCCAAGGACCCGTCGGACCGCCCGCCCGCACGGCGGATCGCGGCGGATCCGGGGGCAGGGGCGTCTCCCGACCTCCGTGACCCCCGCGAGGCATGGGGGCAGCCAGGGACGAGACCGGACAGTTCGACCCCCTGGGTCATCCCCGCCGGGCTCACCGCGCTGATCGCCGAGCGGTCCGCCGCCGCCCTCACGCTGCCCGACCCCGAGCCGCTGCCGACCACGCTCACCCCGGCCGGGGACGGCACCGGGGACGTTGGCGAGGACGGCGCGGAGTCCCGCCGCTCCCGCCGCTCGCGGCTCGCCCGGCGGAGGCTCCTGACCGCCGGGGCGGCCGGAGCCGTCCTCCTCACCGGCGGCTCCACCGCCGCGTGGCTCGCCGGGCGGCAGCGTCGAGCGGGGAGCGGCGGCCCCTCCGCGGGCTCCGGGGAGCCGCCCACGTACACGATCGGGCTCCACGCCGATCTCAGCGGACCCGGGCGGGCCACGGGCCTGGCCCACCGGCGCGGCGTCGAACTCGCGGTCGCCGACCACAACTCCCGCAAGGAACAGGCGCTCCGGCTCGCCCTGCGGACCGAGGACGACGCCGGGGACCCCCGGCAGGCGCTCCGGACGGCGGACCGGCTGGGCGCGGACCCCGAGGTCATCGCGGTCGTCGGGCCGACCGGTGACGTGCTGCGGGAGGAGATCGTCGAGCGGTACGCCAAGGCGCGGCTCGCCCCGGTCGTCGTCGCGGCGGGGGCCACCACCGTCGAGACCGGCTCCGGTGCCGACCTCCACCTCTGCCTCACCCGCACCCTCGACCGTGCGCTCGCCACCGGCCTCATCGGCTACCTCGTCAACACCCGCCCCGCCAAGCGCATCCTCCTCGTCCAGGACGCGGCCGATCCCGTGCTCGGCGGCGAGATCGGCGGCACGTTCCGCAACGCCACCCCGACCGGCTCCACCCTCATCGAGCACCCGCTTCCCCGGGGCGCCGCGGGTTACGGCGGGGCGGCCCGCAAAGCCGTGACCGCCCGGGCGGACGCCGTCGTGCACGCGGGCGGCGACGCGTCCCGGGCCGCCCGGCTGGCCACCGCCCTGGCGGACGCGGGCTTCACCGGCACCCGGCTCGCCGCCGGACCCGCCCTCGGGCCCGCCTTCCTCACCGGAGCGGGCAGGGCCGCCGAGGGCTGGGTCTTCGCCGAGGCGTACTCCGACCCCGCGGCCCTCCCCGCGGCCCGGGCGTTCACCGCCGCCCACCGCAAGCGCTTCGGCGCACCCCCTGCCACCTGGGCCGCCGAGGCGTACGACGCGGTCCATCTGATCGCCCGCGCCGCCGGGGCCACCAGTGCCTCGGGCGAGCTCCGCAGCGGCATGGCCCGCCGACTCGTCCGGACCGAGCACCGGGGGATCGTGCGGACCCTCGCCTTCCACGCCTCGACCCGCCAGGCGCGGCACGAGAACGGGATCTTCCTCTACCGGATCGAGAACGGCCGCCCGCGCTTCCTGGGCCCGTACGACGAGCTCTGAACCGGCCCGGGACCGGGCAGCCGGCGGCAGCGGTCGGTGAAGCCACGGCCAGGCATGAAGATCTCCTGCGGGCGCGCTTAAGAAATCCTCGATGGACCCTGGCCCCGTCGTACGGCAGATTGCTCCGTGACGGCCGAGGATGGCGCGTGGAGCCGTGCGACGTATGACGTACGACGTGCTCCGTCCCGTCCCGCCGTGCCCCTTCCCAAGGGGTCACCCCGAAAAGACCACCCCGGGCCGCAGGGTTCCTCCGACATGCCCCCAGGCCCGGGGTGTCCACCACCCGCGCACCACGTCAGGGAGCCGCAGCCGTGAAGGCACTCGTCAAGCAGAAGGCCGAACCGGGACTGTGGCTGATGGACGTGCCGGAGCCGGAGTACGGCCCCACCGACGTCCTGATCAAGGTCCTGCGCACCGGAATCTGCGGCACCGACCTGCACATCCGGGCCTATGACGGCTGGGCGCAGCAGGCGGTCACCACCCCGCTCGTCCTCGGCCACGAGTTCGTCGGCGAGGTCGCCGCGACCGGTTCCGACGTCGTCGACATCGCGGTCGGCGACCTGGTCAGCGGCGAGGGCCACCTCGTGTGCGGCAAGTGCCGCAACTGTCTCGCGGGCCGCCGCCACCTCTGCCGCTCCACGATCGGCCTCGGCGTCGGCCGGGACGGCGCGTTCGCCGAGTACGTCGTGCTGCCCGCCTCCAACGTGTGGGTGCACCGGGTCGCCGTCGACCTCGATATCGCCGCGATCTTCGACCCGTTCGGCAACGCGGTGCACACCGCGCTGTCCTTCCCGCTGGTCGGCGAGGACGTCCTGATCACCGGCGCCGGACCGATCGGCATCATGGCCGCCGCCGTCGCCAAGCACGCCGGTGCCCGCAATGTGGTCATCACCGACGTCAGCGAGGCCCGCCTCGCGCTCGCCCGCAAGGTCGGCGTCAGCCTCGCCCTCAACGTCGCGGACCGGACCATCGCGGACGGACAGCGCGAGCTGGGCCTGCGCGAGGGCTTCGACATCGGCCTGGAGATGTCCGGCCGCCCCGAGGCGATGCGCGACATGGTCGCGAACATGACGCACGGCGGCCGGATCGCGATGCTCGGACTGCCCGCCGAGGAGTTCGCCGTGGACTGGTCCCGGATCGTCACCTCGATGATCACCGTCAAGGGGATCTACGGCCGCGAGATGTACGAGACCTGGTACGCCATGTCCGTCCTGCTGGAGGGCGGCCTCGACCTCGCCCCCGTGATCACCGGCCGGTACGGCTACCGCGACTTCGAGGCGGCCTTCGACGACGCCGCGAGCGGCCTCGGCGGCAAGGTCATCCTCGACTGGACCGTCTGACCAGTCTGACCAGTCTGACCCGTCTGACCTTCGAACTTCTCCTCGAACCCTTAAAGGAACCCGGCATGTTCGACTCCGTACGCGACGATCTGCGCACCACCCTCGACGAGATCCGCGCCGCCGGGCTGCACAAGCCCGAGCGCGTCATCGGCACCCCGCAGTCCGCGACCGTGGCCGTCACCTCCGGCGGCCGCCCCGGCGAGGTCCTCAACTTCTGCGCCAACAACTACCTGGGCCTGGCCGACCACCCCGAGGTCATCGCCGCCGCCCACGAGGCGCTGGACCGCTGGGGCTACGGGATGGCCTCCGTCCGCTTCATCTGCGGCACCCAGGAGGTCCACAAGGAGCTGGAGCAGCGGCTCTCGGCCTTCCTCGGCCAGGAGGACACGATCCTCTACTCCTCCTGCTTCGACGCCAACGGCGGTGTCTTCGAGACCCTGCTCGGCGCGGAGGACGCGGTGATCTCCGACGCCCTCAACCACGCCTCGATCATCGACGGCATCAGGCTCTCCAAGGCCCAGCGCCACCGCTACGTCAACCGGGACATGGCCGACCTGGAGAAGCAGCTCAAGGAGGCGTCCGGGGCCCGCCGCCGTCTGATCGTCACCGACGGCGTCTTCTCGATGGACGGTTACGTCGCCCCGCTCCAGGAGATCTGCGACCTGGCAGACCGCTACGACGCGATGGTCATGGTCGACGACTCGCACGCCGTCGGCTTCGTGGGTCCCGGCGGCCGCGGCACGCCCGAGCTCCACGGTGTCATGGACCGGGTCGACATCATCACCGGCACTCTCGGCAAGGCGCTCGGCGGGGCCTCCGGCGGCTACGTCGCGGCCCGCGCCGAGATCGTCGCCCTGCTGCGCCAGCGCTCGCGCCCGTACCTCTTCTCCAACACCCTCGCCCCGGTCATCGCCGCCGCGTCCCTCAAGGTCATCGACCTGCTGGAGTCGGCCGGGGACCTGCGCGAGCAGCTCAACGCCAACACCGAGCTGTTCCGTACCCGGATGACCGCGGAGGGCTTCGACGTCCTGCCCGGCGACCACGCCATCGCCCCCGTCATGATCGGGGATGCCGCGAAGGCGGGCCGGATGGCGGAACTGCTCCTGGAGCGCGGTGTGTACGTGATCGGGTTCTCGTACCCCGTCGTCCCGCAGGGCGCGGCCCGTATCCGGGTCCAGCTCTCGGCCGCGCACTCCACCGCCGACGTGAACCGCGCGGTGGACGCGTTCGTCGACGCGCGGGCGGCGCTGGACGCGGAGGCGTAACCGCCCACCGGGTGGGCGGGCCTCCGCCACCTGGGACAATGGGCACATGATCGATGCGCGGCGGCTGCGAATCCTCCGTGCGGTGGCCGACCACCGCACGGTGACCGCGGCCGCCGCCGCGTTGTATCTGACGCCCTCCGCGGTGTCCCAGCAGCTCGCCGCCCTGGAGCAGGAGACCGGTCACCGTCTCGTCGAACGCGGGGCGCGCGGGGCCCGGCTCACCTCCGCGGGCGAGATCCTCCTCAGCCACGCGAACGTGGTCCTGGCCCAGCTGGAGCGGGCCGAGGCGGAGCTCGCCGACTACAGCGCGGGCGTCGCCGGTACGGTCACGGTCGCCGCGTTCGCCACCGGTATCGGCCTCGTCCTCGCCCCCGCCCTCAGGGAGCTCGCCCGCACCGCGCCCGGCATCCGGGTCAGGGTCCAGGACGCGGAGGGCGACGCGAGCGTGCCGATGGTGCTGGACCGGCAGGTCGACGTGGCGGTGGCCGTGGAGTACCGGGGCGCCCCCGCCGAGGACGACCGCCGTCTCACCCGCGTCCCCCTGTACTCGGAGCCCTTCGACGCGGTGCTCCCGGTGGACCACCGCCTCGCGGACCAGGCCCAGGTGGCGGTCGCGGACCTCGCGAAGGACCCGTGGATCGGCCCCTACCCGGGGAACCCCTGCCACGACGTGGTGGTCCTGGCCTGCGAATTCGCCGGGTTCGCCCCGCGCCTGGAGCACTCGTCGGACGACTTCCGGGCGGTGGTCGCGCTGGCCGGGGCGGACGCGGGGGTGGCGCTGGTACCGCGCTCGGCCCTAAGCGGGATGGAGCTGACCGGGGTGGTCGTCCGCCCGGTCGAGGGCAGCGCCCCCACCCGCCGGGTCTTCGCGGCCGTACGGCAGGGGGCCGAGGGCCATCCGCTGATCCGGCCGGTGCTGGCGGCGATGGAGGCGGTGGCGGTACGGGAGGCGGGACTCGCACGGGCGTGAGCACCGCCCCTCCCGGCCGGTGAGGCGGACCGAGCGTCCGATCCCGCGGCCCTTGGACCCCCCCGTGATCCGGCCGCCCCGCGCGGCAGCGCCGCGATGCCCCCCTTCGCCCAGCACGATGACCGAGTACAGCCCGAGCCGATCCCCAGGTGCGCGCTATCGGCGGACTGGCCCGCGCTCCGGGTCAGTCCGCGGGCTGCAACAGGTCCCACCGGTTGCCGTAGAGGTCCTCGAAGACCGCGACCGAGCCGTACGTCTCGTGGCGCGGCTCTTCCAGGAAGCGCACCCCGGCCGCGGTCATCCGGGCGTGGTCGGCCGCGAAGTCCTCGGTGTGCAGGAAGAAGCCGACCCGCCCGCCGGTCTGCGCCCCGACCCGTGCGGCCTGGTCCTCGTCCTTGGCACGGGCCAGCAGCAGCCCCGTACCGGACGCCGCCCCGCGCGGGCGCACCACCACCCAGCGGGTGCCGTCGCCCCGGTCGGTGTCCTCCACCGGTTCAAACCCGAGCGCGTCACGGTAGAAGGCGACGGCCTCGTCGTAGTCGCGGACGACGAGGGTGACCAGGGCGATGTGGGACACGGGGGGTCCTTCCACAGGCTTGAGGCAGGCGCAAGGCGTGAGGCCGAAGTAGTTATACGTAACACTAACGCTTTCGGTCCCCGCCCCCGCACAATGCCCCGCATGGACTTCCTGGACGGTACGACCACCGGCGGCCGGGCCGCGCTGACGGACCGGGCCCGCGCGCTCGCGGAGGGCGGGCAGCGGCGGGTCCTCGGTATCGCGGGCCCGCCCGGGGCCGGGAAGTCCACGCTCGCCGAGCGCCTGGTGGCCACTCTGGACGGACGCGCCGTCCTCGTCCCCATGGACGGCTTCCACCTCGCCGCCGCCGAGCTGGACCGCCTCGGCCGCGCCGACCGCAAGGGCGCCCCCGACACCTTCGACGCGGCCGGGTACGCGGCGCTCCTGCGGCGGCTGCGCGACCCGGACCCGGTCCACCCGGTGTACGCACCCGCCTTCGACCGGGCTTTGGAGGAGCCGGTCGCCGGGGCCCTGGCCGTAGAGCCGGACGTGCCGCTCGTCATCACCGAGGGCAACTACCTGCTGCTGGAGGACGGGCCGTGGGCGCCGGTGCGCGGGCTGCTCGACGAGGTGTGGTTCCTGGACCTCGACCCGGAGATCCGGGTGCACCGGCTCGTCGAGCGCCATGTGCGGTACGGCAAGCCCCGGCCGTACGCACGCGAGTGGGTCGCACGGTCCGACGAGGCGAACGCCCGGCTGGTGCTCAGCGGCCGCGACCGGGCCGACCTGATCGTGCGGCAGCCGACGCGCGAGCGATAGGCCGTGTCCGGCCCGAGCCGGTCGCGGTCGCCCCGCCGAACGGGCAGGATGCTGTGTGCCGAGCCGAGCAGTGTCGCCAGGAGGTCAGTCAGGATGCCCAGCACCAGCCCGTCCGCCCAGCGGTCCGCCCCGCCCGCACCCTTCACCGCCGACGACTACCGGGCCCGGATGGCGCGGGCCGCCGAGTCCGCCGCCGGGGCCGGGCTCGCCGGGGTGATCGTCGCGCCGGGGCCCGACCTCGTCCACCTCACCGGCTACCGGCCCGTGAGCACCGAACGCCTCACGCTCCTCGTGCTGCGGGCCGGGCAGGACCCGGTCCTCGTGGTCCCGACCCTGGAGGCGCCCGACGCGGCCGCCGCCACCGGGGCGCCCGCGCTCACCCTGCGGGACTGGACCGACGGCAAGGACCCGTACGCGGTGACCGCCCCGCTGCTGGACGCCGAGGGCCGCTTCGGCGTCAGCGACAACGCCTGGGCGATGCATCTCCTCGGCCTTCAGCGGGCGTTGCCCGGCACCTCCTACACCGCGCTCACCGAGGCGCTCCCGATGCTCCGCGCGGTGAAGGACGTTGCCGAGCTGGAGCGTCTCACGGCCGCCGGCGCCGCCGCCGATGCCGCGTACGAGGAGATTCTGAAGGTCAGGTTCTCCGGCCGCCGGGAGGTCGACGTGGCGACCGATCTCGCCGCCCTGCTCCGGGAGTTCGGGCACTCCCAGGTCGACTTCACCGTCGTCGGCTCCGGCCCCAACGGGGCCAACCCGCACCACGAGGCGGGCACACGCACCATCGAGCGGGGCGACATGGTCGTCCTCGACTTCGGCGGCCTGAAGCACGGCTACGGCTCCGACACCTCCCGTACGGTCCATGTCGGCGAGCCCACCGCCGAGGAGCAGCGGGTCCACGACATCGTCCGCGAGGCCCAGCGGGCGGGCTGCGCCGCCGTCCGGCCCGGAGCCGCCTGCCAGGAGATCGACCGGGCCGCCCGCGCGGTGATCACCGAGTTCGGCTACGGCGACCGGTTCATCCACCGCACCGGCCACGGCATCGGCGTCACCACCCACGAGCCGCCCTACATGATCGAGGGCGAGGAGCAGCCGCTAGTCCCCGGCATGTGCTTCTCCGTGGAGCCGGGCATCTACCTCCCGGGCCGGTTCGGCGTCCGGATCGAGGACATCGTGGCCGTCACCGAGGACGGCGGACGGCGGTTGAACACCACCGCCCGTGAACTGGCCGTCGTGGAGTAGCGCGCCCCGGCCCGGGGTCCGGCGTGGCTCAGGCGTCGGCCCCGGCCCCCGGGTCCGGGGCGCGGCTCAGTCGTCCGCCAGCACCACGCACGACTCGGGCGGCAGATGCAGCACCCCGTCCGCCCCCGGCGCCTCCACCGGCTCCCAGGCCGCCAGCACCCGCCCCCCGGCCCGCCGGTGGCGGCCCCAGCCCAGCGGGATCGCGGCGGACTCGTCCGCCAGGTTCACCGCGATCCGCAGATCGCCCCTGCGGTACGCCAGCCAGCGGGCGTCCTCGTCGAACGCGGTCTTCACCGAGGCCAGGTCGGGATCGTGCAGATCGGGCAACGTCCGCCGCAGCGCGATCAGTTCGCGGTACCAGGCGAGCAGTCGTGCGTGCGGTTCGCGCTCCGGCTCGGCCCAGTCCAGGCAGGAGCGGTCCCGGGTGGCCGGGTCCTGCGGGTCGGGGATCTCCTCCTCCGCCCAGCCGTGCGCGCCGAACTCCCGCCGCCTGCCGTTGCGTACGGCCTCCGCCAGCTGCGGGTCCGTGTGGTCGGTGAAGAACTGCCAGGGTGTGCGCGCACCCCACTCCTCACCCATGAACAGCATCGGCGTGAAGGGCCCGGTCAGCACGAGCGCCGCCGCGCATGCCTGGAGGCCGGAGGAGAGCGAGGCGGCCAGCCGGTCGCCGAGCGCCCGGTTGCCGATCTGGTCATGGGTCTGCGCGTACCCGACGAAGCGGTGCGCCGGGGAGCGGCTCACGTCGACCGGGCGGCCGTGCGTGCGGCCCCGGAAGCTGGAGTAGGTCCCGTTGTGGAAGAACGCCGAGGTCACCGTCTTGGCCAGGGCGGCGAGCGGGGCACGGGCGAAGTCCGCGTAGTAGCCCTGGGACTCGCCGGTGAGCGCGGTGTGCAGCGCGTGGTGGAAGTCGTCGTTCCACTGGGCGTGCAGTCCGAGGCCGCCCGCCGTGCGGGGGGTGGTGGTGCGCGGGTCGCAGAGGTCGGACTCGGCGATGAGGCCGAGCGGCCTGCCCAGCTCCAGGGCAAGCGCGTCGACGGCCGTGGACAGCTCCTCCAGGAAGGTGAGCGCCCGGGTGTCGGCGAGTGCGTGCACCGCGTCGAGCCGCAGCCCGTCGAGCCGGTAGTCGCGCAGCCAGGCCAGCGCGCTGCCCAGCAGGAACGCCCGCACCTCGTCCGAGCCCGGCGCGTCCAGATTGACCGCCGCGCCCCACGGGGTGTGGTGGGTGTCGGTGAAGTACGGGCCGAAGGCGGGCAGATGGTTGCCGGACGGGCCCAGGTGGTTGTGGACGACGTCCAGGACCACGCCGAGCCCCAGCCCGTGCGCCGTGTCGACAAAGCGCTTGAGGCCCTCCGGCCCGCCGTACGGTTCGTGGACCGCCCACAGCGAGACACCCTCGTACCCCCAGCCGTTGGTGCCGGGGAACGGGCAGACCGGCATCAGCGACACATGGGTGACGCCCAGCTCCGCCAGATGGCCCAGCCGGGCCGCCGCCGCGTCGAACGTGCCCTCCCGGGTGTACGTCCCCACATGGAGCTCGTACAGGACCGCGCGGTTCAGCCGACGCCCCGCCCACCCGTTGCGCCAGGCGTACGCCTCCTGGTCGACGACCGCGCTCGGCCCGTCGGGCCCGTCCGGCTGGCGCCGCGAGCGCGGATCGGGCAGCAGCGGCCCGTCGTCCACCCGGAACCCGTAGCGGTCCCCGTCCGCCGCCTCCGCCTCGACGCCCCACCACCCCTCCCGCAGCGGATCGCGCTCCATCGGGGAGCGGACGTCCGCCGCCTCCAGCACGACCGCGTCCGCCTCGGGGGCCCACACCTCGAACTGCATCCACCACTCCTCGTCCCTGGACAGGCCCTGCACGGCTCCGGCCCTCTGGAACGAGCCCGTCACCGGCCGTTAAGGTCTGGTCCTGATCATTGCCCGCCGAGGTTCCCGCTCATACAGGTTCTGCTCGTACGTACGGGCTCTGCACGTACGTACGGCTGCTGGAGGCCGCTATGACCGTACCGCTGTTCCCGCCGGGCTTCCTCTGGGGAGCCTCCGCCTCCGCCTTCCAGACCGAAGGGGCGGTCGACGCGGACGGCAAGGGTCCCTCCGGCTGGGACGCCTTCGCCGCGCTGCCGGGCCGGATCAAGGACGGCACCGACACCACCCGGGCCACCGGCTTCCACGCCCGCTACCGCGAGGACGTCGCCCTCCTCGCGGGCCTCGGGGCCGACGCCTTCCGGTTCTCCGTCAGCTGGCCCCGCGTGGTGCCCGGCGGCAGCGGAGCCGTCAACGCCGACGGGCTCGACTTCTACGACCGGCTCGTCGACGAGCTCTGCGCCCACGGCATCACCCCCGCCCCGACCCTCTACCACTGGGACACCCCGCTCCAGCTGGAGGAGGCGGGCGGCTGGCTCGACCGGGACACCGCCCACCGCTTCGCCGAGTACGCGGGGATCGTCGCCGAACGCCTCGCCGACCGCGTCCCGATGTGGATCACCATCAACGAGCCCGCCGAGGTCACGCTGCTGGGCTACGCGCTCGGCGAGCACGCCCCCGGCCGCACCCTGCTCTTCGACGCCCTGCCCGCCGCCCACCACCAGCTCCTCGCCCACGGCCTCGCCGTCCGGGCCCTGCGCGCGGCGGGCGCGGACAACATCGGCGCCGCCCTCTCGCACGCCCCGGTCTGGACGGCAGGGGACACCGACGAGGACCGCTTCGGCGCGGAGCTGTACGACACGCTCACCAACTGGCTGTTCGCCGAGCCGATCCTCACCGGCCGCTACCCCGACGAGAGCCTCGCCGCGCTGATGCCGGGACCGGTCGCCGACGACCTGAAGGTCATCTCCACGCCGCTCGACTGGTACGGCGTCAACTACTACAACCCCACCCTGGTCGGCGCTCCCCGCCCGGAGGCGCTGGAGACCTTCTCCGGCTTCACGATCCCCGACGAACTCCCTTTCGGCATAAGGGAGATCGAGGGGTACGAGAAGACCGGATTCGGCTGGCCCGTCGTCCCCGAGGGGCTGACCGAGATCCTCACCCGGCTGCACACCCGCTACGGTGACCGGCTCCCCCCGCTCCTCATCACCGAGAACGGCTGCGCCCTGGACGAACCGCACGCCGACGACCGCCGTATCGCCTATCTGGAGAGCCACCTCACCGCCCTGCGAGCGGCGATGGACGCAGGGGTGGACGTACGCGGCTACTTCACCTGGTCGCTCACCGACAACGTCGAGTGGACGGAGGGGGCCTCCCAGCGGTTCGGCCTGGTCCACATCGACTACGAGACGCTGACCCGTACGCCGAAGGCCTCGTACGCCTGGTACCGCGACCTGATCCGCACACAGAAGCAGAAACAGAGGCAGGGCCAGGAGCAGCAGCAGAACCGGAACCGGAACCCGGCGGTCGAGGGGGCTTACGCCACGCCCCCCGAGTGATCAATACTCCCGCCATGGTCGCTTCATGGTGGTCCCGGGCCCGGCTGGGGATCTTCGTTCACTGGACACCCGCCTCCGTCCCCGGCTGGGCCCCGCCCTACGTCCCCGCCGTCGAACTCCCGGCGGCGGGCCGGCGTGCGCCGCTCGGCTGGACCTCGTACGCGGAGTGGTACGAGAACGCGCTCCGCTTCCCCGGCTCCCCGGTCGCCGCCCACCACCGCGCCACCTACGGCACCCGCCCCTACACGGACTTCGGCCGCGACTTCGAGGACGGGCTCGCCACCTGGGACCCGGCCGCCTGGGCCCGTTCCTTCCGGAAGGCGGGCGCGGGGTACGCGGTCCTGGTCGCCAAGCACCACGACGGGTACTGCCTCTGGCCCTCGAAGACGGAGAACCCCCACCGCACCGGCTGGCACACCACCCGGGACGTGGTCGGCGAGTTCGCCGAAGCCGTACGGGCCGAGGGCCTTCGCTTCGGCGTCTACTACTCCGGAGGGCTCGACTGGACCTTCGACGACCGGCCCATCGGCACCGCCGCCGACATGTTCTCCGCCGTCCCGCGCGGAAGGTACCCCGCCTACGCGGACGCGCAGCTGCGGGAGCTGATCCGCCGCTACCGCCCCGACATCCTCTGGAACGACATCGCCTGGCCCGCCTCCGCCACCGAGATCCGCTCTCTGGTCGACTTCTACCGCTTCACCGTCCCGCACGGCGTCGTGAACGACCGCCTGCTGCCCTACGCACCGCACTGGCGGGGCCTGCGCCTCCCGGGTGCGAAGGCGCTGTACAACTGGTGGGACCGCCGGACGGTGGCACAGGGCGAGGGCTTCGTCCCGCGCACACCGCCCGTCTTCGACTTCCGCACCCCGGAGTACGCCCGCTGCACCGGCTCAGGCCCGTACGAGATCACCCGGGGCGTCGACCACAGCTTCGGCTACAACCGCGACTCAGCCCCGGACGCCTTCATCGACCGTCCCACGCTGTCCTCCCTGCTCCGCGACACGGCGGCCGACGGCGGAAACGTGCTGCTCAACGTGGGGCCGCGCGGCGAGGACGCGACGATCCCCGCCGAGCAGCAACTCCGCCTGGAGTGGCTGGCCGAGGAGGCCGGGGCCCTCACACCAGATGGACCCATTCCTGGGTGATCGGGTACCCGGCGCGGGCGAACGCGGCGGCCATCGGCACGTTGCCCCGGTCCGTCGCGCCCGCGACGAACTCGGCGCCCTGCTCGACGAGGAAGCGCGTGCACTCCACCAGCAGGTCGTAGCCGTAGCCGTGCCCGCGCGCCTCGGGCACGACCCCGATGAAGCCGACGCAGGGCCCCGACGGATTGTGCGCGGGCACCTGGATGCCCGCCACCTCGCCGTCCGGCGTGTACGCGAGCCGCCACCACTCCCGCGGCGAGGGGCACCAGTGGAAGAAGTCCAACTCCTCCTGGGCCGCCGCATCCAGGCCGCCGGGGCCCTCGATGGCCTTGCGGGCGTGGGCGTCCAGGGTCGCCGAGTGCACGCGGCGCAGCACATCGAGGATGACCGCGTCGTCCGGCTCGGGGCGGAAGGTGAGCCGCCCGGTCCGCTCCGGCAGCGGGCAGTCGGGGGTCCACCGGTAGCGGTAGCGCTCGACCAGCGGCTTCATGCCGGCCGCCGTCGCGGCGGCGACCCGCGCCTCGACGGCGGCCCGCACCGCCGGATCGTCCCGCCACTTGGCGGGCGCGATCAGCTCGTACTCCTTGTCGAACGGGGCGCGGCGCAGGAGTTCGGCGCCCGCCTCCGCCTCCCCGTCCGCGAAGTCGAACCAGTTGAGCACGACGGGCTCGGTGTCGTCGGGCCCGCCCCACCAGGCTGCCCTGGCGACCACGGTGTTCTCGCGCAGGGCGACCCAGGACCAGTCGGGGCGGTACTCGCCGCCGTCCGCCACGGTGGCGTAACGATGGCCGAACGCTCCGCGGCCGACGAGAGCGGCGTCCTGGAAAGAGTGGAAGAGATCGGCGTCGCTCGGGGTGAGCGCGCGAATGACCAGATCGGTCATGAAGGAGTCCTCCGGGGACGAAATGCCGCGCTCCCGGTCAGACGGAGTCCGACACCGCCCGGTGGACGGGGCGGGAACGCGGGGGTGAGAAGCTGCGGATACCGGTGATGCCGGTGGTGTGCTCTCGCACGGTCCCACCTCCTTTCACGACCTGGGCCGGATTCCGGTGCCGACCGTAGCCGCCGCCCGCGCCTGCTGTCCACCGGATTCAACGGGGCAGATCCCCGCCCCCTGTTGAACACCGGGCAAGTGGCCCCGCGTAGGAGCCACGCAGGTCAGCGCGGGAGGAAACACGGCCCTGCCTGGACACCCCGGGCCCCTCGGCCCGACAATCGACAGCGTGACATCCTCCTTCGAGTTCCACGCGTCTCCCGCTCGGCTGTCGGACGCCCAGCGCGACCGTGTCCTCGGCGTGCTCAGAGAGGGTGCCGCACAGGGCAAGCTGTCGCACGACACGTTCATGCGCCGCATGGAGCTCGCCCTCGTCGCCCGTCGCCCCGAGGAACTGGCGGCCCTCACCTCCGACCTGGAGACCGGCGGCAGCCGCTGGTCGCAGGGGCTCGTCCGAGCGGTCGGCGGGATCTCCGCCTTCCCCGGCAGGCTGCGCCGGGCCTGGCAGACCGAGCGGCTCCCCAAGCTGCTGCTCCCCGCCCCGAGCCCCTACCCGCTGCTCGTCGGCCGCGACCCGGCGAACGGGTTGCGCCTCAACCACGAGACGGTGTCCCGGCTGCATGCCGAACTGACCGTGCAGAACGGCCGCTGGGTGCTGCGCGACCTCGGCTCGACCAACGGCACCTGGGTCAACGGACAGCGGCTCGTCGGCTCGATCCCGGTGCGCGACGGGGACCAGGTCAGCTTCGGCCGGATGAGCTTCCGCCTCACCGACCCGGCCCACAGCCCGCCGGCCTGACGTCGGGTGTTCCTGCCCCGGGTCAGTGCTGCTGGTGCAGCCCCCGCCCCGCCAGCGTGAGGAAGGCCTCACCGACGGCCTCTACGAGCGTCGGATGCGGGTGGATGTGATGGGCCACATCGGCGGGCTCCGCGTCCCAGCCGACCACGAGCTGGCTCTCCGCGATCATCTCCGAGACGTGCGGGCCGACGAGATGGACACCCAGAACCCGGCCCGCCCGCTCGGCCACCACCTTCACCAGCCCGCCCCTGCCGTGCACCATGCCCTTGGCGACGGCGGTCAGCGGCAGGGTGTTGACCACCACGTCGTGTCCCGCCTCCCGGGCCTGCGCCTCGGTCAGGCCCACCGCGGCGGTCTGCGGCGATGAGTACGTGACCCGGGGGACGGTCGCGTAGTCGACCGGGGAGGTACGCAGCCCGGCCAGCGTCTCAGCGACCAACAGCCCCTCCGCGAACGAGGCGTGGGCCAGCCCGAGCGAGGGAGGCGGCAGCAGGTCGCCCACCACGTGGACGCCCGGCACCGCCGTCTCCAGCCGCGACCAGTCGGCGGGCACGACATGGCCCCGGCCGTCAGTGGCCAGCCCCGCCGCCGCGAGCCCCAGTCCGCCCGTCACCGGCTCCCGGCCGACCGCGACCAGCAGCCGTTCGGCCGCCACCGTACGGGTCTCGCCCCGGGCGGTCCGGACGACGGCCCGCACCCCGTCGTCCACCGCCTCCGTCTCCAGCAGCCGCGCACCGGTCTCCACCTGGATGCCCCGTTTCCTCAGCCCCCGGGCCAGATGCCGCGACACGTCCGCGTCCTCCAGCGGCACCAGCCGGTCGGCGGCCTCCAGCAGCGTGACGGCGGCCCCCAACGACCGGTGGAGCGAGGCGTACTCGACACCGATCGCACCACCGCCCACCACCAGCACCGACCCGGGCAGCCCCGGCGCGTACAGCGCGTCGTCGCTCGTCACCACCCGCTGCCCGTCCGCCGCCGGGCCCGGCGGCATCCGGGGCCGCGACCCGGTCGCCAGCACCACCCCGCGCCGGGCGGCGACCTCCCCGTACCCGCCGATCCGGGCGGAGCGCGGGCCCGTCAGCTCGGCGCTGCCGCGCACGACCCGCACCCCGGCCTGCGCGAGATGTCCCTCCACCCCGCGGTGGTTGCGCGCCACGATGTCGTCCCGGGTCGCGACCAGGGCGGGCCAGTCCACCGCGTCGAGCGTCGCCTTCACCCCCCACCGCTCCCTGGCCTCCGCGATGCCGTCGACGAGTTCGGCGGCGTGCAGCATCGCCTTGCTGGGGATGCAGCCCCGGTGCAGACAGGTGCCGCCGACCAGGTCCCGTTCGGCGAGCACCACGTCCAGCCCCAGGGCGGCGGCCCGCAGTGCCGTCGAGTAGCCGCCGGTACCGCCGCCGATGACCAGTACATCGGTGGCGCTCTCTGTGTACGTCCGTGTCATGGGTCCACCATCGTCCTGGCCCCGGTCATGCGTCCAAGGCAGAGTATGCGTGGAGCCGATGCACAGAATTTATGGCACGGTGCGCGGAGTCCTTTGGGAGGAGCGAGATATGAGTTTGCGTCAGATGGAGTACTTCGTCGCGGTCGTCGAGGAGTCCTCCTTCACCCGGGCCGCCGAACGCCTCCATGTCACCCAGCCCGCCCTCTCCCACCAGGTCAAGGCCCTCGAACGGGCCGTCGGCGGCGAGCTGTTGGAACGGCTGCCGCGCGGCGTCCTGCTCACCCCGATGGGCCGAGCCTTCCTGCCGCACGCCGAACGCTCCGTCCGCAGTGCCGCCCAGGCCCGGCGCGCCGCCCGCGCCGCCGCCGGTGCGGAGGGCGGCGAACTGCACATCGCCACGGTGCACTCGGTGGCCGTCGGCATTCTCCCCGAGGTGTTCGCGCACTGGCGGCGCGCCCACCCGGGCGTCGGCCTCGTCCTCCACGAGTACGCGAGCACGGAGGCCCTGGAGGAACAGGTGGAACGCGGCACCGCAGACCTGGCCGTCGGCCCGTTGCCGGGGCGCTGGACCGGGCCCGTCGTCCCGGTGGGGGAGGAGGAGATCGTCCTCGTCGTCCCGTTCGACGACCCGCTGGCCGGACGTTCGTCCGTCGCCCTCCACGAGCTGGCCGACCGGTCCTGGGTGCGGTGCGCCATGGAACCCGTCGTCCAGGGCCGCCCCTTCCTGGAAGGAGTCTGCGAGGCAGCGGGCTTTGCACCCCCTACGGCGGTGTGGACCGAGCACACCTCGACGGCGGTCCGGATGGCGGCGGCCGGGGTCGGCGTGTCCACCGCGCCCGCCCACATCGTGCGGGGCGCGATCGGCGAGGACTGCGCGGTCCTCAGCGTCGACCCGCCCTGGCTGCGCGCCCTCGGTGTCTTCTCCCGGGTGCCCCTGACCGGAGCGGCGCACGCCTTCACCGAGCTGCTCCGCTCCCTGCCCACCGCCGGCCTCCGCGCCTTCCCGCCCGGCCGCCCCGACACCCCCTCACCCGAACGGCCGTACGCCGACTGCGGTGCGCCGTCGCCGGTGGTCCGCTGAGAGGACGCGCGCCGACCGTCGGCGCACCGATTCCAGGGGGCGCGGGATGCCGGCCGACCGCCCCGAAGCCCTGCCCGCCGCCCGCCGCCGGCACCGGCTCGCGGGCGGCCATCCGGGCCTGCTGGCACCGGGGGCCGCTACGGACCCGTACCGGCTGCGCCTCTACCGCGTGCTGCGCACCGACTACCCGCTGGGCTACGACCCGGGCCTCGGCGCCTGGCTGCTGAGCCGGTACGCGGACGTGGCCCTGGCCCTCACCGACCGCCGGTTCACGGGCTACCCGCACGACGGGTCCCCGCGAGGCCGGGCCCCCATGCCGCTCGGGCTCTGCCGGGGCAGCGTGGTCTGCACCCCGCTGCCCGGTGGCGGGGTACCGGGCCCGGGCACCGCCTCCTTCGTCGAGCGCACCGCCTACGTCCTGGCCCGCCGCATAGCCGGGCGCGGCGGGGCGGACCTGGTCGGCGAGTTCTGCCGGTGGCTCCCCGCCGGGGCGGCCGGGCTCTCCTACCCGGACGTGAACGCACCGCCGCGCCGCGGGGCCGGTGGCTGCGCCGGACCCACCGCGCTCCGCGAGAAGGCCCTCGCCTCGTTCCTCGCGAACATGCTGGACGCCCCCGACCTGCTGGCCGCCGCACGGAGCGGTCCGGGAGCCGGGGCGCTCCTGGGACGCTCCTGGGCCGAGACCCTGCGCCGTGACCCGCCCGTCCAGATAGTGCTGCGCCGCACCCGCGCCGAGGTGGCGGTGAGCGGCGGCACGCTGCCCGCCGGGGCGCCCGTCGCCTGCCTCGTGGGCGCGGCGGGGCGCGACCCGGCCCGGTTCGGCGCGCCCGACCGGTTCGATCCGCTGCGCGCCGACGCGGACGCGCTGATCACCGGCCCTGCGGGCTGCCCCGCCGCCCTGCTCGGCCGACTGGAGGCCGAACAAGGACTGCGGGCCCTGCTCACGGCGATGCCCGGCATCCGCTGGGCCGACGGCTTCCGACCGGTGGCAGGCGGCTTCCTCACCCGAGGCCCGCGCGCCCTGCTGGTACGGGCGTCCTGACCGCCGCAGCCCGCGCGGCGCGGGGGAGGGCCCGTATGTGCTCCGCCCCGTGCCACGCCGGGGGAGGGCCTTCCGCGTGCCCCGCCCGCCCCCGGAGTCGTGAGTCCCTGCACGCCCCGCCCCACCCACCGCAGGCGCGAGCCCCTACGCATCCCGCCCCACCCGCCGCAGCAGCGCCACCGGCCGCTCCGCGAACAGCTCGCGCGCCGCCACCGTGCCGCCCGCGAACTCCCGGCCCGGCGAGGCCGACAGCACATCCCGCCAGGGCCCCGGGCACGGGAGGTCCACCACCGTGTCGCGCCAGCCGCCCTCCTCCGCCAGCCGCAGCGACAGCCGGGTCACCGCCGTGACCACCTCGCCCGACCGGCAGAACGCCACCGCGTGGGGCGCCGCCGGGCCCCGGGTCTCCAGCGGTGCGTACGTCCCCGACTCCCCGAACGCCTCGGGCAGCTCCCGCCGCAGCCCCAGCGCGGCCGCCGTCAGCGCCTGCTTCTCGTCCGGGACCTCGGGCCGCCGGAACGGGCGCCGGTTGTCGGGGTCGACGAGGGCCAGGTACTCGCTCTCCGTGCCCTGGTAGAGGTCCGGCACCCCCGGCATCGTCAGCTGCACCAGCGCCGCCCCCAGGACCTGGGCGCGGACATGCGGGGCGAGGGCGTCCGCGAACTCCGTGACCAACTGCCGGGCCGGCCCCGACGCGCTGCCCGGCCCGGCGGCGACGAAGTCCGATACCGCCCGCTCGTACGCCGGGTCCGGCTCCGTCCAACTGGTGAACAGGCCCGCCTCGCGTACCGCCTTCAGCAGGGCCGGTTCCAGCCGTCCGGCCAGCTCGTCGGCGGGCAGCTCCGCGCAGCCGTACGCCGACTGCCAGGCCGCCCAGGCCAGCTGCGGGTCCGGGGCCCCGACAGGCGTGGCCGCCGTCAGTTCGGTCATCAGCGCCGCCCACCGCTGCGGGCACTGGGACAGCACCGCGATCCTGGCCCGCACGTCCGCGCTGCGCTTGGTGTCGTGGGTGGTCAGGACCGTGCCGGTGGCGGGCCAGTCGCGGGCGATCCGGGCGGCGAAGGCGTGGAACTCCTCCGGTGACACGGCGGGCCGGCCCGGGTCCCCGCCCACCTCGGTGGCCGAGATCAGCGGGACGTACCGGTAGAACGCGGTGTCCTCCACCGACTTGGCGTGCAGCGCGGACGCCGTCTGCGCGAACCGGGCGCAGAACGCCGTCTGTTCCTCCCCGTCCCCGAGCCGCCCGAGCGCCAGATCCCGTACGACGTCGACGGCCGCTGCCTCCTCCGGCACGGAGAACACCGACTTCGCTTCCCGAACCGCCTCGTCGGTCAGGGTCGCCTCCGCGATCCGGGTCGGCGGCTCGCCCGCCGTGACATACGGGCGGTAGACCGGAATCCGTACCAGCAGTTCCCGCACCGCCGTCCGCAGCGCCCAGGGGGCGTGATCGCGCAGCGCCGGGTCGCGGCCGCAGATCCCGGCCGCCAGCCGGGTCAGCCAGGCCGTCTCGGCGGCCAGTTCGTGGGTCGCCACCCGGTACGCGGCCCGTCGCACCGTCGCCTTCCAGTAGCCGCCCCGGTCGCCGGGCGGGCCCGCGAATTCCCGGTAGCGGCCGAGCAGCTCCGCCGCGCCGGACGGATCGGTGAACAGCCCGTCGATCCGGTGCAGCGCGTCGTAACCGGTCGTGCCCGCCACCGCCCACTCCACGGGCAGGCTCTCATCGCCGGTCAGGATCTTCTCCACCACCGTCCAGCGGCCGCCGGTCGCCTCGTTCAGGCGCTCCAGATAGGCGGCGGGGGCGGCGAGGCCGTCCGGGTGATCGATCCGCAGCCCGTCCAGCACCCCGTCGCTCAAAAGTTCGAGGACCTTGCCGTGGGTGGCGTCGAAGACCTCGGGGTGCTCGACGCGGACCCCGATCAGCTCGGAGACGGTGAAGAAGCGGCGGTAGTTCAGCTCGGTGCGCGCCAGCCGCCACCAGCCGAGCCGGTAGTGCTGGGCGTCCAGCAGCCTCGGCAGCGGAAGCTCGGCCGTGCCCGCCCGCAGCGGGAACTCCAGGTCCTTGTAGCGCAGCACATCGCCGTCCACCGCCAGGGCGTCCAGCTCCTGGCCGAGCGGGCCCGCGAGCACCGGCAGCAGCACCTTGTCGCCGCCCGCCGCCCAGTCGATGTCGAACCAGCGGGCGTACGGGGACGACGGGCCCTCGCGCAGCACCTCCCACAGCTGACGGTTGTGCCGGGGCGCGGCCGCCATGTGGTTGGGCACGATGTCCAGGACCAGGCCGAGCCCGTGCTCCCGGGCCGCCGAGGCGAGCGACCGCAGTCCGTCCTCCCCGCCCAGCTCCGCCCGGACCCGGCTGTGGTCGACCACGTCGTAACCGTGCCGGGAGCCGGGGACCGCCTCCAGGACGGGCGACAGGTGCAGATGCGAGACGCCGAGCGCGGCGAGGTACGGCACGGCCTTCTCGGCTGCGGCGAACGGGAAGTCGGGCTGGAGCTGAAGCCGGTACGTGGCGGAGGGCGTCATGGACTCCTACGTACCCCGCCCGGGGCGGTCTGTGTCACCCCGGGCGGGACGCTCACCCCCGCCGCTCCTCCTCGCCGCCGCTCAGGCCGGGCGTTTCAGCACCGTCAGGCTGCGTCCGATCAGCGTGACCCGCTCGCCCTCGGCCACCTTCGGCCCCGTCCCCGGAGGCACCCCCTCCGGCCGTGCGGTGTCGACGACGACCTGCCACTGCTCCCCGTGGTCGACCGGGACGGCGAACTCCAGCGTCTCGGCGCTCGCGTTGAACATCAGCAGGAACGAGTCGTCGGAGATCCGCTCCCCGCGCGGCCCCGGCTCGGAGATCGCATGGCCGTTCAGGAACACGGTCATCGCCTTGGCGTGGGCCGCCTGCCAGTCCTGCTGCGTCATCTCCTCGCCCTCGGGAGTGAACCAGGCGATGTCGGACAGCTCGTCGTGGGTGCCCTCCACCGGCCGCCCGTGGAAGAAGCGGCGACGCCGGAACACCGGGTGGTCGCGGCGCAGCCACACCATGGTCCGGGTGAACTCCAGGAGGGCGCGGCGGGGGTCGTCCTCGGGGGCCGTCGGGTCGGGCCAGTCGATCCAGGACAGCTCGTTGTCCTGGCAGTAGGCGTTGTTGTTGCCCTGCTGCGTACGGGCGAACTCGTCGCCGTGGCTCAGCATCGGCACGCCCTGCGACAGCATCAGCGTGGCGATGAAGTTCCGCATCTGCCGCCCCCGCAGCGCCAGGATCTCCGGATCGTCCGTCTCACCCTCGGCGCCGCAGTTCCAGGACCGGTTGTGGCTCTCGCCGTCCCGGTTGTCCTCCCCGTTGGCGTCGTTGCGCTTCTCGTTGTACGAGACGAGGTCGTTGAGGGTGAAACCGTCGTGGCAGGTGGTGAAGTTGATCGAGGCCAGCGGGCGGCGCCCGTCGTCCTGGTAGAGGTCGGACGATCCTGTCAGCCGTCCGGCGAACTCCGCCAGGGTGCGCGGCTCGCCCCGCCACAGATCGCGGACCGTGTCGCGGTACTTGCCGTTCCACTCGGTCCACAGCGGCGGGAAGTTGCCCACCTGGTAGCCGCCCTCGCCCACGTCCCACGGCTCGGCGATCAGCTTGACCTGGCTGACCACCGGGTCCTGCTGGACCAGGTCGAAGAACGAGGAGAGCCGGTCGACCTCGTGGAACTGGCGGGCGAGCGTGGCCGCCAGGTCGAAACGGAAGCCGTCCACATGCATCTCGGTCACCCAGTACCGCAGCGAGTCCATGATCATCTGAAGGACGTGCGGGGACCGCATGAGCAGGGAGTTCCCGGTACCCGTGGTGTCCATGTAGTACCGCTGATCATTGGTCAGACGGTAGTAGGAGGCGTTGTCGAGGCCCCGGAAGGAGAGCGTCGGCCCGAGGTGATTGCCCTCGGCCGTGTGGTTGTAGACGACGTCGAGGATGACCTCGATGCCCGCCTGGTGCAGGGCCTTCACCGCCTGCTTGAACTCCAGCACCTGTTCGCCGCGCTCGCCCCAGGAGGCGTAGGCGTTGTGCGGGGCGAAGAAGCCGATGGTGTTGTAGCCCCAGTAGTTGGCGAGCCCCATGTCCGCCAGCCGGTGGTCCTGGACGAACTGGTGAACGGGCATCAGTTCGATCGCGGTGACGCCCAGTTCGGTGAGGTGGGCGATCACCTCGGGGTGGGCCAGGCCCGCGTACGTACCACGCAGCTCGGGCGGCAGCCCCGGATGGAGCATGGTCAGGCCCTTCACGTGGGCCTCGTAGATGACGGTGCGGTGGTAGTCCGTCCGGGGGCGGCGGTCGTCGCCCCAGTCGAAGTACGGGTTGACCACCACGGAGCTCATGGTGTGCGGCGCCGAGTCGAGGTCGTTGCGGGCGTCCGGCCTGCCGAACGGATAGCCGTACACCTCCTCGCCCCACTCGATCTTTCCGGCCACCGCGCGGGCGTACGGATCGAGCAGCAGCTTCGCGGAGTTGCACCGCTGCCCGCGCTGGGGCTCGTAGGGTCCGTGCACCCTGAAGCCGTACCGCTGACCCGGCATCATCCCGGGCAGATAGGCGTGGCGCACGAAGGCGTCCGTCTCGCGGAGCTCCACCGCCGTCTCTGAACCGTCGTCGTGCAACAGGCACAACTCGATCCGGTGGGCGGCCTCCGAGAAGACCGCAAAGTTGGTACCGGCGCCGTCGTACGTGGCGCCGAGGGGATACGCGTGTCCCGGCCAGACCTGCATGATGAAGACTCTTCCACTTCTGATCCGGGTGCGGTGGCTTTCCTCGGCCCGATACTCACCGAATACTCCCCGAAAACGGTGCGCTCACCTAGGACGTCGCCCGGTGCGGCCGAGTCCCGTCGCCCGGCCCCGCCGCACCGGTCAACTTCGGACACTCCGGTGCCGCCCCGGACGCGCTTACGGACACCGTGGCGCGCCCGGCGTCCGGTTCCCGGCCCGGAACAGGGTGCCCAATCACTATGAATCCGCTCACTCCACCCGATCTCGCCGCAAGGAATTGGCCGCGCCCGCAGGGGAGTTGAGAAAGTCGCCTGCGCATCGGGCTGCATCGGATCACGCTCCCGGAGTACCCTTCCTTGATCGTTGGGTGGGGGAGTGGAAGGCGGTACGCGGGTGAGCTCGGGAGGATTCGAGCTGCCCCCAGGTGACGCAGGTCACGAGGGGGAATCGACCGATGCCCCGCCCGGGGCGGTGTCCCTTGCGCAGCCCCTGGAGATAGGCGCCGAGCTGGACTGGGGAGCGGAGGCCTGGGGCGAGGTGCGCACGCGCGCCCAGCGGGCGGGGCGCGCCTATATCTGGCTGAATCTGGTCGAACAGCGTCTGCGGGCGGTGGTCGCCGCGGTGCTCCGGCCGATCTACGAGCCGGTGCACGGCGAGGAGTGGGTGGTGGCAGCGGCCGGACCCGCCGGACAGGAGTGGGTGCAGCGCGCCGTCGCCGTACGCGAGGTCTCGCGCCGCAAGGGCTATCTGCTGGACCCGGCCGACGACAACGTCCTCAGCTTCCTGACGCTGCCCCAGCTGCGCGAGCTGATGGTCCAGCACTGGCCGTGCTTCGAGCCGTACTTCGATGACCGGCGCGATGTCGAGCTGGCCCTCGACGAGCTGGAGGTCGCGCGCAACGTCGTCTCCCGCAACCGCGCCCTGAACGAGGCGGTCCTCGCCCAGGCCGAACGCGCCTCCGCCCGCCTCCTGGACATCCTCGGCAGCGGGGCCGGAGTCCCCTCCGCCGACCGGCTGCCGGTGGACGCCGTGGAGGAGCTGGTCGGCGACCGGTACGCGGACGTGGTCTCCGTCCATCCGGACCGGGTCAGGCTCCAGCGCCAGCTGCCCGCCGAGGACCTGTTCGGCGGAGCGCGCCGGCTCGACGCCATCGGGATAGGCCTCAACCTGCTCGTGCAGAACTTCTCCGGCCGCCGCCTGGTCCGGCTCGCCGAGTCGGGCTGCCGGGTCCGGCTGCTGTTCATCAACCCGGCCAGCAGCGCGGTCCGCCGCCGGGAGCGGGAACTGGGCCTCAAGAAGGGCGAGCTGAGCCGCTCGGTGGAGATGAACATCCTCCATATGCGTCGCGTCCGCTCCAAGCTCCGCGACCCCGGCGCCTTCGAGATCCAGGTCTTCGACGAGACCCCGCGCTTCACCGCGTACCTGGTGGACGGCGACGGCCCGGACGCCGTGGGCGTCGTCCAGCCCTATCTGCGCCGCGCCCGGGGCATGGAGGCCCCCGTCCTGGTGCTGCGCGGCGGCGGGCGGCGCACGGTGGTGCGAGCCGGGCAGGACAACGAGCACGGCCTCTTCGAGATCTACCGCGAGGAGTTCGAGTCGGTCTGGACGGATTCGCGCCCGGTCTCCTGACAGGCCGTGGTCCGCGGGGGTGCCGCAGGGCGCTGTCAGTGGCCCGTGGCAGGGTGGTCATCAGTCGGGGGAGCGCACCACGAAGGAGGTATCCGGATGAGCTGGCACCGGGGAACACTGGTCGGCTTCGACCTGGAGACGACGGGGACCGACGTCGAGACCGACCGGATCGTCACCGCCGCACTCGTCCGGCTGGAGCCGGACGGCACGGTCGCCGAGCAGCGGACCTGGCTGCTCGATCCGGGGGTGGCGATACCGGAGCAGGCCTCCGCGATCCACGGGATCGGCACGGACCACGCCCGCAAGCACGGCGCCCGGGCGGCCTCGGCTGTCGAGGAGATCGCCCGGGCGGTATCCGAGGTGCTGCGTTCGGACGTCCCGCTGGTGGTGATGAACGCCCGCTACGACCTCTCGCTCCTGGACCGAGAATGCCGCAGGTACGGACTGCCGTCGGTCGAGGACCGGGTGGGCGGGGCGCCGTCGCCCGTCATCGATCCGCTGGTCATCGATAAGCACGTCGACAAGTACCGCAAGGGCAAGCGCGCCCTCCAGGCGCTCTGCGACCACTACGGGGTGACGCTCGACGGGGCCCACGACGCGACGGCGGACGCGGTGGCCGCCGTGCGCGTGGTGCGCCGGATGGGCGAGCGGCACCGCCCCGTCGGCACCCTGCCCCCCGCCGAGCTGCACGCCCTCCAGATCCGGGCGGCCGCCGAGCAGTCGGCCTCCCTGCAGGCCTATCTGCGCCGCAGCGCCGACCCGGCGGCCGTGGTCGAGCCGTCCTGGCCGGTGATCCCGCGCGGGCGGTGAGCCGGCGCCCGCGGTGTCGTACGGGCTCCGTTCAGGGGGATGGCAGGACACGAACTGGCCGGAAGCGCACTGAGGGGCCCACGCTCCTCGTACGCCCCAGCCATCGCGGACCCTCCGGGGTGAGCCGGCGTGTACAAGCCTAGAAGGGATACCACCGCACTTCCGGATCGCCGTCCCGCAGCGAGGCCACGCGGCGGCGGAATTCCGCCAGCGCCTTCGGGTTGGCCGGGGCGTGCTGGGCGACCCAGGCGCAACTGGCCGTCTCGCGGGCGCCCCGCAGGACCGCGCAGCCGTCCCACTCCCGTACGTCCCAGCCGTACGCGGAGGTGAAGGCGTCGTAGGCCGCGGGGTCGAGGGCGTAGCGGTCGCGGGACAGGGCCAGGACCACCAGATCGTGTTCTCGCAGGTCGGCGGAGAACGTCTCCAGGTCGACCAGGACCGGGCCGTCGGGGCCGACGTGGACGTTGCGCGGGAGCGCGTCGCCGTGGATCGGGCCCGGCGGCAGATGGGGGACCAGGGCGACGGCCGCGGCCGCGAAGCCGTCGCGGCGCTCGCGGAGGTAGTCGGCGTCGGCCGGGTCGATCGCGTCGCCCGCCAGGGTCAGCCACCGCTCCACACCTCCCAGCAGCTCGCGGCACGGCAGGGTGAAGTCCGCCGGGGCGGGCAGCGCGTGCACCAGGGTCAGCAGCGGTGCGAGGTCGCGTGGCTCGGTGGGGCGTACGGGGTCGGGGAGCCGGTGCCAGAGCGTCACCGGGTGGCCGTCGGCCGTCCGGGGCCGGTGCTCGGCCGCGCGGACGGCCGGGACGCCGGAGGCGGCCAGCCAGTCGGCGAGGGCCACCTCCCGCTCGGCCCGCTCGCGCAGCTCGGGGTGGCCGGTGGCGTCCCGCCCGACCTTGATCACCAGGTCCCCGTCGGCGAACACCGCGTTCTCGCCCAGCGCGAGCAGCTCCGCCGTGCCGGGGAGCCCGGCAGCCGTCAGCACCTCACGCGCACGCTTCTCGTCCATGGGTGCGATTTTCGCATCTCCGGGGACCACCCTTGACGAACCGACGGGCCGTCAGCACGATGACGAAGGCTCACGGTCGGCCGGAAGGGAACGACGTCCGCCTCAGGTGTCTTAGGTGCATCAGGTGCATCAGTGGCATAAGAGACAGAGAGGTCTCCTTCGTGACATCGGTGACCGCGGCGAAGCGGCCCGGGCGGCCGGGAACCCCGGGGCGGAGGGTGTTCGGCGACCGCGCCGCCTGGTTCCTGGTGCTGCCCGCTCTCCTCCCCATCCTGATCCTCAGTGTGGGGCCGCTCCTCTACGGCATCGGGCTCGCCTTCACCGACGCCCAGTCCGGTCGCACCCGCTCCACCCAGTGGATCGGCACCCTGAACTTCCAGGACCTGCTGCACGACACCCTGTTCTGGGACTCGTTCCGGATCGGCCTGCTCTGGGCGGTCGGCGTCACCGTCCCGCAGTTTCTCCTGGCGCTCGGCCTCGCCCTGCTGCTCAACCAGAACCTGCGGATGCGCTGGCTGGCCAGAGCTCTGGCGATCATCCCCTGGGCGATGCCCGAGGTCGTCGTCGGCATCATGTGGCGGCTCGTCTACAACCCCGACGCGGGCATCCTCAACGAGACCATCCGCGACCTCGGCCTCGGCGACGGCCGGGACTGGCTGACCGGTCTCGCCACCGCCCTGCCCGCCGTGATCCTCGTCGGCATCTGGGCGGGCATGCCGCAGACCACCGTGGCCCTGCTCGCCGGGCTCCAGAACACCCCGCACGAACTCCACGAGGCGGCGGCCCTGGACGGAGCGGGCGCCTGGCGCCGGTTCCGTACGGTCACCTGGCCCGCGATCAAGCCCATCGCCCTCGCCATCTCCGCCCTCAACCTGATCTGGAACTTCAACTCCTTCGCCCTGGTCTATGTGCTGACCAGCGGCGGGCCCGGCGGCCGGACCCGGCTGCCGATGCTTTTCGCGTACGAAGAGGCTTTCCGCTACGGACAGTTCGGCTACGCCGCCGCTATGGGCTGTGTGATGGTCGCGGTGGTCTCCGTGCTCCTGGCCTTCTTCCTCGTCGGCCGGCTCAACGGAGGAGACGAGGAGCGATGAGGCGAGAAGCGATGAGGCGAGGGTCCGCAGGGCGGGAGCCGGCCGGGCTGCGCACCAGCGGCGCTGCGCGCGCCGGCCAGTACCTCGCGCTCCTGGCCTATCTGGTCTTCCTCGCCCTCCCGTTCCTCTGGCTGCTCTCCACCGCCTTCAAACCCGCCCGCGAACTGGGCTCGCTGCATCCGACCTGGATTCCCGAGCAGCCCACCCTGGACAACTTCCGCCAGGCCTTCGACGAGCAGCCGCTGCTCCAGGCGGCGGCCAATTCGCTGATCGCGGCCGTCTCCGCCGCCCTGATCGCCGTCGTCATCGCCACCCCGATGGCCTATGTGATGGCCCGCCACCGGGGTCGGCTCGCCACCGCCGCGACCGGCTGGGTCGTGGTCAGCCAGGCGTTCCCGTTCGTCCTGGTGATCATTCCGCTCTTCCTGGTGCTCAAGAACCTGCATCTGATCAACACCCTGTGGGGGCTGATCCTGGTCTACGTCGTCTGGTCACTGCCCTTCGCCCTGTGGATGCTCGCCGGTTATGTGCGCGCGGTGCCCGCCGAGCTGGAGGAGGCCGCCGCCGTCGACGGCGCGGGCCGGGTGCGCACCCTCGTCTCGGTCGTCACCCCGCTGCTCGCGCCGGGGATCGTCGCCACCGCCCTGTTCGCGTTCATCACCGCATGGAACGAGTTCTTCTTCGCGCTCGTCCTGCTCAAGACCCCGGAGAAACAGACCTTGCCGGTCGTCCTCACCCACTTCCTCGGCGCGGAGGGCGTGGCCGACCTCGGGCCGCTCGCGGCCGCCGCGTTCCTCGCCACACTGCCCTCCCTGGTCCTCTTCGCCTTCATCCAGCGCCGGATCACCGGCGGCATGACGGCCGGGGCGGTGAGGGGCTGATGCGGGCTGCCCTGGCCCGGCGGGCCGCCGCGGCCGCCGTCGTACTGGCTCTCCTGCTCACCGGCTGCTCCGGCGGAGGGGACGACGGACGGGACGCGGACGGCACCATCCGGCTGCGGTTCCAGTCGCTGGCCTGGCAGAAGGAGTCCGTCGACGCCAACAAGCAGCTGGTGAAGGAGTGGAACGCCGCCCACCCCGGCGTCCAGGTCGACTACGTCCAGGGCAGCTGGGACAGCGTCCACGACCAGCTGCTCACCTCCTTCGAGGGCGGCGAGGCGCCCGACATCATCCACGACGCATCCGACGACCTGGCCGACTTCGCGTACGGCGGCTATCTCACCGATCTGGGCCCCCTCCTCCCGGCCCGTCTCAAGGCCGAGATCCCCGAACAGTCCTGGCGCACCACGACCTTCGGCGAGGGCGTCTACGGCGTGCCGTTCCTCCAGGAGCCCAGGGTCCTGATCGCCAACACGAAGCTGCTGAAGGCCTCCGGCGTCCGCATCCCGACCCCTGAGGACCCCTGGAGCTGGGAGGAGTTCCGGTGGGTCACCAAGGAGCTGACGGGCAAGGGGCGGTACGGGATCGCCTGGCCGCTCAAGGAGCCGGTCTCCGTCACCCTCAACCTGGGCCTGTCCGGCGGCGGGCAGCTCTTCCACCGCGACGACGACGGCAAGGCGGTCCTGCGCTTCGAGGAGGGCGACCGGGTGGTGCCCGGCACCATCCACGACCAGGTCAACACCGACGGCAGCGCTGCCCGCAGCGCCTTGGGCATGGGCGGGTCGGACTCCCTGCCCGGCTTCTTCGGCGGCAAGTACGCGATGGTGCCTCTCGGGTTCTCGTACCGCCAGCAGATCATCCAGCAGGCGCCCGAGGGGTTCGACTGGACGGTTCTGCCGGCACCGGCGGGTGCGGGCGGGCCGACCCAGGGGGTGAGCCCGCAGACGCTGTCGGTCGCCGAGGACAGCCCGCACAAGAAGGAGGCCGTGGCCTTCATCGACTTCCTCCTGCGGCCGCCGAACATGGTGCGACTGGCCCGGGGCGACTGGATGCTGCCGACCGGTACCGAGGCGCTGGCCGACCCCTCGCTGCACACCGCCGAGCACGGCTGGAACGTAGGGACCGCGCTGGCGCGGGGGCTGCGCCCGGCGCCCGCCCAGAGTGTGCGTGGCTATCCCGAATGGAAGGACAAGGTGGCCACCCCCGCCCTCCAGGAGTTCTACAGCGGCGCGATCGACATCGGTGAACTGCGCAAACGGCTGGTCGACGACGGGAACAGGGTGCTGGCGCGCTACCAGCGCTGAGGGGGGAAAGGGAGCGGGGACGGAAACAGATTGCACGAGACGTCTCGTCTCGTTTACGGTGCCGGTATGACGGAATCCCCGCGTGCCCACATCGCCATGTTCTCCATCGCCGCCCACGGACATGTGAACCCGAGCCTCGACGTCATCCGCGAACTGGTCGACCGTGGACACCGTGTCAGCTACGCCATCCCGGCCTCCTTCGCCGAGAAGGTCGCCGCCACCGGCGCCGAGCCCGTGATCTACACCTCGACCCTGCCGACCGACGAGGACCCCGAGGCCTGGGGCACCGAGCTGATCGACAACATCGAACCCTTCCTCAACGACGCGATCCGGGCACTCCCGCAGCTGGCCGAGGCCTTCGCGGGCGACGAGCCCGATCTCGTCCTGCATGACATCACCTCCTATCCCGCCCGCGTCCTCGCCCACCGCTGGGGCGTCCCCGCCGTCTCCCTCTGGCCCAACCTCGTGCCCTGGGAGGGGTACGAGAAGGAGGTCGGTGAGCCGATGACCGCCGAGCTGAAGCAGACCGGGCGCGGCAAGGCGTACTACGCGCGCTTCGACGGCTGGCTCGCCGAGAACGGCCTGGGCCATGTCTCCTCCGACGACTTCGTGGCCCGCCCGCGCCGCGGCCTCGTCCTGATCCCCGAGGCGCTCCAGCCGAACGCCGACCGGGTCAACCGCGAGATGTACACCTTCGTCGGCGCCTGCCAGGGCGACCGTGCCGACCAGGGGGAGTGGCGGCGGCCCCCCGGTGCGGAGAAGGTGCTGCTGGTCTCGCTGGGCTCCTCGTTCACCAAGCAGCCCGCCTTCTACCGGGAGTGCGTCACGGCCTTCGGCGACCGGCCCGGCTGGCATGTGGTGCTCCAGATCGGCGCACACGTCGACCCGGCGGAGCTCGGTGACGTGCCCGGCAATGTCGAGGTGCGTCGGTGGGTGCCGCAGCTGTCCGTGCTGCGGCAGGCGGACGCCTTCATCACCCACGCCGGGGCGGGCGGCAGTCAGGAAGGGCTCGCCACCGGCACCCCGATGGTCGCGGTCCCGCAGGCCGTCGACCAGTTCGGCAACGCCGACATGCTCCAGTCGCTCGGCGTGGCCCGGCACCTCCCGATGGAGGACGCCGACGCCACGAGCCTCGCCGGGGCGGTGCTCGCCCTGGTGGACGACCCCGAGGTGGCCGCCCGGTGCGCGCGGCTGCGCGAGCAGATGGTGAGGGAAGGCGGCACGCCGCGCGCCGCCGACCTCATCGAGGCCGAGATCGATGCCGAAGCCGATGCCGAAGCCGATGCCGAAGTCAAGGCCGAGGTCAACACGAAGAGCTAGGCCGAACTGTCCTGCCGAGCGGAGCCGTTGGACTGTTGCAACGAGTCCGGCGACGCGAGCCGGAGCTCGCCCGCCCGGGCCCTCGAAGCGATCGCCGTCGCCTCGTCCGCGGACGGCGACCAGCGGCCCTCGCTCTCCAGTCACCGTGGCCGCCGCGCTCTCCCCCCACGGGGCGCGGCGGCCGCGGTGTGCGCGGGGATCGTTCTAGGGTGGGTGGCCATGACGACGACGTACGCGGCACTGCTGCGCGGGATCAACGTGAGCGGCAGCAGAAGGGTCCCGATGCCCGAACTGCGCGACGTGCTCACCGGGCTGGGTCACACCGGCATCGCCACTTATCTGCAGAGCGGCAACGCCGTCTTCCGCAGCGACCACGAGGACGAGAACGCCGTCGCCGCCGACCTGCGAAAGGCCCTGCACCAGCGGTTCGGGTTCGCTGTCGACTGCCTCGTCCGCGACAGCGGCTATCTCGCGGCCGTCGCCGACGCCTGCCCCTTCCCCGCCGCCGAACTGGCGGGCAAGCAGCTCCATGTCACCTACTTCGACCGGCCCGTGGACGCCGACCGCTTCGCGGACCTCGACGCCCCCGCCTTCCTGCCGGAGGAGTTCCGGCTCGGCGACCGCTGCCTGTATCTGTACGCCCCCGACGGGCTCGGCCGCTCCAAGCTGGCCGACGCCCTGGGGCGCCCCCGCCACACCAAGGGCCTCACCGCCACCACCCGTAACTGGAACACCGTGGCCAAACTCGTGGAGATGACCCGTGTCTGAGCCCTCGCCCGCCGTGGCCGCAGCCATCGAAGGCGAGCTCCGCCTGCTGGACCCGGCGGTGCGGGCCTGCGCCGGTCTCCTCGCCGAGCTGCTGCACCCCGAGTTCCAGGAGATCGGCAGCAGCGGCAGGCTCTGGAACCGGGAGACGATCATCGCGTCGCTGACCGCGGAGGACGCCCCGCTCCCCGGCCCGCTGACCGCGTCCCGGATGCGGGGGGCGCAGCTCTGCCCCGACCTGGTGCACCTGACCTTCGACACGGAGTCCAAGGGGCTCCGCTCGCACCGCAGTTCCCTGTGGCGGCTGGCCCCGGAGGGCTGGCGGCTCTACTTCCACCAGGCGACGCCGTTCAGCGACGACTCGCTGACCCGCGATCCGCTGTCCGACGGCCCGTTCGCCGGGGCCTGAGCGCAGCCGAGCAGTGCTCAGGCGCTACGCGCCGCCGCTCCGCCCGGCCGGCGAAGCGGCAGCCGGCTCGTGGTCACGGGCCGCGACGTCGCCTGCGCGGACGCCCGCCAGGGCCGCCGGCTCCGTGTGAGGCCGGAGCGCCGGATCGGGGATTCCGCCCTGCGGAGGCCAGGGTTCCCGGCTGCATCGAATTCAGGTTAGCCTTACCTTCGTTTGTCTGGAGGTGGGTGGCCGAAAGGTGCCCCTCCGCTGTTCGCGACACACTGAGGAGCAGGTGAGTGGGGGCTGATACGGCCGGGCGCGGTGTCATCCGCCGCGCCGTCGCACGGCAGCGTCGCGATGTCGTCGTCGGATCGGTGCTCGGCGCGGGTCACCAGATCGGCGAGGCCCTCGTCCCCGTCCTCATCGGGATGATCGTCGACCGTGCCGTCGTCCGCCCCGACGGGGGAGCGCTGGCCCTCTGGCTGGTGGTCCTCGCCGTCGTCTACGCCATGCTCTCCTACGGCTTCCGCTTCGGCGCCCGGGCCGGTGAGCGCGCCGCCGAACAGGCCGCGCACCACCTGCGCCTGGATGTCGTACGCCGGGTCCTCGCTCCGCACGGCGGAGCGGAGGCCGGACGGCCGCCCGGCGCCCTGGTGAACGTGGCCACCGAGGACGCCCGCCGGGTGGGGGCCGTCAACATGGCCCTGACCCTCGGCATCGCCGCCGTCGTCGGCGTCGTAGCGGGCGCGGTGCTCCTGCTCCGCGCCTCCCTGCCCCTCGGGCTCCTCGTCCTGATCGGCGCCCCGGCCCTCATGGCGCTCGGCCACTTCCTGGCCCGCCCCCTGGAGCACCGCAGCGAAGCCGAACAGGAACGCGCCGCCCACGCCTCCGGGGTCGCCGCCGACCTGGTCGCCGGGGTCCGTGTGCTCAAGGGACTGCGGGCGGAGCACGCCGCCGTCGACCGCTACCGCGCCACCAGCCAGGCCTCCCGTGAGGCCAATGTGCGGGCCGCCCGCGCCGCCGCCCTCCAGACCGGCCTGATGCTCACGCTGACCGGCTCGTTCATCGCGCTCGTCGCCCTCGTCGGCGGCCGCCTGGTCCTCAGCGACTCCATCGGCCTCGGCGCCCTTGTCTCCGCCGTCGGCCTCGCCCTCTTCCTCCCCGGCCCGATCGGCGTGCTGGCCTGGGTCGGCGCCGAGCTGGCCAAGGCCCGCGCCTCCGCCGCCCGGATCGCCGACGTGCTGGCCGCCCCCGGCGAGACCACCGGCGGCACCGGCGAACCGGCGGCTCCCGGCCCCGGCGAACTGCGCCTGCGCGGCCTCGGCCACGCCGGGCTCGACCGCCTCGACCTGACCGTCCGCCCCGGTGAGCACCTCGGCGTCGTCGTCACCGACCCGGCCGACGCCGCGACCCTGCTGCGCTGCCTGGCCCGGCGCTGCGACCCGGACCGGGGACGCGTCGAACTCGACGGTGTACCCCTCACCGAACTGGCCCCGGCCGCCCTGCGCTCCGCGCTGCTCGTGGCCGAGCACGACGCCCAGCTCTTCGACGGCACCCTCCTGGAGAACGTCACCGCCGCCGCGCCCGCCGGGTCCGACCCGCGCCCCGCGATGGACGCCGCCGCCGTCGAAGAGGTCGCCTCCGCCCTGTCCGGCGGCGCCGACGGCCGGATCGGGGAACGCGGCAGCTCACTCTCCGGTGGCCAGCGCCAGCGCGTCGCCCTGGCCCGCGCGCTCGCCGCCGACCGCGGCGTCCTGGTCGTCCACGACCCGACGACCGCCGTCGACGCCGCCACCGAGGCCCGGATCGCCGCGGGCATCCGCCGCGCCCGTACCGGCCGCACCACCGTCCTGGTCACCAGCAGCCCCGCGCTGCTCGCCGCCACCGACCGCGTCGTCCTCATCGACGGCGGCGCGATCGCCGCCGAGGCCCCGCACGAGGACCTCGTACGCGACCATCCCGTCTACCGCACGGCGGTGCTCACATGACCACGACAGCGGAGAATTCGGGCATAGGCGAGGGTGGCGACGGCAGGGAACTGCTCCCCGTCGCCACGGCCGCCCGCACCCGGGCCGCCCTGCGCGCGCTGATCCGGCCCGACCGGGGCCTCGCCCTGACCGGCATCGGCGTCCTGGTCGCGGCCACCGCGGTCGGCCTCCTCGTCCAGCCGCTGCTGGGCCGGATCGTCGACATCGTCGCCGACGGCCGCCCCGCCGCCGACCTGACCCTCCCCGTGGTCCTCCTCGTCGTGGTCGCCGCGATCCAGGGCCTCACCACGACGGTCGGGCTGACCCGGGTCGCGCGCCTCGGCGAGACCGTACTGGCCCGGTTGCGCGAGCAGTTCGTCCAGCGCGCCCTGAACCTCCCCGCCGACCGGCTGGAGCGCGCCGGGGCCGGAGACCTCACCGCCCGCGTCACCGGAGATGTCGCCCGGGTGGCCGAGGCCGTGCGCTCCGCGCTGCCCGAGATGGCCCGCTCCGTCCTCGCGATCGTCCTCACTCTCGGCGCGATGGCCCTGTTGGACGTACGGTTCCTGCTCGCCGCGCTCCTCGCGGTCCCCGTCCAGCTGCTCACCGCGCGCTGGTACGTGCGCCGGGCCGTCACCCTCTACGCGGACCAGCGGGTCGCCAACGGGGCCCAGCAGCAACAGCTCCTGGAGACCATCGGCGGGGCCGTGACCGTACGCGGCCACCTGCTGGCGGAACAGCACACCGAACGCACCGCCGAGCGCTCCCGCAAGGCCGTCGGACTGACCATGCGCAGCGTCAACCTGGTGCTGGGCTTCTACGGACGCCTCCACATCGCCGAGTACATGGGGCTGGCCGCCGTCCTCGTCACCGGGTTCCTGCTGGTGGGCGACGGGGCGGTGTCGATCGGTACGGCGACGGCCGCCGCCCTCTACTTCCACAGCCTCTTCGGGCCCGTCAACGCGGCCCTGGTGCTGCTCGACGACGCCCAGTCGGCGGCGGCCGGACTCGCCCGGCTGGTCGGGGTCACCGACCTCACCCGGCAGGCGGAGCCCGTCGCCGTGCCGAGGCAGCGCACCGGACCCGAGGCAGCCGCCGTCACCGTCAACGGGGTCGGCCACGCCTACGGGCCCGGCCGCCCCGTCCTGCACGAGGTCTCCCTCACGCTGAAGCCCGGAGAGCACGTGGCGCTCGTCGGAACCAGCGGAGCCGGGAAATCGACGCTCGCCCGGATCGTCGCGGGCGTCCAACAGCCCACCACCGGTACGGTCACCGCCCCCGCGGCCACCGGACGACGCCCGGTCGTCCTGGTCACCCAGGAAGTCCACGTGTTCACCGGCACCCTCGCCGACGACCTCCGGCTCGCCCGCCCCGACGCCACCGACGCCGACCTGCGTACCGCCCTGGCCGCCGTACACGCCCTGGACTGGGCCGAGGCCCTGCCCGACGGACTGGCCACCGTCGTCGGCGAGGGCGGCCACCGCCTCGACCCGGCCCGCGCCCAGCAACTGGCCCTCGCCCGGCTCGTCCTGGCCGACCCCGCCCTCGCCGTCCTCGACGAGGCGACCGCCGAGGCGGGCAGCGCGGGCGCGCGCGTCCTGGAACGTTCCGCCGAGGCCGCCCTGTCCGGCCGCACCGCCCTGGTCGTCGCCCACCGCCTCACCCAGGCCGTCGCCGCCGACCGGATCGTCGTGCTGGAGGCGGGCCGGGTCGTCGAGAGCGGTCCCCACGACGAACTGCGCGACGCGGACGGACCCTACGCGGCCCTGTGGCGCGCCTGGTCCGGCAGCCGCACCGCACCGCACCCCTGACCCCACGCACCACCACCCCCCGTTCCCGCCTCCCCGTGGCACGTCAACCGTCCCCGAAGGAATCGCTCATGTTCCGCTTGTTCCAGCGCACCCGGCTGACCGCCGTGGCCGCGTCCGCCCTGCTGCTCTTCGGAGCCGCGGCCTGCGGGTCCGACGAGAGCGGCGACGCGGCCGCCCCGTCCGCCGACGACAGCCCGCGCAAGGGCGCCTACCCGGTCACCCTCGACCACAAGTACGGCGCCACCACCCTCAAGGCCGAGCCGCAGCGCATCGTCACCGTCGGCCTCTCCGACCAGGACGCCGTGCTCGCCCTCGGCAAGGTCCCCGTCGGCACCACCGAGTGGTTCGGCGAGTTCAAGGGAGCCATCGGCCCCTGGGCCGAGAAGGCCCTCGGCGACAAGCCCCGGCCCACCGTCCTGCACGACGACGGCACCGGACCCCAGGTGGAGAAGATCGCCTCCCTGCGCCCCGACCTGATCCTCGCCCTGTACTCGGGCCTCACCAAGGACCAGTACCGCACCCTCTCCAAGATCGCCCCCGTCGTGGCCCAGCCCGAGAACGGCCCGGACTGGGGCATCTCCTGGCAGGACCAGACCGCGCAGGTCGGCAAGGCCCTCGGCAAGAGCGAGGAGGCCGCGGATCTGGTCGCGAAAACCGAGAAGCACATCACCGACGCCGCCGCCGCGCACCCCGAGTTCAAGGGGAAGACGGCCGTCATGGCCACCCCGTACGAGGGCATGTACGTCTACGGCTCGCAGGACAACCGCTCCCGGGTGCTGAACGGCCTCGGCTTCCAGCTGCCCGCCGGCCTGGACAAGGTCGTCGGCGACGCGTTCGGCGCCAACATCAGCAAGGAGCGCACCGACCTCCTCGACACGGACGCCGCCGTCTGGATCGTCGCCGACCCGGGCAAGGACGCCAAGAAGCTCCACGCCAACCCGCTCTACGGAAAGCTCGACGTGGTCGAGGAGGGCCGCGAGGTGATGGTGAAGGAGAGCAGCCACTTCGGCAGCGCCATCTCCTTCGTCACCCCGCTCAGCATCCCGTACACCGTCGACCGCCTGGTGCCGATGCTGTCCGCCGCCGTCGACGGCAAGACGGACACGAAGGTCGTCCACCCCGGGTCCTGACCCGTCCTGACCCGTTCTGACGAGCCCTGACCCGTCCTGACGCGTCCCGGGTGTCCGTCCCCGCCGAACCACCCCTGAGGAACCGGACCGTGGAGCCAGCCCCGTGACCCGCCCCGCCCGATGGCGACCCGTCCTGCTCGTGGCCGCGCTCGGCACCGTGCTGGTTGTGCTGTGCCTGCTCTCGATCGGGCTCGGCGCGCTCCAGATCCCGCCCGGCGACGTGCTCAAGGCGCTCATCGGCCGGCCGACCGGGCCCCGCATCGAGGACGTGATCTGGTCCGTGCGCATCCCGCGTACGGCGCTGGGCCTGGCGGCGGGCGCGGCGCTCGGCCTCTCCGGCTGCGTGATGCAGGCGCTGACCCGCAACCCGCTGGCCGACCCGGGCATCCTCGGGGTGAGCGCCGGGGCCGCGTTCGCCATCGTGCTGGCCGCCGGGGTCGCCGGGATCGGCTCGCTGCTCGGCTACATCTGGTTCGCGTTCGCCGGGGCGATGGCCGCCAGCGTCGTCGTCTATCTGCTGGGAAGGATGGGGCGTTCGGGGTCGACTCCGGTGAAGCTGGCCCTGGCCGGAGTCGCGGTCACCGCCGTCCTGACTTCGCTGACCAGCGCCATCGTCCTCACCGACCCGCACGCGCTGGACCGCTACCGCTTCTGGTCGGCCGGTTCGCTCGCCGAACAGGACGCCTCCACCGTGCTGCGCGTCCTGCCCTTCCTGGCCTTCGGCGCCCTCCTCGCCCTGGCGAGCGCCCCCGCCCTCAACAGCCTCGCCCTCGGCGACGACGTGGCCGCCTCGCTCGGCCGCAAGCTCGGCCTCGTCCGCTTCCAGGGCGTCATCGCCATCACCCTCCTCACCGGCGGGGCGGTCGCGGTGATCGGCCCCGTCGTCTTCATCGGCCTGGTCGTCCCGCACGTCGCCCGGGTCCTCGCCCAGTACGCCGGACTCGGCCCGGACCACCGCTGGCTGCTGCCGCTCTCGGCCGCCCTCGCCGCGAGTCTGCTGCTCAGTGCGGACATCCTCGGCCGGGTGATCGCCCGGCCCGTCGAGGTGCAGGCCGGGATCATCGTCGCCTTCATCGGCGGACCGTTCTTCATCGCCCTGGTCCGCCGACGCCGCCTCGCGGAGGTATGACCGTGACCACCGACACCCTGCCCACGAAGTCGCGCCCGGCCGCGAAGTCGGCCGCCCGCCCCTTCCGGCTCGCGTTCCCGCCGGTCTCCGGCACCCTGCGCCCCCGGCAGCTCGCGGTCTGCGCCGCGCTGGCCTTCGCCGTGTTCCTGGCCCTGTGCTGGAACGTCTCCATCGGGGAGTACGGCATCCCCCTCACCGACGTCGCCCGCGCGCTGACCGGCTCCGGCGACCCGGGCACCCTCCTCGTCGTCCAGGAACTGCGGCTGCCCCGCGCCATGACCGGGCTGCTCGCGGGCATCGCGTTCGGCATGTCCGGGGCGCTGTTCCAGACGATGACCCGCAACCCGCTGGCCAGTCCCGACATGATCGGCCTGACCCAGGGCGCCGGGACCGCCGTCGTCGCGGGCATCGTGCTGGGCTGGGACTTCGGCCTCGGCACCCAGGCTCTCGGCCTCCTCGGGGCCCTCACCAGCGCCCTGCTGGTCTACGGGCTCGCCTGGCGGCGCGGCACCACCGGCTACCGCATCATCCTCGTCGGCATCGGCGTCTCCTGGGTCTGCCTCAGCATCACCGACTTCCTGCTCGCCCGGGGCGGCCGCTTCCAGGCGCAGGCCGCGCTCGGCTGGCTCGTCGGCAACCTCAACGGCCGCGACTGGCAGCAGGCCGCACCGCTCGCCGTCTCCCTCCTCGTCCTGGTGCCCGCGGCCCTCCTGATCGGCCGCCTGATGCGTACGCTGCAACTCGGCGACGACGTCGCCAAGGGGCTCGGCACGCGGGTCCAGACCGTGCGCCTCACCGTCCTGATCACCGGCGTCGGCCTGGTCGCCTTCGCCACGGCGGCCGCCGGACCGGTCGCGTTCGTGGCGCTCACCGCCCCGCAGATCGCCCAGCGCCTCTGCCGCACCGCCTGGCCGCCCCCGCTCGCCGGCGGACTGACCGGCGCCCTCGTCGTCCTCGCGTCCGACGTCCTCGCACGCGAACTGATCCCCGGCACCGAACTGCCCGTCGGGATCGTCACCGGAGTGCTCGGCGCCCCGGTGCTGCTCTGGCTGCTCATCCGCGTCAACCGCGCGGGCTCAGGAGGCTGACCGATGACCACCGCCGAACCCGACCTGCGGGCCGAGGGACTGCACCTGGGCTACGACGGCCGGGCCGTCGTCTCCGGCCTCGACCTGGCCGTCCCGCCCGGCCGCATCACCGCCGTCATCGGCGCCAACGCCTGCGGGAAGTCGACCCTGTTGCGCGCCCTGGCCCGGCTGCTGGCCCCCCGCGAAGGAGCGGTGAGCCTGGACGGCCGCGCCCTGCACACCATCCCCACCCGGGAGCTTGCCCAGCGGCTCGGTATCCTCCCGCAGTCCCCGGTCGCCCCGGAGGGCCTCACCGTCATCGACCTGGTCAACCGGGGCCGCTCCCCGCACCAGACGTGGTGGCGGCAGTGGACCAAGGCCGACGAGCAGGCGGTGCGCGACGCGCTCGCCGCCACCGGCACCACCGACCTCGCCGACCGCGCGGTGGACGAACTCTCCGGCGGCCAGCGCCAGCGCGCCTGGATCGCCATGGCCGTCGCCCAGGGAACCCCGGTTCTCCTCCTCGACGAGCCGACCACGTATCTCGACCTCGCCCACCAGATCGACGTCCTGGACCTGGTCGTCGACCTCAACCGCCGCGAGGGGCGCACGGTCGTGATGGTCCTGCACGACCTCAACCAGGCCTGCCGGTACGCCGATCACGTCATCGCGATGAAGAAGGGCAGCGTCGTCGCCGAAGGCGCGCCCGCCGACGTCATCACCGCCGAAACCGTCGAGGACGTCTTCGGCCTCCGCTGCCAGGTGGCCACGGACCCGGTGAGCCGGACCCCGCTGGTGATCCCGGTGGGCCGCCACCACACCCCTGACCCCGACCAGCCGCAAAAGACGCTCGCCTGACGGGCGGCCGCACGTAACGGCCGTACGGCAGCCCGTCCGTCCGGACTCAGATGCCCGCGGACGCCATCTCGATGATGGAGCGGTAGTAGGCGGCGGTCGAGACCACGCACGCACGGTAGGTGCGGTTGTCCTTCACCACCAGGAAGTAGTCCCGCAGGTTCTTCCAGTACTGGACGAGATACCCGAGGCCCGGTACGAAGCCCGGCGGCCGGGGGACGAGGGCGAACGCCTCCGAGCACTGGAGGATGCGTTCGGTCGCCTGCGAGAGCACCCCGGCGACCTCGGCGTTCATGTTCCATCCGGCGGCCAGCTGCGGCGTCCAGATCGCGCCCGCGATCTCCCTCAGACGCTCCTGCTCCTCGGGCGTCGGATCGGCCTGGAGCCGGAACGCCTCGGCGGTCGTCGGCGCACCTGAGTGCCCGCTGCCGACGGCCAGGGCGGGCGCGGCCGCCCCGGCGGTGAGCAGCGCGCCGGACAGCACCAGCGCCAACGCCGGAATCGTCGTGGACCTGCGTCTTCTCATGATGGTTCCCCTCCCGGACGCCCGCCGTGCCGACGGGACCGCGCACGGTCGTTCCGCGCGAACCGACGCTGACATGAGGCCCGTTGCTCGTCAACGGCGCCTGTTCGGCCGTTCCCGCACCTGGCAGGCGTACCGAAGTGGCCCACCGCACCAGGTACTCATTGGCCCGGGAGCCCACACCAATCACTGCCTAGGCTGAGGCGCATGAGCACGCACCGCCCCGCCTCCGCCCCCGCCCGCACCTCCGTCGACTTCTACTTCGACCCGGCCTGCCCGTTCGCCTGGATCACCTCCCGCTGGATGCTGGAGGTGGAGCAGCAACGGGACATCGAGCTCCGCTTCCGCCCCATGAGCCTGTATCTGCACAACCAGGGAAACGAACTGCCCGACTGGTATCGCGAACTGGTCGACAGATCGATCGGCCCCGTCCGCGTCGCCGTCGCCGCGGCCGCGGCCCACGGCGACGGCATCCTGCGGGACCTCTACACCGCCCTCGGCACCCGCATCCACCGGCACAAGGAGGAGGACTTCGACGCGGTGATCGCCGCCGCCCTCGCCGAACTGGGCCTGCCCGCCGCCCTGGCGGAGGCCGCGCACTGCACGGCGTACGACGAAGAGGTCGCCCGCTGCCATGACGCGGGCAAGGACCCGGAGCAGGAGGCGTACGTGGGCACGCCGACGATCCACGTCGACGGCACGGTGTGGTTCGGCCCGGTCCTCAACGCGATCCCGCGCGGCGAGGAGGCGGCGGAGCTCTTCGACAGCTTCCGGGTGCTGGCCAACCACCATGGGTTCTTCGAGCTCAAGCGGGCGCGCTCGGGTGGGCTGTCCTACGACTGAGCCGCTGGGAGGTGTCCCGTGCGCGAACGCGGTCGCCCGGCCCCGGCGTGCTGGAGCGGCGCTTCACCTGGTCGGTCGCGGCGGAAACCCTGGCGGGCGCGGCAGTCGGCTGCGCGATCAGCGGGCTGGTCGTGGTGTAGCGCTACGCCGACAACGACGCCCCCACCGTCACCCGCGCCTCGTCGTACCGGTCCAGCAGCAGCCGCGCCAGCTCCGGCGCGGGGCCCAGCACGCCGGCCAGCACATCCGCCCCGGCCGCCTCGGCGCCCGCCGCGATGCGGTCGGGGAGCCGTCCTGGAGCGATGACGTAAGGGGCCACCGCCACCCGGCGGACCCCCTCGGCGCGCAGGGCCCGTACCGCGTCCTCGGTACGGGAGAAGCCGCCGGCATGAACAGCGGAGGCGAACGCAGGCCGCACGGCGCACCAACCGGTGTGCCGCAGCTCCCGCGCGATTTCAGCGATCACTGCGATCGCCTCCGGGTCTGTGGATCCCGCCGAGGCCAGGACGAGCCCGGTCCGGGGGAGGTCGCCGGGACGGACCCCGGCCTCCCGCAGCCGCCGGGTCAGAGTGGCGTTGAGCAGCGGGGAGGGGCCGAGTACGTCCGCCTGGCGGATGTGCAGCCGCGGCAGCCGGGCCCGGGCCTCGCGCAGGACCGAGGGGATGTCGGTCTTGGCGTGGAACGCCCGGGTCAGGAGCAGGGGCAGGGCGGTCACCTCGTCCGCCCCCTCCGCGGCCAGGCGCTCCAGCACCCGGGGCACGGAAGGAGCGTTGAACTCCAGGAATCCCGTCTCCACGCGCAGCCCCGGCCGCTCGGCCCGCACCCGCTCGGTGAGCGCGTGCACGGTGGCGGCGTGCCGCGGGTCGCGGCTGCCGTGGGCGATGAGGAGAAGAACGGGCTGGGACATGGCGTGACTCAGTTCTTGACGAGGAGTCCGCGGCTGCGCAGCACCCACCGCTCCAGCGGACTGAAGATCAGCAGGTCGATCGCGATGCCGACGAACAGGATGAGCAGGATGGAGAGGAAGATCCCGGGCATGTCGAAGTTGCTGCGACCGTTCTCCAGCAACTGGCCGAGTCCCAGGCCGAGGTCGGGCGAGGAGACGATGATCTCGGCGGCCATCAGCGAGCGCCAGGAGAAGGCCCAGCCCTGCTTGAGGCCCGCCAGATAGCCGGGCAGCGCGGCCGGGAGCACGATGTGCCAGGTCCCGCGGACGCCGGTCGCGCCCAGGGTGCGGCCCGCCCGCAGGAACAGCGGCGGCACCTGGTCCACGCCCGATACCAGCCCGTTGGCGATCGAGGGCACCGCGCCCAGCAGGATCACCGCGAACATCATCTGGTCGTTCAGCCCGAGCCAGATCACCGCCGGGGCCACCCACGCCACCGACGGCAGCGACTGGAGCCCGGCCAGGATCGGCCCGATCGCCGCCCGGACCAGCTTCACCCGGGCGACCAGCAGCCCCAGCGGCGTACCGATGGCCACCGCGAGGAGGAAGCCGAGCAGACCACGAGAGACGCTGGTCCAGACGACCTCCAGGAGTGTCCCCTTGAGCCACATGTCCCTCGCGCTGTCCCACACCGCGGACGGCGGCGGCAGCTTGTGGACCTCGGTGACCTCGGCGCGGACCAGCAGCTCCCAGACGACGAGGACCAGGGCCACCGCCACGACCGGCGGCAGCACCTTGTTCCGCAGGACCTCGCCGACGGGGGTGCGGCGGATCTGCACCGCGTCCAGGGCGTCGAGGCCCGCCTCCAGGCCCGCCAGGTCGTCGGGCCTCGCGTCGTCCAGGCCGTCCGGCCCGTCCGGCCGCTTCCGGCCGGACGTGATGTCAGTGCTGGCCATGTCGGCGGATCTCCCCACGCAGTTGTTCGGTGATCTCGACGGACAGCTCCGCCACCGCCTTGTCCTCGATGCGGCGCGGCTGCTCGATGTCGACCGTCCACTCCCGGGCGATCCGGCCCGGCCTCGACGACAGCAGCACGACGCGCTGCGCGAGCCGTACCGCCTCACGCACGTTGTGGGTGACGAAGAGGACCGAGGCGTTCGTCTCCCGCCAGATCCGGGTCAGCTCGTCGTGCAGCACATCGCGGGTGATCGCGTCCAGCGCTGCGAACGGCTCGTCCATCAGGAGCAGTTGGCTGTCCTGGGCGAGCGCGCGCGCCATCGCCACCCGCTGCCGCATACCGCCCGAGAGCTCGTGCACCCGCTTGCCGTACGCGCCGCCGAGTCGGACGAGGCCGAGCAGCCGCTCGGCCTCGCCGCGGCGCTCCGACTTGGGCACCCCGCGCAGCCGCAGGGCCAGTTCGATGTTCTTGCCCGCGGTCAGCCACGGGAAGAGGGCGTGCTCCTGGAACATCAGGGCCGGTCGCCCGCCGGGGGTCTCGATGGACCCCGCGGACGGGCGGTCGAGTCCGGCCACCAGATTGAGCAGCGTCGACTTTCCGCACCCGGAGGCCCCCAGGAGGGTGACGAACTCACCCGGAGCGACATCGAGGTTGATGTCGTCCAGGACGAGCTGCTGCCCAGTGGGCCCGGCGAAGGACTTCGAGACGTGTGTGAGACGGGCGGCGTGCTCGACCGCCGTACGGTCCTCGGCCTTGGTGAGGGTGCTGGTCGCCATGGTCGTCACCTCCTGGGATTCCTGGGTCCTGTACGGGTTGGCTACTTGACGCCGAGACCGGCGTCGGCGACCTCGGGCCGGCCCTCGGCCTTGAGGATCTTGTTCAGCGGGCCCAGGTCGTAGATGCCCGACAGCTTCGGGTCCTCCAGCAGACCGGCCCGCACCGAGTGCCCCGCCTGCGTCCTGAGCGTGGTGGCCAGCGGGTCGCTGGTGAACTCGATGGACTCCCACGCCGGATCGAGGATCTCGGTGGGCAGCGGTTTGCCGCTCAGCTTCTCCAGCGCCTTGTTCGCGGACGCCTTGGCCTCTTCGGGGTTGTCGTCGATCCACTTGTTGGTGGACATCGACCCCTTGATCACGGCCTCGACGACGTCGGGGTGCCTGTCGAGGAACTTCTGCGACACGACGATGTGCGTGATCACGAACTTCTTGTCCGGCCACAGGTCCCTCTCGTCGAGAAGCACCTTCGCGCCCTCGGAGACCAGCTTCGACGCGGTCGGCTCGGGGACCCAGGCGCCGTCCAGGGAACCGGCCCGGTAGGCGTCGGGCGTCACCTTGTTGTCCGAGCGGACCACGGAGAGATCGCCCCCGCCGCTCTGCGGGTCGACCTTCCAGCCCTTCTCGGCGATCCAGTTGAGGAAGGCCACGTCCTGGGTGTTGCCGATCTGCGGGGTCGCGATCCGCTTGCCCCTCAGGTCGTCCACGGTCTTGATCTTCTCCGGGTCGACCACCAGCTTCACCCCGCCGGAGGCCGAACCGGCCACGATCCGCAGGCCCTTGCCCTGGGTCCTGACGTAGGCGTTGATGGCGGGGGAGGGGCCGATGAAGCCGATGTCGATGGACCCGGCGTTGAGCGCCTCGATCTCGGAGGGGCCGGCGTTGAAGGCCGTCGACTCGACCTCGGTGCCGCCCAGCTCCTTCTGGATGGTGCCTTCCTGGATACCGACCAGGGCGGTGGCGTGCGTGATGTTCGGAAGGTAGCCGACCCTCACGGTGTCCGCGGAGAGCTTCCTGCCACCGGTGGAGACGTTCGCCCTCGCGTCGTCGGCCTGGGCCTGGGAGCCGTAGCCGCAGGCGGTGGCGGCCAGGGCGAGCAGGGGCAGGGCGGCGGCGGCGACCAGGCCGCGGCGAACGCTGGAACGTGGGGCAGACACGGAAGGTGTTCCTCTCCTTGGCCCGGTGCTCACGTCCCGCTGGTGCTCAGGGGGGCGCGGCCGGGAGATCGGCAGGTCTTCGGCGGTAGGGACGCTGCGGGTGCGGGTGGTACGGGTGGGCGCGCAAGCGGTGCGCGTACGTCATCACGCACATCGCCCGACCCCGCCCTGGCCACTGCCGAGGGCGCCGCTGCCCACGCGGCCGCCCTCCTTCGCGAAGGTGGAGAAGAAGTCGCCGGCCATCAGAAGTCCCACTCGGCGTCGTCGGCCGCGCTGCCGCCTGCTTCGGCCACCGCGGCGAAGGACGCCCCGGCCATACCGGCGCTCAGCGTCGTACCGTCCGCCGGGTCGATCAGCAGGAAGGAGCCGGTGCGCCGGGAGTCCGCGTAGGCGTCGAGCGCGAGCGGCTCGGCGGTCCGCACGACGACCCGGCCGATGTCGTTGGCGACCAGCTGCCCGGGGGCCGGGTGCTGGGACAGGTCGTCCAGGGTGAGCCGGGAGGGGATGTCCTTGACGATCGCCTTGACCGTACGGGTGGTGTGCTTGAGCAGCACCCGCTGGCCCACCGAGAGCGGCTGGTCGGCCACATGGCAGACGGTCGCCTCGACGTCCTGGGTGACCGGCGGCGCGTCGACGGCGGGGGCGATCAGGTCGCCGCGCGAGATGTCGATGTCGTCGGCCAGCCGGAGCGTCACCGACTGCGGCGCCCAGGCGATGTCCACGCTTTCGCCGAGCGCGTCGATGCCCGTGATCGTCGTGGTGCGCCCGGAGGGAAGCACCGAGACGGACTCGCCTACGCGGAAGGCCCCGGCGGCGATCTGACCGGCGTAACCCCGGTAGTCGGGGTGCTCGGCGCTCTGCGGGCGGATCACGTACTGCACGGGGAAGCGCGCGTGGCAGGCGGTCAGGTCGTGGCTGACCGGGACCGTCTCCAGGTGCTCCAGGACGGTCGGCCCGCCGTACCAGTCCATGTGCGCGGACGGCTCCACCACGTTGTCCCCGGCCAGCGCCGAGATCGGGATCGCGGTGATCTCCGGGACGCCGAGCGAAGCGGCGTACGCGGTGAACTCCTCGGCGATCGCGGCGAACACGGGCTCCGCGTAGTCGACCAGGTCCATCTTGTTGACGGCCAGCACCACGTGCGGGACGCGCAGCAGGGCTGCGACGGCGGCGTGCCTGCGGGTCTGCTCGACGACCCCGTTGCGGGCGTCGACCAGGACCACGGCCAGCTCGGCGGTGGAGGCGCCCGTCACCATGTTGCGGGTGTACTGCACATGGCCCGGGGTGTCGGCGAGGATGAACCGGCGGCGGGCGGTGGCGAAGTAGCGGTACGCGACATCGATGGTGATGCCCTGCTCGCGCTCGGCCCGCAGCCCGTCGGTCAGCAGCGCCAGGTCCGGCGCATCCTGGCCGCGGCTCAGCGAGGCCTGCTCGACGGCCTCCAGCTGGTCGGTGAGGACCGACTTGGAGTCGTGCAGGAGGCGCCCCACGAGGGTGGACTTGCCGTCGTCGACCGACCCGGCGGTGGCGAACCGCAGAAGGGTGGTGGCCGACAACTGCTCGGCCGACAGGATGGGTGTGGTCATCTTAGAAGTACCCCTCGCGCTTGCGGTCTTCCATCGCGGCCTCGGACATCTTGTCGTCGGCGCGGGTCGCCCCCCGCTCGGTGAGCCGGGAGGCGGCGATCTCGGTGATCACGGCGTCCAGCGTGGTGGCGTCGGAGTCGACGGCACCGGTGCAGGACATGTCGCCGACCGTGCGGTAGCGCACCAGACGGGTCTCGGTGACCTCGTGGTCCTTGGGCCCGCCCCAGTGACCGGCCGTCAGCCACATGCCGTTGCGGTTGAACACCTCGCGCTCGTGGGCGAAGTAGATCTCCGGCAGCTCGATGCCCTCGCGCTCGATGTACTGCCAGACGTCCAGCTCGGTCCAGTTGGAGATCGGGAAGACCCGGACGTGCTCACCGGGGGCGTGCCGCCCGTTGTACAGCTGCCACAGCTCGGGGCGCTGGCGGCGCGGGTCCCACTGCGAGAACTCGTCCCGCAGCGAGAACACCCGCTCCTTGGCGCGAGCCTTCTCCTCGTCGCGCCGCCCGCCGCCGAACACCGCGTCGAAGCGGTGCTGTTGGATCGCCTCCGTGAGCGGAACGGTCTGGAGCGGGTTGCGGGTGCCGTCGGGGCGCTCGCGGAGCTTCCCGGCGTCGATGTACTCCTGCACGGAGGCGACGTGCAGCCGCAGCCCGTGCTTCTCCACCGTACGGTCGCGGTAGTCCAGGACCTCGGGGAAGTTGTGCCCGGTGTCCACGTGCAGCAGCGTGAACGGCACCGGCGCGGGCGCGAACGCCTTCAGCGCCAGGTGCAGCATCACGATGGAGTCCTTGCCGCCGGAGAACAGGATCACCGGCCGCTCGAACTCTCCCGCCACCTCACGGAAGATGTGGACCGCCTCGGACTCCAGCGAGTCCAGGTGGCTGAGCGCGTACGGATTGACGGTGCCCTCCGGCACGGTGGTGACGGCACTCACGCCAGGCCCCTCTCGGTGAGCAGCGCGTGGAGCGCCGCCGCTGACTCCTGCACGGTCTGCTGGTGCGACTCGATCCGCAGGTCGGGCGATTCGGGGGCCTCGTAGGGGTCGTCGACCCCGGTGAGACCGCTGATCTCGCCCGCGGCCTGCTTGGCGTACAGCCCCTTCACATCGCGTACGGAGCACACCTCGACGGGTGTCGCGACGTGCACCTCCAGGTAGGTGGTGGACTCGGCGGCGTGCCGCTTGCGGACCGCCTCGCGGCTGTCGGCGAACGGGGCGATGACGGGGACCAGCACCTTCACGCCGTTGGCGGCGAGCAGCTCGGCGACGAAGCCGATCCGGGCCACGTTGGTGTGCCGGTCCTCGCGGGAGAAGCCGAGGCCCGCGGAGAGGAACTCCCGGATCTCGTCGCCGTCGAGCACCTCCACCTTGTGGCCCTCGGTCCGCAGCCGGCCCGCCAGCTCGTACGCGATGGTGGTCTTGCCCGCGCTCGGCAGACCGGTGAGCCAGATCGTGGCTCCCGTCTCCGTCACGCTCATCGAACTCTCCTGATCAGTCGTCATCAGCCGTGCAGCCCGCATTCGGTCTTGCCCCGGCCCGCCCAGCGGCCGGCCCGCGCGTCCTCGCCCTCCAGCACCCGGCGGGTGCAGGGCGCGCAGCCGACGGAGGCGTAACCGTCCATCAGCAGCGGGTTGGTGAGCACCCCGTGCTCGGCGACGTAGGCGTCCACGTCGTCCTGGGTCCAGCGGGCGATGGGGGAGACCTTCACCTTGCGGCGCTTGGCGTCCCAGCCCACGACCGGGGTGTTCGCCCGGGTCGGGGACTCGTCGCGCCGCAGCCCCGTCGCCCACGCCGCGTACGCGGTCAGGCCGTCCTCCAACGGCTTGACCTTGCGCAGCGCGCAGCACAGGTCCGGGTCGCGGTCGTGCAGCTTCTCGCCGTGCTCCGCGTCCTGCTCGGCGACCGTCTGCCGCGGGGTGATCGTGATGACGTTGACGTCCATCACCGCGTCCACCGCGTCCCGGGTCCCGATGGTCTCCGGGAAGTGGTAGCCGGTGTCCAGGAAGACCACGTCCACGCCCGGCAGCACCCGCGACGCCAGGTGCGCGACCACGGCGTCCTCCATCGAGGAGGTGACGCAGAAGCGCGGCCCGAAGGCGTCGGTCGCCCACTTCAGGATCTCGGTCGCGGAGGCGCCCTCCAGCTCCCGTCCGGCCTGCTCGGCCAGCTCCTGGAGCTCCCGGTCGGTGAGCTCTCCACTCAGCAGAGTGTCCGTCATATCCGGTCCTCTCCAACGTCGTTGCGCTGAACGCCCCGGGTCAGCAGGCCCAGGAACTTCAGCTGGAACGCACGGTTGCAGGAGGCACATTCCCAGGCGCCGTGGCCGGTCTCGTTGGGACGGAGGTCCTCGTCGCCGCAGTACGGGCAGTAGAACGGGGCGGCTCGCTCGCTCATGACAGCGACTCCGCACTGGCGCGCGCCGCCCAGGCCGCGAAGCGCTCACCGTCCTCGCGCTCCTCCTGGAAACGGCCGAGCACCCGCTCGATGTAGTCCGGCAGTTCGGCCGAAGTGACCTTCAGACCACGGACCTTGCGGCCGAACCCGGCCTCCAGCCCGAGCGCGCCACCGAGGTGCACCTGATAGCCCTCGACCTGGTTGCCCTCGTCGTCCAGCATCAGCTGGCCCTTGAGACCGATGTCCGCGACCTGGATACGGGCGCAGGCGTTCGGGCAGCCGTTGATGTTGATGGTGATCGGGTGGTCGAACTCCGGGATGCGGCGCTCCAGTTCGTCGATGAGGGACGCGCCGCGCGCCTTCGTCTCGACGATCGCCAGCTTGCAGAACTCGATGCCGGTGCAGGCCATCGTGCCGCGCCGGAACGGGGAGGGCGTGACCCGCAGGTCCAGCGCCTCCAGACCGGCGACCAGGGACTCGACCTGCTCCTCGGCCACGTCCAGGACGATCATCTTCTGCTCGGCGGTGGTCCGCACCCGGCCGGAGCCGTGCTGGTCCGCCAGGTCGGCGATCTTGGTGAGCGTGGTCCCGTCGACCCGGCCCACCCGCGCGGCGAAGCCGACGTAGAAGCGGCCGTCCTTCTGCCGGTGCACCCCGAGGTGGTCGCGCCAGGTCTGGGCGGGCTGCTCGGGCGCGGGCCCGTCGACCAGCTTGCGCTTGAGGTACTCGTCCTCCAGGACCTGGCGGAACTTCTCCGCGCCCCAGTCCGCGACCAGGAACTTCAGGCGGGCGCGGGTGCGCAGCCGCCGGTAGCCGTAGTCGCGGAAGATCCCGATGACCCCGCCGTACACGTCGGCCACCTCGTCCAGCGGCACCCAGGCGCCGAGCCGGACCCCGAGCTTGGGGTTGGTGGACAGGCCGCCGCCGACCCAGAGGTCGAAGCCGGGGCCGTGCTCCGGGTGGTTCACGCCGACGAAGGCGATGTCGTTGATCTCGTGCGCCACGTCCAGCTGCGGGGAGCCGGAGACCGCGGACTTGAACTTGCGGGGCAGGTTGGAGAAGTCGGGGTTGCCGATGAACCGGCGCTGGATCTCATCGATCGCGGGCGTGCCGTCGATGATCTCGTTCTCGGCGATGCCCGCGACGGGGGAGCCGAGGATCACGCGGGGCGTGTCACCGCAGGCCTCGGTGGTGGACAGGCCCACCTCTTCGAGGCGCCGCCAGATCTCGGGCACGTCCTCGATCCGGATCCAGTGGTACTGCACGTTCTGCCGGTCGGTGAGGTCGGCGGTACCGCGCGCGAACTCCTGGGAGATCTCACCGATCACCCGCAGCTGCTGCGTGGTCAGCCGGCCCCCGTCGATGCGGACGCGCAGCATGAAGTACTCGTCGTCCAGCTCCTCCGGCTCAAGGACGGCCGTCTTGCCGCCGTCGATGCCGGGCTTGCGCTGGGTGTACAGCCCCCACCAGCGCATACGTCCGCGCAGGTCGTTCGGGTCGATGGAGTCGAAGCCGCGCTTGGAGTAGATCGTCTCAATACGTGTCCGTACGTTGAGACCGTCGTCGTCCTTCTTGAACTGCTCGTTCCCGTTCAGGGGGGTGTGGTGGCCCACGGCCCACTGACCCTCACCACGGTGGCGTCCGGCCTTGCGGCGGGGTGTGGTGGTCGCAGGCTGTTCCGGGGTAGCGGCCATGACAGTACGTCCTTCGGGACTGCAGGAGGGCGGCTCTGAGCGGCGCACTCGCGCTGAGGCGCGGCGGTGCGCAGGGGCGGTTCAGAGGTAAGAGGGTGCGGCGGGTGCTGAGGCTCTCAGCTCGCCGGACAGATGGCGCTGGACATGCGGCCGAGGTCGACGTGGCGTCGACTCACCAAGGCAATTCCAGTTCCAGACATGACGGAAGCGTGTCACGCGCATCTCGGGACAGTCCACCACTATCCATTATGTGGACGCCATGGTCCCGAAGGGTGAGATGGTGTGGTGCCGGTCACAGGGGTCGCCCGTGGCATTGGCGACAAAACGCCCAGAGAGGGAGGCCGGGGCCCGGAAGCAAGGGGGCGGTGGCTCCACCGCCCCGGGCCTCGGTCAGGAGCCGTACGCCCCGGGCCACGGTCCGGGCGTCGCCACCTCGGGCTCCACCTCGGTCCTCGTGTCGAAGAGCCGGAAACCGCGCCGCAGATAGTTGTCCATCGCGTGCGGACCATCGTTCGAGCAGGTGTGCAGCCACACCCGCTTCGTCGCGGGCCGCCCCGGCCAGCGCTCCGCCAGGTCCCAGGCGCGCGCCGCTGCGTACGACAGGAGATGGCCGCCGATCCGCCGCCCCCGGAACGCCGGGATCAGCCCGAAGTACATGATCTCGACCACGCCGTCGTCCTGCGGGTCCAGCTCCGCATACCCGGCCGGAGTCCCGTTCGCGTACGCCACCCAGGTCTCCGCCCCGGGCCGCTCCAGTGTCGCCTGCCACTGGGCGTACGTCATCACCAGCCGGTCCGTCCACCGGATGTCGCCGCCCACGGCCGTATAGAGGAAGCGGCTGAACTCCGGCAGCGGCACCTCGGACCGGACGATGCGTACGTCCCCCTCCGGCACGGCCGACGGAAGCAGATCGGCGGGCGAGGTCTGCTCCAGCGACCAGACGGTCACCTCGGTGGTCGGCGCTGCGGGCTGCGGGAAGTCGCTCATGACCGCCAGAAAACCATGCCGCCGGACCCCCGCACACGGCGGCCCCGCCTCAGCCGGCCCCCGCTCTCCCGCGGGCGCCCGTCACCACCGGCGCCTTCGAGTGCGGCAGCAGATCGCCCGGGTGCTCCGGGTGGACCACTTCCACCTCCACCCCGTCCCCGAAGCGGTACGGGCGGTGCGCCAGCACCGGGGCCAGATGGCGCCGCAGCCGGGAGATCTCGGCCCGGACCGTCACCGTCCGGGTCGCGTCCCCGAAGATGTCCCGCGCGAGCTCGGACGCCGTCCGCCCCTCCCGGTGCACGGACAGCGCGAACAGCAGCTCCGCGTGGCGCGGCGAGAGCCGCTGGGTGCTGGTGCCCAGCGGACCTGTCAGATGCACCGCGAGCCCCCGGGGCCGGCTCAGATCCAGCACCACCCGGCGGGGCGGCCCCTCCGCCCCGCCGTCGCTCACCTGCACCAGCCAGCCGCCCGGCAGCGGCTCCACCCGGCACATGCCGAGCGAGGGCAGCCACACCCGGCCCGGCCGCAGCGACTTCGGCAGCGGCAGCCGGTCCACCGGAGGCATCCCCGTCACCGCCGCCAGCCGCCCATGTGTGTCCACCGCCAGCGCCCGCCCGCCGATCCGGCACAGGATCGGCGCGGCCACCGCACGCAGCCGCTCGATCTCCGCCAGGTGTCGGTTGCGGATCTCGCCCTCGGCGAGCCGGGCCACCGAGTCGACCAGCGCCAGCGTCGCCGGATGGAACGTGGACGCCGGGCCGCTGATGTCCACGACCCCGATCAGCCGTCCGTCGCGCGGATCGCGCACCGGGGCCGCCGCACAGGTCCAGCCGTGCAGCGCCCGGATGAAGTGCTCGGCCGAGTGCACCTGGATGGGGGCCCGGGCCGCCAGCGCCGTACCGATCGCGTTCGTCCCCGTCGCCGCCTCCGCCCAGGCCGCCCCCTCCTCCAGGCAGATGTCGTGGGCCCGGCGCAGTACTCCGGTGTTGCCCTGCCGCCACAGCACCCGGCCCTCGGTGTCGGTGACCACCATGATCTGCTGCGCGGCGTCCGCGATCGAGGCGAGCCCCGACCGCAGCAGCGGCATCAGCTCACCGAGCGCCGTGCTGCGCCGCCGGTGCTCGATCTCGTCCGCCTCCAGCAGCTCGCTCTCCGGCGACTGCTCCGGGTCTATGCCGCTGCGCACCACGCGGTTCCAGGAGGCGTCGATCTCGGCCCGGGGCGCGACCCTGGTCCGCTCACCCGTCAGCCGGGCCTCCCGGGCCCGGTGGAGCAGCCGCGTCGCCCCGCGGTCCGCCCCTTCGCCGGTCACCCGCACCACCCCGGCAGAACCCTTCTCCGCCATGGCCGCCATCCCCCGTTCCCCCGAGTCCCCCGTTCCCCCCGAACGCTTCCGCCCAGTGCACACAATGGTTGCAACCCTTTGCAACTCTGGCGACGCGACGCGCGACTGTACGAGAGTGGCGGAACACCGTGGGCCGGGCCTGTTCCGGCTCTTCGGTGGTGCAGAAGCATGGAGGGTGGTGCCGTGTCGGCGCAGCACCACCCTCTGTCGCTCGCCCGCCCCCGGTTCTCCCGGATCTCGAACTCCATCGCATCCCCTGAGCTGGGGTGTTGCGACGACCACTAGAACTCAAGCGTTCCTCGGGGGCTCACGGCCTACGAGGCGTCCGGCCGGGCCCGTGCCACCACCGACGCCAGATCCAGCGTGTGCGGCAGCGTCCCGAACGCCGCGCCCCAGTCCCCGCCGAGCCGCGAGGCGCAGAAGGCGTCGGAGACCTCCGGCGGCGCCCAGCGCACCAGCAGCGAACCCTGGAGCACCAGCGCGATGCGCTCCACCAGCCGCCGGGCCCGCGCCTCGATGCCCTCCAGGTCAGCCAGTTCGGTCAGCAGATCCTTGATCGCCGCGTCCAGCCGGTGATCCGCCCCGCGCGCCTTCCCGACCTCACGCAGGAACGCGTCCAGCGCCTGCGGCTCCCGTTGCAGCGCGCGCAGCACATCCAGCGCCTGGACGTTGCCGGAGCCCTCCCAGATCGAGTTCAGCGGCGCCTCCCGCAACAGCCGGGGCATCCCCGACTCCTCCACGTACCCGTTGCCGCCCAGGCACTCCAGCGCCTCGCCCACCACGGCCGTGCACCGCTTGGTGACCCAGTACTTCGCGGCGGGCACCGCGAGCCGCAGGAAGGCCCGCTCCTCCTCGGTGTCCGTGTCGTACGCCGAGGCCAGCCGCATCGCCAGGACCGTCGCCGCCTCCGACTCCAGCGCCAGGTCGGCCAGCACGTTGCGCATCAGCGGCTTCTCGATCAGCAGCCCCCCGAACGCGCTGCGGTACGCGCTGTGATGGATCGCCTGCGCCACCGCCTGCCGCATCAGCGCCGCCGAACCGACCACGCAGTCGAGCCGGGTGGCCGCCACCATCTCGATGATGGTGCGCACCCCGCGCCCCTCCTCGCCGACCCGGCGGGCCCACGTCCCGTCGAACTCGACCTCGCTGGACGCGTTCGACTTGTTGCCCAGCTTGTCCTTCAGCCGCTGGATCGCGAACACGTTGCGCGTACCGTCCGGGAGCACACGCGGCACCAGGAAGCAGCTCAGCCCGCCCGGCGCCTGCGCGAGCACCAGGAAACCGTCCGACATCGGCGCCGAACAGAACCACTTGTGCCCGGTGAGCAGATACTCGCCCTCGCCGGACAGCGGCTCCGCCCGCGTGGTGTTGGACCGCACGTCGGTGCCGCCCTGCTTCTCCGTCATGCCCATCCCGAAGAGCACCCCGCTCTTCCGCACGGCGGGCCGCAGCCCCTCCTCGTACGTGTGCGAGGTCAGCAGCGGCTCCCACTCGGCGGCCAGCGCCGGATCGGTCCGCAGCGCGGGCACCGCGGCATGCGTCATCGACAGCGGGCAGCCGTGCCCCGCCTCGGCCTGCGTCCAGACCAGGAACCCGGCCGCGCGCCGCACGTGACCGGCCGGACGCCCCCAGGCGTCCGTCAGACCGGCCGACACGGCATGGCTCAGCAGCCGGTGCCAGGACGGATGGAACTCCACTTCGTCGATCCGATTCCCATAACGGTCATGGGTGCGCAGAACGGGTGGGTACGTATTCGCCTGCGCCCCCCATTCCTGGGCCTGGGCGGAGCCCGCGGACCGGCCGAGCTCCCCGAGCTCCGCCAGCGCCCCGGGCAGAACTCCGGTCGCGATGTGCCGTTCGACGGCCTCGGTCAGGGCCCGGTCGGCGGCAAAGACGTCATAGCCGACCAGCGGCGGAACCTGATTGGTCACTGTGTGGGTGGTGGCTGCCATGCGGATACGGTAAGGAGGTGCAGGCAGCAAATGAAACACCCGAGCGGCCATCGGGCCGGCTCCACCGGGCGCGAGTGCTCTACCGCAACGTCTCCAAGCGGCAGATGGCATGGCACTTGCTCAAGGACACCGTCAACTCGTGCATCGAGTACCGCATCCTGGGACTCGCGGCCGAGGCGGCGTTCTTCACGCTTCTCTCGCTGCCCCCGCTGCTGCTCGGCCTGATCGGACTGCTCGGCTACGTCGACGAGTGGACGACCACCACCACGGTCGCCTCCATCGAGCGCAACATCCTCTCCGCCGCCCAGACCGTGCTCTCCGAGCGCGGGGTCAACGACTTCGCCAAACCGCTGCTCGCCGACGTCACGACCGGGGCCCGCCCCGACATCATCTCCATCGGCTTCGCCATCGCCCTGTGGTCCGGCTCCCGCGCGGTGAACGTCTTCATCGACACCATCACCGTGATGTACGGACTCGACGGCCACCGCGGGATCGTCAAGACCCGGCTGCTCGCCTTCCTGCTCTACGTCGTCGCCCTGCTGCTGGGCGCGGTGGTGCTGCCGCTCCTGGTCGTCGGGCCGGACCGGGTGGTCGAGTTCGTCCCCTGGGGCACCGAGGTCATAGCCGTCCTGTACTGGCCGCTCGTCATGGTGCTGACCATCGCGTTCCTCACCACGCTCTACCACGTGTCCGTCCCCGTGCGTTCGCCCTGGATCGAGGACGTCCCCGGAGCGCTCGTGGCGCTCGGCATGTGGGTGTTCGGCAGTTTCCTGCTGCGCATCTACCTCACCAACACGGTCGAAGGCCCCACGATCTACGGTTCGTTGGCAGCGCCCATCGCCGTCCTGCTCTGGATCGGCATCTCCGCCTTCGCGGTCCTGGTCGGCGCGGCGGTCAACGCGGCCATCGACCGGGTGTGGCCCTCGCTCGCCACCGCCGAAGCCCGCGAGGCATCCGAACGCGTCCGGGCCGCGCAGGCCGCCGAGTTCGTCGCCCGGACCCGCGCGACCGCCTACGAGAGCACGGACACGGAAGACGACGAGGACGACGGCCCCGCGTACATGCCCTCCGAGTTCCCCGAGCGCTGGTCCCGCTTCCTGCCGCCCGACGACGTGAAGTCCCGGCTGCACGCGACCTGGGAGAAGGACTCCAAGGAGTCCAGGACCTCCAGGGAACCGCCGTCGTCCTGACGCCGCGCTAGCGTGGAAGCATGCCCCGCCAGAGGTACGAGGAGAGGCCGTCCCGGCTGGACGGCGCCGTCGTCTGGACCCTGGACGCCCCGCCCGGCTCCCAGCAGCCCGCCCGGTCCGTGCTCCCCGACGGCTGCATGGACCTGATCTGGACCGGCGGCCGCCTGATCGTCGCCGGACCCGACAGCCACGCCTTCGAGGTGGACCCGCGGAACCGGGGCTCCTGCGCCGCGATCCGCTTCGCCCCCGGCACCGCGCCGACGCTCCTGGGCGTACCGGCACACGAGCTGCGCGACCACCGGGTGGAGCTGGACGCCCTCTGGCCCCGGCCCGCCGCCCGCAGGCTCGTCGAGCGGATCGACCGGGCCCCCGACCCCGCCGCCGCCCTGGAGGACGCCGCCCTGGACCTGGCCGCCGGCACCGGACCGCCGGACCCGCTCACCGTGGCGGTCGCGGACCGGCTGCGACGCGGCCGGTCCGTCGCCGCGACGGCCGCCGAGGTCGGCCTCGGAGCCCGCCAGCTGCACCGCCGCTCCCTCGCGGCCTTCGGCTACGGCCCCAAGCTCCTGGCCCGAATCCTCCGCCTCCAGCGCGCCCTGACCCTCATCCGCACCGGCCTCCCGTACGCCGAGGCGGCATGCCGGGCGGGCTGCACCGACCAGGCCCACCTGGCCCGAGAGATGCGCGACCTCGCCGGAACGACGCTCGGGGCCTACTTCGCAGCAGGGGACGCGGAGGCGAACAGCGAGACCCCGCAGCCGTCCGGGTCCAGCACCACCGCATAGCGCTGCCCCCACTCCGCGTCCCAGGGCTTCGCATGGCCCCGGTGACCGGCCTCGACGAGGTCCGCGTACAGGGCGTCGACCTCCGCCGGGTCCTCGCAGGCGAACGCCAGCCCGAGCCGCTCGCCGCCCGCCGGGCGCTTCCAGGCGGGGTCGAACGAGGCGATGACCTCCTCGGTGTCCCACAGCAGCCGCTGCCCGCCCGGCAGGGTCACCTCGACATGGGGCGCGGATTCCGCCCCCTCGGGGATGTCGAGGCCGAGCCGCCGGTAGAAGGCGAGCGAGGCCGCCAGGTCCGCCGTGATGATGCCGATCGCGTCGAGTCGTGGAGTCATGCCCCGACCGTAGGAGCACGCCGTCCCGGCCGTCTTGTACGAATCGGACGTCCGACCCCGCCCCTCATTCCAGGCAGTCCGCGGGCGAGGTCCCCGGGTCGGTCAGGGCCAGGCCCAGGGCGGCCCGTTCGGTGATCCACCGCGTCGGCCGGTGGCGCGGGTCGCCCGTCGTCGCGTGCAGTGCCCGCTGGAGCTCCAGCATTCCCGCGGCCCCGATCCGCTCGCCCCATGCCAGCGGCCCGGCCGGATAGCCGAGGCCCGCGGTCACCGCGAGATCGATATCGGCCGGCGCGGCCAGCGAGCGCTCCGCGATCGAACAGCCGACCGCGACGACGGAGGACAGCAGCCGCTGCGCGACCGACCCCGCCGTGTCCCGCACCACCGACACCCCGTACGGCTCCCCGCCCTCGGCGGACCGCGCCAGCACCCCACGCGCGTCGCGGGCGGCCCCCCGGTCGGAGGCGGGCGTCACCGCGAGCACCCGCCGCCGCCCGGCCGAGGGCAGCACCTCGACCCCGAACGTACGCTCCCGGGGGAGCCCGCCCTCCGCGATCGCCGCCGCCACCGACGTCCCCCACACCGGCACCAGCACCACGGCCTCCGCCGACGGCCCGCCGCCGCGCTCGACGCGGACCCCCGCCGCCTCCAGCGAGCCGGTCAGCCCCTCCTCGTACGCCGCGACCTCCCGCCGCCCGGACGTGGCCAGGAACACCGGGCGCTCCGCGTTCCCGCCGACCGGGCCCTCCGGCGCGGGGCCGGACGCCCCGTCCCCGTACGCGTACCAGCCCCGGCCCGTCTTGCGGCCGTGCAGCCCCGCCACCACCCGGTTCGGGGTGAGGAAGGAGGGGCGCAGCCGGTCCTCGTACCGGAAGCCCTCCCAGATCGAGTCGATCACCGCGGCCGTCACATCGAGACCGGTCAGGTCCATCAGCTCGAAGGGGCCCATCCGCAGCCCCAGGACGTCCCGGGCGATCCGGTCGATCTCCGCCGGGTCCGCCACCGACTCCTCCAGCAGCGCCAGCGCCTCGGTCACCAGCCCCCGCCCGGCGTGGTTGACCAGGAATCCGGGGGTGTCGGCGACGGTGACCGCCCGGTGGCCGCACCCCTCGACCAGCTCGGTCAGCCGGGCCGGGATGTCCGGACGGGTCGCCGCGCCCGGCACCACCTCCACGATCCTCATCAGCGGCACGGGGTTGAAGAAGTGCAGCCCGGCCAGGCGCGAGGGGTCCTGGAGCGTCGCCGCGATCCGGGTCACCGACAGGGACGAGGTGTTCGTCGCGAAGACGGCGGACGAGGGCAGCGCCCGCTCCAGCTTCCCGAACACCTCGGCCTTGGTGGCCAGGTCCTCCCGTACCGCCTCGATGACCAGCTCCACCTCCGGACCGGCCGCCCAAGGATCACCGAGCGGCACCAGCCGGGCCACCGCCCCGTCCCGGTCCGCGGCGGTCATCCGGCCCTTGGCAACCGCCCGGTCCAGCATCGAGGCGACGAAGTCCAGGGCCTCCGTCACCGCCTCGGGCCGTACGTCGGCGAGTTCCACGGTGTGCCCGGCGCTCGCCGCCCACTGGGCGATGCCACGGCCCATGGCCCCGGCTCCGACGATCCTGATACGCATGGCAGTGGGGCCCTTTCAGCAGAGGCAGGCACGGTCTTCAGCGGAGGTAGACACGGTTCGGGTCGACATCGTCGCGCAGGAGCCGGAGCTCCGCGGGTGTGGGCGGGGCCGTCGTCGCGACCCGGTCGGCGGCCTCCAGCTCCCAGCCGGTCGCCGCCCGGACCTGCTCGACGGTGACCCCGGGGTGCACGGCGACCAGCCGAAGTTCGTCCCCGACGCCCTCGCGGGCGAGGACGCCCAGCTCGGTGACGACCCGGGTGACGCCGACGCCGAGCGGACGGATTCCGTCCGCGAGCGCCCGGTCCGGGCCCGGCGTGGTGCAGAAGTCCAGCGCGGCGGCGAAGGAACGCGGGGTGTGGCGGCGCATCACCACGAACACCTCACGGGCGTTCGCCATCACCTCGACCGCGCCCCCGGAGCCCGGCAGCCGCACCGACGGACGACACGGGTCCCCGATGACCGAGGTGTTGAGGTTGCCCCAGCGGTCGATCTGCGCGGCCCCCAGGAACCCCACGTCGATATGCCCGCCCTGGAGCACCGAACCGAACAGGGCGGGCATCGACACGACCGCCTCGGCGCCCGTGATCAGGACCGCGTCCGCGATGGTCTCCGGGAGGTGGGAGGGGTGCGCCCCGCACACCCCGGACTCGTACACCACATCGATGCCCGGCGCGACGGTCAGCCGCGCCAGCTCGGCCGCGAGCGTCGGGAGCCCGATCCCCGCGAACACGGTGCGCCGCCCGGCCAGTTCACGGGAGGCGACGACGGACAGCAGCTCGGAGGAGGTGACAGGCACGGCGGAACCGCCCCCGTCCACCGGGCCGGCCCGACCGTGACCGCGCACAGCCCCGGCCCCCTCCTCCGCCGGGCCCGGCCCGCTCACAGCCGCCGCCCGTAGTTCACCGGGGCGCTCAGCGCCTCGCCCACCGCGAGCCCCGCCCAGTACTCCTCGCCGAGCTTCGCTACGTACTCCGCGTGGTCGGCGGTGCCGTACACCCACTCCGCCAGCCACTCCCGCAGCCGGACCGGATCCCGGCTGATCGCGGACCAGGACCGGTAGAAGGCGTTGTCCCGGTCGTAGTAGCCCTGCGCGAAGGAGGGGTGCGCCCCGCGCGGGCAGACCACCACCGCGTCGACCGCGTGCGCCGGGATCAGCGTCCGGTTCGGGTCCGAGCGGACCACCTCGTCCCCGACCAGCTCCTCCACGACCACGACCGCCCGGTCCGCCGCGTACACCGCCTCGGCCTGGACCCCGGTCAGTCCCCAGATCTGGGTGTTGCCCCGGCGGTCGGCGCGCTGGGCGTGGACGATCGTCACATCCGGATTGACCGGCGGTACGACGTAGATCTGTTCGGGAGGCTGCCCGTCCGGCCCGGGGTAGGGCGACGTCACCTTGCGGATACCGGGGTTGACGGACGGCAGATCGCTCCCGCCGTACGAGCGGAGCGGATGGAACGGCAGTCGCTGCGCACCGGCGAGATAGCGGCAGACCATCCCGTAGTGGCTGTACTCCTCGAACGCCAGCGGCTCGGGGTCCGCCCGCTCGATCCGCCGCCGCAGCTCACCGAGCGAACCGGCGGAGGAGTTGCCGACGAAGGAGGAGACCAGCCGGGTGACACAGCCCGCCGCCACCATCTGGTCCACCACGATGTCCGCCGTCATCCGCACGACCGTCAGTCCGCGACGGCCCTGCCGGATGATCTCGTGCCCGGCTGCGGTCGGGATGAGATGGGTGAACCCTTCGAGGCTCACGGTGTCCCCGTCGTGGACGAAGGCGGCGACGGCCTCCCTCATCGACATGACCTTGTCGGCCGTCCGGTCCACAGTGCTCCCCATCGTCCGCATGCGCCGGTACCACGGTGTCAGCCCCCATTGATGGCTGTCCAATACCGAATTAGGGTCGGACCGAGACGCGAGGAGTATCAAAGACGCGAGGAGCGCCCCATGGAACTGCGCCATCTGAAGGCCTTCCTCGCCGTGGCCGAAGAACTGCACTTCGGCCGCGCCGCCAAGCGCCTCCAGATGGCGCAGCCGCCGCTGAGCCAGCAGATCCGGCAGCTGGAGAAGGAGCTCGGCGTGCAGCTCTTCCGCCGCAACACGCGCTCCGTCCGGCTCACCGGCGCGGGGGAGGCCTTCCTCGAACCCGTGACGAAGGTCCTCGACGACCTCGACACGGCCGTACGGGCCGCCCGCTCGGCCGGCCGGGGCGAGTACGGCCGGGTCACCATCGGCTTCGCCGGAGCCTCCAGCCACGAGACGCTGCCCCGGCTCACCCGCGCCGTACGCGCCGCCCACCCCGGCCTCGAACTGGTCATGACCGGCCAGACGTACGCCAACGTCGCGCTGTCCCGGGTGGCCGACGGCTCGCTCGACCTCGGCTTCGTCCGCCTGCCGGTCACCCGTGCGGGAGTGTCCTACCGGGTGATCGACGAGGAGGAACTGCTCTGCGCCCTGCCCTTCGACCACCCCCTCGCCCGGTGCGAGGCGGTGCCGCTCGGCGAACTGGCCGACGAACCGTTCGTCTCCTTCCCCGCCAACACCGGCTCCACGGTCCGCGACGCGATGACCGAGGCCTGCGAGAGCGCCGGGTTCACCCCGCGCGTCGTCCAGGAGGCCCCCGACTCGTACACGATCATGGCGCTCGTCGCGGCCGGGGTCGGCGTCACCCTCACGGTCACCTCCGTCCGCCACATCCAGCAGAGCGGACTCGTCTACCGGCCCCTTACCGGACCGCCCATCCGCCGACAGGCGGCCCTCGCCTGGCGCGCGGACAACCCCTCGGCCGCCCTGCACGCCGTGCTCGCCGTCGCCCGGGACGCCCTTCCGACACCCGTACGCGGACCGGACGGCGAACCGACTGAGACGCCGGGCCTCTCGATCCGGAGCCGATCCGGTATTGGACCGGCTCAGTCACCGGATGCGAAGGTCACCCCACCACCCGCGCCCCGCCCGTCGCCCTGAAGGAAGGCCCGCCCGTGCCGCTCGACGTCGTCATCTGCGAACCCCTGCGCACCCCGATCGGCCGGTTCGGCGGGGCGTTCGCCCAGCAGACACCGGCCGCGCTGGCCGCACGCGTCATCGCGGAGATCGTCACCCGCACCGGCATCGACCCCGACCGGGTCGACGAGGTGATCCTCGGCCACGCCTACCCGACCAGCGAGGCCCCCGCCATCGGCCGCGTCGCCGCCCTGGACGCCGGACTGCCCACCACGGTCACCGGCTCCCAGATCGACCGCCGCTGCGGCTCGGGGCTCCAGGCGGTCCTGGACGCGGCGATGCAGATCCGCGCCGGGTTCAGCGACGTCGTGATCGCGGGCGGCGTCGACGTCATGAGCGGCGCCCCCTACTACACCCACGACGGACGCTGGGGAATCAAGGGCCCCGGCCTCCAGCTCCACGACGCCCTCGCCCGGGGCCGGGTCACCGCGGGCGGCCTCAACCACCCGGTCCCCGGCGGCATGATCGAGACGGCGGAGAACCTGCGCCGGGAGTACGGCATCAGCCGCGCCGACCAGGACGCCCTGGCCCTGCGCTCGCAGCAGCGGGCCGCGCGCGCCGCCGCCGAGGGGCGCTACGACGCGGAGACCGTCCCCGTCACCGTACGCACCCGCAAGGGCGAGACCGTCGTCACCGCCGACGAACACCCCCGCCCCGACACCACCGCCGAACAACTCGCCGCCCTCCGCCCGGTGATGACCAAGTCCGATCCGGAGGCCACCGTCACGGCGGGCAACGCCAGCGGCCAGAACGACGCGGCGGCCGCCTGCCTGGTCACCAGCGCCGGAACCGCCGAACGCCTCGGCCTCACCCCGCTCGTCCGCCTGGTCTCCTTCGCCCGGGCCGGGGTCCCCGCCGCGACGATGGGCATCGCACCCGTAGCCGCCACCCGCACCGCCCTCGACCGGGCAGGTCTCTCGCTCGCCGACCTCGACCTGATCGAGCTGAACGAGGCCTTCGCCGCCCAGGTCCTGTCCTGCACACGGGAGTTGGACCTCGGCGAGAAGGACCACGAGGAGCGGATCAACGTCAACGGCTCGGGCATCTCGCTCGGCCACCCGGTCGGCGCCACCGGAGCCCGTATCCTCGCCACCCTCACCCGCGAACTCCACCGCCGCGAGGCCCGCTACGGCCTGGAGACGATGTGCATCGGCGGCGGCCAGGGCCTCGCGGCGGTCTTCGAACGGATCGCGGCCTGAGGGGATTCGGGGACATCACGGCCTCACCGGCCGACCGGCGCACCAGCATCCGGCGCGGCCGGGCCCGGCGACGGCACGGCCCCACGGCTCCCGGCCATCATCCACCGATCGGCCCGCACCCCGGGAGAAACCGGTCACCGCACACGACGAAAGGCCCGGCCGGACAGTCCCCGCTGTCCGGCCGGACCTCGTTTTCACGCAGTCGCGGTGGTGATTCAGTCCCGCGCGTCACGGGTACGGCGCATCAGCACCGCCCCGCCGAGCAGCAGCGCGGCGCTCGCACCGGCGGCCAGTCCCAGATCGGCGGCACCGGTGTCGGCCAGGTGTGCACCCGGGGTGTTGGAGCCGGGCGTACCGGAACCGGGGGTGTCGGCACCAGGAGTGTCCGTGCCGGGGGTGTCGGTCGGAGGCATGTCCACGGGCGGCTCGTCGACCGGGGGCTCGTCGACCGGGGGCTCGTCCACGGGCGGCTCGTCGACCGGCGGCTCATCTACGGGCGGCTCGTCGACCGGGGGCTCGTCGACCGGGGGCTCGTCCACGGGCGGCTCGTCGACCGGCGGCTCATCTACGGGCGGCTCGTCGACCGGGGGCTCGTCGACCGGGGGCTCGTCCACGGGCGGCTCGTCGACCGGGGGCTCGTCGACCGGCGGCTCATCTACGGGCGGCTTGTCCACAGGCGGGTGGTCGTGCTTCGGGCCGTCGGCGTTCACGCACTTGTTGCCGAAGGCCGGGTTCAGCAGGGCGATCACATTGACCGTGTTGCCGCACACGTTGACGGGGATGTTCACCGGAGCCTGCAGGGTGTTGCCCGAACCGACGCCCGGCGAGCCGACGGCAGCGCCTTCGGCCGACGCGTCGGCGTGTGCGGTGCCGCCGACCGCGGCCAGGAGACCTGAGGCGGCCGCCACGACGATGAAGCTCTTGTTCAAGACTTGTCGCATTACTTGTTACTTGCCCTTCCCTCACACATGCGCGCTGGACGACTGCCATAACGACCGAGGGCTGTGGGGGAAACTTGGAGTGGCGTGAAAATTTTGCCATCACCCGGATGGCTGGCGTGTACGGATCCCGCACTTCCCGGTCCACGGGTAAAGAAAAACGATTCCGCCGGTACGAACGGGCGGACGTACGAACGGAGGTGGGGCGATGTGTGCGAATCCGTGCGGCGGTCGCGCTCCGGTGCCGCACGCCCCCGTGCCCGGCATTCGGGTGAATGGGCGGAACCAAACGCCGGGCGCCGAGTTGATCAGGATGCTCCGCCGCGGGGCAACCAGTGCGAGAAGGGTTAATCGTGATCAAGAAGGTTCTGGCTACGGGCGCTGTCGCCGCCTCCGTCCTCGGCCTCGGCGCCACGCAGGCCATGGCGATCGCCAACGACGGGGGCACCACCTCGATCAACGGCAACGGCGCTTCGCAGTCCTTCGGCAACGCCGAGACCCACGGTGACTGGAGCCCGCAGTTCGGCCTGGTCCAGGGGTCGCTGAACAAGCCCTGTGTCGGTCTTCCGCTGAAGGGCAACGTCGGTTCGCTCGTCGGCGTCGTGCCGGTCACCGTCCAGGACATCAACGTCCTGTCCTCCCCGCAGAACCAGCAGTGCACCGAGAACTCCACCCAGGCCAAGGGCGACGAGGCTCTGTCGCACATCCTGGACGACATCCCGATCCTCTCGGGCAACGGTGCCGGCAACGGCTGATACGGCTGAATACCCGGGTCCGGGCCCTCGGAGTTCCTCCACCGAGCGGCCCGGGCCCGCCGCTTTTCCCGGGAATGTGCGGTGGCTTTCTGGGCGCCTCCATTCCCGTAACCCACGCCGAATCGACGTTGCGTCATTCGGGCGGTTCTCCGGGATTCCGCTTCCCGGGCAGTTTCGATTCCGGCCGTTCATCGTTACGAATGACAGCGCCGGAGTCACGAGCGATCAATATCGGGCTCGGGCGGCACGAAAGTCGTGACCGCGCCGGACTCCGCCGAGGAAAGGGACACAAAGTGAAGTACACCAAGGTTGCCGCCGTCGCCGCCGGAACGCTCATGGCGATGGGCACCGCCGCGCCGGCCATGGCCGACTCGGGCGCCGAGGCCGTTGCCGCGCACTCCCCGGGCGTGCTGTCCGGCAACATCCTCCAGGCCCCGATCCACGTTCCGGTCAACGTCTGCGGCAACACCGTCAACCTGGCCGGTGCGCTGAACCCGGCCTTCGGCAACACCTGCATCAACCAGTGAACAACTGACCGGCCGGGCGGACAGCCCGGGACCGGTCGGCCCCGGACGGCAACCGCCGTCCGGGGCCTTTTCCTTGAACGGCCGCCGTCGACGGCAGAGAAAAGATGACGCCGCACAGTTTCCCGAATGCGGCCTGATCGTTGTCCAAGGAGAAAGCGGCAGAAGTCACAGGTAAAGAAAGCTTGTGCGGCACGGGAACGTGACCGAAACAGATGCCGCGCAGAAGGGAACACCGAAGTGAAGTACGCGAAGACCGCCGCGATCGTTGCCGGTTCCGTGGCCGCCCTCGGAACGGCTGCCCCCGCCTTCGCCGTTACTGACGCCATGGCCCCCAACTTCAGCCTCGACCGGGGCCTCAACCAGGTCGTGGCCAGCGCCCCGCAGGTAGTGGACCCGCTGGTCGACACCGTCGGCGACACCACCGAGACGGTCTCGAAGGACGGCACGGTCGGCAAGCTGGCCGGTGAGGCCACCGGCGCGGCCGGAGGCGCCGCCCCACTGCTCGGCGGAGTGCCCATCGGCGGCTGACCGCCGCGGAACGGCAGCCCTCTCAGCGCTTTCGCCGCCCCCCCATTCCTCCGGTTCCGACTCCTCCCGTGCCGGCCTCGCATTCTCCGTGAACGCACGGCGGGAATAACACCGTTCGAGTGAATGGGCATAACCAGACCCGCCGAGCCGAGTTGAGCAGAATGCTCCGGACAGGCGGGCACACGTTTCATCCCAGAAGGGTTTTTCATGATCAAGAAGATTATGGCCTCGGCGGCCGTCGCTGCCTCGGTCGTCGGTGCCTCCGCTGCGGCCGCCCCGTCCGCCATGGCGATCGCCAACGACGGCGGCACCACGTCGATCAACGGCAACGGCGCCTCTCAGGCCTATGGCAACTCCGCGACCCACGGCGACTGGAGCCCGCAGTTCGCGCTCATCCAGGGCTCGCTGAACAAGCCCTGCATCGGCCTGCCCGCCAAGGCGAACATCGGCTCCCTCGTCGGCCTCGTGCCCGTCACGGTCCAGGACATCAACATCCTGTCCTCCCCGCAGAACCAGCAGTGCACCGAGAACTCCACCCAGGCCAAGGGTGACGAGGCTCTGTCGCACATCCTGAACGACATCCCGATCCTCTCGGGCAACGGCGCCGCCAACAACTGACGCCGCACAGACCGACCCACGCGGGGCCAGTCCCCCCGTCCGGCGAACACTCTTCGCCGGACGGGACGGGCTGGCCCTTCGTCGTGCGAGGGCGCGTCCGGCGCCGTGTCCGACGGGCGCGGGCGGTGCGGGGGTTGGGCCGGATGCCGTAGCACCGGCTGACGGTCCGGCCCCGTCCGGGTAGAGCCTCTCCATGGACCCGTACGGCAGCCAGCCCCCGCAGCGCAGAGAGCAGCCCCCACCGAGCGGCACACCGATCTTCGACCGGCTCGTCGCCGAGTGGCGGGCGGCCGGATGCGACCCCGTTCCGCAAGCACCTCAGCAGCCGACCGCACACCGCGGCGGCTTCGTCCCGGCGGCCCGCACCTCGGACGAGGTGGCCGAGAACTGAGCAGCGGCGTCGACCTTGCGCCGGATCGAACCCATTTGAGTGGTACTGCGCAACCGATCGCGGTCCGCGTCGGTTGATCAGTACGTTCCACACCGGGACGCTCCGAAAGGTGAAGCTTGATGAAGAAGATGATGGCCGGCGCTGCAGTGGCCGTGTCCATGCTCGGTCTGTCCGCGGTCGCGGCTCCCGCGGCCATGGCGATCGGTAACGACGGTGGCACCACCACGGTCAACGGCAACGGCGCCGAGTCGAAGTTCGGCAACGCTGTGACCAAGGGTGACTGGAGCCCGCAGACCCAGGTTGTTCAGGGCACCCTGAACAAGCTCTGCATCGGCCTGCCCGCCAAGGTCAACGTCGGCTCGCTCGTCGGCGTCGTGCCGGTCACGGTCCAGGACATCAACGTTCTGTCCAACCCGCAGAACCAGCAGTGCGCCGACAACTCCACCCAGGCCAAGGGCGACGAGCCGCTGTCGCACATCCTGGACGACATCCCGGTGCTCTCGGGCAACGGCGTCGGCAACAACTGACGTAGCGAGCACGGGCGGTCCTGAGGTCACCCTCCGGACCGCCCGTCCTCGTTTCCGCGCTTCCGCGGCACGCCGCACGACCGGCACCGCCGCACGACGAGGCCCACCACTCCACGGGGGGTGGTGGGCCTCGCCGTGCGGCGGTGCGGGGCGGTCAGCCCAGGGAAAGGACCGGGAGCAGACAGTGTGCGGAGGTGCGGACGACCTCCTCGTCGGCCGCGAAGGCCCGCAGCTGGTCCTCGCTGACCGGCTGCCCCGGCACGGCCTCCGGCCACGGGGCGGTGGCGAACATGCCGTACACCTGGCCCTGTGCCTGGGCGGCCGCCAGCCACTCGGCGGGGGCGGGGTACTGCGCCTTGAGGTGAGGCAGCGTCAGGACGGCCTGGCCCGCCTGGACGAGGAGCTTCGCCTGGATGCCGGGGGACGTAGCCGCGTCCTGGATCGAGCCGCCGACCTGGAGGCCCGCACGCTCCAGCGCGCTGCGCAGGGCCTCGCGGCCGACCTCCGGGCCGTCCTGCCCGTCGCCCAGCGAATAGGAGAGGAGGAAGGCGGTGTCCTGGTCGGCGTCGGGCTGCCGGCCGCTCCAGCCGATCAGAATCTGGGTGCCCAACTGGGCCGGTGTGAACGTGCCGGTGGAGGTCTGGGGTGTGGTCATGCTCGGCACCCTAACGGCCATGGACCAGCAGCTATGCATGCGTATCACCCGATCGAGGGAGATCTGGGGTAACTCCGGCGAAAAAAACTGTTGGCGCCGCTCCCGGGGGCCGGTCTAGGGTGAACACCGTTCCGCATGCCGCAGTGACGCGTGCGGCAGGCAAGAGGAATCAGGAGGTGAGGACATTGATGACTGTCGTTGTGATGGGCACTGCCCACAACCGGAAGAGCATCGTCCTCATCCCCGTGGCCACCGGCTGACCACTCTCGTAACTCCCGCGCCGAGCGCGCGTGCCGGGGCCACCCTGTGAAGGGTTTCCCTTGTCTTTCTCGTCTTCTCCGGCAGCTTCGTCCTGCTCTCCTTCTTCGCACCCGCTGGCCCCGTACGGCTGGGACGAGGACTGGGCGGCCGCCTCCTCCCCGTACGCCGAGCAGGGGCTCGTCCCGGGGCGGGTGGTGCGGGTGGACCGCGGTCAGTGTGACGTGATCACCGCTGACGGCCCGGTCCGCGCCGACACCGCGTTCGTGGTGCCGCGTGATCCGATGCGGATCGTCTGCACCGGTGACTGGGTGGCGCTCGACGCGGACGGCGACCCGCGCTTCGTCCGTACGTTGCTGCCGCGCCGTACCGCCTTCGTCCGCTCGACCTCCTCGCAGCGGTCCGAGGGGCAGGTGCTCGCCACCAACATCGACCACATCGCCATCTGCGTCTCGCTCGCCGTCGAACTGGACCTCGGACGCCTGGAGCGCTTCCTCGCGCTCGCCCTGTCCAGCTCCAGCGGCGCCGCCCTGCTCGGTGACGGACGGGAGACCGAGCACCAGCCCGAAGTGATCGTGCTCCTCACCAAGGCGGACCTGGTGCCCGACGCGGCCACCGTCTCCCACCTGGTCCGGGACGTCGAGGCGATCGCCCCCGGCGTCCAGGTGCTGCCCGTCAGCTCCACCACGGGCGAGGGGCTCGACGTCTTCGGCGCCCTCGTCTCCGGCGGTACGAGCGTGCTGCTCGGCATCTCCGGCGCGGGCAAGTCGACCCTGGCCAACACCCTGCTCGGTATGGACGTGATGGAGGTGCGGGCCGCCCGGGAGGTCGACGGCAAGGGCCGGCACACCACAACGACCCGCAACCTGCTCGTCCTGCCGCACGGGGGCGTCCTCATCGACACCCCCGGCCTGCGCGGCGTCGGCCTCTTCGACGCCGGGGCAGGGGTCGGCGGGGTGTTCTCCGAGATCGAGGAGCTGGCCGCGCGGTGCCGGTTCCACGACTGCGCCCACACGGTCGAACCGGGATGCGCCGTGCTCGGCGCGCTGGAGGACGGCACCCTGCCCGAGCGCCGCCTCGACAGCTACCGCAAGCTGCTCCGCGAGAACCAGCGGATCGTTGCCAAGACCGACGCGCGCGTGCGCAGCGAGATCCTGCGGGACTGGAAGCGCAAGGGCTCCGAGGGGCGGGCGGCGATGCAGGCCAAGCGGGGCCGGGTGCGGTAGCCGCAGGCGTACGGCTCGATGTCCGAAAACCGCGAGTGCGGCAGCGGCGGCTGCCGCACACTGGACGGTGTGATGGACGAACGGACCAGGTACGAGGCGGTGAGCAGCCGCGACGCACGGTTCGACGGAGTGTTCTTCTTCGCCGTGGTGACCACCGGCATCTACTGCCGGCCGAGCTGCCCCGCCGTCACTCCCAAACGCGCCAATGTGCGCTTCTACGCCACCGCCGCTGCCGCCCAGACGGGCGGCTTCCGGGCCTGCCGCCGCTGCCGCCCGGACGCCGTGCCCGGCTCCGCCGAGTGGAACGTCCGCGCGGACGTCGTCGGCCGGGCCATGCGCCTGATCGGCGACGGCGTGGTGGACCGCGAAGGGGTGCCCGGGCTCGCCGGGCGGCTCGGCTACAGCGCCCGCCATGTCCAGCGCCAGCTGAACACCGAGCTGGGCGCGGGACCCGCCGCGCTCGCCCGTGCCCAGCGCTCCCACACCGCCCGGGTGCTCCTCCAGACCACCCGGCTGCCGGTCACCGAGATCGCCTTCGCCGCCGGGTTCGCCAGCGTCCGGCAGTTCAACGACACCATCCGGCAGATCTACGCCCGCACCCCCAGCGCCCTGCGCGCCGAGGCCGGGACGGGGCTCGGCGGCGGACGCCGCGAGGGAGCGCGGGCCGGGGTGCCGCTGCGGCTCGCCCACCGGCGCCCGTACGCCACCGCCGCCATGTTCGACCTGCTGGCCGCGGAGGCGGTCGCCCGGGTCGAGGAGGTCGTGGGGGAACCGGGGCGCCGTACCTACCGGCGCACCCTGCGGCTGCCGTACGGCTCCGGGCTCGTCGCGGTCGACGAGGCGTCTCCGGGCCCATGGCTGGAGGCCCGCATCCAGCTCACCGACCTGCGTGACCTGACCACCGCCGTCCAGCGGCTGCGCCGGCTCCTCGACCTGGACGCCGACCCGTACGCCGTGGACGAGGCCCTCGCGGCCGACCCCCATCTCGCCCCGCTGGTCGCCGCCCGCCCCGGACTGCGCTCGCCGGGCGCGGCGGACCCGGAAGAGGCCGCCGTACGGGCCTTGGTGGGGCGGGAGCGGGCCCGGGAGCTGGTGGAGCGGTACGGAAAGGCGCTGGACGTGCCGTGCGGCGGGCTCACCCATGTGTTCCCCGAGCCGGGCGCGCTCGCCGGTTCTGTCGAGGATCCGGCGCTCGACGCCCTGGCCGCCGCGCTCGCCGACGGGCGGCTGCGGCTGGACGCCGGCGCCGACCGGGACGAGGCGGAGCGGACGCTGCTGACGCTCCCCGGGGTCGGCCGCCGCACCGCCGCGCTGATCCGGATGCGGGCGCTGGGCGACCCCGACGTGGATCCGTACGGGATGCCCGGGGGCGAGGACTGGCGGCCCTGGCGTTCCTATGCCGTACGCCACCGGGAAGCGGCCGCGGCTCCCCGCTGACCGCCCCCGCCGCACCCCGGGCGGTCAGCCCCAGAGCACCGCGCCCAGCCAGGCGCCCGCCACCAGCAGGCAGGCGAACAGCTCCACCAGCACCGCGTAGCCGGTGGCCCGCATCACCGAGCGCACCGACGTCCAGGCCGCGCCCCGGCTGCCCAGCCGCAGCCGCTCCGCGCCGAAGATCGCCCCCACATACCCGAGGAGCGCGCCCACCACGGGCACCACGAAGAACCCCCCGATCGCCGCGACCCCGCCGAGCATCAACGTCCGGCGGGGGGCGCCCGACTCACCCGGGCGGCGCGGCGGCAGCAGGGGCTTGAGGGCCTGGTTCAGCAGCATCAGGGCCGTCGCGCCGATCAGGACGCCCCAGGCCGCCGTCGTCATGTCCGTCAGCGCCCACCACAGCACCGCCGCCCAGACGATCGCCTGCCCGGGGACGCCCGGCAGCAGCACCCCGACCAGGCCCAGCAGCATGACCAGGCCGACGGCGACGAGCTGCCACACACTCATCTGACCAGCGTGCCGGAGAGTGCACCGCCGCGCCCGTCAGCGCATCCGGGGCACCCGCGTCCACCTGCATCGGTCCACCCCCTCAGGAGGCGGTGGTACGGGACACCCAGCCGCGTTCGTACGCGTGCCAGCCCAGCTGGAGGCGGGTGGAGACCCCGGTCAGCTCCATCAGGCCCTTGACCCGGCGCTGCACGGTCCGCAGCCCCAGGTCCAGCTGCTTGGCCACACTGGCGTCCGTCAGCCCCGCCAGCAGCAGCGACAGGACCTCCAGGTCCGTCGGGTCGGGCCCGACCCCGTCCTCGCGCACCCCGCCGCCCTCGCCCAGCCGTAGCGGCATCGCCTCCCGCCACACCGCCTCGAAGAGGCCCATCAGCGACTCCAGCAGACCGCTGGCATGAACGACCAGGGCGGCGGGCTCCTCGCCCCGCCCGGTCAGCGGGACCATCGCGAGGCTGCCGTCGGCGACGACCAGCTTCGTCGGTACCCGGTCCACCACCCGGCACTGCTCGTCCCGGCTCAGCGCCGTCGACAGCTCCAGAATCCCGTACGGCATCGACAGCACCTCGCGCTCGACCACCACCCGGTAGCTCACGCCGCGCGAGGTGGCGCGCTCCTCGGACTCGTTCTCCATGCCGGTCACCGCGACCGTCTTCCCGGTGACCAGGGCGCACACCTCGGACACCGCGCCCAGCTGCAACTGGTGGAAGCGCTGGGTGACGGCGCTCGCCCCCGTCACCACCTCCACCAGGTCGTGTACCGCGGGCTCGCTCGCCTCCGCCCGGTACTCCTCGGCGAGCAGCGCGGACGCCAGCTCCGCCTGCTCCAGCTCGTGCCGCTGCTGGATCAGCAGCGCACCCAGGGCCACCCCGGGCGGAGCGGCCACCCAGCGGCCCGGCCGGGCCGAGGACTGGGCGGCCAGACCCTGCTGCTCCAGCCGGCGCAGCACCCGCTCGGTGTCCGCCTCGGGAAGGGCCAGCCGGTGCGCGAGATCGGTGAGCTCGGCCGCTCCCGCCGCGACGAGTGCGCGGTACGTGGCTTCCTGTCTCTCGTCGAGACCTATGGCCCCCAGCATTCTCCGGCCCTCCCGTGTGGTGATCGCGCATCGCGGCGCCCCTGCCCGCGGGTCCCGCGTGGCGGGAAGAGGCCACGGCGTAAACCCGCCGCTCACATCATCCCCCGTACCCCTGGTCGCTCTGCCACTGTGGCGCCACCGCAGCACCAACAACCTCCGGGATGCGGCCTCTTGGGCTGATTCGTTCCGGATTGACCTGGGGAGAGCGATGCGCCCGATATCGCGTACGGCACTCGGAGCGGCGACCGCCGCCGTGCTCGCCGTCACCGCTATCGCACCGTCCGTGGCAGCGCCATCGGACGCGCGATACGCGAAGAGACCGCTCACCGGCAGTGCGGCCGCCGCCACGGATGCCACGCCCGTCACCCTGACGCTCGTCACCGGCGACAAGGTGCTGGTGACCACCGACGCCTCGGGAGCGTCCGCCGCCACCGCCCTGCCCCGCGAGGACGGCAGTGTCCCTCTCGTCCAGACCCGGCAGTCCGGCTCCGACCTGTACGTCTACCCGGAGTCCGCCGTGGCCGCGCTCGCCGCGGGTACCGTCGACGAGGAGCTCTTCAACGTCACCGGACTGATCCGCCAGGGCTACGACGACAGCCGCGCCGACTCCGTCCCGCTGATCGCCACCTACACCGGCGACGCTGCCCGCCGCACCCTCGTCACCCCGCGCGGGGCGGAGCGCGGCCAGAGGCTCGACGTCATCGACGGACTCGCGCTGAAGGCCGACAAGAAGCGCACCGCCGACTTCTGGGCCGACCTCACCGCCCCCCGCTCCCGGGCGGCCTCCGGCCTCAAGAAGCTCTGGCTCGATCGAAAGGTTCAGGCCAGTCTCGACAAGTCGACGAAGCAGGTCGGCGCGGACCTTGCCTGGGCGGCCGGTCACGACGGCACCGGCACCAGGGTCGCCGTCCTGGACACCGGCGCCGACGCCGAACACCCCGACCTCCAGGGCCGGATCACCGCATCCGAGAACTTCACCGACTCCGACACCACCGACGACCGCCAGGGCCACGGCACCCATGTCGCGTCCACCGTCGGAGGCTCCGGCGCGGCGAGCGACGGCAAGAACAAGGGCGTCGCCCCCGGCGCCGACCTCATGGTCGGCAAGGTCCTCAACGACAGCGGGTCCGGCGCCGCCTCCTGGATCATCGCGGGCATGCAGTGGGCCGTCGACAACAAGGCCGACGTCGTCTCCATGAGCCTCGGCAGCGCGGAGCCCACCGACTGCACCGACCCGATGAGTCTGGCCGCCGAGGAACTCGGCAAGAACAAGGACACCCTGTTCGTGGTCGCCGCGGGGAACCTCGGCCCGTCCCTGAACACCGTCTCCTCGCCCGGCTGCGCCGCCGGCGTGCTGACGGTGGGGGCGGTGGACCGCGACGACTCCACCGCGAACTTCTCCAGCCGCGGCCCCACGATCGGCTCGCACACGCTCAAGCCGGAGATCGCCGCACCCGGCGTCGCCATCTCCGCCGCCGCGGCGGGCGGCCGGGGCTCACAGGCGTACCGGTCGATGTCCGGTACGTCGATGGCCACCCCGCACGTCGCGGGCGCCGCCGCCGTCGTCAAGCAGCGCCACCCGGACTGGACGGCCCAGCAGATCAAGGCGGCCCTGGTCTCCTCGGCGCACAGCGCCGTGCCCGGCGACGTACGCGAGACCGGCGGCGGCCGCCTCGACGTGGACCGCGCCGTCCGTACGCCCGTGACCGGTGCGCCCGCCGTCCAGGGCGGCACCTTCAACTGGCCCCAGGACAGGAGCGATCGCACCACCGTTGCCCTGCCCTACACCAACACGGGCGGCAAGCCGGTCAAGCTCTCGCTGAAGGTCTCGGGCGTCACCGGCAACGACGGCTCCGCCGTCGGCTCCAAGGTCGCCGCCCTCGGCCGGAAGTCCATCACCGTGCCCGCCGGGGCGACGGTCGAGGTCCCCCTCGAACTCGACCCCGACGCACGGCTGGCCGCCGCCCAGTACGGTGACGTCACCGGGCGCGTCCTCGCCACAGCACCCGGGGGAGTGCAGGTCTCCACGCCGTTCTCCCTCTATGTGGCACCGGAGACCGTCACCCTGCGCGTCAAGCTCATCGACCGCACCGGCAAGCCCGCCGGCGGAGTCTCCTCGGTCGACCTCATCGGCACCGACACCGCCTCCGGCGAACGCCGCTTCAACGAGGGCGCCACCGACCAGACCTACCGGGTCCGCCCCGGCGCGTACTTCGTATCCAGCTTCATCGCCTCGCCCGACACCACCGATCCGACCGGTCAACTCGTGGGCTCCGTCGGCTATCTGGCACGCCCTCAGCTGAACCTCACCAAGGACAGCACGCTCGTCCTCGACGCCCGCAAGGCCCACCGCCTGAAAGTGAGGACCCAGGACCGGGCGGCCGAGACGCGCGGCGCGACCCTCGCCTTCGGGCGCACCTGGGACAACTGGCTGCACTCGGGGTCCATCTCGGGCAACGAACTGATCAAGGACTATCTGGTCGACGTCCAGGGCAAGCCCCGTGACGGCGACTTCGAGTTCGCCTCCTTCTGGCGCGCCTACGCCCCCCAGATCCAGAAGTTCTCCCTCGTCGGCGGAGCCGATCTGCACCCCCGTCCCGCCACCACGGGGTCGGTCAACCTGGACGGCAAGGGCCGCGCCGAGGTCGTCGACGCCGGTGAGGGCAGCACGGCAGAGCTGGAGGCCGCAGGGGTCAGGGGCCGGATCGCCCTGGTGAAGGTCGCGGACGACTCCTCCAACGTCCTCGCCCAGGCACGCGCCGCGGAGGCCGCCGGGGCGAAGGCGCTCCTGGTGTACCGGCCCTCGGCCGGCGACTGGAAGCCCGGCATCGGTTACGGGGCGGCGCCCCTGCCGGTCCTCGGCCTGCGGGCCGACGAGGCCGCCGTACTGACCGCTGCGCTCGCCAAGGGCCGGGCGGACGTCACCTGGAAGGCCACGGCGGTCAGCCCGTTCGTCTACAACCTGTCGTTCCCGGAGAAGGGGCGGATCACCTCGGACCGCACCTACAAGGTCCGCGACAAGAAGCTCGGTTCGGTCGTCTCCACGCACGAGTCCATGGGCGTGGCCGCCGACTTCGTCGACACGCTCCTGGTCTCCCGCCCCTACGGCGGAACGTTCGGCGCGTCCTCCCTCGCTCTGGTCGCCGCCCCCGGCAAGCGCACCGAGTACTACACGGCGGGCGACACCGTCTGGCAGAAGATGCTCTCCTCCAGCTTCCCCTGGGGCGAGCTGATGACCGGCAACCCCCGTACGTACAAGGCGGGTCGGGCCACGGCGGAGGAGTGGTACCGAGGTCTGATCGTCCCGGGCGCCCCGCGCGACGCGGCGGGCGGGGAACTGCTGGCGGGTGAACGGCAGGACAACCTGATCGGCGTCGCCCCGGCGTTCATGACCGACTCCGAACACGTGGGACAGCAAGGCTCGTTCGGTGACATCGGCAACATGCGGCTCAGCCGTGACGGACAGCTCATCGGCACCAGTGCCTACCCGTTCGGTGTGTTCACCGTGCCGGCCGAGGACGCCGCGTACGAACTCACCATGATGACCACGAAGGTCGGCTCGCCCGCCCAGGTCTGGAAGCGGTCCACGCAGACGCAGACCACCTGGAAGTTCCGTTCCGAGCGGAAGCCGCACGTGGCCTCGCAGGGGCTGCCGTTGCTCTTCCCGCGCTATGACCTGCCGTCGGACGGGATGAAGACCCTGCCCGCCAGGGACGGCCAGCGGATCGGCCTCGGTGCGACCGGGCACGCCGGATACACTCCCGGCAAGCTCACCGGCGCGAAGGTCTCCTTCTCCTACGACGGCGGCGAGACCTGGCACACGGCCACCACCGCGCAGCGTGGCGGCCGGTGGACCGCGACCGTGGACCACGCGGACGCGACCGGACGGTCCGTCACCCTGCGGACCGAGCTGACCGACGCGAACGGCAACGCCGTCGTCCAGACCGTCAACGACGCGTACGCCGTGAGGTAAGCGGATGAACAGCTGATACGCCGATACGGCGATCACCTGGACCGGTCTGCCGGGCGTCCCTCCCCTGGGGGTGGGGAAGCCCGGCAGACCTCGTTCACAGGCCGCGATTACGGGCCACTTTTTCCCGATGCCCCGTTTTCGGGCGCTGTCCGCGGTGGACAATAAGGGCATGAGTCAGCAGGGGGAGAAGCCCGCCGCCCATGAGGACGACTGGTGGCGGAAGCTGTACGACGAGACCGCGCCGGACACCGGTCCCAGCAGCGCGCCCGACAGCCTCGACGACCGCTTCGACTCCGTGTCGTACACGGTGGGCAGGACGGTGGGCGACCGCCGGGACATACACCGGCCGCCGGAGGCGGACACGGGCAGGGGCGCGGGGGCCGCGTGGGACCCGGAGGCGGACAGAGCGGCGCTGTGGGACCCGGAAACGGACCCCGACCTCACGCCGGACCCGGGCCTCACGCCGGACCCGGGCCTCACGCCGGACTCGCACCTCACGCCGGACCCCGACCTCACACCGGACCCGCGGTCCGCCTGGGACCCGTATGCGAAGCGCGACACGATCCCGGAGCCCGACCGGCGCCCGGCCGCACCCGCACCCGCCATCGACCGGGCCACCTCGGCGCCCGGGGCTCGGGCTGGGGCGGGGCCGGAGGCGGGCACGGGCCACGGACCGGTCGCCTTGCCGGAGCCGCGCGACGCCGCTCCGGCCGGGCTGCCGAACCGCCGGGCAGCCAGGCCCGGGACCGACGCCATCCCACCCCGCCCGGCCGCCGCTTCCGTACCGCCGTCGACGCCCGCAGCCACGTCCGCCCCGCCCCCGCTCCCCACCGCTCCCCGCACCACCGTCTTCCCGGCTCCCTGGGAGCCGCCCGCCGGGCGGAGCGGTCCGCGGACGTTCGCCGCGCCCCGGCCGCCCGGACCCCCGGCCGCGCCCGAGCCGGCCGTCGCGGCCGACCCGAGCGCCCTGCACGCACTGCCGCCGGACCCCGCGGCCGCCGGGGCCCCCGGCGCGCGACCGGTCGTCGGGCACCTCGGGGACCGGCCGCCCACCTACGACGCCGAGCCCGCCGCCCTGCCCTCCGCCACCTCGGACAACCTGGACGGCCTGGTCCCCGACACCGTGCTGGACGGCGCGCGGTACGGGACGTACACCCTGCGCGTCGCGTCCGTGCGGGGCGACTCCGCCCGGTTCCGCGGCGAACCCCGGCGCGACGGGCTGCTCACCGCCCGGTTCGGGGCGGGCGAGAGCGCCCTCGTGCTCGTCGCCGTCGCCGGGGGCGCGCGGGCCAGTGAGGCGGCGCACCTCGCCGCGGCCGACGCCTGCCGCTGGATCGGCGGGGCCGTCGCCCGCAGCCACGCCCGGCTCTCCGAGGACATAGGGGCGGGCCGCCGGGGCGACCTGAAGTCGGGGCTGCACCGGCTCACCGACCGTACCTACGGCAAGCTCCGCGCCCGCGCCGCCGAACTGGGCGTCGAACCCGCCGAGTACACCGCGAGCCTGCGCTGTCTGCTGCTGTCCGCCGACCCCGACTGCCGCACCCGCGTCTTCTTCGGCGTCGGCAGCGGAGGACTGTTCCGGCTCCGCGACGGCCTCTGGCAGGACCTGGAACCCCTGGTCCCGGAGGGCAGCGCCCCACAGGCGGCGGGCGAACAGGAGGAAGGGCCGGACGGGGACCGGCTGACCATGGACCTCCAGATCACGCCCCCGTCGCCGCCCGCCCAGGGCTCCGTCCCACCGCCCGCCCAGCCCTTCCGCTTCCGGGCCTCCGTCGCCCGCCCCGGTGACACGCTGCTCCTGTGCAGCAACGGGCTCGCCGAGCCGATGCGCGGCGAGGCGGCGCTCCCGGGAGAGCTGGCCGAACGCTGGGGGACCGGCGGACCGCCCGGGCTGCCGGCCTTTCTCGCCGACACCCAGCTCCGGATCAAGGGGTACGCCGACGACCGCACCTGTGCCGCCGTCTGGGAGGCGTAACCGCGCCCGCCGTGGGTTGATGGACTGCGGAGCCCGATCCGCCGGAGTCTCGGGTTCCGCAGTCCGGACAGCCGAAGTGCACGGAGCACGGGCAAGGAAGGGTGCGCATCCATGGCCAAGCAGAACGTGGCGGAGCAGTTCGTCGACATCCTCGCCAGGGCAGGCGTCAAACGTCTGTACGGTGTCGTCGGTGACAGCCTGAACCCCGTGGTGGACGCCGTCCGGCGTAATCCGTCCATCGACTGGATCCACGTCCGCCACGAGGAGACCGCCGCCTTCGCGGCCGGTGCGGAGGCCCAGGTCACCGGCAGCCTCGCGGCCTGTGCCGGCTCCTGCGGGCCCGGCAATCTGCACCTCATCAACGGCCTGTACGACGCCCACCGCTCCATGGCCCCGGTGCTCGCCCTCGCCTCGCACATCCCCTCCAGCGAGATCGGCCTCGGCTACTTCCAGGAGACCCATCCGGAACTGCTGTTCCAGGAGTGCAGCCACTACAACGAGATGATCTCCAACCCGGAACAGATGCCCAGGCTCCTCCAGACGGCGATCCAGCACGCCATCGGGCGCGGCGGCGTCAGCGTCGTCTCGATGCCGGGGGACGTCGCCTCCAAGGCGGCACCCGAGAAGAGCATCGAGCACGCGCTCGTCACCGAACGGCCGACCGTCCGGCCCGGCGACGACGAGATCGACCAGCTCTGCCGGATGGTGGACGAGGCCAAACGGGTGACGCTGTTCTGCGGCAGCGGCACCGCCGGGGCGCACCCCGAGGTCATGGAGTTCGCCGGGAAGATCAAGTCACCGGTCGGGCACGCCCTGCGCGGCAAGGAGTGGATCCAGTACGACAATCCGTACGACGTGGGGATGAGCGGGCTGCTCGGCTACGGCGCCGCCTACGAGGCGACCCACGAGTGCGACCTCCTCATCCTGCTCGGCACCGACTTTCCCTACAACGCCTTCCTCCCGGACGATGTGAAGATCGTCCAGGTGGACGTCCGCCCCGAGCGCCTCGGCCGCCGCTCCAAGCTCGACCTCGCGGTCTGGGGCGATGTACGTGAGACCCTGCGCTGTCTGACGCCCCGGGTGAAGCCCAAGACCGACCGCAAGTTCCTCGACCGGATGCTGAAGAAGCATGCGAACGCCCTGGAGGGCGTGGTCAAGGCCTACACCCGCAAGGTCGAGAAGCACACCCCGATCCACCCCGAGTACGTCGCCTCCGTGCTGGACGAAGTCGCCGACCCGGAGGCCGTGTTCACCGTCGACACCGGCATGAACAATGTCTGGGCAGCCCGCTATCTGACGCCCAACGGCAAGCGGCGGGTGATCGGTTCGTTCAGCCACGGCTCGATGGCCAACGCACTGCCGCAGGCGATCGGCGCGCAGTTCACCGACCGTGGGCGGCAGGTCGTCGCGATGTCCGGCGACGGCGGATTCTCCATGCTGATGGGCGACTTCCTCACCCTGGTCCAGTACGACCTGCCGGTGAAGGTCGTACTGTTCAACAACTCCTCCCTGGGCATGGTCGAGTTGGAGATGCTCGTCGCGGGACTGCCCTCGTACGGGACGACGAACAAGAACCCGGACTTCGCCGCGATCGCCCGTGCGGCCGGTGCCTACGGCGTCCGCGTGGAGAAGCCCAAGCAGGTGCAGGGCGCGCTCAAGGACGCGTTCAAGCACAAGGGGCCCGCGCTCGTCGACGTCGTCACCGACCCGAACGCGCTCTCCATCCCGCCGAAGATCAGCGCCGACATGGTCACCGGCTTCGCGCTCTCCGCCAGCAAGATCGTGCTGGACGGCGGAGTGGGCCGGATGCTCCAGATGGCCCGCTCCAACCTCCGTAACGTGCCCCGCCCCTGAGCCTCTTCAAGGGCGGGGCGGGTGCTCACGCCGGTGTCAGGCGCACCGTCAGGATCTGGAACGGCCGCAGTTCCAGGACGAGTTCCTCCCCGTCGGTCACCGCCGGGTGCAGCGGCCGCTCCAGCAGGTCGGTGATCCGCGCTCCCGCTACCGGGAAGGACACCGCCAGCCGCGCCCGCGCCCGGCCGCCCGCCGATTCGTAGATCCGTACGATCACATCACCGCCGCGGTCGTCGGCGAGCTTGACCGACTCGACCGTCACCGCCGGATGGCCCGTCGCCACGAGCGCGGGCACCACCGGGGCCACCGCCGCCCGCAGCGGAAGGTTCAGCGCCAGCCCCTCCCGTACGGCATCGGTCACCTCCGCGCCGGGCGCGAGTGCGTAGCGGAAGCGGTGCGTGCCGAGATCGGTGAGCGGGTCCGGGCTGTGCGGGGCGCGCAGCAGGGTGAGCCGGACCGTGGTGCCCAGCCCCTCCGGGTGCGGGGTCCGCGTCACCTCGTGCCCGTACGTCGAGTCATTGAGCAGCGCGACACCGTATCCGGGTTCGGCGACCCGCAGCCAGCGGTGCGCGCAGATCTCGAACCGGGCCGCGTCCCACGACGTGTTGTCATGGGTCGCCCGGTGGACATGGCCGAACTGGATCTCGGCGGTGGACCGTTCGGCGTGCACGTCGAGGGGGAAGGCCGCCTTGAGGACCTTCTCCGACTCCTGCCAGTCCACCTCGGTCTCGATGTCGAGCTGCCGGCTGCCCCCCGCGAGCCGCAGCTCCTGGACGACGGTGGACCGCCCGAAGGACCGCACCACCCGCACCGCCGCCCGCAACGGGCCCTCCTCCACCAGAGACACGGCATCGGCCGCGGTGAGATCGGTGCGGGACCGCTGGTAGTGCCGGTCGATGTCCCAGGCGTCCCAGTGGTTGGGGTGGTCCGGGTGCAGCTGGAGGAGGTTGGCACGGGCGCCCGGGGCCAGTACCTCACGCCCGGCGGCCACGTCGTACACCGAAGCGATCAGCCCGTCGCCGTCCACCCCGACCCGCAGCAGTCCGTTGTCCAGCACGATTCCGCGGCTGCCGGACGCCTCCGCCGTCACCGGGAGCTCCGGGACCGCCGCACCGTCCAGCGGGCCCGCGCCGAGCCCCGGACTCCGGGCGAGCACCGCCGCCCGGCCCTCACCCAGTTCCTGGACCTGGGCCCCGGACGGCAGCACCCCGGCCGCCTCGGCGTCCAGCTCGATCACCTGAACGCGTTCGTACGGAGAGGAGTTGAGCGCCACCATGGCCTCGGCCGGGCCCAGCGAGGCCACCGCGTCCGCCACGATGTCCGCCAGTTCGGCACGTACCTCCTCATAGGTCTCCCGCGCCTCGCGGTGCACCCAGGCGATCGACGAGCCGGGCAGGATGTCGTGGAACTGGTGCAGCAGCACCGTCTTCCACACCTGGTCGAGACGCCCGTGGGGATAGGTGTAGGCGGGGGAGCGCAGGGCGGCAGCCGTCGCCCACAACTCCGCCTCCCGCAGCAGGTGTTCACTGCGGCGGTTGCCCTGCTTGGTCTTCGCCTGCGTGGTGTACGTCCCCCGGTGCAGCTCCAGGTACAGCTCGCCCGACCAGACGGGTGCCTGCTTCCCGTACTCCTCCTCGGCCGCGGCGAAGAAGGCCGAGGGTCTCTCGATCGTCACCCGGGGTGAGCCCTCCAGATCTCGCAGTCTGCGGGCCCGCTCCAGCATCTCGCGGGTCGGACCGCCGCCGCCGTCGCCCCAGCCGAACGGGACCAGGGAGCGGGTGGCCCGGCCCTTGTCGGCGAAATTCCGCTCGGCGTGCGCCAGTTGGCGGGCGTTGAGCTGGGCGTTGTAGGTGTCGACGGGCGGGAAGTGGGTGAAGACCCGGGTGCCGTCGATGCCCTCCCACCAGAAGGTGTGGTGCGGCATCCTGTTGTGCTGGTTCCACGACAGCTTCTGGGTGAGGAACCACCGCACCCCGGCCAGCCGTGCCAGTTGGGGGAAGGCGGCGGTGTAGCCGAAGGAGTCGGGGAGCCAGATCTCCTCCGTGTCGACGCCGAGCTCATCGCGGAAGAACCGCTTGCCGTGGACGAGTTGACGCGCCAGCGCCTCGCCGCCCGGCAGGTTGGCGTCCGACTCCACCCACATCGAGCCGACCGGCGACCACTGCCCCGCCGCCACGGCCTCCTTGATCCGGTCCCAGATGTGCGGCTGGTGCTCCTTCACCCAGGCGTACTGCTGGGCCTGCGAACACGCGAAGACCAGCTCCGGGTACTCCTTGGCGAGGGCGGTGACATTGGCGAACGTACGGGAGGCCTTGCGGACCGTCTCGCGCAGCGGCCACAGCCAGGCCGAGTCGATGTGTGCGTGGCCGGCCGCCGAGATCCGGTGCGCGCTCGCGGAGGCGGGCCGGGCCAGCACCTCGGCCAGCTCCGCCCGCGCCGCCGCCGCGGTGCCGGAGACCTCGTGCAGGTCCAGCGCGTCGAGCATGGACTCCAGGGCCCGCAGGATCTCGTGCCGCCGCGACCGGTCGGCGGGCAGCTCGTACATCAGCTCGGACAGCACCTCGATGTCCAGGACCAGCTGCCAGACCTCCTCGTCCAGCACCGAGAGGTCGGCCGAGGCGAAGCGGTACAGGGGGCGGTCACCGGAGGTCAGGACGTCACCGAGCGGGGTCGGCTCGAAGCCGTGCTCCAGGACGGCCGGATTGGCCGCCGCCTCCAGGAGGAGAGCGACCGGTTCGCCGCCCGCCGCCGGGCGGGCGACGGTCAGGTGCCGGTTGCGGGGATGAACACCCTTGAGGGGGACGCCCAGATGGTCGTACAGCATCCCCTCCGCCTGGAAGCCGGGCCCCTGTCCGGTGAACCCCGGGTCCACGACCACCTCCACCCGGCGCCCCGCCCAGACCTCGGGCACTGTTCCTTCGAGCCGGAACCAACTCGTGGACCAGGGCCTTCCCCACTCCGTACCGACCGAGAAGGGTTCGAAGCCCGCGCCCCGGGCCTCACCTACCGGCACCGGCTCGCCCGGCACATGCCACACGGACAGGGCGAGCGGAGTGCGGGCGGCGTACTGCGCCGGGCGGAGGAACTGGTTCAGGGCCCGCTCCAGGCGGCCCTCCACCAGGGTGCGGTCGTCGTGCATCACAGCTCCTCGGGGGAGGGGGCGTCCTGCGTGGTAGCTCAGTCTCGTGCTCCGGCCGGGGCTGCGCCCGGGTGATGACGGTGTGCGCGGGTGGGGTGTCCCGTGCGCCCCTCACCGCTCCCGCCCATTCACTTATTGATGAGTCGACAAGCGTGACCGTGTGCGCACAGGGGCATGCATCCCGTGAGGCTGTTCGAGGGGGCAGCCGGACGGAGGAGGTCGGTTCACTGTGCGGGCGGGGGAAATGGCGAAGCGTCAGAAGAGGGCCGGCGTCGTCGAGGGGTGCGGCCCCCGGGGCCGGAGACCGGGTCAGGCGCCGCAGGCGGCCCGGATGCGCCGCAGAGTGGGTCATACGGAACGGTCGGCGGTGGGGGAAGTACGCCGAGAGCTGCGGGAGTTCCTGCGACATCGCTCCTGTCCCCTGGAGCGGACGGAGGAGGCGGAGCTCCTGGTGAGCGAACTGGTGACCAACGCGCTGATCCACACCCGGCACGGGGCGGTCGTCACCGCGACGGCGACACCCGCCACGCTGCGCGTGGAGGTTCAGGACTTTGAAGCGGACCTGCCCGCGCCGTACGTACCGAACGCCGACGACGGTACGCACGGCAGGGGCCTGATCCTGGTCCGCAGCCTGGCCGACGCCTGGGGCGTGGAGGCACGGGCCCTGGGCAAGGTGGTCTGGTTCGAGCTGCACGGCGAAAGGCCCTGAGGGTCCCTCCACCGCGCAGTGAGCTCAGCCGAACTGCTGCTCCAGATCCTTGAGTTTCTGTTCCAGTGAATCGAGCCGCGGAAGCGTCTGGGTGTCGTCCTCGGCGGTGAGGTCGACCGTCCGCGGGTCATGTCCCTGGTTCGAAGCGTCCAGGCTCTTCGAGCTCGAACCGTCCGCCGACGGCTTCGGGCCGACGGCTTGCAGGGATGGCCGGGGTCGCAGAGGCAGCTGTCCCGGCTCTGCTATGGCAGGCTCCGCGACGGGCGGCGGGGCGCCGCCCGAAGCCGGGGGGAGGCTCTGGACCTCCATCCGGTGGCCGGTGCGGCCGCGCCCCCAGGCGCGGTTCTGCCGGTTCAGGGCCTTGATGCGGGCCCGGTCCAGCTTCGCCTGCTCCCTTCGGCGCAGCCGGTTCTGCTCCTGCTCCTTGCGGTCCTCCCGCACCTCGTCGACCGCCTCGTCCAGCGTGCGTACGCCTTCGAGGAGCATCAGCGACCAGGCGCCGAAGGTCTCCCGGGGCGCCCGCAGCCAGCGGACGATCCGGATCTGCGGCAACGGACGGGGCACCAGGCCCTGTTCGCGCAGCGCGGCCCGGCGGGTCTGCTTCAGCGCGCGGTCGAAGAGCACCGCGGCCGAGAGGGACATCCCGGCGAAGAAGTGCGGAGCGCCCGCGTGGTCCATGCCCCGGGGCGCGTGCACCCAGTTGAACCAGGCGGCGGCCCCGGCGAACGTCCACACCAGCAGCCGGGAGCCGAGCGCCGCGTCTCCGTGGCTCGCCTCCCGTACCGCCAGCACGGAACAGAACATCGCGGCACCGTCCAGCCCGAACGGGACCAGATACTCCCAGCCTCCGGTGAGGTTCAGGTTCTGCCGACCGAAGCCGACGAGCCCGTGGAAGGAGAGCGCGGCGGCGACCGCCGCGCAGCAGAACAGCAGGACGTACGAGGCGGTGGCGTAGAGCGCTTCCTTGCGTCTGCGGCGTTCCTCGCTGCGTTCCCAGGAGTCGTCGGCCGCGGCCTTGCCGGCGGCACGCTTGCCGCGTGCGACCACCGTCACCGCCGCCATGACCCCCACGAGCAGCACGGCGCCCGGAAGCAGCCAGTCAAGCGATATGTCGGTCAGTCTCATGCGCGGTCCCTTGCGTCACGTAGGGCGTTTCGTGCGCCATCGTGACGGAATTCCCGTCCCGCTCCGGGGGTTTCGGGACAAGAGCACGCCATGGGGGTGGGAGAGGCTATCGATGGGTGGAATCTTCTCGAACTCCCGCCCGGTTCAACCGGGTTGCGTTCGATTCCTCGTCCTCCGGACGGGCGGTGTGGATCAGGAAGCCGCGGCTGAGGGCTGTCCCGCCAGGGATTACGGGGCAGCCCTCAGCTTCCGCACGCGGTCCGCGTCGCAGGTACGCGGGCAGGTCACACAGGTGTCCTCGGGGCGCAGGGTGTAGAAGAGGCAGCAGCTCGCCCGGTCGCGGGTCGGCAGGGGCTGACCCTCGGGCCCGGTCAGTTCACGGAACCCGGCCGTGCCGACGTACGGCTTCGTGGTGCCGGGGAGCAGCAGCTCCAGCTCGGCCATCGCGCGCCGCTCCTCGCCCAGTAGATGCGCGATGTACCAGAGGCCCTCGACGATCTCGTCCGTCGCCATCCCCCACAGCGCCCGCTTGCCGCGCCGCATGCGTGGCCCGAAGCCCTCCAGGACGGGGGCGAGGTGCTCGGTCAGGGAAGCCAGGACCTCCGCCCGCAGCGCCGCCTCGTCCGGGACGACCTTGGCCCCGGGGAGTCCGGCCGCCGGGTCGTCCGGCAGGCAGGCGAATTCCCTCACCCGCACGGTCAGGTGCCCCAGCGCCCGCTGGAAGGAGACGTCCTCGACCGGGATGCGCACCACCCGCCGCTGGAGGAACCAGGGCACCGTCACCAGCAGGCAGGCGGGCCAGGCATACCGGTGCAGACCGAAGCTGGCCACCACGTCCGGGCGGGCCTGCTGGCCGTAGTCGCGCAGCACCTGGGCGTTGTCCCAGGCCAGGAAGGTGTCCACGGCGGCCCCGCCGGCTGCCAGCTCGGCCGCGCCGACCCAGCCCGCGCCGGACGGAGCGACCGCGTCGCCGTCGAGCACGTCGGCGCGCAGACCGGGGAAGACCTCGGTCAGTCGGGCGTACGCGGCGGTCACGGGGGACGTCGCGGTACCGGTGAACGGCGGGGAGAGGGTCATGCAGGGACCACCGAATCGGGATCGTGTGCAGGTAAGGCTTACCTTACCCGATGCCGTCGATGTTTGAACTGCAGCCTCCTGCCTCTATCGTGCACAGGAGGTTCGGCGTACGCGAGTCGGCCCGCGGCAGGTGGAGGAGGTCCCGGTGGAGCAGGGCAGCGCGCGCGAGGGCGCACGTCCGGCGTACGCTCCCGGCGCGTCCCCGCACACGCAAGAAGGGGAGGGCCGGGTGCCGCATCAGGCGCGCGGCGAGGCCTTCGCCCGGGGCGAGCACACCCACAGTGAACCGCCCGCCCCCCGGGTGGTGCGGCGCCACTCCGTCCGGGGGCAGATTCTGGAGTCCCTGCGCGCCGCGCTCGTCGACGGCGAGCTGATCCCCGGCCAGGTGTACTCCGCCCCGGTCCTCGGCGGCCGCTTCGGGGTCTCCGCGACGCCGGTGCGCGAGGCGATGCAGCAGCTGGCCCTTGAGGGCGCCGTCGAGGTCGTGCCGAACCGCGGCTTCCGGGTCACCGAGCGCGGCCCCCGCGAGCTGGCCGAGCTGGCCGAGGTGCGCGCCCTGATCGAGGTCCCGGTGATGCTGCGTCTGGCCCGTACGGTTCCGGTCGCCCGCTGGGGCGTGCTGCGCCCGCTCGCGGACGCCACGGTCGCGGCGGCCGCCGTGGGCGACAGGGCGAGCTACGCCGAGTCCGACCGGGCCTTCCACCGCGCGGTCCTCGCGCTCTCGGGCAACGAGCAGCTGGTCGCGATCGCCGACGAGCTCCACCGGCGCTCCCAGTGGCCGTTGGTCTCGGGTCCCGCCACCCGCCGGGCCGATCTGCTGGCGGACGCGGCCGAGCACACCGCCCTGCTCGACGCCCTCATCGCCCAGGACCTCACCGTCGTCCAGGCCCTGGTCCGCGAGCACTTCGCCGGCGCCGACGGCTGACCGGTACGGCCCGCGTATCCACCCGGCCGCCCTGCGGATAGGGTGTGCCCGCACCGCGCGATCATGATCGTTTCCGCGCGGCGGAGAGCGCGGGAAGCGCGGGAAGCGGGGGCGGGGATGATGCGTACGGAGTCGGCGACGGTACGAAGACGCGCGCGGGGGCCGGTCGCCGGGGCGCTGGCCGCGGCCGCCCTGGCCGTGGGACTCGCGGGCTGCTCCGGCGGGGCGGACGACCGTACGCCCCCCGCCCGGACGCCTTCGCCGACGCAGAGCGGGTCCACCGGCACGCCGACCCCCGGCACGAGCACGTCACCGAGCCCGAGCCCGAGTCGGAGCGCTTCGCCGAGCCCCACCGCCGTCCCCGCTCCCACGGAGACCGCCCCGCCCCGGCCCTCGCCCGCGGCGACCCTGCCCCTGCCGCGCACGGCCAAGCCGGAACCGCCCAAGGCGCCGGTCCCGCCCCCGCCCCGGAACGGCGGCGGCGCGGGCTCCGGGTCCGCCGCCGTACCGCAGAACCCCAACAGGGGCCCGAACCCGCCGCCCGCGCCGCCGCGCCCGACCCCGAAGCCGGACTGGACCGACGCGCGCTGGAGACCGGGAGACCCGGTCGACGACCGCACCCAGGGCTGACCGACGCCGGCCCGGCCCGGGTCCGTACCAGCCAGGGCCACCCCGCCCCGTACCAGCCGGGCCGGAACCCGTGTGAGCCCGGCCTCGGACCGCAGGGGCCCGGCCCGGAGCCGGCCCGGCCGCCCCGGCCCGATCCGGCCCGGGCACCTGGACCGGCACCCGGCCCGCCCGCCTCAGCTCGCCTCGGCCGTCCGCTGGGCCGGAGGTCCCAGGTACGGGGCCAGCCAGGTGGGCACGCCGCCGAGGAGGCGGAACAGCCGCCCGGCCTCGGCGCGCAGCCGGGCCGCCTCCGGTTCCGGCTCCGCCCCCGCGAGGGAGATCAGGGCCGGGGCCGTACCGACCAGGAAGCCCAGCTCCTCGCGTATCCGCAGGGACTCCGCGAAGCCGTGCCGGGCCTCCGCCAGCTCGCCCTCCCGCAGGGCCAGGGCGGCCAGATGCCGCCAGGTGGAGGACAGCAGCAGCTCGTCGCCCTGGTTGGCCGCCCCGGCGTGCGCCCGGCGGAACGCGGCGCGCGCCGACTGCGGCGAGTCCGCGATGTTCTGGGCGATCAGCCCGCGCCGGAAGTCCAGCAGCGGCCGCGCGGGGGACGCGGGGGCCAGCAGGGCCGCCGACCGGCTGAGCGCCACGCTCGCCTCGTCGGCCCGGTCCCGTACCGCGAGGAGCGTCGAGGCGTACGCCAGGTGCCCCCGCTCGCAGGCGGCCGCACCGCGTTCGTCGTCGGTGCGGGCGATGGCCTCCGCCGTGCGCAGCGCGTCCTCGGCTTCGGTCCAGCCCTGTCCGGTGTACAGACACCGTTCGGTCAGCAGGGCGGTGCGCTGGAGCGCGGCCGCCGGGTCGGTCGCCGCATGCGGCTCCAGCAGGGCGGCCGCGTCCAGCCAGCAGGCGCGGGACCGCAGCCGCCATACCGCTGTCTGGAGCGGCGGATCGTCATCTGCTGTCGTTCCGGAACCAGACATGGCGGTATGCGCCACATTGCCCTCCCCGAGCGCGCCATTGTGCTGTTGAGTGCTTGAGTACCGCCGCATCTCAGCACGGATTGGCACGCCGGGCCAAGGGGTCCGGACAATGTCAGGTGAAAGAATTCACAATCGGCGGGAACTCGACGAAGGCCGGGAGGACCCCCACGCGGGCCGGAGGATCAGCTCATGCGCAGGGCGAGGAAGAAGTCGAGCTTGTCCTCCAGGCGCGAAAGGTCACGCCCCGTCAACTGCTCGATACGCCCGACGCGGTAGCGCAGTGTGTTGACGTGGAGGTGCAGCCGGGCCGCGCAGCGGGTCCAGGACCCGTCGCAGTCCAGGAAGGCCTCCAGCGTCTCGATCAGCTCCGCGCGGTGGCGCCGGTCGTAGTCGCGCAGCGGGTCCAGCAGCCGGGCGGTGAAGGCGCGCCGGACGTCGTCGGGGACGAACGGCAGCAGCAGCACGTGCGAGGCCAGCTCGTGGTGACCGGCCGCGCAGACCCGCCCCGGACGGGCCGCGGCCACCCGGCGGGCGTGCCGGGCCTCCTCCAGCGCGCCGCGCAGCCCTTCGGCGGAATGCACAGCCGCGCTGACACCCAGTGTCAGCCGGCCGTCGTCGGCGAGCCCGGCCGAGAGCGGTTCGCGGACGGCGGCCAGCAGGGCGTCGGCGTGCAGCGCGGGGTCCCCGTCGGCCGTCTCGGCGTCCTCGTCGGACTCCGCGCCGAGGCCCTGCGCCGCCTCCTCCCCGGCCTCCGGCAGGGGGGCGGTCAGGGCAGGCAGCGGGACGAGGGCGATGGCTTCCTCGCCCGTGTGGGCGACGGCGATCCGGTCGGCGGAGTCGGGGCCGCTGACCGCCGGGTCGACGAGGATCTCCTCCAGCAGCGCCTGGGCCACCGGGCCGCTCGCGATCTCCCCGGCCGCGGGAGCCGTGGAGCCCGCGATGACCGCCGAGCCCTGGGCGGAGGCCGCCCCCGGGGCGGTCCAGTCGACCCGGGCCACCACGACCTGCCACTGCGGGGCCACCCCCAGCCCGGGCAGCAGGACCGGTGCGGCGACCCGCAGCCTGGCGGCGATCTCGGCCGGTGCGGCGCCCGTCTGGACCAGCTCCAGGACCTCCTGGGCGAGCCTGCGGCGTACCGTACGGGCCGCGTCGCGGCGGTCGCGTTCGACCGCGATCAGCTGGGTGACGCCCTGGAGCAGGTCGAGCCGGGGCGCCGGCCAGTCCGACGCGTCCGCCTCGACGGCCAGCAGCCAGTCCGAGAGCACCGACTCGCGTACGTCGCGGGCGGCCGGGACCGCGCCCCGGCCGGTGTTGCGGATCGGGAAGAGCGAGTACGTCGTACCGGCGACGGACGCCCGGTGCGGGCCCCGGCGGCCGGTGCGGGTGGCCGCCAGATGGTGCCCGGCCAGGGTCGCGCCCAGCGGTCCGGGCAGCGGTTCGCCCGCGCCGGCGATCTGCCGGCCGGTGGGGGACAGCACCCAGGCCCGCAGGTCCAGGTCGGAGGTGAGCAGATCCAGGACGACCTCGGGGCCGCCGCCCGCCGGGCCCGCGGTCATCAGCCTGCGGTGCCGGTCCACCACGGCCGCCAGATCGCCCGCCCGTTCGCCGGAGACCTGGCGCACGACATGCTCGGTGATGGTTGCAAAGGCCACGGTCTCGTGCACGGCGAAGAGTGGGAGGCGGTGGTGCAGACACGCCTCGACCAGGTCGGCGGGGATGTCGCCGAGCTCCGCTTCACCGGCCGCGAGACCGGCCACCCCGGCGCCCGCCAGGATGCGGATGAACGGCTCGGAGTCCGCCGCGTCCCGGCGCCAGGCGAGGCCCGTCAGCACGAGCTCGCCGCCGGAGAGGTAGCGGCTTGGGTCGCGCAGGTCGGTGGTCATGACGCCCCGGACCGTGCGGTCCAGCTCGTCCTCGCCGCCGAGCAGCCGCAGGCCCAGCGCGTCGGTCTCCAGCAGTGCGCGCAGCCGCATCTCGTCGCCGCCGATCTTTTCCGTAGGGGAGGAGCAGGTGGATGAAGGGGTTCGTGGGTGGGGGAGCGCTGAGGTCGGGGGGTATCTGTGAATTGCGGTGAGGTTACTGATCTCCGCCATTCGTTCGAATCTACAAGACAAGGGCGGAGACCAGCCAACTCCTTCAGTGTTTCGGTGACTGCACCGGTCGGAGCTGGGCTTGTGTACTGGGCCACACAGAACATGAACGCCACGTGAACGAGCCAGACAAGCCAGAACGAGCCAGTCGAGGGCCGGCCGTCCCCAGCCCCAGCGAACGACCCGATTGAGAAGAAGAGAGCCACTCATGGACTTCCTTCGCCCCGCCAGCTGGGAGGAGGCGCTCGCCGCCAAGGCCGAGCACCCCACGGCCGTGCCCATCGCGGGCGGCACCGATGTGATGGTCGAGATCAACTTCGACCACCGGCGGCCCGAGTACCTCCTGGACCTGAACCGCATCGGTGAGCTGTCCGAGTGGGAGGTGGGCCAGGAGAGCGTGCGGCTCGGCGCCTCCGTGCCGTACAGCAGCATCATGGACCACCTGCGGGCCGAGCTGCCCGGCCTGGCGCTGGCCTCGCACACCGTCGCCTCGCCGCAGATCCGCAACCGCGGCGGCGTCGGGGGCAACCTCGGCACCGCCTCGCCGGCGGGTGACGCCCACCCGGCGCTGCTCGCCGCGGGCGCCGAGGTCGAGGCCGAATCCGTACGCGGAATCCGGCTGATTCCTATCGACGCTTTCTACACAGGCGTCAAGCGCAACGCCCTGGAGCCGGACGAGCTGATCCGGGCCGTGCACATCAAGAAGGCCGACGGGCCGCAGCAGTACTCCAAGGTCGGCACCCGTAACGCGATGGTCATCGCCGTCTGCGCCTTCGGCCTCGCGCTGCACCCCGAGACCCGCACCGTGCGCACAGGCATCGGCTCCGCCGCCCCGACGCCCATCCGGGCCAAGGAGGCCGAGAGCTTCCTGAACGCCGCGCTCGAAGAGGGCGGGTTCTGGGAGAGCGGCAAGATCATCACCCCCGCGATCGCCAAGCAGTTCGCCGCTCTCGCATCCGGCGCCTGCAACCCGATCGACGACGTACGCGGCACGGCGAAGTACCGCAGGCACGCGGTCGGCATCATGGCGCGCCGCACGCTCGGCTGGACCTGGGAGCAGTACCGCGGCGCGGGCCGCACGCTGGAAGGAGCTGCGTAACCATGCGAGTCAATTTCACGGTCAACGGCCGTCAGCAGGAAGCCGACGACGTGTGGGAGGGCGAGTCCCTCCTGTACGTCCTGCGTGAGCGCATGGGCCTGCCCGGCTCCAAGAACGCCTGCGAGCAGGGGGAGTGCGGCTCCTGCACGGTCCGCCTGGACGGCGTCCCCGTGTGTTCCTGTCTGGTCGCCGCCGGTCAGGTCGAGGGCCGCGAGGTCGTCACCGTCGAGGGCCTGGCCGACTACGCCAAGCACCGCGAGGACGCCCACCCGGGCGGCGGCTGCGCCTCCGGCGCGTGCGGCACCACCCTGGACGCCGCCAAGCGCTGGCAGGCCCGGCCCGCCGACGGCCAGACGGGCGAGGCCGCCCCGCTCTCCCCGATCCAGCAGGCGTTCATCGATGCCGGAGCCGTCCAGTGCGGCTTCTGCACCCCCGGCCTCCTCGTCGCCGCCGACGAGCTGCTGGAGAACACCCCCTCGCCGTCCGACCAGGACATCCGTGAGGCGCTCTCCGGCAACCTGTGCCGCTGCACCGGCTACGAGAAGATCCTCGACGCGGTCCGCCTCGCGGCCGCCCGTCAGGAAGAGGCGGTCCAGTCATGACCACGTCCCCGAAGGCCCAGACCGTACCGGCGGGCACCCCCACCGAGATCACCCAGGGTTCGCCCACCAAGGGCGGCATCGGCGAGTCCACGCTCCGCCCCGACGGCACCCTGAAGGTCACCGGAGAGTTCGCGTACTCCTCCGACATGTGGCACGAGGACATGCTGTGGGGCCAGACGCTGCGCTCCACCGTCGCGCACGCGGAGATCGTCTCCATCGACACCTCCGAGGCGCTGGCGACGTCCGGCGTCTACGCGGTGCTGACCTACGACGACCTCCCGGCCGAGATGAAGAACTACGGCCTGGAGATCCAGGACACCCCGGTTCTCGCCCACGGCAAGGTCCGCCACCACGGTGAGCCGGTCGCCATCGTGGCCGCCGACCACCCGGAGACCGCGCGCCGCGCCGCCGCGAAGATCAAGATCGAGTACCGGGAACTGCCCGTCGTCACCGACGAGGCCTCCGCGCTCGCCGACGACGCGCCGCTGGTCCACGAGGGCCGCACGGACGAGTACATCAAGTACGTCCCGCACGCGAACGTCGTGCACAACCAGCCGATCATCCGCGGCGACGCGGAGAAGGCCGCCGAGCGGGCCGACGTCATCGTCAAGGGCGAGTACACCTTCGGCATGCAGGACCAGGCCTTCCTCGGCCCCGAGTCCGGCCTCGCCGTGCCCTCCGAGGACGGCGGCGTCGAGCTGTACGTCGCCACCCAGTGGCTGCACTCGGACCTCGAACAGATCGCCCCGGTCCTCGGCCTCCCCGAGGAGAAGGTCCGTATGACGCTCTCCGGCGTCGGCGGCGCCTTCGGCGGTCGCGAGGACATCTCGATGCAGATCCACGCCTGCCTGCTGGCGCTCCGCACCGGCAAGCCCGTCAAGATCGTCTACAACCGGTTCGAGTCCTTCTTCGGCCACGTCCACCGGCACCCGGCGAAGCTCTACTACGAGCACGGCGCCACCAAGGACGGCAAGCTCACGCACATGAAGTGCAGGATCGTGCTGGACGGCGGCGCCTACGCCTCCGCCTCCCCGGCGGTCGTCGGCAACGCCTCCTCGCTCTCGGTCGGCCCGTACAGGATCGAGGACGTCGAGATCGAGGCGGTCGCCCTCTACACCAACAACCCGCCCTGCGGCGCGATGCGCGGCTTCGGCGCGGTCCAGGCCTGCTTCGCCTACGAGGCGCAGATGGACAAGCTCGCCGCGAAGCTGGACATGGACCCGGTCGAGTTCCGGCAGCTCAACGCCATGGAGCAGGGCACCCTGCTGCCCACCGGACAAGCCTGTGACTCGCCGGCCCCGGTCGCCGAGCTGCTGCGCCTGGTCAAGGCCCGGCCGCTGCCGCCCGAGCAGGAGTGGCTGACGGCGGGCAGCGAAGGCACCGCCGTCGATGTCCGCTCGCTGCCCGGCGGGCTCTCCAACACCACGCACGGCGAAGGCGTCGTCCGAGGCGTCGGCTACGCGGTGGGCCTGAAGAACGTCGGCTTCTCCGAGGGCTTCGACGACTACTCCACCGCCCGCGTGCGGATGGAGGTCATCAACGGCGAGCCGGTCGCGACCGTGCACACCGCGATGGCCGAGGTCGGACAGGGCGGCGTCACCGTGCACGCCCAGATCGCCCGTACCGAACTCGGCGTCAACCAGGTCACCATCCACCCCGCCGACACTCAGGTCGGCTCCGCCGGATCGACCTCCGCCTCCCGCCAGACGTACGTCACCGGCGGCGCGGTCAAGAACTCCTGCGAGGCCGTCCGGGAACAGGTCCTGGAGATCGGCCGCCGCAAGTTCGGCACCTACCACCCGGCCTGGGCCACCGCCGAACTCCTCCTGGAGGGCGGCAAGGTCATCACCGACGGCGGTGAAGTGCTCGCCGACCTGGCCGACGTGCTGGAGGACGAGGCGATCGACATCGAGCTGGAGTGGCGCCACCGGCCCACCGTGGCGTTCGACAAGCGCACCGGACAGGGCAACGGCCACGTCCAGTACTCCTTCGCCGCGCACCGCGCCGTCGTCGAGGTCGACACCGAACTCGGCCTGGTCAAGGTCATCGAACTGGCTTGCGCCCAGGACGTCGGCAAGGCGCTCAACCCGCTCTCCGTCCTCGGCCAGATCCAGGGCGGCACGCTCCAGGGCATGGGCGTCGCCGTCATGGAGGAGATCATCGTCGACCCGAAGACCGCGAAGGTGCGCAACCCCTCCTTCACGGACTACCTCCTCCCCACGATCCTCGACACGCCGACGATCCCGGTCGACGTGCTCGAACTCGCCGACGAGCACGCCCCGTACGGGCTGCGCGGCATCGGCGAGGCCCCCACCCTGTCGTCCACCCCGGCCGTCCTCGCGGCGATCCGGAACGCGACCGGGCTTGAGCTCAACAGGACACCGGTACGCCCCGAGCACCTCACCGGCACCTGAGAGCCTGCCGGGTGATCTCCCACCGGTCGTCACCCGGCAGTTTCTGAGCGGTCCCCCCGACTCTCCGGGCGGTGTGCTGAGCCGAGAACGTCACACTTTTCCGCATCCCGCACCGCCCGGAGACACCAAGCACCGCACCGCTCGCGGTTCTTCGCCGTGCTCCCCGCACGGCAGCGCCTCACGGACACCCGTGCCTCCGGCACATCCGTATCTGCTTCAACAGTTCGTCCCGGCCGTCCCCGGGTCGTGCAGCCGACGCAGTCATCCCAAATCCCGCATTCAGGAATCTCCACGCGGGTGCCCCTGTGAACCTTGGGAGTCAGGCATCATGACCCAGCAGTCAGTGGAACCGAAGACCAGCGCGGAGGCCGCGGGCCCCGGCTCGCGCGTCCCCGCCGGAAGATCATGGCTCGACCGTTACTTCCACATATCCGAACGAGGCTCCACGGTCGCGCGCGAAGTGCGCGGCGGCGTCACGACCTTCATGGCCATGGCGTACATTCTCCTCCTCAACCCGCTGATCCTCGGCGGGGAGGACGTCAACGAAGACCTCCTCAGCCAGAGCGGCCTGATCACCGCGACCGCCTTCGCGGCGGCCGCGACGACCCTGCTCATGGGCTTCGTCGGCAAGGTGCCCCTGGCGCTCGCCGCCGGACTCAGCGTCTCCGGTGTGCTCGCCTCGCAGGTCGCGCCCAGCATGACCTGGCCGCAGGCCATGGGCATGTGTGTGATCTACGGTGTGGTGATCTGTCTCCTGGTGGTCACCGGCCTCCGCGAGATGATCATGAACGCGATCCCGCTCGCGCTCAAACACGGCATCACGATGGGCATCGGGCTCTTCATCGCCCTCATCGGCCTCTACAAGGCGGGCTTCGTCCACAAGGGCGAGGCGACCCCCGTCTCCCTCGGCCCGGCCGGGGAACTGGCCGGCTGGCCCGTTCTGATCTTCTGCGTGACGCTCCTGCTCATCTTCATGCTCCAGGCGCGCAACATCCCCGGCGCGATCCTGATCGGCATCATCGTCGGCACCATTGTCGCCATCGCCGTCAACGCGATCGTCGACATCGACGGCAAGGCCTGGAGCAGCGGCCCGCCCGCCCTGGAGGGCAGCGCGGTCGCCATGCCCGACTTCTCGCTCTTCGGGAACGTCGAGTTCGGCGGCTGGGGCGACGTCGGCGTGATGACCGTCGGCATGATCGTCTTCACCCTGGTGCTGGCGGGCTTCTTCGACGCGATGGCCACCATCATCGGCGTCGGCACCGAGGCCAAGCTCGCCGACGAGAAGGGCCGTATGCCGGGCCTGTCCAAGGCGCTGTTCGTCGACGGCGCGGGCGGTGTCATCGGCGGTGTCGCCTCCGGCTCCGGCCAGACGGTCTTCGTCGAGTCGGCCACCGGCGTCGGCGAGGGGGCCCGGACCGGGTTCGCGTCGGTCGTCACCGGCCTGTTCTTCGCCGCATGCCTCTTCTTCACCCCGCTCACCGCGATCGTCCCGACCGAGGTGGCCTCCGCCGCCCTCGTCGTCATCGGCGCGATGATGATGCAGAACGCCCGGCACGTGGACTGGAGCGACCGCTCGGTCGCCATCCCGGTCTTCCTGACCGTGGTCCTGATGCCCTTCACCTACACCATCACCACCGGTGTCGCCGCGGGTGTCATCTCGTACACCGCCATCAAGGTCGCCCAGGGCCGGGCCCGAGAGATCGGGGCCTTCATGTGGGGGCTCACGGTGATCTTCATCGTCTTCTTCGCCCTCAACCCGATCGAGAGCTGGCTCGGCGTCCACTGACGCCCGACCTCCCTTCACGCCTGAGGAGACACGTGATGCTGGACATCGCCGAAGAGCTGCACCGGTGGGTCTCGCAGGGACGCGAGTTCGCCGTCGCCACCGTGGTCGCGGTCGGCGGCAGCGCGCCCCGGCAGCCCGGTGCCGCCCTCGCCGTCGACCGGGACGGCACGGCCATCGGGTCGGTCTCCGGCGGATGCGTGGAGGGTGCGGTCTACGAACTGTGCCAACAGGCCCTCGATGACGGCAATTCCGTTCGCGAGCGCTTCGGCTACAGCGACGAGGATGCCTTCGCGGTCGGCCTGACCTGCGGCGGCGTCATCGACATCCTGGTCACACCGGTACGGGCGGACGACCCTGCCCGCCCGGTGTTCGCCGCCGCGCTCGCGGCCGCCGCCGAGGGGACGGCGGCCGCCCTGGCGCGGATCACGGACGGGCCCGAGGAACTGCTCGGGCTCCCGCTCCTGGTCCGCCCCGACGGCAGTTACGAGGGCGGGCTCGGCGGCCACCCGGCGCTCGACCGGACCGCCGCCGCCGAGACCCGGGCCCTGCTGGACGCGGGCCGCACCGGACCGCTCGCCATCGGTGAGGAGGGCTCCCGCTGCGGCCGGCCCGTCCAGCTCCTGGTCGAGTCGAGCGTGCCGCCGCCCCGCATGATCGTGTTCGGCGCCATCGACTTCGCGGCGGCGCTGGTGCGGGCCGGGAAGTTCCTCGGCTACCGGGTGACCGTCTGCGACGCCCGACCGGTTTTCGCCACCGCGGCGCGCTTCCCGGAGGCCGACGAGATCGTCGTCGAATGGCCCCACCGCTACCTCGCCGGAACGGACACCGACGCCCGCACCGTGCTCTGCGTCCTCACGCACGACGCCAAGTTCGACGTACCGCTGCTGGAGGCCGCCCTGCGCCTCCCGGTCGCCTACGTCGGGGCGATGGGCTCGCGCCGCACCCACCTGGAGCGCAACGAACGGCTGCGCGAGGTCGGCCTCGGCGACCGTGAACTGGCCCGGCTGCACTCGCCGATCGGCCTGGACCTCGGAGCCCGTACGCCGGAGGAGACGGCGCTGTCCATCGCCGCCGAGATCGTCGCGGTGCGGCGCGGCGGCAGCGGCGTACCGCTCACCGGGGCGCACACCCCCATCCACCACGACAGCAGCGGACAGCCACTCGCCTCGGTGGCCTGAGGTGCCCTGAAACACCGGTGGCCCGGGGGGCCTGAAAGATCCGTCCGCGCCGAGCGGTTGACCGCCACAGTGGTGCCACACCCGGTCCCGCACTCCGCCCGGGGTACGGGACCAGGTGCGTGCGTCAGGCCTCGGCGGCCACGGGTACGGGTGACCGGCCGAACCGGGCCAGCAGATGCCAGACCCGCTTCAGGTCCTGCGCGTCGTGGCGCCCGGCCCGGACCGCGTCGCCGCGGAGACATGCCGCAGAGCGTTCTGCCGGGGCGAGCGGGGGTGGGCGTCCATCGCCACAGTCTGCCCGGCACCCTTCCGGGGGCGCACGCCCGTTCCGCCCGGCCGGGGCAGGGCCAGGGGCATGGCGGTCGCGTCCGGCCGTTGCGGTTGGATGAGCCCATGAGCGTTCACGACGTGGCCCGCAGGCTGCCGGGCATACCCGCCCTCACCGATCTCTGCCGTTCCCTGGCGATGCTGGACGCGATCCTGCAGCCGGAGTGGGACCACCGCTGGCACAGCTTCGACGCGCGGTGGTCGCCCACGGAGGTGATGGCCGCGATGCGGGACGGGTCGGGAGGCGAGTACTCCGTGGTCTTCTCCGCCGCCGGCGCCTACGCGCGCGGGTTCGACCACGAGTCCCCGATGAGCCCCTACGTGAACGACGCGCCCTGGCCCGGAGTGCTCGACGAGGTGCCCGCTGTATTCCGCCCTTACGTGGACGAGCCGTCGTTCGCCGACGAGTTCGGCCTGCCCGTGGTCACCGCCTGCCTCTGGCGCGAGGCCGCCGACGACCGCTGGCGGGCGGGCAGTGTCGAGTTCCCGGAGGACGGTGAGGACTCCGACGGCGCCGACTGGCTCTTCCAGCTCCTTGTCGCGGGCACCCCCGAGTCGTACCAGGAGTGGGCGGAGGACTACTTCGAGGTCTCCGTCGACCTGGAAGCGGTCCGTCACGTCTACGCCCTCCGGCCGCTCACCGACGAGGTCGTCGCCGCTCTCAACCCGGAGCGGGTCCTCGCCGAACTGGCCGAAGACGTCAAGGAGATCGGATACCCGGCCGACGCGGGGGAGTGAGCGGCACCGCCCCCGGCGGCCGTAGCGGTCAGTCCGGCTCCGGGACCGACGCGTCGCGGCGGGCCAGGGCCTCGGCAGCGGGCACCCCGTCGCGGTCCGCCACGGCCAGCCGGGCCCGCACCTCCGCACGCGTGCGGGGGCGGAAGCGCGGCTCCTTGCCGCAGCCGCACACCTCCAGCCCCTCGTAGCGCAGGCCCGCGGCCAGGACGGCCGACACCGCGCCCCAGGCCGCGGTGTCACGGCGCGGCGGTGGGGCGAAGTCGTGACCCGCGCAGACGAGGGCGCGGCCGCAGTTCGGGCAGGGCTGCTCCCGGTCCTGCGCCGGATGCCGCTTGAAGCTGACGCGGCAACCGACGCAGGCGAAGTGCAGCTTGTACCGGGTCATGGCGTAGTGGCACACAGGGCGACGGTACCGGGGCGGGGGCGCGCACGGCAGTCCCGGGCGCCCCGCGCCGGTCCCCGCCTCACCGTCCGCCCTGCAACGCCTTCCACGTCTCCGGCCCCACCTTGCCGTCGACGCCCAGCTTGCGGCTGTTCTGATAGCCGCGTACCGCGGTTTCCGTGGCCGGGCCGAAGCTGCCGTCCGCGTCGACGGTGGTGCCGAGCGCCGCTGTCAGGGCGCGCTGGAGGCGCTTCACCGCGTCGCCCGAGCTGCCCTGGGACAGGAGCGGGGTCGTGCCCGCCGACAGCAGGGCCGTCCAGGTCTTCGGGCCGACGATGCCGTCGGCGCCGAGGGAGCGGGCCCGCTGGAACGCCTCCACCGCGCTCTTCGTGTTGGGCCCGAAGTGGCCGTCCACCGTGCCCGGCTCGTAACCCTGCTGGGTGAGCAGCGTCTGGACGGCCGTCACCTGCGGGCCCGCCGAGCCGGACTGCTGGGTCGTGTACACGGGGAAGGTCAGGCCGTCGCCGCCGTTGCCCGGGTCGCCGCCGATCAGCTCCATGTAGTAGTCCCAGTCCCAGTGGTCGCCCGGGTCGGTGTGGTCGTTGCCCGGAACCTCGCTGTGCCCGACGATGTGCGACCGGTTCTTCGGGATGTCGAACTTGGCGCTGAGGTGGGAGGTCAGGGCGGCCGAGGAGCGGTACATCGCGTCCGTGAACCAGGCCGGGTTGTCGACCCATCCCTCGTGCTCGATCCCGACGGACGAGGCGTTGGCGCTGCGGGCGTGCCAAGCCGTGTCCTTGTCCCGGACCGTCTGGGTGACCTCGCCGTCCGAAGAGCGGATCACGTAGTGGGCGCTGACCTGGGAGGCAGGGTTCTGGAACCAGCTGATGGAGCCCGCGTACGAGCCCTGCGTGACATGAACGACCACCTTGTCGACGGTCGCGGATCGGCTGACGGTGTAGTTCGAGGAGTGGGCGGGCACCCAGCGCGCCGAGGGATAGTCCTGGCTCTGGGCGTAGAGGCCGGACGCCGACAGCGCCCCCTTGTCCGGGTCGACCGGGCGGGACGGTACGAGCACCTGCTCGCCGTCGCCCACCGTCGCGGTCACACCCTCGGCGAGGAACGTGAAGACGGCGTCCGCGTAGAGCGCGGCGGCCGGTCCGTCGGCGGCGCTGTACCGGGCGACCGCCGGGTACCAGGCGTTCACGTCGCGGCGCTCGGCGGCGTCCAGGCCCAGCGCGTCGGCGTGGTCGCGCAGGACGGCCGCACCGCCGAGGATGTTGGCCGCGGTGTCCCGGCGCAGCCGCGCCGTGCTCTCGCCGGTCAGCTCGGAGGCCTTCTCCAGGGAGCGGTTCACCGGGTTGCTCGCCAGGTGCATCACGCCGTAGCCGTTCGCCTGGCTGGGCTCGCCCGCGTGACCGTTCAGCCGGGACTCGCCGTAGCCGACGGCGGCCAGCAGATCGCGCGGTACGCCGTGCTCCTGGGCCGCTTCGGCGAAGGCGCGGTTCATCGGGTCGGCCGTGTCCCGTTGCGGTGCCGCGTTGGCCGGGTGCCCGGTGGCGAGGAGCGCCGTGGCGGTGAGGACCGCCAGGGCGCAGACCCGGGCCCGGGTGCGGGCTGCGGTGCGTAGGGGCATGAGGGCTCCTGCTCTGTGGAGTGGGGAGAGAAGAGAAAAGCCCTCCGGCCGGGGTCGGCCAGAGGGACGTGGAGCACGGTCAGGCTATCGATACGGGCTGGGCATGACAACGAGTTGAAGGGGTGTGTCGGGCTGCAACGCCCTTAATTGCGAAGGGAGTTGAAAGTCCGGTGGGCCTGCCGGGTGAACACGGGCATCACCCGGCAGGGGAGCCCGTGCCCGTTGACGAAACCTCGGCTACCAGCGGTCGCGGTGGATGACGTCGGCCACCGGGCGACGCCGTACGGGCCCGAAGTTGCCCCGCGGCCACCCCACCGGGATCGCGGCGAACGTCGCCATGTCCTCCGGGATGCCGAGCTCCTGCTTCCACTCCTGTTCGAGCATCAGATGCCAGATGGTGATGTTCGCCGCGAGCCCCAGTCCCCGGGCCGCGAGGAGCAGGTTCTGCACCCCGGGGTAGACACAGGAGCCCTCCGCCAGCGCCTGGAAGCGCGTCCGCGTGGTCATCATGTGCTCCGTGCCCGCCGGGCCCAGCGCCCGCGCCGAGGCCGCGAGCCCCTCCTCGTCCAGGCGCGGTTCCGGGAACCGGTAGCACGGCACGATCAGCACCGGCGTCTCGGCGAAGTGGTCGCGCTGGTACTCGATCGCCGCCACCATCCGGCCGTATGCCGCCTCGTCCATGCCCTCGGGCGCGTACTTCCCGGTCGTCGCCAGATACGCGTCCACGCACCGCTTCCACAGCGGCGCCAGCCGCGCCATCACCTGACGGTCGGTCACCACCACGTACTCGTAACACTGCATGTTGCCGCCGCTGGGCCCCCAGACGGCGGCCTGTATGAGCTGCTCCACCGTCTCGTCCGGCACCGCGTCCGGCTTGAGGCGGCGCATGGCGCGCATCGTGGACATGGTGGCGAAGAGGGCGGGGCCGCCGGAGGCGGACGGGTCGGTCTGAACCTTTTCCATGGTCATGATCGCGGAGTGTACGGTCCGGACCGGCCCGCCATCAGTGCTGCCGGACCGGGGCTGTCGGGGCCCGCCCCCGGCGGCCTCCCTCAGCGCCGTGTCAGCCGGACGACGGGGATGTCCCGCTCGGTGGCCGCCTGATACTGGGCGTAGCGCGGGAACAGCTCCACCAGACCCGGCCACACCCGCGCCTTCTCCTCCGCCGGCAGGGTCGCCGCGATCGCCCCGAACCGCTCGGTCTCCACCCGGAGTTCGACCTCGGGATTCGCCAGGAGGTTCAGATACCACTGCGGCGGCCGTGCCGAGCCGCCGTTGGACGCCACGATCAAGTAGTCCTCGCCGTCCCGCCCGTAGATCAGCACCGTGCGCCGGACGAGCCCGCTGCGCCGGCCCACGTAGTCCAGCAGCAGGCAGGGCACACCGAGCTGCGTGGTGCCCTTCGTGCCGCCGGAGGACTCGTACAGCTCGGCCTGCCGGGCGACCCACTCGGTGGGGTTGAGCACGACCTCGCCGCGTCCGTCCTGCTCCGTCGTCATCCGGTTTGCTCCTTCTCTCTCTCGCTCTCCCGTACGGGCTGCGCACCATCCTGGCACCCGCCCACCCCCGCAGCGGGGGATTCGCACACCTGGACTGACCGCCCTCCGCACGGGGGAACGCGGACCGGGAACCCGTCCGCGAAGGCGTATAAAGGGTCCTTCCGGAGCAGCCGGCGTCCCCCGATGGCCCCTCCCCCCACCTCCCCTCACACGCGGCCGGCGTCACCGCGTCACCGAGCCCAGGAGAGCCGAATGAGCACTTCGGAAGAGATCAGCACCCTGCTGGTGACGAAGTTCGGAACCGACCCCGAGGCCATCCGCCCCGATGTCCCGCTGCACCGGCTGCGGCTGGACTCCCTCGCCCTGGAGGAGCTGCGGCTGCTCATCGAGGACCGGCTGGACGTGGACCTGGAGGACGTCGCGCTCACCTCCCGCGACACCGTCGGACGGCTCATCGAGGCCGTCCACGTCAAGGTCGCCGCGTGAGCGCCGCCGCCCGGGCCTACCGCCGCCCGGCACCCGCCCCGTACGCCGCGGCCGTCACCGGGGTCGGCCTGGTCACCGCGGCCGGTACGGGCGCGGACGCCGCCTGGCGCGGCGTCACCGAGGGCCTCGCGCCGAACGTGGGACCCCGGCCCGAACTGGCCGAACTGCCCTGCGACTTCTTCTACTCCGTCACCGACTGCGACCCGGGGGCCGCGCTCGGGGTCGCCGCCCAGCGGCTGATGGACCGTTTCGCCCAACTCGCCGTCATCGCCGCCCGCGAGGCCGTCGCGGACGCCGGGCTCGACCCGTCCGTCTGGGACAGCGGCCGGGTCGGCGTCGTCATCGGTTCCGCCCACGGCGGGCTGCCCTTCTACGACGAGCAGAGCGCCGCCCTCGCCGACCGCGGCCCCCGCCGGGTCTCCCCGAAGCTCGCCCCCCTCAGCGTCGTCAACGGCGCGGCCAGCAGCGTCAGTCTGGACCTCGGCCTCCACGGACCCAGCCAGGCCGTCTCCACCGCCTGCTCATCCGGCACCGTCGCCATCGGCACCGCCCACCAGATGCTCCGCTCCGGCGCCTGCGACATCGTCATCGCGGGCGGCGCCGAATCCACCTGCACCCGCCTCCTGATCGCCAGCGCCTGCCGCCTCAAGGCCGTCTCCACCCGCCGCGAGGACCCCGAGGCCGCCTGCCGCCCCTTCGACACCCACCGCGACGGCTTCGTCGTCGGCGAGGGCGCCGGGCTGCTCGTCCTGGAGCACCCCGACCACGCCCGCGCCAGGGGCGCCACCGTCCGTGCCCACGTGGGCGGTTACGGCGCTTCCAGCGACGCCCACTCCGCGGTCGCCCCCGACCCGGACGGCCTCGGCATTGAACGCGCCCTGCGCAGCGCCCTGGCCGACGCGGGCCTCTCCCCGTCCGACGTCGGGCACGTCAACGCGCACGGCACCTCGACGGTCTCCAACGACCTGATCGAGGCGACCATGCTCCGCCGGGTACTCGGCGAGAGCCCGCTCGTCACCTCCACCAAGGCCATGACCGGGCACACCCTCGGCGCGGCGGGCGGCATCGAGACCGCGCTCGCCGTTCTCGCCCTCCAGCACCAACGCATCCCGCCCACCGTCAACCTGGACGCGCCCGACCCGGCGATCCCGGTCGACGTGGTGGCCAAGGAGGCCCGCAGCGCCTCCTTCGACTGCGCCGTCAAGACCTCGCTCGGCTTCGGCGGCCACAACGCGGCACTCGTCCTCACCAGGGCCTGACCGGAAGGGAACGCAGGAGTACATGCCCAAGGAGATCATCCGGACGCTGTCGGTCGACGGAGTGCGCTACGGCTACCGCGTCCTGCCGTACGACAGCGGCGGCGGGGCGGCCCCGGCCACCGCACCCACGCTCATTCTCGGCGGCGCGCTCCAGGGCATGTTCGGCTGGCCCCAGATGGACGACCACCTGGGCCCGGCCACCGACGTGGTCACCGCCGACCTGCCCGGCATGGGCACCGCCGACCCCCTTCCGCCCGGTCCGAGCGCCGGCCTCCTGCGCCGGGCCGTCCTGCGGATCGCTGACGACCTCGGCGCACCCCGGATCAACCTCTTCGGCTTCTCCTACGGCACCGCCATCGCCTTCGGGTTCGCCCAGCACCATCCGGAGCGGGTGGCCCGGCTCGCCCTCGGCGGCGTCCCGGTGCACATCGACGAGGCCCAGGTGGACCGCTGGGAGCGGGCGCGGGAGCTGCTGGCGGGCGGTGACCGCGAGGGGTTCGCGGCGCTCGCGGCCGACGCGCTGATGTGCCTCGACCCCGAACGGCCCGTACACCGCAGGGAACTGGCCCGACGCTATGTCCGGCGCTCGTTCCTGCACGCGCTCGCCCACTCCCCGCACGCGGCGGACTCCCTGCACCGGGCGCTGGGCGACCGGCCCGACTTCTCCGGCGGGCTCACCGGCGTACCGGCGCTGGTCTTCGCCGGAGAGCACGACACGGTGACGTCGCCCGCGCGGCAGCGGGAGTTCGCCGCGACGATCGAGGGCAGCCGGTTCCTGACGATCGAGGAGTCCGACCACTGGGTGGTCCTGGAGCGGGCCGGCGAGGTGGCCGCGCTGGTCTCCCGGTTCCTCACCGAGCGGGAGCCGGTGACCGGTGCGGTCGCCCTGCCGCGCCAGGCGGGCACCCCGGTGGGGCGGACCTGAGGGAGACCCCGGCGGGCCGGACCTGACAGCGCCCCGGGCGGGCGGACCTCATAGCGGCCGGTCCGCGCGCCGGGGCAGTGCCTCAGTGCCAGAACCCGCCGACCTTGATCCGCACCACCTGCGGGTCGTGGTCGCTCGCCTGGTCGGCGAACTCGGCGTTGATGTGCACCACGTCGTAGTCGAAGCGCCGGATGCCGGGGCTCGTCAGGATGTGGTCCAGCGTCTGCGAGTTGCCGTCGTAGACATAGCTGTACCGCTCCGAGGCGGGCAGCGTCGTGATCAGGGGCTTGAGGACTCCGCCCTTGGTCAGCGTCTTCATCGTCGGGGAGAACTCGAAGTCGTTGATGTCCCCGAGCGTGATGACCTTCGCGGACCTGTCCGCCTTCAGCAGGTCGGCGGCGAAGGCGTTGACCTCGGCGGCCTGCTGGATCCGGTCCGTCTCCGAGGGCCGTGTCGGCTCCTGGTAGCGGCCGTGCAGCGGCTGGTCGCCGCCCTTGGACGCGAAGTGGTTGCCGATGACGAAGACCGGCCTGCCCCGGAAGACGAACTCGCCCACCAGAGGCTTGCGGCTGTTGTTCCACGCCGGGCTCGTCGGGTTGATCCGCCCCGGGGACGCGGAGAGCTTCACGCCCCACCACGTGTCCACGGCCCGCACCGCGGTGGTGGCGTCCCCGCCCGGCCGGTCGGTGAAGGAGACCCGCTTCGGGTTGAACAGGAAGACGTTACGGATGTTGCCGCCGGGCTGACCGCCGTCCTTGTTGTTCTCGGGGGCGATGTAGCGCCATTCGTAGCGCGGCCCGCCCTGCGCGACGATCGCGTCCGTGAACCGCTTCAGCGTGGCCTCGGAGCCCGTCGTGCCGTCGTTCACGGGGCCGTTGTCGTCCTGGATCTCCTCCAGCGAGACGATGTCGGGGGAGGAGAGGTTGACCGCGACGCCCTCGGCCAGGGTGTCGAACTTGTCCTGGTCGTCCAGGGCGTCGAGGTTCTCCACGTTGTACGTGGCCACGGCGAGCTCGTTCCACCTCTGCTTGCGGGTCACCTCGCGCCGCAGCTTCTTGTCGACGAGCGTGCCCATCTCGGTGGCCTGCACGTTGTAGCCGCCGTACGAGGCGTAGTCGAGGACTCCGGTGGTGCGGCCCTTCAGCACGTCACCGACGTTCGCGGTCGGCACCGGACGCGCCGGGTCCAGCGACATCACCTTGAGCCGGCCGGTGTTCTGGTCCTCGTACGAGGCGTAGACCGTGCCGCCGCGCCGGTTGCGGTTCTCCCAGGGCTTCACGGTCACCCAGATCTCGTCGTACGCGGTCGTCGCCCCGGTCACCCGGGTGTCGGCGATCTCGACCCGGGAGCCCTCCAGCGCCTCGTACAGGTCCAGGGCGTACCGGGACGGGTCCAGGGTCAGCGCGTCGATCGTCCCGCCGTCCGCAGACGGCACGTAACGGCCGGGCACCGAACGGGCGTTGAGCACGACCGGGTCGGGCAGCGCGTTGCCGGACGACAGCACGGTGGTGCGGGGCGCGGTGAGCTGGGTGATCGACTGGGTGCTGCTTCCGGGGCGGTACTCGCCGACCTTGCCACTGACCAGGACGGAGTCCCCGACCGCCACGGACGGTGCGGTGGAGCCCGTGTAGACGAACAGGCCCTCGCTGGTGCGCGGGTCGTTGTCGGGCGCGGTGTCCTGGATCCAGAAGCCGCGAGAGCCGCTGCTCCGTACGCCGGTGACGACGCCCGGGACCCCGTCCACCATCGTGCCGTCGAGCGGGGAGAGGCGGGTGGTGCCCTGGATGTCGTGAATCCTCACGTCGCCGGGCTCGGTGGGGCCGGGCTCCTCGGGCTCCTGCCCGCCGCCGGACGTCTCGCCCTTCGTGTTGACCGGCGTCGGGGTTCCCGCGGTGAGATCGGCGGCGTTGTCGTCGGTGTCGGCGAGCGAGGCGGCCCGCGCGACGGACGCGGTGGCCGAGGCGCCGGGGACCGGGCCGCTGCCCTCCCGGACGACCGCGGAACCGTAACCGACCAGATCGACGATCCGGGTGTCCGCCGCGCAGTCCGCCGCCGACTTGCAGGTGAGCGGGGCCGTCCCGGAGACCAGGGCGACGGTGCCGCTGCCCGCCGCCATGGCGATCGTGCCGGTGGCGTCGGCGGTGGGCAGCGCGACCGTTCCGCCGTTGCCCTTGGCCTGGGCGACCAGGTAGCGGCCACCGGGCGCGATCGACCCGGACAGCTCGGAGACCTGCCACCGCGAGCCGGCCGACGGGCTGCCCGGCAGGTACTGGACGCTGAGGCCGCCGACCTCGAAGGGCGCGGAGCCGGCATTGGCCAGCTCGACGAAGTCCCGGGTCAGCGTCGCGCCGGAGTTGCCCCCGCCGCCGTACACCTCGGAGATGACGGCGGTGGCGGACGGGGCCGCCTGGGCGGCGGGCAGGGCGGTCACCGCGAGCGCGGCGGCGACGGCGCCGGTCAGCAGAACGGAACCGGATCTGTATATCTGCACGGGAGGTGCCCCTCAGCTTGGTGGTAAGAGCCAAAAACTATGCGCGTAGAACGGGGCATGACAAGGCATCATCGGTTAATTCCCGGCGTCGCCCGTATGGAGAACCGGCTGCCGGGCCTCGCGAGAACCCCACGGGAGCTCGTCGCACGCCTGCCATGCGCCTGTCATATGCGGCAATGTCCGGGCAAAGCGCCCCTCTGGGGCGGCCGTCCGCCCTCCGGTCGACACTTCGACCGGCTTACGCCGTTCCGGTTGCGTTGCGCGCCGCGCGACGATCCGCACACCTGGCGACGCGAGGTCGTGTCGACCTGAAGCGCGTGTGCTCCGTCGGCGCGCCGACGGAGCCCCGGGCCGGACAGGCTCCGGCCCGGGGCTCCGCCGAGGAGCCTCCCCGCACGATCCGATCCCTGTGCCGCCGTTCGGACCGGCGGCACAGGGCTGGACGGGCCGGGGTCAGTTGCGGATGCGGTCGCGGATCCAGACCCCGGCCTCCTTCAGGACCCCGGTGCCCGTCCAGTTGCTCCCGCTGCACGTGCCGGTCTTGAAGACGGCACCGGAGCGGTGGTCGTCGGAGTAGTTCCAGTTGGTCCAGGAGATCTTCTTGCGCTTCATCAGGTCGAGGTAGCGCTGAGACATGGCGAAGTCGTTGGCGCCCTCGCCCGAGTAGTTCTGCGTCCCGAACTCCGTGACGAATACGGGGAGTTTGTCGGAGGCCCGGTCGAGCGTGCTGAGGTACGCCTCGCGGTGCGAGGCGGCGTAGAAGTGGAAGGTGTACATGATGTTCGAGGCGTTGACGGGGTTGTTCACGACCTCCGACTCGTTGGAGCCCTCGGACACCCCGAACGAGGACCAGGCGCGCGTCCCGACCAGCACGACCGCATCGGGGTCCTCGGCCCGGATCACCGGGATGATCTGCTCGGCGTAGGACTTGATGGCCGACCAGCTCACCCCCGAGGGCTCGTTGGCGATCTCGTAGAGCACGCCCGGGTGGTTCCGGTACTTCTTCGCCATCGCCCTGAAGAACGTCTTCGCCTTGCCCAGGTTCGCGTTCGGGTCGCCCGGGGAGAGCATGTGCCAGTCGATCACCGCGTACATACCGCGCGCGTGCGCCGCGTCGACGAACTTCTGCGCACGGGCGGTGAATCCGGCCGGGTCGGTCTCGTAACCGCCCTCCTGCACGTAGGTGGAGACGCGCAGCACGTCGGCGCGCCAGTCCCGGGCCAGGGCGTCGAGCGAGCCGCCGGTGACGCACTGGGCGTACCACTGGGTGCCGTGCGTGCTCATCCCGTTGAGGGCGATCGCCCGGCCGGAGGAGTTGCAGAGCCGCACGCCGCAGACGGCGAGCTGACCGTTGGCCGCGAGCGGGGTGGCGGCGGTGGGGGAGACCGGGGCCGGTGCGGGGGCCGGGGCCGCGCCCGCCCGGACGGGAGCCATGAGTGCGGTGACCACACCGAGCGCGGACGCGGCGAGCAGGGCCTTGCGGGCGAACCGGCGGCGACCGGCCGTGGGGGTGGGCTCGGTGGGGGGATTGGTGCGCTGGTGCATGGTGGTGCTCCCTTCGGAGGGGGGTGGGAGGCGCCATGTCGGCAGAACTGAAAGTAAAGCTTCCTTCCAATTGACGTCAACAGTGTTGGGAAACTTTCCTGTCTATTAACGCGCGTGGCGGAGGGGGCCGTTGGGGGGCGCGGCACCTAAGGTGCGAACCATGGCACGGAGCGCGGCGCATCCCGGGCCGACCGGGCGCGGCGCCGACTCCGGCGGCCACGACGCCGACGGCCCCGACCCCCGGCGCTGGCAGGCGCTCGCGGTCTGCCTGGTCGCGGGCTTCATGACGCTGCTGGACGTCTCCATCGTCAACGTGGCGCTTCCTTCCATCCGGGAAAGCCTGAACACCTCCGAGTCCGCCCTCCAGTGGGTGCTCTCCGGGTACGCCCTCGCCTTCGGCCTCTTCCTCATCCCCGCCGGACGCCTCGGCGACGCGCGCGGCCGCCGGGCGGTCTTCATGGCGGGCCTCGCCCTGTTCACCCTGGCGTCCGTCGCCTGCGGAGCCGCCCAGTCCAGCCTGTGGCTGGTGATCGCCCGGCTGGTGCAGGGCATCGCGGGCGGGCTGATCTCCCCTCAGATCTCCGCCCTGATCCAACAGATGTTCTCCGGGCGAGAGCGCGGCCGCGCGTTCGGCATGTTCGGCACCGTCGTCGGGATCTCCACCGCCGTGGGCCCGCTGCTGGGCGGCCTGCTCATCCAGCTGGCGGGCCCAGAGCACGGCTGGCGATGGGTGTTCTACGTCAACCTCCCGCTCGGCGTCCTCTGCCTGCTGCTCGCCAGGCGCCTCCTCCCGGACACGCCCTCGGCGCGGCGGGTGCGGCCGCGCGACCTGGACCCGGTCGGCGTGGTGCTTCTCGGGGCCGGGGTGCTGGCCCTGCTGCTCCCGTTCGTCCAGGCCCAGCAGTGGTCCGGCAACGGCAAGTGGCTCCTGCTCGTCCTGGCCGCTGTCCTGCTCGCCGCGTTCGTCGCCTGGGAGTCGCGGTGCGGGGGCCGCCGGACCACGCCGGTGCTGGACCTGTCGCTGTTCCGGCTGCGCTCCTACTGGCTGGGGTGCCTGCTGATCCTGCTCTACTTCGCCGGGTTCACCTCGATCTTCTTCGTCACGACCCTCTACCTCCAGTCCGGTCTGGGCTACTCCGCTCTCCTGGCCGGTCTCGCCATCACCCCCTTCGCCCTGGGCTCCGGCGTCGCCGCGGCCGTCGGCGGCCGGCTCGTCGGGCGCTTCGGCCGCCCCCTCGTGGTGGCGGGCCTCGCCATGGTCGCGCTCGGCCTCGCGGGCACCGCCCTCGCCGTCCACCGGGTCCCCGGCAGCGGAGCGGGCTGGGCCATGGCCGCCCCGCTGCTGCTCGCCGGACTCGGCAGCGGACTGGTCATCGCCCCGAACCAGACCCTGACCCTGGCCGAGGTGCCGGTCCACCACGCCGGAAGCGCCGGGGGCACCCTCCAGACCGGCCAGCGGGTCGGCTCCGCGATCGGGATCGCCGCCGTCGGCGCGGTGTTCTTCGCCCAGGTCGGCCCGGACGGCTGGGCCGACGCGTACGACCACGGGCTCATCGTCTCGGTCGCCTTCGTGCTCGCCGCACTGATCGTGGCCCTGGCCGAGGTGGGGGCGGACCGGCGGGACAGACGAAGCACAGCACGCACACCCACCGACGCATCGAGGAGCGCGGCATGAGCGACACGGCAGCGGACAGTGCGGGAACAGGCCGCGCAGACAGCGACGGCAACGCCTCCTACGGCCACAAGCCGTTCAAGCGGTCCCGGAGCCACTTCGCGGACCGGATCACCGCCGACGGCCGCGACGGCTGGCCCGTCCAGGCAGGCCGCTACCGGCTCGTCGTCAGCCGGGCCTGCCCCTGGGCGAGCCGCGCCCTGGTCTCCCGGCGGCTCCTCGGCCTGGAGGACGCCCTCTCCCTCGCCGTCGCCGACCCCATTCAGGACGACCGCAGCTGGCGCTTCACCCTGGACCCGGGCGGCAAGGACCCGGTCCTCGGCATCCGCCATCTCAGCGAGGCGTACGACGCCCGGGAGCGCGACCACCCCGGCGGCGTCAGCGTGCCCGCCATCGTCGACGTACCGAGCGGGAAGCTGGTCACCAACGACTACCAGCAGCTCACCCTCGACCTCGCCACCGAGTGGACCGCCCTGCACCGCCCCGGCGCCCCCGACCTCTACCCCGAGCCGCTGCGCGCGGAGATCGACGAGGTCATGGAAGGCATCTACCGGGACATCAACAACGGCGTCTACAAGGCCGGGTTCGCCAGCGGCCAGCAGGAGTACGAAGAGGTGTACGAGGCCCTCTTCGCCCGCCTCGACCAGGTTTCCGCCCGGCTCGCGGACCGCCGCTACCTCGTCGGCGACACCATCACCGAGGCCGACATCCGGCTCTTCACCACCCTGGTCCGCTTCGACGCCGTCTACCACGGGCACTTCAAGTGCAACCGGAACAAGCTGGCCGAGGAACCCGTCCTGTGGGCGTACGTCCGCGACCTCTACCAGACCCCCGGGTTCGGCGACACGGTGGACTTCGACCACATCAAGCGCCACTACTACGAGGTCCACACCGGCATCAACCCCACCGGCATCGTCCCCCTCGGCCCCGACCTCTCCGGCTGGACCACCCCGCACCACCGCGAAGAGCTCGGCGGCCGCCCCTTCGGAGACGGCACTCCCCCGGCAGCGGCCTCCTGAGCCTCGGCGGCGACAAGAGGTCGTCCGGCCGCACAGGAACCGGACGGCCACGCAGGACGCGCATACGAACCGGCACGGACGGCCCCGCCGGGAGACACGTCTGCGCCGGCCAGTACGACCACGCCCCGGGGACGCCTACCGCGTTCGGGGGGCCGGGGGCGGCGGTGCCAGCGTGCCCCTGGCCAGCGGGGTACGGGCCAGACGCACGCAGCCGGTGGCGATGAGGGCCAGCGCGACCAGCTCGGGCAGCAGCCACCAGCCGGTCCGCAGCTCCTCGTCGAACAGCGTCACCCCGTACAGGATGCTGATCAGCGCGTCCCCCAGCGTCAGCATCGGCTGAACGGCCACCAGACTGCCCGCCTGAAGCGCGTTCTGCAGCAGGAAGAGGGCGCCCACCCCGGCCGCCGCCGTGGCGTACAGCTGCCAGGACGACAGCAGCGCGAGGGCCCCGCCGTCGTCCAGGTGCGCCATCGCGTCCTTCATCAGCGCCGCCGTCAGCGCATAGCCGCAGGCGGCGGCCAGCCCCAGCAGCGCTGCCCGGGGGTTGCCGCGCGTCCTGAGCGCGGCGACGATCAGCCCCGCCTCGAACAGCCCGGTCAGCAGCAGCGCCGGAATCCAGTCGGCGCCCCCGACCGTGTCGCTGCCCTCGACCGGCGCGGCCGACACCATGCCGAGCGCCAGGCCCACCGTGACCGCCGCGACCCCGTACCAGACGGTCCGGTCCGCCCGCACCCGCATCACCAGCCCGGCGATCAGCAGGGTCAGGGGCAGCTCGATCACGAAGATCGGCTGGACCACCGCGATCGGCCCGGTGGCCAGCGCGACCGCCTGGCAGACCGCCGCCACGATCACCAGTCCGATCCCGGCCAGCCACACCTTCTGCCGCACCAGACGACCGATCAGCGAGAGCCGCATCGCCTCGCTGTCGGGCACCTCCATCGCCGCCCGGCGCTGGAGCACCGAGGCGGAACCATTGCTGAGGGCGGTCAGGACGGCGAACAGAACACTGATCACCCGGCCCATCATGGAGTCGGCCGTCCCGGGGCGCACGGCGCACGGGTCCGGTGGGCGTAACGGCCACCGGGCCCCGCCTTGCGGACCGTAGGTGTCCGCAAGGCCCGGTAGCGTGCGGACCATGGCCGCGAAGACGCCCCGCACCCCCGCTCCCCGCACCCCCGCACACCGAACTCCCGCTCACCCCGTCGTCCTCTCCGACCGGGCGCTGAACCGGGCGACCCTGGACCGGCAGCTCCTGCTGCGCCGGTCCGCCATGCCCGCGAAGGACGCGGTCGCCCATCTCGTCGGACTCCAGGCCCAGAACACCAAGCCGCCGTACTTCCAGCTGTACGCCCGGCTCGCGGACTTCGACCCCGAGGAGCTGTCCGCCCTGATGGAGTCCCGTGAGGTGGTCCGGATCGTCAGCCTGCGCTCCACCCTCCACACCCATACGGCCGACGACGCGCTGACCCTGCGCCCCCTCGTGCAGCCGGCGCGTGAGCGGGAGTTGAAGAACTTCCGGCGCGGCCTGGACGGGGTGGACCTGGACCGGCTCGCGGCGGTGACCGTGGAGCTGGTCGAGGAGCGTCCGCGCCCGGTCAAGGAGTTGCGCGAGGAGCTGCTCACGCGCTGGCCGGACGCGGACCCCCTCGCGCTCACCGCGGCCGCCCGTTGTCTGCTGCCGCTGGTCCAGGTCACCCCGCGCGGGCTGTGGGGGCGCGGCGGACAGGTCGCCCTGACCACCCTGGAGCACTGGCTCGGCAGGCCCGCCGGACCCGCGCCCGCGCCGGACGCCACCGTCCTGCGCTACCTGGCGGCGTTCGGACCCGCCTCGGTGAAGGACTTCCAGGCCTGGGCGGGGCTGACCCGGACGAAGGAGGTCTTCGAGCGGCTGCGGCCCCGGCTGCTCACCTTCCGGGACGAGCGGGGCGTCGAGCTGTTCGACCTCCCCGACGCCCCGCGCCCGGACCCGGACACCCCGGCCCCGCCGCGCTTCCTGCCCGAGTTCGACAACGTCCTCCTGGGCCACGCCGACCGCACCAGGGTCGTCCCGCAGGCCAACAAGGGCCGCAACTGGGTGGGCAACCAGTCGTTCGGGACCGTCCTGATCGACGGCTTCTTCGAGGCGGTCTGGCGCGTCGAACCCACCGGCGGCACCGCGACCCTCACCGTCCAGCCGCTCCGGAGGCCGTCCCGCGCCGAGCGTGCGGAGATCACGGAGGAGGCGGCACGGATGCTGGCGGTGATGACGGACGCGACGGCGTACGACGTCCGCTTCGGCACATTCCTGGACTTCGGCGACGGCTGAGGGCCCACGGACCGCACGTCGTCACGGATCGCGGGCCGAGTCGGCAGCCGACGCAGACCGCACGTCGTCACGGATCGCGGGCCGATTCAGCAGCCTACGCAGACCGCACGTCAGGGCAGCAGCCCCGCCCGCCGTGCAGCCACTACCGCCTCCAGCCGCGTCTGCGCCCCCAACTTCCGCATGGCGGACCGCAGATAACCCTTCACCGTCTCGGGGCGCAGCCCCAGCCGTTCGGCGGCCGCCGCGTTCGTCGCCCCCGCCGCCACACACGCCACCACGTCCACCTCGCGTGGAGCCAGCCGCACTTCGCGGGAGGCCGGAACCCGCGCTCCCGACGCCGTGGCCAGCCGCCCGCAGACCTCCAGCAGCTCCTCGCGCAGATCCGGGTCGACGATCCTCGGGGCCAGGGCGCGCAGTTCGCGGTGGGCCTCGCGCACGTCCTCCCAGGCCCCCGGCGCCCGGTCCGGATCGGTCACCCGCTCCCGGGAGGCGGCCAGCAGCTGCCGTGCCTCGTCCCGTACGACGAGCGCCTGCTCCACATCGCGGGCCGCAGCCACCGCCGCGTCGAACGTCCGGTCCCCGAGTGCCACCGGGGTGCGCAGCGCCCCGTACAGCACGCCCCGCACCCTTCTCCGTACGACGACGGGCACCGCGACCACCGAGCGCAGCCCCTCCGCCGCCACCGCCGTGTCGTACTCGTGGCTGATGTGGCGCGAGGAGGGATAGTCCGTCACCGCGCAGGGGCGGGACAGCGCGATGGCCTTGCCGCCCAGACCGCTCCCGGCGGAGACGACCAGGCCTCGCAGCGCACTGGTCTGCGCCCCGTTCAGCTCGGCGATCCGCGCGTGGCGGGCGTCGGACAGCAGGCCGCCGAACACCACGGGAAGCCCGCTCGTGCGGCGCAGCCTGAGCAGCGCCGCCTGCATCTCGACCGCATCGACCGGTTCCGGCACTCCGACGCCCCTCCGCCCGGCCCGTGCCCCTCCCGGGCCGGGGAGGGACCCCCCCGTTCGGGGGTGGTGAGACCTGGGTCACTTTTTACATGATGTTAGGCGACCGGTCGGGTCCGCAACGAGGAGGGCACATGTCGGCGACGAACGCGACGGAGACGTTCCGGGCCGCCCGGGACTTCCTGCTGGAGCACCGCGAGGACTACGAAACGGCGTACGCGGGCTTCCGCTGGCCCCAGACCGACCGCTTCAACTGGGCGCTGGACTGGTTCGACGTCATCGCTGAGAACAACGACCGCACCGCCCTGCACATCGTCGAGGAGGACGGCCGGCGTACCGAGGTGTCCTTCGCGGCGATGTCCGAGCGCTCCGACCGGACCGCCAACTGGCTGACGGAACAAGGGGTCCGGGAGGGCGACCGCATCCTCGTGATGCTCGGCAACCAGGTCGAGCTGTGGGAGAGCGCGCTCGCCGCGATGAAGCTGCGCGCCGTCGTCATCCCCGCCACCCCGCTGCTCGGCCCCGCCGATCTGCGCGACCGGGTGCAGCGCGGCCGGGTCCGCCATGTGCTCGTACGGGACGCGGACACCGCGAAGTTCGACCAAGTGCCGGGGGAGTACACCCGGATCGCGGTGGGTGAGGAGGTTCCGGGCTGGCTGCCGTACGGGGAAGCGGCGAAGGCGCCCGCGGGCTTCACGCCCGATCGCGGGACGGACGCCGACGAGCCGCTGATGCTCTACTTCACCTCCGGCACGACCGCCCGCCCAAAGCTCGTCGAGCACACCCATGTGTCCTACCCCGTAGGCCACTTGTCGACGATGTACTGGATCGGCCTCCGCCCCGGGGACGTCCACCTGAACATCTCGTCGCCCGGCTGGGCCAAGCACGCCTGGTCGAACCTCTTCGCCCCGTGGACCGCCGAGGCCACCGTCTTCATCGTCAACTACACCCGCTTCGACGCCTCCCGTCTGATGGCCGAGATGGACCGCGCGGGCGTCACCAGCTTCTGTGCTCCGCCGACCGTCTGGCGGATGCTCATCCAGGCCGACCTGTCCCGGCTGGACGTCCCGCCGCGCGAGGCCGTCGCGGCGGGGGAGCCGCTGAACCCCGAGGTGATCGAGACGGTCCGGCGGGAGTGGGGGGTCACCATCCGGGACGGCTTCGGTCAGACGGAGACCGCCGTCCAGGTCGCCAACACCCCCGGCCAGCACCTCAAGACCGGTTCCATGGGCCGCCCCAGCCCCGGCTTCACCGTGGAGCTGCTCGACCCGGTGACGGGACGGCCCGGGGCGGCGGAGGGGGAGATCGCCCTCGACCTGGCCGACCGGCCCGTCGGCCTGATGACCGGCTACCACGGCGACCCGGACCGCACGGCCGAGACGATGGCGGGCGGCTACTACCGCACGGGCGACATCGGCGCCCGCGACGACGACGGCTACATCACGTACGTGGGCCGCGCCGACGACGTCTTCAAGGCCTCCGACTACAAGATCTCGCCGTTCGAGCTGGAGAGCGCCCTCCTGGAGCACGAGGCGGTCGCCGAGGCCGCGGTCGTCCCCGCCCCCGACCCGCTCCGGCTGGCCGTACCGAAGGCGTACGTCGTGCTGGCGGAGGGCTGGGAGCCCGGCCCGGACGCCGCGAAGGCGCTCTTCGAGCACTCCCGGGCGGTCCTCGCCCCGTACAAACGCATCCGCAGGCTGGAGTTCGCTGAGCTGCCCAAGACCGTCTCGGGCAAGATCCGCCGCATCGAACTCCGCGAACGCACCGCCGCCGGTGACGGCACCGAGTTCGACGAGGGGGACTTCAAGTGAGCGAGCTGACGCGCGGGAGCCGCCTGTCCTACGCGCACGGCACCGGCACCACCGCCCTGCTCGGTGACACCGTCGGCCGCGACCTGGACCGGACGATCGCCGCCCACGGCGACCGCGAGGCCCTGGTGGACGTGGTCTCCGGCCGCCGCTGGACGTACACGGAATTCGGCGCGGACGTCGACGAGCTGGCCCGTGCCCTGATGGCGTCCGGCGTGGAGAAGGGCGACCGGGTCGGCATCTGGGCGGTCAACTGCCCCGAGTGGGTGCTCGTCCAGTACGCCACCGCCCGCATCGGGGCCGTCATGGTCACCATCAACCCGGCCTACCGCGCCCACGAGCTGGCGTTCGTCCTGAAGCAGGCGGGCATCTCCCTGCTGGTCGCCTCCCTCGCGCACCGCACCAGCGACTACCGAGCCCTGGTCGACGAGGTCCGCGCCGACTGCCCGTCCCTGCGAGCCGTCCACTACATCGGCGACCCGTCCTGGTCCGAGCTGACCGCCGCCGCCCCCGCCGTCACCCGGGAGCAACTGGCCGCCCGCGAGGCCGCCCTGTCCTGCGACGACCCGATCAACATCCAGTACACCTCGGGCACCACCGGCTTCCCCAAGGGTGCCACGCTCTCCCACCACAACATCCTCAACAACGGCTACTTCGTCGGGGAGACGGTCGCGTACACCGAGGCCGACCGGGTCTGTCTGCCGGTGCCCTTCTACCACTGCTTCGGCATGGTCATGGGCAATCTCGGCATCACCTCGCACGGCGCGTGCATCGTGATCCCAGGCCCGTCCTTCGAACCGGCCGCCGTGCTCGCCGCCGTCCAGCAGGAGCGCTGCACCTCGCTGTACGGCGTCCCCACCATGTTCATCGCCGAACTGAACCTGCCGGACTTCGCCGCGTACGACCTCTCCTCGCTGCGCACCGGCATCATGGCCGGTTCCCCCTGCCCGGTCGAGGTGATGAAGCGGGTCGTCGCGGAGATGCACATGGCCGAGGTGTCCATCTGCTACGGGATGACGGAGACGTCCCCCGTCTCCACCCAGACCCGCCGCGACGACGACCTGGAACGCCGTACGGGCACGGTCGGCCGGGCGCTGCCGCACATCGAGGTCAAGATCGTGGACCCGGCCACCGGGATCACCCTGCCGCGCGGCTCCGCCGGCGAGCTGTGCACCCGGGGCTACAGCGTGATGCTCGGCTACTGGGACCAGCCCGACCGCACCGCCGAGGTGATCGACGCGGGCCGCTGGATGCACACCGGGGACCTCGCGGTCATGCGCGACGACGGCTACGTCCAGGTCGTCGGGCGGATCAAGGACATGATCATCCGGGGCGGCGAGAACGTCTACCCCCGGGAGATCGAGGAGTTCCTGCACGGTCACCCGAAGATCTCCGACGTCCAGGTGGTCGGCGTGCCGGACGAGCACTACGGGGAGGAGATCCTGGCCTGCGTGATTCCCCGCGACCCGGCCGACCCGCCGACCCTGGAGGAGCTCACCGCGCACTGCCGGGAACGGCTCGCCCACTACAAGATCCCGCGCAGGCTGCGGATTCTGGAGGCCTTCCCGATGACGGTGAGCGGCAAGGTCCGCAAGATCGAGCTGCGCGAGTCGTACGCGGACTGAGCCCCGGCGCTCAGCTCATGCGCCGCCGCCGACCGCCATGGTGGGCGAGGCCTCCGGGGGCCGGGCGGCCGGCACCAGATCGCGTCGCATGCAGACCCGGGGCCAGCGGTCCAGGCCGTGCTGGGCCTCCTCGGTGCGGATGGCCCGCAGCCCGTCGGTGAGTTCGTCCTCGGTCAGGACCCGGAAGCCGATCCGGGTGTAGTAGGGGGCGTTCCACGGCACGTCGGTGAAGGTGGTCAGGGTGAGCGCCTTCATCCCGCGTCCCACCGCGAGGGCGGCGAGCCGGTCGATGAGGGCGCGGCCGATGCCACGGCGGGCGGCGGCCGGGTCGACCGAGACCTGTTCGATGTGCAGGGCGCCGTCGACGGGGTCGGCGAGCACATAGCCGAGCGGCCGGTCGCCGGTGGCGGAGAGGGGGTCGGTGGCCACCCAGCAGCGGCCTGCGAGCCGGTAGTTCTCCAGCAGGTCGAGCGGGGGCGGGTCGTCGTCGGCCACGAAGGCCATGCCCAGGGTGCGGAACGGTTCCCCTGCGGCGCGCTCGATGTCCTGGAGAAGCGGGAGATCGGAGCGTCTGGCGGAGCGGATACGCATGCACTCAGTGTGCCGCGCCGGACGGCGGACCGGTACGCCGTGGCCGGATTCGCCCTCCGGGAGAACCTCGGGGGGCGGAGCCCGGACCGCCGCTCAGGCTCCGGTGCTGACCAGCTCGTGCGCCGGACTGTTGACCGGTTGCGGGGTCCCCGTGAGGTCGATGACGAAGAGCGGGAGTCCGACGCCGTCCGCACGGGCCCGGGCGTCGGCCGCGTACCCCGCGAGGGAGAAGAACACCCCGGTCACGGAAGCGCCCAGGGCGTTGAGCCAGAGGCACTCGACCGCGCGCAGCGTGGCCGGGCGGGTGCTGGAGTCCACCTGGGCGATCAGCCCGTCGGCCCGCAGGTCGATCCCGGAGGCGGGGCCCGCCCCGGGACGGCCCACGTCGCGGTAGCCCAGCCAGGTCAGATAGAGCCCGGCCGCGCTCACCGCGTCGTGGCCCGTACGGATCGTCATCGGCCGGAACGTCGGGCGCGGGTGCGCGGCGGTGCGGGGCAGCGGGATATGGGCGGGGGAGACCGGTGAGTCCGGGGCCGGGGCGGCGGCCACCGGGCGCACCGGAATCCGCAGCACGGTCCCGCACGGGCAGCACAGCTCCGGCTGGGGCCACTGGTCCTCCCGGCCGCAGGACGTGCAGCGGACGGTGACCCACGCGTCGTTCCAGCTGCGGTGGGTGACCTGGACCGCCGGTGCGCCGGGCAGCAGCGGCGGGGTGGTGGGCGCCCCGCACGGGCACGGGTAGGCCGGTGTGCTGTAGGCGTGGTCCCGGCTGCAGACCGGGCACCGTACCGGCACGGACTCCACGATCGTCTCCCTCCGGCACGGCTGCGCGGCCGACTGCGCTCCGTGCCTCCCTCGTCACGCCATCGTCCATCAGGGGCGAGGCTCTGGGGAGGGGATTGGCGCACTCCGTACGGGCGAGCGGCGCTGTACGCCCTTGACGGCGATCGCCCCAGGTTCTAGATTGCTTCCATATCGCAGAACTAAGTTTCCGTAATACGGAATTGGTGCTCTCAGGTGGCGCGACAGAGCCCGACTCCACCAATCCCGAGCAGGAGCACTCAATGCCTCGTATGACCGCTGCCCGAGCGGCAGTTGAGATCCTCAAGCGTGAAGGCGTCAGCAACGCGTTCGGTGTGCCGGGTGCGGCGATCAACCCCTTCTACGCGGCCCTCAAGGCCTCCGGCGGGGTGCAGCACACGCTGGCCCGGCACGTCGAGGGCGCCTCCCACATGGCGGAGGGCTACACCCGGGCCAAGGCTGGCAACATCGGCGTCTGCATCGGTACGTCGGGCCCGGCGGGCACCGACATGATCACCGGTCTGTACTCCGCCATCGCCGACTCCATCCCGATCCTGTGCATCACCGGCCAGGCCCCGACGGCCGTCCTGCACAAGGAGGACTTCCAGGCCGTCGACATCGCCTCGATCGCCAAGCCGGTCACCAAGGCGGCCACCACCGTCCTGGAGGCCGCGCAGGTCCCCGGCGTCTTCCAGCAGGCCTTCCACCTGATGCGCACCGGCCGTCCCGGACCGGTCCTCATCGACCTGCCGATCGACGTCCAGCTCACCGAGATCGAGTTCGACCCCGAGCTCTACGAGCCCCTCCCGGTGCACAAGCCGGCCGCGTCCCGCAAGCAGGTCGAGCGGGCCGTCGAGCTGCTGAACGCCTCGGAGCGCCCGGTGCTCGTCGCGGGCGGCGGCATCATCAACGCCGACGCCTCCGAGCTCCTGGTCGAGTTCGCCGAGCTGACCGGCGTCCCCGTCATCCCGACCCTGATGGGCTGGGGCATCCTGCCCGACGACCACGAGCTGAACGCCGGCATGGTGGGCCTCCAGACCTCGCACCGCTACGGCAACGCGAACTTCCTGGAGTCCGACTTCGTCCTCGGCATCGGCAACCGCTGGGCCAACCGCCACACCGGCAAGCTGGACGTCTACACCCAGGGCCGCACCTTCGTCCACGTCGACATCGAGCCCACCCAGATCGGCAAGATCTTCGCCCCCGACCTCGGTATCGCCTCCGACGCCAAGGCCGCGCTGGAGCTCTTCGTCGAGGTGGCGCGCGAGCTGAAGGCCGCGGGCAGGCTGAAGGACCGCTCGGCCTGGGCCGCCTCCACGCAGGAGCGCAAGGCGACCCTCCAGCGCCGCACCCACTTCGACAACGTGCCGCTCAAGCCGCAGCGCGTGTACGAGGAGATGAACCGGGCGTTCGGCCCCGAGACCCGTTACGTCACCACCATCGGCCTCTCCCAGATCGCCGGCGCGCAGATGCTCCACGTCTACAAGCCGCGCCACTGGATCAACTGCGGCCAGGCGGGCCCCCTCGGCTGGACGATCCCGGCCGCCCTGGGCGTCGCCACCGCGGACCCGGAGGGCACGGTCGTCGCCCTCTCCGGCGACTACGACTTCCAGTTCATGCTGGAGGAGCTGGCCGTCGGCGCGCAGCACCGCATCCCGTACGTCCACGTCCTGGTGAACAACTCCTACCTGGGGCTCATCCGCCAGGCCCAGCGCAACTTCGACATCGACTTCCAGGTCAACCTGGAGTTCGAGAACCTCAACTCCCCGGAGCTGGGCGTCTACGGCGTCGACCACGTCAAGGTCGTCGAGGGCCTCGGCTGCAAGGCGATCCGGGTCACCGAGCCGGACCAGCTGCTGCCCGCCTTCGAGGAGGCGAAGAAGCTGGCCGCGGAGTTCCGGGTGCCGGTGGTCGTCGAGGCGATCCTGGAGCGCGTCACGAACATCGCGATGAGCGGCAGTGACATCGCGTCGGTCAACGAGTTCGAGGACATCGCGACGGACCCGTCCCACGCGCCCACCGCGATTCGCCCCCTGACGGTCTCCTGACGCACCCGTCACCCGACGAGAGGGCCCCCGCCCCGGAGCGAGTCTCCGAGGCGGGGGCCCTCCGCCGTGCCCGGCCTCCGCCCTTGCGGGGTGCGCCACTCCGGCCCGTCCGGCGTGTGCCACTCCGGCGGCCTGTCCGGCGTTCGAGGACGGGACCCTTGGCATGGTGGGCGCCGCTTCCCGCGTGAGGAACGTGGTGGACACCCCTGCCCGTGGGATACGGGACCACCCACTCCAGGGGCCGTCCTCGAACGTCGGACAGGCTGAGATGGTGCGGGTCCACCGACGCGACGGTTCCGTCCTTCAAACGCCGGACGGGCTCGATTGCCGGGCCCGGGCCTGGATCGTGCCCGCGCACGCGAAAGGGCGCGGAGTACGGGACCGTATCCGTACTCCGCGCCCTCGTTCAGGGAGCGACAGAGGTGTCGCCGGGTGACAGGGACCGCGGCGGCGGCGATCGCCCCGGGGAGGCGTCTCCTTCAGGTCAGGAGACGGCCCCCGGGCCTTCACCACCGCACTGGCATCGCACAGCCGCCGCGGCCTCGTCGTCCTGCCCGTGCCGCGCGGCACCCCTCATCCGGGTGCGCGGTACGGGCAGGGTCCATGGGCCCAGGTGCGGGCTAGTCCTCGCGCAGGGCGCGGACGGCCTCCTCCACGCGCTTGCCGTAGTCGGCGTCGGCGGCGTGGAAGTGGGCGAGGTTCTTCTCGATCACGTCGTCGCGGGTGACCTGAGAGAGGCCTCCGGCGATGTTCGCGACCAGGCGGCCCTTCTCGTCCTCGGACATGAGCCGGTAGAGCTCGCCCGCCTGGAAGAAGTCGTCGTCCTTGGCGTGGGCGGCCGTCTCGTACGTGCCCGTCCAGCCGTGGATCGCGAGCGGGGCGGCGAGCGCCGCGTCGGTCTGCGCCGGACCGGAGTACGAGTTGGGCTCGTAGTTCTTGTCGTGGCGCGAGCCGTTGCGGGTCGCGTGCAGCCCGTCGCGGCCGTAGTTGTCGGCCTGCGTCGCCTTGGGGGCGTTCACCGGCAGCTGGGTGTGGTTGACGCCCAGGCGGTACCGGTGCGCGTCCGCGTAGGCGAACAGCCGGCCCTGGAGCATCTTGTCCGGGGACGGGCCGATGCCGGGCACGAAGTTGTTCGGGGAGAACGCGGCCTGCTCGACCTCCGCGAACACGTTGTCCGGGTTGCGGTCCAGGACCAGGCGGCCGACCCGCTGGAGCGGGTAGTCGCTGTGCGGCCACACCTTGGTGAGATCGAACGGGTTGAACCGGTAGTCCGCGGCCTCGGCGGCGGGCATCACCTGGACGTACAGCGTCCAGGACGGGTTCACGCCCCGCTCGATGGCCTGGAGCAGGTCCGTCTGGTGCGAGTTGGCGTCCTTGCCGACGAGCTCGGCGGCCTGCTCGCCGGAGAGGGACCGCACACCCTGGTTCGTCTTGAAGTGGTACTTGACGAAGAAGGCCTCGCCCTCGGCGTTCGTCCACTGGTAGGTGTGCGAGCCGTAGCCGTTCATGTGACGGTACGAGGCGGGGATGCCGCGGTCGCCCATCAGCCAGGTGACCTGGTGCGTCGCCTCGGGGGCGTGCGCCCAGAAGTCCCAGACGTTGTCCGGCTCCTGCTTGCCCGTGAACGGGTCGCGCTTCTGCGAGTGGATGAAGTCGGGGAACTTGATCGGGTCCTTGATGAAGAACACCGGGGTGTTGTTGCCGACCAGGTCGTAATTGCCCTCGTCCGTGTAGAACTTGAGGGCGAAGCCGCGCGGGTCGCGGACCGCGTCCGCGCCGCCGAGCGAGTCGGCGACGGTGGAGAAGCGGAGGAACGTCTCGGTGCGTTTGCCCACCGAGGAGAGGAAGTCGGCGCGGGTGAAGCCGGTGACGTCGTCGGTGACCTCGAAGTAGCCGTACGCACCGGAGCCGCGGGCGTGGACCACGCGCTCCGGGATGCGCTCACGGTTGAAGCGGGCGAGCTTCTCCAGGAGGTGCTGGTCCTGGAGGAGGATCGGTCCACCGACACCGGCGGTGGCGGAGTTCTGGTTGTCGGCGACCGGGGCGCCTGACTCGGTCGTGAGCACACGCTTAGCCATGTGGCGGGATGACCTTTCGTACGAGCTGCTGACGGCTTGAGGAGCGTAGATTCGCCGCGAAGCAACGTCAACAGTTTGTTGAAATCGAAGTTTGTGGTTCCGGGCCGCGGCAGCGCCTGGGCGCGACAGGACAGGTGTCAGCGCCACCGCGGCCCGGAGATGTGGGGGCCCGTCGTGCGGGCCGTGGCCCCGGGGGCGGACCGGCGATCGTGGCCGGTCGCCCTTTCACGGGGCCGGGGGCGTTCAGACCTGGGAGCCGGACAGCCGCTCGACCGAGCGCAGCAGCGCCGAGTGGTCCAGGCCGCCGTCGCCCTGGGCGCGCAGCGAGGCGACCAGCTGGGCGACCACCGCGCCGACGGGCAGGGCCGCGCCGACGTTGCGGGCGGCGTCGGTCACGATGCCCATGTCCTTGTGGTGCAGGTCGATCCGGAAGCCGGGGGCGAAGTCCCGCTTCAGGAAGTTGTCCTTCTTGCGGGTCAGCACGGTCGAACCGGCCAGACCGCCGTTGAGGACGTCCAGCGCGGCGGCGAGGTCCACGCCGGACTTCTCCAGGAAGACCACGGCCTCGGCGCACGCCTGGATGTTGACGGCGACGATCAGCTGGTTGGCGGCCTTCACCGTCTGGCCGGAGCCGTGCGGGCCGCAGAGCACGATCGTCTTGCCGAGCGCCTCCAGGAGGGGCTTCGCGGTGTCGAAGTCCGCCTGCTCACCGCCGACCATGATGGACAGGACCGCCTCGATGGCACCGGCCTCGCCGCCGGAGACCGGCGCGTCCAGGACCCGGATGCCCTTGTCGGCCGCGTTCTTGGCGAGGTCCACCGAGGTCTGCGGGGTGATGGAGGACATGTCCACCAGCAGTGCGCCGCGCTTGGCGTTCTCCAGGATGCCGTCGGGGCCGTACGCGATGGCCTCGACCTGCGGGGAAGCGGGCACCATCGTGATGACGACGTCGGCGTCCCTGACCGCGTCCGCGATCGAGGCGGCGCCGGTGCCGCCGGCCGCGACCAGCCGGTCGATCTTGTCCTGCTCCAGGGTGTATCCGGTGACGGAGTAACCGGCCTTGATCAGGTTCTCCGACATGGGGGAGCCCATGATGCCGAGACCGATCCACGCAACCTTGGGGAGGTTGTTGCTCATGAGGGTGCCTTCCTGAAAAACGTGTGTACGTAAGGGGGGTTGGGCTCACCTGCCGGTGGACCCGGCCCGCCCGCGGCCGGTCAGCGGGCCGCTCGGGCCGACGCCGGGAGCCAGTCGAAGGAGTCGGCGCTCGGGCGGTCGCCCGGCTTGTACTCCAGGCCGACCCAGCCCGTGTAGCCGGCGTCCTTCAGCTCGTCGAGCAGCTGCTCCAGCGGGAGCGAGCCGGTGCCCGGCGCGCCGCGGCCCGGGTTGTCGGCGATCTGGACGTGACCGGTCTTCGCGGCGTACGCCTTGATGACCTGGCTCAGGTCCTCGCCGTTCATCGAGAGGTGGTAGAGGTCCAGCAGGAACTTCGCGTTCCCGAGGCCCGTCGCCGCGTTGACCTTGTCGACGACCTCGATCGCGGCCGGTGCGCTGACCAGCGGATAGAGCGGCGACTCCGGCTTGTTGAGGGTCTCGACGAGGAGGATCGCCCCGATGCGGTCGGCCGCGCGGGCCGCCAGCACCAGGTTCTCCAGGGCGAGCGCGTCCTGCACCACCGGGTCCGCGCCCTCGACGCGGTTGCCGTACAGCGCGTTGAGCGCCTTGCAGCCGACCGAGGCGGCGAAGTCGGCCGCCACCTCGATGTTGGCCCGGAAGCGGTCCGACTCCGCGCCGGGCACGGAGAGCGCGCCGCGGTCGGGGCCGGGCAGCTGTCCGGCGTAGAAGTTCAGCCCCACCAGCTGGGTGCCGGCGTCGTCGAGCGCCTTCTTGAGGGCGTCGAGCTCCGCCTGCGGCGGGGTGGGGGTCTCGATCCAGGGCCACCACAGCTCGACCGCCGTGAAGCCCGCCGCGGCGGCTGCCGCGGGACGCTCCAGGAGCGGGAGTTCCGTGAAGAGGATCGAAAGGTTCACATCGAAGCGCTGGTCCGGGTATCCCATGAGGATTTCGGCGCTCCTTCCGTATTGCGGAAGTTAGTTTCTGCTTAACGGAAGATTGCCCGGAGGGTGGCGGGGCTGTCAAGGGGGTGCCGCGAAATTCGCCCCGGTCGACGGCGTGCGGAACCGGCCGCCGGGGCGCCTTCCGCCGCGGGTCCGTTGCGCCTGCCCGGTCTCCGGGCGCTGTGCGACGGGTGCGGCCGGACGCACCTCGCGCACACCGGGGGCGGGTCCGCTCCAGCGGCTACAGTCGTGGCCGAGCCGCGCGAGCCCGCACCCGCGGCGAGGACATCAGGGAGGCACAGTGCGCTTGAGGGTGGAATTCACCACCGAGCCCTTCGATCTCGACGAGGCGCCCGCCCACGCGGTGGTGGCCCGCGAGGTCATCCAGGGAGCCGAGCTCGACGCGGTGGACGTCGGCCCGTTCGGGAACACGGCGGAAGGGGGCGCGGACGAGGTGCTCACCGCCGTGGACTCCCTGCTGCGCCAGGCCCTGGCCTCGGGCGCCACCCGGGTCTCGCTCCAGGTCAACGTGATCGGGGAGGGCACCCCGTGACCGAATCCGCCGATCAGTCCCGGGGGGCGGTCGATCATCCCCATGGGTCAGCCCGTCGCTCCTCGGAAGCAGCCGGTCGCTCGTCGGGGCCGGCCGATCACCCTCTGGTCTCCGCGGTCAAGCCGCTCGTCGACGCGATGGGCGCGGAGCTGCTGGGCCCCGAGCAGGCCCAGCCGGACGACGTGGTGCTCGCCTGGGAGGGCCGGGACGTCATAGCCGTGCGCCTGCCCCAGCTGTCCGACTCGCTGGACCACATCCTCGCCGCCATGGCGAGGCGGCACGGGATGCCGCTCGCCGACCTGGACCGCAAGGCCAAGCAATCCGTCGTCCGGACCCTGGAGGCACGCGGTGCCTTCTCCGTACGGCATGGCGTCGAAACCGTGGCCGGAGCCCTGGGGGTCTCCAGGTTCACCGTGTACAACTACCTCAACCGGGAACTTTCACCCAAGGGTGAGTAGTTGGCCGAACGCCCAGGAAAGCCGCTGTCCGCATGTCGGGACGGCGGCTTTCTTCGTTCGCGAGATTTCAACAAAGTGTTGACGTCGTGTTGTGGAGGGCGTTAGCTATCCGCAGCCCGAACAACGCACAGCGAAAAACAGCCACGGAGGCTCCCGTGACTTCGAGCTCCACACCGGGCCTCACCCGGTTCAACACCCTGGCGGTCGGCGAGGCCACTCCCGTACTGCACGAGGTGTGTGCCAGTGGGACCTGGGGAAACACCATTCTCGCCGGGCGTCCGTACGCCACCGTGGAAGCCCTCCTCTCCGCGAGCGACGCCGCCATGGCCGAGCTCACCGCGGAGGATCTGGCCGAAGCGATGGCAGGCCACCCGCCGATCGGCCGCCCGAAGCCCGGCGACCCGACCTCCTCCCGCGAGCAGCGGGGCATGGCCGGCGCCTCCGAGGAGCTCAAGACCGAGATGCTCGAACTGAACCTGGCCTACCAGGAGCGGTTCGGACATGTCTTCCTGATCTGCGCCACCGGCGCCACCGGTGAGCAGATGCGCGACGCGGTGAAGTCCCGGATCGGGAACTCACCCGAGCAGGAGCAGGAGATCGTGCGCACCGAACTGGGCAAGATCAACCGCATCCGGCTGACCCGTCTCGTACAGGAGACCCTCGCAGAGGGCGCTCCCGCGCAGGACTCTTGAGATCTAGGAGAGTGACGGTCTTGAGTACCGACACGACCGCATCGGTGTCCACGCACATCCTGGACACCAGCATCGGCCGCCCCGCCGCGTCCGTCGCCGTATCGCTCGCCGCCCGCAGCGGAAGCGACGCGCCGTATGTGACGCTCGGCGCATCGGCGACGGACGCGGACGGGCGTTGCAAGGACCTGCCGGCGCTGCCGGAGGGCACCACCCACGTGCGTCTCGACTTCGACACCGAGACGTACTTTTCCAAGAAGCAAGCCGAGGCGCAGCAGGACGCCCCCCGCGTAAGGGACAGCGGCGCGTTCTTCCCGGAAGTGACGATCGCGTTCGCGGTCGTCCCGGGCGAGCACTATCACGTACCGCTGCTGCTCAACCCGTTCGGCTACTCCGTTTACCGAGGGAGCTAGCACCGACATGCCCACGATTCTCGGCCAGAACCAGTACGGCAAAGCAGAGAACCGCGTCGTCAAGATCACGCGGGACGGCGACACCCACCACATCAAGGACCTGAACGTCTCGGTCGCCCTCTCCGGCGACATGGACGACGTGCACTACTCCGGCTCCAACGCCAACGTCCTGCCGACCGACACCACCAAGAACACGGTGTTCGCGTTCGCCAAGGAGCACGGGATCGAGTCCGCCGAGCAGTTCGGCATCCACCTCGCCCGGCACTTCGTCTCCTCGCAGGAGCCGATCCACCGCGCCCGGATCCGGATAGAGGAGTACGCCTGGGAGCGCATCGCGACCTCCGACGGCAACTCCAGGTTCATCGGCGCCGACGACGTCAAGCACTCCTTCGCCCGCAAGGGCCAGGAGACCCGCGTGTCCCAGATCACCTACGACGGTGAGAACTGGGAGGTCATCTCGGGCCTCAAGGACCTGACGGTGATGAACTCGACCAACTCCGAGTTCTGGGGCTACGTCAAGGACAAGTACACGACGCTGAAGGAGGCGTACGACCGCATCCTGGCGACCGACGTCTCCGCGCGCTGGCGCTACAACTGGACCAGCGACGAGCAGCGCATGCCGAACTGGGAGAAGTCCTACGAGCAGGCGCGCAAGCACATGCTCCAGGCCTTCGCCGAGACGTACTCCCTCTCGCTCCAGCAGACCCTGTACCAGATGGGTTCGCGCATCATCAACAGCCGCAGCGAGATCGACGAGATCCGCTTCTCGCTGCCGAACAACCACCACTTCCTGGTGGACCTCGAACCGTTCGGCCTCAAGAACGACAATGAGGTCTACTTCGCGGCGGACCGTCCCTACGGTCTGATCGAGGCCACCGTGCTCCGGGACGGCGTCGAGCCGAAGATCCCGGTCGACATGACCAACCTCTGACGCGGCACTGAACCGGCCCCCGTCCGCCCGCAGTCGGGCGGGGGCCGGTCATCCCGGAGGGAACACCCATGGCACAGCCTGCATCGGGGCCGGCAGAAGGCCCAGCCAGAACCTCACCGGCCACCACTGCCGACACGGCGGTTCACCCGGTCGACGAGAAGCTTCCTCCCGCGCGGCTCGTCCCCGCCGCGCTCCAGCACATCGCCGCCATGTACGCGGGCGTCGTCACCCCTCCGCTGATCATCGGCCAGGCCGTCGGCCTGGACGCCGCCGGAATGACCCGGCTCATCGCGGCGAGCCTCCTGATCGCGGGACTCGCCACCATCCTCCAGACGATCGGCCTCGGCCGCTTCGCCGGGAACCGCCTGCCGTTCGTCAACGCCGCCTCCTCCGCCGGTATCGCCCCGATGCTCGCCATCGCCGAGACCAGCGCCCCCGGGCACCAACTGCCCGCGATCTACGGGGCGGTGCTCGTCGCCGGAGCGTTCTGCCTGCTGGTCGGACCGTTCTTCGGCAGGCTGCTGCGCTTCTTCCCGCCGCTCGTCACCGGTGTGGTCATCACCCTCATCGGCGTGACGCTCATGCCGGTCCCGGTCGCCTGGGCCCAGGGCGGCGACGCAACCGCCGCCGACTTCGGCGCCATGAAGTACCTGGCGCTGGCCGCCTTCACCCTCGTCGTCATCCTGCTGATCCAGCGCTTCGGGCGCGGCTTCCTCAAGCAGGTCGCCCTGCTGATGGGCATGTTCGTCGGCACGCTGGCCGCGATCCCGTTCGGACTCGCCGACTTCTCCGCGATGAAGTCCGCCCCGCTCGCCGCCCTGCCGACCCCCTTCGCCTTCGGCGCGCCCGAGTTCCAGCCCGCCGCGATCCTCTCCCTCTGCATCGTCATGCTCGTCCTGATGACGGAGTCCTCCGCAGGCATGCTGGCCCTCGGCGAGATCTGCGAGCGCCGCACCGACGGCCGTACGATCACCCGGGGTCTGCGCACCGACGGCATCGCGACCCTGATCGGCCCGGTCTTCGGCTCCTTCCCCACCAGCGCCTTCGCCCAGAACGTCGGCGTCGTCTCGCTGACCCGGGTACGCAGCCGGTACGTGGTCGCGGCGGCCGGTGGCGCGCTCCTGATCCTCGGCGCCTTCCCGGTCCTCGGCGCGGTCGTCTCGCTCGTCCCGATGCCGGTGCTCGGCGGCGCGGGCATCGTCCTGTTCGGCTCCATCGCCGTGAGCGGCATCCGTACGCTCTCCGAGGCCGGACTCGACGACAGCTCCAACATCATCCTGGTCGCCGTCGCGCTCGGCGCGGGCATCATCCCGCTCGCCGCGCCCACCTTCTACGCCGGTTTCCCGGCCTGGGCGCAGACCGTCCTGGGCTCCGGAATCAGTGCGGGAGCGCTGGTCGCCGTCGTGCTCAATCTGTTCTTCCACCATCTCGGCACCCACAGCCGCACCGCTGTGGCACTCAAATCCTCCTAGGGTCCTGCCGTGCCCACATCGCCACAGAAAGAAGAAGGAAGCACCATGGCAGCTTCGGCAGACCCTCAGCGCATCATCATCGAGAACTGTTCGATCGCCACCGTCGACGCCAACGACACGGAGTACGCCTCCGGCTACATCGTCGTGGCGGGCAACCGCATCGAGTCCGTCGGCGCCGGCAAGGCACCGGAGGGCCTCGCCGGGGTCGTCCGGCGCATCGACGCCACCGGGCACCTCGCGACGCCCGGCCTGGTCAACACCCACCACCACTTCTACCAGTGGATCACCCGAGGCCTGGCCACCGACCACAACCTCTTCAACTGGCTCGTGGCCCTCTACCCGACCTGGGCGCGCATCGACGAGCCGATGGCCCGCGCCGCCGCGCAGGGCTCGCTGGCCATGCTGGCCCGTGGCGGCGTCACCACCGCCATGGACCACCACTACGTCTTCCCGAAGGGCTCCGGCGACCTGTCCGGCGCGATCATCGGGGCCGCCCGCGAGATGGGCGTACGGTTCACCCTCGCCCGGGGCTCCATGGACCGCAGCGAGAAGGACGGCGGCCTGCCGCCGGACTTCGCCGTCGAGACCCTGGAGGGCGCGCTCGCCGCCACCGAGGCGACGATCGACGCCCACCACGACGCCTCCTTCGACGCGATGACGCAGATCGCCGTCGCCCCCTGCTCGCCGTTCTCGGTCTCCACCGAACTGATGCGCCAGGGCGCCGAGCTGGCCCGCCGCAAGAACGTCCGGCTGCACACCCACGGGTCGGAGACCGTCGAGGAGGAGCAGTTCTGCAAGGAACTGTTCGGGATGGGCCCGACCGACTACTTCGAGTCGACCGGCTGGCTCGGCAGTGACGTGTGGATGGCCCACTGCGTCCACATGAACGACTCGGACATCGCCGCCTTCGCCCGTACGGGTACGGGCGTCGCCCACTGTCCGTCCTCCAACGCCCGCCTCGCCGCGGGCATCGCCCGGGTCCCCGACATGCTCGCCGCGGGCGTTCCGGTCGGCCTCGGCGTGGACGGCACGGCCTCCAACGAGTCCGGCGAACTGCACACCGAGCTGCGCAACGCCCTGCTCATCAACCGCCTCGGCGCCCACCGCGAGGCCGCTCTGAACGCCCGTCAGGCCCTGCGCCTCGGGACCTTCGGCGGCGCCCAGGTCCTGGGCCGCGCCGACCAGATCGGTTCCCTGGAGGCCGGCAAGCTCGCCGACCTCGTCCTGTGGAAGCTGGACACCCTGGCCCACTCCTCGATCGCCGACCCGGTGACCGCGCTCGTCTTCGGCGCGGCCGCCCCGGTGACCCTCTCCCTCGTCGACGGCAAGCCGGTCGTCGAGGGCAACCACCTCACCACGGTGGACGAGGACGCCATCGCCCGCGTCACCCGCGACGAGGCCCGCCGCCTCGCGCAGATCGCCGCCGGGGCCTGACTCCGGCGGAATCCCCGAACCGCCGGGCAGCCACTGGTCCCCGGCGGAATCCCCGACCGGCCGGTCGAGGGGGACGGCCCGAGACCGGCCGCCGTGGACCCGAGCGGGGTCCACGGCAGCCGGTCCGGCGGACGCGCACCCCATGGTGCGCGCCCGCCGGACCGGTGAAGACCCCTGCCCGTACGCGCCCCCACCGCGCCACCCGCCCGCAACAAGCGCACCACCTGCACCATCTGCACGACCTGCACCACCTGAGAGAGCCGCACCACCGCACTCCTACGCACCACCTCCCTGACACCCGCGTCGCCGATGACGTGTAACCGACCGGAGGAACCGCCGTGGCCGCCAAGCCCAGGTTTCACAAAGACGCAGATGCAGCCGCCGAAGCAGCGGACGATGCCGTCGCAGAGGCAGGAACCGACCGGAAGCATCCGGTCGACGAGACCCTCCCCCCACTGAAGATGTTCACCAGCGGCCTCCAGCACGTGGCCGCCATGTACGCGGGCGTGGTAGCACCGCCGCTGATCGTGGGGCCGGCCGTCGGCCTCACCGCCAAGGAGACCGCCTTCCTGATGGGGGCGAGCCTGTTCACCGCGGGCATAGCCACCCTGCTCCAGACCATCGGCTTCTGGAAGGTCGGCGCCCGGCTGCCCTTCGTCAACGGCGTCTCGTTCGCCGGGGTCGCCCCGATGATCGCGATAGGCAAGGACCGGGGAGACGAAGGGATCGCCGTGATCTTCGGCGCGATCATCGTCGCGAGCCTCCTCGGGTTCGTCCTCGCTCCGTACTTCGGGAAACTGGTCCGCTTCTTCCCGCCCGTCGTCACCGGCACGGTCATCACCCTGATCGGCGTCTCGCTGCTGCCGGTCGCCTTCAACTGGTCCCAGGGCGGCAACGCCGCGGCGGACGACTACGGTTCGATGACCAACATCACCATGGCCGCCGTGACCCTGGTGATCGTGCTGGCCATGCGCAAGCTGCTGCGCGGCTTCCTCCAGCAGATCGCGATCCTGCTCGGCCTGATCATCGGCACCCTGGTCGCCATCCCGGCGGGCATCACCGACTTCAGCGCCATCAAGAACGCCGATGTGGTCGGCTTCCCGACGCCGTTCGCCTTCGGCGGCCCCCAGTTCGAGATCGCCGCCATCGTCTCCATGTGCATCGTGATGCTGGTCTGCATGACCGAGTCCACCGCGGACATGCTGGCCCTCGGCAAGATCGTCGGTCGGCCGGCCGACGAGCGGATCATCGAGGGCGGTCTGCGCGCCGACACCCTGGGCAGCGCCATCAGCCCGATCTTCAACGGTTTTATGTGCAGCGCCTTCGCCCAGAACGTCGGACTCGTCGCCATGACGAAGATCCGCAGCCGCTTCGTCGTCGCGGTCGGCGGCGGGATTCTGATCCTGCTCGGCCTGGTCCCGGTCGCGGCCTCGGTCATCGCCCTCGTACCGCTGCCGGTGCTCGGCGGCGCGGGCATCGTCCTCTTCGGCACGGTCGCGGCCAGCGGCATCCAGACCCTGGCCACCGCCGCCCTGGAGAAGGGCGAGAACGCGCTGATCGTCGCCGCCGCCGTCGGTATCGGCCTGATCCCGATCGCCGCGCCGCAGTTCTACCACGCCTTCCCCGAGGACCTGCTGGTCGTCCTCGACTCGGGCATCTCCACCGGCTGTGTGGTGGCGATCGTGCTGAACCTCGCCTTCAACCACTTCGGACGCAGGCCCGACGCGGAGGACGAAGAACAGCACAGCGGTGACCGCGCGGTACCGGCGGCCGCCGGGGTGGGCGTCCACTGACGACACGACCGGTGACCGACTCGGCGGGGCCCCGCGCACGACGCGGGGCCCTCGGCCGTGTCCGGCCCGGCCGTGCGACGGCCCCCCGGAGCCGTACGCCGCCCGGCGGCTGTAGCGTCAGGGGCATAGAAGATCAGTCAGTGGTGGATGTCGGCGATGTACGCCTCGCGTACCGGACCTGGGGCGACTCGTACGGCTCGCCCGTCGTGCTGCTGCACGGCCTGGGCGGTTCGGCCGCGGACTGGGAGGCGGCCGGCTCCCTGCTGGGCCAGGAGTGGCGGGTCTTCGCCCTGGACCTGCGCGGCCACGGCGAGAGCGACTGGCCCGACGCGTACGACCTGGAGCTGATGGCCGAGGACGTCGTGGGGTTCCTCGACGAACTGGAGCTGGACCGGGTGGGACTCGTCGGCCACGGCATGGGAGGCGTCGCCGCCCGGCTGCTGGCCCAGGAGCATTCGGACCGGGTGGAGCGGCTGGTGCTGGTGGAGACCCCGGCGCCGTTCCCCGGCGACCCGGGCCCGGCGGGGCGGCCCGAGGGCCCGGTGGACTACGACGAGAACGCGGTGGCGGCCGTACGGGACCAGCTCGCCGACCCGGGACCGGACGCCGCGGACGGCCTCGGCGACATCGTCGCCCCGACGCTGATCATCGGCGGCGGCCCGGAGAGCACGATGGAACAGCACCGCCAGGCCGACACGGCCTCCCTGATTCCGGACTGCCGGCTGATCACGGTCCCGGGCGGCCACCGGATGCACCAGACCCGCGCGGACCAGGTGGCCGCGCACATCACGGAGTTCTTCACCAGCTGAGGACGGGCCCCGCGGCGCTTCGCCGTCGCCTGCTCAGCCCTCCGGCCGCCAGTCCGGACGGCGGCCGCTGAGGGCGATCACCCGGTCCAGCAGCGGGGCGCCGGCCGGCACCGCGACCGGCGGCCCGAAGATGCCCCCGCGGTCCGGGTCGTCCTCGTCCGGGGCGAGGAGCGCCTCGCAGGACCGCAGCTCGGCCTCGCCCGCCTCGTACGGCTGACCCGTCGAGCGGGCCAGGTCCCAGCCGTGGACGACGAGTTCGTCGAGCGCCACGGCCCCCGCCACCTCGCCGGGCAGGTCCACGCCGCCCGCCCGGGTCATGCCCGTCCAGGCATCGGGGGAGCGCCAGGCCGCCGCCACCTCCTCCAGGAGCCTGGGCAGCACCTCTCGCCAGTCGTCGTCGAGGACGGGGAGGGCGCTGTCCGGGGCGACGGCCGTGCTGGGCCCGAGGTCCTTGCGGGCCGCGTCCCGGAAGGCGGCGGCGAGCATGGCGAGGTGGCCGAGCAGCTCACGCACCGCGTAGTCGGGGCAGGGGGTGGGCGCGTCCAGGCGGGCGTCGTCGACCCCGCCGAGCAGGCCCGCGATCCGCCTGGCGGCCGGTCCCAGGTCCGGGGCTGAAGCGGTGCCGGACACAGGTGTCTCATGCGTATCCATGCAGGGAAGACTCCGTCGCCGCCGGAAACTCATCGTCGCGCGCACCGCCGGACAGCGGAAGGTTCCCCGGCCCGACCCTTGTCGGCGGCCCCCACGCCATGTCATACAGGTCTGGACCATTGCTGTCCGGATGGAAGGCACCCCCGTGCAACGCCCCCACATATCTGCCGCGTTGACCTGTTCCGCCGTCCTGCTCCTCGCCACCCTCACCGCGTGCGGCGGCACCGCCGACGCCGACACGCAGCGGCCCAGCGCCCCGGAGGGCGTGACCGCGCAGGCCAGCAGCTCCACCTCGGTGCACGTCATGTGGGAGCCTGCCACCGACGACAGGCAGATCGCCGGTTACGAGGTCTATCGAGGAAAGACCAAGGTCAAGGCCGTCCCCGCGGTCAAGCGCATGATCGACGTCGACGGGCTGACCGCCTCGACGGACTACACCTTCACCGTCCGGTCCAAGGACACCGCCGGGAACCTCTCCGTCCCCAGCGCCGCCATCCCCGTCACCACCCGGGCCACCCCGCCCAAGGACGAGGAGCCTCCCACCGCCCCCGCGAAGCTGACCGCAAGGGCCGACGGCAGCCGCGCGGCCACCCTGACCTGGCAGGCGGCCAAGGACGACGTCGGCGTCACCTCGTACGACGTCTACCAGGAGGACTCCCGCATCCACAGCGTGCCGGGCGATGCGACGACCGCGAAACTGACCGGCCTGCGCCCCGGAACCGTCTACAGCTTCACCGTGCGGGCCCGCGACGCCTCCGACCAGTCCTCGCCCGACAGCAACACCGCCGACCTCACCACGGCCTCGGCCCCCGGCGCCCCCGCGAGCACCGCTCCCACCGGGCTGCGCGCCGAGATCGGCAAGGAAGGCGCGGAGTTCACCGTCGACCTCTCCTGGGACCAGCCGGAGACGGGCGGGGCGGTACCGGCCTACGAGCTGTATCTGAACGGCAGGCTCACCACCACCATCGTCTGGGGCGGTACGCCCCCGAAGGGCCGGGCCGCCTACCGGCTGAACCTCGCGGACCCTCCCGGCACCCGGTACTCCATGAAGCTCCGGGCCAAGCTGCCGGACGGCAAGTGGGGCGACTTCTCGGCCCAGCGCACGGTCGTCCTGGCCGGCTGACGCGGGTCGGCGCACCGGCTGCCGCAGGCATGCGGCGATCCGCCCCTTATGGTCCATTGATCCCAGAAGGGCCAGAAGGCCGAGGGATCGAAGGGGCTGAACCATGGACCTGGGAGACGACCTGTGTACGCGGGCCGACGCGCTGATGGACGGTCTCGTCGCCGACCTGGAACGGCTGACGGCCATCCCGTCCATCGCCTTCCCCGGCTTCCCGCCCGAGCCCGTGCGGCAGGCCCACGACCTCCTCGTGGAGCTGCTGCGGGGCGCGGGCGTGGAGCACGTGGAGCGGCTGGACCTGCCCGACACCGCACCGGTCGTCATCGCGGAGGTCCCGCCGCCGGACGCCGGAGCGCCGACGGTCCTGCTCTACGGCCACTACGACGTACAGCCGCCCGGCGACGAGGCGCTGTGGCTCTCCCCGCCCTTCGAGCCCACGCCCGTCGAGGGCGGTCTGCGGGCCCGGGGCATCGCCGACGACAAGTCCAACATCATCGTCCACCTGGGTGTACTCCGCGCCTACGAGGGACGTCCTCCGGTCGGCCTGAAGATCGTCCTGGAGGGCCAGGAGGAGTACGGGAGCGCCTTCGACGACTACCCGCCCACCGACCCGGACCGCTTCGCCTGCGACGCGATGGTCATCGCGGACATGGGCAACCTCCGCCCCGGCAGCCCCACCCTCACCACCGGCCTGCGCGGCGCCGCGGAGGTCGTCGTCGAGGTCCGCACGCTCGCCGAGCCCCGGCACAGCGGCGAGTTCGGCGGAGCCGCCCCCGACGCCCTGCTCGCCCTCCTCAAAGCGCTGGCCACCCTCCACGACGTCCACGGTGACGTCGCCGTCGAGGGCCTGCGCCGCGACGACTGGAGGGGCACCACCTATACGGAGGACGAATTCCGCTCCCTCGCCGGAGTCCGGGAGGGCGTGCCCCTCATCGGCTCCGGCAGCCTCGGCGAACGCCTCTGGAGCGGCCCGGCCATCACCGTCATCGGTATCGACGCTCCGAGCGTCGACCACGCGGCCTCCGCCGTCGTTCCGTACGCCCGAGCCAAGCTGAACCTCCGCTTCCACCCCGAGCAGGACCCGGGACAGGCGCGCGACCTGCTCGTCACCCATCTGGAGTCCCTGCGCCCGTTCGGTATCCCGCTCACCGTCACCCCCGGCGACACGGGCCCCGGATTCGAACCCGCAACCGACGGACCGGCCTACCGCGCGGCCCTCACGGCACTGCGGGAGGGCTGGGGGAGCGAGCCGTCCTTCGTCGCGAGCGGCGGCTCGATCCCGCTGGTCAACGGCCTGGCCAAGGCGGTCCCGAACGCCGAGGTGCTCCTCTTCGGAGCCCAGGACAGCATGTGCAATCTGCACGCCCCCAACGAACGCGTCCTCTTCTCGGAGCTGCGGTCGGCGGTGATCGCGGAGGCCGCGTTCCTGAGGGAGTACGCGGCGACGTACGCCTCCCGCACCCGGGGGAGCACCGCATGAGCAGCGCCGCCGACACGAAACCGGCTCTGGAGGAGGAGCCCCCGGCCGGGCCGAAGTTCACCTTTCCCAGCGCCCTCACGATCCTCGCCGTCGTCACGCTCGCCGTCTGGGCCCTGGCCTTCCTCGTCCCGCCCGGCGCCTACGACCGCGACGAGGACGGCGCCCCGGTCCAGGGCACGTACCACCGCGTCGACTCCGACCAGAGCTTCGTCGACCGCCTGAACGACCTCTTCCTCTCCCCGGTCAACGGCCTCTACGGCGTCCAGGACGCGCAGACGGGCCAGGTGGGCCCGGACCTGGCGGGCGAACTGTACGGCAGCGCGGGCGTGTTCCTGTTCGTGCTCGCCATCGGCGCGTTCATCACGGTGGTGTTCGCCACCGGAGCCCTGGACCGGGGCATCGGCCGCCTCGCCCACCGGCTGCGCGACCGGGGCGCGCTGCTCATCGCCGGGGTGATGCTGGTCTTCGCGCTGCTCGGTACGGTCGAGGGCTTCGCGGAGGAGACGCTCGGCTTCTACGGCCTGATCATCCCCCTGATGCTGGCCCTCGGTTACGACCGCATGGTGGCCACCGGCACCATCATCCTCGGCGCGGGCGTCGGGGTGCTCTGCTCCACGGTCAACCCCTTCGCCACCGGCGTCGCCTCGTCCGCGGCGGACATCTCGCTCGGCGACGGCATCGTGCTGCGCGCGATCATGTGGGTGGTCCTCACGGCGGTGACGATCGCCTACGTCATCCGGTACGCCAACCGCGTACGCAGGAACCCCGAACGCTCGCTCTCAGGCTTCCTTCCCGGCGACCGCGACCACAACGCGGCGGACGCGGCGGAGCCCCCGGAGCTGACCCGGCTCCACCAGATCATCCTGATCCTGGTCACCCTGGTCTTCACCTTCATGATCTTCTCGGTCGTCCCCTGGTCCAGCGCCCTTACAGGCGACGCCGACGCCACCCCGTACGGCTTCGAACTCGGCTGGTCCTTCCCGCAACTGGCCGCCCTGTTCCTGGTCGCGGCGGTCCTCGTGGGCGTCGTCGCCCGGTTCGGCGAGCAGAAGCTCAGCGCGACCGTCATCCAGGGCGCGGCCGACTTCATCTCCCCGGCGCTCGTCATCGTCCTCGCCCGTGGTGTCACGGTCATCATGAACAACTCGCAGATCACCGACACCGTGCTGCACTCCATCGAGGGCGTGGTCTCGGGAACTTCCTCGGCGCTCTTCGCGGTCTACGTCTTCCTCGTCAACCTGCCACTCGCCTTCCTCATCCCCTCCACCTCCGGCCACGCCACCCTCGCGATGCCGATCCTGGCCCCCCTGGCCGACTTCGCGGGCGTCTCCCGCGCGGTGGTGGTGACGGCCTGGCAGGCGGCCAGCGGCTGGATGAACCTCTGGGTCCCGACGACGGCGGTCACCATCGGCGGGGTGGCCCTGGCGAAGATCGGCTACGACAGGTACCTGCGCTTCGTCTGGCCGCTGCTGGCGATCCTGGCCGCCTTGATCTGCGGGTTCGTGGCGCTGGGGGCGGTGTGGACGTGAGGGGGTCTCGCCTACTCTGGATCACCGGTCGTGGTACGTGAGGGGCGGGGAGATGCGAAGCATACGAAGTGGCTTGTCCGGTCTGCTGGTTGTGGGAGTCCTGGCGGTGGCGGGATGCAGTTCCGGGGAGGCGGACTCCGGTGCCCCGAAGGATGGCAAGGGCGACCGGAACGTCGCCTCGAAGCCCGCCAAGAAGCCGGAACTCACGGCGTACGAAGCCCCCGTGAAGTTCGCCGCCGATCCCACGGGCGAATCGTTCGGCCAGACCGGACCCCTGCTGAGTTCGACGCTGGCCGGGCGCTATCTCTTCACCAAGGACATCACAGGCGTGCAGGTCCGGGATGTGGCCACGGGGCAGCAGGCAGGGCCGGAGCTGACCCCGCGCAACACCGTCCAGCGGGTGTTCCCGAAGGACTACTTCCGCAAGACGGACCGGCGGGACGACCTGGCCCCCTTCGTGCTGGAGCGGGCGGACGGCGATCCGCTCGTCCTCGTTCCGTACCACGTGTCCAAGGCCGGCCGGGGCACCACGGCCTCCCGGCACTTCGTCGAGCTGCTGGTCATCGACTCCGGCACCGGCAAGCTGCGCAGCAGCCTGGAGATCCAGCTGGGCGACGGTTTACGGCGCGCGGTACCAGGTGCTGACAGCCGTGAGCATGAAGGACGGCGACACGGCGTGGCAGGACCGTTCCCACAAGCGCACCGCGGGCGTGAACCCCGCGTTCCAGGCGCAGTGGACGACGTCGGCGGGCCCCGACGGGATCATCACCACGAAGGTGACGCGCAGCGGCATCTTCTCGTCCTGCAGCCAGCTGGTCCTGGTGGACGCGAAGACGGGCAAGGAGAAGCCCCTGGCCGACAAGGCCCGTCCCGTGGAGTGCCGTTACGACGAGAAGTCCGTCGTCGTGTGCGGGCGGCACCCCGGAGCGGCCCGGCGCGCGGCCGAGGTCTTCGCCGTCGACGTCGCCAGCGGCAAGGTGCTGTGGGAGCTGCCCGACAGGGCGGCGGGCCGTATCGTCCCCGAGGTCACCGCGGTCCGGCACGGCCGGGTCTACGCGAGCACCGCTTCGGGCCCGGTGGTCCTCGACGCGCGCAGCGGGCAGGACATCGAACTGGAGCCGGGCATCGCGCCCGTGGCCGTGAACGAGTACGCGGGGCTCACGGCGGTCCGGAAGACCGGCTCGGGGTCCGGCTTCAGTTCGGCGGACGATCTGTGGGAGATGACCCTGCACCGCGCCCGCGGCTGAGCGCGCCGGGTACGCGAACCGCCCCCGGCGCTGTGCGGTGCCGGGGGCGGTTCCGTTCGCGGGTTCGTACGGGTTCGCGTGCGCAGAGGTCAGCGCAGCTGCTCGTACGCGGGCAGGGTCAGGAAGTCCGCGTAGTCCTGGTCCAGGGAGACCTGGAGCAGGAGGTCATGGGCCTGCTGCCACTTCCCGGCGGTGAAGGCCTCCTCGCCGATCTCCGCGCGGATCGCGGCCAGTTCCTCGGCGGCGACCTTGCGGGCCAGGTCGGCGGTGGCGTGCCGGCCGTTGTCGAAGACCACGTCCGCGTTGATCCACTGCCAGATCTGCGAGCGCGAGATCTCGGCGGTGGCCGCGTCCTCCATCAGGTTGAAGATGGCGACCGCGCCCAGCCCTCGCAGCCAGGCCTCGATGTAGCGGATGCCGACCGCGACGGCGTTGCGCAGGCCCTCGTACGTGGGCTTGGCGTCGAGGGTGTCGATGGCGATCAGGTCGCCCGCCGCCACCGAGACGTCCTCGCGCAGCCGGTCCTTCTGGTTCGGCTTCTCGCCGAGGACCGCGTCGAAGGAGGCCAGGGCGATCGGGACCAGGTCGGGGTGGGCGACCCAGGAGCCGTCGAACCCGTCGTGCGCCTCCCGGTCCTTGTCGGCCTTGACCTTCTCGAAGGCGACCTTGTTGACCTCGGCGTCGCGGCGGGAGGGGATGAACGCCGCCATGCCGCCGATCGCGTGCGCGCCGCGCTTGTGGCAGGTGCGGACCAGGAGTTCGGTGTACGCCCGCATGAAGGGGGCGGTCATCGTCACCGCGTTGCGGTCCGGCAGGACGAACTTGGCTCCGCCGTCACGGAAGTTCTTGACGATGGAGAAGAGGTAGTCCCAGCGTCCCGCGTTCAGTCCGGCGGCGTGGTCGCGCAGCTCGTAGAGGATCTCCTCCATCTCGTACGCGGCGGTGATCGTCTCGATCAGGACCGTCGCGCGGACCGTGCCCTGCGGGATGCCGACGTAGTCCTGGGCGAAGACGAAGATGTCGTTCCAGAGGCGGGCCTCCAGGTGCGACTCCGTCTTCGGCAGGTAGAAGTACGGGCCCTTGCCGAGGTCGATCAGGCGCTTGGCGTTGTGGAAGAAGTAGAGGCCGAAGTCGACCAGCGCCCCGGGCACGGAGACGCCGTCCAGCTGGAGGTGGCGCTCCTCCAGGTGCCAGCCGCGCGGGCGCATGACGACCGTGGCCAGCTCGTCGGCGGACTTGAGGGCGTACGACTTGCCGGACCCCGGGTCGGTGAAGTCGATGCGGCGCTCGTAGGCGTCGGTGAGGTTGAGCTGGCCGAGGACGACGTTCTCCCACGTGGGGGCGGACGCGTCCTCGAAGTCGGCGAGCCAGACCTTCGCACCGGAGTTCAGCGCGTTGATGGTCATCTTGCGGTCGGTCGGACCGGTGATCTCCACCCGGCGGTCGCTCAGAGCGGCCGGAGCCGGGGCGACCTTCCAGGAGTCGTCCGCGCGGATCGCCGCCGTCTCGGGCAGGAAGTCCAGCGTGGAGGTGCGGGCGATCTCGGCGCGGCGCTCACCGCGCCGGGCGAGCAGCTCATTGCGGCGCGGGGTGAACTGCCGGTGCAGCTCGGCCACGAACGCGAGGGCCGCGTCGGTCAGGACCTCTTCCTGCCGGGGCAGGGGCTCGGCATCGACGATGGCCAGCGTGGACGGCGCTGGTGCGGACATGAGCTGTCACTCCTTCAGCGGGCGGCGGCGTCTCATGGCCGCCGGGTCGCCTGAGACGGCACGGCGTGCCATGGCTCCGAGATACGGCCGTGGGTGCCGTCTGAGGTTCAGAGGGCTTCTGACCAGTGGATAGTAGTTTCCTCATAGTGGAAGTTCAATGGTTTGTTGATGTCGAGATTCTCCGGGTCGACAGAAACCTCCCATCGGCGGCGCAGCGTGCCAGTGCGGCCACGCACCGTCTCCGCCGCCCCGCATCGTCACTCCAGGTGCCTCAGGTCCTGCGAGGTGTCGATGTCGTACGCCTCGGCCACATCGGAACACTCCACGAGCGTGATCGCATCGCGGTGCTCGCGCAGATACGCCCGCGCCCCCTGGTCGCCCCGCGCCCCCGCCGCGATGTCCGCCCACCGGTCCGCCCCGAACAGCACCGGATGGCCCCGCTCCCCGTCGTACGCGGCGGCCACCAGACTCGCCCGGGAGCGGTACGCCGAACGCACCCTGGCCACCGCCTCCGCCCCGATGCCCGGCTGGTCGACCAACAGGACGAGCGCCGCGTCCGCGTGCGTCCCGGTCAGGGCCGCCAGGCCCAGCCGCAGCGAGGAGCCCATGCCCTCCTCCCAGCCCGGGTTCACCGCCACCGCGCACCCCGTGAGATCGGCGCGGGCCCGCACCTCGTCGGCCGCCGCGCCCAGCACCACGTGCAGTGGGCCGCAGCCGCCGTTGCGCAGGGAGCGCACGGCGTGCTCGACAAGCGGGCGCCCCCGGTGCTCCAGCAGCGCCTTGGGGCGGCCGCCGAGCCGCCGGCCGCCGCCGGCCGCCAGCAGCACCCCGGCGACCTTGGGATTCTTCGCCCCGGAAGCCGCGTCTCCAGTCATGTCCGTAACCATGGGGTCTGGATACCACTGAGTCCTTCGCACACGCGACACGCATGTCACCCTCAGGGGTCACCCCGACTTCTTTCCGTGGGCTGGCGCACACTGCCTGTTATGGCGTTAACTTGCGGGCGAACCCGGGGACTTGGCCACAGGCCCGAGGGGACACACCGGCACGAGGATGTGCGAGGGGGAGTGCTGTGTTGCGAAGCGTCGGGCAGAAGCAGGTGACCGGCAGCGCCGAGGACCCGAGGGTGGCCGAGCTGCGCATGGCCGTCTCCCGCCTCCGTCGCGAACTGGCCGGGCTGCGGGCCGAATTCCCCGACCGGCCGATCGCCGAGGACGAGCTGGCCGCGCTGGACGCCATGGCCGTCGGCGGTGTCCCGGAGATCCCCCGGCTGCGCCGCTCCCTGTTACTGATCGCGGGGGCGATCGGCTCGGTCAGCGCCCTGGCCGCGGCCCTGCGCGAGGTGCGCAACGCGGTGGACCTCTTCGGGGAGCCGCCGCGCGGGTGACCGGCGGGGCGCTGCGGGTCAGCGGCGGATGAGTCTGCGGGCCGTGGCCGCCGCCACCGCGGACGTACGCGAGTCGACGCCCAGCTTCGCGTAGATGTGCACCAGGTGGGACTTGACCGTCGCCTGGCTCAGGAACAGCCTCTTGCTGATCTGGAGGTTCGACAGCCCCTCCCCGACCAGCTGGAGCACCTCAAGCTCCCGCCGGGTCAGCGCCTCGGCCGGGGTGCGCATCCGGTCCATCAGCCGGTGGGCCACCGAGGGCGCCAGCGCGGACCGGCCCGCCGCCGCCGTACGCACCGCCGCCGCCAGTTCCTGCGGCGGCGCGTCCTTGAGCAGATAGCCGCTCGCCCCCGCCTCGACGGCCGCCAGGATGTCCGCGTCGGAGTCGTAGGTGGTGAGGACCAGGACACGGGGGTTCTCCGGTACGGCGGTGATCGCCGCCGTGGCCTCGGAGCCGTGCATCCCCGGACCCGGGCCGAACTGGAGGTCCATCAGGACGACGTCGATGCCGCCCGCCGCCGCCAGGGCGACCGCCTGCTCGGCGGTCGCGGCCTCGTCGACGACCCGGAAGTCAGGCTCGGTGTCCAGCACCGCGCGCAGCCCCGCCCGGACGACCGGGTGGTCGTCCGCGAGCAACAGCCTGATCTCGTCCCCGCTCATGCCGCCCGCTCCCGGTCCGCCACGGGCAGCGGCAGCGTGACCGCCACCGCCGTGCCCTGGCCCGGCGCCGACTCCACACTCAGCACCCCGCCCAGCGAACCGGCCCGAGCGCGCATCGCGGGCAGCCCGAAGCCGCCGTCGCCGCGCTCCTGGACCGGCGCCCCGGACGGGTCGAACCCCCGCCCGTCGTCCACGACGTCCAACGCCACCGAGGTGTCCATGAAGCTCAGGGTGATCTCCGCCCGCCCGGCCCGCGCATGGCGCACCGTATTGGCCAGCGCCGACTGCGCGGTCCGCAGCAACGCCACCTCGTACGGCGTCGGCAGCTCCGCCGGGCTGCCGCTGACCGCGAACCGTACGGTCAGCTCCGGCCCGGTCGTCCGGGCGCAGAGCCGCTCCAGCGCGGCGGCCAGCGAACCGTGCTCCAGATCCGGCGGAGTCAGGGCGCGTACGAAGGAACGGGCCTCGGCGAGGTTCGCCTGCGCGGCCTCGCGGGCGGCGCGGACATGCACGGCGGCCGGGTCCGCATCGGGCAGCGAGCGCTCGGCGGCCCGCAGCAGCAACTGGATGCTGGACAGGCCCTGGGCGAGGGTGTCGTGGATCTCCCGCGCGAGACGTTCGCGCTCGGCGAGCGTGCCCGCCGTCCGTTCCGCCTCGGCCAGGTCCGCCCGGGTGGCGACCAGTTCCACGATCAGCTCGCGCCGCCGCTCGCTCTCCCGGAACAGTGCGTCGTACCCGAGGACCGTGGCGACGGCGACGGCCGCACCGAGCAGCGGGCCGATGAACGCGCCGGGCGCGATCTCCTGCCGGTGTACGACGAAACCGGTGATTGCGGCCGCGGCGGTGACGACCACGGCGGGCAGCGCCCAGCGGGTCGGCAGCAGATGAAGCTGGAGGAAGTAGAGCGGAAAGGCCACCCACAGGGCGTCCGGCGAGAGCACGAGCAACGCGAGCCAGAGCGCACAGAGCCCGGCCAGCCAGAGGGCCGCGACCCCGGCCCCGAGCGGAGCGGCGAAGGCGGCACGCGCAGCCGATGTCCCCGCGCGCCCGTCGGCTTGGCTTCGCGACGCCGCCGCCAGAGCCTCGGGCTTCTCCGCCGCCGCATCGCGCTCCTCGGCCCGGCTTCGCAGCCGTACGGATCCGGCGAGCGCTCCCGCCGCGTACAGGCTCGCCATCAGCACCGACAGGCCCACGACCGCCACGGCGTGCGGCGCGTCCTCGCCGACCGCGCGGAGCGCGGCCAGTGCCAGCAGGCCCGTCAGCAGCGCGTGCAGACAGAGCCGCAGACCGGCGGTGACGTGGGTGTGCGATCGCGAATCCATGGTTCGTCCAGCCTAGCGGCGGCGGCCCGGGGGCCGGTCAATCGAAAGGTTGATACCGGGCCCGTCCGCCGCGCGATGTTTCCGCGCCCCGGGCCGCCGACGATGGAGCCATGTTCGTCGCATGGAGAGACCTCGGGTTCGCCAAGGGCCGGTTCGCGCTCATGGGATCGGTCGTGGTCCTGATCACGCTGCTCGTGGGCCTGCTGTCCGGCCTCACCGCCGGTCTGGCCCGGGAGAACACCTCGGCCGTCACCGGTCTTGACGCCGACCACCTCGCCTTCGCCGCACCGCCCGGCGATCAGCCGGTTTCCTTCACCAACTCGACGGTCAGGGAGGACGACTGGCGGGTCTGGGCCGGGCGGCCCGGGGTCGAGGCCGCGCAGCCGGTCGGCATCCGGACCCTGAACGCCACGGCGGCGGGCGAGCGGACGGCCGCCGTGTCGGCCTTCGGCGTCGAACCGGACGGCACCCTCGGGCCGGAAGGGATCGGCCCTGGGCGGGTCGTGCTCTCCGGGAAGGCGGCCGAGGAGCTGGGCGTCGCGGCCGGTGACCGGATCGCGCTCGGGCGGGCCGAGCGCGAGGTCGCCGCCGTCGCCACGGACGCCTCGTACAGCCACACGCCCGTCGTCTGGACGAGCCTCGACGACTGGCAGCAGATCGGCCACGACGGTGCCGGGCCCGCCGAGCAGGCGACCGTGATCGCCCTGACCACCACGGGCGGCGCCGACCTGGCGGCCGGGGACGAGGCAGCGGGCACCCGCACGCTCCCCCTCGACGACTCCCTCACCGCCATCGGCTCCTACCAGGCGGAGAACGGTTCGCTGCAACTGATGCGCGGCTTCCTCTTCGCCATCTCCGCGCTCGTCATCGGAGCCTTCTTCACCGTCTGGACCATCCAGCGCAGTGGCGATGTCGCCGTACTGAAGGCGCTCGGCGCATCGACGCCGTACCTGCTGCGCGACGCCCTCGGGCAGGCGGTGGTGATGCTCGTCCTCGGTACGGGACTGGGCACCGCCCTCGCCGTCGGAGCCGGGGCCCTGATCGGCGGGGGAGCCGTGCCGTTCGTCCTGGACGCGGCGACCGTCCTCGTCCCCGCCGCCGTCATGATCGCCCTCGGCGCGCTCGGTGCCGCCCTGTCCATCCGGCGGATCACCGCCGTCGACCCGCTCACCGCACTCGGGAGTGCCCGATGACGCTCACCCTGACCGACGTCACTCTCACCTACCCGGACGGCGAGGGCCGCCTCACCGCCCTGAACCGGGTCTCGCTGGACGTGCCCCCGGGCGCCCTCACCGCCGTCGTCGGGCCGTCCGGTTCGGGGAAGTCCAGCCTGCTCGCGGCCGCCGCGACCCTGGTCACCCCGGACTCCGGGGAGGTTTCCGTGGCCGGCGTCCGGACCGCCGGACTGAGCCGCGCCGGGCGGGCGGCCCTGCGCCGGGAGCACATAGGCATCGTCTTCCAGCAGCCCAGCCTGCTGCCCTCGCTGACCGCCGCCGAGCAGCTCCAGGTGATGCGGCACCTCTCGGGCGGGTCCGCGCGCGCCGCGCGCCGCCGGGCTCTGGAGCTGCTGGACGCGGTCGGTCTGGCCGACCTCGCGGACCGGCGGCCGCACCAGCTCTCGGGCGGCCAGCGCCAGCGGATCAACATCGCCCGGGCCCTGATGAACGAGCCGGAGGTGCTCCTCGTCGACGAGCCGACCAGCGCGCTCGACCACGAGCGCGGCGCGGCCGTGCTCGACCTGCTGGTGACCCTGACCCGGGAGCGCGCCACCGCCACGGTGCTCGTCACCCACGACCTGGCCCACCTGGACCGGATGGACCGCACGGTGACGATGGACGACGGGCGGCTGACCGTACCGGCGCGGGTCTGAGACGAGCTGCGGTACGGCGGGGCGGGTTCAGCCCCCGTTCGTACCGCTGCTCGCCAGCGCGTCCGACAGCTCCTCGGCGACCTGCTGGAGGATCGGCACGATCCGCTCCGTCGCCTGCTCCGTCACCCGGCCCGCCGGGCCCGAGATGGAGATGGCGGCCGAGGTGGGGGAGTTCGGCACGGAGACGGCGAGGCACCGCACCCCGATCTCCTGCTCGTTGTCGTCCACCGCGTATCCGGCCCGGCGCACCTGCTCCAGGGCGTCGAGGAAGCCCTCGGGCGTGGTGATCGTCTTCTCCGTGGCGGCGGGCATGCCCGTACGGGACAGGAGCGCCCGGACCTCGTCGGCGGGGGTGTGCGCGAGGAGCGCCTTGCCCACGCCGGTGGAGTGCGGCAGGACCCGACGGCCCACCTCGGTGAACATCCGCATGGAGTGCTTGGACGGCACCTGGGCGACATACACGATCTCGTCCCCGTCCAGCAGTGCCATGTTGGCCGTCTCGCCGGTCTCCTCCACCAGTCGGCTGAGGTAGGGGCGGGCCCAGGTGCCGAGCAGCCGGGAGGCGGACTCGCCGAGCCGGATCAGACGGGGGCCGAGCGCGTAACGGCGGTTGGGCTGCTGGCGTACGTAGCCGCAGACGACCAGGGTGCGCATCAGCCGGTGAATGGTCGGCAGGGGCAGACCGCTGCTCGCGGAGAGCTCGCTCAGCCCGACCTCGCCCCCGGCGTCGGCCATCCGCTCCAGCAGATCGAAGGCGCGCTCAAGGGACTGCACCCCACCGCTGGAACCGGAGGGCTTGGAGTCGGCTGTGCTGGCGTGGGACGGCGGCACGTGGGCGATCCTTTCGAAGCGGAAGGCAAGGCAGCAGCCTACCGGGCCCTTCCCGGTCGGCTCACAGCTCCCGGTCGGCGTCCGTGCCGGTCAGGGCCTGTTTTGTCCGGGTGGAGACGGTCGGTACGAGCGGTTCGCCGCTGCCCCTTCTGGCCCATGCTACGTTCCGCAGTTCGAAATAAGACTTTTACTTTGTGGAAACCTCCAGTCGGGGTGGCAGGGCTGGCCCGTCGGCCCTCCGTGCCGGAAGGTGGGTCTTGACGAGGGCGATTCCCGAGTGAAGACTCCATCGAAGCTTCAACAGTTCGTTGAATTCCTGGAGTGAAGGAGCACAGGTGTCCGGTGCGGACGTGAACCTGATACTGCGCTCGACGCGCGTCGTCACCCCCGAGGGCACCCGCCCCGCGGCGGTCGCCGTCGCGGGCGGGACGATCGACGCGGTCCTGCCGCACGGCACCGAGGTGCCCGCGGGCGCCCGGCTGGAGGACTTCGGCGACGACGTCCTGCTGCCCGGCCTCGTCGACACCCACGTCCATGTGAACGACCCCGGCCGCACCGAGTGGGAGGGCTTCTACACCGCGACCCGCGCGGCCGCGGCGGGCGGTATCACCACGCTCCTGGACATGCCGCTCAACTCGCTGCCGCCCACCACCACCGTCGAGAACCTGCGGATCAAGCAGCAGGTCGCCGCCCCCAAGGCGCACGTCGACACCGGCTTCTGGGGCGGTGCGATCCCCTCCAACGTCAAGGACCTGCGCCCGCTGTACGAGGCCGGGGTCTTCGGGTTCAAGTGCTTCCTGTCGCCGTCGGGCGTCGAGGAGTTCCCGGAGCTGGACCAGGAGCAGCTGGCCCGTTCCATGGCCGAGATCACCGGCTTCGGCGGCCTGCTCATCGTGCACGCCGAGGACCCGCACCACCTGGCCGAGGCCCCGCAGCGCCCAGGGCCCGCCTACGCCGACTTCCTCGCCTCCCGCCCGCGCGACGCCGAGAACACCGCGATCGAAGGGCTCATCGCCCACGCCAAGCGGCTCGACGCCCGGGTCCACGTCCTGCACCTCTCCTCCAGCGACGCCCTGCCGCTGATCGCCGCCGCCAAGCGCGAGGGCGTCCGCGTCACCGTCGAGTCCTGCCCGCACTTCCTCACCCTCACCGCCGAGGAGGTCCCGGACGGGGCCACCGAGTTCAAGTGCTGCCCGCCCATCCGCGAGGCCGCCAACCAGGACGCCCTGTGGGCCGGGCTCGCCGACGGCACGATCGACTGCGTCGTCAGCGACCACTCGCCCTGCACCACCGACCTGAAGACCCCGGACTTCGCCTCCGCCTGGGGCGGGATCTCCTCCCTCCAGCTCGGCCTGCCCGCCGTCTGGACCGAAGCCCGCAGGCGCGGCCACTCCCTCGACGACGTCGCCCGCTGGATGTCCGCCGCCCCCGCCGAGCTCGCCGGGCTGACCCGCAAGGGCGCCATCGAGGCCGGGCGCGACGCCGACTTCGCGGTTCTCGCCCCCGAGGCGACCTTCACCGTCGACCCCGCCGAGCTCTTCCACCGCAACCAGGTCACCGCCTATGCCGGGAAGACCCTGCACGGCGTGGTCCGCTCCAGCTGGCTGCGCGGTGTCCGCATCGCCTCCGACGGCGTCCTCGCCGAGCCCACCGGCCGCCTCCTCGACCGCGGCCAGTGACCGTGCCCGCCGGCCCCGTTCCCGTACGGGACCACTGACCGCGCCCCCGGCCGCCCCCTCGTACGAGACCACCGACCGCCCCCGAAAGGAACCCCCGACCATGACGGACGCCGCGATACCCCGCTTCACCGGTGACGCCGACCCGTACGCGGGAGGCGACCCCTACGCCGACCACCGCACGGCCGACTTTCCCTTCTCCCACCTCGTGGACCTGGCCGACCGTCGCCTCGGGGCCGGGGTCATCGCCGCCAACGACGAGTTCTTCGCCGAGCGCGAGAACCTGCTCAAGCCCGAGCCCGCCGTCTTCGACCCGGAGCACTTCGGGCACAAGGGCAAGATCATGGACGGCTGGGAGACCCGCCGCCGACGTGGGGTCAGCGCGGCCGAACCGCACCCCACCGCCGACGACCACGACTGGGCCCTCGTCCGCCTCGGCGCGCCCGGCGTCATCCGGGGCATCGTCCTGGACACCGCCCACTTCCGCGGCAACTACCCGCAGGCCGTCTCCGTCGAGGCCGTGTCCCTGCCCGGCTCCCCGTCCCCCGAGGACCTCCTCGCCCCCGACGTGAAGTGGACGACGCTCGTCCCGCGCACGCCGGTCGGCGGCCACGCGGCAAACGGGTTCGCCGTCGACGCCGAGCAGCGCTTCACCCACCTGCGGGTCAACCAGCACCCCGACGGCGGGATCGCCCGGCTGCGCGTCTACGGCGAGGTCGCCCCGGACCCGGCCTGGCTCGGCGCCCTCGGCACGTTCGACCTCGCCGCCCTGGAGAACGGCGGCCAGGTCGAGGACGCCTCCGACCGCTTCTACTCCCCGGCCACCAACACCATCCAGCCCGGCCGCTCCCGCAAGATGGACGACGGCTGGGAGACCCGCCGTCGGCGCGACACGGGCAACGACTGGATCCGCTACCGCCTCGCCGCCCAGTCCGAGATCCGGGCCGTCGAGATCGACACCGCCTACCTCAAGGGCAACTCCGCGGGCTGGGCGAGCCTTTCGGTACGGGACGGGGAGAGCGGCGACTGGACCGAGGTCCTGCCCCGGACCCGGCTCCAGCCCGACACCAACCACCGCTTCGTGCTGGAGGGGCCGGTGCGTGCCACCCACGTCACGATCGACATCTTCCCGGACGGCGGGATCTCCCGGCTCCGGCTGTACGGATCGCTCACGGACGAGGGCGCGACGGGGCTGGCGGCCCGTCACCGCGAGCTCGGGGGCTGACATCGGGCCGGTGTGCCATCGCGGTCGCCGGGGGATCGCGGTGTGCCCGGACGGTCCCGTTGCATGAGGGTGTGTCACCCTGGTCAGGGTGCGGCGAGCAGGGCCTCAGCGGGTCTCTCGCCGCACCTTCCGACGTCCCGACCAGGAGCCCCCCATGATCTTCATCGCCGTCAAGTTCACCGCCCTCGTCGCCGAGCGCGACAACTGGCTCCCCAGGCTGGAGGGCTTCACCGTCGCCACCCGCAGCGAGCCCGGCAACGTCTTCTTCGACTGGTCCTACAGCGTGGAGAACCCCAACGAGTTCGTCCTCCTGGAGGCCTTCGCCGACGCGGCGGCCGGGGAAGCACACGTGAACTCCGACCACTTCAAGGCGGCGATCGAGACGATGTCGGAGATGGTGGCCGAGGTCCCCGAGATCATCAATGTCGAGGTGGAAGGCACCGGCTGGTCCCGGATGGCGGAGGTCACCCCGCGCAACCGCTGAGCCGGGACAGCCCTCAGAACTCCTCGTGCGATTCCGGGTCGCCGCCGAAGCGCCGCTGCCGCCCGGACGCGATCGTCGTCAGCTCCTGGGCGCTCAGCTCGAATCCGAACAGGTCGAGGTTCTCGCGCTGCCGCCCCGGGTCCGCCGACTTCGGGATCGGCACCGCCCCCAGCTGGGTGTGCCAGCGCAGCACCACCTGGCCGGGGGTCACCCCGTGGTCCTCCGCGATCGCCACGGTCGAGGGGTCGTCCAGCACCTCGCGTCCCCGGGCCAGCGGGCTCCAGGCCTCCGTGACGACGCCCTTCGCCGCGTGCACCGCCCGCAGTTCCTCCTGCGGGAGCAGGGGATGCATCTCGATCTGGTTCACCGAGGGCAGCACGCCCGTCTCCCGCTCCAGCCGCTCCAGATGAGCGGCGGTGAAGTTGGATACGCCGATGGAGCGGACGAGGCCGTCCTCGCGGAGCCTGATCATCGCCTTCCAGGTGTCCACGTACTTGTCGACGCGGGGGAGCGGCCAGTGGATCAGGTAGAGGTCGACGTACTCGACGCCCAGGCGGGCCCGTGACTCCTCGAACGAGGCGAGGGTCTCCTCGTACCCCTGGTGGCGGCCGGGGACCTTCGTGGTGACGAAGACGTCCTGGCGGGGGACGCCGCTGCGGACGATGCCCCGCCCGGTGCCGGTCTCGTTGCCGTAGTTCAGGGCCGTGTCGACCAGCCGGTAGCCGAGCTCCAGGGCCCCGGCGACGGCCTCCTCGGCGGCCTCGTCGTCCAGCGGGTAGGTGCCGAGCCCCACCGCCGGGATCTCGGTGCCGTCGTTGAGCGCGTGAACCGGTGTGCCGGACATGCCCGTCCCGTCCTTCCCGTCGCTGCCCCCGTCCCGGCCAGCGTAGGGGCGCGGCCGTGACGGGGCAGCTCGGCGAAGCGAGCCCGGACACCGGGGGCCGCCGGGCTCAGGCCGCGTGGCCGCCGTCCACGACGACCTCGGTCCCGGTGATGAAGGCCGCGTCCGGGCTCGCGAGATACGCGACCAGCGAGGCGACCTCGTCCACCGTCCCGAACCGGCCCAGGGCCGTGGCCGCGCGCTGGCCCTCGGCGAACGGTCCGTCGGCCGGGTTGAGATCGGTGTCGACCGGCCCGGGCTGGACCAGGTTCACCGTGATGCCGCGCGGCCCCAGTTCCCGGGCCAGCGGCTTGGTCAGCCCGGCCAGGGCGGACTTGCTCAGGGCGTAGAGCGTGCCGCCCGGCCCGCCCGCGTACCGGCTCAGCGCGGTGCCGACGGAGACGATACGGCCGCCGTCGGCCATCCGCTCCGCCGCCGCCCGGCAGGCGAGGAACACCGCCCGCACGTTCACGGCCAGCACCCGGTCCACCTCCGGCCCGGCGAGCGTGGAGATCGGGCCGAGGACGCCGATGCCCGCGTTGTTGACCAGGACGTCGAGCCGGCCGAGCGCGTCCGCCGCCCGGTCCACGGCTCCGGCGGCGGCACCGGCGTCCGCGGCGTCGCAGCGCAGGGCGACACCGCGGCGGCCGAAGGCCTCGATCTTCGCGACGACCGCGCGGGCCGCCGCCTCGTCCTGGACATAGGTGACCGCGACGTCCACGCCGTCCTGGGCGAGCCGCAGCGCGGTCGCGGCGCCGATGCCCCGGCTGCCGCCGGTGACGAGCGCGGCCCGCGGGGAAACGCTGGTGGAAAGGGTGCTGGACATGACTGGTTCCTTTGTCGCCGGGGACGCCGTCGCTCCGACGGCGTGTCCCAGCCAACCCCGGTGGGACGCTGCGGACCGGCGGGTATCGGACACCCACGGCCGGTGCGCGGAGGCGGCTCCCGGCCGGACCGATGAGTTCCGGCCGGGAGCCGGGTCGTAAGGGCAGGACCGCCGGACCGCCACGAGGTCCGGCCGACAGGCGAAGGAGATCCGCCATGGCCGAGCTGACACTCACCGCGTTCCTGACCCTGGACGGCGTGTACCAGGCACCCGGCGGTGTCGACGAGGACACCAGCGGGGGCTTCGCGTACGGGGGATGGGTCTTCCCGTACGCCGACGAGGACATGGGCGCGTTCATGGAGGAGGTGTTCCGGCGCCCCGCGGCCTTCCTGCTCGGCCGGCGCACCTATGACATCTTCGCCGCGTACTGGCCGAAGGTCACCGAGGAGGACGACCTCATCGCCGCCGGACTCAACGAGCTGCCCAAGTACGTCGTCTCCTCGACGCTCCGGGACCCGCAGTGGCAGGGCACGACCGTGCTCGACGGCGACCTCGTCACGGAGGTCACCCGCCTCAAGGAGCAGACGCGGGGCGGTGAGCTTCAGGTGCACGGCAGCGGGCAGCTCGCCCGGGCCCTGCACGAGGCGGGGCTGATCGACACCTACCGCCTGCTCGTCTTCCCGGTCCTCCTCGGCGCGGGGCGGCGGCTCTTCGGCGAGGGCGGCGCCCCGACGGCCCTGGAGCCGACCTCGGCCCGCACCACGTCGAGCGGCATCGCGATCCAGACGTACCGGCGCGGCGGCCCGGCGCGGTTCGGCACCATCGGCGAATGACGCGGAACGCCCCTACGGGCGGAACGCCTCTACGCCATGGGCGAGTCCGGCTGGTGCGGCGTGTCCGGTAGCAGCGTCGGGTCCGTCGCCGCCCTCCGCAGCCGTCCCAGGATGGACCGGGCCGCCTTGTCGTAGCCGAGGTTGTTGTTCTGGAGCACCGATTCGGCGTTGGCCAGCTCCAGGAAGGCGATGACCTCGAACGCCAGCTGGCGCACGTCGGTGTCCGGGGCCAGTTCCCCGGCGGCCCTCGCCTCGTCGATCGTCTGCTCCACGAACGTGACCCAGCCCGTCTGCGCGGACGCCAGGGCGTCGTGCACCTTGCCGCTGCGGGCGTCGAACTCGGCGGTGGCGGCGTAGAAGAAGCAACCGCCCCGGAAGACCCGCTCGCGGGAGTACGCGGTCCACGCCTCGCACAGCCGCCAGACCCGGCGGAGCCCCGGGGGCACCGAGCGGGTGGGGCGCAGCACATGGTCGACGTAGACGGCCACCGCGGCCCGCACGGTGGCCAGCTGGAGTTCCTCCTTCGAGCCGAAGAGGGCGAACACGCCGCTCTTGCTCAGCCCCAGCTCGGTCGCCAGCCGTCCCAGCGACAGCCCTTCAAGACCCTCGACCGAGGCGATCTGCACCGCTCGCCCCAGAACCGTCCGCCGGGTCTGGTTCCCCCGCTCGACCCGCCCGTCCGCCCTGACCAACACCATGTGACCACTCCGTGTCTCAGAGTTATCGAGGCGTCAGTCTAGGGAACGGGGGAGCGGGTGCCGAACCTCCCGTCCGGCCGTCCGGACGGCCCTGACCACGGGCATTGCCCCTGTGACCACGGCCAATGCCTCGCGATGATCCGACCGTTGAGACAGGTGTTCCCTTCTTCGGAGCCCGGCGGGTAGCGTGATCGTTCCGAGTGCGAGCCGGTGAGGTCTCCACAACACCTTCCGTGGAGATCCAGGAGAACCCGGTGTCCGCTGTCGCCGTGCCCGACCTCGCAACCCCGCGCCGCGCCTGGGCCGCCGACCTGCCGGTGCTCGCCGTCGCCGTCGTGTGGGGAGCCAGCTACCTCGCCGCCAAGGGCATCACCACCGCGCACACCGTCATAGCCGTCCTCGTCCTGCGCTTCGCGATCGTGCTGCCGGTGCTCGTGGCGACCGGATGGCGCAGGCTGCGGGCGCTGACCCTCCCGCAGTGGCGGGGTGCCGGACTGCTGGGCCTGGTGCTGAGCGGGGTCTTTCTGCTGGAGACGTACGGGGTGGTGCACACCTCCGCCACCAACGCCGGGCTGATCATCAGCCTCACCATGATCTTCACGCCGCTCGCCGAGGCCGCGGTCACCCGCGTCCGGCCGTCCGGGGGCTTCGTCGCGGCGGCCGGGCTCTCGGTGGCGGGGGTGGTGCTGCTGACCCAGGGCGGCGGGTTCACCAGCCCCTCGACCGGTGATCTGCTGATGCTGCTCGCCGCCCTCGCCCGGACCGCGTACGTTCTGGCGATGGCCCGCATCAAGGCGGTCCGGGGCGCCGACTCGCTCTCCCTGACCACCGTCCAGCTCGGCAGCGCGGTCGCGGTCTTCGCCGTCCTCGCCGCCGTCCCGGGGACCGGCGCCTCGCCCTGGAGCGCGGCGGCGGACTTCGGCCCCCGGGAATGGGCGGGCCTGGTCTTCCTCTCGGTGTTCTGCACGCTGTTCGCGTTCTTCGTGCAGATGTGGTCCGTACGCCGCACCTCGCCGTCCCGGGTCAGCCTGCTGCTCGGTACGGAACCGCTGTGGGCCGCCGCCGTCGGGATCAGCCTGGGCGGGGAGCGGCTGGGCGTCGTCGGGGTGGCCGGTGCGGTCCTCGTCCTGGCGGGCACCGCGTGGGGCCGGCGCAGCGTGGACCGGGATCGCGGCGGGGCGTGAGTCGGGGCGCCCCGGTCAGGTCTTGATCGCGTCCGCGGCGATCATCACCGCCGCCCCCGTCACGATCAGCACGATGTGGACGAACAGCCCGCGGTCGCTGAGGAAGTCGATGTGCCGCACCACCGTCCACAGCCGGAACCAGCCCGTCCACTCGAACACCAGCCCGCCGACGCCCTGGATGAAGACGAGGAACCCGATCGTCTCGACGATTTTCTTCATACGTCGAGCCTTGCGGCCACCCCGGGCCCGCCGCTTCGGCCACCGGTCCCGTCCGGCGCGCCGAAAGTAGCGAGCCGGACGACTTTGGTCGCCTTCGCGCCGCGCGCTGCCCTTGCGGGCCGCCCTTCTGCGTAACTTTGTCGATATGACGCGCACCGAGTACCGCTGGCTGCTCCCCTCGGCGATGGCCGACCCCGAGCTGCCCGGCGACCGGGCCCGGGCGCGCCGGACCGTGCGGGACTGGGTCGTCGACATCGTGGCCTTCCTCTCCGCCGCGTTCATCGGCATGCTCGCCCTCGCCGCGGTCGACGCCGACGAGACCACGGCGGACGTGGTGGTGTTCGTGGACTCCGTGGTGGGCGCGGCGGCCTGCTGCGCGCTCTGGCTCCGGCGGCGCTGGCCCGTCGGGCTCGCCGTGTCCCTGACCGTCCTCTCCGTCGTCGAGCCCGTCGCCGCCGGAGCGATGCTGGTCGCCCTGTTCAGCCTGGCCGTCCACCGCCCCCTCAAGCCGACGCTGATCGTCGGCGCGGGCGCACTGCTCGCGGTGCCCGTCCAGCCCCTCCTGCGCCCCGACCCGCAGACCGGTTTCCTCGTCTCGGTCCTCTTCGGGGTCATGCTGATCCTGTTGGCGCTCAGCTGGGGGATGGGCGTACGGTCGCGGCGTCAGCTCGTCGTGACCCTCCACGAGAGGGCCCACCGCGCCGAGGCGGAGGCGGAGCTGCGCGCCGAGCAGGCTCAGCGCCTCGCCCGGGAGGCCATCGCCCGCGAGATGCACGACGTCCTGGCCCACCGCCTCACCCTGCTCAGCGTGCACGCCGGGGCGCTGGAATTCCGGCCCGACGCCCCCGCGGCCCAGATCGGCCGGGCCGCCGGGGTCATCCGGGACAGCGCCCACGAGGCGCTCCAGGACCTCCGCGAGATCATCGGCGTCCTGCGCGGCCCCGGCGACACCGACGAGGGCGAGCGCCCGCAGCCCACCCTCACCAGTCTGGACGCCCTCATCGACGAGTCCCGGCTCGCGGGCATGAAGGTCGCCCTCGACAACCGGGTCACCGATCCGCAGGGCGCCCCCGCCGCCACCGGCCGCACGGTCTACCGCATCGCGCAGGAATGCCTGACCAACGCCCGCAAGCACGCCCCCGGCACCGAGGTCACCGTCACCGTGACCGGCGGCCCCGGCGAAGGCCTCACCATCGCGGTGGCGAACCCGGCCCCCGTCGAACCCTTCGAACGCGTCCCCGGCTCCGGCCAGGGGCTCATCGGCCTCACCGAACGTGCCACCCTGGCCGGGGGCGGTCTGGAGCACGGCCCGACGAAGGACGGCGGATTCGCGGTCCGCGCCCGGCTGCCGTGGCCCGCGGGATGAGGCGGGGCGCCGGCTGGCTACGGTGGCCGTCATGAACGCAACGCCCTCGCCCGGCCCGCCCGTACGGCTGCTGATCGTCGACGACGACCCGCTCGTCCGGGCCGGACTGACCCTGATGCTCGGCGGGGACGAAGGCATCGACATCGTGGGGGAGGGCTCGGACGGCAACGAGGTCGCGGAGCTGGTCGAACGGCTCCGCCCCGACGTCGTCCTCATGGACATCCGGATGCCGGGCATGGACGGGCTCACCGCCACCGAGAAGCTGCGCAGCCGCCCCGGGGCTCCCGAAGTCGTCGTCCTCACCACCTTCCACGCCGATGAACAGGTGCTCCGGGCCATCCGGGCCGGGGCGGCGGGATTCGTCCTGAAAGACACCCCGCCCGCCCGGATCGTGGACTCCGTCCGCCGGGTCGCCGCCGGGGACCCGGTCCTCTCGCCCGCCGTCACCCGCCAGTTGATGGACCGGGCCGCGGGCGGCGCGCACGACGAGCGGGCGAACCGCGCCGACCGGGCACGCAGGCGCTTCGGCCAACTGGCCGAGCGGGAGCAGGAGGTGGCCGTCGCGGTGGGACGCGGCAGCTCCAACGCGGAGATCGCGGGCTCGCTCTACCTCAGCGTCGCCACTGTCAAGGCCCACGTCTCGCGCATTCTCGCCAAACTCGAACTCAACAACCGCGTACAGATCGCCCTGTTGGTCCATGACGCCGGGCTCCTCGACCCGGGCGACGAGGGCGAGGGCGACCTCTGAGGGCTGTCCCGTGACCCCCGGCGGGCACACGACGACAGCGACGGCACCCGGCCGCGTTGTCGGAACGCCCGAACGGTGACCGCCGCCCCCTCCGCACGCGCCTCCTCCGTACGCGCCTCCTCCGTACGGGCTATGACCGCGTACATCGTCGGGCTGCTGACCGACAACCGCAAGAAGCCGGGCGGGAATCTGCTGAGCGCGCTGATCCGCGCCGCCGACGAGGACGGCGACCGGCTCTCCGGCGACGCTCGCCCGGCGGGCCGGATGCTGATGCGGGGGCCGCTGAGCGTGCCGGTCGCCTGGTAGGAGGGCGGGCCCGGAAGGGAGCCGGGGCCCGGGAGCGCCGGCCCCCGCTCACCCGCCGGGGATCTCGGCCATCGCCACCGGCCGGCGTTCGCGGCGGGAGAGCTCGCACGCCTCGGCGATCCGCAGGGCGTGCAGGGCCTCCCGCCCGTCGCAGGGGTTGGCCAGCTCGCCGCGCACCACGCGCAGGAACGCGTCCAGCTCCGCTTCGTACGCCGGGGCGAACCGTTCCAGGAAGCCCGGCCAGGGCTTCGCCGGACCGCCGGGACCCCCCGGCTCGGCCGAGGTTACCGGCGTACGGTCGTCCAGGCCGACGGCGATCTGGTCCAGCTCACCGGCCAGCTCCATGCGTACGTCGTACCCGGCGCCGTTGCACCGGGTGGCGGTGGCGGTGGCGAGCGTGCCGTCGTCCAGGGTGAGCAGGGCGGCGCCGGTGTCCACATCGCCCGCCGCGCGGAACATCGCGGGCCCGCGGTCCGACCCGGTGGCGTACACCTCGGACACCTCGCGGCCCGTCACCCAGCGCAGGATGTCGAAGTCGTGGACCAGACAGTCCCGGTACAGCCCGCCGGAGAGCGGGAGGTAGGCGGCGGGCGGCGGGGCCGGGTCCGAGGTGACCGCCCGCACGGTGTGCAGCCGTCCGAGCCTGCCCTCCCGTACGGCGGCCCTGGCCTCGCCGTACCCCGCGTCGAAGCGGCGCATGAAGCCGAGCTGGAGAACGGTGCCCGCCGCCTCGACCTCAGCCAGCGCGGCCAGCGTCCCGGGCAGGTCCAGGGCGATCGGCTTCTCGCAGAACGCCGGCAGTCCGGCGCGGGCGGCCCGGGCGATGAGCCCGGCGTGGGCGGCGGTCGCCGAACAGATGATCACCGCGTCGGGCAGGCCCCCGGACCCCGCCTCGCCCCCGCCCGTGAACAGCGCGTCCACCGGTACGGCCGTGGCCCCCGTCCGCGCGGCGGCTCCGGCGGCCCGCTCCGGGGCCGCGTCCGCCAGCAGCAGGGCGTCCACGGCGGGGTGACGGCTCAGCGCCTCCGCGTGGAACGTGCCGATCCGTCCCGTTCCGATCAGTCCGATGCGCATGGCCCCCAAGGTGACCTTCGCCCGGTCATCATGTCAAGCGTTTGTCCTGACAAATGGCGCCCGCATCGATCGCGGTTCCCGCCCCGGCGTGCCATGGCTTTGTCCGGACAAGCGAACTACGCTCGCCCCGTGACCGCACAAGGAACCGATCAGCCGCTGCCGCTGAGCGTGGACCGCACCAGCCCGGTGCCGCTCTACTTCCAGCTGGCGCAGCAGCTGGAGGCCGCAGTCGAACAGGGCAGGCTGCCCCCCGGCACCCTGCTCGGCAACGAGATCGACCTCGCCGCCCGCCTCGGTCTGTCCCGTCCCACCGTCCGCCAGGCCATCCAGTCCCTGGTCGACAAGGGGCTCATGGTGCGTCGGCGCGGCGTCGGCACCCAGGTCGTCCACAGCCAGGTCCGCCGCCCGCTGGAGCTCAGCTCGCTCTACGACGACCTGGAGGCGGCCGGTCAGCGCCCCGCCACCCGCGTCCTGCGCAACACCACCGAACCGGCCACCGCCGAGGTCGCCGCCGCGCTCGGCGTCGCCGAGGGCAGCGAGGTCCAGGTCGTCGAGCGGCTGCGCAGCGCCCACGACGAGCCGATGGCCCTCCTGCGCAACCACCTGCCCCCGGGCCTGCTCCCCCTCACCGCCGAGGACCTGGAGGCCACCGGTCTGTACCGGCTGATGCGCGCCTCGGGCATCACCCTGCACAGCGCCCGCCAGTCGGTCGGCGCCCGCGCGGCCACGGCGGGCGAGGCGCGGGCCCTGCACGAGGAGCCGGGCGCGCCGCTGCTGACGATGGAGCGCACGACGTACGACGACACGGGCCGGGCGGTCGAGTTCGGCTCGCACGTCTACCGGGCGGCGCGGTACGCGTTCGAGTTCCAGCTGCTGGTACGCGCCTGAGCGGAGCGCCGGACCGAGCCCGCCCGGCGTTCGAGGGCGGAACGGACGGAACCCTTGCGCGGGTGGGGCCGCAGGCAGAAGATCCTGAGGTACGGGACCCCGAGGGCAGCCGATACATGCGCACGCCGACGGCTCCGTCCTCGAACGCCGGACGGGCTGGGGGCGGGCCCCGGGCGGGCTGGAAGGGGCCCGGGAGGGCGGGGGACCGGCCCCTGCCGGGCGGGCGCCCCCCCGGCTCGGGGATACTGGGCAGTCGGCCCGGGGCCGTACGCTCCCCGGCCCGGTCAAGCGCACAGCGAGCAGCAGGAGAAGGGCACCGCGTCGTGGCAAGGGTTCGGACAGGGGTACGCGCGATGGGCGCCGTGCTGGCAGTGGTGCTCGGCGCCTCCCTCGCGGGATGCAGCAGCACCGGCGGCAAGCGGGCGGAAGAGCGCGCGGCCGAGGCCGCCGAGGGGCGGGCCGCGGTGAACACGCCCCGCTGGACCTTCGCCATGGTCACCCACTCGGGCGACGGCGACACTTTCTGGGACATCGTCCAGAAGGGCGCCGAGCAGGCGGCCGTCAAGGACAACATCAACTTCCTCTACTCGCACAACGACGAGGCCAACCAGCAGGCCCAACTCGTCCAGACCGCGATCGACAAGAAGGTCGACGGGCTGATCGTCTCGCTGGCCAAGCCGGCCGCCATGAAGGCCGTGGTCGCCAAGGCCGTCAAGGCGGGCATCCCGGTCGTCACGGTCAACTCCGGCTCCGCCGAGTCCAAGGAGTTCGGCGCCCTGACCCACATCGGCCAGGACGAGTCCATCGCCGGTGAGGCCGTCGGCGACGAGCTGAACGAGCGGGGCCGCAAGAAGGCCCTCTGCGTCCTGCACGAGCAGGGCAACGTCGGCCACGAGCAGCGCTGTGCCGGGGCGAAGAAGACCTTCGACGGCACGATGCAGAACCTGTACGTCGACGGCACCAACATGCCCGACGTCACCGCGTCCATCGAGGCCAAGCTCCAGTCCGACAAGAGCATCGACGCGGTCGTCACCCTCGGCGCCCCCTTCGCCGACGCCGCCGTCCAGGCCAAGCGGACGGCGGGCAGCAATGCGGAGATCAACACCTTCGACCTGAACGCCAAGGTCGCCACCGGCCTCCAGGCCGACCAGCTCGGCTTCGCCGTCGACCAGCAGCCCTACCTCCAGGGGTACGAGGCCGTCGACCTGCTCTGGCTCTACCGCTCCAACCTCAACGTCCTCGGCGGCGGCCGGCCCGTCCTGACCGGGCCGCAGATCATCACCGCCGACGACGCGGAAGCCCTGGCCGACTACACCAAGCGGGGCACCCGATGAGCGGCTCCACCGCCGCACCGGAAAAGCCGACGCGGGTGGACGAGCGGCTGGTGCGCACCTCAGCTCTGCGCAAGCTGCTCGGCCGCCCCGAGCTCGGCTCGGTCGTCGGCGCGGCAGCCGTCTTCCTCTTCTTCGCGATCGTCGCCGACAGCTTTCTCCAGGCATCCAGCTTCGGGACCGTGCTGTACGCGGCCTCCGTCCTCGGCATCATGGCCGCGCCGGTGGCGCTGCTGATGATCGGCGGCGAGTTCGACCTCTCCGCCGGGGTGATGGTGACCAGCTCCGCGCTGATCTCCTCGATGTTCAGCTACCAGATGACGGCCAACGTCTGGGTCGGCGTCTTCGTGTCGCTGCTGGCCACGCTCGCCATCGGCGCGTTCAACGGGTTCATGCTGACCCGCACCAGGCTGCCCAGCTTCATCATCACGCTCGGTACGTTCCTGATGCTGACGGGCCTCAACCTCGGCTTCACCAAGCTGATCAGCGGCACCGTCTCCACCAAGGCCATCGGGGACATGGAGGGCTTCGAGTCCGCCCGGACCCTGTTCGCGTCGACGCTCACCCTCGGCGGCGTCGAGTTCAAGGTGACGATCCTGTGGTGGGCGGCGCTCGTCGCGATCGCCACCTGGATCCTGCTCCGTACCCGCTTCGGCAACTGGATCTTCGCCGTCGGCGGCGAGGCCGACGCGGCCCGCGCGGTCGGCGTCCCCGTCATCCGTACGAAGATCGGGCTCTACCTCGGCGTCGCCTTCGCCGCCTGGGTCTCCGGCCAGCACCTGCTGTTCAGCTACGACGTCGTCCAGTCCGGCGAGGGCGTCGGCAACGAGCTGACGTACATCATCGCCGCCGTCATCGGCGGCTGCCTGATCACCGGCGGCTACGGCTCCGCGATCGGCTCGGCGGTCGGTGCCTTCATCTTCGGCATGACCAGCAAGGGCATCGTGTACGCCGAGTGGAACCCGGACTGGTTCAAATTCTTCCTGGGAGCGATGCTGCTCCTGGCCACCCTGCTCAACGCGTGGGTGCGCAAGCGCGCGGAGGCGACGTCATGACGGCCACTCCTGAAGAGACCTCCGGACCGGCCCCCGGCCCGCTGGTCGAGCTGGACGACGTAGCCAAGTTCTACGGCAACATCAAGGCCCTGGAACACGTTTCGCTGGAGGTCCACGCGGGCGAGATCACCTGCGTCCTCGGCGACAACGGTGCGGGCAAGTCCACCCTGATCAAGATCATCGCGGGGCTGCACCGGCACGACGCCGGACGCTTCCTGATCGACGGCGAGGAGACCACGCTCGCCAACCCGCGCGACGCCCTGGACCGGGGCATCGCCACCGTCTACCAGGACCTCGCCGTCGTCCCGCTGATGCCGGTCTGGCGGAACTTCTTCCTCGGCTCCGAACCGACCACCGGCGTCGGCCCCTTCAAGCGCCTCGACGTCCGCAGGATGCGCGAGACGACCCGTACGGAACTGCTCCGCATGGGCATCGACCTGCGCGACGTCGACCAGCCCATCGGCACCCTGTCCGGCGGCGAGCGCCAGTGCGTGGCCATCGCCCGTGCCGTCTACTTCGGCGCCAAGGTCCTCGTGCTCGACGAGCCGACCGCCGCCCTCGGTGTCAAGCAGTCCGGCGTGGTCCTCAAGTACGTCGCGGCCGCCCGCGACGCCGGGCTCGGCGTGGTCCTCATCACGCACAACCCGCACCACGCCCACCTCGTCGGCGACCGGTTCATCCTGCTCAAGCGCGGCGCGATGTCCGGCAGCCACACCAAGGAGAGCGTCACGCTCGACGAGCTGACCCGGCAGATGGCGGGCGGCAGCGAGCTGGAGGAGCTCAGCCACGAGCTGGAACGCACCCCGACGCCCACCCTCCCGGGCAGTTCGGCCGCGACCGACGAAGCGTCCTGACGGCCGACCCGCCCCGGCGCGGCCGACCCCGACCGGCGGCCCCCGGGGCCCGGCAGTGGCAGAATCGAGCGCGGCGGGCGCCGTCCGCCGCCGGGTGCCCCAGCCGACCGGCCTCCTCAACCCCGCAGGGACGATGAGCACGTACCGCGACTTCGCCCACCGCGGCTCCGCCCGCGCCACCGTCCTCAAGACGGTCGGCACCAAGGAACGCCGCTCGCACCTGACCGCGCCCCGTGTCCCCACGGTCGGGATCGACATCGGCGGTACGAAGGTGATGGCGGGCGTCGTCGACGCCGACGGCAACATCCTGGAACAGCTGCGCACCGAGACACCCGACAAGTCCAAGAGCCCCAAGGTTGTCGAGGACACCATCGTCGAACTGGTCCTGGACCTCTCCGACCGCCACGACGTCCACGCGGTGGGCATCGGCGCGGCGGGCTGGGTGGACGCCGACCGGTCCAAGGTCCTGTTCGCCCCGCACCTCGCCTGGCGCGACGAACCCCTGCGCGACGCCATCGCCTCCCGCCTCGTTGTCCCCGTCATGGTCGACAACGACGCCAACACGGCGGCCTGGGCGGAATGGCGCTTCGGCGCGGGCCGGGGTGAGGACCACCTCGTCATGATCACCCTCGGTACGGGGATCGGCGGCGCGATCCTGGAGGGCGGCCAGGTCAAGCGCGGCAAGTACGGCGTGGCCGGTGAGTTCGGCCACATGCAGGTCGTGCCCTCGGGCCACCGCTGCCCCTGCGGCAACCGGGGCTGCTGGGAGCAGTACAGCTCCGGCAACGCCCTGGTCCGCGAGGCCAAGGAGCTGGCCGCCGCCGACTCCCCGGTCGCCCACTACCTGCTGGACCGCGTCAAGGGGAACATCCCCGACATCACCGGTCCGCTGATCACCGAACTGGCCCGCGAGGGCGATGCGATGTGCATCGAGCTGCTCCAGGACATCGGCCAGTGGCTCGGCGTCGGCATCGCCAACCTGGCCGCCGCGCTCGACCCCTCGTGCTTCGTCATCGGAGGCGGCGTCAGCGCCGCCGACGACCTGCTGATCAACCCCGCCCGGGACGCCTTCAAACGCCACCTCACCGGCCGCGGCTACCGCCCCGAGGCAAGGATCGCCAAGGCGCAGCTCGGCCCCGAGGCGGGTATGGTCGGCGCCGCGGACCTGGCCCGGCTGGTCGCCCGCCGGTTCCGCCGCGCCAACCGGCGCCGTGTCGAGCGCTACGAGCGGTATGCCCAGATCTACGACCAGGCGGCGAGTACCATCCGCAACACCCGCTCCACCCGCACCGCCGACTGAACCGTAGCCGCCCCTCCGGCGTCCCACCCCAACGCCATGACCGCAGCACCCTAGGGACCACCTGATCATGATCGCAGCCGAGCACCCCGTGGTGCGCCACCAGTCGGAGTCTCCGGGTGACGGCGAGGGCAAGCCGCCCGAGGACCGCCGACGGGTCTTCAGGCGGCGGTTCATCACCGCCACGATCATCGTGCTGCTGATCGGCATCCCAGCGGGCTACCTGCTGATCTCGGCGGGCCAGAGCCGCCGCTCGGGCAAGGACAAGGAGGCCGAGGCGGCCGCCCAGGGCCTCCGCGAGGGCTGGCCCTCCAAGATGCAGCGCCGGATCTTCGAGGTACCGATCCCCGGCAACGGCAGCGGAGTCCAGTACTACGAGACGAACAACTGGAAAGCCAGCCGGATGTACGTGAAGTTCCGGACGACCTCCGCCGGTCTCGACCGCTTCCTGACCGGCGTCGGCACCGGACGCGCGGCGCTGGAGCCCAACGAGATCGACATCAGCGCGCGGGACATCAGGATCACCGGCTGGCACTTCGGCCCGGACCAGCACTGGGCCAGCACCACGCACAGGAACAAGAAGCCGCGCCCCACCCAGAACATCACGGTCAACATGACCGATCCGGCCAGCCCTGTCATCTATGTCGTATCGGCGGCGACCCCCTGACCCGGAGCCGGAGGTGCGCTCACTAACCTGGAGCGAGTGAGCGAAGTGAGCGAGACGACCCCGCAGCCCGTGCAGACCCCCCGTCCCGGTGGGCCCGCCCCGCACTCCGGAACGCCTCAGCCGGTGGCCCCGGCCCCGCAGCAGGGACCGGACGCCGCGCCCGGGCACGCCGCCCCGCTGGCCGCCGCACCCGCGTCACCCGCTCCGCTCGGCCCGGCCGCCCCGGCTTCCGCCCCGCCTGTCGCTCCCGCCCCGCAGGCCGTCGTACCCGCCGCATTCGCCCCGCAGGCAGCACCCCCGGCCGGGGCCCCGCGGCCCCTCCAGTACCGCTTCGACGGGCCCGAGGACGCCCCGGTCCTGGTGATCGGGCCCTCGCTCGGGACCACCTGGCACATGTGGGACCGCCAGGTTCCCGAGCTGTCCCGGCACTGGCGGGTCTTCCGCTACGACCTGCCCGGCCACGGAGGCGCGCCCGCCCACGTCGCCGCATCCGTCGCCGAGCTGGGCGACCGGCTGCTCGCCACGCTGGACGGGCTCGGTGTCCAGCGTTTCGGCTACGTGGGCTGCTCGATCGGCGGGGCGATCGGCGCCGACCTGGCGCTGCGGCACCCGAACCGGGTCGCCTCGCTGGCGCTCGTCGCCTCCTCGCCCCGGTTCGGCACGGCCGACGAGTTCCGCCGGCGCGGGGTGATCGTGCGCACCAACGGGCTGGAGCCGATCGCCCGCACCGCACCGGAGCGGTGGTTCACCCCAGGGTTCGCCGCCGCGCAGCCCGCGATCGTCGAGTGGGCCGTGCAGATGGTCCGCACCACCGATCCGGGGTGCTACATCGCGGCCTGCGAGGCGCTCGCGGCGTTCGACATCCGTGGTGCGCTGGACCGGATCGGCGCGCCCACCCTGGTGCTCGTCGGGGCGGAGGACCAGGTCACCGGGCCCGCCGAGGCCCGGACGCTGGTCGCCGGGATACCGGACGCGCGCCTCGCGCTCGTGCCCGGCGCGTCCCACCTCGCCCCGGTCGAGCAGCCCGCCGCCGTCAGCGACCTGCTCCTGACGCACTTCTCCACCGCCTGGCAGCAGGACACCTCGGCCGCGATCCCCGTGCTGCCCTCCGTCCCCGGGCCCGCCGCCCCGGCCGCCCCGTTCGCGCCCGTGGCCGACATCGCCCCTGCCACCGCGGCGCCCGAGGCTCCGGCGCCGGCACCGGACGAGCGGTACGAGCGCGGGACGAAGGTGCGCCGCGAGGTGCTGGGGGACGCCCACGTCGACGCGGTGAACGCCTCGGCCGACGCTTTCACCGAGGACTTCCAGGAGCTGGTCACCCGGTACGCCTGGGGCGACGTCTGGAGCCGCGAGGGCCTGGACCGCCGTACCCGCAGCGTCATCACGCTCACCGCGCTCGTCGCCTCCGGCCATCCGGAGGGCCTGGCCGCCCACACCCGGGCCGCTCTACGCAACGGCCTGACGCCCGTCGAGATCAAGGAGGTCCTGCTCCAGACCGCCGTCTACTGCGGCTTCCCGGCGGCAGGCGCCGCCTTCTCCGTCGCGCAGTCCGTGATCCAGGAGGAAACCACCCCGCCCGCGTAGCAGGATGGCCTCATGAACGCATCGCCTCGGGCACTGACCCTCACCAAGAAGACCCACTCCTGCGTGCGGATCGAGAAGGAGGGGCGCGTCCTGGTCATCGACCCCGGCGGCTTCTCCGAGGACGACGCGGCCATCGGTGCCGACGTTCTGCTGGTCACGCACGAGCACCCGGACCACTTCAACGAGGCCCGGCTGCGGGCGGGCCTGGAGGCGAACCCGACGGCCGAGATCTGGACCCTGCGCAGCGTGGCCGACCAGCTCTCGGCCGCCTTTCCCGGACGGGTGCACACCGTGGGCGACGGCGACGCGTTCTCGGCCGGCGGGTTCGACGTCACCGTGCACGGCGAACTGCACGCGGTGATCCACCCGGACATCCCGAGGATCACCAACATCGGCTATCTCGTCGACGGTTCGGTCTTCCACCCCGGCGACGCGCTCACCGTTCCCGAGCGGCCCGTGGACACCCTGCTGCTGCCGGTGATGGCCCCCTGGAACAAGATCTCCGAGGTCATCGACTACGTACGCGAAGTGAAGCCGCGGCGCGCCATCGACGTGCACGACGCCCTGCTGACCGATCTCGCGCGGCCGATCTACGACAACCAGATCGGGGCCCTGGGCGGCGCGGACCACGGGCGGCTCGCCCCGGGCGGGGTCACCGAGCTGTGAGCGCCGCTGTCAGTGGGAGCCGATAGGTTTACTGCCATGCGCATCGCCACCTATAACGTCAATTCGATCACCGCCCGGCTGCCGAGGCTGCTGGCCTGGCTGGAGAGCAGCGGCACCGATGTGCTGTGCATCCAGGAGACCAAGTGCGCGGCGGAGCAGTTCCCCGCCGACGCCCTGCGCGAGCTGGGGTACGAATCCGCCGTCAACGCCACGGGCCGGTGGAACGGAGTCGCGCTCCTCTCCCGGGTCGGCCTCTCCGACGTCGTCACGGGGCTGCCCGGCGGCCCGGAGTACGAGGGGGTGGAGGAGCCCCGCGCGATCTCCGCGACCTGCGGGCCGGTGCGCCTGTGGTCGGTCTACGTTCCCAACGGCCGGGAGGTGGGGCACCCGCACTATCCGTACAAGCTGGCCTGGCTGGAGGCGCTGCGCAAGGCCGTGGCGGCGGACGCCGCGGGGACCCTCCCGTTCGCTGTCCTGGGCGACTTCAACGTGGCCCCGACCGACGAGGACGTCTGGGACCCGGCTCTCTTCGTGGGGGCCACGCACGTCACCCCCGCCGAGCGCGCCGCCCTCGCGGCCCTGGAGGCGGAGGGCCTGAGCGAGGTCCTGCCCCGCCCCCTCAAGTACGACCGCGCGTACACCTTCTGGGACTACCGCGAGCTGCGGTTCCCCAAGAACAAGGGCATGCGGATCGACCTGACCTTCGGCAACGCCCCCTTCACCGCCGCCGTCAAGGACAGCTACGTCGACCGCGAGGAGCGCAAGGGCAAGGGGGCGTCCGACCACGCTCCGGTGGTGGTCGACCTCGATCTCTGAGCCCGGGGAGGCAGAAGAGAGGGCTGCGCATCGCGTGACAACCCAAGGTTGACACCCCTGAGGTGTCAACCTGCGGTTGTCGCATGACGCAGCCTCTTGCCGTCGCGCCCTGTGTTCGCCTCGATGATCTGAGCGAGGCCATCGAGAAGGGGTTCAGTGCACCGAGAACCCGCCGTCCACGAACACCGACTGCCCGGTGATGTACGCCGAGGACCGCCCCGCCAGAAACACCGCAGCGCCCGCGAAGTCCTCCGCGAGCCCGTTGCGCCCGACCAGGGTCCGGGCGGCCAGCGACGCCACCTTCTCCGGGTCCGACTGCAGCCGCGCGTTCAGCGGGGTCAGCACGAACCCGGGTACCAGGGTGTTCACGGTGACGCCGTACGGCGACCACGCCTCCGCCTGTGACCGGGCCAGCGACTCCAGACCGCCCTTGGACACCCCGTACGCACCGCTGTCGACAAAGGCCCGGTGCGCCTGCTGCGAAGTGACGTGGATGATCCGCCCGTAACCCCGCTCGGCCATGCCGGGGCCGAAGCGCTGCCCCAGCAGGAACGGGGCCTTCAGGTTCACCGCCATCGTGGTGTCCCAGACGTCCTCGCCGAGGTCGTTCATCGGCGGGCGCAGGTTGATCCCCGCGCAGTTGACCAGGATGTCCGGCTCCCCGAAGGGCTCGACGGCCCCCGCCGCGCCCGCGTGTACCCCCTCGGTGGTGCCCAGGTCCGCGCTCACCCAGGCCGCCCGGCAGCCCTCGGCGGTCAGCTCGTCGACGGTCGCCCTCAGCTCGGCCTCCCGGCGGGCCACCACGACGACGGACGCACCCGCCCGGGCCAGTGCGCCGGTGATCGACAGCCCGATGCCGGAGCTGCCGCCGGTCACCACCGCCACCCGGCCTTCCAGCGAGAACAGTTCCGCCACGTACCCCTGTGAACTCATGTCCGTACCCTAAGCACCCGCTTGGGGGCGGGGCCGGGGCAGGGTGCCGGAACGGCGAAGGCCGCGCGCCCTGTGGTGCGGAACCTGGCCGGGATGGGACCCTAGTGGTATGAACATCCCTTTCTTGGACAACTGGCGTAAGCGTCAGGGCGGTACGCAGGGGAGCGGGCTCGCGGCCGCCGTCGAGGCGGATCCCGACGGTGTGGCCGAACTGCTCGCCGAGTGCGAACTGCTGCGTGTCCGGGCGGGGCAGCAAGGACTCGAACTCGACGACACCCCCGCCTCGTTGTCCGCGCTCGACCAGCTGCCGCCCCGCTGGCGCGAGGATCCGGAGGAGCTGCCCTGGCTCGGCAACGACGCCGGTCTCTACCTCGGCACGGTGATCGTGCGGACCGTCGCGGGTGCCGCGTGGGACATCTGGCCGAGCGGCCGGCCCGTCGTGCGGCTGATCTCCGGCCGGGAGATCGACGTCGTCGCGGCCGGTCTCGACTGGGCGATGTCGGGCAGCCCCGAGCTGTCCCAGGTCTACGCGGAGTCCGCCGAGAGCTGACCGGCGAGCCGTCTCCCGTCACCTAATCTAGATAAACAGCCTTATTGCACCATTTGCGCGTGTCGGCTGCGAAGTCCCTTATCGGGATGGATAGTTTGCGCTGACCTCGACACAGCGACAGACACAGCGACAAGTGGGTAGGGCAGCGCATGGCCGACGATCCGTTGATCGAACTGAGGGACGTCAACAAACACTTCGGAGAGCTGCACGTACTTCAGGACATCAATCTCACCGTCGGCCGCGGGGAGGTGGTGGTGGTCATCGGCCCCTCCGGATCCGGGAAGTCCACGCTCTGCCGGGCGATCAACCGCCTGGAGACGATCGAGTCCGGCCGGATCACGATCGACGGCAGACCCCTCCCCGAGGAGGGCAAGGGCCTGGCCCAGCTCCGCGCCGAAGTCGGCATGGTCTTCCAGTCGTTCAATCTCTTCGCCCACAAGACCGTGCTGGACAACGTCTCCCTCGCGCAGCTCAAGGTACGCAAGCGCAAGCGGGACGAGGCCGACGCGCGGTCCAGGGAGCTGCTGGAGCGGGTCGGTCTCTCCGCCCACGCCGACAAGTACCCCGCCCAGCTCTCCGGTGGCCAGCAGCAGCGCGTGGCCATCGCCCGCGCCCTGGCCATGGACCCCAAGGCGCTCCTCTTCGACGAGCCCACCTCTGCGCTCGACCCGGAGATGATCAACGAAGTGCTGGAGGTCATGCAGCAGCTCGCCCGGGAGGGCATGACCATGGTCGTGGTCACCCACGAGATGGGCTTCGCCCGCTCCGCGGCAAACCGCGTGGTGTTCATGTCCGACGGGTGCATCGTCGAGGACCGCACCCCGGAGGACTTCTTCACGTCCCCGTCGAGCGACCGTGCCAAGGACTTCCTGTCCAAGATCCTCAAGCACTGAGGGGGGCTTTCCATGTTGCGTACGAGGAACACGCGTACGGGCCGGGCCGCCGCCCTCGTGACCGGTCTCCTGCTCGCCGCACTCGCCGCGGGCTGCGGCAAGGACGGCAGCCCGCCGGTCAAGGGCCCCAGGCTCGAAGCCCTGCCGGTGTACGAGGTCGACACCGGCTTCGAGCTGCCCGAATCACCGACCTGGGCCAAGGCCAAGCGGCGCGGCCACCTGGTGATCGGCGCCAAGGAGGACCAGCCGTACTTGGGGGAGAAGGACCCGGCGAGCGGGATCTACTCCGGGTTCGACATCGAGATCGCCCGGATGCTGGCGGCCTCGATCGGCTTCGAGCCGAAGACGATCAGCTTCCGCACGATCGCCTCCGCCAACCGCGAGACCGCCCTCCAGAACGGCCAGATCGACTACTACGTGGGCACCTACACCATCAACGACATGCGCAAGAAGCTCGTGGGCTTCGCCGGGCCGTACTACATGGCGGGCCAGGGCCTGCTGGTGCGCACCGACGAGGACGACATCAACGGCCCCCAGGACCTGGACGGCAAGACCGTCTGCTCGGCCGCCGGCTCCACGCCCTACCAGCGCATCGCCGCCGACTTCCCCAAGGCGGTGCTCGTCGCCTACGACACCTACTCCATCTGCGTCGACAACCTGCTGACCTACCAGGTCGACGCCGTCACCACCGACGACGCGATCCTGCTGGGCTTCGCGGCCAAGGCGCCCGACGAGATGAAGGTCGTCGGCAGGCCGTTCTCCGAGGAGCCGTACGGCGTCGGCGTCCCGCGCAACGACAACGCCCTGCGGCTCGCCCTCGACGACGCCCTGGAGGCCAACGAGGAGAACGGCAACTGGAAGAAGGCGTTCGAAGCGACGCTCGGCCTCTCCGGAGTGCCCGCGCCGACCCCGCCGCCCATCGACCGCTACCCGGCGAACTGAGGGGACGGCCCCACTCATGGATGTACTGACAGACAACTTCTCCCTCTACGGCGAGGGCTTCCTCGGCACCGTCGAACTGACCGTCTACGCCTCCGCGCTGGCGCTCGTCCTCGGCTTCCTGATGGCCTCCTTCCGGGTCGCGCCCGTCGGCTCCTTCCGGGTCTTCGGCACCGTCTGGGTCACCGTGCTCCGCAACACCCCGCTGACGCTGCTGTTCTTCGCGGTCCTGCTCGGTCTGCCCCGCTTCGGGCTCGTCCTGCCGTTCCAGGCCTTCGCGGTCATCGCGCTGGGCTGCTACACCTCGGCGTTCATCTGCGAGGTGCTGCGCTCCGGCATCAACACCGTGCCCAAGGGCCAGGGCGAGGCCGCCCGCAGCCTCGGCATGAACTTCGGCCAGACCCTGAGCACCGTGGTGCTGCCGCAGGCGTTCCGGTCGGTGATCCCGCCGGTCGGCTCGACCCTGATCGCGCTGGCCAAGAACTCCGCGATCGCCGGGGCGTTCAGCGTCACCGAGCTGCTCGGCACCTACAAGACGCTCAACGAGCTGGGCTACAGCATCATCTGGACCTTCATCTGGATCGCCGTCGGCTACCTGATCATCACCCTGACCATCAGTGCGCTGTTCAACGTGATGGAGAAGCGCTGGGGAGTCGCCCGATGACCACCACCCGTACCCGCAAGCCGTCGCTGCCCGCGGCCACCGCGCTCTACGACATCCCCGGCCCGGTGGCCCGCAAGCGGCACCTCACCTACGGGCTCGCCTCGACGGCGGTGATCCTCGGGCTGTTCGGCTGGATTCTCTATCTGCTCTTCGACACCGGCCAGTTCACCGAGGAGAAGTGGCGGCCCTTCGCATACGCGGGCATCCAGGAACTGCTGCTGCGCGGGCTCGGCAACACCCTCAAGGCCTTCGCGTACGCCGCGGTCCTCTCCCTCGCGCTGGGAGCGGTCCTCGCGGTCGGCCGGCTCTCCGTGCACCGGCCGGTCCGCTGGATCTCCACCGTGCTGGTCGAGTTCTTCCGGGCCATGCCGGTGCTGGTGATGATCTTCTTCATCTTCGTCGCGCTGAAGGTGCAGGCGCTGCCCGCCCTGGTCGCCGGGCTGACGCTCTACAACGGCTCCGTGCTCGCCGAGGTGTTCCGGACCGGGATCAACTCCGTGGACCGGGGCCAGCGCGAGGCCGCGTACGCCCTGGGAATGCGCAAGACGCAGGTCACGACCTTCGTCCTGGCCCCGCAGGCGGTACGCGCGATGCTGCCGACCATCATCAGTCAGCTGGTGGTCGCGCTCAAGGACACCTCACTGGGCTATCTGATCACCTACGAGGAATTCCTCCACGCCGGGAAGCTGATCGCGTCGAACCTCGACTACGATCTTCCTTTCATCCCCGTGGTGATGGTGATCTCTCCGATCTACATCGGGATGTGCATGCTGCTCTCGTGGTTCGCCACCTGGGTGGCCAGGAGGCAGCGGCGCAACCTCAAGACCAAAGCGGTCGAGGTGGCCCCGGCCGAACCAGGGACGCTGCTGCCGGGAGGGCAGTAGCCGGGCAGTGCCCGCCCGGCAGCAGTCGGTGATCACTTCTCGCGCGGCGGGACCGGGAGAAGACCCGGGCCCGTACCGGGCGAGGAGAAGGTCAGCTGCGTGCCGGTCGGGTTGTGCTCGATGCAAGACGCCGAGCGGCCCCACGTCGTGGAGAAACGCGACGAGGGTGCCGCTCGACTTCGTGCCGGTGACCGTGGCGGCCCGCGCGGTTACTTCAGGGCGCTCTTGGCCTGCCAGTCGGCCCACGACACGTTCCACGCGCCGTATCCGTTGCCCTCGGCGACGGTGCCCTTGGCGTCCGCGCCGGTGATCTCGAACGGATCGCCCACCCGCACCTGTCCGTACAGCGCGGAGGCGTTCGCGTCGCTCATTCCGACGCAGCCCGAACTCCGGTTGGCCTGGCCGAAATAGCCCGCGTTCCACGGGGCCGCGTGTGCGTACATCCCCGACCACGTCAGCCGCATCGAGTAGTCGACCATCTTGTCGTAGGCGTCGCCGAGGCCCACCGTCTCGGAGCGCATGTTGATCGTGCCCTCCTTCGACATCAGGACCGCCGTGCCCCGCCAGGACGCCTTCTCACCGCCCGGGGTGCCCGCCGACATCGGGATGTCCAGGACCTGCTTCCCGTCCCGGTGCAGGGCGAGGCGGTGCCGGTCGAGGTCGACCTTGACGACCTGGGCCGCGCCGATGGTGAACGTCGTCGTGTAGTCGCGGACGAACCAGCCGCCGTCCGTACCCGTGTCGATGCCGTTCAGCTGCGCGGCCAGGGTGACCTTCGTGCCGGGCTTCCAGTACTCCTTCGGGCGCCAGTCGACACGGTCCTTGCCCGAGTAGTCCTGGAGCCAGCCCCAGGAGCCCTCGGTGTCGTTGGAGGTGGACACCTTGAGGGCCTTCTCCACGGCCGCCTTGTTCTTCACCGGGTGGTCGAAGACGACGGACAGCGGCTGGGCGATGCCCACGGTCGTGTTCTTCCCGGGCGCGAGCGACAGCTTGTTGACCTTCTCGGCCCCGGCGGTGGTGAAGACTGCCTGGTCACTGCCGCCGTCGGAGTCCTTCGCCCGCACCGTGTACGCGGTGCCCGGCGCGGCTACCCGCTCGGATATCCAGGTCCGGCCGTCGGCGGATATCTTCCCGGCCAGCGCGCCGCTCTCGCCCGCCGTCACCGCCACCGACTTCAGCTTCCCGTGCGCCAGGGTCACCTTCACCGGCTGCCCCGGCGCCGCAGCCTTGCCCTTGAGGTTCACCGAGATGCTGGTGTCGGGCGCCACATCGGGGTCGGCCCCGGCCGAGGTGGAGCCACCGGCGTAGCAGCCGGTGAGCGCGGCGGCGAGGAGCGCCGCCGGACCGGCCAGAACGGTACGTCGGATGCCGGGGCGCGCGGACCGCGACAGGCGTGCGGAGCGTGACGGGTGTGCGGGGCGTGCGGAACGTGACGGGCGTGCGGAACTCAACGAAACCTCCCAGGCAGGACACTCAGCTGGTCAGAGGCCAATTCGCCCATGTCGGGTTCCGTCCGGAGCGGAAAATCTCACCGCCGGAAGCGGAGTGCGGCGCTCAGCTGCTCGCCCGGTGCGACGCCGGTGTGCCGGTGCTCGGCGCGGGCTCCTGTGCCTCGCGCGTCACATCGCCGACGACCTCGACCACATCGGGGCCATACGCCTGGGAGTTGACGACCTTCAGCAGCAGGCAGAACGACTTGTTGCCGTGCTTGCGCAGCAGCTTCTCGTGGTTGCGGGCCACATAGCGGGTCGCCGCCTGGTTCGTGATGGCCCGCTGCCCGCAGAACACGAAGACCGGACGTGCGTCCTGCCCGCCCGTCAGCCGGGCGAGCAGGACGTACTCCGAGGTTCCGGGCTCCAGCCGGTAGCGCTCCGCCCCGATCCGGAAGGCGACCCGGTCCGGGCCGGGGTCCTGCTCGACGTTGATCCGGACCCCGGGCAGCAGGGTGCGCAGATGCGCCGCCATCCGCTGGTTGGACATCGGGCCGCCGACGCAGAACTCCGTACGCTCCCCGAACCCCTGCTGGGCCGTGTCGTGGGTCACGATCTGCGCATGCGCCCCGCAGTCCTTGATCAGCGCGGAGAGTTCGAGCAGGGCGAAGGCGTCGTGGCGGTGCACGGACCCGTCGGCGCCCGCGTACCGGTTCACGACGAGCAGGCACTCGGAGTTGCGTGGCAGCCCGAAGAAGGCCTGTTTGCGGCGGAGCTTGCGCCGCCAGAGGTAGGTCCGGGCCAGCCAGCCCAGGGAGGTACTGAGTCCGGCGGCTATCACGCCCAGCACGATGTTGCGCACGTCGTCCGTCATGGGCGCGCATGGTATCGGTCATTCGGGTAACCGTTCGAGGCGGTCCTGACGATCCGGCTCCGCCGGGACTACCCTGCGGCGGAGATCCGTTGACTGGAGGTACGTATGCGCCGTTCCGTCGGCCGGAACACGTCCCTGTTGGCCGTCCTCGCCGTCCTCGCCTCGGTGGGGGCCGCCGCCCCGGCGGCCTCGGCGCCCTCCACCGCCCCGCACCCCGCGCCGCCCAAGTCCCCGGTGGCGGTGGGCTACGGGGGAGCGGTGGCGAGCGTTGACCGGGACGCGTCGGCCGCCGGGATCGAGGTCCTGCGCAGGGGCGGCAACGCGGTTGACGCGGCCGTCGCCACCGCGGCGGCCCTCGGGGTGACGGAACCGTACTCGGCGGGCATCGGCGGCGGTGGCTACTTCGTCCACTACGACGCCAGGAAGCGCGCCGTGCAGACCATCGACGGCCGCGAGACAGCCCCGCGCAGCGCGGACGCCTCCCTCTTCCTGGAGAACGGCAAGCCGATCCCGTTCGCGGAGGGGATGACCAGCGGCCTCGGCGTCGGCACCCCCGGCACCCCGGCCACCTGGGAACGGGCGCTGGACGCCTGGGGCAGCAAGTCCCTGCGTACGCTGCTGAAACCGGCCGAGCGCCTGGCGCGGGACGGGTTCGTGGTGGACGGAACCTTCCGCTCGCAGACTGCCGCCAACCGGGCCCGGTTCGCCGACTTCCCGGCCTCCGCGAAGCTGTTCCTCCCGGGCGGCGAACTCCCCGTCGTCGGCTCGGTGTTCAAGAACCCGGACCTGGCCCGTACGTACGCGAAGCTCGGCCGGGAAGGGGTCGGCGCGCTGTACCGGGGCGAGTTGGCCGACGACATCGTCCGTACCGTACGCAAGCCGCCGGTCGACCCGGACGCCACCCGGGTGGTGCGGCCCGGCGATCTGACCCGCAAGGACCTCGCTTCCTACCGGACCCTGCTCAAGGACCCGACCAGGGTGAACTACCGGGGCCTGGACGTCTACGGCATGGCCCCCTCCTCGTCCGGCGGCACCAGCGTGGGCGAGGCCCTCAACATCCTTGAGTCGACCGACCTTTCGCGGGCCGACCCCACCCGGTATCTGCATCGGCTCATCGAGGCGAGCCGGATCGCCTTCGCTGACCGGGGCCGCTGGGTGGGTGACCCGGCGTTCGAGGACGTCCCCACGAGGGAGCTGCTGAGCCAGCGCTTCGCGGACGCCCGGGAGTGCCTGATCAGCGACGACAAGGCGCTGACCAGCCCGCTGGCGCCGGGCGACCCGCGGAACCCCGAACGGTGCGGCAGGGGTGGCGCGGCCGTTCCGACGACGTACGAGGGGGAGAGCACCACCCACCTGACGGCCGCCGACAAGTGGGGCAACGTCGTCGCCTACACCCTCACGATCGAGTCCACCGGCGGCAGCGGCATCACGGTGCCCGGCCGCGGCTTCCTGCTCAACAACGAACTCACCGACTTCTCCTTCGCCCCCGCCGACCCGGCTGTGCACGACCCGAACCTGCCGGGACCCGGCAAGCGCCCGCGCTCGTCGATCTCGCCGACGATCGTGCTGAATCACGGCAAGCCGGTCCTCGCCCTCGGCACACCGGGCGGGGCCACGATCATCACGACCGTCCTCCAGTCGCTCACCGGACACCTGGACCGGGGGCTCCCGCTGGTCGACGCGATCGCCGCGCCGCGCGCCAGCCAGCGCAACACGGCGACGACGGACATCGAGCCGGACCTGTGGAACAGCCCGGTCCGCACGGAGCTGGAGAGGCTCGGCCACGCCTTCAAGCAGACCCCGGAGATCGGGGCCGCCACCGGCGTGCAGCGGCTGCCCGACGGCCGATGGCTCGCGGCGGCGGAAAAGGTGCGCCGGGGCGGCGGCTCGGCCATGGTGGTGCATCCGGGCGGCAGGCGCTGAGCCGGCCGGACGAAGCAGGGGCGGCGACCCGCACGGGCCCCTCGTTCTACGGGAAGGGCCCATCCGCACCATGCGCACCCGAATGCTCGCCCTGACCTCCGCCGCCTGCGGCGCCGCGCTGCTTGCGGCGGCGGCGCTGCCGGCGGCCGCCAGTGACGCGGAGACGACCGCCCCGGAGGGTTCGGCCGTGGACGCGACCGAGGTGACCGCCGCCGAGCTGCTGGCCGAGGTCCGCTCCTGTACGCGGATCTCGAAGGGCAAGTACCGCACGGACAGCGGCAGCCCCAAGGCCACTGTCTCCGTCTGCGGCACCCAGGACGCCGTGTTCTGGAAGGCGGACATGGACATCGACTGCGACGGCCGGAAGACCAAGGAGTGCAACCTGAAGACGGACCCCTACTTCCTGCCGGAGACCGCGTTCACGTCCTCCCGCGGCGAACCGCTGGACTCGGCCGCACTCCCCCATGTGGTGGTACCCGCCCCCGGCAAGGTGTGGGACTACCGGAAGTCGGGGCTCAGCGGCGGCAGCGTCGTCGCGGTCGTGTACGGGGACCTGGTGCGGTACGGCGTCATCGGGGACACCGGTCCCAGGGGCATCATCGGGGAGGCGTCGTACGCCATGGCCAGGACGCTGGGCATCGACCCCGACCCGGTGAGCGGAGGCGCCGAGTCAGGGGTCACGTACATCGCGTTCAAGGACTCCCGTATCTCCCCGATCGAGAGCCGTGCGAAGGCGCGGAGCCGGGGGGAGGAGCTGGCGAGGGAGTTCGTGGGGCGCTCCTGAAGGTGCTTCCGAGGGGTGTCCCGGAGGTTCCTCGGTCGATCGGGCCCGGCCGGTGCCCGGTCAGAGCCCAGTCGGAGCCCGGCCGGGTGCCCGGCCAGAGCGGCGTCAGAGCGCGGTCAGGACCCGCGGACCGCCGTCGGTGACCGCCACCGTGTGCTCGCTGTGCGCGGCTCGGGTGCCGTCGGCCGTCCGCAGTGTCCACCCGTCCCGGTCCTCGCGGAACGCGTCGCCGCCGCCGGCGATCAGCATGGGCTCGATCGCCAGGACCATCCCGTGCCGCAGCGGCATGCCGCGCCCCGGGCGTCCCTCGTTCGGCACGGGCGGGTCCTCGTGCATGGACCGGCCGATCCCGTGCCCGCCGTAACCCTCCATGATCCCGTAGCCCGCGTCCCGGCAGACCGTGCCGATCGCGTGGGCGATGTCGCCGATGCGGTTGCCCACCACTGCCGCGGCGATCCCTGCCTCCAGGGCCCGGTCGGCGGTGGCGATGAGCCGGGTGTCGGCGGGGCGGGCGCGGCCCACGGTGAAGCTGACCGCCGAGTCGCCCGCCCAGCCGTCGAGGAGGGCGCCCGTGTCCACGCTGACCAGGTCCCCGTCCCGCAGCGGCTCGGCCGAGGGGATGCCGTGCACGATCGCGTCGTTGACCGAGACGCAGACGACGGCCGGGAAGGGCGTGGAGGCGAAGTGGGGCCGGTAGTTCAGGAACGGCGAGGAGGCGCCGGCCTCGCTCAGCACCTCGCGGGCCGCCTCGTCCAGTTGGCGCGGGGTCACGCCGACCGCCGCGACTTTCCGCGTACGGGTCAGGATCTGCGCGACGATCCGGCCGGCCTCGCGCATCGCTTCGATGTCGGTGTCTGTCTTGATGTGAACCATGCCCATTACTATACCGGTCGAAGCGGTATAGTAATGACGGTATAGAAATGGTGCACCGTGGTAGGGTGGCCGCATGGTCCGCACCCCCCTGACCCCCGAAGAGCGCCTGCGCGGCGAGCGGCTCGGCCTGCTGCTCCGCGAAGCGCGCGGGGAGCGCAGCATGGCAGCCGTCGCCGCGAGCGCCGGAATCTCCACGGAGACCCTCCGCAAGATCGAGACCGGCCGCGCCCCGACCCCGGCCTTCTTCACCGTGGCCGCCCTCGCCGGCGCGCTGGGCCTCTCCCTGGACGAGATCCTCGGCGGCTGCGCACCGGAACCGGTCGCGGTGCCGCTGATCGCGTAGTGCCCCCTCCGGAGGCATGCAGGGCGTAGGGTCGCGCCCGTGACTCTCCAGGACTTCGCCCGCAGCGAATACGTCAGCCTGACCACCTACCGGAAGGACGGCACGCCCGTCGCCACGCCCGTCTGGGCGGCCGCCGAGGGTGGTGTGCTGTACGTCTGGACCCGCTCCGACTCGTGGAAGGTCAAGCGGCTGCGCAACAACAGCAAGGTCGTCGTGACCGTCTGCGACGTGCGGGGCCGGATCGCCGATGGGGCCCCGAGCGCCGAAGGCACCGCCACGCTCCTCGACGAGGACGCGACCCGTGCGGTGCGCAAGCTGCTGGCCCGCAAGTACACGTGGAAGTTCTGGCTGGTCGACTGGCCCGCCATGGTCGCCCGGCTCGGCAAGCGCCCGCACACCGGGGTCGCCGTCACGTTCTGAGCCTTCCGCGCCTTCCGGGTCCGTTCGCCGGAGCGCGCGGGGGGCGCACGACGCGGCTGCCGTGCTCCCGCCGCAGTGTGCCCGAAAGCTGCGCGTAGCCGTCCCGTAACACACCTGCGGTCGAATGCCTCCGGACTGGAAGGTTCCAGTCGACGGTCGGCGAGGGCGACGATGACGGTGTATCAGCAGGCGGTGGAAGTAGGAGAGTTCGCGCGATACCTACGCGATCTGGCGGCGCGACTGGACCCCGGGCGCGGCTGGTACGGGGTCTTCGTCCGGCGCGACCCGGCGGGCATGCGGTCCTGCCTGGACGGAGTGGAGGTCCCGCCCTGGGATGTGGTCGAGTCCCTGCTCGCGGACCTGGCTGCGCTGCACGGCGCACGCTTCGCCGAGCAGGTCTCGGTCCGGGCGGCCGCCCTCTACTCGGCCTCCGCCACCGCCCACGACCGGCGGCCCGGCGGACGCCAGGAGCTCGTCCACCGGCTGGAGTTGATGATCGGCGAGCAGGGCCGGGCGGCACAACGGCTGCGCGACGCCGGGGCCGCCGACACGGACCCGGCCGACCCCGAGGCGCTGGCCTGGGCCCGCGACGACCACGCGCGGGCCTCGGCGCGCTGCGCGGAACTGCGCAAGCGGCTGGCGGCGGTGACTGTGCCGGACGCGTACGCCGGACCTGCCCCGGCACCGGATGCGCAGCCCGCCCCCGCCCCCGCCCCCGCCCCCGCCCCTGGCCGCCCGGGCGTCGCGCCCGATGCGGATGTCTCCGGGCCGGAGGAGCCTGCCGTCGGCCACCCCCGGGTGGCGGCCGATGCGTATGCCTCCGCGCCTGAGGCCCCCGCCCCGGCCGCGTACCCGGCCCCTGCGCCCGACGCCCCTGCGCCCGGTCGCCCGCGCGTGGCGCCCGCCGTGTCTGCGGCCCCCGCCGCCGAGCCCTCGCGCAAGAAGCCGCGCGGTGCCCGGTTCGCCGGGCTGGAGGTCGACGACGAGGCGACCGGCTACGCCCCCTCGCCGGTGCCCGTGCTGCCCGCCCCCGCGCGGCCCGGGGCCTCCGCCCCGCGCGGCGCCCGCTTCGGCGGCGCGGGTGATGAGGGCGGAGGGAATCGTGAGGGCCGGGACCGGGCCGGGCGGGACCGTACGCCGGACGCCCTGCCGGACCCGGCCGCCGGGCAGGCCGTGGCCGCCGCCGTCGCCCGGCTGGTCCGGCTGCGCGCCGAGGGCCGCAGCGGCGAGGCGCACGTGGTGCTCTGCGAGGTCGCGGCCTGGCCCGCGGCCCGGCTGCCGGTGCTCGCGGTCGCCCTGTACCGGGCGGGCCTCTCCGCCGACTGGACGACCCTGCTCTGGGAGGTGTCCTCGCTGCCGCCCGCCGGGTTCGCCTCGGCGGCGGGCGCGCTGGCCGCCGCGGGGCGCGACGACGACTGCGGGCTCCTGTTGCGCCAGGGGGTGGCCCGGCCCGCCGCCGAGGTGGCCGAAGCGGCGCTCGCCCTGGACGGCGCGGGCCGCGAACGGGAGGCGCGGGACCTGCTCGGCGCCTTCATCCGCGTACGCACTCCGCAGGAGGCCGCCGCCCTCGCCGGGAGCGGTGGCACCCGGCTGCTGCCCCTCCTCCTGGCGGCCGCCCGTGAGGTGTCCGCGGAGCGGGAGTGGGACCTGGTGCACGCGTTGCGCGTGGCGGGCGTGCCGGGGGTCTGAACGCCCGGCGCGTGCTGCCCGGCGATCGGTACCGCGTCCGTTGTGGACCGCTCGGGTGCGAAACATGATCGACTCCGTCGGTTCACGGCGATGGTCTTGCCCCGCCGGACCACGGGGCTTACGTTCTCCATCCATGCACCGATCTACGTGCGTAGAGAACGCGTGCAGGCTCTCTGACGCCGCGTCGAAGGAGCAGCTCATGTCCCACGTCGTACGCGCCGCACTCGTCCAGGCGACCTGGACCGGCGACACCGAATCCATGATTGCCAAGCACGAGGAGCACGCGCGCGAGGCCGCCCGGCAGGGGGCGAAGATCATCGGCTTCCAGGAGGTGTTCAACGCCCCCTACTTCTGCCAGGTTCAGGAGCCCGAGCACTACCGCTGGGCCGAACCGGTGCCCGACGGGCCGACCGTCCGGCGGATGCGGGACCTGGCCCGGGAGACCGGGATGGTCGTCGTCGTGCCGGTCTTCGAGATCGAGCAGACCGGGTTCTACTACAACACCGCGGCCGTGATCGACGCCGACGGCTCGTATCTCGGCAAGTACCGCAAGCACCACATCCCGCAGGTCAAGGGCTTCTGGGAGAAGTACTACTTCAAGCCCGGCAACGCCGGCTGGCCCGTCTTCGACACTGCCGTCGGCAAGGTCGGCGTCTACATCTGCTACGACCGGCACTTCCCCGAGGGGTGGCGGCAACTTGGCCTCAACGGAGCCCAGTTGGTCTACAACCCGTCGGCCACCTCGCGAGGCCTCTCCAGCTATCTCTGGCAGCTGGAGCAGCCGGCCTCCGCCGTCGCCAACGAGTACTTCGTCGCCGCGATCAACCGCGTCGGCCAGGAGGAGTACGGCGACAACGACTTCTACGGCACGAGCTACTTCGTCGACCCGCGCGGCCAGTTCGTCGGCGACGTCGCCAGCGACAAGGAGGAGGAACTCCTCGTCCGCGACCTGGACTTCGGCCTGATCGAGGAAGTCCGCCAGCAGTGGGCGTTCTACCGGGACCGACGGCCCGACGCCTACGACGGGCTGGTGGAGCCGTGACCGGACTGTACGACCGCCACCGCGCCGTCAGCCCCGAATGGCTGGCCCTCTACTACCGCCACCCCATCGAACTCACCCACGGCGAGGGCCGCCATGTCCAGGACGCGGACGGCAACCGCTACCTGGACTTCTTCGGCGGCATCCTCACCACGATGACCGCCCACGCCCTGCCCGAGGTCACCAAGGCGGTCGCCGAGCAGGCCGGGCGGATCGTCCACTCCTCCACCCTCTACCTCAACCGTCCCATGGTGGAGATGGCCGAGCGGATCGCCACCCTCTCCGGCATCCCCGACGCCCGGGTCTTCTTCACCACCTCGGGCACAGAGGCCAACGACACCGCGCTGCTGCTCGCCACCGCGTACCGCCGGTCCAGCCAGATCCTCGCGATGCGCAACAGCTACCACGGCCGGTCGTTCTCGACGGTCTCGATCACCGGGAACCAGGCCTGGTCGCCGACGAATCTCTCCCCGCTCCAGACCCTGTACGTCCACGGCGGAGTCCGCAGCCGGGGGCCGTACGCCGAGCTGAGCGACGAGCGCTTCATCAAGGCGTGCGTCGCCGACCTGGAAGACCTCCTCGGGCACACCCGCCGCCCCGCCGCCCTGATCGCCGAACCCATCCAGGGCGTCGGCGGCTTCACCTCGCCGCCCGACGGGCTGTTCGCCGCCTTCCGCCAAGTCCTGGACCGGCACGGCGTGTTGTGGATCTCCGACGAGGTCCAGACCGGCTGGGGCCGTACCGGCGAGCACTTCTGGGGCTGGCAGGCGCACGCGGAGCACGGCCCGCCGGACATCCTCACCTTCGCCAAGGGCATCGGTAACGGCATGTCGGTGGGCGGAGTCGTGGCCCGCGCCGAGGTGATGAACTGCCTCGACGCCAACTCCATCTCCACGTTCGGTGGTTCACCCATCACCATGGCCGCGTCGCTCGCCAACCTCTCGTACCTCCTGGAGCACGACCTCCAGGGCAACGCGCGGCGTGTCGGCGGGCTCCTCATCGAACGGCTGCGCGGCATCGCCGCCGGTTGCCCCGCCGTACGCGAAGTGCGCGGCCGGGGCCTGATGATCGGCGTCGAGCTGGTGAAGCCCGGCACCGACGAGGCCGACCCGGAAGCCGCGGCAGCCGTCCTCGAAGCGGCCCGGGAGGGCGGACTGCTCATCGGCAAGGGCGGCGGCCACAGCACCAGCGTGCTCAGGATCGCCCCGCCGCTGACCCTGACCGTCGCCGAGGCCGAGGAGGGCGCGGCCATCCTCGCGGACGCCCTGCACGCGGCGGGCTGACCCGCCCCGCAGGCCCGTGCGCCGTACGTATCAACCGCCGCGCGGGGCGGCCCCGCCGTACGCCCAGGAGGCCGGCGGGGCGCCCCGCAGTGAGGAGGAACCCATGAGCCGCACCGTCATCCACGGCGGCCTGGTCATCACAGCGTCCGACGAGATCCACGCCGACGTCCTCATCGAGGGCGGCCGCATCGCCGCGCTCGCCGCCCACGGGACCGACGCCGCCGAGAGCTGGAGCGCCGACCGGCGGATCGACGCCACCGGGAAGTACGTCATCCCGGGCGGCGTCGACGCCCACACCCACATGGAGATGCCGTTCGGCGGAACGTACGCCGCCGACACCTTCGAGACCGGAACCCGGGCCGCGGCCTGGGGCGGCACCACCACCATCGTCGACTTCGCGATCCAGGGCGTGGGCCGTTCGCTGCGCGAAGGGCTGGACTCCTGGTACGGGAAGGCCGACGGCAACTGCGCCATCGACTACGCCTTCCACATGATCCTCGCCGACGTGAACCCCTCCTCGCTCAGGGAGATGGACCGCCTCGTCTCCGAAGGGGTGACCTCCTTCAAGCTGTTCATGGCCTACCCGGGGGTTTTCTACTCCGACGACGGCCAGATCCTGCGGGCCATGCAACAAGCCGCGGGCAACGGCGGGTTGATCATGATGCACGCCGAGAACGGCATCGCCATCGACGTCCTGGTCGAGCAGGCGCTCGCCGCCGGCCGCACCGACCCCCGATACCACGGAGACGTCCGCAAGGTCGCCCTGGAGGCCGAGGCCACCCATCGCGCCGTCCAGCTCGCCCGGGTCGCCGGATCTCCCCTCTACGTCGTCCACGTCTCCGCCGACGAGGCCGTGGAGGAGATCGCCGCCGCCCGCCACAAGGGCCTCCCGGTCTACGGCGAGACCTGCCCGCAGTACCTGTTCCTGTCCACCGACAACCTCGCCGAGCCGGACTTCGAGGGTGCCAAGTACGTCTGCTCCACCCCGCTGCGCCCCAAGGAGCACCAGGAAGTCCTGTGGCGGGGTCTTCGCACCAATGAACTCCAGGTCGTCTCCACCGACCACTGCCCGTTCTGCTTCTCGGGCCAGAAGGAGATGGGCCGCGGGGACTTCTCCAAGATCCCCAACGGCATGCCGGGCGTCGAGCACCGCATGGACCTGCTGCACCAGGCCGTGGTGGACGGGCACATCACCCGCCGCCGCTGGATCGAGATCGCCTGCGCCTCCCCGGCCCGGATGTTCGGCCTCTATCCGAAGAAGGGCACCATCGCCCCGGGAGCCGACGCGGACATCGTCATCTACGACCCGGCCGCCGAGCACGTCCTCTCCGCCGAGACCCACCACATGAACGTCGACTACTCGGCGTACGAGGGCAAACGCATCACCGGACAGGTCGAGACCGTCCTCTCGCGCGGCGAACCCGTCATCGACGGACGGAAGTTCACCGGCCGTGCCGGACACGGCATGTACACCCCCCGCGCCACCTGTCAGTACCTGGACTAGCTGCCTGTCAGTACCTGGATAGGAGATCCCGTCATGGACTTCGGACTCGTCCTCCAGACCGACCCGCCCGCCTCGGCCGTCGTCGGCCTGATGCGCCGCGCCGAGCGAAACGGCTTCCGCTACGGCTGGACCTTCGACTCGGCGGTGCTCTGGCAGGAGCCGTTCGTCATCTACAGCCGCATCCTGGAGCACACCGAACGCCTCACCGTGGGCCCCATGGTCACCAACCCGGGCACCCGCACCTGGGAGGTCACCGCCTCCACCTTCGCCACCCTCAACGACATGTACGGCAACCGCACCGTCTGCGGCATCGGGCGCGGCGACTCCGCGATGCGCGTCGCGGGCCGCCGCCCCAACACCCTGGCCCGCCTCGGCGAGGCCATCGACGTCATCCGGGACCTCGCCGAGGGCCGGGAGGCGACGGTCGACGGGCAGCCGCTCCAGATCCCCTGGGTGAAGGACGGGCGGCTGCCGGTGTGGATGGCGGCGTACGGGCCCAAAGCCCTCGCCCTGGCCGGGCAGAAGGCGGACGGGTTCATCCTCCAGCTCGCGGACCCCTTCCTCACCGAGTGGATGATCAAGGCGGTACGGGACGCGGCGGCCGACGCCGGACGGGACCCCGAGGCCGTCACCATCTGCGTCGCCGCGCCCGCGTACGTCGGCGACGACCTCGCCCACGCCCGGGAGCAGTGCCGGTGGTTCGGCGGGATGGTCGGCAACCACGTCGCGGACCTGGTCGCCCGCTACGGCGAGCACTCGGGTCTGGTGCCCGAGGCGCTGACCGCGTACATCAAGGACCGGCACGGTTACGACTACAGCCACCACGGGCGCTCCGGCAACCCGGACACCGCCTTCGTGCCTGACGAGATCGTGGACCGGTTCTGCCTGCTGGGTCCCGCCGAGGCGCACATCGAGAAGCTGCGCCACCTGAGGGACCTGGGCGTCGACCAGTTCGCCGTCTACAACATGCACGATGCCCGGGAGGCGACGATCGACGCGTACGGCGCCGCGATCATCCCCGCCCTGACCGGCTGACCGACTGACCGCGCCCCCGGCCGAGTCGGCGGCTCCCACTCGGCCCCGGGAAGGGCCCCCTTCCCCTCCGACGGACTGATCCCGCTCCTCAGACCGCTCGCCGACCACGGCCGGGCGGTCGGGCTCACGTCCTCGTTGCTGCCGTACGTGGCGCTGACCCGCCGGGCTGAGCTCAGACGGGCTTGATGCTGCGGCCCAGCAGGGCCGTGACATCCACCGTCTCGTCCGCCGACGGAGTGGCCGTGGGCACTGGCCTGTTGAAGCCGGAGAAGTTCACGGTCCCCTCCTCGGAGGCGTCCCGCACGGTGATCCGCACCGGGTACGGCTCGCCCTCGGCGGCCACGTAGGCCGTCACCCGCTCGCGGCCCTCGGCCCGGGTCACCGGAACCGCGGGCGCGCCGTTCACCTCGGTCCTCTCGCCCTTCGTCAGCGTGCCCCGGTCCGCCACATCGGCGTTGTCCTCGATCAGTTCGCGGAAGGTGTCGAGATCGCAGACCTCGGTCACCGTGAGCAGTCGCGGATGGTCGGCCTCGGCCTTCATGTAGCGGCCGTCGAGGATCGCGTCGAAGGCCGAGCCGCCGATGGGCACATGGGTCTCCCAGAAGGCGGCGTCCGGTTTCAGCCATACGTCGTTGCCGCGCTTGACGATCTCCACCGACCCCTCGTCGCCCATGTCGACCCCGCCGGCGCAGTTGCCCTCGCGGTCGAGCGTGAGGTCGAGGCTCACGTCCGAGCCGCTGCCGTCGAGGCTGCCGCGTGCGCTCAGATGCAGGGACGAGACGCCGAGCAGGGCGTCGCGCGAGCGGTCGACGATCTCCTCGGCGCTGAGCGAGTCGATGTCGTCATCGGCCTGCGCGACCGCACCACTCGTCAGGGTGAGGGCTACGGCCGCCGTTCCTGCCGCCGCACGTGCGGCCCAGCGGTGTCCGCTCACGTCGCCTCCTCGAAAACGCCCCGGTCAGGGGAGTGCGCTCCATGAGAACCGGCACATTCGAGCGTACGCCGACCGTAGGGGCGCCGCCCGGCGCGCATACGGAGCGTCAGGAGTGAAGGCGTTTCTGATTACGGAGGGTGGGCATGGCTGCGGTGATCCCACCAGGGATCGCGTTAGGCACCCGCCGCGTAAAACCACGTAGACCACGTAAACCATGTAAGGAGAACCATGAAGCTGTTCACGGGGAACAAGCGGCTCCGGTCGGCCCGGCGGACCGTAGCCGCCGCCTCCATGGCGGCCGCGCTGGCCGTCCCGGTCACCGCCGTGACCGCCACCGCCGCCCCGGCCGCGATTCCGCCCGGCCTCTCGTGCGACACCGGCAAGCACGCCATCGACGACTACACGGGCTTCGCGCTCTGTCGCAACAACGGCAGCCGGACGCAGACCTTCTGGGTCCACCTGGTGTGCGGCTGGTCCCCGGACGTCGACGGCAACCACGTCACCCTGAGGCCCGGCGAGTCCGGCCAGTCCACCGCCCACTGCGGGAAGTTCGGCACCGGCATCGGCGAGATCCACGTCCGCCCGTGACGCCCTGGCGGTAGGGCCGGGAACGGCCTTCGCGGCCGCACTGCTTGAGCGGGCCGCCTCCTCTCGTTACCCTCCAGTAAGTACGGGTGGGTGCAGCCGGGACGACCGGTCGGCCCCACGGTTACGAGGGAGGCGGCACGCCCATGTCCTCAGCGGAGCCCACCGAGCAGACCGGACCGGCCCCGCGGCCGCACCCCGGCCGGACCCTCCGTCCGGACCCCGCCCCGGCGCCGGTGCCCGGCCTCGCCGAGAGCGCGGGCCGGATCGCCGACGGAGCCACCACCTCCACCGCCCTCGTCGCCGACGCGCTCGCCCGGATCGAGGCGACGCAATCCACCCTCAACGCCTTCCGACATGTGCGGGCCGAAGCCTCCCTGGCGGAGGCCGCCGAAGCCGACCGCAGACTCGCGGCGGGGGAGCGGCTGCCGCTCCTCGGCGTCCCCGTCGCCGTCAAGGACGACACCGATGTCGCGGGCCTGCCCACCCACTTCGGCTGCGACGGCGAACGGCCCCCTGCCACCGCCGACAGCGAGGCGGTGCGCCGGCTGCGCGCGGCCGGGGCGATCGTCGTCGGCAAGGCCAACTCCTGCGAACTGGGCCAGTGGCCGTTCACCGAGGGCCCCGCGTTCGGCGCCACCCGCAACCCCTGGAACCCCGCGCACACCCCGGGCGGCTCCTCCGGCGGATCGGCGGCCGCCGTCGCCGCCGGGCTCGTCCCCGCCGCCCTCGGCTCGGACGGGGCCGGGTCCGTCCGCATCCCCGCCGCCTGGACCCATCTCGTCGGCATCAAGCCCCAGCGCGGCCGCATCTCGGTGCACCCGCACCACGACGCCTTCCAGGGCCTCACCGTCAACGGCCCCCTCGCCCGTACGGTGGCCGACGCGGCGCTCCTGCTGGACGCGGCCGCGGGCGCGCACCCGGAGGACCTGCACCGTCCGCCCGCCGTCCGCGCCGCCGAGGCCGCCCGACGCGACCCGGGCCGCCTGCGCATCGCCCTCGCCTGGCGGCCCCCGCTCACCCTCACCCGAGCGGCCCCGGACCCCGAGGTGCGCCGGGCCGTCACCGAGCTGGCCGAGGCCCTCGCCCGGCTCGGCCACCACGTAGAGGAGGCCCGCCCCCGGTACGGACTGATCGGCCTCGCCTTCGTGCCCCGCGCCACGGCGGGCATCGCCGAGTTCGCCGCCCGCCAACCCCAACCGGCCCTGCTCGACCCCCGCACCCGCAGCGCCCAGCGGACCGGGACACGTCTCGGCGGACGGGCGGTGCGGGCCGCCCGCGCCCGCGAAGTGCGCCAGCACCGCCGGATCGGGGCGCTCTTCGACGCCTCCGGGTTCGATGTGCTCCTCACCCCGACCACGGCCGCCCCGCCGCCGCGTATCGGCCGGTTCGACGACCTCAGCGCCTGGCGCACCGACCTCGCGATGGCGGCCGCGTGCCCGTACGCCTGGCCCTGGAACGTCCTCGGCTGGCCCGGCGTGAACGTCCCGGCCGGCTTCACCAGCACCGGTCTCCCCGTCGGCGCCCAGCTCCTCGGCCCCTCCCGCAGCGAGGCGCGGCTGATCGCCCTGGCCGCCCAGCTGGAGGACGACCGGCGCTGGTACGAGCACCGGCCGCCCGCCTGACACACCACGCTCAGGCCCGGACCGCGCCACCGCCCCCGGCCTGGAGACCCTCACCCGCCGCGACCGTGGGGTCACCGCGCAGGCCGCCCGGGGTCTCGGCGACGAGGAGTTCGCCGCCCGCACGGGAGTCGGCCCGTACACCGCCAAGAGGCACGTGAGCCGAGCGATGATCAAGCCCGGCACCCGCGGCCGGGCCCAGCTCGTGGTGTCCGCCTGCGAGCCCGGGCCGGTCGAGCCCCGGTCACGGGCGGCGGAGGACCGGGCTCCGGGCCCGTGGCACCCCGCGGTACCGCAAAGCCGTGCGGGGGCCTTGTGGAGCCCCGCGCGGCGAGGAGATATCTTGATGTCAAGCAATGTTGCAGACGTGGAGCGGAGCACCCGGTGACTGACTCGACCATCATCTATACGCACACCGACGAGGCCCCTGCCCTGGCGACCTATTCGCTCCTGCCCGTGATCGAGGCCTACGCCTCGACCGCAGGAGTCACGGTGGAGCGCCGTGACATCTCCCTCGCGGGCCGGATCATCGCCAGTTTCCCGGAGCGGCTGAAGGCCGAGCAGCGTATCGATGACGCACTCGCCGAGCTCGGCGAGCTGGCCAGGACGCCCGGCGCGAACATCATCAAGCTGCCCAACATCTCGGCGTCGATCCCGCAGCTCAAGGCGGCCATCGCCGAGCTCCAGGAGCAGGGCTACGCGCTTCCGGACTACCCGGACGACCCGCAGACCGATGAGGACAAGGACGTCCGCGCCCGCTACGACAAGGTCAAGGGCAGCGCCGTGAACCCGGTGCTGCGCGAGGGCAACTCGGACCGCCGTGCCCCCGCGTCCGTCAAGAACTACGCCAAGGCCCACCCGCACCGCATGGGCGCCTGGTCGGCCGACTCGAAGACGAACGTCGCGACCATGGGCGTCGACGACTTCCGCTCCACCGAGAAGTCCGCGGTCATCGCCGAGGACGGCTCGCTCCGCATCGAGCTGCACGGCGACGACGGCACCACCAGCGTGCTCCGCGAGTCGGTACCCGTCCTCAAGGGCGAGGTCGTCGACGCGGCCGTCATGCGCGTCGCCGCGCTGCGCGAGTTCTTCACCGCGCAGGTCGCCCGCGCCAAGGCCGAGGGTGTGCTGTTCTCCGTGCACCTCAAGGCCACCATGATGAAGGTCTCCGACCCGATCATCTTCGGCCACGCGGTCCGCGCCTTCTTCCCCAACACCTTCGCCAAGTACGGCGACCAGCTCGCCGCCGCCGGTCTCACCCCGAACGACGGCCTGGGCGGCATCCTCAAGGGCCTGGGCTCCCTGCCGAACGTGGGCGCCGAGATCCAGGCGTCCTTCGAGGCCGAGCTCGCCGAGGGCCCCGCCCTCGCGATGGTCGACTCCGACAAGGGCATCACCAACCTGCACGTCCCCAGTGACGTCATCGTCGACGCCTCCATGCCCGCCATGATCCGCACCTCCGGCCACATGTGGGGCCCGGACGGCAACGAGGCCGACACCATCGCCGTCCTCCCGGACAGCAGCTACGCCGGTGTCTACCAGGTCGTCATCGACGACTGCCGCGCCAACGGCGCCTTCGACCCGTCGACCATGGGCTCGGTGCCCAACGTCGGTCTGATGGCGCAGAAGGCCGAGGAGTACGGCAGCCACGACAAGACCTTCGAGATCCCCGCCACCGGCACCGTGCGCGTCGTCGACACGAACGGCGACGTCGTGCTGGAGCAGGCCGTCGGCGCCGGTGACATCTTCCGGATGTGCCAGACCAAGGACGCGCCGATCCAGGACTGGGTCAAGCTCGCCGTCACCCGTGCCCGCGCCACCGGCAATCCGGCGGTGTTCTGGCTGGACGAGGGCCGCGCCCACGACGCCAACCTGATCGCCAAGGTCACCACGTACCTCGCCGACCACGACACCGACGGCCTGGACATCTCCATCAAGACCCCGGAGGAGGCCACCGCCTTCTCCCTGGAGCGCATCCGCCGCGGCGAGGACACCATCTCCGTCACCGGCAACGTGCTGCGCGACTACCTCACCGACCTCTTCCCGATCCTGGAGCTCGGCACCAGCGCGAAGATGCTCTCCGTCGTCCCGCTGATGAACGGCGGCGGCCTCTTCGAGACGGGCGCGGGCGGCTCGGCCCCCAAGCACGTCCAGCAGCTCGTCAAGGAGAACTACCTCCGCTGGGACAGCCTGGGCGAGTTCCTGGCCCTCGCGGTCAGCTTCGAGCACCTGGCCACCACCACGGACAACGCGCGGGCCCAGGTCCTCGCCGACACCCTGGACCGGGCGACCGGCACCTTCCTCAACGAGGACAAGTCGCCCAGCCGTCGCCTCGGCGGCATCGACAACCGCGGCAGCCACTTCTACCTGGCCCTCTACTGGGCCCAGGAGCTGGCGCAGCAGACCGACGACGCCAAGCTCGCCGAGGCGTTCGCCCCGCTCGCCAAGACCCTGGCCGAGCAGGAGGAGACCATCGTCGCCGAGCTGATCGCGGTGCAGGGCTCCCCGGCCGAGATCGGCGGCTACTACCAGCCCGACCCGGCCAAGGCCGCCTCGGTCATGAGGCCGTCCGCCACGTTCAACCAGGCGATCGCGAGCCTCGTCTGACCTGGTGAGGGGCGGACGCTTCCGCCCACCGTTCCGCCCCGGCCGGCCCTGTGCCCGCCGGGGCGGTTCGCGTCTCCGGGTGTCCCCGCCTGCCTCTCGGGCCCCCTTAGCCCACATACGCCCCCGACGCACAACGGACCCACCGGTTTCATGTGATCGGGTGAACGACCAATCCGCCTGGCCCACGGCTCCGAATGACGGCCGTGAGGATCACCCGGACAACCCTTGCCCGCGAAACGCTCGCAGCCCTCAGCGGACTGCTGGCGGGATTCGCCGCACTGACCGTCGCCGAGCTCGTGTCGGCTGCCGTCAGGCCCGAGGCGAGCCCCGTGACGGCGGTCGGCGGGGCGGCCATCGACCGGACGCCCGCCGGTGTGAAGGACTGGGCGATCCGGAACTTCGGCGAGAGCGACAAGTTCGTCCTGCAGCTCGGCATCGTAGTCACGCTCGCCCTCTTCGCCCTCGCCGTCGGCGTGCTGGCCCTGCGCCACCGCCGTGCAGGTTCCGCCGCCGTCCTCGCCTTCGGTGTGGTCGGCGCCGCCGCCGCCGTCAGCCGCCCGGACTCCACCGGCCTGGTCGACGGACTCCCATCGCTGGTGGGAGCGGCGGCCGGGGCGGTCCTGCTGTACGTCCTCATCGGCAGTCTCACCCGGCCGCGCCGGATCTCGGGGGAGGAGCAGCACGCGTACGAGGAGAGCGGCTGGGACCGGCGGGGCTTCCTGATCGCCGCCACCGCCGCGGCCGCCGCCTCCACCGTCGCCGGAGCGGTCGGCCGGACGCTGAACGGCCGGAGCAGTCAGGACGCCGTCGCCTCCCGCACGGCTGTCCGGCTGCCCGCCCCGGCTTCACCCGCGCAGCCGATCCCTGCGGGAGCCCGGCTACGGGTGCCCGGCCTGCCCCCGTTCACCACCCCCAACAACAAGTTCTACCGGGTCGACACCGCCCTGGTGGTCCCCAAGGTCGACGCGAACACCTGGCGGCTGCGCATCCACGGCAAGGGCGTACGCCGAGACCGGGAGTTCACCTACCAGGACCTGCTGGAACGCCCCCTGATCGAGCGTGAGATCACCCTCTGCTGCGTCTCCAACGAGGTCGGAGGCCCCTACATCGGCCACGCCAGGTGGATCGGGGTACGCCTGGCCGACCTGCTCAAGGAGGCGGGCGTCAAGCCGCCGTCCCGGGGCGGCAAGGCCGACCAGATCATCGCCCGCTCGGTGGACGGCATGACGCTCGGCACTCCCGTCGAGGACGTCATGGACGGCCGGGACGCGATGCTCGCCGTGGGCATGAACGGCGAACCGCTTCCCTTCGTCCACGGGTTCCCCGTCCGCATGCTCGTCCCCGGCCTCTACGGGTACGTCTCGGCCTGCAAGTGGATCGAGGACATCGAGCTCACCACTTTCGACGAGTACGACGCGTACTGGGTGAAGCGCAAGTGGGCCCGCAAGGCCCCGATCAAGACCCAGTCCCGGATCGACACCCCCAAGCCCTTCGGCCGTCCCGGGGCCGGCACGGTCATGGTGGCCGGAGTGGCCTGGGCCCAGCACCGGGGGATCTCGAAGGTCGAGATCCGCGTCGACGACGGCCCGTGGCGCCCGGCCCAGCTGGCCGAGCAGAGCACCGTCGACGCCTGGCGCCAGTGGTCCTACCCCTGGCAGGCCACCCCCGGCGGCCACACCCTCACCGTCCGCGCCACCGACGGCACGGGCGCGGTCCAGACCGAGAAGCGCACCAAGACCGTCCCGGACGGTGCCAGTGGCTGGCACTCCGTCGTGGTCTCCGTCGACTGATCCCAACAGACCCTTCCATCTGCACTGCTCCATTCCCAGCCAGACGGCATTCCCTTGCCCCATACGAACCGTCCCGTTTTCCCGTACCGACAATCCAGGAGAATTCCATGAACGCCCTTCGCCACCGCCGTGCAGCCGTCGCCGTCGTCGCCGCGGTCCTGCTGCCCCTGTCGCTGACCGCCTGCGCCGAGGACACCTCGGACAAGGCGTCCGACAGCGCTTCCGCCGCGAGCTCGACTCCCGAGGAGTCAAAGCCGGCCGCCGGTGACGACACGTCGACGGACAAGCCGTTCGGCCCGGCCTGCGCCGGCGTCCCGAAGGACGGCGCGGGCAGCTTCGACGGCATGGCCCAGGACCCGGTCGCCACCGCCGCCTCCAACAACCCCGCGCTGTCCACACTTGTCGCCGCCGTGCAGAAGGCCGGCCTCGTCGACACCCTCAACAACGCCGAGAACATCACGGTGTTCGCGCCCACCAACGACGCTTTCGCCAAGATCCCGAAGGCCGACCTGGACGCGGTCCTCAACGACAAGGCCATGCTCACCAAGATCCTCACCTACCACGTGGTGGGGGAGAAGCTCACCCCGCAGCAGCTGGAGAGCGGCACGTTCGACACGCTGCAGAAGAGCACGCTGACCACGTCAGGCTCCGGTGAGTCGTACCAGGTCAACGACAGCGCCGGCGTGGTCTGCGGCAACGTCCCGACCGCCAACGCCACTGTCTACATCATCGACACGGTGCTGATGCCGAAGTAGTCGGGCGGCAGTCTCCTGCCGTGACAGACCGCCCCGCTGCGGGAGGGCCGCCGGCGACCTCCTGGGCCCTTCCGCAGCGAGGCTCTCGCCTTCACGGGTCGAAGACCCTCCCCAGCGCCTCCTTCAGCTCCCCGACCGTGGGGCGTCGGAGGCAGGCGCTGAGGTAGCAGTCCGGGCGCACGACGCACGCGGCACCCCCGAAGGTCAGCGCGGGCTTTCACGCCGGGGTGCAGGCGTCCTGGGCATCGGTGTTCATGCCCTGCGCGCCGGGGGCCTTCGTTACGGCACCCGGGCCGTCCACTCGGGCGAACCGAACTTGGTCCGTACGAGCTCCTCGGCGCGGGCCAGCTCGGCGTCCGTCACGCCGCCCGTGGTCAGCCCGTGCCGCTTGCGGAAGGAGCCGATCATGCGCTCGATCACCGCCTGGCGGGGTAGCCCCGTCTGCCGCCGCAGCGGGTCGACGCGCTTCTTCGCGGACCGGGTGCCCTTGTCGGACAGCTTCTCCTTCCCGATCCGCAGCACCTCCAGCATCTTGTCGGCGTCGATGTCGTACGCCATCGTCACGTGGTGCAGCACCGCCCCCGGACCGCCGTCGGGCCCCACCACCCGCTTCTGCGCCGCCCCCGCGATCTTGCCGACCTCGGTGGCGATGTCGTTGAGCGGCTGGTACCAGGCCTTGATGCCCATGTCCGCGAGGGCTTCGAGCACCCAGTCGTCCAGATAGGCGTAGCTGTCGGCGAACGAGAGGCCCGACACCAGCGACTGCGGCACGGCCAGCGAGTAGGTGATGGTGGAGCTCGGCTCGGCGAACATCGCGCCACCGCCCGAGATCCGGCGCACGACGTTCACACCGTGCCGCTCCACACCCGCCGGGTCGACCTCGTTGCGCAGTGACTGGAAGCTGCCGATGATCACGGCGGGGGAGTCCCACTCCCAGACCCGCAGCGTCGGCGGACGGCGGCCCGCCGCCACCTCCGCGGTGATCACCTCGTCGAGCGCCATGTGCAGCGCGGGCGACTGCGGGGCCTCGTGGATCAGCTGCCAGTCGTAGTCGGACCACTCCGTGGCCCGCGCCAGCGCCCGTCGTACGGCGGTGGCGACGCCCTCCGCGCTCAGCCCGAGCATCACCGTGGATTCGGGCAGCGCCGCCTCGATCCGGGCCGCCAGCCCGGCCGTGTCGGTGTTGGCCGGGGCACCCTCCAGGGCCGCGTCGATCGCGAGGATCGCCTCGTCGGGTTCGAGGAAGAAGTCCCCGGCGACGCGGACGTTCCGCAGCGCCCCGCCCTCGACGTCCAGGTCCACCACGACCAGCTTGCCGCCGGGAACCTTGTACTCACCGTGCACCGTGCTGCCTCCAGCTTCGTCTAAGAGGGCCCGGTTCGACGGATGAGCCGGACACAACTGGATGTAACGCGCATCGGGGCGCGGATCATCCCGCGCGGACGACGGTCAGGCGCCCTCAGTCCTCCGCCGCCGGACCCGGCAGCGCCGCCAGTACCCGATGCAGCCCGTCGGCGGGCAGCCTGCCGCCCCGCGCCACCTCGGCGGAACCGCCGCCGCCCGCCAGGTCTCCCGCCGGCCGTCGACCCCGACCGGCGCACGCACGTTCCGCATCCGGTGGTGGCCGACGGCCGGTCCGCACCGCCTGCGCGGATCAGCGGTGGGCGAACTCCGCGGGCCGCTTCTCGGTGAACGCCTTCATGCCCTCCTTCTGGTCGTCCGTCGCGAACACCGCGTGGAACAGGCGGCGTTCGAAGCGGACGCCCTCGGCGAGCGTCGTCTCGAAGGCCCGGTTGACTGCCTCCTTCGCCATCATCGCGACGGGCGCCGACATCCCGGCGACCGTGCCCGCGACAGCGAGCGCCTTCTCCAGCAGGTCCGCGTCCGGGACGATCCGGGAGACCAGACCGGCCCGCTCGGCCTCCTCGGCGTCCATGTTCCGGCCGGTCAGACAGAGGTCCATCGCCTTGGCCTTGCCGACCGCCCGGGTCAGTCGCTGGGAGCCGCCGATGCCGGGGATCACGCCGAGGCGGATCTCCGGCTGTCCGAAGACGGCGGTGTCCGAGGCGATCACCAGGTCGCACAGCATGGCCAACTCGCAGCCGCCGCCCAGGGCGTAGCCCCGTACGGCGGCGACCGTGGGCGTACGGAGGTGGCCGAGCCGGTCCCAGGCGGTGAACCAGTCGCTGAGGTACATGTCCAGGTAGCTCCGCGGCTGCATCTCCTTGATGTCCGCCCCGGCCGCGAACGCCTTGTTCCCGCTGCCTGTGATGATGATGCAGCCGACGTCAGGGTCGCGGTCCAGCGCCTCGGTCGCCTCCACCGTCTCCCGCATGACGTCCAGGCTCAGCGCGTTGAGCGCCTTGGGGCGGTTCAGGGTGAGCAGGGCGGTTCGGCCCCGGCGCTCGACGAGGATGGTGTCGTACGGGCCCGGGACGGACGTGCTCTCGTTGTTCTCGCTCACGGGGTGGCGCCCTTCTCTGTATCGGTGGTGGTCGAGGAAGCGGCCCGGATGGCCCGGACGATGCCGGAGAAGTCCTGGTCCGCCCCGCTGCCTTCGGCGAAGCGCGCGTACAACTCGGCAGCCCTGAGGCCAAGTTCGGCGTCGACACCGCCCGCGCGCACCGCGTTGGCGGCCAGCCCGAGGTCCTTCGCCATCAGCGGTGCCGCGAATCCGGGGCGGTAGTCGCGGTTGGCCGGGCTGCCGGGGACGGGGCCGGGGACCGGGCAGTTGACGGTGAGCGCCCAGCACTGGCCGGAGGCCGCCGACGCCACGTCGTACAGCGCCTGGTCGGAGAGGCCGAGGCTTTCGGCGAGCACGAACGCCTCGCTGACGGCGATCATCGAGACGCCGAGGATCATGTTGTTGCAGATCTTCGCCGCCTGTCCGGCGCCCGCCGCCCCGCAGTGCACCGCCTTCTCGCCCATCACCCACAGCAGCGGCCCGGCCTCCGTGAACGCGGCCTTCTCACCCCCGGCCATGAAGGTGAGGGTGCCCGCCTCAGCCCCCACCACCCCGCCGGAGACCGGGGCGTCCAGCGAGCGGTGACCGGCCGCCGCGGCCGCCGCGTGGGCGGCGCGGGAGTCGGCCACGTCGATGGTCGAGCAGTCGACGAACAGCGTGCCGGGGCGGGCCGCTTCGAGCAGCCCCTCCTGCCCGTACAGGGAGAGCACATGGCGTCCGGCGGGCAGCATGGTCATCACCACGTCGGCCACCGCGGCCGCTTCGGCGGCGGACTTCGCCCGCTCCACCCCGCTCTCCACGGCGGCCGCCAGACACGTTTCGACGAGGTCGTGGCCGAGCACGCGGTGCCCGGCCCGGACGAGGTTGGCGGCCATCGGGGCGCCCATGTGGCCCAGCCCGACGAAGGCGACAGTGGTGGTCACCAGGGCACCTCCTGCGGTGAGTCGTCTGCGGTGAGGGACAGTTCCTCGCCGCCGGTCGGTGCGAAGTACCGGGCCACGTCCGCGTCCGTGACCTCCACGAGCCTCCCCGGGGTCCAGCGGGGGTCGCGGTCCTTGTCGATCACCTGGGCCCGGATGCCCTCCACCAGGTCGGGGGAGGTCAGGGCCGCGTACGAGACGCGGTACTCCTGCTCCAGCACCCTTTCCAGCGGCCCGAGTTCGCGTGCCCGGCGCAGCGCGGCGAGGGTGACCTTCAGCGCGGTCGGCGAACGGCCCAGGATCGTGGCGGCCGCCTCACCGGCCGCCGGGGCATCGGACACGAGCAGCCGCTCCACGATCTCCTCGACTGTGTCGGCGGCGTAACAGTGGTCGATCCAGAACCGGTTGGCCCCCAGTACGCCGGGCGGTGCGTCATGGACGTGCCGGTGCAGCACCGCCGCCGGGGCCTCCGTCCGCAGTTCGGCGAGGAACGCGGGCAGGCCCTCCTGCGGTACGAAGTGGTCGGCCAGCCCGCACAGCAGCGCGTCCCCGGCCCCCACCGCCGCACCGGTCAGGGCGAGATGGGTGCCCAGCTCCCCGGGGGCCAGCGCCAGCAGATACGTGCCGCCGACGTCCGGCACGAAGCCGATCCCGGTCTCCGGCATGGCCACCTTCGACCGCTCGGTGACGACGCGTACGCTGCCGTGCGCCGAGACGCCGACACCGCCGCCCATCACGATGCCGTCCATGACCGCCACATACGGCTTGGGATAGCGGGCGATCCGGGCGTTGAGCCGGTACTCGTCGCGCCAGAACGCGGCCGACGCCCTGCCGCCCGCCCGCGCGTCGTCGTAGATGGACCGGATGTCGCCGCCCGCGCACAGGCCGCGCTCCCCGGCCCCGGTGATGACGACGGCCGCCACCTCGGGGTCGTGCTCCCAGCGGTCGAGCGCCGCCGCGATCGTCTCCACCATATGGTGGGTGAGGGCGTTGAGCGCCTTGGGGCGGTTCAGGGTGAGCACCCCCGTACGCCCCTCGACGCTCACCCGTACGAGCGCCTCGGTCATCGCAGGCCTCCCGTCAGGCTCCTGGCCACCACGACGCGCATGATCTCGTTGGTCCCTTCCAGGATCTGGTGGACCCGCAGGTCCCGGACGATCTTCTCGATGCCGTACTCGGCCAGATAGCCGTAGCCGCCGTGGAGTTGGAGCGCCCGGTCGGCCACCGAGTAGCCGGTGTCGGTCGCGAAGTGCTTGGCCATCGCGCACAGCTGCGGGGCACCGGCCACGTTCCGGTCCAGCGCCTCGGCCGCCTGCCGCACCAGGGCCCGGGCGGCGGCCAGTTCGGTCGCCATGTCGGCCAGCCGGAACCGAAGCGCCTGGGCGTCCAGCAGCCTGGCACCGAACGCCTCCCGGTCCGCCAGGTGGGACACACTGCGGTCCAGGGCGCTCTGCGCACCACCCAACGAGCAGGCGGCGATACCGAGTCGGCCGCCGTTGAGCCCGTTCATCGCGATGCGGAAGCCGCCGCCCTCCTCGCCGAGCATCCGGCCCGCGGGGATGCGCACCCCGTCCATCAGGACCTGCCGGGTGGGCTGCGCGTTCCACCCCATCTTCCTCTCGTCGGCCCCGAACGACAGCCCGGAGTCGTCCCGTTCGACGAGGAAGGCGGAGATGCCGCGCGGCCCGGCCTCGCCGGTGCGGGCGAGCACGATGTACAGGTGCGAGGCGCCCGCCCCGGAGATGAACTGCTTCGTGCCCGTCAGCACGTAGTGGTCGCCGTCGCGCACCGCGCGGGTGCTCAGCGCGGCGGCGTCGGAGCCCGCGCCCGGCTCGGTGAGGCAGTAACTGCCCAGCTGCTCCATGGCGCAGAGCGCGGGCAGGTAGCGGCCCCGCTGGGCCCCGGTGCCGTACCGGTCGATCATCCAGCCGACCATGTTGTGGATCGACAGATAGCCCGCGATGGACGGGCAGCCGGTGGCCAGGGCTTCGAAGACGAGGACCCCGTCGGAGCGGGACAGCTCCGACCCGCCGACGTCCTCCCGTACGTAGACGCCGCCGAGGCCGAGCCCCGCCGCCTTGCGCAGCACGTCGACGGGGAAGTGCTTGTCCTGGTCCCAAGCCACCGCGTGCGGGGCCAGATGTTCCTGGGCGAAGTCCAGGGTCGTTTCGACGACGGCGAGCTGGTCGTCGGTGAGGAGCGTGGTCACGGCGCTCACCCCATGGTCGGAATCGTGAAGCTCGCGCCGTCCCGGACACCCGAGGCGGGCCAGCGCGAAGTGACGGTCTTCGTACGGGTGCAGAAGCGGATGGCGTCCGGCCCGTGCTGGTTCAGGTCCCCGAAACCGGACCGCTTCCAGCCGCCGAACGTGTGGTACGCCACCGGCACCGGGATCGGCACGTTGACGCCGACCATGCCCGTGTCGACGCGCCGGGTGAAGTCGCGGGCGGTGTCGCCGTCGCGGGTGAAGAGTGCTACGCCGTTGCCGTACGGGTGCTCCGAGGGCAGCCGCAGCGCCTCCTCGTAATCGGCGGCCCGGACCACGGACACCACCGGGCCGAAGATCTCCTCCTGGTAGATCCGCATGTCCGGGGTGACCCGGTCGAAGAGGGAAGCGCCCGCGAAGAACCCCTGCTCGTGTCCCTCCAGGGTGAAGTGGCGGCCGTCCACGACCAGTTCGGCGCCCTCCTCGACGCCCAGGTCGACATAGCCGCGCACCCGGTCCACCGCGTCGCGGCCCACCAGCGGACCGAAGTCGGCGTCCGGGTCGTCCGAGCGGCCGATCCGCAGCTCCGCGATCCGCTCGGTGAGCCTGGCCACCAGCGCGTCGGCGGTGGCCTCGCCGACCGGCACGGCCACCGAGATCGCCATGCACCGCTCGCCCGCCGAGCCGTAACCGGCGCCGATCAGCGCGTCCACCGCCTGGTCCAGATCGGCGTCCGGCATCACGATCATGTGGTTCTTCGCCCCGCCGAAGCACTGCGCGCGCTTCCCGTGAGCGGCGGCCGTGGCGTAGATGTGCGCGGCGACCGGCGTCGAGCCGACGAAGCCGAGCGCCTTGACGCGCGGGTCCTCCAGCAGAGTGTCCACGGCCTCCTTGCCGCCGTTGACGACGTTCAGGACGCCGGGCGGAAGGCCCGCCTCCAGGAAGAGCTCGGCCAGCCGCAGCGGCACCGAGGGGTCCCGCTCCGAGGGCTTCAGGATGAAGGCGTTGCCGCAGGCCAGAGCGGGTGCGGCCTTCCACAGCGGGATCATTGCCGGGAAGTTGAACGGGGTGATGCCCGCCACCACGCCGAGCGGGCCGCGCAGTGAGTGGACGTCGATCCCGGCGCCCGCGTTGTCGCTGAACTCGCCCTTCAGCAGATGCGGGACACCGGCCGCGAACTCCACGACATCCAGCCCGCGCGCGATGTCGCCGTGCGCGTCGGCGACGGTCTTGCCGTGCTCGGAGGAGAGCAGCCGGGCCAAGGAGTCCTTCTCCTTCTCGACGAGCCGGAGGAAGCGCAGCAGCACGCGGGCGCGGCGCTGCGGGTTCCACTCGCCCCACTCGCGCTGGGCCCCGACGGCGTCGGCGATCGCCGACTCGGTCTCGGACCGGTCGGCCAGGGGGACCCGGGCCTGGACCCGGCCGGTGTTGGGGTCGTGGACATCGCCGTAGGCGCCCGAGGTGCCGGACGTGTGCTTGCCGCCGATGAAATGGGTGAGTTCGCGGACCATGGAAGCCTGCTCTCGTCGATGAGATCGTCAGGTGAGATCCGGGGATGGCGCACGGGCCCGCCTCCACCCGGCGCACCGGTCGGGTGCGCGCGGACGCGGAAGGGCGCGCCGTCGGGGACGCGAAGGGCGGGGGCCGTCAGGGAGCGGGGAGAACCGCTCGCCGGGACGGGCCTGCGGGGCCGTGGGTGCGGACCGGTGCCATGCGTGCTGCTCCATCCTCGTGGAAACACGGAACATCCCGCGGCCGGTATCCTGACTCCCGGATCAGCGCGCGTCCCCTTGCCTTCCCGACGGCTCCTTCGCCGCCAGTGGCGTGTCCTGCGAGGACGAACTCCCCGGTCACAGTGGCGGGACCGTGCCGGAATCACACCGGCTTCCCTGACACCACGGGCCTTCGGAGCACTCGGCTGCATGCCGGGCACCCACTGCCCCGAACATATAGTTGGACGTCCTAGTAAGTCCACCCCGCCCGGGGTGTGGCTGGTGGATCACGGCCCGGTCCGCGACGCCTGGCATGATCGGCAGACATGGCAGACACGGCTGATATCAGCGAGGCACCACGGCACGTTCTCGTCATCGGCATGGGCGCCGGTGACCCCGACCATCTGACCCTCGCCGCGGTGAAGGCCATGCGCCGGGCCGATGTGTTCTTCGTCCTCGGCAAGGGCCGCGAGAAGGAGTCCCTGACCCGGCTGCGGCGCGACATCCTCGACGAGCACCTCACCGGCCCCTACCGGGTCGTGGAGGCCGAGGACCCGTGGCGCGACCGCACCCAGGACGACGGTGCGCGCTACGCCTCGGCCGTGCACGACTGGCGCCGCCGCCGCGCCGACATCTGCGAACGCCTGATCATCGAGGAGCTCGCGCCGGGGGAGTGCGGGGCCTTCCTGGTGTGGGGCGACCCGTCCCTGTACGACAGCACGCTCGCGATCCTGGCGGACATCCGGGGCCGCGGCACGGTGAATTTCGGCCATGAGGTGATCCCCGGCATCAGCAGCGTCTCCGCCCTCGCCGCCCGGCACCGCGTCACCCTGAACCGGGTCGGCCGCCCCATCCGCATCACCCCCGGTAGACGGCTCGCCCAGGGCTTCCCCGAGGACGACGGCGACATCGTGGTGATGCTCGACGGCCACGAGACCTTCACCCATCTGACGGGCAGGGGTCTGTGGATCCACTGGGGTGCGTACCTCGGCACCCCCGACGAGATCCTGGTCTCCGGCCCGCTCGACGAGGTCGCCGGCCGGATCAGCCGGCTGCGCGCGGAGGCCCGCGAGCGGCACGGCTGGATCATGGACACCTACCTGCTGCGGCAGGGGCGGGACGAGGCGGAAGGGGCGGGCCGCCCGGCGGAAGGCGCGGACGGCTCTGGGGGCGGCCCGCTCGGCTGACCGGCCGGCGTCAGCGCCGGGACTCGTGTTCCCGGATGACGCCCAGCCCGTGGCCGAGGCTCGGGCACTCGGCGCTCAGGTCGTCACCCCGCACCAGGTAGTTGTGCACCCGGCCGTCCGCCGGCCGCTCGATCGCGCGGTACTGCGTGCCGTTCACGGTGATCGTCCAGTCGTCGCCGTCCTGGGCCCACCCAACTGTCTTCTTCATATGGCGTTTTCCGTTCCTCGGTCGGCCCCGCCGGGGGTCGGCGGGCCGTGTAGTGGGAAGAAGAACGGCTTTTGACGCTCTGTGGTTCCGCCTTTCCTACGCCATTCGGTTACATCTGGGTCTCCGCCCCCGCACACCCAGAGGGGGCTTATTCGGGCACCCGTGTCTCACCTCACCGTTCGAAGTGTGAACAACGGTGTGCGCCCGGCGGTCTCCCCCTTAGGGTGACCGGTGCAGCTGGTTCGCCCTGTCCGCCAGGCAGGGAGTCGTAAGAGGGAACCCGGTGGGAATCCGGGACTGCCCCGCAGCGGTGAGTGGGAACGACCGCCGTCATACGCACTGGGCCCGGCCGGGTCTGGGAAGCGACGGCCAGTAGGTGTCTGCCCCGGCAGGCGTGCCCGCGAGTCCGAAGACCTGCCCGTTGCCCGCACGTGACCGTTCGCGTGCGGAGTTCCCGGTGACCTCGTGGGCGGGTCGGCGTAACCGTCAGGCGGACGGACACGGTCCAGTGTGTCCTGCTCTCCGCCCGATGCGTCACCCCTTCGTGTCCGCGTCCCGTCCCGGGATCAGCAAGCAGCCACGCTCGCGAAGGAGAGTCACGTGACAGCGAAGCCCGCAGCCGCGGCAGCACGGGCCACCGTGTACGGCTACCCCCGCCAGGGTCGGAACCGTGAACTGAAGAAGGCCATCGAGGGCTACTGGAAGGGCCGCGTCGACGCGGACACCCTCCGGCGGACCGCCGCCGAACTGCGCCGGGGAACCTGGCGGCAGCTCGCCGAGGCCGGAGTCCACGAGGTGCCGACCGGTGATTTCTCGTACTACGACCATGTTCTGGACACCAGCGTCATGGTCGGCGCTGTCCCCGCGCGGCACCGCGACGCCGTCCGCTCCGACGCCCTCGACGGATACTTCGCCATGGCCCGCGGCACCCAGGACGTCGCGCCGCTGGAGATGACGAAGTGGTTCGACACCAACTACCACTACCTGGTGCCCGAGCTCGGGCCCGACACCGTGTTCACCGCCGACCCCGCCAAGCAGGTCGCCGAGTTCAAGGAAGCCCTCGCGCTCGGCCACACCCCGCGCCCGGTCCTCGTCGGCCCCGTCACCTACCTCCTGCTCGCCAAGGCGGCCCCCGGTGTCGCCGCCGGCTTCGAGCCGCTGACCCTGCTGGACCGGCTCCTCCCGGTGTACGCCGAAGTCCTCGCCGGCCTCCGCGCGGCGGGCGCCGCATGGGTGCAGCTGGACGAGCCCGCCCTCGTCCAGGACCGCACCCCCGCCGAACTGAACGCCGCCGCCCGCGCCTACCGCGAGCTGGGCGCACTCGCCGACCGGCCCAAGCTGCTGGTCGCCTCCTATTTCGGGCGGCTCGGCGACGCGCTGCCGGTCCTGGCCAAGGCCCCCGTCGACGGACTGGCGGTCGACTTCACCGAGTCCGGCGCGGGCAACCTCGACGATCTCGCGGCGGCGGGCGGCCTGCCCGGCAAGCGCCTGGTCGCGGGCGTCGTCAACGGCCGCAACATCTGGATCAACGACTACGAGAAGTCGCTCGCCACCCTCGGCACGCTTCTCGGCCTCGCCGACCGCGTCGACGTCTCCGCCTCCTGCTCCCTTCTCCACGTCCCGCTGGACGCGGACGCCGAGCGCGACATCGACCCGCAGATCGCCCGCTGGCTGGCCTTCGCCCGGCAGAAGACCGAGGAGATCGTGGTCCTGGCCCGCGGCCTGGCCGGCGGCACCGGCGCCATCGCGGCCGACCTGGCCGCCAACCGCGCCGACCTGGCCTCCCGCGCCGGGGCCGCGCTCACCCATGACCCGGCCGTCCGGGACCGTACGGCGGCCATCACCGGAGCCGACGGCCGCCGCTCCCAGCCGTACCCCGAGCGGGCCGCCGCCCAGCGCGCCCACCTCGGGCTGCCGCAGCTCCCGACCACCACCATCGGCTCGTTCCCGCAGACCACCGAACTGCGCACCGCCCGCGCGGACCTGCGGGCGGGCCGGATCGACGAGGCCGGGTACGAGGAGCGGATCAAGGACGAGATCCGCGAGGTCCTCTCCTTCCAGGAGAAAGCCGGGATCGACGTCCTTGTGCACGGCGAGCCCGAACGCAACGACATGGTCCAGTACTTCGCCGAGCAGCTCACCGGCTACCTCGCCACCCGGCACGGCTGGGTCCAGTCCTACGGCACCCGATACGTCCGCCCGCCGGTGCTCGCCGGGGACATCTCGCGGCCCGAGCCGATGACCGTGCGCTGGACCACCTACGCGCAGTCGCTGACCGAGCGCCCCGTCAAGGGCATGCTCACCGGCCCGGTCACCATGCTCGCCTGGTCCTTCGTCCGCGACGACCAGCCGCTCGGCGAAACCGCCCGCCAGGTGGCCCTCGCCCTCCGTGACGAGGTCAACGACCTGGAGGCGAGCGGCACTTCGGTTATCCAGGTCGACGAGCCCGCGCTCCGCGAGACGCTGCCGCTGCGGGCCGCCGAGCATGCCGCGTACCTGGAGTGGGCGACCGAGTCCTTCCGGCTCGCCACCGCCGGGGTACGGCCGGACACCCAGATCCACACCCACATGTGCTACGCGGAGTTCGGTGACATCGTCCAGGCCATCGACGACCTCGACGCCGACGTCATCAGCCTGGAGGCCGCCCGATCCCATATGCAGGTCGCCCGCGAACTCGCCGCCCACGGCTACCCGCGTGAGGCCGGGCCCGGCGTCTACGACATCCACTCCCCGCGCATCCCGAGCACCGAAGAGGCGGCGGCCCTGCTGCGCAAGGGACTTGAGGCCATCCCGGCCGAGCGGCTTTGGGTGAACCCCGACTGCGGCCTGAAGACCCGCGGCTGGCCCGAGACCCGGGCCTCCCTGGAGAACCTGGTCGCCGCCGCGCGGCAGATCCGCGCGGAGCTGCCCACCGAAGCGGCGTGATCCGCCCCGGGGCGGGAGCGGCCACCGCTGCTCCCGCCCCGGGACGTTCCCGTACGGCCGGTGAATGTCCGATCCCGCTGATGACGTTCCCGTGCGGGCCGGGGAATGTCCGAGCCCGCTGATAGCGTGCCGCTTCCGGATCGAAGATCACGAAAGGGCTGCGGACGTGCGGGAAGTGACGTGTCATGAGGTGGACGCCCGGCGCTTGGGCGAGGCGTCGGAGGGTATCGTCGGGCGCGCCGTGGGGCGGTGGCACTGGATGCGCTACGACGACCCGGCCCCGCGGCGCATGGCCGAAGCGGCCGACGAACTGCTCGACCACGTCGCCGCGCGCACCGCGCAGGGAGCCGCGCTCGACGATGTGGCCCGCTCCGCGCTGCGCACGGCGGCCGAGTGCCGCCTGGGGGAGTTGAGCGTCGGCTGCTACCCCGACGGCGACCAGGAGATCTTCTTCCCGCTGATCGGCGAGAAGCTCAGCACCGAGGACATATCCTTCAGCGCCGCCTTCGGCCACGCGGGGGCGCAGGCCCCCTCGGCCCGGACCTGGCTGGACACCTTCGCGATCTGCGTGGCCAGCGGCCTCGTATGGGACTGGCAGCGGGTCATCGGACTGCTGCTGCGGGACGACTACGCGCCCGAGATCCACGAAGGAGTGCCCTACTCCCCGCTCACCTCGGCATCGGACCCGGCGGACCTCGCCGCGATGGACACCCTGTGCCTCTATCTGACCCGGACGGAGGGCCACCAGCCCCGCCACTGGCCCACCGTGCCGCTGTGCAAGCCCGATGCCGACGAGCGGAAACAGGCAGCCGCCGCGCTGGACGCCGCAGGCACGCCGACCCCCGATCAGCACCTGCTGCGCGTGCTCCTCGACGACGAACAGCACGCATTCGAAGAGGTGTTGGCGGCCCGGCTCGGCACCTACCGGGAGAGCGTGGGGCCCCACCCCGCGCCGCGGAGCCTGCTGCCGCTCGACGCCCTCGCCCTGGCCGCTCTCGCCGTCCAGGCGCACGGATGGGAGCTCGGCGTACGCTCCGGCTATCTGCCGCCCGATCTGCTGGGAAGTCCCGATGCGATGCGGCGGGCCGCGGAGTCCCGCACCAACGACCTGGGCGGCTGGTACGCGAAGTAGCCCCCGTGGCCCGGCGCGGGTGACTGCCCTTCGCGCGCATGAAGTTAGGTTAGCCTAACCAGCAAACCCCCGGTGGTGGATCTTTCCGCTCCGACCGAAGGGCTTCGCCATGCCGCGTCCGGGCTCACCGGTGAACCGGTCCTGGTCGTCGCCACCGTCCGCCGCACCCTGCTCGCCGGAGGTCGTGCCGTGCTCGGCCGGGCCGTCGCGGAGGACGGCGACGGCCGCCGTCGCCTGTGGCTCAAGGCCGCGCTGCCGCACCCGAAACGCCACCACGGCCGAACTGCTGCCGCTCCTCGACCTTGTGACGACCGCGGCGGAGCGTGCCGCGGCCGAAGGGACAGCGGACGGAGATGGCGGGGCCCCGGTGACGGAAAGACTGCCGCCATGACGTTGTTGACGAAGCGCACGAACCCTGTGGGAGGAACCCGATGACGTCCGGACCGCGAACGCCACCGCTCGATCTGCTCGGAGTGGGCGCAGGGCCTTTCAACCTCTCCCTGGCCGCGCTCGCCGACGGCGTACCCGGTCTGCGCGGCGCCTTCTACGAACAGCGCCCCGCGTTCCACTGGCACCCCGGGCTGCTCATCGAGGGGGCCACGCTCCAAGTTCCCTTCCTGGCCGACCTGGTGAGCCTCATAGAGCCCACCAGCCCCTGGTCCTACCTCAATTACGTCAAGATCCGCCGCAGGCTCTTCCCGTTCTACTTCGCCGAGAGCTTCCACATCCACCGCTCCGAGTTCGACAACTACCTGCGCTGGGTGAGCGCGGAACTCCCCTCCACCCGCTTCGGGCACCGCGTGGACACGGTGGCCTGGGATGCCGGACAGGGCGCGTTCGCCGTGGAGTTCACCCGGCTCGGCCCGGACGGTGAGATGTCCTCTTCCGGGTTGGCCCATGCCCGTAACCTCGCTCTCGGCGTCGGGACCGCCCCGTACGTCCCCGAGCCGCTGCGGGCCCTGGCCCAGGATGCGGCGGCCCTCGTCTGTCACTCGGCGGACTATCTGGGCCGGCGGGACCGGCTGCTGGCCGCCCGGCACATCACCGTCGTCGGCTCCGGGCAGTCGGGTGCCGAAGTCCTGCTGGATCTGCTGCGTTCCCGGCCCGACGGGGCGGAGGGACTGACCTGGCTGGCCCGGACCCCGGCGTTCGCGCCCATGGAGTACAGCAAGATCGGCCTGGAGCAGTTCACCCCCGACTACACCCGCTACTTCCACGGACTCCCGCAGGCCACCCGGGACCGGCTCCTGCCTCGTCAATGGCAGCTCTACAAGGGCGTCAGCGGGGACACCCTCGGGGACATCCACGACGAGCTCTACCGGCGCAGCCTCGGAGGCGACTGGCCCGACGTCACCCTCACCCCCGGCATCGAGGTCACCGGTGCGGCGGTCACCGACGCCGGGCGCGTCGAACTGAGCGTCGAGCACGGCCAGCAGGGGGCCCGGGGCCGCCTCACCACCGACGCGGTCGTCCTCGCCACCGGCTACCGGGAGCGCCCCGTGGACACGCTGCTCGCCGCCCTCGACCCGTACCTCGTCCGGGACGGCGCAGGCCGCCCCGAGGTCGATGAGGCCCAACGGCTCGTCCTCGCCCCGGAGATCGCGGGTTCCGTCTTCGTGCAGAACGCCGAACGGCACACCCACGGGGTCGGGGCGCCAGATCTGGGCCTGGCCGCCTGGCGCTCCGCCGTGATCGTCAACGCCCTCACGGGCAAGGAGACCTATCCGCTGCCGGACAGGACGGCCTTCACCACCTTCGGCCTGGAGGGCGTCTCGCGCGACCGTAGGGGGGCGCCTCGCCGCTCCGCCGGAGAACGGCTGTAACGGCTCTGGGCCGCGCGGTGGGTTCACCGTGCGGCCCAGAGGCGGGGTATGCCTGCCCGGGGATCAGCCCTTGCGGGTGTTGATCTCCTCGGTCAGCTGCGGAACGACGGTGAAGAGGTCACCCACGACGCCGTAGTCGACGAGGTCGAAGATCGGGGCCTCGGCGTCCTTGTTGATCGCGACGATCGTCTTCGAGGTCTGCATCCCCGCCCGGTGCTGGATCGCCCCCGAGATACCCGAGGCGATATACAGCTGAGGAGAGACCGACTTACCGGTCTGGCCGACCTGGGAGGTGTGCGGATACCAGCCCGCGTCCACCGCCGCACGCGACGCACCCACCGCGGCACCCAGAGAGTCCGCGAGCGCCTCGATCAGCGGGAAGTTCTCCGCACCGTTGACCCCACGCCCACCGGACACCACGATCGCCGCCTCCGTCAGCTCCGGGCGCCCCGTCGACTCACGCGGCGTACGCGCGGTGACCTTCGTCCCCCGGGCCGCCTCACCGAACGACACCGCCAGCGCCTGGACCGCACCAGCCGCGGCAACAGGCTCGACCGCCGCCGAGTTCGGCTTCACCGTGATCACCGGAACACCCCTGGAAACCCGGGACCTGGTCGTGTACGAAGCGGCGAACACCGCCTGCGTCGCGACCGGACCCTCCTCACCGGCCTCCAGATCCGTGGCATCGGTGATGACGCCCGAACCGACCCGCACCGCGAGACGAGCGGCGATCTCCTTGCCCTCGGCCGAGGACACCACCAGCACCGCCACCGGCGAGACCGCCTCGAACGCCGCCTGCAACGCATCCACCTTCGGAACCACCAGGTACTCGGCGAACTCCGGCGCATCCGCCGTCAGAACCCTCACCGCACCGTGCTCACCCAGCACCCCCGCGGTCGCCTCCGCACCAGCACCCAACGCCACCGCGACCGGATCACCGATCCGACGAGCCAGCGTCAACAGCTCCAGCGTGGGCTTGCGGACCGCACCGTCCACATGATCGACAAGAACAAGAACTTCAGCCATGACAACGCACTCCAGACGAGAACAGAAGAAGAGAAGGACGGATCGGGAACGGACAGCCCGTGCCGGGCCGGGGAACGCGGACTAGATGAACTTCTGACCCGCGAGGAACTCGGCAAGCTGCCTGCCGCCCTCACCCTCGTCCTTCACGATCGTGCCCGCCGTACGCGCCGGACGCTCCGTCGCGGAATCCACCGCCGTCCACGCACCCGCCAGACCCACCTCGTCCGCCTCCAGACCCAGATCATCCAGATCCAGCGACTGAACCGGCTTCTTCTTCGCCGCCATGATCCCCTTGAACGACGGGTAACGCGCCTCACCCGACTGATCGGTCACCGACACCACCGCCGGAAGCGACGCCTCAAGACGCTCCGTGGCCGTGTCACCGTCACGCCGCCCGGTCACCACACCCCCGCTCACCGCCACCTCCGACAACAGCGTCACCTGCGGCACACCCAGACGCTCCGCCAGCAACGCCGGCAGCACACCCATCACACCGTCCGTCGACGCCATCCCGCAGATCACCAGGTCATACCCGGTCTTCTCCACGGCCTTCGCCAGCACCAGCGACGTCCCCATCACATCCGTACCGTGCAGATCGTCGTCCTCGACGTGAACCGCCCTGTCCGCACCCATCGACAACGCCTTGCGCAACGCGTCCTTGGCATCCTCCGGACCCACCGTCACCACGGTGATCTCCGCATCGTCCGCCTCGTCCGCGATCTGCAACGCCTGCTCGACCGCGTACTCGTCCAGCTCCGACAACAGACCGTCGACATCCTCACGATCCAACGTCAGGTCATCGGCGAAACGCCGGTCACCGGACGCGTCGGGCACGTACTTCACACAGACAACGATCCTCAAGCTCACGCCGGCTCTCCTGCCTACCTGGGTGTGGTCCCACCTGGGTGTGGTTCGTAGTAGTGAAGAGATTATGGCACTCAGTACCCTCTGTAAAGGGTACCCAGTGCCAAAAGTGTTCTCGCGGTGCTACGTTTCGCCGCATGAGCGAGGCACGAGGACCCGAGAAGAAGGCACCCATGCGGGAGGCGCTCGCACAGGCGGCTTTCCAGCTCTTCCTGGAGCGGGGATTCGAGCGGACGACGGTCGACGACATCGTGGCGCGGGCCGGGGTGGGGCGGCGGTCGTTCTTCCGCTACTTCCCCTCCAAGGAGGACGTCGTCTTCCCGGACCACGAACGCTGTCTCGCCGAGATGACCGAGTTCCTGGCCGCGGTCGACGACGGCGACCCGGTCGGCGCGGTGTGCGACGCGGCGCGGATCGTGCTGCGGATGTACGCGGCCAACCCCGAGTTCTCCGTACAGCGCTACCGGCTCACCCGGGAGGTGCCGGGGCTGCGGACGTACGAACTGTCCGTGGTGCGCCGCTACGAACAGACCCTCGCGGGGCATCTGCGCGGCCGGTTCGGGGCGGGCGGCGACGGGGAGCTGCGGGCCGAGGTGATCGCCGCGTCCGTCGTCGCCGCGCACAACAACGGGCTGCGGCTCTGGCTGCGTTCGGGCGGCGCGGGGGACCCCGAGGCGGCCGTCGACCGCGCTCTCGCGATGGTGCGGGAGGTGTGGGGGCGGCCCGCCGGTCCCGCTCCGGCCGCAGCGTCCGACGGGGCCGGGGTCGGGCTCGCGGCCGTGGCCTCCGCCGACGGTGAGGTCATCGTGATGGTGGCGCAGAAGGGCGCGCCCATGTGGCGCGTGGTCCAGCAGATCGAGGACGCCGTCGGCAAGAACTGAGCATCAATCGGCACTCAGTGCCTTTACGGTCCGGCACTCAGTGCCATATGGTGCGGACGCGCCGACAGCCAGGTGCGGCGCGTCCGAGTCGAGCGCAGGGGGTCGAGCCGTGTCTCAGACAGGAATGGGCACCGTCCAGAAGGCGCACGAGGAGTGCGGCCTTTCCTACCACCGCTGCCGCTGGTGCGGCACCGCCTCCTTCCGGCGGCTGCTGTGCCCGGTGTGCGCGTCGAGCGAACTGGAGCCTGAACGCACGACCGGCCACGGAGTGGTCGTCCGGACCGCGGTGGTCCACCGCTACACCGAGGCGGCGCGCAATGAATCCCTGGTGCGGTTCGCCGAGGGCTTCGTCTTCCGCTGCCGGATCGTCGGGGCGGCTCCGCATCTGGTGACGGTCGGCGCACGCGTCCGGCCCGTCTCCGGGGACGAGCCGGAGACGGGTGAAGTGGTGCTGGAACTCTGCGAGCCGCCCGCCCTGCGCGACTGGGCCTGAGTCATCCCGGCCGTTTGGTCAGCCGAGGCGCTTCCGTAGTCCGTCCGTCAACGGATCGGAGCAGAGCGGATTCTGACTGGCGGTCAAGTGCTGGTCGGTGATGAGGTACGGAGCCCAGGGCTCGCCCTCCTGGAAGTCCGCGCCGAGCTCCACCAGCCGGTCCTGGAGCAGCCGCGGGGTCTTCTGGGCGAGCTCCCTGCGCTTCCGGCACGTCGGTCAGCCGGTCAGCCGGTCAGCCGGTCAGCCGGTACCCGGCGAACGCGTTCGTCCCGTCGGGGCCGGTGGCGGTCGGCAGGGCCGCCGGACCAAGGGTGACGCCTGCCTCGCCGCCGACACGGGGGTACGCTGCTCGTCCGGGGCAGCCGCCGGACGTATGTCCTGCAACGACCGGAAGGAACAGCCGTGTTCACCACTCGGCCCACCCTCCAGGGCACCTTCGGCATGGTGTCCTCCACCCACTGGCTGGCCTCCCAGTCCGCTATGGCGGTCCTGGAGGACGGCGGCAACGCCTACGACGCCGCAGTCGCCGCCGGGTTCGTCCTCCATGTCGTCGAACCGCACCTCAACGGCCCGGCCGGTGAGGTGCCGATGATCCTGGCGACCGGGGACGGGGAGGTCCGGGTGCTCTGCGGGCAGGGGCCCGCCCCGGCCCGGGCCACCGTCGCCCACTACCGTTCCCTCGGCCTCGGCCTGGTCCCCGGCACCGGGCCGCTCGCCGCCGCCGTCCCCGGGGCCTTCGACGCCTGGATGCTGCTCCTGCGCGACCACGGCACCAAGGACCTGGCCGAGGTGCTGCGCTACGCGATCGGTTACGCCGAGGACGGCCACGCCCCCGTCGAGCGGGTCGGCGAGACCGTGGAGACCGTGCGTGAACTCTTCGAGAGCGAGTGGACCACCTCCGCCGCGATCTACCTCCCCGGCGGCCGCTCCCCGCGCCCCGGTGAGCTGTTCCGCAACCCCGCTCTGGGCGCCACCTGGCGCCGTCTGATCGACGAGGCCGAGAGAGCCGGGGGAGCGGACCGTACCGCGCGGATCGAAGCCGCCCGCGCGGTCTGGCGAGAGGGGTTCATCGCCGCGGCCCTTGTACGCCAAGCCGCCGTCCCTACCCTGGACACCAGCGGCGTCCGGCACACCGGCACCCTCACCGCCGCCGACCTGGCGGGCTGGTCCGCGTCCTACGAAGCCCCCGTCACCTACGACTGGAACGGCTGGACGCTGGCCAAGGCGGGCGGCTGGAGCCAGGGGCCCGCCTTCCTCCAGCAGCTCGCCCTCCTCCCGCCCGAGCTCCCGCCCCACGGCTCCGCCGACTACGTCCACCTGCTCGTCGAGGGCTGCAAGCTCGCCATGGCCGACCGCGAGGCCTGGTACGGGGATGCGGCCGACGTACCCCTGGAGGACCTGCTCTCCGAGCTGTACAACACCGCGCGCCGGGCGCTGATCACGGACACCGCATCGGTGGAGCTGCGCCCCGGCAGCCCCGGCGGCCGCCCCCCGGTCCTGGCCGCCCACGCCCGCGCGGTCGCCGCGGGGGAGCGGGGCGAGGCGGGGGCATCGGTCCCCGCCCCGGGCTCGGGCGAGCCCACGATGGCGCGGGGCGGTGCGGGCGCGGCCAACCGGGCCGGGCGCGCCGGTGCCCGCGACGGCGACCAGCTCGTCGCGCCCGACGGGTCCACCCGGGGCGACACCTGCCACCTCGACGTCGTCGACCGCTGGGGGAACATGGTGTCCGCCACGCCCAGCGGCGGCTGGCTCCAGTCCAACCCCGTCGTGCCCGAGCTGGGCTTCCCGCTGGGCACCCGGCTCCAGATGGCCTGGCTGGAGGAGGGCCTGCCCAACTCCCTGACGCCCGGCCGCCGTCCCCGTACCACCCTCACGCCCTCCCTCGCCCTGCGCGAGGGCGTCCCGGTCATGGCGTTCGGCACCCCCGGCGGCGACCAGCAGGACCAGTGGCAGGTCCACTTCTTCCTCTCCGTCGCCAGGCGGGCCCGGGTGCGCGGCGGGCTCGATCTCCAGGGCGCGATCGACGAACCGAACTGGCACAACGACTCCTTCCCCGGCTCCTTCCACCCGCGCCCCATGCACCCCGGCAGCGTCACCGTCGAGGGCCGCACGGACCCCGGGGTGGTCGCGGAACTGCGCCGCCGGGGCCATGACGTCACGGTCGGGGAACCCTGGTCCGAGGGGCGCCTGTGCGCGGTCGCCCGGGACCCGGAGACCGGCATCCTGTCCGCCGCCGCCAATCCGCGCGGCATGCAGGGGTACGCCGTCGGCCGCTGACCGGCCCCTTCGAGCGCCCGGCGGCCGGGGTGCCGGCGGCCCGTGATTGGGTGGAGCCATGATCGATGACTTCCTGTACGGAACCGCCGGGGACACCGGGCCGCTCGCCGACGTCGAGGCGGCCGTGCGCGCCGCGGCCGCCGCCGAGATCATGCCCCGGCACCGGCAGCTCGCCACCCACGACATCATCGAGAAGAACGGTCCGCACGACCTCGTCACCACGGCCGACCGACTGGCCGAGGAGCACCTGACGGCCTCCCTCACCAAGCTGCTCCCGGGGTCGGTCGTCGTCGGCGAGGAGTCCGTGCACGCCGACCCGTCCGTCTACGACGCACTCGGCGGCGACGCCCCCGTCTGGATCGTCGACCCGGTCGACGGCACCCGCCAGTTCGTGCGCGGCGAGGCCGGGTTCTGCACCCTCGTCGCCCTCGCCCAGCACGGCGAGATCCACGCCTCCTGGACGTACGCACCGGCCCTCGGCGAGATGGCCGTCGCCGTACGCGGCCGGGGCGCGACGCTCAACGGCGCGCCGATACGTTGCGGCTCCCCGGCCCCGGGCGCCGCGCTGACGGTGGCGACCTCCCACCCCGACTACACCACCGACGCCCAGAAGCGGGCCCTGCTCGGTCTGAACACCGACGACATCGCGCCCCGCCCCTGCGGTTCGGCGGGCCTGGAGTACCTCGCGGTGGCGCGGGGCGCCCTCGACGCCGTCGCGTTCAGCTGGGAGTACGCCTGGGACCACGCGGCGGGCCTGCTCCTGGTCGCCGAGGCGGGCGGCGCGCACACGACGCTGTCGGGCGTCCCGTTCCGGATCGCGGGCGGCAACGACCTGCCGTTCACCGCGGCCCGCGACGAGGCCACCGTCCTGCGGATTCTGACGGCGCTGCGGGCGGGCGGCTGACGGCAGCGGACCGGGGGCGACGGGGACCGGTCCGAGCGGGCGGGGGCGGGCCGTGCCGCCGGGCCCGGGCGAAGGGGCCCGGGTCCGGGTTGTCAGCGGGGCGGAATATCCTGGTGATCCGCCTGCCGGCCGACGAAGGAGTCCCAAGGTGCCGTCGATGCTCGATGCGGTCGTGGTGGGCGCAGGGCCCAACGGGCTGACCGCCGCAGCCGAATTGGCCCGCCGGGGCTTCTCGGTGGAGGTCCACGAGGCGCACGGCACCATCGGCGGGGGAGCCCGCACGGAGGAGCTGACGCTGCCGGGGTTCCGGCACGACCCGTGTTCCGCAGTCCACCCGCTCGGCATCGGTTCCCCCGCGTTCCGCGCGATGCCGTTGGACCGGCACGGCCTGGAGTGGCTGAACCCGGAGATCGATCTCGCCCACCCCTTCCCGGACGGTACCGCCGCAGCCCTCACCCGCTCCGTCGGCGAGAGCGCGATGACGCTGGGCCCCGCCGACGCCGGGGCCTACCGCCGTCTCGTCGCGCCCTTCGTCGGCCGCTGGGACTCCCTCGCCGCCGACTTCCTGCGCACCCCCTGGGACGGTCTGCCCCGCGACCCGTACCGACTGGCCCGCTTCGGTCTGCTCGGCCTCCAGCCCGCCACCTGGGTTTCCCGGCGCTTCCGGGGCGAGAAGGCGCGCGGCCTCTTCGCCGGTCTCGCCGCCCACGCCATCGCTCCCACCAGCGGACTCGCCACCTCGGCCATCGCGCTCGTCTTCGCGCTCGCCGCCCACGAGAACGGCTGGCCGGTGCCGCGCGGCGGTTCGCAGGCCATCTCCGACGCCCTCGCCTCCTACCTCCGCGAACAGGGCGGCACGATCCGCACCGGCAGCGAGGTCAAGCGCCTGGACGAGCTGCCGCCCGCCCGCGCGTACATCTTCGACACCTCGCCCTCCGCGCTCGCCCGCATCGCGGGCCTGGGCAGCGCCTACCACGGCTACCGCTACGGCGCCTCCGCCTTCAAGATCGACTACGCGCTGTCGGGTCCCGTCCCCTGGACCGCGCCCGAGGCCCGCCGCGCGGGCACCGTCCACATCGGCCCCACCGCCACCGCCATCGACGCGGCGCTGACGGCGGCCGTCGAGGGCCGCGACCCGAGCACCCCCTTCCTCATCACCGCCCAGCCCACCCTGACCGACCCTTCCCGGGCCCCCGAAGGACGCCATGTCTTCTGGGTGTACGGACATGTCCCGGCGGGCTGGGAGGGCGACGCCACCGAGGTCATCGAACGTCAACTGGAGCGCTTCGCCCCCGGGTTCCGCGATCTGGTGCTCGCCCGTGCGGTCGCCGGACCGCCCCAACTCGCCGCGCGCAACGCCAATTACATCGGCGGTGACATCGCCTGCGGGGCCTTCTCCGGCCTCCAGACCTTGATCCGGCCCAAGCTCGCCCGCGTCCCCTACGCCACCGCGCACCCCGCGGTGTTCCTCTGCTCCTCGGCCACCCCGCCCGGACCCGGGGTGCACGGCATGTCCGGCCACCACGCCGCCAAGGCCGTATGGCGACGGCTGCGGGCCGCTTCCTGACCCGACCGGGCGGCGAAGGCCCCCGGCGCGCGGCATGATGTGCGCATGAGCACCTCCGCTTCCCCCGCCGTACGTCTGGTCCGCGGCGACATCACCGATCAGTCAGTCGACGTCATCGTGAACGCGGCGAACTCCTCGCTGCTCGGCGGCGGCGGGGTCGACGGCGCGATCCACCGGCGCGGCGGCCCCGAGATCCTCGCCGCCTGCCGGGAACTGCGCGCCTCGCGCTACGGCAAGGGGCTTCCCACCGGCCAGGCCGTCGCCACCTCCGCCGGACGCCTTGACGCCCGATGGGTCGTGCACACCGTCGGGCCGGTCTTCTCCAGCGCCCAGGACCGCTCCGCGCTGCTCGCCTCCTGTTACCGTGAATCCCTGCGCCTGGCGGCCGAGTTGGGGGCCAAGACCATCGCGTTCCCGGCGATCTCCACCGGCATCTACGGCTGGCCGATGGACGACGGGGCCCGGATCGCCGTGCGCACGGTCCTGGCGGAGACGGTGGAACCGGTCGAGGAGGTGCGCTTCGTCCTCTTCGGCGCCCACGCGTACGCGGAGTTCGAGGAAGTCCTCGCGATGCGCGGCTGAGACGGGTGCGCGGCTGAGGCGAGGCCCATGTCGGATTTCCGCCAGCCAGGCCCCTGACCGGTGGACCATCCTGGAGTCATGCACACCGACACCGAGCGCTGCGTACGGGCCGTCCAGTCCAAGGACGCCCGCTTTGACGGCTGGTTCTTCACCGCGGTCCTGACCACCCGGATCTACTGCCGCCCCAGTTGCCCCGTCGTGCCGCCCAAGGTCCGCAACATGACCTTCTACCCCAGCGCCGCCGCCTGCCAGCAGGCCGGATTCCGGGCCTGCAAGCGGTGCCGCCCCGACACCAGCCCCGGCTCCCCCGAGTGGAACGCCCGCGCCGACTCGGTGGCCCGGGCCATGCGGCTGATCCAGGACGGGGTCGTCGACCGCGAGGGCGTACCGGGCCTGGCCTCCCGGCTCGGCTACTCCGCCCGCCAGATCGAGCGCCAGCTGCTGGCCGAGCTGGGCGCGGGCCCGCTGGCCCTGGCCCGGGCCCAGCGCGCCCAGACCGCCCGCCTGCTCATCGAGACGACCACGCTCCCGATGGCCCAGGTGGCGTTCGCCGCCGGATTCTCCTCGATCCGCACCTTCAACGAGACGGTCCGCGAGGTCTTCGCCCTGGCCCCCGGCGAACTGCGCACCCGCGCCGCCCGGGTCCCGCAGGCCACCGCCGTCCCGGGCGTGATCTCCCTCCGCCTCCCCTACCGGACCCCGCTCAACCCCAGCAATCTCTTCGGCCACCTCGCCGCCACCGCCGTCCCCGGCGTCGAGGAGTGGCGGGACGGCGCGTACCGCCGCACCCTCACCCTTCCGTATGGGCACGGCGTCGTCGCCCTCGCCCCGCAGCCCGACCACATCGCCTGCCGACTCTCTCTCACCGACCCCCGCGACCTCACCCGGGCCATCAGCCGCTGCCGCTGGCTGCTCGACCTGGACGCGGACCCGGTCGCCGTCGACGCGCAGCTGCGCACCGACCCGCTGCTCGCCCCGCTGGTCGAGGCGGGCCCGGGGCGCCGGGTGCCCCGGACGGTGGACGGGGCGGAGTTCGCCGTACGCGCGGTGCTCGGGCAGCAGGTCTCCACCGCCGCCGCCCGCACCCACGCGGCCCGGCTGGTGACCGCACACGGCATCCCGGTGGACGACCCCGAGGGAGGTCTGACACACCTCTTCCCCACCCCAGGTGCGCTGGCGGGCCTCGACCCGGAGGCCCTGGCCCTGCCGCGCACCCGCCGCACCACCCTCACCACGCTCGTCGAGGCCCTCGCGGAGGACCGGCTGCGGCTGGACACCGACACCGACTGGGAACAGGCCCGCGCCGAACTCGCCGCGATGCCCGGCTTCGGCCCCTGGACGGTCGAGTCCATCGCCATGCGGGCCCTCGGTGACCCCGACGCATTCCTCCCCACCGACCTCGGCATCCGCCGGGCGGTCGAGCGGCTGGGTCTCCCGGCCACCCCCGCCGCCCTCACCGCACGAGCCGCCGACTGGCGCCCCTGGCGGGCGTACGCCGTGCAGTACCTGTGGACGGTGGACGACCACGCCATCAACCACCTGCCCGCCTGAAGGAGGCGCCCCATGGCCACGACCGTGACCACCACACCCCCGGCGACCAAGCGGCACACCGTCGTCGACAGCCCCTACGGCCCCCTGACGCTCGTCGCCACCGACGGTGTCCTGTCCGCCCTCTACATGACCGATCAGCGCCACCGCCCGCCCCAGGAGGCCTTCGGGGTGCCGGACCCGGAGCCCTTCGGCGAGGCGATCCGCCAGCTCGCGGCGTACTTCGCCGGTGAACTCACCACGTTCGAGCTCCCGTTGTGCCTGGACGGCACGCCGTTCCAGCGGAGCGTGTGGGCGGAGCTGCTGAAGATCCCGTACGGCGAGACCCGTACGTACGGCGAACTGGCCGAGAACCTCGGCAAGCCCGGCGCCTCGCGGGCCGTCGGCCTGGCCAACGGCAAGAACCCGGTCGGGATCATCGTGCCCTGCCACCGGGTGATCGGCGCCTCCGGAAGCCTCACCGGATACGGGGGCGGCCTGGACCGCAAGCAGCGGCTGCTCGCCTTCGAGAGCGGCGGCGGAGGACAGGACGGGGTGCAGGCGCTGTTCTGAACGGGAAGAGAGGGACGTGAGCGGGAAGAGAGGAATGCAAGCCGGACGAGAGGGACGTGAACGGGAAGAGGAGCGTGTAAACGAAAGAGAGGGGCATACCGGCCAGGCGGCGGGTACGCCTCTGAGACCGCACCGCCCTCAGCCGGTGAAGATCTCCACGGCCGACCAGACCGCGAGGCCCAGCATGCAGATCCCGCCGATGCGCTGCACGGTCTTCAGCGGTACGCGGCCGGCGATGAACTTGCCCGCGAGCAGCGCGAGGGCCGACACGGACATCAGGGCGGCGGCCGAACCGATCGCCGTGGACCAGGTGCCGTTGCTCGCGGCGAGGTTGGCGGTGGTGATCTGCGTCAGGTCGCCCCACTCGCTGATAAAGACCGCCATGAACGCCGTCGAGCAGACCGGCCAGAACCCGGTCACCGTCTTCACGTCCGTCCCGTCCTCGTCGTCCCCGCCGCTGCCGCGCAGCAGCATGAACGCGCCGAACGCGAAGAGCGAGGCCGAGACGAGCTTGACGACCCAGTCGGGCAGCAGCCCGATCAGGCTGCCCGCCCCGACGGCGATGGCGACATGCACGACGAACGCGGACGAGGTGCCGAACCAGACGTAGAGCGGGCGCATCCGCGTGCCCATGGCCAGCGACGCGAACATCGTCTTGTCGGGGAGCTCCGCGAGGAAGATCAGCCCGAAGGCGGTGATGACCGCCAGAGGGTCGAGGTGCATTCCGGGTGGCTTTCTGTGCGAGCCGGGCCCCGGATCTTCGCGAAGCGCCGCTCGGGCTTTTCGGAGGACCACTCGGCCCGGCATGACGGCAGCGCCCACGGAGCGTGGACGTGTCATACAGGACCGAAGGTCTCGCCCGCCCGTGGGAATCCCTGCGGATCCACGAGCCCGGCCACCGGGAACCCGAAGGCTCCAGTGTGTCGACGACCGGTTTGCGGGGCTACTCCCCTTCGCAGCCCTCAACACTACCTCACGCGGGCGGAACGGGGTGCAGGTGTTCGAGTCCGGACGGTCTCGGTAGAGTCGCGGTGATCATCGCGACCGGCGGTGGTCGCCCAACCCGCCCCATCCCGCTCTGTCCCACTCCACCGCGACGGGAAGTGCCCCTCATGAGCCGCCGCCCCCGCCCCCGCCCCGGCAAGGACGTGCCCGCCCAGGGCGTGCCCCGGCCCACCGTCAGCGTCTGCCGGGGCTGCTGCTGCGGCACCGAGAAGATCCCCGGCGTCGATCACGCGGCCCAGCTGGCCCGGCTGCGCTCCGGTCTTGAGGGCGCCGCCACCGTCCGGGCGGTCGAGTGCCTGGACGCCTGCGAGCAGGGCAACGTGATCGTCGTCCAGCCCTCGGCCGAGGGCCGCCGCGCCGGAGGCCGCCCGGTCTGGCTGGGCCTGGTCAACGACGAACACGCCGAGCAGGACATCGTGACCTGGGCGGCGGCGGGCGGCCCGGGGCTCGCGGACGCCCCGGACATCCTCGACCTGTACGTCTTCCAGCCCTCGCGGCGGGTCCGGGCGGGCCTGGACGGCTGAGCCGGGTCCGGTCAGCCGCCGGCCGGCCCGGCCAGCCCCGCCAGCAGCTTCGGCAGCGCCGTACCGATCGGCTCCCGGACGACCTCGACGGCGAGTTCGTCGTACGGGGTGGGCTCCGCGTTCACCACGATCAGCCGGGCCCCGTGCTCCGCCGCGATCCCGGCGAGCGAGGCCGCGGGCTGCACCTGGAGCGTCGTACCGACCGCCACGAACACCTCGCACGCCTTGGCGATCGTCATGGCGTCGGCCAGCACCTTCGGGTCCAGTCGCTCGCCGAACATCACCGTCGCCGACTTCAGAATCCCGCCGCACACTGTGCACCCCGGGTCCGGCTCGCCCGCCTCGACCCGCTCCAGGGCCTCGGCCATCGAGGACCGGGCGTGGCAGCGCGTACAGACCACCTCGCGTGCCGTGCCGTGGAGTTCGAGCACCTTGCGGTCGGGCAGTCCGGCCCGCTGGTGCAGCCCGTCGACGTTCTGCGTGATCACCCGGACCGGGGTGCCGGACCGCTCCAGCTCCACCACCGCCCGATGGGCCGCGTTCGGCTCGGCGTTCCAGGCGGAGCTGGTGCGGCGCATCTGCCAGGAGCGGCGGCGGATCTCCGGATCGGCCATGTAGAAGTCGTAACGGACGAGCTTCTCCGCCTCCGGATCCTTCCGCCACACCCCGCTGGGCCCCCGGTAGTCGGGGATGCCGGAGTCCGTGGAGATACCGGCACCACTGAGGATCGCGACAAGGGTCATGCGGCGAGGGTACGGAGCGGGAACGCGTCCCACGAGCGGATTTCGCCGGTGCGGGTCCGGCCACGGCCCCGCAGGGCCGACGGTCTCTCCCGCCCGAGCCTCGGCCCCAGCGGGGCCGACGCCGCCTACGTGACCGGCTCTCCGTCCTCCAGCTCCACCGTGCCGCCGCCGGACACCACCACGTCCAGCGCCGCCCGCACCCGCTGCTCCAGCGGACCCAGCAGATAGCCGCCGAGCTCTCCCGGGGCGACGAGCTTCCAGGAGAGCAGCTCCTCCTCCTGGAGCCGGATCGCCGCGAACCGCTCGGGGGCGAGCACCCCGCCGTCGTACACGTACGCCACGATCGGCGGGCGGCCGGCGCCGCGCACCCAGTCGACGGCGAGCAGCCGGCCCGGTGTCACGTCGAGCCCGATCTCCTCCGACGTCTCGCGCCGAGCACCCTGCCGGGGGCTCTCGCCCGTCTCCGACTCGACCGTTCCGCCGGGCAGCGCCCAGCCCTTGCGGTAGTTCGGCTCGACGAGCAGGACCCGGCCCTCCTCGTCGCGGAAGAGGCATGCGGCACCGGCGAGGACCCGGGGGAGTCCGGCGATGTACGCGGCGTAGTCGGCATCGGCAGTGGTCACGGCCGCCAGCGTAGTAGGGGACGCGGGGGCACCGGGGCGGAACGGGGCGGTTGTGGACGCCCATGGCAGATCAGGGGCCGTGCGGATAGGGTCGGGGCGGCGCGACTGCCTGTTCGAAAGCAAGGGATGCAAGGTGACGGACGGAGCAGATGTGGAGACCGCCCGCGTGCTCGTCGCGGCGGACAAGTTCAAGGGCTCGCTCACGGCCGTACAGGTCGCTGAGCGGGTGACGGCCGGGCTGCGGCGCGTCGTCCCCGATGTGCGGGTGGAGACCCTGTCGGTCGCGGACGGGGGCGACGGTACGGTCGCGGCGGCGGTGGCCGCCGGATTCGAGCGCCGGGAGGCGCGGGTGACCGGACCCCTCGGGGACCCGGTGACGGCGGCGTACGCGCTGCGCGGGTCCACCGCCGTGGTGGAGATGGCCGAGGCCTCGGGCCTCCAGCATCTGCCCGACGGGGTGTTCGCCCCGCTCACGGCCACCACGTACGGCTCCGGCGAACTGCTGGCGGCCGCCCTCGACGCGGGGGCGACGACGATCGTGTTCGGGGTCGGCGGCAGCGCCACCACGGACGGCGGCGCGGGCATGCTCGCCGCCCTGGGGGCCCGCTTCCTGGACGCGGACGGCAAGCCTGTCGGCCCCGGCGGCGGGGAACTGGCCGAGCTGGCCGAGGCCGACCTGTCCGGGCTCGACCCGCGCCTGAAGGACGTCGACCTGGTCCTGGCCAGCGACGTGGACAACCCGCTGACCGGGCCCAAGGGCGCCCCCGAGGTGTACGGGCGGCAGAAGGGGGCGAGCGAGGAGGACATCGCGGTCCTCGACGCGGCCCTGGCCCACTACGCCTCGATCCTGGGCCCCGACACGGCGGCCCTGCCCGGCGCGGGCGCGGCCGGAGGCATCGGCTACGGGGCGCTCGTCGCCCTCGGCGCCCGCTTCCGCCCCGGCATCGATGTGATGCTCGACGTCCTCGGCTTCGCCCCCGCACTCGCGCGGGCCACGCTCGTGGTCACCGGCGAGGGTTCGCTCGACGAGCAGACCCTGCACGGCAAGGCCCCCGCCGGGGTCGCCGCCGCCGCCCGCGCGGCCGGTGTCGAGGTCGTCGCGGTCTGCGGCCGCCTCGCCCTGTCCCCGGAGGCACTGACCGGGGCGGGCATCGCGCGCGCCTACGCCCTGGCCGACCTGGAACCGGACCCGGCGGTGTCGATGGCCCAGGCCGGACCGCTGCTGGAACGGGCGGCGGAGTCGATCGCCAGGGACTTCCTGCTGAGCTGACGCACGCACGTACGCACGGGGGACCACGGGGGACCACGGGGTACGGGGAGGGGGCCGGGCAGCGACCGGGCCCCCTACCGGCCTCACGGCGGCGCCGACGTCAGCCGCAGCGCGTCCAGCGCCAGCACCAGGTCGACCAGTTCGCGCGGCCGTGACAGCGACCGGCCCGTCAGGCCCTCCAGCCGCCGCAGCCGGTTGCACACCGTGTTGCGGTGACACCGCAGCCGGGCCGCCGCCCGCCCCGCCGAGCCCCCGCACTCCAGCCACGCCTCCAGCGTCCCCACCAGCAGCGACCGCTCCGCAGGCGCGAGGGTCAGCAACGGGCCGAACACCTCCGCCAGGAGCCGGGTGGACAGCTCCGGGCGGCTCACCAGCAGGGCCGCCGGCAGCCGCTCGTCCAGCCGTACGATCTCCCGGCTCCCCGGCTCGCACGTCAGCAGCGCCGTACCCGCCAGCCGGTGCGCCGCGGCCAACTCCGCCAGCGAACCCACCACCGGGCTCACACCCCCCGGCCCCGCGCCCCGCTCCCTCAGCCACGCCGCGGCCCGGGCCGGGCCAGCCGGTCCCAGCAGCACCACGGCGACCTCCCGGCCCGACGCGTCACCCCCACCGCACCAGCACCAGCGCGTCCCGTCCGGATCAGGGCCCGGGGTTGCCGCCGAGGGCCCCGGCTCGGGCGAGTCCAGGACCACCACCGCGTACCGCCCCCGTTCGGGCAGCCCGAGCGCCCGCGCCGCGCGCTCCACCAGGTCCGGGGGGTTCCGGCCGGCCAGCAGCGGGCCGAGCAGCACCTCGTACCGCGTTTCACGCCGCATCCGCTGCTCCGTCCCCGGGTCCGGGCGCTCCTGATGACCGACGAGGATGCCAGCGGCCGCACGGCGGGGCGCCCGCGCGTCACGGGTCCTGTGCGCGTGCACAACGCGGCCCCGCCTTCGCTGGTCACCCGCATCGACTCCACCCCGCGCTGTGGACGCGCGTCCGGCCCGGTGCTGGTCTGTGGCACCACCCCCCCCACGCACGAGCACCACGGAAGAGCACGACACGACAAGGCGGAAGGAGGAGGACGCATGGCAACGCTAGAGATCCGCGCGCTGTCCGTCGGCTACGGCCCGGTCCGGGCGCTGCGCGACATCTCCGTCGATGTGCCGGACGGCGCGATCACCGCCGTACTCGGCGGCAACGGCGCGGGCAAGACCACGCTGCTGCGGGCCGTGTCGCGGACCCTCGGCTTCCACCGCGGGACGGGCACCGGCACGATCCGGTTCGACGGCCGCCCCCTGGAGGGGCTGCGGCCCGCCCAGGTGGTGGCCGCCGGAGTGGTCCAGGTACCGGAGGGCCGGCAGGTCTTCGCCCGGATGACGGTGGCCGACAACCTGCGGGCGGGCGCCCTCGGGGCCCGCGGCGGGCGCAAGCGGACGAACGCCGCACTGACCCGGGTGCACGAGCTGTTCCCGGTACTGGCCGACCGCGCGAACCAGCGGGCCGGGCTGCTGTCCGGCGGCGAGCAGCAGATGCTGGCGATGGGCCGCGCCCTGATGGCCGGACCCCGGCTGCTCCTGCTGGACGAGCCCTCGCTCGGCCTCGCCCCGCTGATGGCGGCCAGGATCGCGGAGACCGTGCAGGAGATCAACGCGAGCGGCACCTCCGTCATGCTCGTCGAGCAGAACGCGGCCATCGCGTTGCGGCTCGCCTCCACGGCGTACGTCCTCGATGTCGGCGAGGTCGCCCTGTCCGGGCCCGCCGACGAACTCGCCGCATCCGACGAGGTGCGCCGCCGCTACCTCGGCGTCGTCGACGAGAACGCCGCGGCGGACACCGACCCGGCCGCCCGGACCCGCCGCACCCTGAGCAGGTGGTCCGCGTGACCACCACCGCGACGGCTCCCGCGGACAGCACCACGGCCGCCCTCGCCGTGCAGGACGTCACCGTGCGCTTCGCCGGGCTGACCGCCCTGGACAGCGTCTCCTTCACCGTCGAACCCGGCAGTGTGCACGCCGTCATCGGACCCAACGGCGCGGGCAAGTCCACCTGCTTCAACGTGCTCTCCGGCGTCTACCGTGCCACCTCCGGACACGTCCGGCTCGGGGGGACCGAGCTCACCGGACTCGCGCCGCACGCCATCGCGGGCCTCGGTGTCGCCCGCACCTTCCAGAACCTGGCGCTGCCGCCGCACGCGACCGTCGCCGACAGCCTGCTGCTCGGCCGCCACCGGCTGACCCGCTCCGGCTTCATCGCCACCGGACTGCGGCTGCCCTCCGCCGCCCGCGAGGAGCGGCGCCACCGCGAGAGGGTCCGCGAGATCGCCGAATTCATCGGCCTGGAAGGGGCGTTGGAGCGGCCCGCGGGCTCGTTGCCGTACGGGCAGCAGAAGCTCGTCGAGCTCGGCCGCGCGCTGTGCATGGAGCCGCGGGTCCTGCTGCTCGACGAGCCGATCGCCGGGATGACCGCCGCCGAGCGCCACCGTACCGCCGCCGTCGTGGCGAACGTACGCGACAGCCTCGGCATCTCCATCGTGCTGGTCGAGCACGACATGGGGGTGGTGATGCGGCTCGCGGACGCGGTGACCGTACTCGACTTCGGACGCAGGATCGCGGGCGGCACCCCCGCCGAGGTCCAGAACGATCCGGCTGTCGTCCAGGCCTACTTGGGAGCACCTCAATGACCACGTTCGTCGAACTCCTCCTCGGCGGCCTGTCGATCGGCTCGGTCTACGCCCTGATCGCGCTCGGTTTCGTCGTCATCTTCAAGGCCACCGAGGTCGTCAACTTCGCCCACGCGTCCCTCCTGTTGGCGGGCGGGTACGTCACCGCCGTGCTCCACGACGACATCGGGTTCTGGCTTGCGCTGCTCGTCGGGATCGCCGGGGCCGCGACCGTCGGGGCGGCCATCGAGTTCTTCGTGATGCGCCGCTACCGGGGCAGCGACCACAGCGTCCTGGCCATCGTCACCATCGGCGTCGACATCCTCCTCATCACCGAACTCACCCGCCGCATGGGCACGGACGTCCTCGCCCTCGGTGATCCCTGGGGCAACGAGGTCGTCACCGTCGGCGGCATCACCCTCGCCCAGACCCGGATCGCCGCGTTCCTCGCCGCCGGGCTGCTGATCACGGTCTTCCTGCTCGCCTTCCGCTACACCTCGTGGGGCGTGTCGATGCGCGCCGCCGCCGAGAACCCGCAGACCGCGGCGCTCATGGGCATCAAGCTCGGCCGGGTCTCGCTCGCCGCCTGGGCGGTCGCCGGAGCCCTCGCGGCCGTCGCCGCCCTCTTCCTCACCGTGTTCCCGACCCCCGGCCTCGAACGCTCCACCTCGCTCGCCGCGCTCAAGGCGTTCCCCGCCGCGATCCTCGGCGGACTCGACTCCACGACCGGGGCGCTCGCCGGCGGACTCATCGTCGGCGTCACGGAGTCGCTCGCCACCGGCTACCAGAGCGACCTCTCCTTCCTCGGCCGGGGCATCGGCGATCTCGCCCCCTACCTGGTGATGGTCGCCGTCCTGCTCATCCGGCCCGCGGGACTCCTCGGCACGAAGGAGCTCGCCCGTGTCTGACACCGCCGCCTCCGGCACCACCGCCGAAGCCGCCCCCGAGGCGACCACCGCACCCGCCCCCGCACCCGGTCCCGCGCAGACCCTCACCGACCGGCTGCGCCGACCCCGTACGTACGCCGTCCTCCTCGGCTCCGTCCTGCTCCTCGTCCTCCCGTTCTACCTGGACCGCTTCTGGCTCCAGGCCGGACTGTTCGCGATGGCGGCGGCGATCGGCGCCATCGGGCTCAACATGCTCACCGGGGCCACCGGACAGCTCTCCATGGGCCACGCGTTCTTCCTCGCGGTCGGCGCGTACGGCTACTGCGTCCTGGCGGGGGAGAGCAGCACCGAGAACGGGCACACCCTGACCGGCCTCGGACTGCCCACCTGGCTGGCCGCGATCCTCGCCGTACTGCTCGCGGGCGCCGTCGGCGGGCTGTTCAGCCCGATCGCCGGTCGGCTGCGCGGCGCGTACCTCGGTATCGCCACCCTCGCGCTGATCTTCATCGGCCAGCACGTCCTGTTCAACGCGGGCTCCCTGACCGGTGGTTACAACGGGCGGGCCGTACCGCCGCTCTCCCTCTTCGGGCTCACCTTCGACGACAGCGAACTCGTCGTCGCCGCCGTACCGTTCGGGGCTTCCGAGAAGCTCTGGTACGTGGGCCTGGTCGCGCTGCTGCTCAGTGCGCTGTTCGCCCGCGGCGTGCTGCGCGGCCGGCCGGGCCGGGCGATGAACGCCATCCGCGACCACCGGATCGCGGCCGGGGTGATGGGCGTGCCCGTGGCGCGCTACCGGGCCGGGGTCTTCGTCCTGTCCTCGATGTACGCAGGCCTCGCGGGCGTCCTGCTCGCCCTGGTCTTCCAGCGGACCGTTCCCGAGTACTTCGGCATGATCCTGTCCCTCGAATACCTCGCCATGATCGTCATCGGCGGGCTCGGCAGCGTCGGGGGAGCGGTGATCGGCGCCGCCTTCGTCACCCTGCTCCCGCAGGTCCTCACGCACTACAGCGACTCCCTCCCGCTGGTCTCCGCCCCCGGCACGGGCGGGCTGGCACCCGGTGAGGCATCCCGCTACCTGTACGGCGCCGCGGTGGTCGCGGTGGTCCTGTTCCTGCCCGGCGGCCTCGCCCGCCTCGGCCTCGCCCGCGCGAGGAAACCAGCGGCTCCGAAGAATCCAGCGGCTCCGAAGAATCCAGGGGAGAAGAAATGAAACGCAGAGCGCTCACAGCCGTCGTCGCGGCTCTCACCGTCACCCTCGTCGGGTGCAGCGGCAAGGCGACCGAAGGAAAGGGCGACGAGCAGGACAAGGCCGGGGTCAAGACCGGCCCCGGCGTCTCCTCCTCGGCGATATCCCTCGGCGTGCTGACCGACATGACGGGCGTGTACGCCTCGCTCGGCAAAAGCGTCACCCAGGCGCAGCAGCTGTGGGTGAAGCAGACGAACGCCAAGGGCGGTATCTGCGACCGCAAGGTCGAGCTGACGGTCCGCGACCACGGCTACGACCCGCAGAAGGCGATCGCCGCGTACACCGAGCTGGAGCCGAAGGTAGTGGGCTTCGCCCAGTTCATCGGCTCCCCGTTCGTTGCCGCCGTCGAGCAGCGCATCGACGGCCAGGACAAGGGCCTGGTCCTGCCCCAGGCCTGGTCGGCGAACCTGCTGGGCTCCCCGTACATCCGGGTCATCGGCGCCACCTACGACATCGAGACGATCAACCTGATCGACCATCTGCTCTCCGAGAAGCGCATCGCCAAGGGCGACAGGATCGGTCATGTGTACTTCGAGGGCGACTACGGCGAGAACGCGCTCGTCGGCTCGGAGCACGCGGCGAAGGAGGCCGGTCTCACCGTCGTCGAGCAGAAGATCAAGCCGACCGACAACGACATGACGGCGCAGGTCGCCGCCCTCAAGCAGGCCGGGGTCAAGGCCGTGATCGTCAGCGCGGGCCCGCGCCAGGCGGCCTCGCTCGTCGGCGTCGCGGCGGCCACCGGCTTCAACGTCCCCGTCGTGGGCAACAACTCCGCTTTCGCGCCCCAGCTGTTGAAGACCCAGGCGGGCCCCGCCCTGCTCAAGGACTACTACGTCGCCGCCTCCACGCTGCCCATCGGCGACCCGGGCGACGGCCCGGCCAAGCTCGCGAAGGAGTACGCGGCCCGGTACCCGAAGGACGTGCTCGACAACGGCGTCGTCGCGGGCTACACAGCGGCCTCCATCTACGGCGAAGCCCTGATGAAGGCGTGCGAGGACAAGGACCTCACCCGGGAGGGAATCGGCAGGGCACTCCTCACGATCAAGGGGTACGGGAGCGAGTTCGGCGTCTCGCACGACTTCTCGGACCCTAAGGCGCCGTCCACCCGGCAGAGCGTCATCATGAAGCCGGACGCCTCGGTGCCCGGCGGGCTGAAGGTGGTCCGGCCCGCGGCGGCGGCCCCGGCGGCCGAGTCCTTCACGATGAAGCCCTGACCCCGCGGCAGGACTCGGCGGCGGGCCCGGCCCTCACCGGCCCGGCCCGCCGCTGCCGCCCTCAGACCTCGGTGCCGTCCATCCCGATGTACCGGAAACGCCCCCGCTCCACGCGGTAGATGAAGACCCCGGTCCCGGTGTACATCCCGTTGGCGGACTCGAAGGCGTAGCTCTTGGAGACGCCCTTGTACGAGGTCACCCGCAGCGCGGGCAGCAGGTCCTGCCGGCTCAGCTTCTCCCGGCCCAGCCCCTCCGCACAGGCGGCGATCAGCCCCACCGCGTCGTACGCCTCCGCGGCCAGCAGCGGCGGCGCCGCGCCGAAGCGCTCGCGGTAGGCGGCGGCGAACGCGTGCACCGAGGGCACGGAGGAGGGGTCGGCGGCCGTCGAGACCACCAGCCAGCTCAGCGCGGCCTCGCCCGCCTCCGCCAGGAAGCGGGGATCGTGCACGGCCTGGGTGCCGATCCTCGGACCCAGGAACCCGGCCCCGACCAGAGCCTTCGCGAACCGGGCCGCGTCCCGCCACCCGCCGCCGTACACCACCGCCCCCGGCTGCTTCGCGGCGATCCGCTCCGCCTCGGCGTCCAGATCGCGGGTGCCCTCCCGTACGGTCTCCGCGAGCACCGTGCGGCCGTTGCCGCGCAGCCCGGCGTCGAGGTAGCGGGTGGTCTGCCGGCCGTACTCGGTCCCGTCGTCCACCAGCGCGACCTTGTCGATCTCGTACGCCCCCAGGAACTGGGCCACCGGCAGCATCTGCATGTCGTTGCGCGGCCGGGCGCACAGGAAGGTCCGGTTCAGATGCCGGATGTCCCCGTCGACCACGCTGAGCAGCGGCAGCGCCGCCTCGTCGTACGCGACCAGCGCCTCCCGGGCCGCGTCCGTGCCGGTCGCCCCGAGGGCCGCCACCAGCAGCGGGTCCTCGGCGAACCGGCGCACCGCCGCCGTCGCCCGCTCCTCGTCGCCCCGGTCGTCGACCGTGGTCAGCCGCAGCGTGAACGGCGCGTCCTTCCGCGCGTTGTGCTCCTCCACGGCGAGCAGCGCCGCCCGTTCCTGGCCCTTGCCGACGGCCGCCGACGGGCCGCTGAGGTCGGCCTGAAGCCCGATGCGCAGCTCCGGGCGGGCGGTGGTCCCGCGCCCCTCGCCCCCGCCGCGGGGGGCCTTGTCGTCACGGGAGGAGACCAGCCACGCGGTGGTGCCGCCCGCCGCCGCGATGGCCGCGCCGCCGGTGACGTATGCGAGGAAGCGCCGCCGGCCGGGGGAGGCCGGGACGGCGGACGTGTTCCCGGAGCCGGCTCCGGTGCCCGGGTCGGTGTCCGCCGGGCCGCCGGACGATCCCGCGTCCAGGCTGGTCGCCTCGATGTCGGGCAGCGCCAGCATCCGGGCGGACCGCTCGGCGATCAGATGCGTCACCGGGCCGGGCAGCCAGCTGCCGCCCGATACGTCCTCTGCGAAGGCCCGCCGGACGTCACCCGCCGTCGGACGCCCCTCGGGCCCCTTGGCCAGGCACGCCTCGACGACCGGGAGCAGCCCCGGCGGCAGCGCGCCCAGCTCCGCCGTGTCGTGCACGCTACGGAAGAGCATCGCCTCCACCGGGCCGCTGCCGAACGGCCGGCCGCCGGTGGCCGCGTACACCAGGACACAGCCCAGTGAGAAGACGTCGCTCGCCGGGCCGATCCGCCGCCCCTGCGCCTGCTCGGGCGAGAGGAAGCCCGGGGAGCCGACGATCGCGTCCGTCGCCGTGAGGACCGTGTCGTCCAGGGCCCGCGCGATCCCGAAGTCGATCAGCCGGGGGCCGTCCAGACCCAGCAGCACGTTCCCGGGCTTCACGTCCCGGTGCACGAGCCCCGCCCCGTGGACGGCCTCCAGCGCCTCCGCCAGCATCGAGCCGAGCGCCCGCGCGCTGCGCTCCGGCAACGGCCCGCCGCTCCCGACCGCCTCGCTCAGGGCGGGCCCCGGCACGAACTCGGTGGCCAGCCAGGGCGCGGCCGCCTCGGTGTCGGCGTCGACCACCGGCACCGCCCACCGGTTGCGGACCTGCCTGGCGATCGCCACCTCGCGCCGGAAACGGGTGCGGAAACCGGTGTCGTCGGCGTACTCCGCCCGGATCAGCTTGATCGCCACCAGCGCGCCGCCGGGCGACCGGCCCAGCAGTACCACGCCCATGCCCCCGGCGCCGAGCCGGCCGAGGACGCGGTAGCCGGCGATCCGCGCCGGGTCCGTGGAACGGAGCGGTTCCATCAGCGGTCAGGGCCTTTCGTGGGGATCAGTCCGGACCGGGAAGCGGGGTCCGGTGGGCGACGTGCGGTGCGGTCACTTCAGTTCCAGCTCGACGCGGTAGAGGACCTTGGCGCCGCCCTCGGCGGCGATCCGCAGCAGTTCGGTGTTGGTGTAGCCCTTCGCGCCCTTGACCGAGACGGCCGTCGTGACCGGGCCGATCCGGGACTTGGTCCATACGTAGTCCTGCGTCCCGCCCGAGCCCGGCCCGGTGTACTTGCCCGCCTCGAACAGCGAAGCATCCGCGTTGCGGACGTCCTTCTGGTCGAACTGGAGGGACATCAGACCGCTCAGGCGCTGCCCGCCGCCCAGCTCCTGCCGCGGGCAGCGGAAGCTCTCCTGGACGGTGTCCTTGATCTCCTGGTCAGCACCCGCCTCCGTCCGGTGCACGGTCACGGTCACCGCCCCCTGGACCCGTCCCTTGCCGCCCTGGGCCGGCACGTCGAGCCGCCGGGTGAAGCTGTCCAGCACACCGGAGGGCAGCGGGGTGCGGCTCCAGACACAGGAGTCCGCCAGCACCGGCCAGGTGCCGCCGCTCTCGTACGGGGAGTGCCGCACCATCCCGGCCGCCCAGTCCATCTCGCCGAGCGCGGCGTTGCGCGTCAGCTCGCGGGCCTGCGCCGCGTTGTTCGGTACGCGAGCGGGGTTCGGGGTGAAGTCGTACGCACTGGGCAGTGCCCCCGGCTGCCTCGACTCCTCGGGGTCCTCCGGGGCTTTCGGGTCCTTCGGGTCCGGCTTTCCGGACGCCCCCGTCTGCTGCCCGGCCGACCGGCTCGGCTCCGGCCCTTGCCCGCCGTCCTTCGCGGAGCCGCCGCACCCCGCCAGCAGCACCCCCGCCGCCGCGACCGCGACCACCCGCGTCCCACCCAGTGCCAGCTTCATCATCGGCCCCCCGGTCCCCGCTCCGCGCCTGGCCGGAAGGGGCCAGGCGTCGGCTGCGAGGTGATTCTAGAAGCCCGGTGGGCCGAGATGACGGGAACCTCGTACTCAGTCCCCTGCCGGAACATCCCAGCCATGGCGAGGACTCCGCCTCTGGCGAAGCCCCGGCCCGCGGTGGTATACGCACGAGGGGCCCGGATGCCGGGGAGCATCCGGGCCCCGAGGGCCTGTCGTACGTATCCGCCGCTACGGCAGTTGTGCCGCCCGCGCCTCGCGCCGGTTGTCACGGAACGTGTTCACCCGTCGCGCCGTGGCGAACAGCGGGATCACCGCGCCGAGCACCACCTGGAGCGCGCAGCCCGTCTGGAGCAGCAGCTGACCGCCGGGCGCGTCGAACGCCCAGGCGGCGAGCAGGCCCATCGCGGCCACGATCCAGCTGAGCATCGCCACCGCGAGGACGCCCCGCGGCTTGGGGTACTCCACCCGGCTCACCATCAGCCATGCCACACCGATGATGGCCAGCAGCGTCGGAACGAAGGGCAGCTCCAGGAGCACGATCGAGATGACCGTGAGCGCTCCGAAGGGGCTAGGCATGCCCTGGAACATGCCGTCCTTCAAGGTCACGCAGGAGAATCTGGCCAGCCTGAGCACCACCGCCAGGAGCACCACGATCGCAGCCAGCGCCGACACCCGCTGATGGGCGTCGTCCGCGACCATCCCGTACACGAGCACGAAGTAGGCCGGCGCGAGTCCGAAGCTGATGAGGTCCGAGAGGTTGTCCAGCTCGGCGCCCATCGGCGAGGAGCGCAGCTTGCGCGCCACCAGTCCGTCGAACAGGTCGAAGATCGCGGCCATCAGCATGAGGATCACCGCCGTGGCGGCGGAGTGCCTGGCCATGCCCGTCTCGTCGCTGCCCGTGAGGTGGGGGATCAGAATGCCCGTGGTGGTGAAGTACACCGCCATGAACCCGCACGTCGCATTACCGAGCGTGAGCGTGTCCGCTATCGACAGCCGCATCGACAGCGGCATGTCCTCCGCGCTGTCGGTGTCTCTCGCCTCGTCGGCCTCAGGAACCCAGCCGGCCTTGGTATCCGGATCAATCACGGTCAATTCGAGTCACCCCCGCGGTGGTGGCCTGGCCGACCTCGACCGCGACATCGATACCCTCCGGGAGGTAGATGTCCACGCGCGAGCCGAAGCGGATCAGGCCGATGCGCTCGCCCTGCTCGACCTTCGTGCCCTCGGGGAGGTACGGCACGATCCGACGGGCGACCGCTCCCGCGATCTGCACCATCTCGATGTCGCCGAGCTCGGTGTCGAAGTGCCAGACAACGCGCTCGTTGTTCTCGCTCTCCTTGTTGAACGCCGGAACGAACCCGCCCGGGATGTGCTCGACCGACGTCACGGTGCCCGCCAGCGGCGCGCGGTTGACGTGGACGTTGAGGGGGCTCATGAAGATCGCGACGCGGGTGCGCCCGTCCTTCCACGGCATGATGCTCTGCACCACACCGTCGGCCGGGGAGATCACCCGGCCGTCAGTGATCTCGCGCTCGGGGTCACGGAAGAACCACAGCATGCCCGCCGCGAGCGCGGTGGTGGGCACGGCCACGGCCGCCCAGCGCCCCGACTTGCGGGCGCGGGCCAGGCTGAGGGCTGCGGTGGCGACGGTCGGCAGGAGCCAGGGCGATGCTCCGCGGGCGATGCGGACCCCGCCGCGGGGTGCAGAGGTAGGGCTGTCGGGCATGGATGACCTTCGTAGCGGATGATGCCGCGCTGGCAACGGGGGACGGCGGCTTTCCGGCGATGCTATCGGTTGCCGGGCGCAACTGGGCAAGCCAGCAGCCGAGTCGGACTGCTGAAAAGCACCCGCCGAGGATGACTCGGTGTGATGTTCTTCGCCACCAAATCACCTCGAAAGGGACAATCAGCCCTGGAATCGGTACTCCTCCAGGAGGCGCCGGCCAATGATCATTTTCTGGATCTCGGCGGTACCTTCACCGATCAGCAGCATCGGCGCCTCGCGGTAGAGGCGCTCGATCTCGTACTCCTTGGAGAAGCCGTAACCGCCGTGGATACGGAAGGCGTCTTCGACGACTTCCTTGCAGTACTCGGAGGCGAGGTACTTCGCCATCCCTGCCTCCAGGTCGTTTCGTTCCCCGGAGTCCTTTTTGCGTGCCGCATTCACCATCATCGCATGGGCGGCTTCGACCTTGGTGGCCATTTCGGCCAGTTTGAACTGGATCGCCTGGTGCTGGGCGATCGGTTTGCCGAAGGTGTGGCGCTGCTGGGCGTACGAAACGCCCAGTTCGAACGCACGTTGAGCGACACCGCAACCACGTGCGGCGACATTCACCCGGCCGACCTCGACGCCGTCCATCATTTGGTAAAACCCTCGGCCGGTCGTGCCTCCGAGCACACGATTGGCCGGAATGCGCAGGTCGTCCATGATGAGCTCGGTCGTGTCGACGCCCTTGTAACCCATCTTGTCGATCTTCCCGGGGATGGTCAGGCCGGGCCGGACCTCTCCGAATCCGGGCTCCTTCTCCACCAGGAAGGTCGTCATCGACTTGTGCGGCGCGGTGCCCTCGGGGTGGCCTTCGTCACTTCGGCAGAGAACAGCCACCAGCGTCGACGTTCCGCCGTTCGTCAGCCACATCTTCTGGCCGTTGAGAACGTACTCCTCGCCGTCCCTGACACCCTTGGACGAGATCGCCGAGACGTCCGAGCCGAGCGCCGGCTCGGACATCGAGAACGCGCCCCGCACCTCGCCGAGCGCCATCCGGGGCAGGAACGTGTCCTTCTGTTCCTGGGTGCCGTGCTGCTTGAGCATGTAGGCCACGATGAAATGCGTGTTGATGATGCCCGACACGCTCATCCAGCCGCGCGCGATCTCCTCCACGCACAGCGCGTAGGTGAGCAGCGACTCACCCAGACCCCCGTACTCCTCGGGGATCATCAGCCCGAACAGGCCGAGCTCCTTGAGCCCCTCCACGATTTCCGTGGGGTACTCGTCGCGGTGCTCCAGCTGGGTCGCGACCGGAATGATCTCCTTGTCGACGAAGTCCCGGACCGTGGCGAGGATCTCCCGCTGGATGTCGTTCAGACCGGCGGTCTGGGCGAGTCGCGTCATGGCTGCTTCTCCTGTGGCTTCACGCGGATGGCTTCAAGGCTTCACGCGGTTGGTTGGCCGACTGCTGTCCGTGGCCGGTTACTTGGCGGGCGTCGGGCGGCCCGGCTGTTCGCCGCCCCGCTCCTTGATGTACGTCTCGGTGGGGACCATCACCTTGCGGCGGAACACGCAGACCACGGTGCCGTCCTGCTTGTAGCCCTTGGTCTCGACGTACACGATCCCGCGATCGCTCTTGGACTTCGACGGCGTCTTGTCCAGCACGGTCGTCTCGCCGTAGATCGTGTCGCCGTGGAAGGTCGGCGCGATGTGCTTCAGCGATTCGACCTCCAGATTGGCGATGGCCTTCCCGGAGACGTCCGGCACCGACATGCCGAGCAGCAGCGAGTAGATGTAGTTGCCGACGACGACGTTCTTCCCGAAGTCGGTCGTCTTCTCCGCGTAGTTGCTGTCCATGTGCAGCGGGTGGTGGTTCATGGTCAGCAGGCAGAAGAGGTGGTCGTCGTACTCCGTGACCGTCTTTCCGGGCCAGTGCTTGTAGACCGCGCCGACCTCGAACTCCTCGTAAGTGCGTCCGAACTGCATGATCAGGCCTCCGGGGCTTCGAACTTGGAGGTGCGCTGCATTCCGGCGGCCCGGCCCTTGCCCGCGATGACCAGGGCCATCTTGCGGCTGGCCTCGTCGATCATCTCGTCGCCGAGCATCGCCGAGCCCTTCTTGCCGCCCGCTTCGGAGGTGCACCAGTCATAGGCGTCGAGGATCAGCTCGGCGTGGTCGTAGTCCTCCTGCGAGGGCGAGAACACCTCGTTGGCCGCGTCGACCTGGCCCGGGTGCAGCACCCACTTGCCGTCGAAGCCGAGAGCGGCCGCGCGGCCCGCGACCTCGCGGTAGGCGTCCACGTCACGGATCTGGAGGAACGGGCCGTCGATCGCCTGGAGATCGTGCGTACGGGCCGCCATCAGGATGCGCATCAGGATGTAGTGGTAGGCGTCCGCCGGGTAGCCGGGCGGCTGCTGGCCGACGACCAGGGTCTTCATGTTGATCGACGCCATGAAGTCCGCCGGGCCGAAGATCAGCGTCTCCAGGCGCGGCGAGGCGGCGGCGATGTCGTCGATGTTCACCAGGCCCTTGGCGTTCTCGATCTGCGCCTCGATGCCGATCTTCCCGACTTCGAAGCCCATCGTCTTCTCGATCTGGGTCAGCAGCAGGTCCAGCGCCACGACCTGCTGGGCGTCCTGGACCTTCGGCAGCATGATGCAGTCGAGGTTGGGACCCGCGCCCTCGACGACCGTGATGACGTCCCGGTACGTCCAGTGCGTCGTCCAGTCGTTGACCCGCACGACCCGGGTCTTGCCGCTCCAGTCACCGTTGTTCAGCGCGTCCACGATCGTGTGGCGGGCGCCCTCCTTGGCGAGCGGCGCGCAGGCGTCCTCCAGGTCCAGGAAGACCTGGTCGGCCGGGAGGCCCTGGGCCTTCTCCAGGAAGCGCGGGTTCGAGCCCGGCACGGCCAGACACGAGCGCCGGGGGCGCAGCCGGTTCACGGGGGTGGTGGGCGTGGTCATGCGGGGACCTCCAGAGGGTCGAGCTTGTTCGCTTTCCGGATCTCGTCGACGATACGGCCGATGATCTCCGTGATGCCGAAGTCCTTCGGGGTGAAGACGGCGGCCACACCGGCTTCGATGAGTGCGGCGGCGTCCGCCGGCGGGATGATGCCGCCCGCGATCACCGGAATGTCCGGGGCCCCGGCCTCGCGCAGCCGGTTCAGCACGTCGGGCACCAGCTCCGCGTGCGAGCCGGACAGGATCGACAGCCCCACGCAGTGCACGTCCTCGGCGAGCGCCGCGTCGGTGATCTGCTCGGGGGTGAGCCGGATGCCCTGGTAGACCACCTCGAACCCGGCGTCCCTGGCCCGTACGGCGATCTGCTCCGCGCCGTTGGAGTGCCCGTCCAGACCGGGCTTGCCGACCAGCAGGCGCAGCCGCCCCACGCCCAGGTCGGCGGCGGTACGGGCGACCTTCTCGCGGACCAGGGCGAGCGTGCTGCCCGGCTCGGCGGCGATCGCCACCGGGGCCGAGGAGACCCCGGTGGGCGCGCGGAACTCGCCGAAGACGTCCCGCAGTGCCCAGGACCACTCGCCGGTGGTGACGCCCGCGCGAGCGCATTCGACGGTGGCTTCCATCATGTTCCGGGTGCCCGCGGCGGCCTTCTTCAGCGCGGCCAGCGCCTCCGTCGCCCGGGCCTCGTCGCGGTTGTCCCGCCACTCGTGCAGGGCGGCGACGACCCGGGCCTCGTTCTCGGGGTCGACCGTCATGATCGCGCCGTCGAGGTCGGAGGTGAGCGGGTTGGGCTCGGTCGTCTCGTAGATGTTGACGCCGACGATCTTCTCCTCGCCGCCCTCGATCCGGGCCCGCCGCGCCGCGTGCGAGGAGACCAGCTCGGACTTGAGGTAGCCGGACTCGACGGCCGCCATCGCGCCGCCCATCTGCTGGATGCGGTCGATCTCCGCCATCGACTCCTCGACCAGGGCGTCCACCTTGGCCTCGATGACGTGCGATCCGGCGAAGATGTCCTCGTACTCCAGCAGATCGCTCTCGTGGGCCAGCACCTGCTGGATGCGGAGCGACCACTGCTGGTCCCAGGGGCGTGGCAGCCCCAGTGCCTCGTTCCAGGCGGGGAGCTGCACCGCGCGGGCGCGGGCGTCCTTGGAGAGGGTGACGGCCAGCATCTCCAGGACGATGCGTTGGACGTTGTTCTCCGGCTGCGCCTCGGTCAGGCCGAGGGAGTTGACCTGGACGCCGTAGCGGAAACGGCGCTGCTTGGCGTTGGCGATGCCGTACCGCTCCCGCGTGACGCGGTCCCAGATCCGGCCGAAGGCGCGCATCTTGCACATCTCCTCGATGAAGCGGACGCCCGCGTTCACGAAGAACGAGATCCGGGCGACCACGTCACCGAACTTCTCCTCCGGGACCTGGCCCGAGTCGCGGACCGCGTCGAGCACCGCGATGGCGGTCGACATGGCGTACGCGATCTCCTGGACCGGGGTCGCCCCCGCCTCCTGGAGGTGGTAGCTGCAGATGTTGATCGGGTTCCACTTGGGGATGCGGTTGACCGTGTACGTGATCATGTCGGTGGTCAGCCGTAGTGAGGGCACCGGCGGGAAGACGTGGGTCCCGCGCGAGAGGTACTCCTTCACGATGTCGTTCTGCGTGGTCCCCTGGAGCTTGGCGGGGTCGGCCCCCTGCTCCTCCGCGACCACCTGGTAGAGCGCCAGCAGCCACATGGCGGTCGCGTTGATCGTCATCGAGGTGTTCATCTGCTCCAGGGGGATGTCCTGGAACAGCCGGCGCATGTCACCGAGGTGTGAGACGGGCACACCGACACGGCCCACCTCGCCGCGGGCGAGAATGTGGTCCGGGTCGTATCCGGTCTGCGTGGGCAGATCGAAGGCGACCGAGAGACCCGTCTGTCCCTTGGCGAGGTTGCGGCGGTACAGCTCGTTGGACGCCTCGGCGGTCGAGTGACCGGCGTACGTCCGCATGAGCCAGGGCCGGTCCTTCTGACGTTCGTTCATCGGAGAACCTCAGACGTTGCGGAAGCGGTTGATGGCGTCGATGTGCTGCTCGCGCATTTCCTGGTTGCGCACGCCCAGGCCCTCGCGCGGGGCCAGTGCCAGGACGCCGACCTTGCCCTGGTGGACGTTGCGGTGGACGTCGTGGGCGGCCTGGCCGGTGTCCGCCAGGGAGTACACCTTGGAAAGCGTCGGGTGGATCTTGCCCTTGGCGATGAGGCGGTTGGCCTCCCAGGCCTCACGGTAGTTGGCGAAGTGGGAGCCGATGATCCGCTTGAGGGACATCCACAGGTAGCGGTTGTCGTACTCGTGCATGTAGCCCGAGGTGGAGGCGCAGGTCGTGATCGTGCCGCCCTTGCGGGTGACGTAGACCGAGGCGCCGAAGGTCTCGCGGCCCGGGTGCTCGAAGACGATGTCGATGTCCTCGCCGCCGGTGTACTCGCGGATGCGCTTGCCGAAGCGCTTCCACTCCTTCGGGTCCTGGGTGCGCTCGTCCTTCCAGAACTTGTAGCCCTCGGCGTTGCGGTCGATGACCGCCTCGGCGCCCATCGCCCGGCAGATGTCGGCCTTCTCCGGGCTGGAGACGACACAGATCGGGTTGGCGCCGCCCGCCAGCGCGAACTGGGTGGCGTAGGAGCCGAGTCCGCCGCTCGCGCCCCAGATCAGCACGTTGTCGCCCTGCTTCATCCCCGCGCCGTTGCGCGAGACGAGCTGGCGGTAGGCGGTGGAGTTGACCAGGCCCGGGGCCGCTGCCTCCTCCCAGCTGAGGTGCTGGGGCTTGGGCATCAGCTGGTTGGACTTGACGAGCGCGATCTCCGCCAGCCCGCCGAAGTTCGTCTCGAAACCCCAGATGCGCTGCTCGGGGTCGAGCATCGTGTCGTTGTGCCCGTCGGAGGACTCCAGTTCGACGGAGAGGCAGTGCGCGACGACCTCGTCGCCCGGGTTCCAGGCGTTCACGCCGGGGCCGGTGCGCAGGACGACGCCCGCCAGGTCGGAGCCGATGACGTGGTACGGCAGGTCGTGGCGCTTGGTGAGCTCGCTGAGCCTTCCGTACCGCTCCAGGAAGCTGAACGTCGACACCGGCTCGAAGATCGAGGTCCAGACGGAGTTGTAGTTCACCGAACTGGCCATCACGGCGACGAGGGCCTCGCCGGGGCCGAGTTCGGGGACCGGGACCTCGTCGAGGTGGAGCGACTTGCGGGGGTCCTTGTCGCGGGATTCGAGCCCCGAGAACATCTCCGCCTCGTCCTTGTGCACGGTGATCGCGCGGTAGGACTCGGGGAGGGACAGGGCCGCGAAGTCCGCGGCGGTGCTGTCCTGGGATTGGATCGCGTCCAGGATTTCCTTCACGGTGTTGCCTCCGGTGATGCGGCGTCGAGGGAACGCTTGAGGGGCCCTGCTGGCAGGGGTGCGGTGTGGTGTGGAGGTGTTGCCGTCGGTTCGGCGGGGTGGAGCTCGGCTTTGCTCGGTGGAGCAGAAGGGTGCCTGTGACGCAGGCGTCCGGGCGCGCAGCACGGTGGTTGCGGGGACAGCCGGCGTACGTGTGAGTTCTCAGCACGCCGGCCGCCCGGACACCTTCAACGTATGGCACTGCGTGACACCTGACAAGGCACCCAGTGCCAACAATTTCTCTCACTTGTCATCTCGTAGGCACGCATGAGCAACACGATGGGCGTTGTGAGACGTTCTGTCCTGCTGGCGGGCGGTTACGGGCCGGGTCGGTACACATACGGCGTCGTCGCCCCGAGCTCCCTGAAGCCGAGCCGGACCAGGATCGGGGCCGACATGTCGCTCGCGTCGACCTGGAGATACCGGTAGCCGCGCTCGGCGGCGATCCGTGCCCGGTGGGCGACCAGCGCCCGGTAGATGCCCCTGCCCCGCCAGGCGGCGACCGTCCCGCCGCCCCAGAGCCCCGCGAAGCCCGTCCCCGGGTACAGCTCCATACGGGCCGAGCTGACCGGCTCCCCGCCGGCCGTGACGACGAGCGCCACGAAGTCGTCGGGGGCCGATTCCAGCCGCTTCACGACCTGGTGCAGGAGGCGGGTGCCGTCCGTGCCGAACGCCCGCTCATGGGCCAGCGCCATCAGCTCCGCCCCCGCCGCGTCGCTCACACGGCGCAGCGTGACGCCCTCGGGCAGGGGGGCCGCCCCGGTGAGCGGCCCGGCCGGGGCCGCCAGCAGGGTTTCCGGCGGCTCCGGCACGAACCCGGCCGCCCGCAGCCGGTCACCCAGATCGGCCGGCCGGTCGTGCGCGTACAGCTTCCACTCGAATTCCGGGAGGCCGAGCGCCGCGCAGTGCCGGATCTGGGCCGCGATCGCCGCGTCGGCCCCTTCGCCGTCCAGGTCCGGGGACGACCAGACGACCCCGTTCCAGTCGCTCCGGCCGCCCACCTGGCGCACCAGGGGCCCATCGCGCTCGACCCGGACGCCGGGGCCGTCGGGTCGGGCGTGCTCGCGCATCGTGCGGTCGTACAGGGCACGTACTTCGTCGGTTCGCATGGCCGGAACCCCATCACGGGGCCGTGGCCCTCGCGAACGGTTTACGGCTCCGCCCGCGCGCCCTCAGCGGTCCTGGAGCGCCTGCTGGATCGTGCGCATGACCTCGTCCAGCGGGGCGTCGGTGCGGGCCACCGCGACCAGCACCTCGCCCTGCTCGGCGATCGTCGCGGCCGGGGCGCGCTCGGGATCGGCCCCTGCGGTCCGGCCCGCGCCGATGCCCGTGCCGAAGGTGTCGCGCACGATGGCGAAGGCCCGGTCGAGCTGGGCCTCCACATCGCCCTGGCCGCCCGCCCGCAGCCAGCGGCGCAGTACGTGGTTGTGTGCGGTGACCACGGCGGAGGCGGCGACCTCCGCCAGCAACGGGTCGTCGTTGCCCACATGGTGGTCGCGCTCGTCGAAGTGGCCCAGGAGATAGCGGGTGAACAGCCGCTCGTAGCGGGCAACCGAAGCGATCTCGGCCTCCCGGAGGGTCGGCACCTCGCGGGTCAGTTTGTAACGGGCCACGGAGACGGCGGGCTTGGCCGCGTACATCTTCATGACTTCCTTGATGCCGCGGCAGACGGTGTCGAGCGGATGCTCGTGCGCGGGGGCGGCATGGAGGACGGCCTCGGCCCTGACGAGGGTGTCGTCGTGGTCCGGGAAGATCGCCTCTTCCTTGGAGCGGAAGTGCCGGAAGAAGGTCCGTCGGGCGACGCCCGCGGCGCCCGCGATCTCGTCGACGGTCGTCGCCTCGTAGCCCTTCGTGGCGAAGAGCTCCATCGCGGCGGCGGCCAGCTCGCGGCGCATCTTCAGCCGTTGGGCGGCGGCGCGGGTTCCCGCGGTGGTGGTCTCCGGGGCGTCGGACGCTGCGGTGGCACGGGGTGGCCTGGCGGGCTGGGACATGGCATGAACGTAACGCATCGGTGCAGGAGAGCGCGCCTTCGGGGGCGGGCCGCCGGAGGGTCCCAGCAGCCCGCCCCACCCGGCTCCCGGGTCAGCGACGGGCATATTCGCGGAAGCCGCGCCCCGTCTTGCGGCCGAGGCAGCCCGCGGCGACCAGGTGCTCCAGCAGCGGCGCTGGGGCCAGGCCCGGGTCGCGGAACTCCTTGTGCAGCACCTTCTCGATGGCCAGCGAGACATCCAGGCCGACCACGTCGAGCAGTTCGAACGGGCCCATCGGGTACCCGCCGCCCAGCTTCATCGCCGCGTCGATGTCGTCCAGCGAGGCGTAGTGCTCCTCGACCATCTTGATCGCGTTGTTGAGGTACGGGAACAGCAGCGCGTTCACGATGAACCCGGCCCGGTCCCCGCAGTCGACCGGGTGCTTGCGGATCTTCGTGCACACCGCACGGACCGTGGCGTGCACATCGTCGGCGGTCAGGACCGTGCGGACCACCTCGACCAGCTTCATCGCGGGCGCCGGGTTGAAGAAGTGCATCCCGATGACGTCCGCGGGCCGCGCGGTCGCCCGGGCGATGGCGATGACCGGCAGCGAGGAGGTGGTGGTGGCGAGCACCGCGCCGGGCCGGCAGACCTTGTCCAGCGTGGCGAACAGCTGCTGCTTGATCTCCAGGTCCTCCGCGACCGCCTCCACCGCGAGGTCGACCTCGGCGAACGCGTCCAGCGAACCGGCCGCCGTGATCCGGCCCAGCGTCTCGTCCCGGGCCTCGGCGGTCAGCCGCCCCTTGGACACCGATCGCTCCAGCGACTTGGCGATCCGGCCCTTGGCGAGGTCCGCCTTCTCCTGGCCGCGGGCCGCCAGGACCACGGCGTACCCGGCCTTGGCGAACACCTCCGCGATCCCGGAGGCCATCGTTCCGGAGCCCGCGACGCCGACGGAGGCCACTGCGCGCCCGGCTCCGGCGGCCGATTCCGCCGAAGGGGTCAGGGCGTCGGGCACCGCGGTCTGTCCGCCCGGGGCGTCGTACGTGTAGAAGCCGCGCCCCGCCTTGCGTCCGGTCAGGCCCGCCTCGCTGAGCTGGCCGAGGACGGGGGCCGGGGCGTGCAGCCGGTCGTGGGAGGCGGCGTACATGGCCTCCAGGACGGTGCGGGCGGTGTCGATGCCGATCAGGTCCAGCAGGGCGAGCGGGCCCATCGGCAGCCCGCAGCCCAGCTTCATCGCCGCGTCGATGTCCTCACGGGAGGCGTAGTTCGCCTCGTACATCGCGGCGGCCTGGTTGAGGTAGCCGAACAGCAGCCCGTCCGCGACGAACCCGGGCCGGTCGCCGACCGCGACGGGCTCCTTGCCCAGCTCCCGGGCCAGCCTGGTGACGGCCTCGACGGCGGGCGGCGCGGTCAGCACCGAGGAGACCACCTCGACCAGCTTCATCGCGGGCGCCGGGTTGAAGAAGTGCAGCCCGAGGACGCGCTCGGGATGCCGGGACTCGGCGGCGAGCCGGGTCACCGACAGCGCGTTGGTGCCGGTGGCCAGGATCGCGGTGGGCGAGACGATCGCGTCCAGCTCCCGGAACACCTGCTGCTTGATCTCGTACGTCTCCGGCGTCACCTCGATGACCAGTTCGGCATCGGCGGCGGCCCGCAGATCGTCGGACGTACGGAACCGGGCGAGCGCGGCGGACCGCTCCTGCTCGGTGATCCGCCCGCGCCCCACGGCCCGTGCGGTGGACGCTTCGAGGGAGGCGATGGCCTGCCGGGCGGCCGCCTCGCTGATGTCGATGCCGATGACCTCGCGGCCCGCCAGGGCCAGGACCTCGGCGATGCCGGTGCCCATGGTGCCGAGGCCGACGACGGCGATGGTGGAGAGAGGGGTGTCCATCACGGGACTCCAGGGTGAGTGACGACTGTGGGAGCACGGCGCGCGCGGCGATGAGGGAGCGGCGCGAGGCGTACGGAAGCTGCGTGTCGTGGAGCACGGGGCCGACGTGCTGCGAGCGCGCGTCAGGCCGTGAGGGGTGACGGACTCTGTCCCGGAGCCACGTCATACAGAAACTGCCGAACCGACAAGCACTCCGGGTGGCTGCGTCACCAGGCCACCGGAGCCGGCGGGGAGTGTGTCCCGCTCAGATGAGATTAACCGGCGAGTAACGAGCGCGCCACCCCTGGATGCTTGTGCGCCGGCTCACACCGGTCCGCCGATGCCGTCCCGCACGCAGCGTGTCCGCCGATACGCTGAGCGTCATGGATGAGGAGTTCCGTTCGCTCATGGACCGGCTGGAAGCCGAGGCCGACGGGTCGCCGCTGTACGGGCGGCTCGCCGCCACCGAGGACGCCGAGGAGCTCGCCCGCGTCCTCGTCGAACCGCACCGCCCCCTGTGGGCCAGGGAGATGGCCGCGTTCCGGCTCGGCTGTGCGGGCGACCGGCGGGCCTTCGAGGCGCTGGTGCTGCTGCTCAACCACCGCGACCCCGAGCGCTGTGTCTCCGCCGCCCACGCCCTGGCCCGCCTGGCCGACCCCCGCACCCCGAGAGCGGCCGCCGCCCTCGCCACGAACACCCTGCGCACCGCCTACGCCCTGCACCCGGTCCGCCTGCTCACCGCCCTGCGCGCCCCCGAGTCGGTCCCCGCCCTGGTGCTCACCCTCCAGGGGCTGCTGGCCCCCGGCGAGCCCCACTGGCGCGTCGCCCTGGCCTGCGTCGAGGGCCTCGGACACCTCGGCGACGACCGGGCCCGCCCGGTCCTCACGGCGGCGCTCCCGCACCCCCGGCTGGGCCGGGCCGCGGCGGAGGCGCTCAGCCGGTTGCCGGGGGAGTGAGCGGGCGGACGCGGCCCGCTTCCCGCGGGCCGCCGGGTCAGCGGTCGGTGCTCAGCGGCGGAAGCCGAGCAGGCCGTGCAGTCGGCTGCCCTTGCTGTTGTCCACCGACTGGGCCGTCGCCTTCTCGGCGGGCAGCGGCTTCGGGTCCGGCAGCGCCGGGCAGACCGCGTCCGCCTCGCCCCGGCCGCGCGGAACGGTCCCGTCGGCCAGATAGGCCGTCAGATGCCGGTCCAGGCAGTCGTTGCCGCTCAGCGTGATGCCGTGGTTGCCGCCGCCCTCCTCCACGACGAGGCTGGAGCCCTTGAGTTTGCGGTGCATGCTGACCGCGCCGCCGTACGGGGTCGCCGCGTCGTCGGTGGCCTGGAGGATGAGCGCCGGGCGCAGCTCGCGGTTGTGGACCGGACGCGGATGCAGCGGCGCCACCGGCCAGTCGGCGCACGGCGCGTTGTACCAGGTGTTGTTCCACGTCATGAACGGTGCCTTGTCGTGGATGCGGCGGCTGTCGTTGCGCCAGGTGCTCCAGTGCCGGGGCCAGCCCGCGTCGCGGCACTGGACGGCCGTGTAGACCGAGTAGCTGTTGTCGCCGCTCGCGTCGACCGCGCCGAAGTTCTCGTACACCTGGACCAGTGCCTCGGTGTCCCGCTTCTTCACGTACGCGGCGAAGGCCTCGGCGAGATAGGGCCAGTAGCCGTTGTAGTACCCGCCCGGCAGGAAGGTGTCCTCCAGCTCGCTCGCGCCGACCTTGCCGCCCGCGGGCTTGCGCGCCAGGTCCGCCCGCATCCGGTACCAGGCGGCCTCGACCCGGGCCGGGTCGGTGCCCAGACGGTACGCGGCGTGGTGCTTCGCCACCCACGCGGCGAAGGCCTTGTGGCGGTCGTCGAACGCGTAGTTCTGGCCGAGGTTGCCCCCGTACCAGACCGCGTCGGGGTCGACGACGGAGTCCAGGACCAGGCGCCGCACGCGCTCCGGGTGCAGCTTGGCGTAGACCGCGCCGAGGTAGGTGCCGTAGGAGTATCCGAAGTAGTTGATCTGCGGGGAGCCCAGCGCCCGCCGGATCACTTCGAGGTCCTTGGCCGCGCTGACCGTGTCCATGTACGGCAGCACGTCGCCGTGCTTCTCGCCGCAGGCGCGGGCGAAGGCCTCGGCCCGGTCGCGGTTGATCCGCTCCGAGCGGTAGGAGTCCGGCACCGAGTCCGGGCGCACCGGATCGAAGTGCCCGGGCAGGCAGTTCAGGGCCGGAGTGCTCTTCCCGACCCCGCGCGGGTCGAACCCGATCACGTCGTACTGGGCGGCGACCTTCTTCGGCAGCGAGGACGCCACGAACCCGGCCATCGCCAGACCGCTGCCGCCCGGACCGCCCGGGTTGACCAGCAGGGGGCCCTGGTAGGCCTTCCCGGTGTGCCGGACGCGGGACAGCGCGAGCGTGATCTGGCGGCCCGACGGACGGGTGTGGTCCAGCGGGGCGCGGACCTTCGCGCACTGGAGCTTCGGGTAGTTCTCGGTCGGGCAGTCGGTCCACTTGAGCGGCGGGGCGGGCGGGGTGCTCGCCCCGGTGGCGGCGGCCGGGGCCGGCGCCGCGGTCAGCAGACCGGCGACGGTCGCGCCGACGGCGACAAGAATTCCTGCACGTTTCGTCATGGGGCCTCCCGGGAGTGACGGGAACGCGGCGCCGGATCACCGGGTCCCCGCCGCATGGTCCCCGAATCGGCCGCCGGAAGGGGCCGTTCCGGGCTGAGTCGACCCGTACGGTCACGCCATCGGCCCTGCGAAAGCCTTTCTCGGCAGGCCCCGGGCTACAGGAGGGCCGGCTGGGTGCGGCCGGGCTAAAGCAGAGTCAGCTGGGTGGGGCCGGACTCCGGGGTGGCGGCCGGGGCCGGGTCGGGAGCGATACGGCGGGCCTCGCCGCGCTGCGCCGGTCCGATGCCGAACTCGTCCGCCAGCTCGTGCACCTGACGGGTGATCCGGCGCTGGTACCACGTGGGGGCGTACGAGCCGTCCGCGTACATCCGTTCGTAGCGCGGCACCAGCTGCGGATGGTGCTGACCGAGCCAGTGCAGGTACCACTCGCGCGCGCCGGGGCGCAGATGCAGGACGAGCGGGGTCACCGAGGTCGCCCCGGCGGTGGCGATGGCGGCGACGGTGGTGCGCAGCTGCTCCGGGCGGTCGCCGAGGAAGGGGATGACCGGGGCCATCAGGACCGAGCAACCGATCCCCGCGTCGGTGAGGGCCCGCACCACGTCCAGGCGGCGTTCGGGGGAGGGAGTGCCCGGCTCGACAGTCCGCCACAGCTCCCGGTCGGTGAAGCCCACGGAGACCGAGACACCGATCTCGGTGACCTCGGCCGCCTGCCGCAGCAGCTCCAGGTCCCGCAGGATCAGCGTGCCCTTCGTCAGGATCGAGAAGGGGTTCGCCCGGTCGCGCAGGGCGGCGATGATGCCGGGCATCAACCGGTACCGGCCCTCGGCCCGCTGGTAGCAGTCGACATTGGTGCCCATCGCGATGTGCTCGCCCCGCCAGTGCCGGGAGGCCAGCTCCCGCTGGAGCAGCTCGGCCGCGTTGACCTTGACGACGATCTGGGAGTCGAAGCCGATGCCCGTGTCCAGGTCCAGGTAGCTGTGGGTCTTGCGGGCGAAGCAGTACACGCAGGCGTGAGTGCAGCCCCGGTAGGGGTTGACCGTCCATTCGAACGGCATCCGCGAAGCCCCGGGCACCCGGTTCAGGATCGAACGGGCCCGGATCTCGTGGAAGGTGATGCCCCGGAACTCCGGGGTGTCGAACGTGCGCGTGGTCACCGCGTCCGCGGCGAAGAGCGCGCTGTTCCCGGCCGTCGAGCGGTTTTCGGCCAGATTGTCCCAGCGCATGGACGCCTCCTCGGTAGCACTGGCCACAGAATAGAACACTTGTTCCCTTGATCGTGCGGACCGGCCCGTCGGCCCCGATTTTGAGCGGCTGTGCCCGAGGTGGTTGGCTCAGCTCACCCACCGAACCACCGACTGCTGGAGGAACAGCCATGGCGCAGGTCGAGGCCACGACGGAGCGGATCATCGCGGCGGACGCGGAGGCGGTGTTCGACGCGCTGGCCGACTACAAGGACGTCCGCGGCAAGGTGCTGACCGGGCACTTCAGCGAGTACGAGGTCCGCGAGGGCGGCGACGGCGAGGGCACCCTGGTCCACTGGAAGCTCCAGGCCACCAGCAAGCGCGTCCGGGACTGCCTGCTGGAGGTCAGCGAGCCGACCGACGGGCAGCTCGTCGAGAAGGACCGCAACTCCTCCATGGTCACCACCTGGACGGTCACCCCGGCCGGTGAGGGCAGGTCCAAGGCCGTGGTCACCACCGTCTGGGACGGCGCGGGCGGCATCGGCGGCTTCTTCGAGCGGACCTTCGCCCCCAAGGGCCTCGGCAGGATCTACGACGAGCTGCTCCAGAACCTCGCCACCGAGGTCGAGAAGTAGTTCCCGGGCGGTCGCCCTCTCCGCACCAGGGCTCGAACAGTCAGGCCTCACCGGAACGGGTGGTTTTCCGGGGCGGCCGGTTGTGCGCCGTAGCGGCTCCCACCGGCGCACGAGCCCTCCGTACGCGCCCTGTACGCCCCTCGTCGCGTTTGCCCCGCCTCGCCGCACGATGCGAGAAACGGGTGTCGCAGACGCGACGAGGGGAGCGTTACGTGGTGCGCGGGACGCCTCGCCGGGTCCGTCCTCACCGCCGACGGCACCCCGGTCAGCGTGCAGGAGGCCCGCGAGACCCGGCAGGACGTCGAGCCGGCGGGCGGGGCCGTGCTGTGCGGTGTCGTGCGGGCCACCGGCGGACGCCGCGTCGAGGACACCCGGGTCACCCTGCTCGACGCGGCGGGCCATGTGGTGGACACCCTCACGACCGGGCCCGACGGCTCGTTCCGGTTCGTCGACCTGTCGTCGGGCGAATACACCGTGATCGCCGCCGGGTACCCGCCGGTGGCCACCGTGCTCCAGGTCCCCGGTGAAAGCGTTCGACGCCTCGGACAGGAAAGGGACCGCCGGAGGGACCTTCGCCGGACTGGACCTCTGGCGAGCCCGATCTCCCTGGCCCACGCCGCTCGCGGCGCGTACGGTGTGGCGGCATGAAGATCCTCATCAGCGCCGACATGGAGGGCGCCACCGGAGTGACCTGGCCGGCCGACGTGCTGCCGGGGACTCCTCAGTGGGAGCGCTGCCGGTCGATGTTCACCTCCGACGTGAACGCGGCGGCCCTCGGCTTCTACGACGGCGGCGCCGACCAGGTCCTGGTCAACGAGGCCCACTGGTCGATGCGGAACCTGCTGCTGGAGCACATGGACGAACGGGTCCAGATGCTCACCGGCAAACACAAGTCGCTCTCCATGGTGGAGGGCATCCAGCACGGCGACGTGGACGCGGTGGCCTTCGTCGGCTATCACACAGGCGCCGGCACGGAGGGCGTCCTCGCCCACACCTACCTCGCCAACTCCATCACCGGCGTCTGGCTCAACGGGGTCCGCGCGAGCGAGGGCCTGCTCAACGCGCATGTCGCCGCCGAGTACGGTGTCCCCGTCATCCTTGTCACCGGCGACGACCTGACCTGCGTGGACGCCGAGGGATACGCCCCCGACGCCCGCAAGGTCGCCGTCAAGGACCACGTCTCCCGCTACGCGGCGGTGTGCCGCACCCCGGCCCGTACCGCCGCCGACATCCGGGCGGCGGCGAAGGACGCCACCGCGCTCGCGGGGCGGCGGGAGCCCGTCACCGGAGGGACGTTCACCGTGGAGCTGGAGTTCGACGCCGAACATCTGGCGGCCGCGGCGACCGTGGTGCCCGGTGTGGCGGCGACCGGCGAGAGGCGCGTCGCGTACACCGGCGCGACGATGTACGAAGGCATTCGCACGTTCAAGGCGGTGACGACGATCGTGTCGGCCGCTGTGGAGGAACAATATGGCTGACGCCCCCGGCCGGCTCGGTCCCGTGGACCGGCAGGCGCTCGACGAGGTGGTGACGTTCACCTCCGAGCTCATCCGGATCGACACCACCAACCGGGGCGGCGGCGACTGCCGGGAGCGTCCGGCCGCCGAGTACGTCGCCGAGCGGCTCGCGGACGCCGGACTCCGGCCGACCCTGCTGGAGCGGACCCCCGGCCGGACCAACGTCGTCGCCCGCATCCCCGGCACCGACCCGACGGCCGACGCGCTGCTCGTCCACGGCCATCTCGACGTGGTGCCCGCCGAGCCCGCCGACTGGAGCGTGCACCCCTTCTCCGGCGAGGTGAGCGACGGAGTCGTGTGGGGGCGGGGTGCCGTCGACATGAAGAACATGGACGCGATGGTCCTCGCCGTCGTACGCGGCTGGGCCCGCGAGGGGTTCCGGCCCCGGCGCGACATCGTCATCGCGTACACCGCCGACGAGGAGGACAGCGCAGCCGACGGCTCCGGCTTCCTCGCCGACCGGCACGCACAGCTCTTCGAGGGCTGCACGGAGGGCATCAGCGAGTCCGGGGCGTTCACCTTCCACGCCGGGGGCGGCCTCTCGCTGTACCCGATCGCCGCGGGCGAACGCGGCACCGGCTGGCTGAAGCTCACCGCCGAGGGCCGGGCCGGGCACGGCTCCAAGGTCAACGGGGAGAACGCGGTGAGCGCGCTCGCCGCCGCCGTCGCCCGGATCGGCGAACACGAGTGGCCCATCCGCCTCACCCCGACCGTGCGCGCCGCGATCACCGAGATCGCCGCCCTGCACGGCATCACCGCCGACCCCGACGACCCCGGCTTCGACGTCGCCGAGCTCCTCGGCAAGCTCGGCCCCGCCGCGTCCCTCGTCGAGAACACCGTCCGCAACAGCAGCAACCCGACGATGCTGGACGCCGGTTACAAGGTCAACGTCATTCCCGGCCATGCCACCGCCTTCATCGACGGGCGCACGGTCCCCGGCGGCGACGACGAGTTCCGGGCGACCCTGGACCGGCTCACCGGCCCCCGCGTCTCCTGGGAGTTCCACCACCGCGAGGGGGCCCTCCAGGCCCCGATCGACTCGCCGACGTACGCCAAGCTGCGCGCTGCCGTCGAGCGGTTCGACCCGGGCGCGCACACCGTGCCGTACTGCATGTCCGGCGGAACCGACGCCAAGCAGTTCGCCCGCCTGGGCATCACCGGCTACGGCTTCACCCCGCTGAAGCTCCCCGTCGGCTTCGACTACCAGCGCCTCTTCCACGGCGTCGACGAACGCGTACCCGTCGACGCCCTCCACTTCGGCGTCCGCGTGCTCGACCACTACCTGCGCACCGCCTGACCCGCACCTGGGGGGACCGACCGACGTGAACACCGTGCCCGCGCCCGCAGCCCCGTACGGAACCTGGCCGTCGCCGATCGACGCGGCCCTCGCCGCCTCGCACGACGGCAGGCCCGACCATCTCGGCACCGTCGGCGACGAGGTGTGGTGGACCGAGCCGCGCCCCGCCGAGGGCGGTCGCCGCGCCCTGATGCGCCGCCGCGCCGACGGCAGCACCGCCCCGGTGCTGCCCGTCCCGTGGAACGCCCGCAGCCGGGTCATCGAGTACGGCGGACAGCCCTGGGCGGGCGCGGTGCGCGAGGACGGCGAACTCCTCGTGGTGTTCGTCCACTTCACCGACCAGCGGCTGTACGCCTACGCCCCCGACGGGACCGGTGAGCCGTGGCCGCTCACCCCGGTCTCGGAGCTCGGCGGGGGGCGGCGCTGGGTCGACCCCCAACTGCGCCTGGAGCAAGGGTCAGAGGGGGAGGTGTGGTGCGTGCTGGAGGAGTTCACCGGACCCGCCCCGACCGATGTGCGCCGGGTCCTCGCCGCCGTACCGCTGGACGGCTCGGCGGCCGACGACCGCTCGGCGATCCGTGAACTCTCCGACGGCCGGCACCGGTTCGTCACCGGCCCCCGGATCTCCCACGACGGGCGGCGGGCCGCCTGGATCGCCTGGGACCACCCGCGGATGCCCTGGGACGGCACGGTGGTGATGCTGGCGGAGATCACGGAGGCCGGTGAACTCGCCGGCGTACGGCCCCTGGTGGGAGATGTCCAGGAATCGGTCTGCCAGATCGAGTGGGACCGCGACGGCAGCCTCCTGTTCGTCTCCGACCTCGCCGGCTGGTGGGAGCTCCAGCGCATCCGCCCCGACGCCGTGGCGGGTGGCGTGGTGCCCAGCAGTCGCCTTCTGCCTCCCCGGGGCGAGGAGTTCGGCGGGCCGCTGTGGAAGATCGGGCTGCGCTGGTTCCACCCGCTGGACAACGGGCTGATCGCCGTCCTGCACGGCAAGGGCACCACCCGCCTGGGCATCCTCGACCCGGAGACCGGCGAACTCGCCGACGTGCCCGGCCCGTGGACCGCCTGGGCCGACACGCTCACCGTCCACGGCAGCCTGGTCGTCGGCGTCGCCGCCGGCCCCCGCACCGGCTACGAGGTCATCGAGCTGGACACCGCCACCGGGCACACCCGGACCATCGGCGCACCCCACCGCGACCCGGTCGATCCGGCCTACTACCCCGTGCCCGAGGACCGCACCTTCACCGGCCCCGACGGCCGCGAGATCCACGCCCACCTCTACCCGCCGCACAGCCCCGACCGCACCGGACCCGAGGGCGGGAAACCCCCGTACGTCATGTGGGCGCACGGCGGCCCCACCGGCCACGCGCCGCTCGTTCTCGACCTGGAGATCGCCTACTTCACCTCGCGCGGCATCGGCGTCGCCGAGGTCAACTACGGCGGCTCCACCGGCTACGGCCGCCGCTACCGGGAGCGGCTGCGCGGCGAGTGGGGCGTCGTCGACGTGGCGGACTGCGCGGCCGTCGCCTCGGCCCTGGTCGAGGAGGGGGCCGCCGATCCGGACCGGCTCGCGATCCGGGGCGGCAGCGCGGGCGGCTGGACCGCCGCCGCGTCCCTGACCGGCACGGACCTGTACGCCTGCGGGACGATCATCTACCCCATCCTGGACCTCGAAGGGTGGGCCACCGACGAGACCCATGACTTCGAGTCGCGCTATCTGGAGTCCCTCGTCGGCCCGTACGCCGAGGTGCCCGAGCGCTACCGCGAACGCTCCCCGATCAACCGCACCGACCGGCTGACCTCCCAGTTCCTGCTGCTCCAGGGCCTGGACGACGTGATCTGCCCGCCCGCCCAGTGCGAGCGGTTCCTCGCCGCCGTCGCGGGCCGGGGCATCGCCCACGCCTACCTCGCCTTCGAGGGCGAGAGCCACGGCTTCCGGCGCGCGGAGACGCTGGTCCGCGCGCTGGAGGCCGAACTCTCCCTCTACGCACAGACGTTCGGCATCGAGCACCCCGACGTGCCCCGGCTGGAGCTGACGACGTGACGCGCGAGAAGCGCGGCCCGGCGGCTCCCCTCGCTCGGCCGCCCCGGTTGCGCCCCGGTTCCCGGGTCGCCGTCGTGGCGCCCAGCGGTCCTGTCCCCGCCGACCGGCTGGAGGAGGGGCTCGCGATCCTGCGCGACTGGGGCCTCGACCTGGTTGTCGGCCTCCATGTCCTGTCCGTACACCCGGAGTTGGACTACCTCGCCGGGGCGGACGCGGACCGGGCGAAGGACCTTCAGGCCGCGTGGTGCGACCCGTCCGTGGACGCGGTGCTGTGCGCCCGGGGCGGGTACGGCGCGCACCGCATGGTCGACCTGGTCGACTGGGCAGCGATCCGGGCCGCCGGGCCCAAGGCCTTCGTCGGCTACAGCGACATCACCGCGCTGCACGAGGCGTTCGCTCTGCGGGCCGGGTTCGCCACGCTGCACGGGCCCATGGTCGCCACCGACGCGTTCCTGAAGGACCCGGCGGCCCGGGAGCATCTGCGCGCCACCCTCTTCGAGCCCGAGACCGTGCGCACCCTCGGCCTGGACACGGCGGCCGCCCTGGTCCCGGGGCGGGCGCGGGGCGTCACGTTCGGCGGGTGCGTCAGCCTGCTCGCCGCCGGCACCGGCACCCCGGGCGGCCGCACCGGGGCCCGGGGCGGGCTGCTGGTGATCGAGGACACCGGGGAGGAGCCCTACCGGCTCGACGGAATCCTCACCCGGCTGCTGCGGTCCGGCGCCCTGGAGGGGGTCGCCGGGATCGTCTGCGGGTCCTGGCAGGAGTGCGGGCCGTACGAGAAAGTCCGCGCCGTGCTCGCCGACCGGTTCGGGCCGCTCGGCATACCCGTGGCCGAGGAGCTGGGGTTCGGGCACGGGGATGCCGCGCCCACGATCCCCCTGGGCGTGCCCGCGGTGCTGAACGCGCCGTCGGAAGGCGGCCGTTGCACGCTGACCGTCGAGGTCCCCGCCCTGCTCTGAGCCTCCTCGGCCACCCGTCGTATCCGCGCCCGCACCGCAGTCCGTGCGGGCGCGGAGTTGGTGTGTTTCCGCGCGCAGAACGTGAACATCCGTCAAGAACCACTGACAGAAGCGTTGACACTGCTATGACGTGTGTCACAGCATGAGCGCGGCCCAATACTTACCGGTCGGTAAGGTTACCTCGGTGTGGAGGTCCTCGTGTCAGGTGCTGTTTCCCGATTGCGCTCCCCGCTCGTCGCCGTCGCCGGGGCGGCTCTCGTCGCCCCCCTGGCCCTCGTCGGCCCGGCCCGCGCCGCGGCGGACCCGGCGTACACCGTCACCCCCCTGACGTTCACCGTCGAGGCGGGCGACCGCTCCTGCACGGTGGACGCCGATCTCTACCGCCCCGCCGGGGTCGACGCGGACCGGCCCGCTCCCGCCGTCCTCGCCACCAACGGCTTCGGCGGCAGCAAGTCCGACGGCTCGACCGACGCCATCGGCAAGGCCTTCGCCGAGCGCGGCTACGTCGGCCTGGTCTACTCGGGCCTCGGCTTCGGCAAGTCCGGCTGCCTGATCACGCTGGACGACCCCGCCGTCGACGGGCGGGCGGCGAGCGAACTCCTCGACTTCCTCGGGGGCGTCCGCGCGGCCGACGACGGCACCAAGGCCGACTTCGTCACCCAGGACGCCGACGGCGACCCGCGCGTCGGCATGATCGGCGGCTCCTATGGCGGCGCGATCCAGCTCGCCACCGCCGCCGTCGACCCCCGTCTCGACGCGCTCGTCCCGCTGATCACCTGGAACGACCTCGCCTACGCACTCGCGCCCAACGGCACCGGGGCGCACACCGGCGTCACCTCCGATGTGCCCGGCGTCTTCAAGTGGCAGTGGGCCAACGGCTTCTACCTCATCGGCGAGGGCCAGCCGCTCCTGAACCCGAGCCTGGACCCGTCCCGGATCAACCGGCTGGACTGCCTGCACTTCACCACCCGCGCCTGCGAGACGATCCGTCTCCTCAACTCCGGCCGCTACCCCGCCGACAAGGCCGAGGCGATGCTCGCCTACGCGCGCAGTGTCTCGCCCGTCTCCTACCTCGACCGGGTCAAGGCCCCCACCCTGATCGTCCAGGGCCAGGCCGACAGCCTGTTCAACCTCAACGAGGCCACCGCCACGTACCGGACGCTCAAGGCGCAGGGCACCGAGACCAAGATGATCTGGCAGTCGTGGGGGCACAGCGGCGGCCAGGTGCCCGGCGAGCTCGACCTGGGGCAGGGCAATCTGGAGACCAGTCACGTGGGGCAGCGGGTTCTGGCCTGGTTCGACCGCCACCTCCGCGGGAAGGCGGACACCGACACCGGACCCGCGTTCTCCTACTACCGTTCCTGGCAGAGAGGTTACGGTACCGCCGACGACGTCCCGGACCTCTCGCGGACGATGTACCTCTCCGGCGACGGCAAGCTCGTCGACAACCGCTCCAAGGTGGCGCGCGGCAGCCGCAAGTACGTCAACTGGCCGGTGCCGACCAGCCACTCGGAGAGCTCGATCGCCCCGCTGATCGGGCTGCCCGACCCCAAGCCGTACGACACCAAGGGCACCTACCTCGGCTGGCGCAGCGAACCGCTCACCGAGCCGCTCGACGTCGTCGGCGCGCCGAAGGCCACCCTGAAGGTCGTCTCCCCGAGGGCGGAACGGGTCCAGAACAGCGGCGACGCCTCGGACAAGCTCGTCCTGTTCGCCAAGGTCTACGACGTCGCGCCCGACGGCAGCCGCAAGCTCGTGAACCGGCTCGTCTCCCCGGTGCGGGTCCCCGATGTCACCCGGCCCTTCACGGTCGAGCTGCCCGGCATCGTCCACCGGTACGGGAAGGGGCACCGCCTGGAGTTCGTGATCGCCGCCAGCGACACCGCGTACTTCGGCAACCGGGGCATCAAGCCCGTCACCGTGGTCCATGCCCCCGAGGACACGGGTGTCCTGGAGCTGCCCGTGGTCCCGACGGGCTGACACGGCTGTACCGCCGTTCACCCGAACGGCGGTACAGGACCGTCCCCCGGACCCGGCGGACAGGCATGCTGGGGCTCCGGGGGCGGCCGTGTGCGCGATGGGCGGCGGGCCGAACGGCGCAGGGCGAGCGGAAGGGCCGGACCATGAGCCCCAAGGACGTATCGAACGGCAGGGGGCGCGTCGCGGGATGGTTCACCCCCGGGCGCATCGCGGTCTCCGTGCTGGTCGTGCTCGTCATCGTGTTCATCTGCGTGAACACGAAGAAGGTCACCATCCGCGTGCTGATCCCCGAGGTGACCATGCCCCTCTGGTTCGCCCTGCTGGCCATGTTCCTGATCGGCGGGGTCTGCGGCGGCTACCTCTTCCGCCGCCGGGGCAAGTGACGGCAGGCATGCTCCCGTGAGGGCCGGGTCAGGCCGTGACGTTGCGGTCCACGTACTCGAAGACCGAGCCGTCCGGGTGCAGCGCGATGAGGTTGCGGCCGGCCGGGGTCGGCACCGGGCCCGCGATGATCCGCGCGCCCGCCCGGGTCAGCGCCGCGCTCGCCTCGTCGACGTCCTTCACGGCGATGGTCGCGCCCACCTTGCGCAGCACCTCCAGCTCCGATTCGGGCCCGCTCATCAGGAGGAAGCAGCCGATCGCGGCGACCGACACCCCGCCGCGCTCGAAGCGCAGGGCCGGGGTGCCCGTCAGCCCCTCGTAGAAGGCCACCGCGGCCTCCAGGTCGTCGACGCAGATACGCAGCGTGGTTCCGAGGATCTCCATGACCACGAGGGTAGTTGGCGGCCGGTGGGAGCGTGATCGATTCTGCCCTGCCGGACTCCGACTGCCGGGGGAACGGCGAAGCCCGCGCTCTCGTGGAGCGCGGGCTCCCGGCCGCCCCGGGGCGTCGCACCCGGCTCCGCGCCGGGCCCTCACGCCCGGCACAGCACCTCGCCGTGCGGGACCATGAACCAGCCGTCGCCCTCCTCGCCCCAGGCGCGCCACGCCGCAGCGATGGCCGTGAGCTGCTCGGCGCTCGCATGGCCGCCCCGCACCGCCAGTTCGGCGTAGACCGAGTCCGTCGTACGGTCCGCCCACAGCCTGCTCCACCAGGCGCGGCTCTCCGGGGTGGCGAAGCACCAGGCGGCCGCTGTCGGGGTGATGTCGGTGAACCCGGCCTGCCGCGCCCAGGAGAGGAGCCTGCGTCCGGCGTCGGGCTCGCCGCCGTTGGCGCGGGCCACCCGTCCGTATACGTCCAGCCATTCGGTCAGGCCGGGCCCCTCAGGGAACCAGGTCATCGCCGCGTAGTCGCTGTCGCGTGCCGCGACCACGCCGCCGGGCCGGCAGACGCGCCGCATCTCGCGCAGCGCCTGGACCGGGTCGCCCACGTGCTGGAGCACCTGATGGGCGTGGACCACGTCGAAGGAGTCGTCGGGGAAATCCAGGGCGTGGACGTCGGCCACCGCGAACTCGACGTTGGCCAGGCCCCGTTCGGCTGCGACTCCGGCGGCCTGGTCGAGGATGGCCGTACCGGTGTCGACCGCCGTCACGCGGCCCGGCGCGACCAGGGCGGCCAGGTCGGCGGTGATGGTCCCGGGGCCGCAGCCGACGTCCAGCACGGCCAGGCCCGGGCGGAGTTCACCGAGCAGATACGCCGCCGAGTTGGCGGCGGTCCGCCAGCGGTGCGAGCGCAGGACCGACTCGTGGTGGCCGTGCGTGTACACGGCGGTCTCCTTCGGCATGACGGTGAGTCCTCTCCCGAAAACCTCGCGCCGACGGGTGCGGCGACAGCCACCACCGTACGCGGCGATGCCGAATAGTGAGATATGCGTCTTGCTATATGGACTCGCTCGTCCGGGGGCTCAGATCGGCATCGGGCAGTAGACGGTCAGCGCCTCCGGCAGCTTGTCGATCGTCAACTCCGTTCCGGAGTGAGCTACTTCACCGTCGTACGCGTACGGAGTCCCCGGCGCCAGACCGGCGATCCGCACCCGCCGCCGACGTACCGCCGCATGGGCGGGGGAGCGGGTCAGTGGTCCCGCCACCGCCGCGGCGAGCAGCCGCAGCGCGGGGCCCCGGCCGCCGTGCACCACCCGTACGTCCAGCAGCCCGTCCGCCAGGTTGTGGCGGCGGCCCGGGGCGGGGCCCACCCGCTGGAACAGCCCGTTGCCGACGAACAGCAGCCACAACGGCCTTCGGCGGCCCTGGAGTTCGGCCTCCAGTGGTCGCTGCCCGCGCAGTACGTGCAGCGCCGCGAGCACGCCCGCCGGCCAGCCGCCGATCCGGGGCGACCAGCGCTCCCTGGTGCGCACCAGGTCCGGATAGACGCCCAGGGAGAAGGCGTTGAGGAAGTAGCCGTCCGCGCCGTCTTCCCCCTTCGGCCCCGGCCGGAAGCGGCCCAGGTCCACCCGGATCGCATCGCCCGCCGTGAGGGCGGCCGCGGTGTCCTGGACGGTCTCGATGCCGAGGTCGTAGGCGAAGTGGTTGAGCGTCCCGCCGGGGAGGACGGCGAGCGGGATGCCGTGCGTCGCCGCTACCGAGGCCGCCAGGTTCACCGTGCCGTCGCCCCCGCAGATCCCGAGCGCCCGACCCCGGCCCGCCGCCTCGTCCAGGGCCGTCGACAGCTCGTCGGGAGCGACCTCCACGACCTCCGCGGCGGGCAGCGCCTCGCGGACGAGCGACGCGGTCGCGGTAGCGGTGCCCGACTCCCGGTTCACCACGACCACGAGGCCCTTCCCGCCGGGCAGTGCCGGGGCCTCGCCGGGCGGACGGCCGGGGGCGGGCAGCTGGCCCCGCGTCGGGACCACCCCGCGCAGGGCGAACGCGGCTCCTATGCCGAGTGCCGCCCCCGCCAGGACATCGCTCGGGTAGTGGACCCCCGTGTAGACGCGGGAGGCCGCCACAGCCATCGCGACCGGGGCCACGACCGCACCCCAGCCCCGGGACTCCAGGGTCACACCGGTGGCGAACGCGGCGGCCGACGCGGCATGGCCGGAGGGGAAGGACGTGGTGACCGGCTGCCGCTTGAGCTGTCGCACGATCGGCACCAGATCGACTATCGGCCGCTCGCGGCGCACCGCGCCCTTGGCGACGGTGTTGATCGCCGCCGAGGCCACGGCGAGGGACGCGACCCCGCGCAGCGCGGCCCGCCGGGACCGTGCACTGCTGCCGAGAGCGGCGATCCCGGCAGCCGCCCCGAACCACAGCAGCCCGTGGTTGGCGCTCCGGCTCAGCCGGGGCAGCAGCGGATCGGCGCCCGGCCAGTGCCGGTCCGCGACGCTCCGGAACACGGCCAGGTCCTGCCCCTGGAGCCAGTGCCGCAACCGGGCAGTGGCAGGGGCGGCGGTGGGTGAGGTTCTCGGTGTCGGCATGGCTCAGCGAATACCCGGCCCGGCTGCCCTGAACCAGCAGGCGCGCTGAGACCCGCAGCGCGCGACTCCGCCGACCGGCGCAACGGCCCACGGACCGGCCCCCCTCCCGCACGGCTGCCCGATTTGAGCGGGCGGCAGGCCCGGAACCTCCGTATAAAGGGCCCAGAGGCACAAAGGGCCCAGAGGCCACGGGCCCCGCTGTCTCCGGGCGAGCGGCAGGGACGGGCGGCGGGACGCGCGCGACGGGCGGCGGACACGCGCGGCGAGTGGCAGGCGTGTGGCGGGCGAGCGGCTAATGACGGGCGAGTGGCGGAGGAGGGCCGGATACGGATGAACGGCACCGAGGACACCGGCGGCCCCGGGGATACCCCCCGCCCCCCGCACGGGGAACGCACGCCCGGCGGGCCCGGTGATGCCCGGGGGAGGCCCCGCCCCCCGCACGAGGACCACGGCCCCGTTCGGTACGGGCCGTCCGCGCCCGAGCCCGGGCTGCCCGTGCTTCCCGAGCTGGCCGCCCACCTCGCCGCCGCCTCCACGCGGACCCGCGCCGAGCCTCCCGGCGGCGGGACGGCGCTGCGGGAGGCGGCCCGGGGCTACTGGGACCGGCGCGGGCTGCACGGGACGGTCGGCGGCATCGCCGCCGCCCCCGGAGCCCAGCCGCTGCTCCTGGCCCTGATCGGCGCACACGGCGGTGACGTCCTCATGCCGCGCCCGTGCCCGGCCACCTGGACGCCCCAGGCCCGGCTGCTCGGGCAGCCCGCCTACCACGTGCCGACCCCCGCCGAGTGCGGCGGCGTCCCCGATCCGTACGCCCTGCTGGAGACCGTCCGCCGGGTACGCGCCGAGGGCGGCAGGCCCAAGCTGCTGCTCCTGTCCGTCGTCGACGACCCCACCGCCACCGTCGCCCCGCCCGAACTGGTCCGCGAGGCCTGCGAGGCCGCCGTCGGCGAGGGGCTGCACATCATCAGCGACGAGACCTGGCGCGACACCGTGCACCGGCCCCGCGACACCGTCCTGCTCAGCCCCGCCGAGATGTGCCCCGACGACGTCACCGTGCTCACCGACCTGTCCGGGGCCCTCACACCCGCCGCCTGGCCGGTCGCCGTCGCCCGTTTCCCGGACACCGCGAAGGCCGCCGTGCGCCACGCCCGTACCCTCGACATCCTCACCGCGCTCGGCGCCCTCGTCGCCGGACCGCTCGCACACGCAGCCGCCCACGCCCTCGGCGAGCCGGAGTCCGTACGGGAACGGATCGCGAGGGCCGCCGCCCTCCAGGCCGAGGTCGCCGCAGCCGCCCACCGCGCGGTCCTCGCCTCCGGCGCGCTCGCCCGCCCCCCGCAGGCGGGCCGCCACCTCTACGCCGACCTGGGTCCCCTGCGCTCCCGGCTGGCCGACCTCGGCGTCACCGACTCCATGGAGCTGGAGGAGTACCTGACCGAACGCCTCGGCGCGCCGACCCCGGGCGGCCACCGCTTCGGCGACGAACTGGGCGCCCTGCGCGTACGGCTGGGCACCGGCCCTCTGCTGGGAGCCACCCCCCAGCAGCAGATGGAGTCCCTCACCTCAGCGGCGCCCCTGGAACTCCCGCACGTGGCGCGGGCACTGCGCGCCTTTGCAACGGCCCTCGGCGCACTGCGCTGACCCGAGCGCCCTCCCCGCTCAGGCCGCCGCGCCTCCCGTCCCGTCGCCGAGCCGCGCCCGCAGCCTGCGCCACACCGCCGGAGCACCGCTGATCAGCAGCGTCAGGGCCACCGCCGCCACCACCCCCTGCCACGGCTCGGGAAACAGCGAACCGCCCAGGATGCCGATCAGCTGGTACGTCGCCGCCCAGGCCAGACACGCCGGAACATCGCCCCGGGCGAACCGCCGCAGCGGCATCCTGCCCAGCAGGCACGCCAGCATCACCGGAATCCGGCCGGCCGGCATCAGCCGGGACAGGACCAGCACCGTCCCGCCGCGCTCGTCCAGCTTCGCCTGGGCCTGGGCCAGCCGCTCCGGCGCGGCCCGCCGCGTGATCGCCTCCAGCCACCGCGAACCGTTCTTCGACCGCACCCCGCGCTGCCCCAGCCAGTACAGGCAGACGTCCCCCAGGAACGCGGCCGCCGAGGCCACCACGAACACGAAGAGCAGCGCGAACGGGGACGTCTGGTGGAGCGCCACCACAGCCGCCGAACTCACCAGTGCCCCCGTCGGCACCACCGGCACCAGGGACCCCAGTGCCACCAGGAGGAACAGTGTCGGGTAGCCGACCGCCTGCTGTGTCGACTCCGGCGGCAGCTCCCGCGCCACTGTCTGGATCTCGTCGATCACCGGCCGGCCTCCGGCCGCACCCGTTCACCGTGCCCCAGCAGGTGCACCGTCACCTCCGGCGCGCGCTTCGCCGCGTGCCGGACGAACTCCTCGCCCGGGGCGTGGAACTCGTGCGGCCGCACCCCGTCCAGGCCGATCGGCCAGTACGTGCCGTAGTGCACCGGCACCGCCGACCGCGGCCCCAGCCGGGTCAGCGCCTCGGCGGCCCGGGCCGGGTCGAGATGGCCCTGCCCGAGGTAGGGGCCCCAGCCGCCCACCGGCAGCAGCGCCACGTCCACCGCGCCCACCGCCTCCGCCATCCCGTCGAACAGCCCGGTGTCCCCGGCGAAGTACGTCCGCGCCTCGCCCTCGACGACATAGCCCAGCGCGGGCACCCGGCGTGGGCCGACCGGCAGCCGCCGCCCGTCGTGCGCCGCCGGAACCGCCCGCACCCGCACCTCGCCGACCCGCACCTCCTCGCCCGCCCGCACCTCGGTCACATGCAGCCGCCGCACCCGCCGCAGCACCCGCAGACCCGGCACGGCCGCCACCGCGCCGCTCGGCACGATCAGCCGGGTGCCGGGAGCCACCCGGGCCAGCGAGGGCAGATGGAGGTGGTCGGAGTGCAGATGCGAGACCAGCACCACCTCGGCGACCGCGGCCTGCGGCGGCGGCACCTCGCCCCGGCGGCGGCGCAGATGCGCGAAGCGCCGCACGAACAGGGGGTCGGTCAGTACCCGCACCCCCGAATCCTCGATCGTGCAGGTGGCATGACCCCACCAGGTGACCTCCACCGGCACGTCCGCCTCCTTGCTCGACCCCGGCGACCCCGTGTCCCGGTCCGGCCCGCGCCGCCCGTGCGGGGGAGCGCTGCCCGTACGAGCCTATGCGCCCCCCGTGCGGTTGCGCCGCCGACCGGAAGCCGCCGACCGGGGTCGGCGCTGTGAAAAGCTGGAGAACGGGCCCTTGACGGCCGGGCCCGCGGCTGAGAGGGCACGAGGTGGACCGGCGTGGGTGACGGGAAGTGGCGTACGGCGGGCAGAGCCCTGATGCGGGTCACCGTGGTCTGGGCGGTGTCCACCCTCACCATGCTCGCGCTCGCCGGCATCCTGCCCGACTTCCGGCTCCAGTCCGACGACGGCGACACCATCACCAGGACCGCGTTCACCGCCGCCTGGGGCGCGGGCGCCTTCGGTCTGCTCTCCGCCCTGGTCTGGCCCGTCCTCGTCCGGGCCCTGCTCATCGTGCCCGCGCTCGTCCTCGGCGCGCTCGTCTTCTTCCTCAACGGTTCCCTGCTGCTGGTCGCGCTGCGCCTGATCCCGGACGGGCGCGGGGACGCCGCCCCGGAGACCGCGGTCGTCGTCGCCGCCGTCATGTCCGCCGTCGCCTCCGCCACCTCCACCGCCCTCGCCGTCCGCGACGACGAGGCCTACCGCCGCCGGCTCTCCCGCCTCGCCGACCGCCGACGCAGACGCGGCCGCCCCTCCCCGGCCGACCACGGCCGCGACGGCCCGCCCGGCACCGTCTTCCTCCAGCTCGACGGCGTCGGTCACGACGTCCTGGTCAAGGCCGCCGCCGACGGGCTCATGCCGACGGTCGCCCACTGGCTCGCCGACTCCGCCGGACACCGCCTCACCCCCTGGCGCACCGACTGGTCCAGCCAGACCGGCGCCAGCCAGCTCGCCATCCTGCACGGCAGCAACCACGACGTGCCCGCCTTCCGCTGGTACGAGAAGGAGACCCGAACGGTCATGGTCTCCAGCCGCCCCGCGAGCGCCCTCGAAATGCAGCGCCGCGCCATCGCGCACACCCGCGACGGCGGCCTGCTCACCGTCGACGGCGCGAGCCGGGGCAACCTCTTCAGCGGCGGTGCCGGACAGCTCGCCCTGGTGCTCTCGATGGCCGCCCGGCGCGGCAAGGGCCGCGGCTCCCGCGCCGGATACTTCGCCTACTTCTCCGACCCGGCCAACGCCACCCGTACCGCCCTCTCCTTCGTCGCCGAGGTCGCCCGCGAGATCGGCCAGTCGACCCGGGCCCGCGCCCTGAAGATCACCCCACGGGTCAAGCGCGGCGGCCTCTACCCCTTCATCCGTGCCTTCGCCACCGTCGTGGAGCGAGATGTGGTCGTCGCCGCCGTGCTCGGCGACATGTTCGCCGGACGCACCGCCGTCTACGCCGACCTCGTCGCCTACGACGAGGTCGCCCACCACTCCGGACCGTACAGCCGCGACGCGGAGAAGGTCCTCGAACGCCTCGACCGCTCCCTCGCGCTGATCGCCAAGATCGCCGACCACACCCCGCGCAGCTACCGGATCGTGCTCCTCTCCGACCACGGCCAGAGCCCCGGCGAGACCTTCGCCGGGAAGTACGGACTCACGCTCAAGGACCTCGTCCGGGCCGGCTGCGGACTGCCCGTGCCGCGCCGCGCCCGCGGCACGCACAGCGCCTCCGAGGCGCGCGACGCGGTACGGATCGCCCTGCACCGCCCGCCCGAGGAGCTGGAACCGGAGGCGGAGCACCCGGCCAGACACTCCGACCCGATCGTGCTGGCCTCCGGCAACCTCGGCCTGCTCTCCTTCCCCGACATCGGGGGCCGCGCCTCCCGCGAACAGATCGACCGCCGCCACCCGGCGCTGCTCTCCACGCTCGCCAACCACCCGGGGATCGGCTTCCTCCTCGTCCGCAGCGAGGAGCACGGCTCCCTGGTGCTCGGGCCGGGCTGTGCCGAGGTCCCGGTCTCCGAACTTCGGGACGGCGAGGGCCCGTTGGCGGACTTCGGCACCGGCGCGGCCGCCGCCGTACGCCGCACGGACACCTTCCCGCACGTCGCGGACGTCATGGTCAACTCCATGTACGACCCCGCCACCGGCACCGTGCACGCCTTCGAGGAACAGATCGGTTCGCACGGCGGCCTCGGCGGCGAGCAATCCCGGCCGTTCCTGCTCTGGCCGCGCGGCATGACCGACCCCCTCGACATCGTCGCCGCCGAGACCGCCGAGGGGCACCCCGCCCCACCGGGCGGCGGGCTGGTGGGAGCGGAAGCGGTGCACCGGGTGCTGGCCCGCTGGCTGCACGAGATCTCGGGCCCCCAGGTGCCGGTCCACGCCGAGGGTTTCGCGGGGGCCGACCGGGCGGACGCGCCGTTCCCCGGGGAGGCCGCGGCAAAGGACGCGCCGGGCACGGTGTAGGGGGCGACCGGGCCGGTCCCGCAGGCGGCCCGGGCTGGAAGTCAGCAGACCCGGATGCCGTCGGCCTTGTCGTTGTTGGAGCTACCGACGTAAGAGCTCTGCGCCGGGGCGGAGGAGGCCCAGAGCTCGGTCCACGAGCCGGTCCAGTTGTACACCCTGGTCACGGTGCCTCTGGACTGGTTGTTGTGCCAGGAAGACGTCTTGTCGTTGAAGCCCCAGGTGGAGAGGTCGTGGAACGTGCAGTCCGACCAGGTCAGCCGACGGCCGTCGAAGTTGCTGTGTTCGTAGAGACACGTCCAGAGGTAGCTGCAGTTCGCCGTACCGAGCGTCCCCACGGACTCGCCTACGGCCCGGGCCTGCTTCTCGCCCGGCAGCGGGAACGTCATGATCGCCTTGCCGTCACGCCAGGACACCTGGTTGACGCCGATCTGCTTGCCGCCCGGGGTGATGGCCATCTGCTTGTCGATCTGCTTCTGCAGATCGGCGACCTCGCTCTGGTTGAGACCGGCCTGTTCCGCCTGGGTGGCGATCGTGCTGTCGAGCGAGGTCGAGGCGGAGGTCGGACCGGCCAGTCCGAAGACGGCCATGGCGCTCGCGGAAAGAGTGACCGCCAGCTTGGTTCTCGTACGCACAGGAATCGTGTCCCTTCTGGACGTGGAACATGTCGCGGAACTGTCTTCGCTGTCGTGCTGACGTGCTGCTGTCGTACTGCTTTCGTGGAACTCGGAACTTCTGGTCGTGCGCCCCATGCGCCCCGGGCGCAGCGCCGGGCGATGGGCGTGGATTACGTTGCCCGCCGCGCGGCGCCGAGCGGAAGCTGTCCCGGATTGCCGCAATCCCCGGGCATCAGGCTGATTCCCGTGCTACTCGCGGCGAACTCCGACACCTAGCATCTGGACCCGGCGAGCCGCGTTGAGTTCCGATCGGCCGCCGAACACCTTGCCAACAGCAGCGGCATCGCATCGGGGGAGATGTGCTTCGCATCCACTTCACTGCCCAGGACCTCGGACGGATCCGCTTGGCCCACCAGCCGGACGCCCTGTGGGAAACCGTTCTGAGCCTGCATCAACTGAGCCGCCCGAACCCCTTCTTCGCCCCGTGGTGCCGACGCACCCGCAGCGCGCTGACCGCCGCGGGCCTGGTGTCCGAGGCCCGGATGCTCACCGCCCTGGCACCGCGCACCTCCTACTTCCCGGACTTCCTCACGCCCACTGCCGGACCGGAAGCCGAATCCGGGGCGGGAGCGGGCATCGACCGGGTGCTCTCCACCGGCCGTGACCGGCTGCGCGCCGACATCGCCCGACTCGCCGCCGGCCGGTCCCGGCCGTCCACCTGGCTCGACGAGATCGCCGCGGGCAGAACGCATGCCCTGCGCCGGCTCGGCGCGGGGCTGCACCGCTACTACGACCTCGCGGTGGCTCCGCACGCAGCCGCCTCGGCGGCCTGTGTCGGCCGGGACCGCCGCCACCGGGCACGCGACATACTCGATCACGGCAGCGAGAGACTTCTGGCCAATCTCGGCCCCACATCCCGCTGGAGACCGCCCGTACTCGAAGTCGACTACTCCATCGAGCGTGAACTCCATCTGGAGGGACGCGGCTTGACGATCATTCCCAGCTTCTTCTGCCACGACCACCCCATCACGCTCGCCCTCCATGAGCTGCCGCCGGTGCTGGTCTACCCCGTGGCGCGCGGGCCGCTGTGGATCCCGGAGTCGCCCACCCGCATCCCGGGGGGACCCGCCCTCGACGAACTGCTCGGCGCCACGCGAGCCGCGGTGCTGCGCTCCCTCGCCACCGGACACAGCACCACCACCCTCGCGGCGCGCCTGCGTATCTCCACTACGGCCGCCAGCCGCCACGCCGCCGCCCTGCGCGCGGCGGGTCTCGTCGCCACGGAACGACGAGGGGCCTCCGTACGGCACAGCCGTACGTCCTTGGGAACCGAGCTGGTGGACGGCGGCGGCCACGCCCTGGTCCGGGATGGCGCCTGACGTCGCCCCCCCGGAGCTGATCGCCGACCGGGGTACCTGCGCAGGCGTGCCTGCGAAACGGTGAGGAAGTGGCGTTCCAGTAACCGGTATTGCATAGTGAGGGCTCGGTCGTGCCTCACTATCAGCGGGCCGACGGAGGCGTGGGAGGCTGAGGTGGCCGACCGGGGGTGAGGGGCGGTGCGTTCTGTGTACGACGGGCAGCGACCGGGTCGCTCCGTCTCCCCGTCGGCCGGGGGCGGCGGCGAGGGCCGCGGGCCTCGCGCCGTCCGCGGAGCCGGACCGGCCGCGACCGCGTCCGAGTCCCCGCGCGAGGGGCACGGGGCGTCGCGCCGTCCGGGCGCTGGTGCACGGGGAGAGGGTCCCGGGCCGCTCTGTGACGGGAGCGGCACCGGGGCGTTCGGCGCCGCGCGCGTAGGCGGAGGGCTCCGGCCGCACCTTGAACCCCACGAGCACCGTGGCCCTGTCGGCAGGCACCCCGCCGCCCGGGGACTGGCCCTGGACCTCGGCAGCTCCCGCCCCCGGGCCTGGGTTCCCGGCCGCGGCCTGGTCCTCGACACGCGTCCGTACGGGGATTACGGCGATTGCGGGAGTGACGGGGGTTACGGGGATGTCGAGCGGCCGGTCCGGCGCGGGCGCATCGTCGACCCCGAATCCTGCGGGCGGATGCTCGGCCGGATCGCCGACGCGGCCCTGGGCCCCGACCGCAGCGACAGCGTGATCGTGCTCAGCCACCCCGTCCTCGCCGGGGCCGAACACCGCAACGCCGCGCGTGCCCTGCTCGCCCGGCTCGGGACGCGGCACGTCGTGGTCCTCAGCAGCGCCCGCGCCGCCGCCGCGTTCGCCGGGCCCAGGGAGGTCGGGCCGCTCCTCGTCGTCGACATGGGCGCCGAGCTGACCGAGGTCACGCTCCTGATGAACGGTCTGGTCGCCGACGCCCGGCAGGCGGAGCACGGCCTCGTCGACCTCCGCGGCCTCGCCCCGGCGACGCTGCCCGCCGTCCTTGTCCGTACTGTGCTCGACATGATCACGTCCATGTGGCGGCAGGACCGGCACGGCGCCATCCGTGGCGCCCTGCGCCGGGGCCCCGTGCTCGCGGGCGGCGGAGCGCTGCGCCCCGATGTCACCGACCGCCTCGCGCACCGTCTCGGCGTCCGCGTGCGCCTGGCCGACGACCCGTCGACCACGGTCGTCCGCGGTGCCGGGCGGATCCTCGGCTCCGTGCTCCGCCACCGGTCGGCCTCGCCCGAGCACCCCGGCCGGGCACGGTGACCCGGCATCCGGAGCCGCCCCGGAGAAACGCGTTCCCGCCGCGACGGCACGGCCCGGTGACCCGCGCCCGGTGCGCGCTGGCGGCGCTGCTCCTCGGGGTGCTCGCGGTGGTCGCCGGCGCGTCCACCGCGAACGGTGCCGCCCCCGTGCCCACCGTTGCGACGGGTGCCGCGACGGGCGGAACTTCCACCGCCGGAACTGCCACGGTGGGTGCCGCCCCGGCCGGAACGGCAGGCGCCGGAACTTCGGCCGGAGCGGCCGACGTGGGTGCTGCCACGGCCGGAACCGCGACCGTCGGAACCGCGACCGCCAGTTCTGCCACCGCGCGTGCCGCCGTGGCCGGCGTCCCCACCGCTGTCGGCACCACCGTCCCCGCCCCGCGACCCCCCGGCGCAGGACCGCACCTCAGCCAGGGCACCGAGCGTACGACCACGACCACCACCACGACCACGGCGGCTCCGGCCCAGGCCGTGCCCGGTGCCGTCCCGTACTACGTCGGTGCGAGCGGTGAGCTTGCCGTGTCCGAGGCGGGACACGAGCACCCTCTCGCCGCTGCCGACCCGGCACAGACCCCCCGCGCGGGTGGCGGCCGGGCCTATCTCCTCAGCCACGCGCCCCCGCCCCCGTACGACGCCCTGCCACCCAGTCAGCCGGGCCCGGCCGGGCCCGGCGACGGCCTGCGGCAGGTCGCCGCGGCCTCCTTCGGTGCGCCCCGCACCCGCCCGGGCGAGCTTCCCGGTGTGCGGGGACCTCCGGGCCGGACCACCGGTTCCACGACCGGTCATCCGTCCCGCTCTGCCGATCCGGCGCCGCTTCCTCACTGAGGCGAGGGCGCCCGGCGCCCCACCGGAGGATTTCCATGACTCGCGCCACCACGGTGCGGGCGGTTCTGGCTGCCGCCGTTCTGCTCGTCTCCGTCTTCATCACCCTCACCATGTCGCCCAGACTCGGCCTCGACCTCCAGGGCGGCACCCGTATGGTGCTCCAGGCCCGGGGCACCGCCACCGTCGAGGCGGACCGGGAGACCACCGACCGCACCCTGGAGGTCCTGCGGCAGCGCATCGACTCGCTGGGTGTCGCCGAACCGACCCTGACCCGTTCCGGCGAGGATCGGATCATCGTCGAGCTGCCCGATGTCCAGGACCCGCGCCAGGCCGCCGAGGTACTCGGCCGGACGGCCCAGCTCACCTTCCACGCCGTGGAGGGCCCCGAGGAAGGAGGCCCGGACCCCGATGCCACCCCCGGCCCCGACGCGGCCCCGGACCCCGAACGGCTGACGCTTCCCGACGAGCAGGGCCGCCCGCTCACCCTCGGTCCCGCCCGGCTCTCCGGTGCGGGTGTCGAGGACGCCACCGCCTCGTTCGACGCTCAGCGCGGCGCGGGCTGGAGCGTGTCGCTCGAATTCCGCAAGGACGCGGGGCGGGACTGGACCCGGCTGACCGGAGAGGCCGCCTGCCACCCGGCCGGGGACGAGCGGCGGAGGGTCGCCATCGTCCTCGACGAGATGGTCATCTCCTCACCGCAGGTCGACCCCTCGGTCGGCTGCCGGGCCGGTCTGCCGTCCGGCGCCACTCGGATCACCGGCTCGTTCAGCGCGGACGAGGCGCGTGACCTGGCGCTGCTCATCAAGGGTGGCGCCCTGCCCGTACCCGTGGAGATCGTCGAACAGCGGACCGTCGGTCCGACGCTCGGCGCGGCGGCCATCGAGGCGAGTGCGCAGGCGGCCCTCATCGGAGCGGCCGCCACCGCGCTCTTCGTCACCCTCGTCTACCGGCTCTTCGGCGCCCTCGCGGCCGTGGCGCTGGGCGCGTACGGGGTGATCTCCTACGCCACCCTCGTCGCCCTCGGTGTCACGCTCACCCTCCCCGGGCTCGCCGGATTCGTCCTGGCGATCGGGATGGCGGTCGACGCGAACGTCCTGGTCTTCGAACGGGCCAGAGAGGAGTGCGCCGCGCAGCCGAAACGTTCCCTGCGCTCCGCCCTGACCACCGGGTTCCGCAAGGCGTGGAGCGCGGTCGCCGACTCCAACGCCACCACCTTGATCGCCGCCGCGCTGTTGTTCTTCCTGGGCTCCGGACCGGTCAGGGGCTTCGGGGTCACCCTCGCCATCGGGGTCCTCGCCTCGATGTTCTCGGCGCTGGTCATCGCCCGCGCGCTCACCGAGATCGCCGCGAACTCCCGCTTCGTCAGCGACTGCCGGGGCGTCAACGGAATCGCCCGCCCCGGCAGCGTACGGGCCTGGCTGGCCCGCAAGGACCCGCAGCTCTTCCGCAAGCCGGTCCGCTGGCTCGTCGTCGCGGCGGCCCTGGTCGCCGTCGCGGTGGCCGGAATCGTGGTGCGCGGGGTCGATCTGGGCGTCGAGTTCACCGGAGGCCGGCTGGTCGAGTACTCCACCAGCCGCCCGGTCGACGTGGAGACGGCCCGCGACGCGATCGCAGGGGCGGGCTTCGGCGACGCAGAGGTCACCACCGCGGGCGACGGAGACCTCTCCGTACGCACCGGAAAGCTCGACAACGACGGAGAGCAGGCGCTGCGGGCCGCCCTCGCGGCGGAGGGCGGCGAGACCGCGAAGGTACGGGACGAGCTCATCGGCCCGAGCCTCGGCGACGAACTGCGGCGCAACGCGCTGATCGCGCTGGGGGTCGCGGTGCTCGTGCAACTGGCCTATCTGGCGGCCCGGTTCCGCTGGACGTTCGCCATGGCCACGGTCGGGGCCATGGCGCACGACGTGATCCTCGTGGTGGGCGCCTTCGCCTGGCTGGGGCGGCCGGTCGACGGCATCTTCCTGGCGGCCCTGCTCACCGTGATCGGCTACTCGGTCAACGACTCGGTGGTGGTGTTCGACCGGGTACGGGAGCTGTGGGCGGCCGACCGGAAGTCACCCGTGGCCACGGTCGCCCGCCGGGCCGTCCTCCAGACCGTCCCCCGTACGGTGAACACCGGGATGGGAGCCCTGTTCATCCTGGCCGCCCTCGCGGTCCTGGGCGGCGACTCGCTCGCCGACTTCGCGCTCGCCCTGCTCATCGGCATCTGCGTAGGCACCTGGTCCTCGGTCTTCACCGCCGTACCCGGGGCTCTCGTACTGGAGCGGACCGCCAAGGCGCCGCCGCCCGTACCAGGAAAGGGGCAGGGGAAGGGGAGGAACAAGGGACCGGTGCGCGGGCGCGGCGGCACCGACCGCCGCGATCCGCTCGACAACGGGGCCCGCGTCTGACGCGATCCGCTCGGCGACGGGGCCCGCGTCCGACGTGATCCCCGGGCGGGTCAGGACGGCACGTGGGCGCGCAGATGGGCGGCGGTCTCCCGGTCGGCGGGGAGAAACGTCTCGATGGCCAGCTCGGCCACCGTCACGTCCATCGGAGTGTTGAACGTCGCGATCGACGACAAGAACGACAGGACCCGGCCCCTGTGTTCGAGCAGCAACGGCAGCGCGAACACGGGCGGCCGGTCCCTCCCCGGGCCGTCCGCTCCCTCCGCTCGCGCGTCCCCGTCGGCCAGGTCGGCCAGGTCGGTCCGGCCGGCCAGGTCGGTCCGCGAAGGTACCGGGTAGGCGGCCACCTCGTCGTACAGCGCACGCAGCTCGGGCGAGCGGGCGAGGGCGATCTGACGGTCCATCTGCGCCAGCAGGTCCGCCCGCCACTCCGGGAGATTCACGATGCGCGGGGCGAGCCCCTCCGGATGGAGAGTCAGCCGCATCGCGTTCACCGGAGGGGTCAGCAGCCGCTCGGACACCCCCTCCAGCAGCAGAGCGATCCCCCGGTTTGCCGCAACCACCCCGTACGTGCCGTTCACGACGAGCGCGGGACAGGGCTCGTACGCGGTCAGCAGCCGCTCCAGGCTCTCGCGCAAGGACGCCATCGCGGGGTCGTCGAGCGGTGTCTGCGTATAGCGGGGTGCGTAACCGGCCACCACCAGAAGGGCGTTGCGTTCGCGGACCGGGATGTCCAGCTGCTCGGCCAGCCGCAGGACCATTTCCTCGCTGGGCCGGGAGCGGCCCGTCTCGATGAACGAGATGTGGCGGGCCGAGGAGTCCGCGCGCAGCGCCAGCTCCAGCTGACTGATGCGCCGCTGCTCCCGCCAGCCCCGCAGTAGTGGCCCCACTCCCGTGTCGGGCACGACAGTCGTCATGCCGAGACCGTAACGTCACCGGCGTGCCGGGGCCGCAACGGTCGGCCCCGGTCCGCCGGGGCGTACGTCCTGCCGCCGGCCCACCGAGACACCAGGGAGCCGTTCCATGACCGCCGAACCGCTGTCGCCGAACGAGATCGAACGCCGCCTGGAGGGCCTGCCCGGCTGGGCGTTGGAAGGGGACCTGCTGACCCGGACCTTCCGGCTGCCCTCCCACTTCGCCGCCGCCGCGCTGACCGTCCACATCGCGCAGATCCAGGAGGAGCTGAACCACCACTCCGATCTGACGCTGGGCTACAACACGGTGGCGCTCTCCGTGCACACCCATGACGCGGGCGGCGCGGTCACCGAGAAGGACTTCACGCTCGCCGCCAGGGTGTCGACCGCCGCGCCGTCCCACGGAGCTGAATGAGCCGCATGAGCTGAATGAGCTGCCTGAGTCGCACGAGCTCCATGCGCCGTATGGGCCGGGTGGGCTGACGGTCTGGGGTGCCGGGGGTGTACGCCGGCCCGGCGAGGGAGCCCCCTCCGGCCCCGCCTCAGGCCACCGTGCCGAACCGCGGGTGCGTCGTGAGCCACTGGGCGTAGCTCGGGCTCCGCGACACCGCCTCCGCGTACGCCGACCGGGTCGCCCCGGTCACCGTCGCCGCCGCGGCGTCCGCGGCGGAGGAGTGCGGGTGCCAACCCACCAGATGGCGCCAGCTGAGCGGCGCGCCGGCCAGCGGTCTGGTGACCAGCCCGGGGGCCGGCGGGAACGTCGCCCGGCACAGCCCGATCGCCCGCCCCACCTGGACCAGGTGGACGACGGACGCGGTGTCCGTCTCGTACACCGACACCGGGGTGAAGCCCGCCCGCGCGCAGGCCGTGGCGAAACAGTCCGCGAAGCAGCCGTCGCCCGGTACGTCCGCCCAGCACTCGTCCGCCAGTGCGGCCAGCTCCAGTTCGCTCTGTCCGGCCAGGGCGTGGTCCTCCGGCAGCATCACGAAGACCGGGTCCACCCCGACGACCTCCCAGGCGAGCCGCTCGGCCAGCGGCGGCGGGCTCTCGCCGCACGTCCCGATGAGTGCGAAGTCCAGCCGCCCGTCGATCACCAGCGAGGCGATCTCGGCCACCGACCACGAGGTGTACGTCGACACGGGCGTCGACGGGTGAGCGGCGGCCATCCGGTCCACCAGACCGCCGAGCAGCGGACCGTGCGTGCCGCCCAGCCGGAACCGGTCCAGCGCTCCCGTGGCGTTGGCGAACCGTACGGCCTCCGCCTGGAGTTCGCTCACCGCGGGCAGCACCACCCGGGCCCGTTCCAGCACCAGTTCGCCGAGCGGGGTGGCGCGGGCACCGGTGTGGTCACGCTCGAAGAGCGCGCCTCCCAGGGCCTTCTCGATCCGCCGCAGCTGGGCGCTGAGGGCGGGCTGGGCCAGCCCGAGGGTGGCGGCGGCCTTGGTGAGGCTGCCTGTGTCGGCTATGGCACGGACCGTTCGCAGATGGCGCAACTCCAGCTCCATAATGGCAAGTTATGGGCCCATGGGCGGCGCGGCAATATGCGTGCTCCGCCTACCGTTCAGTCGGTGTCCTCGGCCCGTACCCCGCCGCGTCGGCCGACGGGCGTACGGGCCCGGCGCCAGCGGCGCCAGACACCGACCGAATCTTCGGCTCCCGCCCCAGAGGCTGCTTCACCCCGTCCGTCGCCGCCGTGTCGTGACCGTCGAGCACCGTCGCGAACAACTCGGCCGGGCCGTGGAGGTCCAGACGTCCCGCAGGCGGAAGGGGGCGAGTTGCTGAAACGGCAACAGGATTTGCCGACCGGCCGCACGCTGGGGAGCCTGGTCCCATGAACAGCAACGCCGGTCACGGCCACCACGAAGCGCCCGCACCCACCGCCACGGCTGTCCACCCTCATTCCCACGCCCACGCCCACGCCCACGCCCACACCCCCGCGCACGGGTCCGGGTCCGGGGCTGATCCGGGCACGGACATCGATTGGGACGTCATGGGCCCGCTGCTGGAGCAGGACGCCGAACTGAGCAGTACGCAGTACGAGGAAGCGGCCCGCTGGATCGCCGCCCTGCCCACCGCGCCGCAGGTCCGCCGGGTGCTGGACATCGGCAGCGGCCCCGGAGTCGTCTCCTGCCTGCTGGCCGACGTCTTCCCCGAGGCGGAGGTCGTCGCCGTCGACGCGACGCCCGCCCTCCTGGAGCGCGCGAGGAACCGGGCCCGGCGCCTCGGCGTGATCGAACGCTTCGACACAAGGGAGGCCGAACTGCCCCGTGACGTCGACCGGTTGGGTCAGGCCGACCTGGTCTGGGCGGGCAACTCCCTGCACCACATGGGAGACCAGCGCGCCGCCCTCGCCTCCTTCGCCGGGCTCCTGACGCCCGGCGGGACCGTCGCGCTCGTCGAGGGCGGGCTCCCCACCCGGCGGCTGCCCCGCGACATCGGCATCGGGCGGCCCGGTCTGGAGGCCCGGATGGAGGCGGCGGCCGCCGAGCGCTTCGACCGGATGCGCGCCGAACTCCCCGACACGAAAAGGGAGACCGAGGACTGGAGTGCGCTGCTCGCCGCCGTCGGACTCGCCCCGCAGGGCACCCGAAGCTTCCTGCTCGACCTGCCCGCCCCGCTCTCCCGCGCCGCTCGCGACCATGCCGTCGCGAGCATGGCCCGCGAGCGCGAGGTGTTCGGGGAACTGCTCACGGCCGAGGACGACGCCGTACTGGAAAGGCTGCTGGACCCCGATGACCCGCAGGGCCTCCACCACCGGCCCGACGTGTACCTGCTGACCGCCCGCACGGTGCACCTGGGGCGGCGCGAGGCCTGAGAGACTCCCTGGAAGGTTGCTGACCTTCTAGGCCACCGGCTCCAACCTCCACCACTGGAAAGGGGAATCGGTGTCCTCCCACTGCTGCACCGTCCCCCCTTCCTCCGTCGAGCGGTCCGCCACCTCCATGACGAGGCCGCTGATGAAGCTCACCAGCGTCACTGTCCCCGGGGCCTCCGCGTGCTGCTCGATCAGCCACTCCTGAGCGCCGAAGTTGTTGGCCTTCCACTGCTGGATACGGGTGCCGTTCTCCGTGGCGGCGTTCGCCACGTCCAGCCGCTTCCCGCTGTGGGCGTTGACCAGGTGGAAGAGGGCGGCGCCCTCGTGGACGGGGGACAGCTGCCACACCTGCGCGTCCGTCCCGTCGTCCTTGCCCTGCTGGACCCGGGCGCCACTGCCCTTGGCCCCGCCGTAGACCTCCAGCACCAGTTCGCTGCCGACGTTGCGCAGGCGGTAGGGGCCTGCCTCGACGACGGGCGCGGGTTCGCTGCTCATGTTGTTCCGTATCTCTCCGGTTGCGGTGTGCGCTTCGGCTCGGACATCGACCTGACCGACGACGGCGCCCCCACCGGTATCACGGTGGGGGCGCCGGGGGCTTCGACGCTCAGGCGCCGACGTTGAACTCCGCCGGGTCCGGGCCGAGCCGCTTGCCCTCGTCCAGCGCGGCGAACGCGGCGAGGTCATCGGCGTCCAGCTCGAAGCCGAACACATCGAGGTTCTCCTTGATCCGCGACGGGGTCACCGACTTCGGGATCACGATGTTGCCGGTCTGGAGGTGCCAGCGCAGCACCGCCTGGGCGGGGGTGCGGCCGTGCTTCTGGGCGATGGCGACGACCGTCGGCACCTCCAGCAGGCCCTTGCCCTGGCCCAGCGGCGACCACGCCTCGGTGGCGATGCCGTGCTCCGCGTGGAAGGCGCGGGACTCGGCCTGCTGGAGCTGCGGGTGCAGCTCGATCTGGTTGAGGACGGGAACCACGGAGGTCTCCGCGAGCAGTCGCTTCAGATGCTCGGGGCGGAAGTTCGACACGCCGATGGCCTTGGCGCGGCCGTCGGCGTAGATCTTCTCGAACGCCTTGTACGTGTCGGTGTACGCGTCCTTCGCAGGGACCGGCCAGTGGATCAGATACAGGTCGACGTAGTCCAGGCCGAGCTTGTCCAGCGAGGCGTCGAAAGCGCGCAGCGTGCTGTCGTACCCCTGCTCGGAGTTCCACAGCTTGGTGGTGATGAACAGCTCGTCACGGGCGATGCCGGAGGTGGCGACCGCCTTGCCGGTGCCCGCCTCGTTCTCGTAGATCGCGGCGGTGTCGATGCTTCGGTACCCGGCCCTGAGGGCTGTGGCCACGGCCTTCTCCGCCTCGTCGTCCGGCACCTGCCAGACGCCGAAACCGAGCTGCGGCATGTCGAGGCCGTTGTTGAGGGTGATGGAGGGGACCTGGCTCACGAGCGATCGATCCTAACGTCGTCGATTGGTACTCCCCACCACAACGCCCGGGCGGCCACGGACATTCCCGCACCCGGCCGCGCCGCATCAGTGGTAGAGCGCGTCCACCTCCGCCGCGTACGCCGCCTCGATCGCCTTGCGTTTCAGCTTCAGCGATGGCGTCAGCAGCCCGTGGTCCTCGGTGAACTGGTGGGCCAGTATCCGGAACGTACGGATCGACTCCGCCTGCGACACCGCCGTGTTGGCCGCCACCACCGCCCGGCGGATCTCCATCTCCAGGTCCGGGTCGCGCACCAGGTCGGCGGGGGCGAGCGGGGCACGGCCCTGCATGGACAGCCAGTGGTCCACGGACTCCTGGTCGACGGTGACCAGCGCCGCGATGTACGGGCGGTCGTTGCCGACGACGATGCACTGGGCGACCAGCGGATGCGCCCGTACGCGCTCCTCCAGGCCGGCCGGGGAGACGCTCTTGCCCCCGGACGTCACCAGGATCTCCTTCTTCCGCCCGGTGATCCTCAGATAGCCGTCCTCGTCCAGCGAACCGAGGTCGCCGGTGGCCAGCCAGCCGTCGCGCAGCACGGCCCGGGTGGCCTCGGGGTTGCCCAGATAGCCGGAGAACACGTTCGCCCCGTGCAGCCAGACCTCGCCGTCCTCGGCGATGTGCACCGAGGTCCCGGGAATGGGCTGCCCGACCGTGCCGTACCGGGTGCGCTCGGGCGGGTTCGCGGTCGCCGCCGCGGTCGACTCGGTCAGCCCGTACCCCTCGAAGACGCTCACCCCGGCGCCCGCGAAGAACAGTCCGAGCCGGCGGTCCATGCCCGAGCCGCCCGACATCGCGTGCCGCACCCGGCCGCCCATGGCATCGCGGACCCTCTTGTAGACGACCTTGTCGAAGAACTGGTGCTGCATCCGCAGCCCCGCCGAGGGCCCGGGGCCGTCCCCGAACGCCTTCTGCTCCAGCGCCTCGGCGTACTTCACCGCGACCTCGACGGCCTTGTCGAACGGGCCTGCCCGGCCCTCCGCCTCCGCCTTGCGCCGCGCCCCGTTGAAGACCTTCTCGAAGATGTACGGCACGGCCAGGATGAAGGTGGGCCGGAACGTCATCAGGTCCGGCATCAGCGCGTTCGCCGACAGCTCCGGCTGATGGCCGAGTTTGACCCGGCCCCGGACCGCCGCGATCTCCACCATCCGGCCGAAGACATGGGCCAGCGGCAGGAAGAGCAGCGTGGCCGCCTCGTCACCCGGCTTGGAGTGGAACACCGGCTCCCAGCGGCCGACCATCGTGTCGCTCTCGAACATGAAGCTCGCGTGGGTGATCACACACCCCTTGGGGCGGCCGGTCGTCCCGGAGGTGTAGATGACGGTCGCCACGGACTCGGGAGTCACCGCGCGCCGGTGCCGGTGGACCACCTCGTCGTCGACCTGCGCGCCCGCCGCGACCAGCTCGTCCACCGCCCCGGCGTCCAGCTGCCACAGCCGCTTCAGACGCGGCAGCCGGTCGATCACCGAACCGACGGTCATCGCATGGTCCTCGTGCTCGACCATCACCGCCACGACCTCGGCGTCGTGCAGCATCCACAGGACCTGCTCGGCCGAGGACGTCGGATAGATCGGCACCGACTGGGCCCCGACGGTCCAGAGCGCGAAGTCGAGGAGGGTCCACTCGTAGCGCGTACGGGACATCAGCGCGACCCGGTCGCCGAAGCGCACGCCGTGCGCGATCAGCCCCCTCGCCAGGGCCAGCACCTCGTCGCGGAATACCTCCGAGGTCACATCCCGCCACTGTCCGCCCGCGTCCTTGCGGCCGAGCGCGACCCGCCGGGGATCGTCCTCGGCGTGGTCGAAGACCACATCGGCCAGACCGCCGACCTGGGGCGCGGCTGCCATGGGTGGGACAGTGAATTCACGCAATGACCTGCTCCTCGTGGCGCTCCGCACAGCGCCGCGACGCTACCCCAAGCAGGGGCTGGGCGGGAGGGCTCCCGACACGCTCCGTGCACCGGTGCATCCGTCCCGTCAACCGTTGAAATCCGGCCAGATGGGCAAGGGTCGGGCGTACACAGTGCCCGGTTCTGCCGGATGAGTAAGCGGCTCGCACCGGAATCTCCACCGAATCCGCCCGCCGCGGTCACGGCCGTGCCAGGCGGCCCACTACGAGGCGTCGTGGCCGCCGCCCCCTCGGTGCAGCCGGTCCCCGCCCGCCAGGATCGCCGCCGCCAGCGCGTCGGCCGCCTCCTGCGCCGGACCCCCGCGACTCCCGTGCAGCAGTACGAAGTCGACACCGCCCAGCTCGGGCAGCCCCGCCCTGGCCGGAACCGGCACCAGACCAGGCGGAATCAGCCTCCGGGAGTGCGCCATCACCCCCAGGCCCGCCCGCGCAGCCGCCACAAGACCGCTCAGGCTCGTACTCGTGACCGCGATCCGCCAGGCCCGCCCGTGTTCCTCCAGCACCTCCAGCGCGCGGGCCCGGGTGAGCCCCGGCGGCGGGAAGACGACCAGCGGCACCGGGCGCTCCGGATCGAGCCGCAGGCCCGGCGCGCCGATCCAGTCCAGGGCGTCCCGCCACACCAGCTCGCCGTGCGTGTCGTCGGTGCGGCGCTTGGCCAGGACGAGATCCAGGCGGCCCGCCGCGAGCTGCCGGTGCAGGGTCCCCGACAGCTCCACCGTGAGCTGGAGCTCGACGTCCGGGTGCTCGCGGCGGAAGGCCTCCAGGATCTCCGGGAGCCGCGTCAGTACGAAGTCCTCGGAGGCCCCGAAGCGCAGCCGCCCGCGCAGCCGGGTGCCCGCGAAGAACGCGGCGGCCCGCTCGTGCGCCGCGAGGATCGTCCGGGCGAAGCCGAGCATCGCCTCGCCGTCCTCGGTCAGATCGACCCGGTGGGTGTCCCGCGCGAACAGCTGGCGCCCCGCCGCCTCCTCCAGCCGCCGCACGTGCTGGCTCACCGTGGACTGGCGGACCCCGAGCCTGCGGGCGGCCTGGGTGAAGCTCAGCGTCTGGGCGACGGCGAGGAAGGTACGCAGCTGGGCGGGGTCGTACGAGGCGTCCATCAGTCCACGTTATCGAGAACGGTGATGACAGTCAGAGCGGTGTACGGGTTTCCCGATCGCCTGGTCAGGAGCAGGATGGTGCCGGTACGGCCGGGTTCTCCGGAGCCCGGCGCGGCCGGGTGTCACGCGCCTGGTGCGGCTGGGCATCCCGTAGCCCGGTACGGCCGGGTCTCCCGCGCCTGGTACGGCTGGGCATTCCGGAGCCTCGTACGGCTGGGCTTCCCTCTGCCCGGTACGGCCTGGCTTCCCCGAGCCCGGTGCGGCCGGGGCTCCCGGGGCCCGGCATGGCCCGATGCCCGATGAACGAACCGTCCCGTGGAGCACCCGAGCACATGATCCGCCCCCTTCCGAAGCCGCCGTCCTGGCTGCCCGTCGACGCGTACGTCCTGGCGCTGATCGGCACCGTCGTGTCCGCGGCGCTGCTGCCCGCCCGGGGCACCGCCGCGGACGTGGCGGGCGGCGCCTCCACCGGCGCGGTCGCCCTGCTGTTCTTCCTGTACGGGGCGCGGCTCTCGACGGCTGAGGCGCTCGCCGGGCTGAAGCACTGGCGGCTCCACCTCACGGTCCTGGCCTGCACGTTCGTCGCTTTCCCGCTGCTGGGGCTGGCGAGCAAGGGGCTGGTGCCGTATGTGCTGACGCCGGAGCTCCAGGCGGGCTTCCTCTTCCTGTGCCTGGTGCCCTCCACGATCCAGTCCTCGATCGCCTTCACCTCGATCGCCCGTGGCAACGTGCCCGCCGCGATCTGTGCTGGGTCCTTCTCCAGCCTCGCCGGGATTCTCGTGACCCCGCTGCTGGCCGCCCTGCTGCTCGGCTCGGCCGCCGGCGGGTTCTCGGCGGACTCCCTGCTGAAGATCGTGCTCCAGCTGCTCGTCCCGTTCCTCGCCGGACAGCTGCTGCGCCGCTGGATCGGCGGGTACCTCGTCCGGCACAAGAAGGTTCTCGGCCTGGTGGACCGCGGCTCGATCCTGCTCGTCGTCTACACCGCGTTCAGCGAGGGGATGGTGGCTGGCGTCTGGTACCAGGTCACCCCGGCCCGCCTCGCCGCCCTGCTCGGCGCCGAGGCGGTGCTGCTCGCGCTGATGCTCGCGCTGACCTGGTCCGGGGCGCGGTGGCTCGGGTTCGGCCGGGAGGACCGGATCGCGATTCAGTTCGCCGGGTCGAAGAAGAGCCTGGCGGCCGGGCTGCCGATGGCGAGCGTGCTGTTCGGGGCGCACGCGAGCCTGGCAGTGCTGCCGCTGATGCTCTTCCACCAGATGCAGCTGATGGTCTGCGCGGTGATCGCCAAACGCCGCTCCCGCGACCTTGAGGCGCAGGACCCGGCGGCCGCCGAGGACTCCGTCGCCGGGCCGTTGTCGGACCCCGCGGTTACGGTGACCCGGTAGCGCCGATCACCGCCGATACGGAGGACCGCCATGCCCGGCCGGCCTGATGCCGACGACTTCCCGCACGCCGCGGGCAACCCGGCCCGCGGCGCCCTGCGCGCGGCGGGCTGCACCCGGCTCACCCAGCTCACCGCCCTGACGGCCGCCGAGGTGCTGGCGCTGCACGGGGTCGGCCCGAAGGCGATCCGGGTGCTGCGCGAGGCGCTGGCCGCCGAGGGGCTGTCGTTCGCGGGGGAGTGAACCCACGGGTTCCGGCATGCCGTGGGGGCCGCAGAGCGGTCACCCTTGCCGCGCGAGCCCTCACTCACCCCTGTCGGGCCCGAGCCGTCACCCCTGTCAGGTCCCCGCCTCCAGCGCGATCCGGTGCTCACCCGCGTACACGTTCATCGACGGCCCCCGCAGGAAGCCGACCAGCGTCAGGCCGCTCTCCGCCGCCAGGTCCACCGCCAGGGACGACGGCGCCGAGACCGCCGCCAGCACCGGGATGCCCGCCATCACGGCCTTCTGCGCCAGCTCGAACGAGGCCCGCCCGGACACCAGCAGCACCGCGCGCGACAGCGGCAGCCGGGAGTCCGTCAGCGCCCGGCCCACCAGCTTGTCGACCGCGTTGTGCCGACCGACGTCCTCCCGTACGTCCAGCAGCTCACCCTCCTCGGAGAAGAGGGCGGCCGCGTGCAGCCCGCCGGTCCGGTCGAACACCTTCTGCGCGGCCCGCAGCCGGTCCGGGAGAGCCGACAGCAGCTCGGGAGAGAGGCGGACCGGGGGCGCGTCGGCGACCGGGTGGCGGGTCGTGGTGCGTACCGCGTCGAGGCTCGCCTTGCCGCACAGGCCGCACGAGGACGTGGTGTATACGTTCCGTTCCAGCGTGATGTCGGGCACCACGACGCCCGGCGCGAGCCTCACGTCCACCACGTTGTACGTGTTCACGCCGTCCGCCGTGGCCCCGGCGCAGTAGACGACCGACTGCACCTCGTCCTCCTCGGCGACCACCCCCTCGCTGACCAGGAACCCCACGGCCAGCGCGAAGTCGTCGCCGGGCGTCCGCATGGTGATGGCCAGGGGTCTGCCGTTCAGCCGGATCTCCAGGGGCTCTTCCGCCACGAGGGTGTCGGCGCGGGCGGAGACGGCGCCGTCCCGGATACGGAGGGTGCGGCGGCGTTCGGTGACCCGTCCCATAGAGTTGAATCCGATTCTGTCCGTGCGCGGAGGCCCCGTGCCGAGTGCGGGAGCCGGAACCTGACCCCGCCATTGTCCGACACACCGACCGGCCTGTCGCAGTCGCCCGCACAGCACGCTGACCAGGCAGTTGTCAACGCTCCAACGTCCGGCCCGGATTCCTGTGGGATCACGTGCCCCCGTACCGGGCGGTAGCGACCAAGACTGGATGGTTCCTGCCCTACATCCCGAGGGGAACCCCGTATGACCGGCTCACGTGTCGTGGCGCTCGGCCACTATCAGCCAGCCAAGGTGCTCACCAACGACGACCTGGCGGCGATGGTCGACACGAGTGACGAGTGGATCACGAGCCGGGTCGGCATCAAGACCCGGCACGTGGGAGGCCCCGACGAGCCGGTGGACGAACTGGCGGCGCACGCGGGAGCCAAGGCGCTGGCCGCCGCCGGTCTCCAGCCCTCGGACATCGATCTGGTCCTCGTCGCCACATCCACCGCCATCGACCGGTCCCCGAGCATGTCGGCGCGGGTTGCCGCACGGCTCGGCATGGGCTCGCCCGCCGTGATGGACATCAACGTGGTGTGCTCCGGGTTCACCCACGCCCTGGCCACCGCCGACCACACGATCCGGGCCGGTGCGGCGACCCGGGCGCTGGTCATCGGTGCCGACAAGATGGGCGACATCGCGGACTGGACCGACCGCTCCACGTGCGTCCTGCTCGGCGACGGAGCGGGCGCCGCGGTCGTCACCGCCGACCCGGGAGCCCCCGACACCCCGGACGGCCCCGGGATCGGGCCGGTGCTGTGGGGATCGGTGCCGGAGATGGGCAACGCCGTACGGATCGAGGGGACGCCGCCGCGCTTCGCGCAGGAGGGCCAGTCCGTCTACCGCTGGGCCACCACCCAGCTGCCCCCGATCGCCCGGCAGGTCTGCGAGAAGGCGGGCATCGCACCGGAGGATCTGGCAGCCGTCGTCCTGCACCAGGCCAATCTGCGGATCATCGAGCCGGTCGCCCGGAGGATCGGCGCGGTCAACGCGGTCATCGCCCGGGACGTCGTGGACTCCGGCAACACCTCCGCCGCGTCCATCCCGATGGCGCTCTCCAAGCTGGTCGAGCGCGGCGAGGTCGCCTCCGGCGCGCCCGTCCTGCTCTTCGGCTTCGGCGGAAACCTCTCGTACGCGGGACAGGTCATCCGCTGCCCCTGAGCGCTGCCCGCGTCACTCCCCGCGTCACTCCTCACGTCACCCCGGAGCACCTTTGTCCTGGGTGTGGAGAAAGTCGGGGCTGATTCCTGCGCAACTTCTTCCCACCCCGGGAAAGCGCTGCTACGTTCCCCTCGAAAGCCCGACGGACTGGCCGATGTGGCGGGGAGGGACGCGTGAGACGTATGACGGCACGGCCCGCGAACGCGCATCAGGCGCGGCTGCTCCGGCTGCTGCGCGACGGGGGCCCCAACTCCCGTGCCCAGCTGGGTGATCAGGTCGACCTCTCGCGCTCGAAACTCGCCGTCGAGGTGGACCGGCTGCTGGAGACCGGCCTGGTGGTGGCCGACGGACTCGCCGCATCACGTGGCGGACGCCGCTCGCACAACGTCCGGCTCGCTCCCGAACTGCGTTTCCTCGGGGTCGACATCGGCGCGACCTCGGTCGATGTGGCCGTCACCAACGCGGAGCTGGAGGTGCTGGGACACCTCAACCATCCGATGGACGTGCGCGAGGGGCCTGTCGCCGTCTTCGAGCAGGTGCTGTCGATGACCGCCAAACTGCGGGCCTCCGGGCTCGCCGACGGCTTCGACGGCGCGGGCATCGGAGTCCCCGGCCCCGTGCGCTTCCCCGAAGGTGTGCCGGTCGCGCCGCCGATCATGCCCGGCTGGGACGGCTTCCCGGTCCGCGAGGCGCTCAGCCAGGAGCTGGGCTGCCCCGTCATGGTCGACAACGACGTGAACCTCATGGCGATGGGGGAGCAGCACGCGGGCGTCGCCCGCTCCGTGGCCGACTTCCTCTGCGTCAAGATCGGCACGGGTATCGGCTGCGGCATCGTCGTCGGCGGCGAGGTGTACCGCGGTACGACGGGCAGCGCGGGCGACATCGGGCACATCCAGGTGACACCGGACGGCCGGGCCTGCGCCTGCGGCAACCGGGGCTGCCTGGAAGCCCACTTCAGCGGTGCGGCCCTCGCCCGGGACGCGGAGGACGCGGCCCGGGAGGGACGGTCGCCCGAGCTCGCCGTCCGGCTGGCGGCGGCGGGCCGCCTCACCGCCGCCGATGTGGCCGCCGCCGCGGCGGCCGGGGACGCGGCCTCCCTCGACCTGATCCGCGAAGGCGGCAACCGGGTCGGCCAGGTCATCGCCGGTCTCGTCAGCTTCTTCAATCCCGGTCTGGTGGTGATCGGCGGCGGGGTCACCGGCCTCGGTCACAACCTCCTCGCCAGTGTCCGCACCCAGGTCTACAAGCAGTCCCTGCCCCTGGCCACCGGCAATCTCCCCATCGTGCTGGGCGAGTTGGGGCCCGCCGCCGGAGTGACCGGCGCGGCCCGGCTCATCAGCGACCACCTCTTCTCACCGGCCTGACCCAGGGGCCGTACGCACCACCGTTCCGTCACTCGCCAGGTCTTCATCAGGTACTCGTCAGGCATTCGTCCCTACGCATCAGGTACTCAGCTCCTCAGGTACCAGTCGGCAGCCGTTCGCGGTGCCGCCGGCTCCACGGCACCTCCAGCCCTGCGCCCTGTCCGCTCACCGGCCCTCCCCGCTCCCTCGGCACGTCCGAGCAGGGGAGACCCCATTCGCCGAGGGGATTCGTCATGGCACCAGAACCACCCCTGCTCACCATGTCCGGCATCACCAAGTCCTTCCCCGGCGTACGCGCCCTGGACGGCGTCGACCTGGAGGTCCAGGCCGGCGAGGTCCACTGCCTCCTCGGCCAGAACGGTGCGGGCAAGTCCACCCTCATCAAGGTGCTCGCCGGAGCCCACCAGCCCGACGGCGGAGAGATCACCTGGCGCGGCGGCCCCGTCCAGCTCAAGTCGCCGATCGCCGCCATGCGCCTGGGTATCGCCACCATCTACCAGGAACTCGACCTCGTCGAAGGGCTGTCGGTGGCCGAGAACGTCTTCCTCGGCCACGAACCGACCAGTGCGGGCTTCATCGTCCGTACGGGGGAGGGGCGTTCGGCGGCGAGGGCGCTGCTCGCCCGCCTCGGCCACCCGGAGATCGACCCCGCCCGGCCGGTCGGGGACCTCTCGGCCGCCCAGCAGCAGATCGTCTCCATGGCGCGGGCGCTCTCCCACGACGTACGGCTCATCGTCATGGACGAGCCCTCAGCCGCCCTCGACCCCGACGAGGTCGACAACCTGTTCCGGATCGTCGACGACCTCACCGCCGACGGGGTTGCCGTCGTCTATATCTCGCACCGGCTGGAGGAGATCCGCCGCATCGGCGACCGGGTCACCGTCCTCAAGGACGGCCGGGCCGTCGCCGTCGGGCTGCCCGCCGCGGACACACCCACACGCGACATCGTTGCCATGATGACCGGCCGGGACGTCGCGTACGTCTTCCCGCCGCGCCCCGAGGAGCCCGCCGGCACCCCAGCGGAGCCCGTGCTGCGGGTCCAAGGCCTGTCCCGTGAAGGGGAGTTCGCCCCTGTCGACCTGGAGCTGCGGCCGGGTGAGATCGTCGGCCTCGCCGGACTCGTCGGCTCGGGGCGCTCCGAGATCCTGGAGACGATCTACGGCGCCCGCCGGGCGACCACCGGGACCGTCACCGTCGCGGGCAAGGAGCTCCGCCCCGGCAGCGTCCGCGCCGCCGTAGCCGCGGGCATCGGGCTCGCCCCCGAGGAACGCAAGGCGCAGGCCCTGCTGCTCACCGAATCGGTCACCCGCAACGTCTCCGTCTCCTCCCTCTCCCGCTTCGCCCGGCTCGGCTGGATCGACCGGGGCGGTGAACGGAAGGCGGCCCGGCAGGCCACCCGGGAACTCTCGCTCCGGCCCGACAACCCGGACGCCGCCGTCCGGACCCTCTCCGGCGGCAACCAGCAGAAGGCCGTCCTGGCCCGCTGGCTGCTCCGGGGCTGCCGGGTCCTCCTGCTCGACGAACCGACCCGTGGCGTCGACGTCGGCGCCCGCGCCGAGCTCTACGCCGTGATCCGCCGGCTGGCCGACGAAGGCCTCGCCGTCCTGCTCGTCTCCAGCGAAGTGCCCGAAGTGCTGGGCCTCGCCGACCGGGTGCTGGTGCTCCGGGAGGGCCAGGTGGTCCACACCGCCCCCGCCCGGGAGCTCGACGAGCACCGCGTACTCGACCTCGTGATGGAAGGGAGCCCGACGCCATGACACAGCCCGCCCCGTCGGCGCAGCACAACGGGCCGGACAAGGGGGACCCCACCGGTCCCGCCGGCCCGCCGCCGTCGAAGACGGGCGGTGAGCGGCCCGGCCTCGGCCTGCGGTTCGACGTCCGGACCCTGTCCCTGCTCGGCGTGCTCGCCGCCCTCGTCCTGGTCGGCGGCATCACCGAACCGGACGCCTTCCTGGACACCGGGAACCTCCAGCTGATCCTGACCCAGGCGTCCGTCATCGGGGTCGTCACCGTCGGCATGACCTTCGTCATCACCAGCGGCGGCATCGACCTCTCCGTCGGAGCCATGGTCGCCCTCGCCTCCGTCTGGGCGACGACCCTGGCCACCCAGGAGTACGGCTTCGCGGGCATCGCGTTCACCGCCGTGATCGTCGGTGTCGCCGCCGGACTCGTGAACGGCGTCCTCATCGCGTACGGCGGAATGGTCCCGTTCATCGCGACGCTCGCCATGCTCGCCTCGGCCCGCGGTCTCGCGCTCCAGATCACCGACGGCAAGACCCAGATCGTCACCGTCGACTCGGTGCTGAACCTCGGCCTGCCCGACTCCTACATCCTCGGGGTCCCGCCGCTCGTCATCATGTTCGCCGTGGTCACGATCGTCGGCTGGCTGATCCTCAACCGCACCACCTTCGGCCGCCGGACGGTCGCCGTCGGAGGCAACGCGGAGGCCGCCCGGCTCGCCGGAATCGACGTCCGCCGCCAGCGCCTCTACCTCTACGTCCTGTCCGGCCTCTGCTGCGGCATCGCCGCCTTCATGCTGATCGTTCTGTCCGGATCCGGACAGAACACCAACGGCAACCTCTACGAGCTCGACGCCATCGCCGCCGCGATCATCGGCGGGACCCTGCTCAGCGGCGGCCGCGGCACCATCGTCGGGTCCGTCCTCGGAGTCCTCGTCTTCACCACGATCACCAACATCTTCGCGCTCAACAACCTCCAGAGCGACGTCCAGCAGATCGCCAAGGGCGCCATCATCGTCGCCGCCGTCCTCGTCCAGCGCCGCACCCTGCGCGGCGGCGAAACCTGAGCAGCCGTGTAACCCCCCCGGCACGCCCGCCCCTCCCCCCCCCGCACCCGCACGCCGTACCCACCCACCGGACGAAGGGTCAGACCGCCATGCCAGAAACCAGCCGCAGAGGGCTGCTGTTCGGAGCCGCAGCCGTCTCCACGGGCGCCCTCCTCACCGCCTGCACCAGCAACGAGCCGAAGAACGCCGAGCCCGCGGGCAACAGTCAGCCCGCGGCCGACGACAAGCCGGGCAAGCCCGTCACCATCGGCTTCGCCGGACCCCAGGCCGACCACGGCTGGCTCAACGCCATCAACGTGAACGCCAAGTCCCGGGCGGGGAAGTACTCCGAGGTGACGCTGGAGATCACCGAGGGCTCCAACGACACCGCCGCCCAGATCGGCCAGGTCAAGACCCTCATCAACAAGAAGGTCGACGTCCTCGTCATCCTCCCCGCCGACGGCAAGGCCCTCACCCAGGTCGGCCTGGAGGCCATGAAGGCCGGCATCCCCGTCGTCAACCTGGACCGCGTCTTCGCCTCCCCCCAGGCCTACCGATGCTGGGTCGGCGGCGACAACTACGGCATGGGCCTCAACGCCGGGCACTACATCGGCGAACAGCTCAAGGGCAAGACGAACGCCAAGGTCGTCGAACTGGCCGGGATCGACAACCTGGAGCTGACCAAGCAGCGCAGCCAGGGCTTCTCCGACGCGCTCAAGAACTACCCCGACATCAAGCTGGTGGCCCGTCAGGCCGCCGACTTCACCGTCGAGTCGGGCCAGGCGAAGATGGCTCAACTCCTCCAGGCGCAGAAGCAGTTCGACGCCCTGTGGAACCACGACGACGACCAGGGCGTCGGAGCGCTGCGCGCCATCGAGCAGGCGGGTCGCGACGAGTTCATCATGGTCGGCGGGGCCGGGGCCAAGTCCGCCATGGAAGCCATCAAGGCCGACGACGGAGTCCTGAAGGCCACCGTCCTCTACCCGCCGACGATGGCCGCTTCCGCCATCGACCTCGCGCGCGCCCTCGGCCAGAGCAAGGGCATCAGCGGCCTCTCCGAGATGGAGATCCCGACCTCGCTGACCCTGTACTCCGCCGTGGTCACCAAGGACAACATCGACCAGTACCTGCCGACGGGCTTCAACTGACCGGGAGTCCGGGGGATGCGGACGGCGCATCCCCCGGCCCGTTACCGCACACCGACGAGGAGGAAGTCCGCATGGCCCGTAGTCAAGAGACGGAAACGCAGACCGCCGCAGCACCGCCGCCGCAGCAGGCGCCGGGAACGCTCGGGGTCGGCATGGTCGGTTACGCGTTCATGGGCGCCGCCCACTCCCAGGGCTGGCGCACCGCGGGACACGTCTTCGACCTGCCGGTGCGGCCCGCTCTCGCCGCGATCTGCGGACGCGACCGTGCGGCGGTCGACGCCGCGGCCGCCCGGCACGGCTGGGCGGCCGCCGAGACCGACTGGCGGGCGCTGATCGTCCGGGACGATGTCCAGCTCATCGACATCTGCACCCCCGGTGACAGCCATGCGGAGATCGCCATCGCCGCCCTGGAGGCGGGCAAGCACGTGCTGTGCGAGAAGCCGCTCGCCAACACCGTCGCGGAGGCCGAGGAGATGGTCCGCGCCGCCGAAGCGGCGAAGGCACGCGGCCAGGTGGCGATCGTCGGCTTCAACTACCGCAAGGTGCCCGCCATCACGTACGCCAGGCAGCTCATCGCGGACGGCCGCCTCGGCACCCTGCGCCACGTCCGGGCCAGCTACCTCCAGGACTGGCTGGTGGACCCCGCCTCCCCGCTGACCTGGCGGCTCCAGCGCGAACGCGCGGGCTCGGGCGCGCTCGGCGACCTGGGGGCGCACATCGTTGACCTCGCCCAGTACCTGGCGGGGGAGCTGCTGACCGGGGTGTCGGCCGTGGCCGAGACCTTCGTGCGGGAGCGGCCGCTGCTCGCCGGGCCCGTCGCCGGTCTCTCCGGCGGCGCGGACGCGACGGAGCTGGGCGACGTGACCGTGGACGACGCCGCGGTCTTCACCGGCCGCCTCGCCTCCGGGGCGCTGGCCTCCTTCGAGGCGACCCGGATGGCGGCGGGACGCAAGAACGCGCTGCGGCTGGAGATCAACGGGGAGCTGGGGTCGCTCGCCTTCGACCTGGAACGGCTCAACGAGCTCTCCTTCCACGACCACACCGAACCCGCCGCCACCGCCGGCTTCCGCCGCATCCTGGTCACCGAACCCGAACACCCCTACCTGGAGGCCTGGTGGCCGCCGGGCCACGGCCTCGGCTACGAGCACACCTTCGTCCACCAGGCGCGCGACGTGATCCGCACGATCACCGAAGGCACCGAACCCCGGCCCTCGTTCGCGGACGGGCTCCAGGTGCAGCGGGTGCTCGCCGCCGTCGAGGAGAGCGCCGCCAAGAACTCCGTACACACCCCGGTCCCCTCCTAGGAGGTCCTCGCCCATGCCCCGACCCTTCACCCTGTTCACCGGCCAGTGGGCCGACCTCCCGCTGGAGGAGGTCTGCCGCCACGCCCGGGACTTCGGCTACGACGGCCTCGAACTCGCCTGCTGGGGAGACCACTTCGAGGTCGACAAAGCCCTCGCGGACCCCGGCTACCTGGACGGCAGGCACCAACTGCTCGACAAGTACGGGCTGAAGTGCTTCGCCGTCTCCAACCACCTGGTCGGCCAGGCGGTCTGTGACAGCCCGATCGACGAACGCCACCAGGGCATCCTGCCCGCCCGAATCTGGGGCGACGGCGAGGCCGAAGGCGTACGGCAGCGGGCCGCCGCCGAGATCGCCGACACCGCACGGGCAGCCGCCGCCTTCGGCGTCGACACGGTGGTCGGATTCACCGGATCCTCGATCTGGCACCTCGTCGCGATGTTCCCGCCGGTCCCGCCCCACATGATCGAGCGGGGCTACGAGGACTTCGCGGAGCGCTGGAACCCGATCCTGGACGTCTTCGACGCGGAGGGAGTGCGCTTCGCCCACGAAGTGCACCCGAGCGAGATCGCGTACGACTACTGGACCACCGCGCGGGCCCTCGAAGCGGTGGACCACCGGCCCGCGTTCGGGTTGAACTTCGACCCGAGCCACTTCGTCTGGCAGGACCTCGACCCGGTCGGCTTCCTCTACGACTTCCGGGACCGGATCTACCACGTGGACTGCAAGGAGGCCCGCAAGCGCCTCGACGGCCGCAACGGCCGCCTGGGCTCGCACCTGGCCTGGGGCGACCCCCGGCGCGGCTGGGACTTCGTCTCGGCGGGGCACGGCGACGTGCCCTGGGAGGACGTGTTCCGGATGCTCCGGTCCATCGGCTACGAGGGCCCCATCTCCGTGGAGTGGGAGGACGCGGGCATGGACCGGCTGACCGGTGCGCCGGAAGCGCTTGCCAGCCTCAAACGGTTCGACTTCGACCCGCCGTCGGCCTCCTTCGACGCGGCCTTCGGCGGCGGCGAGTAGCACCGCAGAGAGGGAAGCTCCGGGGGAACACGGCCTCCGTGAAGGCCTCCCGGGGCTGCCTCGCCCTGCCCGAAATCTCGTTTGTCCTGCCGGAAGCAGAAGTTCGACTTACCTGTTGCACAAGGGCTTTCCGGCACGGACGAACAGGTCTACCGTCCACCTCGTGTACACGACATGACTCGCGTCACCGGGGACGCTCCCGGCTCCGGTGACGCACGCGCGGCAGTCCCCGCGCGGCACGGCACGGCTCCAACCCGCCCGTACAACCGGCACTCCCCGGAGGACCTCTCGTGCACCGAACCAGACAGCGGCTCCTTGCCCGGACCCGCGTACGCAGATCGCTCGCGCTGTTCACCGGCGGACTCCTCACCGCCGCGACCCTGACCCTCGGCTCCGCGCCCGGCGCCACCGCCCACCCGGGCCACCCCGGGCACGAGGCACCCGCGGCTGAGGACTTCCAGCAAGTCACCCTCGCCAAGGGCGTGGAGGAGACCGGTGAGCCCATGTCGCTGGCCGTCCTCCCCGACCGCAGCGTGCTGCACACCTCGCGCGGCGGCGAGCTGCGGATCACCGACAGCGCGGGCAACACCCGTATCTCCGGCACCCTCCCCGTGTACACCCACGACGAGGAAGGCCTCCAAGGCGTGGGCGTCGACCCGGACTTCGCTCAGAACCGGGCCATCTACCTCTTCTACGCGCCCCCGATGGACACCCCGCCCGGCGACGCCCCCGAGACCGGAACCGCCGCCGACTTCGAGAGATTCGAGGGCGTCAACCGGCTCTCCCGCTTCGTCCTGAACGAGGACGGCACCCTCGACACCGCCAGCGAGAAGAAGGTCCTCGACGTCCCCACCTCGCGCGGCATCTGCTGCCACGTCGGCGGCGACATCGACTTCGACAAGGACGGCAACCTCTACCTCTCCACCGGCGACGACACCAACCCCTTCGCCTCCGACGGATTCACCCCGATCGACGAACGCCCCGACCGGAACCCGGCGTTCGACGCCCAGCGCACCTCCGGCAACACCAACGACCTGCGCGGCAAGATCCTGCGCATCAAGGTCGCCGAAGACGGCTCGTACACCGTCCCCGAGGGCAACCTCTTCGAGCCCGGAACGGACAAGACCCGCCCCGAGATCTACGCGATGGGCTTCCGCAACCCGTTCCGCTTCTCCGTCGACCAGGCCACCGGCATCGTGTACGTCGGTGACTACGGCCCCGACGCCGGCGCGGCCGACCCGGACCGCGGCCCCTCCGGGAAGGTCGAGTTCGCTCGGGTGACGAAGGCGGGCAACTTCGGCTGGCCGTACTGCGTGGGCGACAACGAGCCGTACATGGACTACGACTTCGCCACCAAGAGCTCCGGCGCGGCCTTCGACTGCTCCGCGCCGAGGAACGAGTCGCCGCACAATACCGGCCTCGTCGACCTGCCGCCGGCCGAGGCCGCCTGGATACCGTACGACGGTGGATCGGTACCCGAGTTCGGCACCGGCTCCGAGTCCCCGATGGGCGGTCCCGTATACCGTTACGACGCCGACCTCGACTCCCCGGTCAAGTTCCCCGAGGCCTACGACGGCGACTTCTTCGCCGGTGAGTTCGGCCGCAGGTGGATCAAGCGCATCGAGCAGGACGCCGACGGCGCGGTCCAGTCCGTCAACGACGTTCCGTGGTCCGGTACGCAGATCATGGACATGGCCTTCGGCCCGGACGGGGCGCTGTACGTCCTCGACTACGGCCTCGCCTGGTTCGGCGGCGACGAGAACTCCGCGCTCTACCGCATTGAGAACGCCACCGGAGGCCGCTCGCCCATCGCGGAGGCCTCGGCGAACAAGACGTCGGGCACCGCACCGCTGAAGGTGAGGTTCTCCTCGGCGGGCACATCGGACGGCGACGGCGACGCGCTGGACTACTCCTGGGACTTCGGCGACGGCGGCACCTCGACCGCCGCCAACCCCACGTACACGTACAAGAAGAACGGCACGTACGTCGCGACGCTCACCGCCGAGGACCCGACCGGCCGCACCGGCTCGGCCAGCGTCCACGTGACCGTCGGCAACACCGCCCCGACCGTGGAGCTGGTGCTCCCCGAGGACGGACAGCTCTTCGAGTTCGGTGACTCCGTGCCCTTCAAGGTGAACGTCAGAGACCCGGAGGACGGGACCGTCGACTGCACCGAGGTCGAGGTCAAGTTCACCCTGGGCCACGACAGTCACGGCCACGACATCACCACCGAGCACGGCTGCGAAGGCACCATCAAGACCGCCATGGAAGGCGGCCACGACCCCAACGCCAACATCTACGGCGGTATCTCGGCCTCGTACACCGACAACGGAGGCGGCGGCCAGGCCGAGCTGACCGGCAAGGACCAGGCGCGGCTCCAGCCCAGGCACCGGCAGGCCGAGCACTACGACGACTCCTACGGTGTCACCACCCCGGGCAAGGAGAGCGCGCACGGCGGCAAGACCGTCGGCGACATCCACAACGACGACTGGATCTCCTTCAGGACGTACGTCCTCGGCGGCACAACCAAGCTCACCGCCCGTATCTCGTCGGCCGGTTCGGGCGGCTTCCTCGAAGTGCGCACCGGTTCGCCCACCGGGAAGATCCTCGGCTCGGGACCGATCCCGGTGACCGGCAGCTGGGACACCTTCCAGGACGTCGACATCCCGCTGCGCGGAGCCCCGAAGAAGCAGACGGAACTCTTCCTCGTCTTCAAGGGCGGCGACGGAGCCCTCTACGACGTGGACGACTTCGAGCTGTCGAACACCCCGGTCGACAGGACGGCCAAGCGCGTCCTGGTCTTCTCCAAGACCGCCGGCTTCCGCCACGACTCGATTCCGGACGGCATCGCCGCCCTGAAGGAGATCGGCAAGGGCGCCAACATCACGGTCGACTCCACTGAGTCCGCCGCCCAGTTCACCACCAGCAACCTCGCCCGCTACGACGCCGTCGCCTTCCTCTCCACCACCGGTGACGTCCTCAACGCCGAGCAGCAGAAGGCGTTCGAGAACTACGTCGCCACCGGCGGAGGTTACGTCGGCATCCACGCGGCCGCCGACACCGAGTACGACTGGGAGTTCTACGGCGGCCTCGTCGGCGCCTACTTCGACTCCCACCCGCAGATCCAGCCCGCCACCGTCCGCGTCGAGGACCACGACCACCCCGCCACCGCCCATCTGGACGAGGAGTGGGAGCGCACCGACGAGTGGTACAACTACCGCACCAATCCCCGGGACAAGGCCAGGATCCTCGCCACCCTGGACGAAACCACCTACACCGGCGGCAACATGAAGGGCGACCACCCGATCTCCTGGTGCCAGGCCTACCAGGGAGGCCGCTCCTTCTACACCGGCCTCGGCCACACCAAGGAGTCCTACGCCGAACCGGCCTTCCGCAGCCACGTGCTGGGCGGCCTGCGCTACGCCACGGGCCAGGTCAAGGCCGACTGCAAGCCGGACAAGGGCTATCGGGCCATCTTCAACGGCAAGACCCCGGAAGGCTGGAAGCAGGCGGGCCCGGGGCAGTTCTCCGTCAAAGACGGCGCCCTGCACTCCGAGGGCGGCATGGGCCTGCTCTACTACCAGGCGAAGGAGCTGAAGTCCTACTCCCTCAAGCTCGACTGGAAGATGGCGGGCGACGACAACTCCGGTGTCTTCGTGGGCTTCCCGGAGTCGGACGACCCCTGGTCGGCGGTGAACAACGGCTACGAGATCCAGATCGACGCCACCGACGCGGCCGACCGCACCACGGGCGCCGTCTACGGGTTCAAGTCGGCCAATATCAAGGCCCGTGACCGTGTCCTGCGGCCACCGGGGCAGTGGAACAGCTACGAGATCAAGGTCCAGGGCGAACGTCTGCGGATCTTCCTCAACGGAACGAAGATCAACGACTTCACCAACACCGACCCCGTCCGCAGCCTGAAGGACGGCTACATAGGCCTCCAGAACCACGGGGCCGACGACCAGGTGTCGTTCCGCAACATCCAACTGAAGGAGCTGCCCTCGACGTAGGGCGGCCGCCTCTGCCGACGACGGGCGGGGGAAGCGCACACACCTTCCCCCGCCCGTCGTCCTCCACCCCGACCCCCCTCAGGGAGGCAGCCCGTGACCGCACACGCCGATCGTGAACGCCGTGCCGACGCCCCAGGCCGCACCGGCGTCTGGTTCATCGGGGCACGCGGCTCCGTCGCCACCACCGCCACCGCAGGGTGCGCGGCCATCGCAGCGGGCCTCCACCCGCCGACCGGCATGGTCACCGAGACGTCCCCCTTCGCCGACAGCGGCCTGCCGTCCCTGACCAGCCTGGTCTTCGGCGGCCACGACACCCTCGACTGCCCGCTGTCCAAGCGGGCCGAGGCGCTGGCCGAGGGCGGGGTGCTCCCGTACGGGCTGCCCTCCGCCGTACGCGCGGAACTCGACGCCGCCGACGCCGAGATACGCCCCGGCGGACCGCTCCCCGGCGACCACCGCGGCGACGAGGAGCACATCGCCGCGTTCGCCGCCGACCTCACCGACTTCGCCCACCGTCACGACCTGGCACGCACCGTCGTCATCAACGTCGCCTCCACCGAACCCGCTCCCGGCCCCGACGCCCCCCGGCTGCCCGCCAGTTCCCTGTACGCGGCAGCCGCCCTGAGGGCAGGCTGCGCCTACGCCAACTTCACCCCCTCCACCGGACTGCGCACCCCCGCGCTCACCGACACCGTCGCCTCCTGCCGACTTCCCCACGCCGGACGCGACGGCAAGACCGGCCAGACGCTGCTCCGTTCCGTACTCGCCCCGATGTTCCTCCAACGCGCCCTCGCGGTACGGGCGTGGTCCGGGTCGAACCTGCTGGGCGGCGGGGACGGGGCGGCGCTGGCCGATCCGGCGGCCGCGGCCGCCAAGAACGCGGGCAAGGAACGCGTCCTCGCCGACACCTTCGGCACCGCCCCCGAGGGTGAGGTCCACATCGATGACGTACCGGCGATGGGAGACTGGAAGACGGCCTGGGACCACATAGCCTTCGACGGCTTCCTCGGCTCCCGCATGATCCTCCAGACCATCTGGCAGGGCTGCGACTCGGCGCTCGCGGCCCCCCTGGTCCTGGACCTGGCGAGGCTGCTCGCCCGCGCCCACGAGACCGGGATCAGCGGCCCCCTGCCGGAGCTGGGCTTCTACTTCAAGGATCCGGACGGCGGCACGTCGGCCGCGCTGGCGGAGCAGTACGCCGCCTTGCTGGCCTTCGCCGAGCGGCTGCGGGACCAGGCATGAGGCGACGCCTGACGGCCCTCGTGGCCGCCCTCCGGACCACCCCGCCCGCTCTCCGGGCCGCTCCTGAACGCGGCGGCCGGACGCCCGCCGCTCCCGAAGACGGCCTGTCCGGTACGGGCGGGACTGCGCCCGCACCGGACAGGCTCCGGACGCCCCCCACGGGCCTGAACGGGGGAGGGGGTAGCGATACGTCGGCGTCCCGGCATGGAAGCCGGGGCGGGGGCGGGGAAACGGCGGCCGCCCCGGGCGCGGAGCCGTGGGCCCGGGCAGGGGGCGGTGGCTCGGGCCCGGGCGCGACCTCGGGCCCGAGCCACCGCCCGGGCGGTACCGCGACCTCGGGCCCGTGGGCCGTGGGCCGGGGTGCCGCCGCGGTCCGGGGCTCGGGTGTACGCCCCGGAAGCGGCGCTCCCCGCGCAGCCGGTCGGGGAGCGTACCCGGCCCGGGCCCCGCGCCCCGCGCGTCTGCGGGCTTGGGCGGAACTGCTCCGTGTCTCCGCCCTGTTCTCCGCGCCCGGTGACGCGCTTGCCGGAGCGGCCGCGGTGGGCCGCCGGCCCGGCCGGGGCACCGCGCTCGCCATGGGCGCTTCGCTGTGCCTGTACGAGGCGGGGATGGCCCTCAACGACTGGGCCGACCGCGACGAGGACGCCGTCGACCGCCCGCACCGCCCGATCCCCTCGGGCCGCGTCAGCCCGGCCGCCGCACTGGGCGCGGCCGGAGTGCTGACAGCGGCGGGCCTGGCCCTGGCCGCACGGGCGGGCCGCCCCGCGCTGACCGTCGCCACCGGCCTGGCCGCCACGGTCTGGGCCTACGACCTCCACCTGAAGCACACGAAGGCGGGCCCTGCGGCGATGGCAGCGGCCCGCTCCCTGGACCTGCTGCTGGGTGCGACGGCCGCGGCGACGGGGGCTACCGGTGCGGCGGCATCCGGTCGGCGCGGTCGTCGGCCCGACAACGTTGCCGCGGCGGCGTCCTCGGTGGCGGGAACCTCTGTGGCGGCGGCCCCGGCGCCGGCGGCGGGAACCTCTGTGACGGCGGCCCCGGCGCCGGCGGCAGGTATTCCGGCACCGGTGCGTGGCGCCCTGTCCGCATCCCTGCTCGCTCTGCCCGCCCTGCCCTCCGCCCTGGCGCTCGGCGCGCACACCTACGGCGTCACCGCCGTGTCGCGCCACGAAGCGCAGGGCGGGTCGACCGGCGCACCGCTCGCGGTGCTGGCCACCACGACGGCACTCGCCGCGGCGGTGTTGCGAGAGCCCCTGGGACAGACGCTCGACCCACCCGGCACGAGTGCAACCACCGTCGAGGCAGGGACGACTGCTTCCTTCAGGCGGGCAACCGCTTCCTTCAGGCGGGCAACCTCCCCCAACACAAGGGCGTTCGCCCCCGGCACAAGGGCAACCTCACCCAACACAAGGACGCCATCCCCCGGAGCGAGGCACCACCGCCCAGGCCGACCCACCTGGTCCGCCGCCCCCCTCCGTCTCCTGGTCCCCGCGTTCACCGGGGTCTACCTCCGTACCGCCGGACCACCCCTCCTGCACGCCGCGCTCAACCCGTCCCCGCCCCTGACCCAGCGGGCGGTCGGCGGGGGCATCCGGGCCATGATCCCGCTCCAGGCCGCGCTCGCCGCCCGCGCCGGATCCCCGGTCACCGGTCTCGTCGTCATGGGGCTCGTCCCGCTCGCCCGCACCCTCGCCCGGAAGGTGAGCCTTACATGACCCTCCACCTCGGATACGGCACCAACGGGCTCACCGACCTCCGCCTCGACGACGCCCTCGGGCTCCTCGCCGACCTCGGCTACGAGGGCGTCGGGCTGACGCTCGACCACATGCACCTGGACCCCATGGCCCCGGACCTCGCCGAACGCACCCGGCAGGTCCGGCGCAGGCTCACCTCCCTCGGGCTGCGGGTCACCGTCGAGACCGGCGCCCGCTATGTCCTCGATCCTCGCCGCAAGCACGGTCCCTCCCTCCTCGACCCGGACCCCGACGCCCGGGCCGCCCGCACCGCGCTCCTCGTCCGCGCCTTCGACGTGGCAGCCGAACTCGGTGCGCACGCCGTCCACTGCTTCAGCGGCATCACCCCGCCGGACACCTCGACGGACACCGCCTGGAAACGCCTGACCGAAACGGTCACCCCCGTTCTCGAAGCCGCCGACCGGTCCGGCGTCCCCCTCGCGATCGAACCGGAACCCGGTCACCTCCTCGCCACCCTGGCCGACTTCCACCACCTCCGGGCTCTCCTCGGAAACCCGGGGCCCCTCGGCCTCACGCTCGACATCGGTCACTGCCAGTGCCTGGAGGAGGCGACCCCCGTGCAGTGCATCAGGGACTCCGCCCCCTGGCTCCGGCACGTCCAGATCGAGGACATGCGGCACGGGGTCCACGAGCACCTTCCGTTCGGTGACGGGGAGATCGACTTCCCGCCCGTGCTCGCCGCTCTCGCCGCGTCCGACTACCGGGGCCTCACCGTCGTCGAACTGCCCCGTCACTCGCACGCGGGCCCCGAACTTGCCCGCACGTCCTTCGACTTCCTGCGCAACGCCATGGCGGGCGACGCCGCAACCAAGGGAGCCGCCCCGTGCTGAAGTCCCGCGAGGAACTCGACACCGAACTGGACGACACCGCCCGTACCTGGCTCGCGGAGGCCCTCACCGAAACCGCCCCCAGCACCCGCACCCCCTCTCCCTACGCCACGTCCTCCTCCACCACTCCTTCCCTCTCCTCCGCCCCCTCTTCATGGGAGCTGCGCTACGCCGCGGCGGGCCGCCACTGCGGACCGGAGCACGCCGACTCCGTACGCTCCCTTCTCCTCGTCGAGGCCCGCGCCTCGCTGCGGGACGTCGCCCGGCTCTACGAACAGGGCACCGCCGCCGAACGCCGCGCCGTCCTGCTCACCCTGCACCTCCTGGACCTCGGCGACACCGCCCTCCCGCTCGTCGACGACGCCCTGCGCACCAACGACACCCGGCTGATCGCCGCGGCGGTCGGCCCCTACGCCGCCGCCCACCTGGACCCGCACGCCTGGCGGCACGCCGTGCTGAAGTGCCTGTTCACCGGGGTGCCGGTGGAGGCCGTCGCCCGGCTCGGCGAACGCGCCCATGGGGACGCCGAACTCGCCCGCATGCTCCGTGACTTCGCCGCCGAACGCACCGCCGCAGGCCGCACGGTCCCGGAAGACCTGCGCACCGTCCTCGCCCTCACTACCCCCGCCGCCCCCACGGAGGAGTCCTGATGCGCATCTTCGACCCCCACATCCACATGACGTCCCGGACCACGGACGACTATCAGGCGATGCACGACGCGGGCGTCCGCGCCCTCGTCGAACCCTCCTTCTGGCTCGGCCAGCCCCGCACCTCACCCGCCAGCTTCTTCGACTACTTCGACGCGCTGCTCGGCTGGGAACCCTTCCGCGCCTCCCAATACGGCATCGCGCACCACTGCACGCTCGCCCTCAACCCCAAGGAGGCGAACGACCCCCGCTGCACCCCCGTCCTGGACGCCCTGCCCCGCTACCTCGTCAAGGACTCCGTCGTCGCCGTCGGCGAGATCGGCTACGACTCGATGACCCCGGCCGAGGACCACGCCCTCGCCGCCCAGCTCCAGCTCGCCGCCGACCACGGGCTGCCCGCCCTCGTCCACACCCCGCACCGCGACAAGCTCGCCGGCCTGCACCGCACGCTCGACGTCATCCGCGAATCGCACCTCCCCCCGGAGCACGTCCTGCTCGACCACCTCAATGAGACAACCGTAAAGGCCGCCACTGACAGTGGGTGCTGGGCCGGGTTCTCCATCTACCCGGACACCAAGATGGACGAGGACCGGATGGTCACCATCCTCCGGAACCACGGCACCGAGAAGATCCTCGTCAACTCCGCCGCCGATTGGGGGAAGAGCGACCCGCTCAAGACCCGCAAGGTCGCCGACGCCATGCTGAAGGCCGGGTTCACCGAGGACGACGTCGACCAGGTCCTGTGGCGCAACCCCGTCGCCTTCTACGGACGAAGCGGCCGCCTCCAGCTCGACACCGCCGCGCCCGACCAGCGCCGACCGCTCCACGAGGGCAACTCCATTCTGCGCGGCGGGGAGTGAGAGGCGATGCGCTTCCGCCACCCGGACGGCTCCACCGTCCACCTCGCCTACTGCACCAACGTCCACCCCGCCGAAACCCTGGACGGCGTCCGCGCCCAGCTCCGCGACCACTGCGAACCGGTCCGCCGCCTCCTCGGCCGGGACCGGCTCGGCATCGGCCTCTGGCTCGCCCGGGACGCGGCCCGCGCGCTCGTCAACGACCCTGCCGAGCTCCGCGCGCTGCGCGCCGAACTCGACAGCCGCGGCCTCGAAGTCGTCACCCTCAACGGCTTCCCCTACGAGGGATTCGGTGCCGACGAGGTCAAGTACCGGGTCTACCGGCCGGACTGGACCGAACCCGAACGCCTCGCCCACACCACCGACCTCGCCCGCCTCCTCGCCGCCCTCCTCCCCGACGACGCCACCGAGGGCACCATCTCCACCCTGCCCCTCGCCTGGCGCACCCCCTACGGCGAAGACCCCGAGGCCGCCCGTACCGCGCGTGCCGCCCTCGCCACCCTCGCCCAGCGCCTTGACGCGCTGGCCGAACTGACCGGGAAGTCCATCCGGATCGGCCTCGAACCGGAACCGGGCTGCACGGTGGAGACCACCGCCGACGCCATCGCCCCGCTCACCGCCGTGGCCCACGACCGCATCGGCATCTGCGTCGACACCTGCCACCTCGCCACCTCCTTCGAGGACCCCGACACCGCGCTCGGCGCACTCACCGCCGCCGGCATCCGGGTCGTCAAGTCCCAGCTCTCCGCCGCCCTGCACGCCGAACGCCCCCACCTGCCGGAGGTCCGCACCGCGCTCGCAGCCTTCGCCGAACCGCGCTTCCTGCACCAGACCCGTACCAGCACCGCGGCCGGGCTGCGCGGCACCGACGACCTCGACGAGGCGATCGGCGGCCGGGCGCTCCCCGACAGCACGCCCTGGCGCGCCCACTTCCACGTACCGCTGCACGCGCCGCCCGCGCCCCCGCTCACCTCCACCCTGCCCGTGCTGCGCGCCGCGCTCGCCCGCCTCGTCGGCGGACCGGTGCCGCTGACGAGACACCTGGAGGTGGAGACGTACACCTGGCAGGCGCTGCCCGTCGAACTGCGGCCCCGCACACGCACCCAGCTCGCCGAAGGCATCGCCGCCGAACTCACCCTCGCCCGCGACCTCCTGGTCGACCACGGCCTCAAGGAGCTGCCATGACCACGGACAGCACGGACCGCCCACCCCGGGCGGGCGGCGAGAGCCGCCCCACTCCCCTCCTCGTCCTCGACGTCGTCGGCCTCACCCCGCAGCTCCTGGCCCATATGCCGAACCTCCGGGCCATGGGGGAGCGGGGCACCAAGGCCCCGCTTGCCACCGTCCTGCCCGCCGTCACCTGCGCCGCCCAGTCGACGTTCCTCACCGGCACCATGCCCGCCGAACACGGCATCGTCGCCAACGGCTGGTACTTCCGCGAGCTCGGCGACGTCCTGCTGTGGCGCCAGCACAACGGGCTCGTCGAGGGCGACAAAATCTGGGACGCGGCCCGCCGCACCCACCCCGGCTACACCGTCGCCAACATCTGCTGGTGGTACGCGATGGGCGCCGACACCGACTGGACGGTCACCCCGCGCCCCGTCTACTACGCCGACGGCCGCAAGGAACCCGACTGCTACACGCGGCCCCCCGCCCTGCACGACGAACTCACGGACAAGCTCGGCACGTTCCCCCTCTTCCACTTCTGGGGACCCGGTGCCGACCTCGTCTCCTCCCAGTGGATCATCGACGCCACCCGGCACATCATCGCCACCCGCACCCCCGACCTCGCCCTCTGCTATGTGCCCCACCTCGACTACGACCTCCAGCGCTACGGCCCCGACGACCCGCGCGCCCACCGGGCCGCCGCCGACCTCGACCGGGCCATGGCCCCGCTGCTGGCCGACGCCCGTGCCGAAGGCCGTACCGTCGTGGCGCTCTCCGAATACGGCATCACCCGCGTGAGCCGCCCCGTCGACATCAATCGGGCGCTGCGCCGGGCGGGCCTGCTGGAGGTGCACACGCAGGACGGCATGGAGTACCTCGACCCGATGGCCTCCCGGGCCTTCGCCGTCGCCGACCACCAGCTGGCCCACATCTACGTACGGCGCCCCGAGGACCTGGAGGCGACCCGGGCCGCCCTCGCGGACCTGCCCGGCATCGAGCAGCTGCTCGACGACGAGGGCAAGAAGGCGCACCAACTGGACCACCCCCGCTCCGGCGAACTGGTCGCCGTGGCGGAGAAGGACGCGTGGTTCACGTACTACTACTGGCTCGACGACGCACGGGCTCCCGACTTCGCCCAGCTCGTAGAGATCCACCGCAAGCCCGGCTACGACCCCGTCGAGCTCTTCATGGACCCCGAGGACCCATACGTCCGGGTCAAGGCCGTCTCGGCGGTCGCCCGCAAGAAGCTCGGCCTGCGCTACCGCATGGCGGTCGTCCCCCTGGACCCCTCACCTGTTCGGGGCAGCCACGGCCGCCTCCCCGCGAACGACGACGAAGGTCCGCTCATCCTGTGCTCCACCCCCCACGCGTTCACCGACCGGGTCAGGGCCATCGAAGTGAAGTCCCTGCTCCTCCAGCTTGCCGGACTGCACTGACAACCACCCGGCACCGCACCTCGTACCCCACCAGTCACCCCATCCGACAGGTCACTCAAGGGAGTCACGCGAACATGAGCCGCACCTCCAAGGACACCGAACTCGCCCGCAGACTGAGCCGCCGCAACGTCCTCGGCGTCGCCGCCGGAGCCACCGCCGCCACGATCATCGGCACCGCGAGCGCCCAGGCCGCAGGCCGGGAGAGGGGCCCGGGCAACGGCCACGGCCACGGCCACGGCAAGGGAGACGACCAAGGTCACGGCAAGGGGAAGGGCAAGCCCGTACTGCCCCCGGGCCGCCTCGGTATCCAGCTCTACAGTCTGCGCGACCAGATCTCCACGCTCGGCTTCGCACCGGTCTTCGCCGAGCTGGAGAAGTACGGCTACGACGAGATCGAACTCGCGGGCTACACCCAGGGCTCGGCAGGCCCCATCACCCTGGCCCAGCTCAAGCGGCTGGCCCGGGACCACGGCCTCCACCCGATCGGCAGCCACGTCGGCTACTACGACGACGGGAACCCCGGCGCCTACACCTTCGCCCAGAACCTGGAAAGGGTGCTCGACGACGCCCAGGCCCTCGGACTCAAGCACATCGGGACGCCCTCCGGCCCCTTCCGCTACGGCTCCACGGTGGACGGCTGGAAGCGGGCGGCCGAGGACTTCAACATCTACGGGGCGGCCGCCCGCAAGCGCGGCATGAAGTTCTACCAGCACAACCATGCCGAGGAGTTCTCCTTCGCGACCGACAAGCCGCGCGTGCGCCTCTACGACGTGCTGCTCGCCGAGACCGACCCGGACCTGGTCCACCTGGAGATGGACATCTACTGGGCCTACTGCGCCCAGTTCCGCTTCAGCAAGCGTGCGGACGGGACCCCGGCCCCGCTCGACCCCCTGAAGTACGTACTGAAGCACCCGGACCGCTACCCGCTGTTCCACGTCAAGGACGGGGTCCGTGACGACTCGACCCGCGACGGGTACCGCATGTCCGACGTCGGCGACGGGGACATCGACTACAAGACGTTCCTGTCCAAGGTCACCAACCGGACCCACCGAGGCCGCTCCTACCACCACTGGCAGGCCGAGCACGACAACCCGGTCGACTCGCTCGCCTTCGCCCGCAAGTCGAGCGAGCACCTGCACTCCCTGCGCGAGGGCCGCTGCGGCGACTGACGAGCGAGGGGCCGGGACCGCCGGAGGCCTCCGGCGGTCCCGGCCCCCACCCTCCCTGCCCCTCGTGCCGTGACGTGCTCCTACCCGATGCCCTGCCGGTCCGGAAGAAGGGCGAACTCCCGGTCGGCGGTCACCGGTACCGTGCGCTCCACGGTCTGCACGAGCAGGGCTCGGTGCCTGATCAGCGGCTTCTTCCGCTCCTCGGGGGCGAGCAGGAGCAGATCGTCCAGCCCCGCAACGAGTCGGCGCATCACCTGGGGGCTGCCGGCCACACACCAGCGGATCTCCTCGAAGGCGAGGTCGACCAGGTCCTCCCAGCCCGGACCGTCCTGCACCAGCCGCACCCGCCCGGCCCGGTCCCGGTGGTGGACCGTACCGAGCGGCAGTCGCACCACCGCCGCAAGGATCTGCACGCTCCGGTCCAGGCACTGGACGGCGGTGGTCGGGTCGTTCACCGCCGGCGACAGGCCCCGCAACGCGATGTCGGTGAGCTGGCGCAGTCCGAACGCCAGGTCCTGGTGCAGGGTGCGCTCCACCGAGACGGAGACCGCGTGCCGCAACCGGTTCCGCGGCGGTACGGTCCCGCCGTGGACGGCGAGCACCGGCGTCCCCGGCACCACGAAGTCCCCGATGCGAGGGATCAGCCGCAGGACGACGTCCTGCCGCCGGGCGGCCCGCACCAAACGCGCCGTGTTCACGTCCCGCAGCACCCCGGCGCGCCCCTCGTGCATCACCCGCGCGGTCTCCGGACCCAGCTCATCAGCCCCCTGCGGCCCCCTCGGCATCCTGCCCAGGACCCGGAACGAGTCGCGCGCGATCCTGTCGACGACCGGCCCGACCTGCATCAGCCGCAGCGTCGCGCTCACATAGATGACGAACAGCAGCAGGCTCATCCCCAGCAGCAGCAGGATGAGGAGGCTCTGCACCAGGGGGACCGAGACCACCCGCCGGGGGTCGGTCTCGCTCTCGTACGAGGACAGGACCAGCAGCGAGAACAGGAACGTCGCAAGGAAGACCGTCAGCGTCAGCTTGCTGATCCGGCTCCTGACGAAGATCCGCACCACGCGGGGCGTGAGCTGTCCGCTGGCCATCTGCACCGCGACCAGCGAGATGCTGAAGACGACACCGATGAACGTCATCATGGCCGAGCTGATCGTGGTGACGATCGTCTTCGCGTCCTGCGAGAACGAGATCAGCTCGGCGAGCTCGTCGTACGCCTCCTCCCGCTGGAACAGGGAGACGATCTCGTCATCCACCTCGGTTGCGCCCAGCCACAGCACGAACACACAGACGAACCCCATGGTCGGGGCGAACCAGAACGTGTCGCGCAGGTGCTCGCGCAGAGGGGACAGCGGACGGGGCGGGCGGTAGCCGCGATCAGTCATGGACGCGAAGGTAGCCCCGCGACCTCCCCAGACCGTGGAGGCGCCGACCACCGGCCCGCCGCACCGCACTGACCACCGGGTATGCCACGGATATGCAGGTGAAACGCGCTCCGAACCCCTGGTATTGTTTTCCATGTCGCCGCGGGGAACACACCGCGAACGACAGACACCTTGTCCGGGTGGCGGAATGGCAGACGCGCTAGCTTGAGGTGCTAGTGCCCTTTATCGGGCGTGGGGGTTCAAGTCCCCCCTCGGACACCAGCTGAAACCCCTGTTGATCAGGGGTTTTTTGCTTTTCCAGGCTCTGGCGTGACCAGCCACGTGATCAACAGCCGAGAGGTTCCCCAGGTCAGACCAGGGATGACAGGCCGAGTCGGCCCGCCCCGGAGGCGGCGAGCTTCCGGAGACGGCAGGTGTTGCCCTCTCCGACCACGACCCGGCCCAGTTCGATGGCCCCTGCGTTCCACTTCACGAGGGACCATTCATACCCAGGGCTTCACCGCGCCGGACACGGGTCGGCTGGGGGTCGCGGGGGTTGCCATCGCGGACGTACCAGGCTGCCGGGGTCCTGGCGGAGCCAGGAGCGAACCCCGCGGTCCGCCTGAAACGAGATCACCGGACTCTACGAAACTCGGGGCAGCCCAGCTAAAGATGCGCGCGGTTTGCTGCGGTGTTTTCGTTGAGCATGGCATGGCCCCGGTGTTCGTCGGGGGAGCCCTGCCCTTCCCGTTCGGCACAACGCAGGAGGCATCCATGGCCAATACCCCGGACAAGACGCTCAACGGCAAGGTCGCCTTCGTCGGTGGCGCGTCCCGCAACCTCGGCGGACTGATCAGTACCACCCTCGGCGCGGAGGGCGCCCGGGTCGCGGTGCACTACAACAGCGACTCCTCCCGGGCCAAGGCCGAGGATGTCGTCGCACAAATCAACGAGGGGCCGGGCCAGGCGTTCGCGATTCAGGGTGATCTGACGAAGGTCGCCGAAGTGGAGCGGGTCCTCGACGAGGTCGTGAAACGGTTCGGAAAGCTCGACTACAGCATCAACACCGCTGGCATGGTACTGAAGAAGCCGCTGACCGAGATCACGGAGGAGGAGTACGACCGCATGTTCGCGGTCAACTCCAAGGCCGCGTTCTTCGTGATGCGTGAGGCCGCCCGGCGGATCGAGGACGGCGGGAAGATCATTACCATCGTCACGTCGCTGCTCGCCGCGTACACAGGCCTGTACTCGTCGTACGCGGGCAGCAAGGCGCCGGTCGAGCACTTCACTCGCGCCCTGTCGAAGGAGTTGTTCGGCCGGAACGTCTCGGTCAACGCCATCGCTCCGGGACCGATGGACACGGCGTTCTTCTATCCCGCCGAGGATGACGACTCCGTCGCCTACCACAAGTCCTCCGCGATGAACGGCGACCTCACCAAGATCGAGGACATCGTGCCGTGGGTGCGGCACTTGCTGACCGAGGGCTGGTGGGCCAACGGCCAGACACTCTTCCTCAACGGCGGCTACACCACCCGCTGACCGGCACCAGTCCGGCGGGGGCGCCGTGCTGTCCGGCCACCGCCCTCACGTCCGATGCTTGCGGAGGCTTCCCAGGCCTTCCAGTTCCCGGCCCCCGTCGTGGCCGCGTTCGTCGCCGCGGTCAACGCCGGCGACAAGGCCGCGTTCCCCGCCGACCTCGCGCTGGACGCCAACATGTCCGACGACGAGACAGGCCAAGGCACCAACGGCTGGACCGAAAGGGAGGTCTTCTCCTCGGGACGGCCGTATGGGCATGGAGAGCCTGTCTCCCGATAAGGCGCTCCCCGGTGGTCACCAACAGGTCCACCTGGGAAAGCATGCGTACCCGGTCGGGCCTTCACCACCACCGTCGGCAGGACCAACCCGCTTCGAGACCGGTCAAGCCTGAATCGGACCACCCCCGCCGACGCCACCATGCTCCTCACCGCACCGCAGGGATCACACGCCCATGAGCCAGACACCTTTCATCGCCGACGCCTGGTACCGGCCGATGATCGCCCGCCCGCGGGACGAGAAGCACCGCAGCGCGACCGCCCTGGAACTCTTCTTCGACCTGTGCTTCGTCGCCGCCGTGGCCCAGGCGGCCGTGGCGTTCGAGCACGAACTGGCCGAAGGGCACATCGGCCACGGCATCCTCGGCTACGCCCTGGTGTTCTTCGCGATTTGGTGGGCCTGGATGAACTTCACCTGGTTCGCCTCCGCCTACGACAACGATGACGTCCCCTACCGCCTCCTCACCCTGGTCCAGATCACCGGCGCTCTGATCATGGCCGCCGGTGCGGCCGAAGCCCTCCAGCACCAGGACTTCACCGTCATTACGTGGGGCTATGTCGTCATGCGCCTTGCGATGGTCACCCAGTGGCTGCGCGCAGCGCGTTCCGACCCCGACCGCCGTACCACCTGCCTGCGCTACGCGGCCGGAATCCTCGTGGTCCAGGCTGGCTGGGTCGGACGTCTGTTCCTTCCCGGCGACGGGGGCCTTGCCGTGTTCGCGGTCCTGGCCCTGGCCGAACTCGCCGTCCCCGCCTGGGCCGAGCGGGCCGCCATCACCACGTGGCATCCGCACCACATCGCGGAACGCTACGGCCTGTTCACCATCATCGTCCTCGGCGAGTCGATTACCGCGGCCACGGTTGCCGTCCGAACCGCCCTCGACGGAGACGCCGCGCTCAGCGACATCGCCACCCTCGTCGTCGGCGGCATTCTCACCGTCTTCGCCCTGTGGTGGTACTACTTCGCCCAGGACGCGCCCCGAAGGCTCACCAGCCTGCGGTCCGCCCTGATGTGGGGCTACGGCCACTACGTCGTCTTCGCCTCCGCCGCAGCCGTCGGCGCAGGACTCGCACTCAACGTCGCCCACACCACCGGCCACGGCCACCTCACCGACCACACTGCCGCAGCTGCCTACACCATCCCCGTCGCCGTCTACATCACCGTCGTCTGGCTCCTGCACCACCGGGCTTCCGAGGTACGCAACACGAACGACATCATCCACCCCGGCGCCGTCCTCGCGATCCTGGCCGCGACCTTCTCACCCACCCCTGTGCTCGTCACCGGAATCCTCGCGACAGTCCTCATCGCCGCAACCCTCGTCGTGGGGGCACGCGCCGCTGCCGCGACTCGTCACGCCTGAGACGAACCCACCGGCTGACGCCCCGCGATTCCCCCCTGCGGAGTGTGGTGCTCCGCACGAGACCGCGCGACCCTCCCTGCGGGCATCGGTGTCACGGCAAGGCGTCGATCACGACTCCCCGACCGGAGCTTGGGGATCGCGAGGTCCAGGTCGTCGGCCTGAGTGGTCAGCCTCTTGTCCCGGTGGCCATTGCGTAACGCGGTCCGGGTGGCGGTGCGTTCGTTCCACTCCGCGCCGATCCTCGCAGTGGCCTCGGCCTCGATCAGTTCCCGGAGCATCCGCTCGGCCACCCCGCGGACGAGTTCGAGCCCGTCCGCCGGATTCGGTGACCCCACCAACGTCGGCGTGCTGCTGCCAGTGGACGGGCCTTCCGACTGCTTGACGCCGCCAGATGTCGGCGAAGGCATCGACGAGGGCATCAGGCCGGCAGCGGCGTCGGGTGGTCGGCCGCGCTGGCCGAGGCCCGCAAGAGCACCCGGCTGTTGGAGCAAGAGAACGAAATCATGAGGCAGTCCCGGCCGACGCATGGCAGGCAAGTGGGTCGGGTTCGCGAAGGACTTCGACGTGAACACCGGACCCTGGGAGCTTCGCCTGCTCGACCGCTCCACGGGACGGGCCGGCGTCGAAAGGTACTCGGCTTCCCCAGAGTGAGCGGAAGCCACGTGGCCAACGCATGGCCAGCAGCGGTCTGAAACCGCCCGAAACGGCGGGAGGGGAGAGTTCAAGTCCCCCTCGGACACCACTGAAGACCCCAGGTCAGCCGAGGTCTCCTGCGTTTCCCCCACCTCTGGCGCAAGCCACCTCTGACGCAAGCCACCCCTGGCGCGAGCCGCCCCCGACGCGCGAGCCGCCACTGGTGTGACCGCGCCCCTGTCACGATCCGGTCTCGGACGCGAGGTGGGGTCTTGCTTTCGGCCATGTAATCGATTCCAATCATCCGTGTAATCGATTCCATGGCGTCGCGCGACCGGGCTGCCCAGGGGATTCGAGGTGTACGGAAACCACAAGGAGGTGGTCCGGACATGGCGAGCATCAAGGATGTCGCGGCCGAGGCGGGCGTGTCCGTCGCCACGGTCTCGCGGGTGCTGAACAGCCATCCGTCCGTCAGTGCGGAGGCGCGCACCCGCGTTCTCGCCGCCGTGGAGGAGCTCGGCTACCGGCCCAACGCGGTGGCCCGCTCACTGCGCACGGCCCAGACCCGCACCCTCGGTCTGGTCATCAGCGACGTGCTCAACCCGTACTTCACCGAGCTGGCCCGCTTCGTCGAGGAGGAGGCCCGCGCGCTCGGCTACAGCGTGATCATCGGCAACGCCGACGAGCGGCCCGAACTCCAGGACCACCACATCCGCACGCTCATCGACCGCAGGATCGACGGGCTCCTCGTCTCGCCCGCCGACGGCGGCTCCCCGCTGATGGGGGAGGTGGCCCTGAGCGGTACGCCGATGGTCTTCGTGGACCGCTGGATTCCCGGCATCGACGTCCCCGTCGTCCGGGCCGACGGTAGGGGCGCGGTCAAGGACCTGGTCGCCCATCTGCACGGTTTCGGTCACCGGAGGCTCGCGATCATCGCCGGGCCGGCGGCCACCACCACCGGCAACGAGCGCGTCGAGGCCTTCCGGGACGCCATGCGGGCGCTGGGGCTCGCGCTGCCCGACGCCTATATCGGACAGGGCGACTTCCAGGCGGCCAGCGGGCGCCGCGCCACCGAACGCTTCCTGGCCCTGCCCGAGCCGCCCGAGGTCGTGTTCGCCGCCGACAACCTGATGGCGCTCGGCGCGCTGGACGCGATCCGGGCGCGGGGGCTGCGGGTCCCCGACGACATCGCGCTCGCCGCCTTCGACGACATCCCGTGGTTCGTCCACACCGATCCGCCGATCACCGCCATCGCCCAGCCGACCGCGGACCTGGCACGGGCCGCCGTACGCGCGCTGGCCGACCTGATCGAAGGGCGGACCCCGCAGTCCGTCACCCTGCCCGCCCGCCTCGTCGTACGCCGCTCGTGCGGCGGGGCCGCACCGAACCAGAGGAGCGACCGGTGACCGCACCGGACAAGCAACTGGTGGCCGCACCAGACGAGTTGCTGCGCATCGAGGGTCTGCGCAAGACCTTCCCCGGCGTGGTGGCGCTCGACAGCGTCGACTTCGACCTCCGCAGGGGCGAGGTCCACGTCCTGCTCGGCGAGAACGGCGCGGGCAAGAGCACCCTCATCAAGATGCTCTCCGGCGCCTACCGTCCCGACCGCGGCCGCATCCTGGCCGAGGGCCGCGAGGTGCGCATCGCCGGCGCGCAGGACGCCGAACGGCTCGGTATCGCCACCATCTACCAGGAATTCAACCTCGTCCCCGACCTCACCGTCGCCGAGAACATCTTCCTGGGCCGCCAGCCGCGCCGCTTCGGCCTCGTCGACCACCGGCGGATGCGCCAGGACGCGGCAGAGCTGCTGCGCCGGGTCGGCGTCGACGTCAAGCCCGATGCCAAGGTCCGCGAACTGGGCATCGCCCGGCTCCAGATGGTCGAGATCGCCAAGGCGCTGAGCCTGGACGCACGTGTCCTCATCATGGACGAACCGACCGCAGTGCTCACCTCCGAGGAGGTCGACAAGCTGTTCGCGATCGTGCGCCAACTGCGCGAGGACGGCGTCGGGATCGTCTTCATCACCCACCACCTGGAAGAGATCGCCGCGCTCGGCGACCGTGTCACCGTCCTCCGCGACGGCCGCAGCATCGACCAGGTCCCGGCGTCGACCCCCGAGGACGAACTCGTCCAGCTCATGGTCGGCCGCAGCATCGAGCAGCAGTACCCGCGTGAACGCCCCGACACGGGTGAGGTGTTGCTCTCCGTGCGGGGACTGACCCGGGACGGCGTCTTCCACGACGTCAGCTTCGATGTGCACGCCGGGGAGGTCGTCGGCCTCGCCGGACTCGTCGGGGCCGGACGTACGGAGGTGGCGCGCGCCGTCTTCGGTGCCGACCCGTACGACGCGGGCACCGTCGACGTACGCGGCGAGCGCCTCGCCCGGCATGACGTTCCCGCCGCGATGGGCGCCGGGATAGGCCTCGTACCGGAGGACCGCAAGGGCCAGGGCCTGGTCCTCGACGCCTCAGTGCAGGAGAACCTGGGTTTGGTCACCCTGCGTTCCGCGAGCCGCTCCGGGCTGGTGGACCTCAAGGGCCAGCGCACCGCCGCCGCCCGCATCGCCCAGCAGCTCGGTGTCCGCATGTCCGGGCTCGGGCAGCACGTACGCACCCTGTCCGGCGGCAACCAGCAGAAGGTCGTGATCGGCAAGTGGCTGCTGGCCGACACCCGGGTGCTCATCCTCGACGAGCCGACCCGGGGCATCGACGTCGGTGCCAAGGTCGAGATCTACCAGCTCATCAACGAGCTCACCGCCTCCGGGCACGCCGTCCTGATGATCTCCAGCGACCTGCCCGAGGTCCTCGGCATGAGCGACCGGGTCCTCGTCATGGCCCAGGGACGGATCGCCGGTGAGCTCCCGGTGGCGGAGGCGACCCAGGACGCCGTGATGGCCCTCGCGGTCGGTCCCGGCCCCGCCGACGCTCCGACCCCTGCCGACAGCCCCGCCCCCACCGAACACCCCGCAACGAAGCAGGAGAAGGAGGGCCCCCGTGGCCACTGATACCGTCAAGAGTGACACGGGCGCGGGCGGAGTCTCCGTGATACGCCGCGTCCTGCTCGACAACGGCGCGCTGAGCGCCCTGGTCGTCCTGGTGGTGGCGATGTCGCTGCTCTCCGGCGACTTCCTGACCACCCAGAACCTGCTGAACGTCGGCGTCCAGGCGGCCGTCACCGCCATCCTCGCGTTCGGCGTCACCTTCGTCATCGTCTCGGCGGGCATCGACCTGTCCGTCGGCTCGGTGGCCGCCCTCTCCGCGACGGTCCTCGCCTGGTCGGCCACTTCCGCCGGAGTGCCGGTGGTCCTCGCGGTCGTGCTCGCGATCGTCACCGGCATCGCCTGCGGCTTCGTGAACGGCGCCCTCGTCTCGTACGGCAAACTCCCGCCGTTCATCGCGACGTTGGCGATGCTCTCGATCGCCCGCGGTCTGTCTCTCGTCATCTCGCAGGGCAGCCCGATCGCCTTCCCCGAGTCGGTCTCGCGGCTCGGCGACACGCTCGGCGGCTGGCTCCCGGTACCGGTCCTCGTGATGATCGCGATGGGCCTGATCACCGCCCTGATCCTCGGTCGCACCTTCATCGGCCGCTCGATGTACGCCATCGGCGGCAACGAGGAAGCGGCCCGGCTCTCCGGGCTCCGCGTCAAGCGCCAGAAGATCGTCATCTACGCCCTGTCCGGCCTGTTCGCCGCCGTCGCGGGCATCGTCCTGGCCTCCCGCCTCGTCTCCGCCCAGCCGCAGGCCGCCCAGGGATACGAACTCGACGCCATCGCCGCGGTCGTCATCGGCGGCGCCAGCCTGGCCGGTGGCGTCGGCAAGGCGTCCGGCACCCTGATCGGCGCGCTCATCCTCGCCGTGCTCCGCAACGGCCTCAACCTCCTCTCCGTATCGGCGTTCTGGCAGCAGGTCGTCATCGGCGTCGTCATCGCACTGGCCGTCCTTCTCGACACGCTGCGGCGCAAGTCCGGTTCGGGAGCGGCCACCTCGGCCGGGACGGCCCCGGGCGCACCCGGCTCCGGCCGGAGGAACGCCCTCAAGCTCACGGGCGCGGCCCTCTGCGCGGCGATCGTCATCGGAGCGGTCTCCCTCTTCAACTCCGGTTCGTCCGGAGGTGCGACGAGGGTCGGCATGTCCCTCTCCACCCTCAACAACCCCTTCTTCGTGCAGATGCGGGAGGGCGCGGAGGCGGAGGCGAAGAAGGCGGGCATCGACCTCACCGTCACCGACGCCCAGAACGACGCTTCCCAGCAGGCCAACCAGCTCCAGAACTTCACGAGTGCGGGTGTCTCCTCGATCATCGTCAACCCGGTGGACTCCGACGCCGTCGGGCCGGGCGTACGCAGCGCGAACAAGGCCGGCATCCCGGTGATCGCCGCCGACCGGGGCGTCAACAAGGCGGACGCCGCAACCCTCGTCGCCTCGGACAACGTGGCGGGCGGCAAGCTCGCCGCCGACGCGCTGGCCGACAAGCTCGGCGGCAAGGGCAGCATCGTCATCCTCCAGGGCACGGCGGGCACCTCCGCCAGCCGTGAGCGCGGGGCCGGGTTCGCCGAGGGCCTCAAGGCGTACCCGGGCATCAAGGTGGTCGCCAAGCAGCCCGCGGACTTCGACCGCACCAAGGGCCTGGACGTCATGACGAACCTCATCCAGTCGCACCCCGGCGTCACCGGCGTCTTCGCCGAGAACGACGAGATGGCCCTCGGCGCGGCCAAGGCCCTCGGCGGCAAGGCCGGAAAGTCCGTGTCCGTCGTCGGCTTCGACGGAACCCCGGACGGCCTGAAGGCGGTCGAGGCGGGCACGCTCTACGCGTCCGTGGCGCAGCAACCCGCCGAACTGGGCAAGATCGCGGTGCGCAACGCCGTCAAGGCCGCCAAGGACGAGGAGGTCGAGACCATGGTGAAGGTGCCGGTCAAGGTCGTCACCCGGGAGAACGTCGCCGACTTCTCCTGAACCGGTCCGTGAGCCGGTTCGTGAACCGGCCCATTGACACCGGTTGCCCCGGTGGTCCCGGCTAACCCGGAACGACGAAAGCAGGAAGCACGCACATGCACGACAACGCCCCTGACGACCGGTACGACCTGCTGGTCGTCGGGTCGGCCAACGCCGACCTGGTGATCGGCGTCGAGCGCCGCCCCGCGCCCGGCGAGACGGTGCTCGGCTCCGACCTGGCCGTCCACCCCGGCGGCAAGGGCGCCAACCAGGCCGTCGCCGCAGCCCGGTTGGGAGCCCGTACGGCGCTCCTGGCCCGGGTGGGCGACGACGGCCACGGCCGCCTTCTCCTGGAGACGCAGCGCACCGCGGGCGTCGACACGGGCGGCGTCCTGGTCGGCGGGGCCCCGACCGGGGTCGCCCTGATCACCGTCGACCCCTCGGGCGACAACAGCATCGTGGTCTCCCCGGGGGCCAACGGACGCCTGACTCCCGAGGACGTCCGGGCGGCGGCCCCGCTGCTGGCGGCCGCCCGGGTCATCTCCGTACAGCTGGAGATCCCTCTCGACACCGTGGCCGAGACGGTACGCGGCCTGGGACCGGACACCCGGTTCGTCCTCAATCCGTCCCCGCCCGCCCCGTTGCCCGAGGAGGTGTTCGCTGCCTGCGATCCGCTGGTGGTCAACGAGCACGAGGCGCGGTACATCCTGGGCGCGGCAGCGGGGGAGACCCCGCAGGACTGGGTTCCGGCGCTGATTGCGCTGGGCCCGCGCTCGGTGGTGATCACGCTCGGCGCGGAAGGTGCCCTGGTGGCCGACAGCCGTACGGACTCCCTGGACCACCTGGTCAGCCCGAAGGTCGAGGCCGTCGACACGACGGGGGCCGGGGACGCGTTCACGGCGGCCCTGGCCTGGCGGCTGGGCCGCGGCGACGACCTGCGGCAGGCGGCGGCCTTCGCGGTGCGCGTGGGTGCGGCGGCGGTCACGGGCCGGGGTGCGCAGGAGTCGTTCCCGACGCTGGAGGAGGTCGACGCGCTGTGAAGAAGTCGGGCATCCTCAACCGACACCTGGCCGGTGCCATCGCCGAACTCGGCCACAGCGACGGCGTGTTGATCTGCGACGTGGGCATGCCGATCCCGCCGGGACCACGGGTGGTCGACCTGGCCTTCCGGGCCGGGACCCCGTCGTTCGCGGAGGTGCTGGACGGCCTGCTCGACGAGCTGGCCGTGGAGGGTGCGACGGCAGCCCAGGAGATCCGCGACGCCAACCCGGAGGCCGCGACCCTGCTGGACGACCACTTCCCTTGGCTGGAACTGCTCCCGCACGACGAACTGAAGACGCTCACGGCGACGGCCCGCCTGGTCGTGCGTACGGGGGAGGCGCGGCCGTACGCGAATGTGCTGCTGAGGTGCGGGGTCTTCTTCTGAGTCCCCGAGGCGATGGCTGACCCCCTGAGGCGACGACGGTACGAGGTCGGGCCGCCCCCCCTCCCGCTGGGGAGCGGCCCGTCCTCCGCCATGCGTTCCCTTCCCTGCTCGGTGGCGGTCTCGGGGCTGGTCCGTCCGGCGAGCGTCAACTCCTGGATGCGGCCGAAGGGCACGTGGCGGTCGGGCAGTCCGCGCAGGCAGGCCGTGAGGGTGGGGCTGTCGGCGATCACACGGGAGAACTCCCGCCCCGCGCAACCGACGGTCGGGTCCCGTGTGGCCCGACGGTGTGATCGTCCGGTCCGTCGAGTGGGCCACGCCCGCCGGCAACTGCCCCCGGGTGAGGTGCGAGGGCGGCTCCGGCTCCGGTCACGAAAAACTCTCTGGCGGATCACGGTGACCGGAGCTAGGCTTCCCGCGATGACTCACTCCATGAACAGATTGGGGGACCCGTCCGCGCAAGGTGAGTGCTGATGCACCATCACATCGCGAATCGGGATTCCCGACCGACCCATACCTCCTTCTGGCCGCGCGTACGCGAGTTCGCCGTGCCGGCCGCCATGATCGAGACGGCGACCGCCCGCCGACAGGCGGGGGACTGGGCCGGGGCATGCGCTGCCGCCGGCGTCGACGTCGATCTCCAGCTCCGTTCCGTGGCGCGCAGCCACGGAACGGCGTTCGCCGCCCGCATCCGGGCCGACCTGCGCCATCTGGCTCCCGACCTGCTGCGCTGGCATCTGCCGAGAATCGCTCCGCACGGGCTGCTGCGCCCGGGGCTGACGATCGCACTGGCCCGCTACGGCGGTCCGGAGCCAGACGGGCCGCCGGACCCGCTGTACCTCGTTGTCCGGACCCCGCCCGCCTGGGCGGACGCCGGACAGCGGGTCAGCCTCACCCTGTGGGACGGGTCGCACGCCGAACCGGGTGCCCGCCGCCATCCCCACCCCCATCCGAACCGCCGCTTCCGGCTCGATCTGCACCGCCACCTGTGGGATGCGCGCAGGGTCGACGAGCTGCGGATGCGCTCCGGAGCTGACCGGCCAACAGCCTCTGTCCGTAAGGCTGTTGATCCGCATCTGCTGGTCGCCTTGCCGCCGGATCGTCCGTACGCCGTCGACCGCTGGGCAGCGGAGGCGGCGATCCTGCTCCGTGCCGAGGGGCAGGGACCCGGAGGGGCGGTGAGCGTACGGCTGGGAGGCCGCCGCCGGATTCTCGTGTACGTGGAGGAAGGCGAGGACGACTGCGGGACGCCTCCCGTCGTGCGGGTTGCGGTGGGGGCCAAGGATGCGCATACGGCTGCCACATCGCCGGTGCTGCCGGATGCGGCGACCTGGGTGCTGCCGGACCTCGACCTGATCCGTAGCGGTTCGATCGAGGCCGGTCAGCTGCACCCGCTGGTCGCTCGCGCCCTCGTACCGGACCTTGCGCCGACGGCCCCGGACCCGGCATCGGTATCGGCATCGGTCCGCTCGCGGACCGCTGAGCGGGCCGGGCAGTCGCGCATCGTGGAGTGCCGGGGAGCCCGGCACCGCATCGGGCTGGTCGACGGGGCTCTCGCCGCACTGGACCACGACCCGGCCGAGATCCGCCGCGAGGAGCTGCTGGTCGCCCTGACCGGTACGCCGCTTCCCTGCCTCCAGGCCATCGACCGGGCCCACCGGCGTCCGGACTGCCTGACCGGTGTGCGCGAACGTCTCGACCACGGAGACATCGCCGGTGCGCTGGCCGTCGTCGAGGGCCTGCTCGGTCCTGATGCGGTGCTGCGCAAGGGGCCTCTGCGGGACGAACTGGAGGCCGCCGCGCAACGGCGGATCACCTACGGCCTGTTCCGGGCGGACCTGCTCGGTCCCGGTCCCGCCCGCTATCGCCCGGACCGTCGCCGTCCCGGTGACCGGCGTCCGCGACCGCGCCGTACCGCCGTGGGATGACAACTGCCCCGGGGCCCGGGGCCTCGGAGCTTCGGTCCGTGCCGTCGTGCGCAAGCCCATGCATGCATGGACCCGCACATAGACCCGTGCGCAACCCCGCACAGAAGCCCATACGCAAACCCCGCACCCTCGCCCGCATGTGCGCTCGTACTCCCGCCCGTACCCACGCCCGCACACATTCCAGCTCATTCGTCCTCTCACTCGATCTCAGGTGATCACCCATGCTGACGAACACCCGGCCCGCCGCTCCCGTGGACTCCACCCCCATCCCCATGTCCACTCCCACGCCCGTCTCCCAACTCGCCGTCGCCGAGCAGCTGATGACTCTGCTCCGCGACACCACCACCGAGCCGCGCCCCGACGCCCAGCTGGAAGCACTGACGCTCGCGGTCGCCGCCGATCTGCCCGTGCTCCTGTGGGGCGAACCGGGCATCGGCAAGACCGCCGCCCTCACGCAGCTCGCCGCCTCTCTCGACCTGCCGTTGACCACGGTCATCGCCAGCGTGCACGAGCCGTCCGACTTCTCCGGGCTGCCCATCGTCGGGGACGACCCCGCCGAGCAGGGCGTCCCGATGGCCCCGCCGGACTGGGCCGTTCGCCTCGTGCGCGCGGGGCGGGGGCTTTTGTTCCTGGACGAGCTGTCCACCGCGCCGCCCGCCGTCCAGGCCGCGCTGCTCCGCCTCGTCCTGGAGCGTCGCATCGGCACCCTCCAACTCCCGCCCGGCGTACGGATCGTGGCCGCCGCCAATCCGCGCTCCTCGGCGGCCGACGGCTGGGAGCTGAGTCCGCCGCTCGCCAACCGCTTCGTCCACCTCCAGTGGACCCACGACCACGAGGTCGTCGTACGGGGGCTCGGCGGGACCTGGCCGCGCGCGACGCTGCCGGAGCTCGACCCCGGGAAGCTGCCCGGGGCCGTGGACATCGCCCGCCGTGCGGTGTGCGGGCTCCTCTCCGCCCGTCCCACGCTCGTCCACCGGCTGCCCAGTACGGAGACACGCAGGGGCGGTCCGTGGCCGTCGCCGCGCAGCTGGGACATGACCCTGAGCCTGATCGCCTTCGCGACCGCCGCCGGATCGTCCCGGGAGGTGCTGTCCCTGCTGGTCAGGGGCACGGTGGGGGACGGCCCGGGGCTGGAACTGCTGGCGGGCCTGGACCGGATGGACCTCCCGGACCCCGAGACGCTGCTCGCCGACCCGGCGGCGGCCCTCCTGCCCGAGCGCGGGGATCTCCGGCAGGCCGCGCTGGACGGGGTCGTCGCGGCGGTCCGTACCCGCCCGGACCGGGCCCGTTGGGACGCCGCGTGGACGCTCCTCGTCCGGGCCCTGAAGACCGGGGCCCCGGATCTGGTGGTCGTTCCCGCGACCGCGCTCGCCGCGCTGCGCCAGGAGGACTGGGACGTACCGGAGGCCATCGAGGACCTGGCCGGCGTGGTGTCTCTTTCCCGACGGGCCGATCGGGCGGCTGACCGGGTCGCGGGCCGGGTCCCGGCGAAGGCGGGGCGATGAGGGTGACGGCGAAGGCAAAGGCAAAGGCAACGGCGACGACGACGGCAAGAGAAACGGCGACGCACGCGCCGAGGGCGCTCGACCTGGACAAGCTCTTCGCCGCCCGGTTGCAGGCCGCACGGGCCCGCCCCTACCTGGCGACGGCGCTGTTCGCCCTGCACACCGTGGAGTCGTGGCGGGTGCCGACCATGGGCGTCGACCGGTACTGGCGGTGCTACGTCTCGCCCGCGTTCGTGGCGCGGACCCCGGTGGAGCAGCTGGCCGGGGTCTGGGTCCACGAGGTCTCCCACCTGCTGCGTGACCACCACGGACGCAGCGACCGGGTCGCCCGGCAGCGCGGTCTGAACGGCCCCGGGGACCGGCTGCGGATGAACATCGCCGCCGACTGCGAGATCAACGACGATGTGTACGGCGACGGCCTGGCGCGGCCGAAGGGCGCTGTGTACCCGTCGACCCTGGGGCTGCCGACCGGCGAGCTCATGGAGGACTACCTGCGGCAGTTCGGCCTCGGCCCGAGTACCCAGAGCCTCGCCTGGCTGGACTGCGGCAGCGGCGCCGACGGACTGGCGCGGGACTGGGAGCTGGGGCCCGAGGGAGCCGACGGGCTCAGCGACCAGGAACAGGACGCGGTCCGCTTCCGGGTGGCGCAGGGCATCAACGGCCGCCCTGGGAAAGCCTCGAAGGGATGGAAGCGGTGGGCGGAGGAGGCGTTCCATCCTCCGCAGCCGTGGCGGGAGTTGCTGGGGGCCGCGGTCCGCTCGGCGACCTCGGGCCACGGTGCGGGGGAGGACTACAGCTACGGCCGCCCCGCGCGGCGCTCCGCCGGACTTCCCGGTGTCGTCCTGCCGAGCCTGCGTCGAAGGCCGCCCCAGGTCTCCGTCGTCATCGACACCTCCGGCTCGGTCAGTGACGCCGAACTGGGCAGTGCGCTCCTGGAGGTCGCCGCCATCTCCCGTGCGGTGGGCGGACGCCGCGACCTGGTCACCGTCCTCGCGTGCGACGCGGCGACCCGGGTCGTACATCCGCTGTGCAGTGCGGAGGGCATCCCGCTGGTGGGCGGAGGCGGTACGGATCTGCGTACGGGCTTCGCCAGGGCGCTGCGGTCGCATCCCCGACCCGACGCCATCGTCGTCCTGACGGATGGTCAGACACCCTGGCCGGCCGCGCAACCGGCGTGCCGGACGGTCGTCGGCCTGTTCCCCCGCCGACGGAGGAGCCGTTCCTACCACGAGGACGGGCCGGACCACGTTCCGGACGGGCCTCCGGCTTGGGCGCGAGTGGTGGAGATCGGATAGCGCGCCACCTTCGGGCGGCAGCGCCCCGGCCCGCGCCCGGGCGGGCGTCTGCGAAGTGGATGTCGGGCAGGCGCCGGGCCAGGGAACGCCAACGGCGGCTCTCCGCCTTGCAAGCAATGATCATGGTGCAGCCTGCGAAGACAGAGCCGAAGGCGCCGTGCCCGGCAGGCGCGGGCGCCGAACCGGCCACAGCGTGGGCCGTCCGGCGGGGCCGGTGAGGGCAGGGCGGGGGAAGTGGCTGCGCCGTCCATGGCCGACGGGTCGGCAGCTCCGGCGGAACCGCCGGTCACAGGCGGCCCACCAGCTCCGCCACGGCTGCGGCGACTGCGTCGAGTCCCTCACCCGCGGGTCCGCCCGGCTCGCCCATGTACGTGTCGCGGCGGATCTCGATCATCAGGGCGGTGACCCGGCGGTCCGTGCCGTAGTGCTTGAGCGGGACGTACGTACCGGCGAACGGGCTGTCGACTCCCGTGCCGCCGAAGCCCGCGAACGCCTCCTCGGCCAGGGAGCGCAGCTCCGGCGGGGTGTGGAACGGGTCGGTGCCCAGGCAGACCGGCGGGCGGGGGCCGGTGCCGTGGAGTTCGTACGGGAGGGGCGCTGTCGGGTACGAGTGGACGTCGATGACCACCGCGCGGCCCGTGGCGGCGATGCGGCCGTCCACGGCGGCCGTCATCGCCTGCGCGTACGGGTGGAAGTACCGCTCCAGCAGCGGGCGTTGGTCGAGGTCCGGGCCGCGCAGGCGTTCGCGGTGCGTCGTGTGCGTGTAGACGGCGCCCATGCCGACGGCGCGCATCTCCTCGCGGTCGTCGGGGAAGCGTTCCGGGTCGACGACCAGGCGCGAGAGGTTGTTGACGAAGCGCCAGGGCCGGGCGGCGGTGCATGCCGCCGCCGCCCGGGCCGCCAGTTCGCCCGTGTGGGCGTCGGTGATGTGGTCGAGCTCCCGCTCCAGAGCATGGTCCTCCAGCAGTATTCCGTCCCGAGCCTCCTCGGGAATCACCCGGGACCCGTGCGGTACGTGCAGCAGCACCGGGGAGTCGATGTCTCCGGGGAGGAGGTGGAACGACGGCTGGGGGGCAGTGTTCACGGAGCGGGTCCTTCACGGGCGGGGCAGGGAGGATGCCCTCGATTGTCCCACCCGCGGAGTCGGTTGCCCGTGTCGTCAGTTGGCGGAGCCGATCACCGGGTAGTGGTCGGAGAGGTTGTTGTACGTGTAGCTCTTGCCCCAGCTGGAGACCGTCCAGGGGGCGGTCTGCTCCTTGATCACGTCGTTGTTCCAGCCGGACGGCTTGGCGTGGCCCGCGCGGTGCAGGACGTGGTCGAGGTCCTCGCGCGGGTCGTTCGGGTAGCGGTCGGCGGCGATCGAGTTGTCGCGGGTGTCGAAGGAGTACGGATGGCCCGTCTTCGTGTCCGCTGCGGTCAGACCCGCGTCGGAGAGGAAGGAGGGGAACTCCGCGGAGTGCCCGTCGACATTGAAGTCGCCCGCCACGACGACCTGTTCGGAGGCGGGGATGTTCTTGGCGTCGAGGAAGCCGTCCAGCGCCTTGAACTGGCGGCTGCGCATCTGGGCCGCCTCGCCCGCCGAACAGCCTGGGTCGGTCGACTGGGCGTGCGTGCCGACCACGTGGACCCGGGTGCCGTCGACGTCCAGCACCACATAGGCGAAGCCCTTGTTGGACCACCAGTCGGCCCCGCAGGCGTCCTTGTAGACGTACTGCTCCTGGCGCACGATCGGCCACTTGCTCAGGATCGTCACGCCGCCGTCCTCCGGCGTCGTCGCCGAGTACGAGCCGCCCGTCGCATCCCAGCCGCTCTTGCTCCGGCCGACCACCGGCGTCTGGTAGGGGTACTGCGCGGCGGAGTTCCGCAGCAGGGCGTCGGAGGTCGCGTTGTCGAACGCCTCCTGTATCACCACGACGTCGTTCCCCTGGAAGAACGAGGTCTTGGGGATCTCGGCCGCCCGGTGGTCCTGGCCCCAGTTGGGGTACAGGGTCTTGCTGAAGAGGAACGCGTTGTACGAGAGCACCTGCAGCGAGGGCGTCTCGGCGGCCGTTGCCTGCGGTGAGCTCACGGCCAGGGTGACGGCGGCGAGCGTGGCGGAAACGGCCACGCCGGTCAGTCGGCGGAACGCGGTGTTCGGCACGAAGTCTCCTGCGTCGAGTGGGGGGTGTAGCGGGTGCCACCCATCAAACCAGCGGCAGTTACCCACGGGTAGACATCGGATGCCATCAGTCTGTCCGGTCGGCTGCCATCCGGTTCTCGCCCCGGTTCCGTCGATATGCCGTCGATTTTCAGCCGAGTACGCCGTACACAATGAGGTTGTCGACGGGATGGCCCTCGGCGTCGAAGTCGCCGTCGCAGGTGATGAGCCGCAGCGTGCTGCCCTTCGTCGGGCCGTAGACCTTCTCGGTGGGGAACGCCTTCTTGGCGACCGCCTCCTTCGCGGTGACCCTGAAGCGCAGGGTCTTGCCCGTTCCGTCGCGCACCAGAACCTTGGCGCCCTTGCGGATGTTCTTCAGGTCGTGGAAGACGGCCCGGCCGAAGCGGGTGTCGTTGTGGCCGATCAGTACGGCCGGGCCCGGTTCGCCGGGGGCCGACCCGCCGGTGTACCAGCCCGCCGTCATGCCCTTCTCCGCAGGCGGGACCTCGACCGTGCCGTCCGCGTTGAGCCCGAGCTCCATGAGGGAGCTCCGCACACCGATCGAGGGGATCGAGAGCTCGGTGGGGGCTTGTCGCACCGCCTTCGCCTTCGGCTCCGGGTCCGACTTCGGCTCCGCCGTCCGCACATGTCCGGTCGGTGCGGAACCTGTGGGGCGAGCCTCGGACGAGCAGCCGGTCAGAGCCGTACCGGCGGCACCGAGAGCCACGGCGGTCAGAAGGGCTGCGATCCGTCGGGAAACGCGGTGCGTCAGGGACGGGCGGGATCGGGAGGACGGGCGGGACGTGCGGTTCGTACGGGATGTGCTGCGGGGCAACGGGACTCCTGAAACGGGAGGAGGAGCGGGCGTGGCGCCGCCCCGGTGCGGGGCGGCGCCACGGTCGAGCGGTGGGTGAGGGGCCGGTCAGCCGTTGCGGCCGTCCGCCGAGCGGCGGCGCAGCACGAGCGTGCCCGCGCCCGCCAGCAGCGCGGCTCCGGCCACTGAACCGGCCAGCGCCGTGGTGCCCGCGGCGCTCCCGGCGGCGGGACGTTCACCAGCGGCGACACCGCCGCGCGGCGTGACGGCCGGGGCCTCCTCCTTCGGCGCCGGAGCCGGGCGGTCGCCCGCCGCGACACCGCCGCGCGGGGCCACCGACGGGCGGGCCTCCTTCGGGGCGTCCGACGGCCGCGCCTCCTTGGGGGCTTCGGCCACCGGAGCTGCCTCGGCGGGTGCCGACGGCTTCGGGGAGGCGTCGGCGAAGGCGGCGGTGGACGGGATCAGCACCGCACCGGCCGCGGCGGCGGCGAGGACGGCGGCACGCAGGGTGAAGCGTGAGGTCGAAGCGGTCATACGGATGGCTCCATTCCGGACTGGGCCCATGACGTACCCGGTGCCGGTTCGCACCGGGTACGGGGCATGCCGCCAGGCTGTCGCGGAGTTATGAAGAAGCTGTCAGAACGCTGTGGTCATCCCATCAGGGGCCCGGATCGGTGCTGCTCGACCTGACAGGGCCCGGTTCCTCCTGCCCGGGCCGCGCCGACACGGGCAGCCGCAGGGTGAACGTCGACCCGCCGCCCTCGGTGCTCGTCGCCTCCGCCGTACCGCCGTGGGCCTCGGCCAGTTTCCGGACGATCGCGAGGCCGAGGCCGCTGCCCCCCGTACGGCGGTTACGGGACTTCTCGGCGCGCCAGAAGCGGTCGAAGACGTGCGGCAGGTCCTCGGCGGGAATCCCGGAACCGGTGTCCGCCACCTCGACGACCACCGCCGCCCCGCCGCCCCCCGCGGGCTCCGGGGCGTACGCGCGCAGCGTCACCCGGCCGCCCTCCCCGGTGTGCCGTACGGCGTTGGAGACCAGGTTGCCCACCGCCTGCCGGAGCCTGACCGGGTCCGCGAGAAGGGCGGGCCCCGGGGTGGCGGTGGTGACCGCGAGCGTGACGTTCGCGTGCTCGGCCCGGGCCTGGTGGGCGGCGGCGACCTGACTCAGCAACTCCCCGGCCCTGACCGGTTCGCGGCGCAGGCGCAGGGCCCCGGCGTCGGCCTCGGCCAGGTCCTGGAGGTCGTCGATGATGTGCTGGAGCTGCACCGCCTCCTCCAGCAACGAGTCGACGAACGCCGGATCGGGATCGGCGAGTCCGTCCTGGGCCGCCTCCAGCCAGCCCCGGATGTTGCTCAGCGGAGTGCGCAGCTCATGGGCGACATCGCTCACCATGGCCTTGCGCTGCTCCTCCAGCCGCGCCCGGTGCGCGGACATGTCGTTGAACGCCGTGGCCAGCCGGCCGACCTCGTCGTCCGTCGAGACCGGTACGGAAGCGGGCTGTTCGCCGTCGCGCATACGCTGCGCGGCGCCGGTCAGCGCGTGCAGCGGGCGCACCAGACGGGCGCCCGCGAGCACGGACGCACCCACGGTCAGGGCCAGCACCAGCGCCGCGGCGCCCGCGATCCTGGCGGTGTTGGCGGGGGAGAGGTCGAAGCCGGGCAGCGTCGCGCCGCCCTCGTCACCGATGAACAGCAGGGCGGGGGAGGCCACGTACGAGCTGAGCTGTTCGCTGCGGGCCGTCCCCACGCAGGACGCGATGGCCCGGTCGTCCTCCCCGGTGCGCCCGTCCGGCACGACGGACGGCACGGCCTCCTTCGGGCGAGCGTCGCCCGGGTCGCCGGGGCCGGACAGGCCAGGTGCTTCGGACGCCACCGGCCGGGGCTCGACCGGCCCCGCCTCCTCCGCCGGATCGCCCCAGGACAGGTCGTTGTTCAGCCGCACACCGCCGCGGCCCTGGCGCTCCAGACAGGCGTCGGCCAGCTCGGTGAGGGCGTCGAGCGCCTTGCGTTCCGAACGCGTGGGCTCCTCCAGGGCCGCGAGGTCGCAGCGGGTGCCCAGGGCCCGTTCGGGGTCGTTGCCCACGACCTGCACCCGGGGGCGGCCGCTCGGGCCGACGACCACGTCCGAGGCGATCCCCGCCCGGTTCAGGCACTCCACCTTCCCGTCGGCGGTCCGCCGCAACGCCGTGCGCTCGGCCCCCGACAACCGGAACGGGCCGACCGCCCGCGGGTCGATCCGGTCGGCGGTCGCGCCCTGCCGGTCGGTGCTCCGGGCGGCCAGGACGGTGTCCACGGACAACGGGTCGACCACGGCCGAGGCCTCCGGCGGCAGCGCCGGAGCGCCCGGGTCGGCGGCGGAGTCGGCGAGCGGCTGCCGGGACCGGGTGGTCAGGGCGACCCGGCGGCCCGACTCCCGGGCCAGCTCCCGCACCGTCGCCTCCACCCCGTCCCAGGTCGGATTGCGGGCCGCGTACCCGAGCAGGGTGTCGTAGATCCGGGCGTCGGCGGTGAGGTTCTGCCCCTGCTCCTGCTTGATCGCGCCCGAGGTCGTCTGCACGGCGATCCAGGCGGTCGCCGCCACCGAACACACCGCCACCAGCACGGACACCGCGAGCAGCCGCCCCAGCAGACTCCGCCGCAACGGCAGCCGGGCCCGGCCACGGCCCTCCCGCACCCGGTCTCCGCCCCCGCTCGGTCCGCCGTCCGTGCCGCCCCGGCGGCCGTCCCGCGCCCGACGAACTGCCCGCGCCCTACGCACGCCGGGCGGCCCTCGCCGGGTCGGTCAGTTTGTAGCCGACGCCGAAGACGGTGAGCAGCCGTTCCGGCCGGCGCGGGGCCCGCTCGATCTTCTTCCGCAGGTTCATGACGTGCACATCGACCGTCCGGTCGCTGATGTAGCGGTCGAACCCGTGCAGTTCCTCCAGCAGCCGCTGACGGCTGAACACCCGGTCCGGGCCCGCCGCCAGCGCCGCGAGGATCCGGAACTCGCCGCGGGTGCACTCCACCGGGTCCCCGTCCACCGACACTTCGTGCCGCTCCGGGTCGACCACCAGGGAACCCACCCGCAGGACGGGCTCCTCGGTGGCCGGCCCGGGGGGCGCTGTCCGCCGTGCCCGGCGCAACAGCGTGCGGACCCGGGCCATCAGTTCGCGTGGGCTGTACGGCTTGGTGATGTAGTCGTCGGCGCCGAGATCCAGACCGAGCAGCAGGTCGTCCTCGGTCGAACGGGCGGTCAGCATCAGCACGGGCAGCTCCCGGCCCTCCGCCCGCAGCACCCGCACCACGTCCAGGCCGTCGGCCCGGGGCATCATCACGTCGAGAACCAGCAGGTCCGGTTCCTGCTGCCGGACGGCGTCGAGCGCGGCGAGGCCGTCGCCCACGATCCGTACGGCGTGTCCTTCCCGTTCCAGATAGCGGCGTACGAGTTCGGCCTGCTTCTCGTCGTCCTCGGCAACTATGACGTCTGCGCACACGCCTCCGATCGTAGAGCGCGACTAAAGTGCGAGGCAGGGGCGGGTTCCGGGAGCGCGGAAGCCGGGAAGGGAACCGGCGCGTTCACCTCCGCGAGGTGGGTGCACCGGCGGAAGGAGACGGGTTGAACAGCCTCGGCGGGGACGGCGGCGGATCGACGTACAACACGGTGTCGGGAGACGCCGTCGTCGTCGGACCCCTTCTGATGGCGCAGCGCATCGAGGGCATCCGGCTGCCGCCCGCGGCGCCCGACGCCCCGCCGCGTCAGGGCCCACCGCCCAGCCGGGTGTTCGTGAACCGGATCAAGGAACGCGCCGGTCTGCTGGACGCGGCGGTGGCTCTGGCCGCCGACCCGGAGCCGGGTGTGGTGCTGGTGATCGGCGTCGGAGGGGTCGGCAAGACCCAGCTCGTCGCCCAGTGCGTCGGACGCGAACTGAAGGAACTCTTCCCGGGCGGGCAGCTCTATGTCGACCTGGAGGATCTGCGCCGGGACGGGGTGGTCGATCTCGCCGCGGTCCTCGGCGGGTTCCTGCGCGCCCTCGGGGTGAACAACGACTACGTGCCCGGCGGACTCGCCGAACGTACCGCTCTCTTCCGCAGTGTTGCCGCCCGTAGCCGTCTGCTCGTGGTGGTGGACAACGTACAGCACGCGCCGGAGGCCCGCGCCCTCGTACCGCCGCAGGGTCTGCTCGTGGTCACCGGACGCCGGGCCCTGCCGTCGCTGCTGATGGACGGGGCCGTACTGATCGACGTCGCCCCGCTCGACGAGGCGGCGGGCACGGAACTGGTACGCCGCTGGCATGCCGGTGCGGACGAGGAGACGGCCGCCCACGTCGTACGGCTGTGCGCGGGGCACCCCCTGGCGCTGCGGGCCGCGGTGGAGTGGCTGGCGGCGCGGCCCCATCTGACGCTGGACGACGTGGTGCGTGATCTGACGGCCGGACGGTACGGAACGGGCGACGGCGGAGACGGGGTACGTGGGGCAGCGGGGGCGGCCATGGGCGTGGGCGAGGGGTCTCGGGAAGACCGTGTGAGCGAGGGAACCGGGGAGGGCGGCGTGGGCGAGGCGGTCGACACAGTGCTGGATTCCGTGGTCGCCGAGGTGTCCGGACACACCCGGCACGTCTACGACCTCTTCGGGGTGCTGCCCGGCACGACGGTCACGGCGCATCTGCTGCGGGCCGTGGGCGCCGCCCGGGTCGACGAGGCGCTCGGCGAGCTGGTCTCGTCCCGGCTCGCGGTCCTGGTGGAGTCGTCCGACCGGCCCGGGCGCTACCGCCTGCACGATGTGGTGCGGGCCCACGCCCGGCTGCGTGCGCGGGCCCTGCCGCAGGAGCGGCGGCGGGACGTCCTGCGGCTCGCCCTGGACTTCTACGCCGACGCGGCCGCCCACGCCGACGCGCTGGTGCTGGGCAACCGGTTCAGGATTCAGCCGCCGCCGGTCCGGCCCCTGTCCGAACTCGCCGCGCAGGGGGCGCTGTTCACGGGCCGGGCGGAAGCACTGGAGTGGCTGGACGCGGAACGCGTCAATCTCCAGGCCGTCATCCGCGCCGCCGCCGAGGAGGGGTGGCACGGGCAGGTGTGGCGGCTCTGCGAGTCGCTGTGGGCGCTCTACCACAGCCGCAAGCACCTCGCCGACTGCATCGCGACCGGCCGTCAGGGCATCGAGGCGGCCCAGCACGAGGCGCGCCCGGACGCGGAGGTCCGGATGCGCAACCAGGTGGCCCGCGCCGCGTACGAACTGGGCGATCTGGACGGTGCGGACGCCGAACTGGCCGCCGCCACGGAGCTGCTCGGCCTCGTCGGTGACCCCCGCCTGAGCGGTGTCGTGTGGGAGACCCGAGGCTTGATCGCCCTGGCCCGCGACCTGCCCGGGGAGGCCCGGGAGCTCTTCGGCCGGGCGCTGGCGGCGAACCGCGCGGTGCCTGACCCGCACGGCGTCGTCGTCCAGAGCTACAACGTCGGGCAGGCGCTGGTGGCCGGTGCGAGGTGGGCCGACGCCCTCGGCGTACTGGACGAGGCGGCCGACACCGCCCGGGCCACCGGCGACGACCCCATGCTGCCGAGGATCGATCTGGTACGCGCCCGTGCCCTCGCCGGACTCGGGGAGATGGCCCGGGCGGTGGCCGCGGCCGGTGCGGCGGCCGACGGGGCCGCGGCGCTGGGGCAGCTGGCCAAGCTCGACCAGGCCCTCGCCCTGCTCGCTTCGCTGGCCGAACAGGCCGAGGACGAGCCCTTGCGGGCCGCGTGCGAGGAGAGATTGCGGGCGTTGCGCCGGACGATGGGACTGAAGCCACCGGACGGCACGGGCTGACGCCCGGCAGCGGCCGGGGCGCGCCGTGCGCCCCGGGCCGGGCCCCGCACCGGCGAACCCGCCCGCCCCCTTCTACCCCCTTCCTCCCGCCCCCTCGGAGCTGCGTTGTCCTCGGTGCCGTCACTGCTGAGCCGCCCGTCCAGCTGGTTCCGCCGGTCCAGCCGGCCGGCCCCCTCCCGCTGGAACACCTGGGACCCGCCGCGGGCCGAGGTGCTCGGGGTGGCGCGGACGCTCACCTCCGCGACCCGGGTGGCGGACGTGATGCATCTGCTGCGCACCGAGGACGGCATCGAGAAGTTCTACACGGTCAATCCGGGATCGGCGTTCGCCGACGGCCTCGACGCCTATCTGTCCGGCCTCGGTGTCCACGTGCTGAGCTGGGAGGAGGCGACCCGGCGCTCCTTCGACCTGGCCGTCAGCTGTTCGGTGCACCCGACGATGCGCAGGCTCGACGCCCCGCTGATGGTGCTGCCGCACGGCGCCGGGTACAACCGGCTCGTCACCGAGTCGACCGGTGACTCCCGTGCCCCCGCCGGGCTGTCGCGGCGGGAGCTGATGTGGCGGGGGAAGGTCGTCCCGAAGGCGATCGGCGTCTCCCATCAGGCGCAGATCGACCGGCTCGCCGAGACCTGCCCCGAGGCTGCGCCGTACGCCCTGGCCGTCGGCGACTGGTGCTTCCAGCGCATCACCGCGAGCATGACGCACCGGGACCGCTATCGCTCACGGCTCGGCGCGGTCGACGGGCGGCGGCTGGTGGTCGTCCACTCCACCTGGAGCGAGCACTCGCTGCTCGGCCGCCATCCGGACCTGCCACTGCGTCTGGTCACCTCACTTCCGGCCGACGAGTTCGCCGTCGCGGCCGTCTTCCACCCCAATGTGTGGGCCCGGCATACCCAGGCGGGCGTGCTGGAGCGGTTCGCGGCGGCGATGGACGCGGGGCTCATGATCATTCCTCCGCAGGAGGGCTGGCGCGCCGCGGTGGTGGCCAGCGACTGGGTGGTCGGCGACCACGGCAGTACGTCGTTCTACTCGGCCGCGGCCGACCGCGTCACGCTGCTCGCCGCCACCGGCCTCGACGAGCTCGACCCCTTGTCGCCCGCGGCCGCGTTCGGGAGGGGCGCGCCGCGGCTGGACCCCGAGGGGGACCTCCACGCGCAACTGCTGGAGGCGGCCCGCCGCCACGACCCGGCGGTGCTGCGGCCCGTGGTGGACAGGCAGCTCGCTTCGATCGACACCTCCGGCGAGGTGACACGGGCCCGGATGTACGGCTTTCTCGCGGGGCGCGGGGTCCGGGTGCCCCAGGAGGCCCCGCAGCCGGTCCCCGTACCCGCTCCCGAACCGGTGAGCCGTACGGCGCCCACGGCGTACGACGTGACGGGGGCGCACACGGCGTGGGGCATCGTTGACGTGCAGCGGCGGCCCCTCGTCGCGGGGCACCACACGCAGGCACTCGGCTTCTACGCCGTCACCACGGAGGAGAACCACCCCCACTGGCCGCAGGCCGCGGAGGTGCTGGCCCGGACGGTCGCCGACGCAGAGGTGTCCGCGCTCGACTGGATCGCCGAAGCGGCCCTGCGCCACCAGAACCTCAATGTCCTGGTAGCGCGGCTGGACGAGACCCGCTGCCTCGTCCGGCTGCGCGGCGGGCGCCAGTTGGAGGCCCGTACCGAACGCGACTGGGGCGCCCGCAGGCCCCCGCTCGACCCGGTCCTGCTGGGGTCGGCCGTCAACCTCTGGCTCACCGACGGGGAGCGGACGAAGGACCTGACGGACGGGCTGACCCTGCGCACGGGGGAGTGGGAGATCCGGGTGGCCTTCACCTCGCCGAGGTAAGGCAACCAGGAACCGATCAGAAATCGATCAGGAATCGATCGGGAATGAGTGCAATCGACCCCGGTGGTTCACAGAAGCTCCTTATAGTGGTCCCGCGTTGATCGTATGGTCGCAACGCGCGAAGCCGTCGCCACTGGAGTCCGTACGATGACGAACCCCTCGTCCGCCACGCCCGAGCCCCCGGCCGGTGGAGGCGGTCGCTGTCCCATGGGCTCCGGCACGGGAGCCGTCCCGATCGGCGGGCCCGGCTTCCACGTCGAACCCCAGGAGCTCTACCGGTCCATGCGGCGCGAGCACGGACCCGTCGTCCCGGTGGAGCTGCCCGGCGGCTTCCCCGCCTGGCTCGTGATCGGCTACCGGGAACTCCACCAGGTCACCAGCGACGGGGAGTTGTTCCCCCGGGACGTCTCCCTGTGGAACCAGTGGGAGAACGTCCCCGCCGACTGGCCGCTGCTGCCCATGGTCGGCACGCCCATGCCCTCCATCTACTTCACCGCCGGGGCCGAGCACCGCCGCCACGTCGACATGGTCGTACCGGCACTCGAAGGCGCCGACCCCTTCGAAATCCGTCAGCACTGCGAGCAGTTGGCCGACCGGCTCATCGACGCCGTGTGCAGCCGCGGCACCGCCGACCTCGTCGCCGAGTTCGCCGAACCGCTCCCCGTCCTCGTCCTCGCCCGGCTCGTCGGGTTCCCCGACGACGAGGGCGCCGACATCGCGCGGGTGCTCAAGGACCTCGCCGACGGCGGCCCCGACGCCCAGAAGGCCCATCTGCGCTTCGGCGAGCACATGCAGCGGCTCGTCGCGGCGAAGCGGGCGCGGCCGGGCGACGACGTGACCTCCCGGATGCTCGCCCACCCGGGGCCGTTCACCGACGAGGAGTACGCGCTCGACCTGATGGCCATCACGGCCGCGGGCCATCTGACCACCGCCGACTGGATCAGCAACTCCACCCGGCTGATGCTCACCGAGGACCAGTTCGCCGATGCCCTGTCCGGTGGGCGGCACAGCGTCGCCGAGGCCATGAACGAGGTGCTCTGGGAGGACGGCCCGACCCAGATCCTGGCCGGGCGGTGGGCCTCGCGCGACGCCCGGCTCGGCGGGCGCGAGATCGCCCGCGGCGACATGCTCCTCCTCGGCCTCGGCGCGGCCAACGCCGACCCGCACATCCGCCAGCAGGTCACGGACGTGGTGGTCCGGTCCGGGCAGGGCGGCAACAGCGCGCACATGGCGTTCAGCCACGGCGAGTACCGCTGCCCCTTCCCCGCCCAGGAGATCGCCGAGATCATCGCCCGTACCGGCATCGAGGTGCTGCTCGACCGGCTGCCCGACCTCGAACTGTCCGTCCCCGTGACGGAGCTCGTGCGCCGGCCGTCCGCCTTTCTGCGCGGCACGACCGCGCTGCCCGTACGCTTCACGCCCGTACGCTCGACAGGAGACGCGTTGTGAACTGCCCGCACACTGCCGCCGCGCAGGCCGACCGGAGCGGCGGGCCCGTCGTCATCGACCCCATGGTCCAGGACCTGGACGGCGAGACGGCACGGCTGCGCGACGCCGGGGTGCTCGCCCGGATCGACCTGCTCGGCGTACCGGCCCGGACGGTCACCCGGCACGCCGAGGCACGCCAACTGCTCGTCGATCCCCGGCTGGTGAAGGACATCAACGCCTGGGACCTCTGGCAGAGCGGTGCCGTGACCCACGCCTGGCCGCTCATCGGCATGATCGACGCCGGACGCTCCATGTTCACCGTGGACGGGGCCGAGCACCGGCGGCTGCGCACCAAGACCTCGCAGGCGCTCACCCCGCGGCGGCTCGAAGCGATCCGCCCGGCCATCGAGAAGTTCACCGAAGAGCTGCTGGACGACCTGGAGGCCGCACGAGGCGAGGACGGGGTCGTCGACCTCAAGACCGTGTTCGCCCAGCCGCTGCCGATGCGGGTGGTCGGCATGCTCATGGGCGTCGACGAGTCCCAGCACGCCATGCTGACCCGGAAGTACAAGGCGTTCTTCTCGATGCTCACCCCGCAGGAGGAACGCCTCGCCCTCCTGGCCGAGTTGGACGTCTTCTACACCGAACTGGTCCGGGAGAAGACCGCCCGGCCGACCGACGACCTCACCAGCGCGCTGATCCTCGCCGAGGAGGGCGGCGAGCCGCTCACCGAGGAAGAGGTGGTCGGCAACCTCAAGGCCATGGTGGCCGCCGGGCACGAGACCACCATCGGGCTGATCCTCAACGCCGTACGCGCCCTGCTCTCCCACCCCGACCAGCTGCGCCAGGTCCTCGCCGGGGAGTCCGGCTGGGACGCGGTGATCGAGGAGACGCTGCGCTGGGACACCCCCACCACCCACCTGCTGATGCGGTTCGCCACCGAGGACATCCCGGTGGGCGACGACGTCATACGCAAGGGGGAAGGGATCGTCATCTCCTACCGGGCCATCGGGCGCGACACCGGGCAGCACGGCCCCGACGCCGACGCCTTCGACATCAACCGGCCCACGCGCAACCGCCACATGACCTTCGGGCACGGCCCGCACATCTGCCCCGGCGCCGCGCTGTCACGCGTCGAGGCGGGTGTCGCCCTGCCCGCCCTCTTCGCCCGCTTCCCCCGGCTGCGGCTCGCCGTACCGGACGAGGAGATCACCAAACTCCCCGTGATGACGCAGAACGACATGGCCGCCTTCCCCGTGCTGCTGGGCTGAGCCCGCCGTACGTGCCTTCGCCCGGCGGCTCACCGAGGAGTGCGGGGCCACCCTGCCCAGTGCCGTCGTCGTGGACGTGGGCCGGATGCGGCGCCCCGGCCGGGCGCCCGCCGAGGCGGTCATCGAGGCCGACATGGCCTGGTCCGGCACCGTGTGCGCCGCCGACCCGGACCGCGCCCTGGACGTGGTGCTCCGGTCGGCGGGCCCCGCGGGCCTGGCCGGTGCGGCCGACCTGGCGTTCCGGCGGACCGGGGACAACGGGTCCACGAACCGGGTGCGAGGCGGCCGCCCCGGTGGGGCGGACGGTGCCGCAGGGGTGGTGAGAGATCCTGGTTGCCGAAGATTCATCGTGGTAACTTCGCCGTCAGCCATGTGAGTTGGACCGACTCGGCGGGGGATGGTCGGTGATGAACGCTGTCCCGTACGAGCGTTGGGGACCGGACCTGGTGCAGACCCTGGTCGACGCGCTGACCCTGCTCGAATGCGTCAAGGACCGAGGCCAGCGCGTCGAGTTCGTGGACGCCGTCGCCTTCAAGCTCGGCGTCGAACTGACCTACCCCGACAGCACGCCCCGCATCGACATGATGCACCTCGTGCGCAAGGTCATCCACCGGCCCGGCGGACCCGAGGCGCTGATCTACGGCGTCCGAGCCGTCTCCGGAAAGGACGACGCCGAGCGGATCGCCGCCGAGGCGGGCATCCGGACCGAGGACGACCGGCAGCCGCCATGGCCCGCCCCGGTCTTCGCCGACGGTGTCGCCCGGGAGGCGCGCAGGCTGCTCGGCGAGGCGACGGACCTCGACGGAACCCGGCTGCGGGCCTTGATCGCCCAGGAGCTGCCCGGGGATCTGCCGGACGGCGGATCGCCCGTCGAACTCTTCGACCACGCACTGGACATGGCCGCCCGGGCCGACGGTCTCCCGGCCGCCGTCGTGCTGATCGAGGCGGCCGCGGCCCTGTCGGCGGAGCGGCGCGCACCGCTGCGCCGATGGACGGACCGGTGGGCGGCGGGGGACCCCACCGCCCCGGCCGCCGCCGCCCGGGTGGCGGTTCCCGGGGCCGCGGAAGCGGTCGCCGCGTGCCGTCGGCGCCTCGACCGGCCCGCGGCCCCCGACCCGACCGTGCCCCGGTGCCTGGTCGTGATGGTCGACCCCGCCCACGACGGTTCCCCGGACGTCTTCGTAAGGCACTGGATCAACAAGGCCCCCGGCTACTGGCGGCCGGAGCCCGGCCCGGTCGAGACCGTCACCCTGGCCACCCTCGCCGGTGCCGTCGAACGCGCCGTCGAGAAGGGCGAGCGACTGTGGGCCCGCACCCCCGGGGGGACCGACGAGGGGCCGGTCCACGTCGAGTTCCTGCTGCCTTTCGAGCTGCTGAACCACGACATGGCCCGCCTCGAACTGGGCAGCAGAGCCCCGAGGCCCTGGCCGCTCGGGATGCGCTATCACGTCCACCTCCGCAGCCTGGACCGGATGCGCGGCGACGCCGGGCAACTGCGCCGCTGGCAGACCCGCTGGGAGCGGCTGCGCAAGGCGCCCGCCCCGGCGACCCACCGCTGGCGTTCCACGGACCGGGACGGGTTCGAACGATGGCGGGCGCACCTCGCGGGCGACGAACGGCTGACCGCGGTCATCCTCGACGCACCCGCGCTCCCGGGGCAGGGCCTGGAGGCCCTCCAGGCCGCCGTCCTCGAAGGCGTCGGCCTCGCCGCCTGGGACCGCAGACCCGGCAGCACCTCCCAGTCCAGCGAGCTGCTGACCCTGCTCCTGGGGCACCCTTACACACAACTACCGGAAAAAGTCGGCAGGTTGAGGACCGGGGCGGAAGTCGAGGAGGACGGCCCGCTGTGGGTCGGGCGACACGTCGCGTTCCTGTGGGACGACCCGTACCGACTGGTCGACCGTGAGGAGTTGTTACCGGCATGACCGGACAGGCCGCCGCATCACCGCCGTCGCCGCCCCCGTGGTGGGTCTTCCACGCGACCGGCAGGGCCCCGGAGGGCGAGCCGCCCGTGCTGCCCCCGCCACCGCCGTGGCGCACGTTCCCCGGCGGACCGCTCCAGCCGCCGCCCCCCGAGGACGACCGCGCCGCCGAGCGCCGCCTCGGCCTGGTCCAGGACGGGCCGCAGCTGCGCGAGGAGGAGATCGACGCGGTCAACGCGTCCCTGCTGCTGCGCCGCCCGCTCCTCATCACCGGCCCGCCGGGCGTCGGCAAGTCCACCCTGGCCTATCTGATCGCCCGTGAGCTGGGACTCGGCCGGGTCCTGCAATGGAGCGTCGTCAGCCGCAGCACCCTCAGGGGCGGCCTGTACGCGTACGACGCGATCGGCCGCGCCCAGGCCATCGCGGCCTGGCGGGCGGCCGACTCGGGGGACGGCCGGGCCGGGCCGGGTGCGGGGACGACCCCGGACGCCGAAGGGCCTCCCGCGCTGGGGGATTTCGTCACGCTCGGGCCGCTGGGCACGGCGCTGCTCGCCTTCGAGCGCCCCCGGGTGCTGCTCGTCGATGAACTCGACAAGAGCGACATCGACCTGCCGAACGACCTTCTCCACGTCCTGGAGAACGGCAGCTACGACATCCCCGAACTCGGGCGCAGCGACGTGGGGTCGGCGACCGTGTTCACCGACGACCCGCACGGCCGCGCCCTGGTCGAGGGCGGCCGGGTGGAGTGCGCGCAGTTCCCGGTCGTGGTCATCACGAGCAACGGCGAGCGTGAGTTCCCCGCCGCGTTCCGCCGCCGCTGCCTGCCGCTGGAGATGCGCCCGCCCAGCCGCGAGCAGCTGATCGGTATCGTCGTCAGCCACTTGCAGCAGTGCCCGGAGGGCGTCGAGGCGCTCGTCGACGAGTTCGAGAACCGGCTGCGCGGCGGCGGAACCCAGTCGATCGACCAGTTGCTGAACGCCGTTCAGCTGACGACCGCGGGCGGTTTTCAACCCGATGCCGCCGGGCGTAAGCTCATCGAGATGCTCCTCCGAGACCTCTCGAAGGGCCGCTGATGGACGGCTTGCCCCGGGAGCGCGCTCCGGACACCTCGTCCGTGCCGACCGACTCCCCCGACCGCGACCCAGGCGACCGACATGAGGGCGGCGGCCCGCACGATCCCGGCGGGACCGACTGGAGGGTCCTAGCCGACGCGGCCTGGCTCGCGGCAGCCCGCATCGGCTCCGCCCGCACCGGCAGCCCAGGACCGGGCCGGCCGCCCTCCGACGTACCCCACCCCGACGCACCGTTCCCCACGGACCTGCCGCCCTCCGGGCCGCACGGCCCCGGCGCGGACACCGTGCCCGGGGTCTCCGGGGTGCCCGGGCCCCCGGAGTTCGAACGCGAGATCCGGTCCGTCCGGGAGCGGGCCCACGGCAGCCCCGACCGGATGCCGGGCACCGGCACCGCCCCCGTACGGGCGACCTCACTGCGCCTGGCCCGGTCCCTTCGCGGGCTCGGCCGCCGGGTCCCCACCCGGGCCCGGTCCGTGCTGGACGAGGAGGGCACGGCCGAGCACGGGCTCGCCGACGGGCTGTGGGTGCCCTACTTCCTCCCCGACCGGGAGCGGATGTTCGACCTCGTGCTCCTCGTCGACCGGGCCCCCACCATGCCGCCCTGGGCCGGTACGGTCCGCGGCATCGCCGACGACGCGGCGCACAGCGGGGCGTTCCGCGATGTGCGCACCGTCGGGGTGACCCTGCCCGCGGACGACGGGGAGCCCGCGCTGCGCTGGCCCGGTGGCCGCGACGGCGACCCCGCCGAACTGCTCGACGGGCGGGGCTCACGGCTCTTCCTCGTCGTCACGGACGGCCTCGCCCACGGCTGGGCGGGCAGCGGTGCGGACCGGTTGCTGGCCCGGCTCGCCGCCGGCGGGCCCACCGCCCTCGTCCACCTGCTGCCGCCCTACCTGCGCCACCGCTCCTCGCTGTTCCCCTTCCGGGCCCAGCTGGACGCCGGCGGGTTCGGCGCGCTGAACAGGCGCTTCGACTGCCGTCCGCCGGGCGGCCTGCGCGACCCGGTCCGCCCGTTGCCCGAACCGGCTGACGACACCGTGCCCGTACCGGTGCTCAGCGTGCGCGCCGGGTCCTTCCGCGCCTGGGCCGACCTGGTCACCGGGGAGCGGGGAGTGCGCCGCACCCTGCCGGTGGTGCTGGCGGGGGCGATGGCCAAGGGGGCCTCCGCCCCCGGGCTGCGCACCCCCGCGCTCGACGGCCCCCGCGCGGCGGCCGCCGCCGTACGCCGCTTCCGTTCGCTCTCCAGCCCGCTGGCCAGGCAGCTCGCCGTCCTGCTGGCGGTCGTCCCGATGGACTTCGCCGTCATCGAGGAGCTGCGCGACCGGGCCCTGCCGGACGCCGGGCCCGAGCATCTGGCCGAGGTCATGATGGGCGGGCTCATCGACTGGAACGCCCACGGCGAGGGCGGCCCGGACTTCGCCGGGGACGTACGCGAGGCCCTGCTCGCCACCAGCACCCGCACCCAACTCGCCCGCACGGTGGGCCTGCTGGCGGAGCTGCGTACCGGCGGCGGACACGGCGCCCGGCTCCGGGCCGCGCTCCACGACCCGGTACGGGCCGCCCTGCCCGGCACCGGACCCGGCGCCCGGCCCTGGCTCAGGATCGAGCTGGCCGTGCTGCGGGCGCTGGCGGGTCCCTACGCCGGGCGCGCGGCCCGGGTGGCGGCCCGTCTGGTGCGAACGCCGGACGACTCGGCTGCCCACCCGGGTGATATCGACGCAAGTGCGGTGAAAGTAGACCGGAAGTACGCCACGGTGGCACTGGACAGCGTCGTTTCACCAGGAGGATCCGTGTCGCCCACGACACCCCCAGCAGCTGACACCTCGGCACCAGCTGACAACACCGCCCGGAGGGCTCACGAGGACATGGAAGTCAAAGCGCCGGAACTCCGCTTCGTCCGTTCGGGCCAGCCGAAGATCATGGGCAACGTTCCGCCCAAGAACCCCAACTTCACCGGCCGCGAGTCCCTGCTCGCCGCCGTGGAGCGGCAGCTGACCGAGGACGAGACGACGGCGGTCCTCCCGCACGCTCTGCACGGCCTCGGCGGCGTGGGCAAGTCGCAGATCGCGGTGGAGTACGTCTACCGCCACAGCGCCGAGTACAACGTCATCTGGTGGATTCCCGCCGAGCAGGAGAGCCTGATCCTCGGTGCTCTGGCGGAGCTGGCCAGGAGCCTCGGCCTGGAGGTCGGGCCGCAGGCCAACACCGCCGTCCCCGCCGTCCGCGAGGCCCTGCGCACCGGCAAGCCGTTCGACAACTGGCTGCTGGTCTTCGATAACGCCGAGGACATCGAGGCGGTCCGTTCGTACTTCCCGAACGGCGGCCCCGGAAAGATCATCGTCACCTCCCGCAACCGTGAATGGGAGCGGGTCGCCACCCCCCTCAGCGTCGACGTCTTCGACCGGGAGGAGAGCATCGCCCTGCTCAAGCGGCGGGCCCGGGGGCTGACCACCCACGACGCCGACCGGCTCGCCGAGGCCCTCGGCGACCTGCCCCTGGCGGTCGAGCAGGCGGGCGCCTGGCACGCGGCCACCGGCATGCCGGTCGACGAGTATCTCCAACTGCTCGAAGAGCGCCGCCCCGAGATCCTCGAACTCACCCCGTCCCCCGACTACCCCCTGCCGGTCGCCGCGGTCTGGGACATCTCCCTGGGGCGCCTCTCCGTCGAGAACCCGGCCGCCCGCCAACTGCTCCAGATCTGCGCCTGCATGGCACCGGAGCCGATCCCGCTGAACATGCTGCGCGGCGGCCGCAACGTGCAGATCACCCCGGAGCTGGACCCCGTGCTGCGCGACCCGCTGCTGCTGGCCCGCGCCACCCGCGATCTCAGCAAGCTCTCCCTGGTCCGCCTCGACCACAAGGCCGGGACGCTCCAGATGCACCGGCTGATGCAGAACGTGATCGTCGCCCGGCTCGACCCCGAGGAGCGGGAGCGGATGCGCAACGCCGCGCATCTGCTCCTCACCACCGCCAAGCCCGGGGTCCCCGCCTCGCCCGAACAGTGGCCCGCCTACCTCGGTCTGCTGCCGCACGTGATCGCGTCGGAGGCGGTCAGCAGCTCCGACGCCTGGGTGCGCGACCTGGTCTTCGACATGGTCACCTTCCTCTACTACTGGGGCGCCCACGAGGCGGGAGCGGACCTGACCCGCAAGGCGTGGGCAGCCTGGCGCGCCCAGTCGGGCGAGGAGGACCTGCACGTCATCCGGATCACCAAGATGCTCGGCTTCTACCTCCAGCACCTCGGCCGGATCGCGGAGGCCGCGGTGCTGAGCGAGCAGGCCCTGGAGATCTCGCGCGGCGCGCCGATCCCGGACGAGGAACTCATCGACTCCATGCTCCAGATGGCCGGTTCGCTGCGCTACCGGGGCGACTTCTACGCCGCCCGCGACCTCGACGCCGAAGCCTTCGAACGGGCGAGCGACCTCTACGGGATGGAGGACCCGACGACGCTGAGCGCGGCGCACAGCCACGGCATCTCGCTGCGCGTGAGCGGTGACTTCCGGCGGGCGAAGGAGCTCGACGAAGAGACCGTCAGGCAGCGCCAGTTGCTGTACGGGCCGACCAGCGGCCTCACGCTGAACACCCTGAACGCCCTGGCCATCGACATCCGTGAGGCGGGCGACTTCCTGGAGGCCAGGGCCCTTCAGGAGTCGACGTACCAGACCTATCTGACCCACTTCGGCGCGACCAACGCCGCCACGATCCGGGCCGCGCTGAACCTCGCGAACTGCCGCCGCCGCGCGGGCCTGCTGGAGGGCGCGTCGGAGCTGGTCGAGGAGGTCCTGGAGCGGTTCACCACCCGGTACGGCGCCGAGTACCCGGAGACGCTGGGCGCCGCGATGGCGGCCGTCGTCGACCGCAGGATGGCGGGCAGGCTGGAGGACTCGCGGCGGCTCGGCCGGCAGATCCTCGTCCGCTACCGCGACATCTTCGGCGAGCATCACCCGTACACGATGTGCGCGATGGTCAATGTGGCGGCCACCCTGCGGGCCGTGGGGGACGTGGAGGAGGCCGAGCGACTGGACGCGGTCGCGGGCGAACGGCTGCGGGCCGACCTGGGGGAGCGGCACCCCTACACGCTGGCGGCGGCGCTGAGCCGGGCCAACGACCACTACGCCCGGCTGGACTTCGCCGGTGCCCTGGAGGTCGACAGCACCACGCTGCCGCTGCTCACCGAGGTGGCGGGCGCCGACCATCCGATGACCCTCGCCTGCGTCGCCAACCTCTCCCTGGACCAGCGGGGGCTGGGCCGCTCGGCCGAGGCGGACCGGCTCAACGCCCAGGCGGTGGAAGGGCTGACGCGGGTCCTGGGGGACCAGCACCCGTGGCAGACCTCCGCCCGGCTGCACCAGCGCATCGAGTGCGACGTGGTGGTGATGCCGCTGTGAACGGGGGGCACTCGGCTGCTGCCCCGGACTGAACCGGGCACATCGACACACCGGCCAGGGGTGGCCGGAGGATCACTCACGGGGGGCGACGCATGACCACGGTCATATTCATCCACGGCACCGGGGTGCGGCCGCCGCACTCCGCGGCCCTGACCGCCCGGGTCACCGCCTCGCTGGCCGAGACCGCACCCCGGGTGCGCGTCGTGCCCCTCGACTGGGGCGAGCGGTACGGTGCGCGGCTCGGGGCCGGTGGCGCCAGCATCCCGCCCGAGGTGGCCGGGGCCACCGGACGGGACACGGCGGAAGAGGCGTACGGGACGGGCGGGGCGGGCGAGACGTACGAGGCCGATGCGGAGACCGTGCTGTGGGACCGCCTCTACCGGGACCCCGAGGCGGAGCTCGCCCTCGCCGCCGCTCGCGGTCCCTCCGGCCGGACACCCCCCGGCGCGGCCTTCCCGGACGAGGACATCCGGGAGCGGCTGGCGGCGCTGGCCGCCCGGGGCGACGCGGCCGCGCCGGAGCTGGGCCCCGGCCTCGCCGCGCACGCCACCGCCCTCGCCCGCAGCCCCCTGCTCGCCCCGGCCGCCGAGGCACTGGACCCCGAGGAACTGGCGTGGACTCTCGCCCGCGCCCTGGCCGCGGCGGTGACCGGCGCGGCTCTCGCGGCGGACGCGCCCGTGATCTGCGACGGCGCCACCCGCGACGCCGCCGTCGACCGGATGGCCGTGGCCCTCGGCGGCGCCGCGCAGGGGAGTGGCAGGGGGCCGGTGGGCCGGCTGATCGGACGGCCCGTCCTCCGGCTCGGCAGCCGGTACGCGGTGCGCCGCCGGCGGGCCCTCACCGGGGCCGCCCACCCGGCGGCGGGCGATGTGCTCAAGTACCTCGTACGCGGCGGACCGGTGCGCACCGCGCTGCGCGAGCTGGCCGCCACCGCCGAGCCGCCCGTCGTCCTCCTCGGTCACAGCCTGGGCGGGATCATCGCCCTCGACACGCTGATCGAGGCCCCGCTCCCCGGCGTCCGCCTGCTGGTCACGGTCGGCTCGCAGGGGCCGTTCCTGTACGAGACGGGCGCGCTGCCCCGTCTCGACCACCCGGACCCGCTGCCCGCCCACGTCCCCCCGTGGCTGAACATCCACGACCGCCGCGATCTGCTCGGCTATGCCGCCGCAGCCCTGTTCCCCGGCCGTGCCGAGGACATCGCGACGGACAACCGGCAGCCGTTCCCGGCCGCCCACAGCGCCTACTGGTCCGACCCGGCGGTCTACCGCGCCATCGGGGAGCGGCTGCCGTGACCGGGCGCAGCGTCGACCCGGCGCGGGTGACGGCGCTCATCGTGGGCGTCGAGCGCTACGCCGCGGGCCCCCGCTGGACCCTGCCGGGGCCGGTCCGCGACGCCCTGCGCTTCCGGGCCTGGCTGCGCTCCGCAGGCGTACCGGACACCAATATCCTGCTGCACCTCGCCCCCGCGGAGAGTCCCGCCGGGGGCCCGGCAAAGGAGCCGGACGGGAGGTCCGGTGCGGGCGGCGGTCACGGGCCCGCCGACCACGAGACCCTGCGCCGGGTCCTGGTCCACGAACTGCCCGCCCGGCAGGGGGACGTGCTCTGGATCTGGTGGGGCGGCCACGGGGTTCTGGACCGCGAGGAACACCAGCGGCTGTACTGCGCCGACGCCTCGGGCGCGGACCGGCGCAACATCGACCTGGAGTCCGCCCGCCGCCGGCTCAGCAGCGACGCGCTGCCCGGGTTCGCGGTGCAGAACTGGGTCGTCGACGCCTGCCAGACCTTCGAGGAACGCCACAACGAGCCCGTGTCGCTCCCGGACGGGGGCCTCCCCGCCGGGCAGCGGCTGCGGGTGCACCGGCAGAACGTGATGCTGGCCGCCGACCGGGGACAGCGCGCGGCCAACGACCCCGTACGCGGCCACGGCGTGTTCTCGGACATCCTGCTGCGCGAACTGTCCGCGCTGCCGGACGACTTGGCCCCCGACCCCGAGGCCCTCTTCGTCGCCGTCCGCGCCCGCTTCGACCGGCTGCGTGCCGAGGGGAACGGAACCCAGCTGCCCGTACTCCGGCTCTACCGGGCCGGACACGAGGAGATCCTTCCCCCGGCTGCACCAACACCCCCGCCGACCAACGGATTTCGCCCCGTAGGTGCGCGGACGGGCGGGGGGCTGCTCCGTGTGGTCGAGGCGCTCCTGGCGTATCCGCTGATGCTCGACCGGGACGAACGGCAGGCGATGGTCGCGGAGCTGGATCCCGTCCTGGTAGCCCGGATGCCGCGGCACGCGGTGCCCCGTACGGACGTGATGGGCATCCTGCGTACGGTACGGCGGAGCCCCGAGGGCCTCCGGGACCTCTTCCGGGCCGTCACCCTGCTCGACGACGATCCTGACCGGGCAGCCGAACTCGACGGAGCGATCGGGGAGTTCCTGGCCGAGGTGCCACCCGGTCCGTGATCGCACGGCGTGATCGCACGGGTTTCCGGAAGGCAACCCATTCGTCATGATGGGAGGGACGAGTGGCATGGTGTGCCGTCGGACCGCCAGGCCGGACCATTGAGGGGGAACACGTCTTGCAGCAGACGGAACCGGGCGGGAATCCGGCCGACTACCTGGAGTCGGACGTCGCGGATCTCACGGAGATGAGCGTGGCCGCCGTACGTGACCTGGCTCCCGTGCCCGGACGGCGTCTGCTGGAGGAGATCCGACGGGCGCGCATCAGCACGGTCGCGGGCGAACCGCCCCAAGCCCGCGCGGACTGAGGATCTTCGGGCCCGGCCGGGGGAGAGGAGCGCGTCGGACCACGACAGAGGAGCGCGGGGTGCACAGACCGATCCGGATGCCCGGCCACTGGTTCGACGAACTCGCCGCGGGCGGGGGCTCGGCAGAGGCGGTCGCGTTCCTCGTCAGCGGCGAGCGGGCCCGGCGCCTCGCTCTCCTGGGCGACTTGCTGGGCCGCCTGGAGGAGCGGCCCGCGCTGCTCGGACCCGCCGACCTCGGCGCGATCTGGGGCGCTGTCGAGGAGGCCGAGGGCCGGAGCCCAGGCTGTGTCGAGGACGTGCTGCTCAGCCCCCAGGCCGGCGGCTGGCTCGCGCACACCCTGCGCAGGCTGCACGGCACTGCCGTGGGTCCTCCGCTGTGGGTGGAGACCGGGCACCTGGCCGCCGTCGCCCTGGTGGCAGCCCTGCGCGCCGGAACCGCCGCCGACCTCGTCGTACCGGCGAGGGACGGCGATGTGGCCCTGCCCACGCTCGGCCTCGCCCGGCTGCCGGGCGCCCCGCCACCGGGGTTCCAGCCGGTCCGGGCGCTCGTACGGGACCAGGAGCTGACCCTCACCGCGAGCGGGCGGGCCACCGGGGCGATGGACTTGACCCTACGGCCGCTCACCGCGCCGCAGAACGGCCTGTGGTGGCCGACGCACCGGCTTCCGGTCCGGCCCGGCGGGCCCGAGGTCGCCCTCGACGACACCGACCCCTACCGCGACCTCGACCGCCCGGTCCCGCCCCGTCGGCTCACCCCTGATGAACTGGCCACCTGGCGGAGGCGCTTCGACGAAGCGGTGGGGCTACTGGGCCCCGGCCCGGCTTCGGGCTCCGGCCCCGGCACCCTGCGCCCCGAGGAGGTCCGGCGCATCGTGCCCTGGCCCGGACGGCTGACCGGCACCCCCGTCGAGGGGCTCAGCGCCTCCACCGGCGACGCGTTCGGCTCGATGGTCGTGGCCGGGCCCCCGGACGGTGCGGCACTCGCCGAGACGATGGTCCACGAGTTCCAGCACAGCAAGCTCGGCGCGCTGCTCCACCTCTTCCCGATGCTCGACGACGACCGGGCGGAGGAGCACTACGCCCCCTGGCGCCCCGACCCGCGCCACTTGCCGGGGCTGCTGCACGGCGCGTACGCCTTCGTGGGCGTCGCCGGATTCTGGCGGGCGCGGATCGGGGACCGGGCCGCCGACCCGCACGGCCTGGCGCCCTTCCGGTTCGCGCTCCGCCGCGTCCAGACCCGTACGGTCCTGCGTACCCTGGCCACCCGCGCCTCCCTCACCCCGCCCGGCCGCCGTCTGGTCGCCGGGCTCACCCGGACCGTCGACGGCTGGCTGCGCGAACCGCTGGACGGGCCGGCCGTGGCACGTGCCCGGGCCGCGGCGGCCGGTCACCGGGTCGAGTGGCGGCTGCGCAATCTGCGGTGCGCGGACGAGGAGCGCGCGGCCCTGGCGGTGGCGCCGCGCTCCGGGGCAGCCCCGGTCACCGGGCGGCGGCCGGTGCTCGTCCCGGTCGCGGAGCGCGGCCGCTGGAGGGACGTCCGGGGCGCCCTCCACCTCCGCCCGGACGCCGTGCCCGACGGGGCGTGCCGCGCCGACGTCCTGCTGGTGCGGGGCGAGGCGGCGGCGGCCCGGGAGGCGTACGCGCGGGGCTGGGCCGACGCGCCGGGGGACCCGCACCTGATGGCGGGCTGGCTGCTTGCCCACACGGCCCTCCACCCCGGCCACCGGCGCCTCCTCGCCCGCCCGGAACGGTTCGCGGCGGCCGTGGCGGAGGCGGACCCGGGGGAGTGGGAGCGGGCCGTCCGGTGGCTCGCGGGGGCGGAGCGGCGGGGCTGAGGCCGCGGGCGGAGCCGCCGGGCCGAGCCGGAGCGCGCGCGGGCCCTCGTCAGCCCCATGTCAGGCCCGCTCCAGGCCTCCATCGGAGGGTTCACACGTGAGGCGCATCACTCTGAGTGAAATTCTCGGCATACATTCCGCCGGACCGGGGAGGGGTCCAGGCTGCTGGTGCGCCGTACCCGGCCCGCCATGCAGCACGCCCCGGCCGAACCGGAGGGGGCATTTCAGGCACGGAAGGCGAAAAACGACATGTCGGCGCTCAGTACCATCCACATCGACGGCGTCTGGCGGGCCGCCGGATCCGGCGCGACACGCGAGGTCCTCGACCCCGCCGACGCCACTGTCCTGGCCGTCGTCGCGGAGGGCGGCGTCGAGGACACCGATGCGGCGATCGCGGCGGCGCGGCGCGCCTTCGACGACGGCCCCTGGCCGCACAAGCCCGTCGCCGAGCGGGCCGGGCTGCTGCGCCGGGTCGCCGAGCTGCTCCAGCGGGACCGCGAGGAGATCGCGATCACCGAGAGCCGCGACACCGGCAAGACCCTCGAAGAGGGCCGGGTCGACGTCGACGACGTCACAGGCGCCTTCCGCTACTTCGCCGACCTCGTGATGAACGAGAGCGGCGGCCGGGTCGTCGACGCGGGCGACCCCGACGTCCACAGCATCGTCGTGCACGAGCCCGTCGGCGTCTGCGCGCTGATCGCCCCCTGGAACTACCCCCTTCTCCAGGCCAGCTGGAAGATCGCCCCGGCCCTCGCCGCCGGGAACACCTTCGTGCTCAAGCCCAGCGAGGTCACCCCGCTCTCCACCGTCCACCTGATCAAGCTCCTCGCCGAGGCCGGACTCCCCGACGGCGCCGCCAACCTCGTCACCGGCGCGGGCGACCCGGTGGGCGCCCGGCTCTCCGAGCACCCCGACGTCGACCTGGTCTCCTTCACCGGAGGCCTCGCCAGCGGTACGAAGGTGGCCCAGGCCGCCGCGCCGACCGTGAAGAAGGTCGCCCTGGAGCTCGGCGGCAAGAACCCCAACGTGGTCTTCGCCGATGCCTGCGCCACCGACGAGGACTTCGACACCGCCGTCGACCAGGCCCTGAACGCCGCGTTCTTCCACAGCGGTCAGGTCTGCTCCGCCGGGGCCCGCCTGATCATCGAGGAGAGCGTCCGCGAGCGGTTCGTCACCGAGCTGGCCCGCCGCGCGGACGCCATCCGCCTGGGCCGGGGCACCCTCGACGGTGTGGAGTGCGGCCCCCTCGTCTCCGCCCAGCAGCTCGCCAAGGTCGAGGCGTACGTGGCCTCCGCCCGCGAGGAGGGCGCGATCGTCCGGGCCGGCGGCGAACGCCCGAAGCCCAGCGACGTACGCCCCGAAGGCGGCTACTTCTACCGGCCGACCGTCCTGGACGGCTGCCACCGCGAGATGCGCGTCGTGCGTGAGGAGACCTTCGGCCCGATCCTCACCGTCGAGACCTTCCGCACCGAGGAAGAGGCCGTCACGCTGGCCAACGACACCGACTACGGCCTCGCGGGCGCCGTCTGGACGACCGACGCGGGCCGGGCCCGCCGGGTCGCCGGACGGCTGCGCCACGGCACCGTCTGGATCAACGACTACCACCCCTACCTCCCGCAGGCCGAGTGGGGCGGCTTCGGCAAGTCCGGTACGGGGCGCGAGCTCGGCCCGACGGGGCTCGCCGAGTACCGCGAGTCCAAGCACATCTACCAGAACCTCAACCCGCGCCCCCAGCGCTGGTTCGCCGGCTGACGCCTGCGGGGACCGGGCGGAAGACCCGCCGTCCGGTCCCGACCGGCTGTTCGCAGCACCACGCACACGCACGAACCTTGCAGAAGGAGCAGTGACCGATGCCCCCCACCCCCAGCAGCACCGCAGTCCCCGACCCCGACGCCCACCTGGCCGACTACGTGATCGTCGGCGGTGGCACCGCCGGATCGGTCATCGCCTCCCGGCTCACCGAGGACCCCGACGTGACCGTCACGGTCATCGAGGGCGGCCCCACCGACATCGACCGCGACGACGTCCTCACCCTGCGCCGCTGGCTCGGCCTCCTCGGCGGCGACCTCGACTACGACTACCCCACCACCGAGCAGCCGCGCGGCAACTCCCACATCCGCCACAGCCGCGCCCGGGTGCTCGGCGGCTGCTCCTCGCACAACACGCTGATCAGCTTCAAGCCGCTGCCCGGCGACTGGGACGAGTGGGCCGAGGCGGGCGCCGAGGGCTGGGGCGCGGCCGCGATGGACCCGTACTTCGCCAAGCTGCGCAACAACATCGTCCCGGTCGACGAGAAGGACCGCAACGCCATCGCCCGCGACTTCGTCGACGCCGCCCAGGAGGCGGCCGGAGTCCCGCGCGTGGACAGCTTCAACAGCAAGCCGTTCCACGAGGGCGTCGGCTTCTTCGACCTCGCCTACCACCCCGAGAACAACAAGCGCTCCTCCGCCTCGGTCGCCTACCTCCACCCCCACATCGAGGCCGGTGACCGCCCCAACCTGCGGATCATGCTGGAGACCTGGGCGTACCGCCTGGAGTTCGACGGCACCCGCGCCACCGGAGTGCACGTCCGGACCAAGGACGGCGAGGAGATCCTGCTGCGTGCCGCCCGTGAGGTCATCGTCTGCGCGGGCGCGGTGGACACGCCCCGACTGCTGATGCACTCCGGGATCGGCCCGCGCGAGGACCTCGAAGCGCTCGGCATCGACGTCCGCCACGACCTTCCGGGCGTCGGCGAGAACCTGCTCGACCACCCCGAGTCCGTCATCGTCTGGGAGACCGACGGTCCCATCCCGGAGAACTCCGCGATGGACTCCGACGCGGGACTCTTCGTCCGCCGCGACCCCGGATCCCGGGGCCCGGACCTGATGTTCCACTTCTACCAGATCCCGTTCACCGACAACCCCGAACGCCTCGGCTACGAGAAGCCCGAGCACGGGGTGTCGATGACGCCGAACATCCCCAAGCCGCGCAGCCGGGGCCGCCTCTACCTCACGAGCGCCGACCCCGAGGTCAAGCCGGCCCTGGACTTCCGGTACTTCACCGACGAGGACGACTACGACGGCCGCACCCTGGTCGACGGCATCAAGCTCGCCCGTGAGATCGCGGCCACCGAACCGCTGGCCCACTGGCTCAAGCGCGAGGTCTGCCCCGGCCCCGAGGTCACGTCGGACGAGGCGATCAGCGAGTACGCCCGCAAGGTCGCCCACACCGTCTACCACCCGGCGGGCACCTGCAAGATGGGCGCGACGGACGACCAAGAGGCGGTCGTGGACCCGCAGTTGCGCATCCGGGGGCTGGAAGGCATCCGGATCGCCGACGCGTCGGTCTTCCCGACCATGCCCGCCGTCAACCCGATGATCGGCGTCCTCATGGTGGGCGAGAAGTGCGCCGAACTCCTCGCGAACCGGCCGGGCGGCGCCGACGCCGTGCCGGCCACTGGCACCAGCACCGGAGGTGACGCCCGATGACCGCGACCAAGGCCCCCGAGGCCGCAGTTGAGGCAACCGAGGACGCCGTCTTCTCCGTGCGCCACCTCTGGAAGGTGTTCGGCCCCAAGGCCGACCGCATCCCCGGCAGCGAGCACGCCGCACTCCCGCCCGCCGAACTGCGCGAGGCCACCGGCTGCACCGCCGCCGTACGCGATGTCTCCTTCGACGTCCGCAAGGGTGAGGTCTTCGTCGTCATGGGCCTGTCGGGCTCCGGCAAGTCCACCCTCGTACGCTGTCTGACCCGGCTGATCGAGCCCACCAGCGGCACCCTCGCCATCGACGGCGAGGACGTCCTCGCGATGGACCGCGCCCGGCTGCGCGAACTGCGCCGCCACCGTGCCGCGATGGTCTTCCAGCACTTCGGCCTGCTGCCGCACCGCACGGTGCTGGACAACGTCGCCTACGGCCTGGAGGTCCAGGGCCTCGGCAAGGCCGAGCGTCGCGCCAAAGCGGCCGAGCTGGTGGAGAAGGTCGGCCTCGCGGGCCTGGAGGACCGCCGTCCCGCACAGCTCTCCGGCGGCCAGCAGCAGCGCGTCGGCCTCGCCCGCGCGCTCGCCGTCGACCCGTCCGCCCTGCTCTTCGACGAGCCGTTCAGCGCACTGGACCCGCTGATCCGCCGGGAGATGCAGGACGAGGTGGTGCGGCTGCACCGCGAGGAGGGCCGCACCATGGTCTTCATCACCCACGACCTCAGCGAGGCGCTGCGCCTGGGCACCCGGATCGCCCTCATGCGCGACGGCGGCATCGTCCAGCTCGGCACGCCCGAGGAGATCGTGGGCTCGCCCGCCGACGACTACGTCACCGAGTTCGTCCGCGACGTACCGCGCGAGCAGGTCCTCACCGTCGCCACCGCCATGCGCCCCGCGCTCGCCGGGGAGGACGAGCGCGGCCCGGCCGTGCGCCCCGACGCCACCGTCTCCGAGGCCATCGAGGCGGTCTCCCGCTCCGGCGACCCGGCCGCCCGGGTGATGGACGACGGCCGCCTCGTCGGCGTCGTCGACCACGCCTGCCTGCTGGATGTCGTCGCCGGACGGGCCGCAGGCTCCGCCACCGCCTCCCCCGATGCCCCGGACGGCTCCCGCGAGGTGACCGTCTGATGGCCACCGCCCAGGCCACCCCGGTCCGCGCCGCACAGCCGGGCGCGAGCCGGGGGCCGCTGGCCGCCCTCCGCGAACGCCCGGCGGCCGGGAAGCTGCTGCTCCTCGCACTCGCCGCCGCCGTCCTTGTCCCCCTCGTCCACGGACGCTGGGGCGGAGGCATCTGGCCGGACGCCCTGACCGCCGACCTGTCCGAACCGCTCGGCAACGTCACCGACTGGATCGTCTCCAACCGCGACAGCCACCCGCTGTTCCTGTACTTCTTCGGCCACATCAGTAACGCCGTCGTGCTCTCCGTACGCGGCGTCTACCTGGTCCTCCTGGCCCTCGGCTGGGCGGGCGTCACCGTGTTCGCCGCAGCCGTCGCCTGGCGCGTCGCGGGCGTCAGGCTCGCCCTGACCGCAGCCGTGTCGTTCCTGGTCTGCGGACTGCTCGGCATGTGGGTGCCGACCATGCAGACGCTCGCGCTGATGGTCGTCGCGGTCCTCGCCTCCGTCGTGCTGGGGCTCGTCCTCGGCCTGGCCGCCGGGCTGTCCGACCGCGTCTTCCGCATCCTGCGCCCGGTGCTCGACACCATGCAGGTGCTGCCCGCGTTCGCGTATCTGCTGCCTGTCGTCCTGGTCTTCGGCATCGGCGTCCCGGGCGCGGTCCTGGCCACCGTCGTGTACGCGGCTCCGCCGATGGCCCGCCTCACCGCGCTCGGCCTGCGCGGCGCGGACCGCGGGGTCATGGAGGCAGTGACCTCGCTCGGCGCGACCGGGCGGCAGCGGCTGCTGACGGCCCGCCTCCCGCTGGCCCGCAAGGAGCTGCTCCTCGGCCTCAACCAGACCATCATGATGGCGCTCTCCATGGCCGTCATCGCCTCCGTGATCGGCGCGGGCGGCCTTGGCGACCGCGTCTACCAGGCGCTGTCCTCCGTGGACGTCGGCGCGGCGCTCGCCGCGGGCATCCCGATCGTGCTGCTGGCCGTCGTCCTGGACCGTACGACGGAGGCGGCGGGCCGCCGCATCGGCACCGAGCCCACCGGCCCGGCCCTCCTCCGGGGCCCGCGGGGCTGGACCCTGGCCGCCGTGGTCACCGCCGCCGCCGTCGCCGTCGTCGGACGGCTCACCGACGGCCGGGTCTGGCCCGAGGACGTCACCGTGGCGATCGCCGGACCGGTCAACACCGCCAAGGACTGGATGGTCGACCACCTCTACACCGGTGTGCCCGTCGTCGGCGGCACCGCCGACCTCGCCTCCCACTTCACCAGCGGCATCCTGAACCCGCTGCGCAGCGGACTCACCGGCCTGCCCTGGTGGTCGGTTCTCCTCATCGTCGCCGCCCTCGCCTGGACCATCGGCACCTGGCGCACCGCCGTGACCGCCGTCCTCGCGATGGCCGCGATCGGCGTCCTCGGCGTGTGGGAGCCGTCCATGGACACCCTCAGCCAGGTGCTCGCCGCCGTCGCCGTCACCCTGGTCCTCGGCTTCGGCATCGCGATCGGCACAGCCCGTAGCGAGCGCCTGGAGCGGCTGCTGCGACCGGTCCTGGACGTCTTCCAGACCATGCCGCAGTTCGTCTACCTGATCCCCGTCGTCGCCCTCTTCGGCGTCGGCCGCGCCCCCGCGGCCGCAGCCGCGGTCGTCTACGCGCTGCCCGCCGTCGTCCGCATCACCACCCAGGGGCTGCGGGGCGTCGACCCGGCGGCGATGGAGTGCGCCCGCTCGCTCGGCGCGACCCCCGGCCAGCAGCTGCGTCAGGTCCAGATCCCGCTGGCCAGGCCCTCACTGCTGCTCGCCGTCAACCAGGCCGTGGTCCTGGTCCTCGCGGTCGTCATCATCGGCGGACTCGTCGGCTCGGGCGCGCTCGGCTACGAGGTCGTCCTCGGCCTCGCCCAGGGCGACCTGGCCACCGGGCTCGTCGCCGGAGCGGCGATCGTCTGTCTCGGCCTGATGCTCGACCGCGTCACCCAGCCCACCGCCCGCCGCCAGCGACAGGAGGGCTGAAATGAACCGCTCCCGCACACGCCTGCTCGTGGCCTTCGCCTCGGCCACCGCCTTGCTCACCACGGCGGGCTGCGGTGCCGCGGACATGACCAAGCAGGCATCCCCGTTCGCGGCCCCCGCCGGGGTCAAGACGGTGACGCTCTCCGTGCAGTCCTGGGTCGGCGCCCAGGCGAACGTCGCCGTGGCCGAACAGCTCCTCAAGGAGGAGCTCGGCTACCGCGTCGACCTGGTCCAGACGGACGAGGTCCCCGCCTGGGACGCCCTCAGCCAGGGCCGCGTCGACGCGATCCTGGAGGACTGGGGCCACCCGGACCAGGAGAAGCTGTACATCGACGAGAAGAAGACCATCGTGAGGGGCGGCGACCTCGGGGTCACCGGCCACATCGGCTGGTACGTGCCCAAGTACTGGGCGGACGAGCACCCCGACGTCACCGACTGGAAGAACCTCAACAAGTACGCGAAGGAGCTGAGGACCGCCGAGAGCGGCGGCAAGGGCCAGCTGATGGACGGCTCGCCCTCCTACATCACCAACGACGTCGCCCTGGTGAAGAACCTGGACCTGGACTACAAGGTGGTCTTCGCCGGCTCCGAGGCCGCCCAGATCACCCAGATCCAGCAGTTCGCCAAGGCGGAGAAGCCCTTCCTCAGCTACTGGTACCAGCCGCAGTGGCTGTTCAACGAGGTGCCGATGGTCGAGGTGAAGCTCCCCGCCTACACGGACGAGTGCGCGGCGAAGGACCCCGCGGACATCGACTGCGCCTACCCGACGACGCCGCTGCAGAAGTTCCTGAACGCGGACTTCGCCGAGCGCGGCGGGGAGGCGTCCGCGTTCCTCAAGAAGTTCCACTGGTCGGAGGAGGACCAGAACGAGGTCTCGGAGATGATCGCCTCGCAGAAGCTGACGCCCCAGGAGGCGGCGAAGCGCTGGATCGACCGGCACCCGGATGTCTGGGAGAAGTGGCTGCCGCAGGACTGAGGCCCTGGGTGCCCGGCTCCGCGAGGCAGCCGGGCACCTCCGCCTCCCACCGTCCCCCTACCTCGCCCGGACGGTGGCCAGGACGTCCCGGTCCGGCTGGAGCGTCAGGCTCGGTACGGGCCCGACCTCGCCCGGGTCGACGTCCAGGTCGAAGCGGCGGGCCAGCACGGCCAGAATGAGGACCGCTTCCACCATCGCGAAGCGCGTACCGATGCAGACCCGGGGCCCGCCGCCGAACGGGAACCACGCGTACTCCGCGATCGCGTCGCCCCGCTCCGCGTCCCAGCGCTCGGGCCGGAACTCCTCCGGCTCCGGGAACCACCGCGCGTCGCGGTGTGTGGACCACTGGCTGGTCCACACCCGGGTCCCCTCCGGGATCGGCAGCCCGCCGACGCGCGCACCCTCCTTCGCCACCCCGGTGATCAGCCAGATCGTGGGATACAGCCGCAGGGTCTCCTTCACCACGGCCTGGGTGTACGTCAGTCGGGCGTAGTCCTCGAAGCCGGGCTCCCGGTCGCCGAGCACCCGCTCCAGCTCATCGGCGAGCGCCTCCCGGACCCGGGGGCTGCGGGCGAGCAGGTACCACGCCCACACCAGCGTCGAACTCGTGGTCTCGTGACCGCCGATGTACAGCGTGACCGCCTCGTCACGGATCTCCTCGTCGCTGAGCCGCGTTCCGCTCTCGTCGACGGCGGTGAGCAACCGGCTGAGCAGATCGGGGCGTTCCTCCTCGCCGTCCCGGTGCCGGGCGACGACCCGGCCCACCTCGGCGTCGATGACGGCGGCGGCCTTCCTGATGCGCGCCCGGCCGGGCGTAGGCACCCAGTCGGGAAGCAGGGCGCCGATCCCGGCGAATTCCTTGCCGATCTCCATCTGGGCGACGTCCATCGCCCGGCCCATCGCCTCCGAGTCGGCCGGGGTGTCGACGCCGAAGATGGTGCGTACCGCGATCTTCTGGGTGAGGGCCGCCATCTCCCGCTTGACGTCGACGCGTTCACCGTCCGACCAGCTGTCGGCCAGCTCCACCGCGGAGGCCGCCATGGTGACCGCGTACGACTTGACCTGCTTGGGCCGCACCGAGGGCTGCACGAGGGAGCGCTTGCGCCGCCAGTCCCGGCCCCGCGCCACGATGATGCCGTTGCCCATCACCGCCCGGAACGCGACTCCGAGCCGTGGCTGGTCGAAGGAGCGCTCCGTCTCGGTGAGCAACTCGCCTATGCAGTCCGGATCGGCGAGAAACACGCACCGGTTGCGTCCGAACCGCCAGCGCACCATGTCCCCGTGGCCCCGCAGGAGTTCGAAGAAGGCGAGCGGGTTCTTCGCGAACTGCGGCAGGTTCCCCAGCAGCGGCAGCCCTCTGGGGCCCGGTACGAGCGCATGGCCGCGAGACGGGGTGTCGAGCGCCGGGCCGGTCTGCGTGGACATCGAAGGACTCCGCTCCCTGGGGCGCGCCACGGGCGGCGCGCCATCGTTCGAACCCCATCGAACAGGATGGGGGAGGTGCTCCGCCAGGGCGTCGGTCCGGACTGCCCGGAATGCGCCACCGGCCTTACGGAGTGAGTGAGTTGCCGAGGGTGGTGGGAGCGGCCTCCGGAATCGCACAGGGGCGGGCGCCGGAGTTGCCGCCACGCGTGACAATCCGCCTGAGGTGTGTCAGTTCCTGCTCAGAGTGCGGGAAACGCCCGCGACCACAGCCGTGGTGAGGAGCCAGCCGATGGCGATCAGCACGTACGACAGCCACTGTGTCGCCCCCGTCCAGTGCCATGCGCCCCGCTGGCCGAAGTCACCGATGGGGAAGAGCAGGTCGAGGGTGTAGAATAAGGAGTTGAACGGGGCGCCCTCTCCGTCCTTCGTCTGGACCGGTGAGCGGGCGCTGAACACCAGGCTGCCGAGCAGGCAGAGCGCTGTCATCCACAAGGCGGCCAGCCAGGGCCGGTAGCCGTATCCGACGGCGGCATCGAGGAGATAACCCCATACTCGTCCCGGTGCGTTCAGGGTGCTGCGACGGTGGCGTTGCTTCTCCAGCAACACCCTCCGGGCGTCGTCGTCGTGACCCGCCTGGCGGTAACAGGAGGCCAGTTGCTCGTACGGCTGCGGGGCATAGCCGGGGTTCCGGCGGAGCCATCCCAGGCGGTGGGCCACATCTCTCTGCGGGGGTGTCCTGTCGGAGTGGAGGGCGCCGTAGACGAAGCCGTCCAGCCGCACTTCCTCCGGCCAGCTCCGCTCGCCGTCGTGCAGAACGGCTGCTGTGGCACCCTGAAGGTTCACCGCTCCCGCAGGCTGTGCGGCAAGGGTGAAGTCGAGGGTTCCCACCCGCATCCCGACGCCTGAGAGCGCCGTGTCGCCGCCGCCGAGGGTGGCTCCCTCAAGGGTCAGCAGGTCCGATATCTGAGCACCCCGCAGCCGCACAGTTCCCGTCGCGCTGAACCCCTCGGAGAGGTGTACCACTGTGGTTGTCACGTTGTCCGCGATCAGCGCCTCCCCGCCGGGGCTCTCCAGCCGGGCACCCTCCATGAACAGGCCGCCGGGCAACTGCGCACCCGGCAGCCGTATTCCGCCCCGCGCGGTGAAGCCGTTCCGGCAGAAGACGCCGCCGCCCATGACCAGGCCCCCCGCGAACACCGCCCACGGTTCGGGAGCCGATATCCGTGCCTCGTCGAGAGTCAGCTCCCCCGCCACATAGGCGTTGATCAGGGAGAGACGGCCCGTGTCCATCACGGACCCGGTCAGGTCGAGACGGCCCTCGATGCGGGCCAGTCCGGCGTCCACGCCGGGGACCCGGCTGCGCGTGATCCGGATCGTCCGTGTCGAGGCCGCGTTGAAGCTGACCGGCTGATCCAACCGGCATTCCTTCAGCCAGAGCAGGTGGCCGATCTCCGCACCGGCCAGATCGAGGCGGCCCGTGATCCGAGCGCCGGCGAGACGCAGGGAGGCGACACTGCTCGGCCGTTCCGTGTTGCCGCCCAGCAGAAGGGCGGCCACGACCTCGGCGCGGACCGTGCGGTCGGCCCCCCAACGCGCCCCGGTGGCGGGATCGTCGTCCTCAGGCTCCCCGGTGCGCAGATCCACCCACCGCCCTTCGGGGAAGGAATCCCGCAAGGCATGCTCAGCCGCCGTCAGTTCGCCGTAGATCAACACGGCTACAGGCTACGGCGTGCTGCCGCCCCGGCCGTGCCTCCCCGTCCCGAAGCGGCCCCGACCCGTCGCGGGCCAGGATCTTCGAGGTGCGGGGAGGCCGCCGTTGGCGGACCGGTGCGATGGGTCGCTCAGACGCCGGGCGGGACGTGTGCCGGGCGGCCCCGGCCCCGTGTCAGCGAGTAGCCGAGCACGGCCGCGAACGCGGCGAGCACTCCGCCGCCCACCGTCCACAGCCAGCGGTCGGTCCACCAGCCGGAGGCCCAGCCGTCCTCCGGCCCGGCGGTGGTCGGCGTCCGGGGAGCGGAGGCGTTCGCGTCGCCCGGCGCGGCGATCGAGACGCCCGGTACCAGCGGCTCGGAGAGCGACCCGTCCACGTCGTGCGCGCCGTTCTGCTCCTTCGAGGCCGCCCGCACCTCCGCCCCGAACGGCAGGCCCAGGTCCTCGGCGGGCAGACCCGCCACCGTGAGGCGGACGTAGTAGCTGCCGGGCAGCGGGTCGTTCGCCCACGGTTCGGACCAGGAGCGCACGGTGCGCAGGACGCAGGACAGTTCCACGGTGGCCGCGTCGGCCGCCGCCTTCCTGGTCTGGTGCCCGTACTGGCAGGCCTGGCGGCGGCGCAGCCCGTCGTACACGTCGATCTGCCAGGTGGACGCCCCGCTCCGGGCGGCGCTCTCGGGGAGCTTCACCGTGGCCTCGACGGTGGGCCGTTGCCCGGCGTCGGCCGGGAACACCCAGTAGAGGTAGTCCCCGGTCGAGGCCTGGGCGGTGCCCCTCTGGCCCTGCTTGAGCGCGGTGGCCGTACGGAACGTGGTGCCGGCTTCAGTGGGGCCTGCCTCCTCCCCGGCGGGGCTCGCGCTCGCCGACGGGTCGTCGGCCACCGCCGGGCCGGTGGCGGTGAACAGGGTCACCCCGGCGAGCAGGGCTCCGGTCAGCGCGCGCCGCATGCCGTGCGCGCGGCTCAACGCGCGCCCTGCGCCGTGGGCGCGGCGAGGTGTCGTACGCATCAGTTGGTCCTCCATACGGCGACGCGCCAGCGAGAGAGCCAGCCGGTCAGCAGGCCCGCGATCAGGCCGGTCAGGACGAGCACCCCGAGCAGCCACCAGCCGCGGCCGAGTCCGAAGGCCGCCGCGTCGGACGCCTCGGCCGGTCCTTCGACCAGGTCCACGGTCAGCTCGACCGGCAGACCGGGAGACCGCTTCACGGACGCGGGCGCGGAGAAGGAGTGGGCGAGCTGGAGGCATACGGTCTCGGCGGCGGGCTTGCCGTCACCGCTGTCGCCGGAGTCCTCGTCCTCGGTCCCGGCCTTCGGGTAGCGCAGTCCGGACGAGATCACATCGGTGCGGCCGGTGCCCGCCTCGGAGCCCCGGACGATCTCCCGGCCGTGGGCCGTCACCGCGCGCAGCAGCACACCGTAGTCGTTGTCCACCGCGCGGTCCGCCGCCACGCTCGCCGAGGCGCGCAGCTCCTGGCCGGGCAGCACGTCGACCCGGTACCAGCGGTGTTCGCCGATCTTCGCGCGGTCCGTGTAGAGGCCGGGCTTCAGCTCGGGCGCGGTGGAGCAGCTCGCGGCCCCTTCGGTCGCCACCGGGGTGACGACGGGCTCGGCCGCCCGGTCCACCAACTGCTTGACCCGGTCGGAGAGTTCTTCCTTGTGCTGGACGGCGGTGTACGTGCCGCCGGTGGCCTCCGCGATACAGGTGAGCTGCTGGCGGATCTTGGCGTTGGGCACCAGGCCGAGGGTGTCCACGACCAGGTGGGTGCCGCGCGCGGCGATCTCCCGGGCCACCTCGCACGGGTCGAGCGGACCGCAGGTGTCCTCGCCGTCCGTGATGAGCACGATCCGGCGCGAACCCTCGCCGCCCTCCAGGTCGTCGGCCGCGCCGAGCAGGGCGGGACCGATCGGGGTGAAGCCGGTGGGGGCGAGTGTGGCGACGGCGGTCTTGGCCTCGGTACGGTCCAGCGGGCCGACCGGGTAGAGCTGCCGGGTGTCCTTGCAGCCGACCTTGCGGTCCTCGCCGGGGTAGTCCGCGCCGAGCGTCCGGATACCGAGCTGCACCTGTTCGGGCACCGCGTCCAGGACGTCGTTGAACGCCTGCTTCGCGGCGGCCATCCGGGACTGGCCGTCGATGTCGCGGGTGCGCATGGAGCCACTGACGTCGAGCACCAGCTCGACCTTGGGGGAGGGGGCGGCGGGGGCTTCGTCGGCGGCCGCGGGGATCGCGGTGCCGAGCCCGGCGGCCAGGGTGGCGAGCGCTATGCCCACCCCGGTCGTCAGCCGATTTCTAGTGATCATCGCCGGATCTTATGGAAAATCAGTTCGTATTCCCAACCGGGGTCGGTGAGACCCGTCGCGGGGTGGCTGACCGGCCCGCCGGGGGGCGGACGATCAGCCGCCGAGCAGCGGCCGTGCGGCCCGGTCCAGCACCGAGGTGACCCGCTGCCAGGTCTCCGTGTCCCGTGCCACCGGGTCGAGCTGACGGTCCGTCCCGCCGCGTCGCCACGCCGTCGCCAGCGCCACCGGATCGCCTCCGCCCGCGGCCGAGGCGGCGAGCGCCGCCGCACCGAGGGCGACCAGCTCCCCGCTGCCGGGGAGGACGAGCGGGCGGCCGGAGAGCCGGCGGACCGTCTCCACCCACATCCGCCCCCGCGCCCCGCCCCCGATCAGGCGCAGCGGGCGTGCGGCCACCTCGGGGGCGTGCGGATCGAGGCCGCACGCCGACAGCAGTTCGTCGAGCGCCCGCAGTACGGTGACGGCCGCGCCCTCGTAGGCGGCGCCCAGCAGTTGCTGCCCGGTGGTGTCGTGGCGCAGCCCGGTCAGGAGCCCCGAGGAAGTCGGCAGATCGGGGGTCCGTTCGCCGTCGAGATACGGGAGGAGGACGGCCTCCCCGCCGGGCGCCGCGTCCTCGCGGTCCAGGCCCAGCAGAGCGGCCACCTTGTCCACGGCGAGGGTGCAGTTGAGGGTGCAGGCCAGCGGCAGATACGTACCGTCGGCGGCGGCGAACCCGTTCAGCGCGGGAGAGCCGGGCCGGGTGCGGGAGGCCGCGAACACCGTTCCGGAGGTGCCGAGGCTCAGGGCCGGGTGGTCCAGCAGCCCGCCGCCGCCCAGGCCGAGGCCCACGGCGGCGCTCATGTTGTCCCCGGTGCCGGCCGCCACGGCGATGCCCGCGGGCAGCCCGAGTGCCTGTGCCGCCGCCCCGGTGAGCGAGCCGACCCGGGCCGCCCCGGTGGGCGCGACCTCGGGCAGCAGGGCCGCGTCCAGGCCGAGGAGCTCCAGCAGCACGGGGTCGTAAGCGCCGGTGGCCGTGGAGTACCAGCCGCTGCCCGACGCGTCCCCCGGGTCGGTGGCGGCGACGCCCGCGAGGCGCTCGGTGAGGAAGTCGTGGGGGAGCCGGACCGCGGCCGCCCGCGCCGCGTTCGCCGGGTCGTGCTCGCGCAGCCACTGCCATTTGGATGCGGTGATCGAGGCCACGGGTACGGAACCGGTGCGGGCGGTCCAGGCCCCGGGCCCGCCGAGCGCGTCGGTGAGGGCGGCGGCCTGCGGCGCGGAGCGGGTGTCGTTCCACAGCAGCGCGGGGCGCAGCGGACGGCCCGTCCGGTCCAGCACGACGAGCCCGTGCTGCTGTCCGGCGACCGCGATACCGGTGACCGCGCGGGCGGGGAGGCCCGACTCCTTCAGCCCGGCGGCCACCGCCTCGCACAGCGCCCGCCACCAGATCTCCGGATCGCTCTCGCGGGCCCCGGACTCGCCGGTGACGACGTGCGGGGCGCGCCCGACGGCGAGCTGCTCACCGGTCGAGACGTCGATGACCGCGGCTTTCGTGGACTGGGTCGAGCTGTCCACGCCGATGACGACGGCGGGTGACGGCATGGGGAGCCTCTTTCGCGCGGGACGGCCTGATTATTTGGCTGGGGCACGAACAAATTACGGGATACCTGTCGCCCTGCACAGGGGGTTGGGGTCGACTCCACCCGACAGGGGGTTCCCTGGCCGAGGTGTGGTGTGCTTGATTAGTCATGACACTTAACAAATAGGGGTGCCGGGCTGCCGGCCGGGCGTCCCGACGGTAGGCGAAGGCGGTCGGACGACGATGACGGAACGCTTCACCCCCACCCCCGACGACAAGTTCAGCTTCGGCCTGTGGACCGTGGGCTGGCAGGGCCGCGATCCCTTCGGCGACGCCACCCGAGCGGCCATCGACCCCGTCGAGTCCGTGCAGCGGCTCGCCGCGCTCGGCGCCTGGGGTGTGACCTTCCACGACGACGACCTGATCCCCTTCGGCTCCACGGAGAGCGAGCGCGAGGCGCTCGTCAAGCGCTTCCGGCAGGCCGTCGACGGCAGCGGGCTCACGGTGCCCATGGTGACGACGAACCTCTTCACCCACCCCGTCTTCAAGGACGGCGCGTTCACCGCCAACGACCGCGACGTACGCCGCTACGCGCTCCGCAAGACCCTCCGCAATATCGACCTGGCCGTGGAGCTCGGCGCCACCACCTTCGTGGCGTGGGGCGGCCGCGAGGGGGCGGAGTCCGGCGCGGCCAAGGACGTCCGCCTCGCCCTGCACCGGATGAAGGAGGCCTTCGACCTGCTGGGCGAGTACGTCACCGAGCAGGGCTACGACCTCCGCTTCGCCATCGAGCCCAAGCCCAACGAGCCGCGCGGCGACATCCTGCTGCCCACCATCGGCCACGCCCTCGCCTTCATCGGGAGCCTGGAGCGCCCCGAACTGGTCGGCGTCAACCCGGAGACCGGGCACGAGCAGATGGCCGGACTCAACTTCCCCCACGGCATCGCCCAGGCCATGTGGGCGGACAAGCTCTTCCACATCGACCTCAACGGCCAGTCCGGCATCAAGTACGACCAGGATCTGCGCTTCGGCGCGGGCGACCTGCGCCAGGCGTTCTGGCTCGTCGACCTGCTGGAGAGCGGCTACGAGGGCCCCCGCCACTTCGACTTCAAGCCGCCGCGTACCGAGGACCACGAGGGCGTCTGGGACTCGGCCGCGGGCTGCATGCGCAACTACCTGATCCTCAAGGAGCGCGCCGCCGCGTTCCGTGCCGACCCCGAGGTGCAGGCGGCCCTGCGCGCGTCCCGCCTGGACGAACTGGCGCGCCCCACCGCGGGGGAGGGCCTCGCGGGCCTCCTCGCCGACCGCAGCGCCTACGAGGACTTCGACGTGGACGCCGCCGCCGCGCGCGGCATGGCCTTCGAGGCGCTGGACCAGCTGGCGATGGACCACCTGCTCGGCGTCCGCTGACGTACCGGGTGGGGCCGGGGCCGGTGCCGAACCGGGTGAGGCCGGAGCCGCTCTACGTACCGGGTGAACCGTTGACGGTGGCGTACCGGGCGAGCCGGAGCCGCCCGGCCCCGGCTCACCCGCCGGACGGCTCCGCGTACGCCACCGGATCGTCCAGCACGTCCTGCACCACGAGCGCCGCCGCACCCCGCGCCGCGTCACCCGCCAGCGACGACGCGCGGAGCCGGCCGCTGCCCGGGGACCACAGGCCCGACACCACCCGGCCCGTCAGCTCCTCGCCGGCGGGCCGCGACAGCCACGGCATCAGGCCCCGGTAGATCCCGCCGAGCACCACCGCGTCCGGGTCGAGCAGGTTCACCGCCCCCGACAGCACCCGGCCCAGCATCCGGCCCGCCTCACCGACCGCGGCCACCGCACGCGGGTCACCGGCCCCCGCGCGCCGCTCCAGCTCCAGCACCCCGGAAGCGCCGCCGAGCCCCTCGACGCCCGCCGCCCGCAGCAGTGCCGCCTGTCCGGCGTACTGCTCCAGGCAGCCGCGCGAACCGCACCGGCACTCCGGACCCGCCGGGTCCACCACCACATGGCCGATCTCCCCGGCGAAACCGTTCGCACCGCGCAGCAGTTCGCCGTTCAGGACCAGCGCACCGCCGACCCCGATCTCGCCGGTCAGATAGAGGAAGCTGCGCATCTCGTCAAGACCGCCGAACCACAGCTCCGCCAGCGCCGCGAGGTTCGCCTCGTTCTCCGAGGCGACCGGCAGCACGGGGTGGCCGGGCCGCAGGGCGGCCAGCGCGTCCGCGAACAGCTCCTGCGCCGGGACCTCACTCCAGCCGAGGTTGGGGGCCTGCCGCACCGCGCCGTCGGAGACCAGGCCCGGCAGCGCCAAGGCCGCGCCCACCGGCCGCAGCTCCTGCTCGCGCGCCGAGTCCAGGGTGCGGGCCGCGATCCGGGCCGCCCGGGCGAGGACCTCACCGGCGGGCGTGCCCCGGTTGTCGAGGTGTTCGGTCTGCCGGACCCGGCCGGTGCCCGCCAGGTCGACCACGCAGACCGACACGTAATCGATGTTGATCTCCACGCCGAGTCCGGCGGGCCCGGTGCGGGCCACCTTGAGCGCGGTCCCGGGGCGGCCCGCCTGCCCGCTGAACGTCTTGCCCGACTCGGTGAGGAACCCGCCGGCCATGAGCTGTTCGACGAGCGAGGAGACCGCGGCGCGGGTCAGGCCGACCCGGGCGGCCACCCCGGCGCGGGTCGCATCGCCGCGCTCGCCCTCGTCCCGCACGGCACGCAGCACCAGGCTCAGGTTGTGCCGTCGCACGGTGTCCTTGCCGGCTTTGGGTCCCAGCGGAGTGAGGATGCTCTTCATGTCGTCGCCGAGCCTATGTGATCCCGGGCGCCGCGGGCAGATACGGGAGAGGGCGGTCCCGGCCACCCGGCCGGGACCGCCCTCCCCTGGCTCAGGGCTTGGCGCCCCGGGCCTTCAGCATGTCCGCCATCAGGCCCATCTCGGACTTCTGACCGCGGACCATGCCCGCCGCCAGATTCCGGATGGCGTCCGTCCCGGCGGCTCCGGCGGCGGCCTGGGCCATGTCCGCGCCCGCACGGTGATGCACGGTCATCAGCCGCAGGAAGAGCACCTCGGCCTGCTCGCCCTTGGCGGCCTCCAGCGCCTCCAGTTCGGCGTCGGTGGCCATGCCCGGCATCAGGGAACCGTCGTCGCTCGGCTCGACGGTGTGCCCCATCCACTCCATGGGGGGCCCGGCAGAGCTCTTCGGCAGCCCCCACATCTCCAGCCAGCCCAGCATCATGCCGCGCTGGTTGGCCTGGGTGTTGATGATGTCGTACGCGAGGCGCCGCACGTCCTCGTCGTCGGTGCGGTCCCGGACGATGAACGACATCTCGACCGCCTGCTGGTGGTGGATCGCCATGTCCCGGGCGAAGCCCGCGTCCACGGAACCCTCCGCCGGAGCCGACTGCGAGGCCGAAGCCCCACCGGACGGAGAGGCCTCGGAGGGACGGACGACCATCAGCACCACCAGTCCCAGCGCCACGAGCAGCACGGAGGCTCCCGCGAGGGCCATCCGCCGGGTGGAGCCCGGGCCCGCGAGCGAGGTCACTTGTCCAGCCCGCCGGTGCAGGCGGCCCCCGGCTCAGGGGTCTGCGGGCCCTGCACGTACTTCGTGAAGAACTGCGCGACCCGGTCGTCCTCGGCGCTCTTGACCGTCACCTGCTTGCCCCAGGCGCTGAGCATCAGCGGGTCCTTCTGGTCCTTGACCGGGCTCATCAGAGAGTACGGGGTCGACTTGACCCGCTTCGTCAGGGCCTCGACGTCCTCCTCGGAGGCCTTGTCGTTGTACGTGACCCAGACCGCGCCGTGCTCCAGGGAGTGCACGGCGCTCTCCTTCGGTATCTCGTCGGTGTAGACGTCCGCGTTGCAGTTCATCCAGACCTGGTTGTGGTCACCGCCGACGGGCGGGGTCATCGGGTAGTCGACCTTCGTCGCCACGTGCTCCTGGCTCAGCTTGTCCCAGGTGCGCTCGCCGGTGACGGGCGAGGTCCTGGCCTGCTCCTCCTTCTTCTCCTTCTCGTTCGCCTGCGCCATCAGGTAGCCGCCCCCGGCTACCAGCGCGGCGACCACGGCCACCGATGCGCCGATGGTGATGATGCGGACCCGGCGCTCGCGGGCCCGTTCCTTGCGGCGGGCCTCTTCGAGCTTGGCGCGACGTGCCGCGGCCGGGCTGTTCTGGTTCTTGGCGGAAGCCATGGGAAGTCCTCGTCGTCAACGGATGCATAACGGGTTACGGGAGAGCGGAACTGCCTCTAGACCCGTTGGACCTGGAGTCGTAGCTGATCGACGGAGTGCACACCGTCGTGTGCGGGCCCCCGGATGGCGGCCGCCCCGGTGAGCGGGGCGGCCGGGACGAAGGCCACGGGCGAGGGAACGGCCACGGGTGAGGACGAGGCCGGAAGCACGATGGCCGCCGTGTGCGCCGACCGGCCGTGGCACGAGGTACCCAGCCCGCGGTCGGCGGGCGCGGCCAGGACGACCGGCTCGAAGGACGTGTCGGGGACCGGAGTGAACGTGCGGACGGAATGCGCGCCCACCGGGCCCGCCGCCACCGGCACGGCGGCGGACGAGGGGGTCACCGAACAACAGAAGAGCATGGCCAGGAGGCAGAGCACCCAGCCGAGAGCGACGGGCGTGCGAGGGCGGCACTGCTGCCGGTCGGTCCGCGCGCTCACCCTGCTCATCGCCCGTCATCGTAGTAGGTGCATGAAGATTCAAAAGAATATGGGTCGCCCTGTCCGCGCAACAGTGGCAGAAATCATTTACCGGTGTAACACCTGTTAACTTATATGCGTGAGTGATACATCTGTACGGTCCCGGCGTCCCCTCGTCCGCAGTCTTCCGGTGGTCCCGGCCCTCCGGCTCGCGCGGCCCTCGGACACCTGGTTCAAACCCGCGCTCAGCGTGGTCGCCGCCTCCGCCGTACCCCATCTGTCGCTCCTGGCCGCCGGACGGCTGGACCTCGTGATGTACACCATGGCCGGTTCGCTGTGCGCGCTGTACGGCCACGGCCTGCCGTACGCCCGCCGGGCCAGGGCCGTCGCGGGCGTGGTGCTCGGCATGGCCGCCGGTCTCGCCCTCGCCCTTCTCGCCGCGTCGCTCACCGGATCGACCGCCGTCCTCATCGCGGTCGGCGCCCTGCTCGCCGCCGCTCAGAAGGTGCTGTGCGACGCCACCCGGATCGGGCCGCCCGGCCCGGTCATCTTCACCTTCGTCAGCTCCGCCGCCCTGTTCGCCCCGCAACGCCTCGGCCAGATCCCCGGCCACCTCGCGCTGACGCTCGCCGCGGGCGCGGTCGCCTGGCTGGTCGCGGTGGCACCCGCCCTGCTCCGCCGGGAGGGCCCCGAGCGCCGGGCCGTGGCCCGCGCCCTGGCGGCCGCCGCCGACCGTGCGGAGGACCCGGGCGCCCGGACCCGAAACGGTGCGGCCGTAGCCGTGCACGCCGCCTGGCAGTGCCTGCTCGCCTCCGGGCGCCCCACTCCCGTACGACGTTCGCTGGAACGCCTGGTGGCGCACGCCGAAGCCGCCTGCGCCGTGCCCCGGCCCGGGGGAGACGCGGCGGACGTGGACCGGCTGCGCACCTGGGCGGCCCTGACCCGCGCCCGCGGGCCGCTGCCCGAGCCGCCGCCCGCGCCCGGCTCCGCCGACGGGCTCCACGGGATCGACGCCGAACGCGCCGAACTGCGCACCCCGGCCGGCCGCCGCGCCGCCCGCCGCGCCCTGCTGCGCCGCCTCGGCCCCGGATCGCCCCTGCTGCCCGTCGCCGCCCGGACCCTGACCGGCTGTGCGTTCGCCGGATACCTGTGCGCCGCCCTCGGTGTCGGCCGCCCCTACTGGGCGATCGTCACGGCCGCCTCCCTCTGCCAGGCCAGCCTCACCCTGTCGTGGAACCGGGCCCTCCAGCGAACCCTGGGCAACCTCGTGGGTGTCTTCGTCTTCGCCGCCGTCCTGCCGCTCTCCCGGACCGGCCCGCTCGCCCTCGTCTGCTGCTGCCTCTTCTTCAGCTTCGCCGCCGAGGCCCTGATCACCCGCAACTACTGGCTCGGCTCCGTCGCCGTGACCCCGATGGCCCTGCTCGTCCTGGAGTTCGGCGGCACCCATCCGGCCGGGGAGCTGATTGGCGACCGGGTCCTGGACACCCTCCTCGGCGCGGCCACCGGATTCCTCGCCGCGACGCTCGTCACCAACCGGCGGGCCGCAGGCCGGGTCGAGCTGGCGCTCGACGCCGCGGAGCGGGCCCGCGCCGACGTCGAACGGGCGCACTCCGGCCAGGGCGCCCCGCCCGCCGTACGCGACCGGGCCCGCCGGGCGCTCACCGCGAGCCTCGTCGAACTGCGCGAGGCGGGCGACACCGCGGCGGGCGAATGGCGGCAGCGCGCCCTGCCCGAGCAGCGCCTTCTCGCTGCTGAGCAGGCCGGACACCGTACGCTCGCCGCGACAGCACAACGGCGCGGCCCGACGGGTCACGCCCCTTCGATCGGAGCGGAGTGACCGACGACATCGTTGCCTCGGTGGTCCGGCAGTGGCAGACCGTCAACCCCGAGCTCGACACCGGACCGATGGAGATCATCGGCCGGATCAACCGCTGCGCCGCCCTGCTCCAGCAGGCGGAGGACGCCCCGCTGCGCTCCGCCGGACTGACCCGCGCCGAGTTCGACCTGCTCGGCGCCGTACGCCGTACGGACCGGGAGCTGACCCCCGGCGAGCTGGCCCGCGAGACATTCTCCTCCGGAGCCGCCGTCACCAAGCGGCTGCGCGCCCTCCAGGACCGCGGGCTGGTCGGCCGCCGGGGCGACGACCGCGACCGCAGGGTCGCCCATGTGCGCCTCACCGACGAGGGCCGCGCTCTCGTCGACCGACTGCTGCCCGAACAACTGGCTTACGAGAGCTCGGTGTTGGCTGGGCTCGACGACGGCGGCCGGAGTGAACTCGCCTCCCGGCTGAGTGAGTTGCTCGTCCAGTTGGAGGGGCGCCTCGGCGGCGCCCGGCGCTGACCCGACGTCCCCGCGGAGGAGGGGTCCGTATACGCGTCAGCGCGGCGTTTTTTCGTGCCACCCCTCCGTCGGCCGGGAATCTATACCTTTCGATCCGGTTCGATCACCTGTGCCTCTGTCTGGTTTCGCTGGGTGAAGGAGGTTGATGGTGGGGCGTTTTGCCCCGTAAAGAACCTCATCAAGGACTTCCTCGGTGGTGGCTGTGGCCCATGGAAGGGTTATTTTCAGCCTTCCTTACTCCTTGCACACGTTCCACAGCGCTCAGTGCAAAAACTGGAGAGTGTATTCCTCTCGGCGGGCCTCCGCAGGGGGTTGGGCGAATATGCCGAAGCACTGTTCTGATCTGGCTAAGCTCACGCGCAGTGAAGTCGAGTTGAGATGAATTCGAGCACTTGTTCCTGAGTCTCCGCTCACGTGCGCATACATCCCGGAATCAACCGCCAGAGGGTTTTAGATGGTCCGTGTTGAATCACCGCCGACCGACAGAGAAGTCCCCGTCGTCCGCGTAGTCCTGCTGCCCGTGGCCCTGCTGGCCGGCGCCACCGCCGCCGGCGCGGCCCTGGTCGTACCGGCCGCGCGGATACCAGTCGCCGTGTGCGGCGCGATCGCCACGCTCGTGGTCGCCGTGCTCACCGTGGCACTGCACCGCCGACGGCGTGCCCTGCGGGTCCAGCGCGCCGAGTACGAACAGCGCATCGCCTACCTGGAACACCGCATCCTCTCGCACGACTCCGAGACCGTGCGGCTCACCAAGGAAGTCATGCCCGCCGCCATCCGGCGGCTGCGCGTGGGCAATTCGCCCGAAGAAGTGATGCGCGACATCGTCGACGCGGACGTGGCCAACCGCCATCTGCCCAAGGCGCTGCGCGAGCAGGTCTACCAGGTCCTCGAAGTCATCGACAACGAGGAGGCCCGGCGCGACTCCGCCCAGCGCGCCTTCGTCAGCGTCGCCCGCCGAGTGCAGGCGATCGTGCACCGCCAGGCCAGTGAACTGCGGGAGATGGAGGACCACTACGGACGCAACCCCGAGGTCTTCGACGACCTGCTGCGCATCGACCACGGCACCGCGCTGATCGGCCGCCTCGCCGACTCCATCGCCGTTCTCGGCGGTGCCCGCCCCAGCCGCCAATGGCCCAAGCCCGTGCCGCTGTTCAGTGTGCTGCGCGGGGCGATGTCCCGCATCCTCGAATACCAGCGCGTCGATCTGCACTCGATCGCCAAGGTCGCCATCGTCGGCACCTCGGTCGAACCGCTCATCCACGCCTGCGCCGAACTGCTCGACAACGCGACCCGCTACTCGCCCCCGCAGACCCGGGTGCACGTCACCGCGGTCGAGGTGCAGACCGGCATCGCCATCGAGATCGAGGACGGCGGCGTCAGCCTCAGCGAGGAGGCCCGCGCCCGCGCCGAGAACATGCTCGCCCAGGCCCAGGCCGGCATCAACATGAACGACCTGGGGGAGTCCCCGCGGCTCGGTATGGCCGTCGTCGGCCGGCTCTCCCGGATGTACCAACTCCAGGTGTCGCTGCGCCAGTCGGCGTACGGCGGCGTCCGCGCCGTCCTCATCGTGCCGCGCGACATGATCACCACCGGGCCCGCCCCGGGCATCGCCCACGGCATCGGCGCCACCTCGCGGCCCACCAGCTCGCTGGACATGTCGCAGCTTCAGCACGTGGTGCCGCCGCCCGGCAAGCGCAAGCCCAAGCCCGCCGCCACCGGCCCCGTACCCTCCGTGGTCGCCCCGGTCCCCACCGGCGCCCCCACGGCCGCGTCTCGCCCGGCCGTCCCCGCGTCGGCCATGGAGGACGACGTTCCCGTGGTCACCGAGTGGACCGAGAACGGGCTGCCGCAGCGCCGCAGCAGGGGCCGCGCCCCGCTCGGCTCGCACAACCTGCCGCAGCAGCCCCCGCCGCCCCCGGCCCCCGCCAACGGCGGCCTGCCCGGCCGGGAGGCGGGCGCGGACGCGGACGGCGGGCGCGGCGAGGAGAAGCCCCCCGGCCTCTGGCTGGAGGCCTTCACCAAGGCCGTCAACGGCGTACCGCAGGAACCGAAGCACGGCGAAGACTCCGATGACGCGTGGGACAAGGGAGACCTGAAGTGATCCAGCAGCGGGGAAACATGGACTGGATGCTCAAGGAGCTGGCCGACGACGTGCCGAGCATCCACCAGATCGTGGTGCTCTCCTCGGACGGCCTGCGCATCGCCATGCACGGCGGCGACCCCGACGTCGCCGACCGGCTGGCGGCCGCCTGTGCCGGGCTGCAGAGCCTGGCCGCCGCAGTGGCCACCGAGATCCCCTACAGCGACGGCCTGATGAAGCTGGTGGTCATCGAAGTGACCGGCGGCTTCTTCTACTTGATGGCGGCCGGTACCGGTGCGTATCTCGCCGTCCTGGCCGGCGAGACCGTCGACGCCGGACTGGTCGGCGCCAGGATGCGGGACATGGTCGTGCGGATCGGTGCCCACCTGACCAGCCCGCCCCGCCACGGCGGGCAGTCCGGATGAGCGGACCCCAACGAGAACGCCGCAAGACCGATCCGGCACTCAACGACCCGGAACGGCTGTACGTGATCACCGGCGATCTCGACGACAGCGAGCGCGGGGCGCTCGACCTGGTCACGATGGTCGTCGCACAGGCGGAGCCCTCGCCGACGTTCCAGCCCGAGCAGGCAGCGATTCTGAGGCTCTGCCAGGCGCCCTTGTCGGTCGCCGAGATCTCGGCCTATCTCAGCCTGCCCTTCAGCGTGGTCACCTCGCTCCTGAGCGATCTCCTCGCCACCGAACTCATCGAGTCGCGCGCGCCGATCGTCCGCGCCACTCTCCCCGACAGGTCCCTCCTCGAAGCGGTGATGCATGGACTTCAGAAGCTCTGACACGATCACCGGACCCCGCAGCGAGGACGTCCTCCCCACCACGGCCACCGCCGCGGTGAAGGTCGTGATCGTCGGCGGGTTCGGGGTCGGCAAGACGACCATGGTCGGATCGGTCAGCGAGATCCGGCCCCTGACGACCGAAGAGACCATGACCCAGGCCGGTGTCGGCGTGGACGACAACGCCGGGGTGGAGACGAAGACCGCCACCACCGTCGCCATGGACTTCGGCCGGATCAGCCTCAGCGAGGAACTGATCCTCTACCTCTTCGGCACCCCCGGCCAGGAACGCTTCTGGTTCCTGTGGAACGGCCTTTTCGAAGGAGCGCTCGGCGCCGTCGTCCTCATCGACACGAGACGGCTCGAAGTCAGCTTCGACGTCATCGGCCGGCTGGAGGAGCGCGGAGTGCCGTTCGTGGTGGCCGTCAACACCTTCCCCGACGCGCCGCACCACCCGGTCGAGGCCCTGCGCAGAGCCCTCGACCTGCCGGACGAGGTCCCGATGATCGACTGCGACGCCCGGCTTCGGACCTCCAGCCGCGATGTGCTGATGACCCTGATGCGCTATCTGCACAGCCTGGCCGTCCCGCTCGCCTGACGCCCCCGGGACGGTTCCCCGGCCGTCCCGGCGGCGAGCGTGCGCCGTTCCCCCGGCGTCCGCCCGGTGCAGCACCTCTGCCGCACCCATGCAGTACCCGTACACGCCCCTTGCCCGCCCGTGCTCGATCCTCGGCCGTCCTGATCCCTGGAGCCACAGTGACAACCCCCTTCCACCACGAACCCGGTGCCGTGCCGCCGCCCCAGTGCCCGGCCCACAACCTCGGCAGCGGCCCCGGCGACATCGGTCCCGGCGGACTGCGCCGCCTCTACGGCCCCGAGGCGGAGAACAACCCCGCGGGCCTCTACGACAAACTCCGCGCCGAACACGGCACGGTCGCCCCGGTCCTGCTGCACGGCGACGTCCCCGCCTGGCTCGTCCTGGGCCACAGCGAGAACCTCCACCTCACCCGTACGCCGTCCCAGTTCTCGCGGGACTCGCGGCGCTGGCGCGCCCTCCAGGACGGCAGTGTCGCCCCGGACCACCCGCTGGCCCCGATCTTCACCTGGCAGCCCGTCTGCGTGTTCGCCGACGGCGCCACGCACGAACGCCAGCGCGGCGCGGTCACCGACAGCATGGAGCGCATCGACACCCGTGGCGTGCGCCGCCACATCAACCGCTTCAGTAACCGCCTGGTCAACGACTTCTGCGAGAAGGGCACCGCCGACCTGGTCGGCCAGTTCGCGGAGCACCTGCCGATGATGGTGATGTGCGCGATCTTCGGCATGCCCGAGGAGTACGACGAGCGCCTCGTCCAGGCCGCCCGCGACATGACCCGCGGCACCGAGACCGCCGTGGCCAGCAACGCCCACATCGTGTCCGTGCTGACCCGCCTGGTGGAGAACCGCCGCGCCGAGCCCGCACCGGACCTGGCCACCTGGCTCGTCGAGCACCCCGCGACGATGACCGACATCGAGGTCGTCGAGCACCTGCGCCTCATCCTCATCGCCGCGTACGAGTCCACCGCCAACCTCATCGCCAACGTGCTGCGCATGGTCCTGACCGACCCGCGCTTCCGAGCCCGGCTCAGCGGCGGCCACATGACCGTGCCGGAGGCGGTGGAGCAGACCCTCTGGGACGAGCCGCCCTTCACCGCGGTCTTCGGCCGCTGGGCGGTCGGCGACACCGAGCTGGGCGGCCAGCAGATCAAGGCGGGCGACGCCCTGCTCGTCGGCATCGCCCCCGCCAACACCGACCCCACCGTCCGCCCGGACCTGGGCGCCGACATGGGCGGCAACCGAGCCCACCTCGCCTTCAGCGGCGGCCCCCACGAGTGCCCCGGCCAGGACATCGGCCGTGCCATCGCCGACGTCGGAGTCGACGCCCTCCTGATGCGTCTGCCCGACCTGGAGCTCGGCGTCGAGGAGAGCGAACTGCGCTGGGTCGGCAACATCATGTCGCGCCACCTGGTCGAGCTGCCGGTGAAGTTCGCCCCCAGCCCCCAGCAGAAGCTGGACGCCGACCCGCTCTCGGTGATGGCCCGCACCGCCCGCCCGGCCGACGCCTGGCAGATCTCCTCCCCGCCCCCGCCCGTCCCCGAGCCGCTGCCCGCGGCGGGCGTGCAGCCCGCCCACGCCCCGGGCACCGCCCCGCAGCCCGCCCCCGCCGCGCCGCCCGTCGGCGCGCCGGCCCCGGCCGCCGGTGCCCCCGCCCCCGTGGCGACCGTCCCGGGCCAGCGCCGCCCCGCCGCGCCCGCGCGGCTCTGGCAGGCGGTCTCCCGCTGGTGGAACGGCTACTGACCCGCCGTTGACCGACTCTGACGGCATCTGACCGAACCTGACTGCGTGTGGCCGCTTCCGGCAGCGGCGGCCCCGGACCACACCACGCCCTTGGTCCAGGGCCGCCGCTGTCCTGCGCCGCGGGCGGGCGTGGCGGTGCCGCAGCGCCGGGCCTCCCCGTACCATCGAGCAGCGTGAAGCTGACGATTCTTGGCGGTGGCGGATTCCGGGTGCCTCTCGTGTACGGGGCCCTCCTCGGCGATCACGCCGAGGGCCGTGTCTCCCGCGTGACGCTGTACGACACCGACGCCGACCGGCTCACCGCCGTCGCCCGCGTTCTGGAGGAACAGGCGCGCGGCATCGCGGACGCCCCTGCCGTCGTCGCCACCACGGAGTTGGACGAAGCCCTGCGCGGTGCCGACTTCGTCTTCTCCGCTATCCGGGTCGGCGGCCTCGCGGGGCGCGCCGCTGACGAACGGGTGGCCCTGGAGGAGGGGGTGCTCGGCCAGGAGACCGTCGGCGCCGGAGGCATCGCGTACGGGCTGCGCACCGTCCCCGTCGCCCTCGACCTCGCCCGGCGCATCGCCCGCCTCGCCCCGCACGCCTGGGTCATCAACTTCACCAACCCGGCGGGCCTCGTCACCGAAGCCATGTCCCGGCATCTGGGCGACCGTGTCATCGGAATCTGCGACTCACCGGTCGGGCTCGGGCGGCGCATCGCCCGCACCCTGGGAGCCGACCCGGAGCGCGCCTGGATCGACTACGCGGGCCTCAACCACCTCGGCTGGGTGCAGGGCCTGTACGTGGATGGGCGGGACGAACTGCCCCGGCTGCTCACCGACCCCGCGCTGCTCGAATCCTTCGAGGAGGGGCGGCTCTTCGGCGCCGACCTGCTCCGGTCCCTGGGCGCGATCCCCAACGAGTACCTGCACTACTACTACTTCAACCGCGAAGCCGTCCGCGCCTACCAGGAGGCCGAACAGACCCGGGGCGCGTTCCTCCGCGACCAGCAGGAGGGCTTCTACGCCCGGATGCGGGAGCCCGGCACCCCGGCCCTGGTCACGTGGGAGCGCACCCGTGCCGAACGCGAGGCCACCTACATGGCGGAGAACCGCGAGGTGGCCGGGGCGGGGGAGCGGGAGGAGAGCGACCTGGAGTCCGGCGGCTACGAACAGGTCGCGCTCGCCCTGATGCGGGCCGTCGCCCGCAATGAGCGTACTTCGCTGATCCTCAACGTGCGCAACCGCACCACGCTCGCGGCGCTGGACGCCGAAGCGGTCGTCGAGGTGCCCTGCCTCGTCGACGCCAACGGGGCCCACCCGGTGGCCGTGACGCCGCTCCCGTACCACGCCGTCGGGCTCGTCACCGCGGTGAAGGCCGTGGAACGCGCGGTCCTGGAGGCGGCGGAGAGCGGCTCCCGCGCGGCGGCCGTACGGGCCTTCGCCCTGCATCCGCTCGTCGACTCCGTCGCGGCGGCCCGGCGGTTGGTCGAGCGGTACACCGAGGTCCATCCGGAGCTCGCCCGCTTCGACGGGATCTAGCCCGTGTCCTGGCTGCTCAGGGCGCGGAGACAGCCGTGGGCGCGGTGGCGGCGGTCCAGCTCGGAGCCACCCCGGTCACCTGGCAGACCATCAGGAAGAGCGGGATCGGCGGGGTGTACGGGGTGAGCGCGTCCGGCGAGTGGATCAGCCGGGGCCGCCCGGCGGGGACATCGGCGCCCCGCGCGTAGGCCACCTGCTCGGGCCAGTCCAGGTCCAGGTCCGAGCCCGCCGGGACGATCCACCACCAGCGGTCGGCGTCCGCGAAGACGCAGCCGGTGCGCGGCAGATGCGACATCAGGCGGAAGCCGTGCCGCGCGGGAACGCCCACCGCGTCGCAGCCCAGGCTGGCCGACATCGAGGCGGGCAGCGCCAGCCGTACATGCCCGGCGCGGGTCTCCTCGGGAGCCGCCCGGTCCCGGTGCGTACCGCGCAGCCGGGACAGCGCGTTCCTCAGCATGGCCGCTCCGTGCCGCACGGTCGTTCCGTGCTGTGCGGCAGCTCCGCCCACACGATGCGACCGGAGGAGTCCCCGGCGTCGTGCGACCCCCAGGAACTGCTCATCGCGTCGACGAGGAGCAGACCGCGGCCGTGCTCGTCGTCGGAGGAGCGGCGCAGCCGGGGACCGTCGAGCCGGTGTCCCTGGTCCTGCACGGCTATCCGCAGCCGTCTGCCGAGGCAGCGCAGCTCGCACACCACCCGGGCGCTCGTCGTGTGCACGACCGCGTTGGTGACCAGCTCGGAGACGATGAGAACGGCCGCGTCGTAGGCGTCGCCGGTCAGCTTCCAGGCGTCCAGCCGGGCCCGTGCCAGCTGCCGGGCCCCGGCCACCGACCCGGGGTGCGCGGGCAGCGCGAAGCAGTAACGGAGCGCCTCCGTCCCGGGACTGAGGTCCATGAGCCGGGGGATGAGCGCACTGCCAGGTGCCACGACCGATTCCTCACAGTGGGGGCTGCGTCACGCTTCGTTCCCCCGGATGCGGGAGCGGGCATGACCGAGCGAACTGGTTCGGAAGTCAACTCTCCCCCTGACGCAGACACTTGGCAAGGGGCACTCTGAATTTTTCAGAGTGACTGTGTCGTTGGGGGCGCACGCGTGGCACACTGCTCGCAAAACAGCGCATGGGGAGGTCTGAAGTGAGCGAACCGCGGTCCGCCCCGACCGTGGGCCAGGTCGTTCTCGGCAAGCGCCTGCAAGATCTGCGCGAGCGCGTCGGCCTGACCCGTGATCAGGCGGCGAAGGTGCTGCGTGTCGCCCCCGCGACGATACGCCGGATGGAGACGGCCGAGGTCGGGCTGAAGATCCCCTACGTCCAGCTGCTGCTGAAGGCGTACGGTGTCGCCGACCCCGAGGCCGAGGCCTTCGTCGAGCTGGCCGAGGAGGCGAACAAGCCCGGCTGGTGGCAACGCTTCCACGACGTCCTGCCCGACTGGTTCAGCATGTACGTCAGCCTGGAGGGCGCCGCGAGCCTGCTGCGCATGTACGAGCCGCACTTCGTCCCCGGACTGCTCCAGACCGAGGACTACGCGCGCTCCGTGATGCGCACCGGGGCGGTCGGCCAGACCAGACCCGAGGACATCGAGCGCCATGTGGCGCTGCGCATGGAACGGCAGTCCCTGCTGGTCAAGGACGAGGCGCCCAAGTTGTGGGTGATCATGGACGAGACCGTCCTGCGGCGTCCCGTCGGCAGCCCCGAGGCGATGCGCGGACAGGCCGACAAGCTGCTCGAAGCCACCGAGCTGCCCCATGTCACCTTGCAGATCGCGGAGTTCGCGACCGGCCATCACCCTGGGACGTACGGGCCGTTCGTCCTCTTCCGGTTCGCCGTGCCCGAACTCCCCGACATGGTCTACAGCGAGTACCTGACCGGGGCGGTCTACTTCGACGCCCGTCCCGAGGTGGCCTCCTACCTGGAGGTCATGGACCGCATGGCGGCGCAGGCCGCAACCGCACAACGCACGAAGGAAATCCTCCGGGACTTCCGCAAGGAGCTGTGATGAACCAGATATACAACGGCATGCCGGCCGGTGATCTCGGCTCCGAAGGCTGGTACAAGCCGTGGAGCGGCGGCAACGGCGGCAACTGCGTCGAGGCCATGAAGCTGGCGGACGGCCGGGTCGCGGTGCGTCAGTCCGCCGACCCGGACGGCCCAGCCCTCATCTACTCCAACGGCGAGATCGCCGCGTTCATCCAGGGCGCCAAGGCGGGCCAGGCGGATTTCCTTCTCACCTGAGGCCCTCGCCGCATATCCTGTCCGGGCCCCGAAGGACCCGGCCTGACAGGGCACTTGGGCACGACCCAGCAGAGTTGTTCGTCAGCCCTCCCGATCCTTCTGATCTTCCTGATCGTCGACGTACGGACCCCCCAACCCACGGAGCGAGCCATGGCCGGGCAAGAACCCCACTCCATCGAGATCGACACCAGCAAGCCGCATCCGGCCCGGATGTACGACTGGTTCCTCGGCGGCAAGGACAATTACCCGGTCGACGAGGACATGGCGCGCCAGCTCCTCAAGCTGGACGCGCGCGGCCGCGACATGGCGCGGGTGAACCGGGCGTTCATGCACCGGGCCACCCGCTGGCTCGCCGAGAACGGGGTGCGCCAGTTCCTGGACATCGGCACGGGCATACCCACCGAACCGAATCTCCACCAGATCGCCCAGCGGACCGCCCCCGACGCCCGCATCGTCTACTGCGACAACGACCCGATCGTCCTCGCCCACGCGGCGGCCCTGCTGCGCTCCACCCCCGAGGGCGCCACCGAGTACATCCAGGCCGATGCCCGCAAGCCCGAGAGCATCCTGGCCGAGGCGGGCAGGATCCTGGACTTCGACCAGCCGATCGCCCTGTCCCTGCTGGCCCTGCTGCACTTCATCGACGACGAGGACGGCGCGGGCGACCTGGTCGACAAGCTCGTCGAGCAGCTTCCCTCCGGCAGCTATCTGGTGCTCTCGCACACCACCGGTGACTTCAACCCGGAGGGCGCGGCGCAGGCACGCGCCATGTACAAGGAGCGCGGGATGACCCTGCGCCCCCGTTCGCGCGCCGAGCTCACCGCGTTCTTCGACGGCCTCGAACTGGTCGAGCCCGGAGTCTCGCTCTCCGCCGACTGGCACCCCGAGCTGGGCGAGGTCATCGACGTCCTCGGCGACGACCCGATCCCGGGCTACGCGGGCGTAGCGCGCAAGGTCTGAGTGCTCCGCCCCGCCCCGCGCGACGTACGCGGGGCGGGGCGGAGCGTGTCACGGGCGCCCGCGTCACAATGGACCCATGTCACGACGCACCTCCCGGCCCCGGGCCGCCACCCCGCGGATCACGCCCGCGGCCCCCTGCCCCTGCGGCCTGCCCGCGACGTACGGGGACTGCTGCGGCCGCTTCCACTCCGGCACCGCCGCCGCTCCGACCTGCGAGGCCCTGATGCGCTCCCGGTACGCGGCCTTCGTCGTCCAGGACGCGGCGTACCTGCTGCGCACCTGGCACCCGGAGACCCGGCCGCCCGCCGTGGACTTCGACCCCGCGCTGCGCTGGACGGGGCTGGAGATCCTGGACACCGCCGAGGGCAGCGCCTTCCACACCACCGGGACGGTCACCTTCCGCGCCCACTACACCGACGACGGTCGCCCCGACTCCCTCCACGAGAAGAGCCGCTTCACCCGCCACGAGGGCGCCTGGGTCTACGCGACGGCGGTCTTCGTCGACTGATTCGGCCCGCGCGGTCGGCCCGGTCCACCCGGCAGTCTCAGGCCGGGGCCCCCACCCGCGTCGAGCCGCCGGGGTTCGGCGCCGGGGACAGCTCCTGGGCCAGGTCCTCCGCCAGCAGGCGCTTGGCGATCATGTCCACGGTGGCCCGGAGCTGACGGTCGTCCGGGCGGGCGCCGTCCTCCGCCAGGCGCTCGTTGAGCCAGCGGCCCCAGGCGTCGGAGATCACCGCCGCCTCGCGTCGGCCCGCCGCCGTGTGCGAGAAGAGCCGCCCGTCCCCCGTCAGATAGCCCTCCTCGATCATCCGGTCGAAGACGGGCACCAGGACCTCCGGCGGGATGCGGTGCCGGGCCGCGATCAGCCCGAGGCCCGCGTGGCCCACCATCCGGGTGAACAGGTCCACCTGCATCACCGCCCAGGCGCCCGCCATGTCGAGGCGGGTGTCGGATTCAGCGACGATCCGGCGCGCCGTCTCCGGAGCGGCGCCGTGCAGGATCTTGGCCACCGAGATCTCAAGAAGCATCTCCGAGTCGCCGCTGCCGGGCTGGGCGAAGCCCTCGCCCATGTCCGTCGAGGAGAGCCGCGCCGAGTCCCGCAGCTTCACCTCCTTGAGGAACAGCGCGACGACAAAGCCGATCAGCGCCACGGGGACCGTCCACAGGAACACCGTGTGCAGCGTCTGCGCGTACGCCTGCGCCAGCGGCTCCGCCTGGGCGGCGGGCAGCGCGTGCAGCGCCTGGGGGCTCTGCGAGGCGCCGATCAGCGCCGCCGGGTCGCCACCCGCCGCGGCTGCCTGCGCGACCCCGTCGGCGAGATTGGGCTTGAGCGCGTTGACGTAGATCGTGCCGAACACCGCCGTGCCGAAGGCGCTGCCGAGCGTACGGAAGAACGTCACGCCCGAGGTCGCCGTACCCAGGTCCGCGTAGTCGACGGTGTTCTGCACGGCGATCGTCAGCACCTGCATGGCCAGCCCGATGCCGAGTCCCAGGATCACCATGTACAGCGACTCCAGCCACACCCCGCTCTCCGGCCCCATCCGCGAGAGGAGGAACAGCCCGGCCGCCATGACCAGCGTGCCGACGATGGGGAAGAGGCGGTAGCGGCCGGTCTTGCTCACCACATTGCCACTGAAGATCGAGGCGACCAGCAGACCGACGACCAGCGGCAGGGTCCGCACGCCCGAGAGCGTCGCCGAGTCCCCGTCCACGTACTGGAGGTAGGTCGGCAGGAAGATCATCGAGCCGAGCATCGCGAAGCCCACGATGAAGCTGAGGATCGAGCAGACCGTGAACACCGGGTTCCGGAACAGCCGCATCGGCAGCATCGGTTCCCTGGCCCGCCGCTCCACCAGGCAGAAGAGGGTCAGGGCGATCAGCCCGCCGATGAAGAGGCCGATGATGACGGACGAGCCCCAGGCGTACTCGTTGCCGCCCCAGCTCGTCGCCAGGATCAGCGCGCTCGCCCCGACGGCGACCAGCGCGATACCGGCGTAGTCGATGACCGGCCGTCCCGCCGCCTTCAGCGACGGAATGTTCCGGGCGGCCGCGATCACCACCACGATGGCGATGGGTACGTTGACGTAGAACGCCCACCGCCAGGTCAGATGGTCGGTGAACAGCCCGCCGAGCAGCGGTCCGATCACCGTCGAGATGCCGAAGACCGCACCGATCGCACCCTGGTACTTGCCCCGTTCGCGCAGCGGGATCACATCCGCGATCAGCGCCATCGACGTGACCATGAGCCCGCCCGCGCCGACGCCCTGCATACCGCGCCAGATGATCAGCAGCAGCATGTCCGAGGCGAGACCGCACAGGAACGATCCGGTGATGAAGATGATCGCGGAGATCTGGAAGATCAGCTTCCGCCCGAACAGGTCGCCGAACTTGCCGACCAGCACGGTCGCCACCGTCTCCGCCAGCAGATACGCCGTGACCACCCACGACATGTGCTCGGCGCCGCCCAGCTCCGAGACGATCGTGGGAAGGGCCGTGCCGACGATCGTCTGGTCCAGGGCCGCCAGCAGCATGCCGAGCACGATCGTGGTGAAGATGATGTTCCGGCGCCGCCGGTCGAGGACGGGCGGCGGCGCGGCGGCACTCTGCGCGGCGGGGGCTTGCTCGCTGGCAGTGGTCACGTCTGCACCCTCACACCGGCCCCCGGCGCCCGCATGCGGGGACAGTCCGGACGGGGGTCAGCCGGTCAGCGAGAGGACCGACTCCGTCAGCCGCGCCACGAACGCCTCCCGGACGACCTCGCCCACGCGGTCGAGCGACAGATACGGATTCAGGTCCTCCAGTTCCACGAGGAGCAGAGCACCCTCCGCCGTACGGCAGGCATCGACCCGCTGGATGCCGTGCGTGAGGGCGTTCCAGCCGATGAAGCGCCGGGCGAACGCGAGATCCTCGGCACTCGCCGCGTACGGCTCCAGCACCCATCGCCGCTCCGGGTCCGGCGCGTACAGCGCGTACTGGAAGTCGTGGTCGACGAAGTAGAAGGACACCTCGTAGCGGAAGGCGATCCTCGGCTGGACGAGGAGGGAGCCCTCGGCCGCCCCCGCCAGCTCGGCGCCGGCCGCGTCCCCCGGGACGAACCGCAGCCCGACCGAGTCCGCGCCCAGCTTCGGCTTGACCACGTACTCCGTGACCTCCGGCAGCGACGCCAGATCCGCCTCCCGGTCCACCGTGGGAATCACCGGGAACCCGGCCCGGCTCAGCTCCACCAGGTACTCCTTGCCCGCCATGTCGCCGCGACCGCCCAGCGGGTTGTAGACCGGCACGCGCAGCTCCAGGGCCCGCGCACGGAACGCGTCGTACGCCTCCTGATAGTGCAGCACGGGCCCGCTGTTGCGTACGAGGGCGATGTCGAAACGTTCCAGCAGCGCGGCCGCGTCCCGGGGATGGCACAGGGCCACGTCGAACGCCCCGCGCAGCCGGGAGGCCAGGAAGATGTCCTCGTCGCAGTAGCGCCGCCCCCGTGCCTCGTACGCGAGATCGGTGACGAGGAGCAGAGAGGGGCGGCGGGAGCCTGCGGGGGAGGCGGCGGTCATGGGATCTCCCGGAAGCGGGGACGTGTACGTGCCGTCACTATCCCCGATGGCCCGGCCGGCCCGGTCGGCCCGGCCGCAGGGTCAGCGGGCTCCGCCCCGGACCGCCGCCACCCACTCGACCAGCAGCCGCTCGTACTCCCGGCGGCCCTCCGGCGACACCATGGCGCCGTCCGCCACCAGGGCACGGATCTCCGCGTTCAGGACAACCATCGGACGGGTAGGGTCCAGCTCGGTCGCAGTGGAGGTCATGTGAAGAGGCTAGCGCTACGGCGGCGGGGTGATGTCCGCGTCATCGCGGGCGGCACACCCCGAACGCCCCGCCCGGCGAAGCCCGACGCTCCCGCCGGGCCGTGTCGTGAGGAGGCTTCACGCCGTCGTCACGCATCGGCCTGGCCCCGCCGGGCAGGCGGCCGTCACCGCACGTCGGGGGCCGGGGGAGCATGGAATCGCCGCGCCGGTACGTGCTGGTCGACCCGATCGGCGGCGCCCCCGGCCGGGCTGCCGGAAGCCGCCGCCCACTCCTTCGCCCCGGCCGGTCCGTACGCGTCCGGGGCGATGAGAATCACATGTGCGGACCGTCACGAACCGTGCGTGCGGCCGGTCTGGACGCCTCGTCACATGCGAGGGCGAGCCGGTCAGAAGGGGGAGCCCGGCAGCACCGGCAGCCGGGGGTGATGTGCGGCCAGCACCTTGTTGGCGCGGGCCAGGTCCGCCAGGGCCTGCTCGCGGTCGGCCTGGTCCTCGACGCCGAGCAGCGGACCTCGGAAGCGGCGGACCTCGCGGGCCGCGCGGTCCGCGTCGAACTCCGCCTGGAGGATGTGCGGCGGAATGCACGAACCGATCAGCGCGGCGACCCGGTCCGGGATCGGCACGGGGACGAGGAGGTGCGAGGCGGTCATGAAGCGTTCCCTCTCGGATGGTCGGCCAGGAGGCGGTGCACGGGACCCGCCGCCGGATGAGCGGCAGGCTCCTCCTTGTGTACGGGACGCGGTTCCGGGTTTCTCGTCGGATACGTCTCCGTGTCGCAACCGTTTGGGACTGACCGTCTATTTCCCCTTACGCGCGGGTAAGTTGACCCGCCGCGGCGGACGTGATCCGGATCAGGGGGATGTGCCGTCGGTGCGAGAGCGCAGCCGCAGCGCGCGCAGCACCGCCTCGGTGGCGAAGCGGCTCTCCGGATCGACGAGTTGGTCACCGAAGATGGACTCCAGATTGCGCATGCGGTAGCGCACCGTCTGCGGGTGGACATCGAGCAGCGCACCCATCTGCGCCGCCGTCCCCCGGGTGTCGAGCCAGATCCGCAGCGTCTCGACCAGCCGCTCGCGACGGCCCGCGCTGATCCCCGCAACGGCGGCCAGCTCCCGCTGGGCGAGCTGGTCGAGCAGGGCGGGATCGGAGAGCAGCCACAGGGTGATGAGGTGGTCCTCGCAGTGGATCAGCGGAGCGTCGTCGATCACCCCGGAGTCGACGAGCTCCAGTACCCTGCGGGCCCACCGGACCGACTCGCAGGCCAGCACGGTGGGAACGGTCAGTCCGACCGCCGCGCGGGACGCCGGAAGGGCCTGCTCCAGCATGGATCTTCGGGACTCGTCCAGCGCCCCCGGAATCAGTAAGTGCGGCTGCGGGGCGCTGAGATCGACGAGGACATCACGGTCCGCGCTCAGCCGGTCCAGCTCCGCCGGGGCGCGGACGGCGATCAGGGTGACCTCGTCGGGGAGCGTCCAGCCGGTCTGCTCGCACAGGTCGGCGATGGCGCTGTGGGGGGCCGGGCGCCCGGCGAGGATCAGGTGGAGGAGGCGGCGGCGCAGCGCCTCGCTGTGCTCGCCCGACTGGGACTGCACCTCCAGGAAGCCTTCCCGGGAAAGCGCCTCCAGTTCGTCGACGTAGGCGAAGAGCGCGTCGGCGAAGCTCAGCATCAGACTGGGCGACAGGTGGTAGCTCTGCCCGACCTTCTTGGCCCGCCGCAGCGCCACCCGCGCGCCCAGCCGGTACGCCCCCTGGAGGGTGTCCATGGTCCGGCCCTCGTACGCCTCGAACCGCCCGAAGCGGCGGCACATGTCGTCCCGGAGCGTGGTGGGGGAGGAGGGTTCGGCGACCAGGTCGACGAAGGAGGACAGGCTCTGCTCCACACCCACCCGGATGGCCTGGCCGTTCGGTCCGTCGAGCAGCCGGGCGTATTCCGGATAGGCCCGGGTCACCTCGACGCCGATTTCCTTGATGAGGCTGGGCAGTTCGGGTCGCATGATCGCGGCGAATTCCTGCGGGAGTGGTCCCAGCGGGTCTCCGGTATCCAGCGGCTGGATGAGATGTGGCATGTCAAGTCCCCTTTCTCTCGGCGCCCGGTGGTGGGGTGAGACGGTGGGGGAAAGCGCTCCCACGAACCGACAGGTGCGTACCAAGTCCGCGACGAAGATAGACCAAGGAACTGGGGCTGCACACCACTTGGACAAGATCGAAGTGCAGGGGGCACACATCTCGGCCGCAGTGTGGGACTTCGGTGCAGGTCGGCCGTACCGCGTGCTATCGGGCGCCGGATTTCGGCCGCCTGGCTGATTCGCCTGCGCTCTGCCGGGGTTCGGCGCGAGCGGCCTCCCGGGCGCCGACGTCCGGGGCCCGGCGTACGCGCGGTGTACGGGTCCCGCCGGCCGGAGCCGTATTTCCCCGCCCTGCGATGCGCATTCCTTGATAAGGGGATGAAGGTCTGTTACTCATTTCCGCATCAAAAATAGCGTCGTGCAAAAGATCTTAGTGAGACGGATTGTGTCGCCCTGTTTCCCGCGAGTAACATCACACCTCGGTCAATTCGGTCACGAAATCTGCCCGAAATTTGACGCCCCGTTCCTCCGCTGCCGGTTCGATCCGAGGCCGGTCAACTTCGTGTACGAGGCCGCACCACGGCGGCCGACAGAGGGGACCACATGAGACCCGTTTCCAGGCGAACCCGCACAGGAGCGCTCGCGGCATTCACGGCCTTGAGCGCTCTGCTCTCCACCGGCTCGGCCACCGCGGCCACGCAGCTCAACGGGGACTGGGCGCCCTTCGACCGCTGCCCGGTCGACGCGCCCGCCATGCTGGCCGCGGACGGCATCGACGCCATCGCCACCTGTATCGCCTCCGGTTCCGTCACGGGATCGATCACGCTGGGCAAGAGCCATGTGACCACCGGTACCACCGATCTGCAGCTCGGCGTCATCCAGCGCAGCGACGGCACCACCTCACTGGTGGCCCCGCCGGAAGGGGCGCTCACCGCCGATCCGGCCGAGATTCCGGGCGGACTGCTCGGGCTGATGTGCCCCAGCGGAATTCCCCTCGTATCCGTGATCTGCCGTCAGCTCACGGACAACGATCTCAATCGCGTGACGGCCACCATCGAACCGGCCGGAGCGCCCCGCGACTTCAATATGAGCGCCGCGTTCTCCACCGGTGAGCCCATTCTCACCATCCCGGTCCGCATCCACCTCAAGAATCCGTTCCTGGGTGACAAGTGCTACATCGGGACCACTGCCGATCCGGTGCTTCTGAAGCCGCAGAACCTTAACGCCCCGAGCATCTCGCTCCAGCGATTCGCGGCGGACGGCACCCGGGACGACGCGGGCGAAATGGGGCGCTACACCTTCGCCGGTGCCGACCAGGGCGACGCCGCCTTCGCCGTACCGGGGGCAAGCGGTTGCGGGGCGGGACTCCTGGACTGGGCGGTGAACCTCAAGACCGGTCTCCCGTCCGCCGCCGGGAAGAACAGCGTGACGCTCGACGACACCTCGACGTACTTCGGCAGCCCCTACGACCCCGCCGGCCTCGCGCCGCACGAGGGCCGAAAGCTGTCGGAATTCTGGCACTCCGCACGGCAGTAGGCCGCGCACCCCGATACGAGGAGGTGATCCGAGAACCCTCTCCCAGAGCTGTCCCAGAGCCCCCAGAGCCCTACCCCAGAACCCCCCCCACGTGCGTGCAAGCCCTTCTCCGGTCACCACTCCAGTCATCCTCAGCCGCATCCCCAATGGGACGAGAAAAGGGAGTATCCCCATGTTCAAGCGAACCGGTGTCCTCACCGCGATCGGTGCCGCCGCGGCATCCGTCGTCCTGGCCGCCCCCTCGGCCGTCGCCGCGCCGACCAGCTGGACGATCACGCCGACCGGCGACTTCACCGGCAGCGCCGGTGTGACCGTCCTGACCGACAACAACGGCAACAAGATCCAGTGCGCCACCTCCGCAGCCTCGGGCTCGGCCCCGGCCTCCCCGGTCGCCGGTAGCCCGGCCCAGCTCGCGTCCATCTCGGCGATCTCGTTCAACTCGCCCTGCACCGGACCGTTCAGCTCGACGTGGACGGTGGCCACCACGCCCCCCTGGCAGATCTGGGGCCTGGACTACACGGCGGGCGCGGGCACCAACTCCACCGGCCAGACGACCGGTGAGATCAGAGCGATCAAGGCGAAGGTGACCGGAAGCAGCATCCTCGGCCCCTGCGCCTTCGACGTCACCGGCAAGGTCGCCGCCAAGTACAACAACCCGAGCGCCGGCGGCAGCAACGGCACACTGAACACGGCGGGCGGCGGACTCACCCTGAGCATCACCAACAAGGTCGGCGGCGGCTGCGGAATCGTCGGCACCACCGCCAGCTTCGCGGGCCTGTACACCATCGTGAACACGGCCTCGGGCCAGTCCCCGGTCATCAGCGGCTGACCCGCCGCCGGTGACGATCCGCAGCTGAACGCGGTGCCCGGCCGGTCTGGCGACGGCCGGGCACCGTACGCGCAGACCGCGCCGAAGAGGGCTTTTCACGCACCTGCGGACAAGGCCGCGACGGTGGATTGTCATCGGTTGCCAAAGTCCGCGCGCCGCGGATCCGTTCGCGAACGCGGCACTTCCCACGCGGCCGTCGGCGTGCGTACCGTACCGATCGGTCCGATGCCCGACCCCAGCGCCGTTGCCGAGCGGCCGGCCAGGGGAACCGCTTTCCGCAGCCATCCCGTCCAGGGCACACGCGCGCCGGAAGGACACCTCCGTATGACCGTCGATGTACGCGCCGCGTCGAGACGACCGATCCACTGGGCCGTCGGCGGGACACTCCTCGTCGCCACCGCGCTCATTCCGGGGGCCGAATCGGCGGCGGCCGAACAGACGTCACAGGCCGCCCTCCGCTACGCCTGCGCCTTTCCCTCCGGGCCCGAGGAGGTGGCTGTCGTCGTCTCGGCGGTGCTTCCGACCTCGGTCCGCACCGGCGAGGAGATCCGCCCCGATCAGGTCTCCGTCGAAGTGGATCTGGAGCGGAGCGCGCTCGCCCGGTTCACCGGCCTGGAGGCGACCACCCTGTCGGCCGTCGCCCGCCTCACCGTCCGCAACACCGTCGGCGACCGGTCCGCCGACGCCTCCTGGCAGGATCTGACCGCGCCTCCGGTCGCCCTCCCCGACGAGGGCGGGGTGACCCTGACCGCGACCGGTGACGTCCCGACGGTCTCCTTCGGCACCGCCGGGCGCGCCAGCCTGAGGCCCGCCACGCTCGCCCTGTCACTGTCCTCGTTCACGGACGGGGGCACGGACGGAGGCACGGACGGGGACGGGGCCGAGCCGACCTCGCCCCCGGGGCTCGACGTCGTATGCGAACCCGCACCGGGCGAGGAGCCCGTTCTGGCCACGGTCACGGTCCGCGGGGACACCGACCCGACCGCCCCGGCACCGACCCCCGGCGAGAGCGACGCCGACCCGCTCCCGGCACCCAGCCCTCCGGTCGGCGGACTGCCGCCCGACGCACGGGAGAAGATCGACGTCCTCACCGAGCAACGGCGCGGAGCCGTCGCCGACGAGGACCCCGGAAGCTGTCCGATCGAGATCCCGCCCGAGTGGGTGATGACCACCGCCGAGACGTACGCGGCCGGATACGCCAACGCCGCGAAGCTGGACGGGGCCGCGGCGCTGGGGCCCGCGTTCATGAAGGTGGTGCTGAACAAGCGCTACATCAACGACTCCTGCGCCTCCACCGTCGACGTCACGTCCGAGGTGGACTTCGACTACGAGGGACGACGCCAACTCCCCCCGACGAAGGCCACGTTCCTCAGCTTCGGATTCATGCCGACGACCGCGACCATGACGCTGGAACAGGTGGGCCCCCCGGCCGCGATCCACACCCACACGGTCACCAACACGCCGACCTATCCCGAGGAGACGACGGTCACCGCCCAGCTCTCCCTGCGGCTCTCCGACGTCGAGGTGAACGGGGTGCCGCTGGACGTCGGGCCCGACTGCCGCACGGAACGGCCCTTCGAACAGGTGCTGCGGGGGTACGGCCAGAGCTATCCGCGAGCGGGCTATCTGGTGGCGTACGGCGGAAGCCTGACCGGGTACGCGCACATTCCGCCGTTCAAGGGGTGCGGAGTCGGCGAGGACCTCGACCCGGTCTTCACGGCGGCCATCTCCAGCGTGGGCGGGAAGGCCGACAACTACACCAAGATGACGCAGGCACCCCTGTGCGTCGCGACGAACCCGGAGGGCCCGGACTGCCCGCCGAGGGTGCCGGAGCCCGAACGGTAGACGGCACGGCGCACCCGCACTGCCCCGAACTCGAACCCGAACAGGAAAAGGGCCCTTGCGCTCCCACGGGACCGGAAGGGCCCATTTTCCTACTCCCGTGCAGCCGTTGTCCGGCGCAGAAGTTCCTCACCAACCGACAGGTTTGATACGGCAATTGCTCACTCGGTAACAAGTCGCAGCGGGCCGACAATTCTCGTCGAGGAAAATCCGTACCCAGTATTGCGCGGCCTGGTTACCGGACCGTAGCGTCCCTGGCGTGCCGGTACGAAGCGCTTTCCCGCCGTGCCGGAGCGTCGGCGGCGACCCCGTTCACCACCACTTTCGAGGGAGGCCCGATGGGAATCGAGGTAGTCGTCGAGGGCCTGACGAAGTCCTTCGGCAAGCAGAACATCTGGCAGGACGTCAGCCTCACCCTGCCCGCCGGTGAAGTGAGCGTCATGCTCGGTCCCTCCGGCACCGGAAAGACCGTCTTCCTGAAATCCGTCATCGGGCTGCTGAAGCCCGAACAGGGGCGCGTCCTCATCAATGGCGTCGACATGGTGAACAGCCCGGAACGCGACGTCATGGAGACGCGGAAACTCTTCGGCCTCATGTTCCAGGACGGTGCGCTCTTCGGTTCGATGTCGCTCTTCGACAACATCGCCTTCCCGCTGCGCGAGCACACCCGCAAGAAGGAATCCGAGATCCGCCGCATCGTCATGGAGCGCATCGACATCGTCGGACTCCTCGGCGCCGAGGGAAAGCTGCCGGGCGAGATATCCGGCGGTATGCGCAAGCGCGCGGGACTTGCCCGCGCCCTGGTTCTGGACCCGCAGATCATCCTCTGCGACGAACCGGACTCCGGCCTCGACCCGGTCCGTACCGCCTACCTCTCGCAGCTCCTCATCGACCTCAACGCACAGATCGACGCCACGATGCTCATCGTCACCCACAACCTCGACATCGCGGCGACCGTCCCCGACAACATGGGCATGCTGTTCTGCCGCGACCTCGTCACCTTCGGGCCGCGCGAGGTGCTGCTCACCAGCGACACCCCGGTCGTCTCGCAGTTCCTCGCCGGACGCCGCGAAGGGCCCATCGGCATGTCCGAGGAGAAGGACGCCGCCACCCTCGCCGCCGAGCGACGGCACGACACCGTCGTCCTGCCCACCGGGCCCCGCACCGTCGTCCCGCAGCTGGAACCCTCGCCCGGGATGCCCGTACGCCAGGGGGCGCTGCGCCGCCGCGAGCGCGTCATGTCGATGATGGGCCAGCTGCCGGAGGCCGCCCGTACGGCGATCCTCAACAGCTACGCCCCGGCGGCGGGAGGTGCGCGCGCGTGACCGCCCCGATGCCGGTGCGGCCGCCCGAGCCGCCCGAGAGACCCCCGCCGTCCCCCTCCGGGAAGGCCCCCGAGCAGCGTCGCCCGTCCCGGCTGCTCGCCCCGCTCCGGGAGACCGGCAAGCTGTTCGCGCTCGCCGTCGCGGTGAGCCGGGCCATCTTCCGCAGACCGTTCCAAGTGCGGGAGTTCATCGAGCAGTTCTGGTTCGTCGCCAGCGTCACGATCTTGCCCGCCGCCCTCGTCTCCATCCCGTTCGGCGCGGTCATCGCCCTCCAGGTCGGCTCGCTCACCCAGCAGCTCGGCGCCCAGTCCTTCACCGGCGGCGCCAGCGTCCTCGCCGTGATCCAGCAGGCCAGCCCGATCATCGTGGCACTGCTCATCTCCGGGGCCGCCGGGTCCGCGATCTGCGCCGACCTCGGCTCCCGCAAGATCCGCGAGGAGCTCGACGCGATGGAGGTCATGGGCGTCTCGCCCATCCAGCGCCTCGTCGTGCCCCGGGTGCTGGCCACCATGCTCGTCGCCGTCCTGCTCAACGGGCTGATCTCCGTCGTCGGCACGCTCGGCGGCTACTTCTTCAACGTGATCATGCAGAACGGCACCCCGGGCGCGTACCTCGCGAGCTTTTCCGCCCTGGCCCAGCTGCCCGACCTCTACATCAGCGAGTTCAAGGCCCTGGTCTTCGGCTTCATCGCGGGCATCGTCGCGGCCCACCGCGGCCTCAACCCGCGCGGCGGCCCCAAGGGCGTCGGCGACGCGGTCAACCAGTCCGTCGTCATCACCTTCATGCTGCTGTTCTTCGTGAACATGGTCCTCACGGCGATCTACCTCCAGATCGTCCCCGCGAAGGGAAGCTGAGAGATGACGATGCTCAGCGGACTCGACCGGGCGGGCGACCAGCTCACCTTCTACATCAAGGCGCTGGTCTGGATTCCGCGCACCCTGCGCCGCTATCTCAAGGAAGTACAGCGGCTGCTGGCCGAGGTCGCCTTCGGCAGCGGCGGGCTCGGCGTCATCGGCGGCACCATCGGAGTGATGGTCGCCATGACGCTGTTCACCGGCACGGTCGTCGGCCTCCAGGGGTACGCGGCCCTCAACCAGATCGGCACGTCGGCGTTCACCGGATTCATCTCCGCCTACTTCAACACCCGGGAGATCGCCCCCCTGGTGGCCGGACTCGCACTCTCCGCCACCGTCGGCGCGGGCTTCACCGCCCAGCTCGGTGCGATGCGGATCAACGAGGAGGTCGACGCCCTGGAAGCGATGGGCGTACGCTCCATGCCCTACCTCGTCACCACACGCATCATCGCCGGGGTGGTCGCGATCATCCCGCTCTACGCGATCGGGCTGCTCTCCTCGTACCTCGCCTCCCGCTACATCACCATCCTGTTCAACGGGCAGTCGGCGGGCACCTACGACCACTACTTCAACCTGTTCCTCTCGCCGGAGGACGTGCTGCTGTCGGTGCTCAAGGTGCTGATCTTCAGCGTGCTGGTGATCCTCGCCCACTGCTACTACGGCTTCCACGCCACCGGCGGACCGGCCGGCGTGGGCGTGGCGGTCGGCCGGTCGGTGCGCAACGCGATCGTCCTCATCAGCGTCACCGACTTCTTCCTCTCGCTCGCCATCTGGGGAGCCACGACGACGGTGAAGGTGGCGGGCTGATGCGTACATCCAGCACACGTACGGTCCGACGGCGGCTCGCCGGAGTCGCCTTCCTGCTGGTCCCCGTCGTCCTGGTGTGGGTGTCGGTCTCGGTGTACGAGAAGGACTTCACCGACGACGCGACCGTCACCGTCCGCACCGGCCCGGTCGGCAACGAGATGCACGACAACGCCGACGTGAAGCTGCGCGGTGTCGTCATCGGCCAGGTCCGCTCCATCGCCACCGACGGCGAGGGCGCCCGGCTCACCCTGGCCATCGACCGGGACCAGCTGGAGCGCGTCCCGGCCGACGTCACCGCCCAGATGCTGCCCACCACCCTCTTCGGCCAGCGGTTCGTCGCCCTCGTCCCGCCCCGCATCTCCTCCGGCGCCACACTGCCGGCCGGGGCCGTGATCCCGCAGGACCGCTCCAGCAACGCCATCGAGCTGGAACAGGTCCTCGACAACGTCCTGCCGATGCTGACCGCCGTGAAGCCCGAGAAGCTGTCCGCCACCCTGAACGCCGTCTCCCAGGCGCTTGAGGGCCGTGGTGAACGCCTGGGCGAGACGCTCACCACGCTGGACGGCCACCTGAAGGAGTTCAACCCCCAACTCCCCACGCTCAACGCGGACATCAAGGAACTCGTCAAGGTCAGCACGCTGTACGCGGATGCCGCCCCGGACGTCCTCGACGCGCTGACCGACGCGACCACCACCAGCTCCACCCTCGCCGACCAGGAGGCCCGGCTCGCCGGACTGTACGGCGAGACCACCACCACCGCGCGGGACGTCACCGCCTTCCTGCGTGAGAACAAGGACAACCTGATCCGACTGACCGCCTCCGGCCGGCCGACCCTCGAACTCCTCGCGCGGTACGCCGATTCGTTCCCCTGCACCCTGCGCACCATGGCCGGATTCGTGCCCGCCATGGACAAGGCCCTCGGCAAGGGGACGGACCGGCCGGGGCTGCACGTGAGCGTCAAGTCCGTCCCGTCCAAGGGGAAATACGTCCCCGGCCGGGACACCCCGGTCTACAACGCCACCGGCGGGCCGCGCTGTTACTCCGTCCCGTACGTCGGCAAGGGCGCCCCGACCGCCGACGTCCGCAGCCGGGCGGCCGACGTCACCGCACCGCCCGCGGGCCCCGACCAGGACACAGGCACGGACACCGCGCTCGGCCTGCCCAACTCGCCCCAGGAGTCCCGGCTCGTCAACGAGCTGGTCGCCCCCTCGCTGAAAGTGAAGCCACAGACCCTGCCCGACTGGAGCAGCGTGCTCATCGGTCCGGCCTTCCGCGGTGCGGAGGTGAAGCTCAAGTGAAACGCCGCTCGCTCGCGGGACCGATCACCAAGTCCCTCGTCTTCATCGTGGTCACCGTGCTGGCCACCACCGTCCTCGGGCTCTCCATCGCCAACACCGGCGTCGGGGACACCACCACATACAAGGCGCGGTTCACCGACGCCACCGGGCTCATCCCCGGCGACAGCGTCCGGATCGCCGGGGTGAAGGTCGGCCAGGTCGAGTCCGTGCGCGTCGCCGACCGGCGGCTGGCCGAGGTCGCCTTCGCCGTACGCAAAGGGCGCGAGCTCCCCGCCTCGGTGACGGCGTCCATCAAGTACCTCAACATGGTCGGACAGCGGTACGTCGACCTCGACCGGGGCGCCGGACCCGTGGGCCGGACCTTCGCGCCCGGCGACACCATCCCGCTCTCCCGCACCACCCCGGCGCTCGACCTCACCCAGCTCTTCAACGGCTTCCAGCCCCTGTTCGAAGGGCTGTCCCCACCCGACGTCAACCAGCTCGCCGGGTCCATCGTCCAGGTCCTCCAGGGCGAGGGGGGCACCGTCGACAGCATCCTGCGGCACGTCGGCTCGCTCACCACCACCGTCGCCGCGAAGGACAAGGTGATCGGTGAGGTGATCAAGAACCTCAACACGGTCCTCAAGACGGTCAACGACCGGGAGGCCGGGTTCGACGACCTCGTCGTCACCCTCCAGAAGCTCGTCACCGGATTCTCCGGCGACCGCAAACCGCTCGGCGAGGCCGTCACGGCCATGGGCGCGCTCACCACGGTCACCGCCGACCTCTTCCAGGACGGCAGGAAGCCGCTCAAGGACTCGGTCCGGCAACTGGGGCGGCTCAGCGGCCAGTTGGAGAAGGGCACTGGACAGATCGAGAACTTCCTCCAGAAGACCCCGGACAAGATGGCCGCCATCAGCCGGCTGACCTCCTACGGATCGTGGCTCAACCTCTACCTCTGCGAGGCCAAGGTCAGCGGGGTCGCCCACGACGACGGCAGCCCGCCGCCCACCGGCATCGTGATCACCCAACCGAGGTGCCTGGCATGAGAATCACTCCCGTCCGGGAACGCAACCCGGTCGCCGTCGGCATCGTCGGACTCCTCGTCCTGACCCTCCTCGGCCTCGCCGCCTGGCGCGCCGACTCGCTGCCCTTCGTCGGCAACGGCACCGGCTACAGTGCCGACTTCACCGAATCCGCCGGGCTCACCGAAGGCGACGAGGTGCGGATCGCCGGAGTGAAGGTCGGCGAGGTCACCGGAGTCTCCCTCGACGGCGCGAAGGTACGGGTCGACTTCCGGGTGAAGGACGCCTGGATCGGTGACTCCTCCACCGTAGGCATCGCCGTCAAGACCCTGCTCGGCGAGAAGTACCTCGCCGTCGACCCGCTGGGCGACGCCCCGCAGGACCCCGGCGCCCGTATCGCCGCGAGCCGCACCACCTCCCCTTACGACGTCACCCAGGCGTTCAACGGCCTCGGGGAGACCATCGGGGAGATCGACACCGGACAGCTCGCCGAGAGCTTCGAGGCGATCTCCGCCACCTTCAAGGACTCCCCGCCCCATGTCCGCAGCGCCGCCGACGGGCTCTCCGCCCTCTCCCGTACGGTCTCCGAACGCGACGCCCAGCTCGCCACCCTGCTCCGCAACAGCAAACAGCTCACCAAGACCCTCGCAGGGAAGAAGAGCAGCTTCGAGACGCTCCTGGAGGACGGCAACCTGCTGCTCGGCGAGATCCAGGCCCGCCGTGACTCCATCCACCTGCTGCTCACCGGCACCCGCAACCTCGGCACCCAGCTCACCGGGCTCGTCAAGGACAACGAGAAGCAGCTCGGACCGACCCTGGCCTCGCTCAGCCGGGTCACCGCCGTCCTGGTCAAGAACCGCAAGAGCCTGGACGAGGTCCTCGCCATGACCGGCTCCTACAGCCGCCTCGTCGGCAACACCCTCGGCAGCGGGCGCTGGTTCGACAACTACGTCTGCGGAGTCGTGCCCAAGAACTACCTCCCCGCCGGCACACCCCCGGCGACCGGATGCCTGCCGCCGCGGCAGCAAGGGGGCCGCTGACATGAGACGCACCCGCATCATCGGCATCGCCACCGGACTCGGCCTCCTCGCCGTCGCGGCCGCCACCGGCGTGAGCGCCTTGGAGGAGGACGGGAAGACCACCGTCATCGCCTACTTCGACCGGACCACCGGCGTCTACGCCGGATCCGACCTGCGCATCCTCGGGGTCCGGGCCGGAACCGTCGAATCCGTCGAACCCCGGGGCGAGGAGGTCAAGGTCGTCCTCCGCCTCGACCAGGGCATCAAGGTCCCCAAGGACGCCCACGCGGTCGTCGTCGCCCCCAGCCTCGTCGCCGACCGCTACATCCAGCTCGCTCCGGCCTACGACGGCGGGCCGCGCCTCGCCGACGACGCGGTCCTGCCCGCCGCCCGCAACGCCACCCCCGTCGAGGTCGACGAGCTGTATGCCTCCATCACCGAACTCTCCACCGCACTAGGCCCGAACGGGGCCAACGCCGACGGGGCGCTCGCCCGGCTCCTGGACACCGGGGCGAAGAACCTCGACGGCAACGGCAAGGCCATCGGGGACTCCATCGAACAGTTCGGCAAGGCCACCAAGACGCTCGACAAGAGCAGCGGCGACCTCTTCGACACCCTGACCTACCTCCAGTCCTTCACCACCATGCTCAAGGACAACGACAGCAACGTCCGCACCGCCGAGCAGCAGCTCGACTCGGTCACCTCCTTCCTCGCCGACGACAAGAAGAACCTCAGCGCCGCCCTCAAGGAACTGGGCGCCGCACTCGGCCAGGTCAAGACCTTCATCGCCAAGAACCGCGGGGCGCTCAAGAAGAACGTCGACGCCCTCGTCCCCGTCACCCAGGCCCTGGCCGACCAGCGCGCCTCGCTCGCCGAGGCGATGGACACCCTGCCGCTCGCCGCGGGGAACGTCCTCAACGCCTACGACCCGGCCAACCGGACCCTCAACGGGCGGACCAACCTCAACGAACTGTCCATGGGCGGACCGCTCGTCGACCCCGCGGCCGCCTCCGCCGCCGGGCGGCTCAGCGGCCTCGCCCCCGTCGACGCGGCCCGCCGCAAGGCGCTGCCCGTCCTGCCGCTGCCCGAGGTCGGCACGGTCTTCGGCACCCCCGAGAAGCAGCCCGGCAAGAAGAAGGGGGCGCGACGATGACCGACGACACCCGGCGCGGACCGGCCGCACGGGCGGCCGTCGCGACCGTCGCCCTGCTCGCCACCGGCGCCCTCATCGCCCTGGCCGTGGTCCGCACCGACGGACCGGCCTTCACGGGCATCGAACAGATCCCGCTGCCCGGCGGCGCCGACCTCGGCGACCGGCCGTACGAGATCACCGCCGAGTTCGGTGACGTCCTCAGCCTCGCCCCGCAGTCCTCGGTCAAGGTCAACGACGTGTCCGTCGGGCGCGTCACCGACATCGCCCTCGCCCCGGACGGCTGGCGCGCCCGGGTCACCATGCGCGTCAACGGGAAGATCCAGCTCCCCGCCAACGCCTACGCCCGCCTCGAACAGTCCAGCCTGCTCGGTGAGAAGTTCATCCAGCTCACCCCGCCTCCCAAGGGCACCGCACGCGGCTCGCTCGCCGACACCGGGCGCATCCCGCTCACCCGCACCAACCGGAATCCGGAGGTCGAGGAGGTCTTGGGAGCCCTGTCCCTGCTCCTGAACGGCGGTGGCGTCAACCAGCTCAGGACCATCACCACCGAACTCAACAAGGCGCTCGCGGGACAGGAACCACAGATCCGCTCCGTGCTCCGCCGGGTCGACACCCTCGTGACCAACCTCGACGCCAACAAGGGCGACATCACCAAGGCCCTCGACGGCGTCAACCGGCTCGGCGCCACCCTCGCCACCCGCAAGCAGGACGTCGGAACCGTCCTCACCGGGCTCAGCCCCGGACTCAAGGTCCTGGAGAAGCAGCGCGGCTCCCTCCTGACCATGCTGCGCTCCCTCGACACCCTCTCCACCGTCGCCGTCGACACGGTCAACCGCACCAAGGCCGACATGATCGCCGACCTCAAGGCCCTCGCGCCCACCCTCAAGGCGCTCGCCGACTCGGGCCAGGACCTGCCCGACTCCCTTCAGGTGCTGCTCACCTATCCCTTCACGGACGAGGTGCTGCGCGGCGTGAAGGGCGACTACCTCAATGTCTACCTGGACGTGACCGCCCTGCCCGGTACGCGGATCATCCCGGCGCTCACTCCGGGCGATCCCGGCATCCCGCCGCCCCCGGCCGAGGGCGAGGGAGCGGCGGCCCGCAGCGGCCTCCCGCTACCGCTGCCCGCAGTGTCCGGTACCGGTGAGACGCCCGCAGTGTCCGGTACGGGCGAGACGCCCGCCGGGTCCGGCAGCCGTGAGACGCCGGCCGGGTCCGGCAGCCCGAAGAACGGAAAGGGGGCGGCGACGCCGTGATCACCCTCGCCATCCGGCTGAAGAACCTCGCCTTCCTCGTCATCGCGGTCCTGGTCCTCGGCTATCTGGGCGTGCGCTACGCCGATCTCGGCCAGTACGTAGGACTGCGCAGCTACTACACCGTCACAGTCCAACTCCCGCAGACCGGCGGCCTGTACACCCACTCCAACGTCACCTACCGGGGTGTCTCCGTCGGTCGTGTCGGCCCCATCGAGCTGACCGCCGACGGCGTCGAGGCCGAACTGCGCATCGAGAAGGACGCCCCGCCGATCCCGGACAGCCTCACCGCCGTCGTCGCGAACCTCTCGGCGGTCGGCGAGCAGTACGTCGACCTGCGCCCCACACGTAAGGACGGCCCCTTCCTCGGTGACGGCTCGGTCATCGACGCCGCCGACACCACCATCCCCGCACCCCCCACGGACGTCCTCATGAGCGTCAACGACCTCGCACGCTCTGTGGACCCGGAGAGCCTGCGGACCGTCGTGGAGGAGTTCGGGGCCGCCTTCGAAGGCCGCGGCGACGACCTCCAGGTCCTGCTGGACACCGGCGGCGACTTCATCGAGGCCGCCGACCGGGCCCTGCCGGTCACCACCAAGCTGATGGCCGATGGTGAAAGGGTCCTGCGCACCCAGGCCGAACAGGGGCAGGCGCTGAAGGGCTTCGCCTCGGGCGCCAAGGAGCTGGCCGCGGAACTCAAGGGCTCCGACACCGATCTGCGCCGCCTCATCGCCACCACCCCGGACGCGGCCGTCCAGATCAGCGGGCTGCTGCGCGACCTCGACCCGGCCTTCGGCGTCGTCGTCGCCAATCTCCTCACCACATCCGAGGTCGCCGTCACCCGCCAACGAGGCCTGGAGGAGCTACTGGTGAAGCTGCCCGCCGTCGCGGCCGCCGGGGCAAGCGCGGTCGACGACGACGGCGCCCGGTTCGGCCTGTCCGTCACCTTCTTCGAACCGCTGCCCTGCACGGCCGGATACGGCGGAACGGTCTACCGCAACGGCCTGGACATCTCGTCCGGCCCTGCCGTGAACACCGCCGCCCGTTGTACGTCCGACCCGGGCACCGGCATCAACGTCCGCGGCAGCGCCAACGCGCCCAAGGGCGGCCCGGTGCCGGAACCCGCCGTACCGGGCAAGACGCGGCTCCCCGGGGCCCTGGGCAGCACCCCTGGCACCGCGCCTCCCGCGGACGGCATCGCCGGGCTGCTGGGCCTGGGAGGCGGATCGTGACCCTCCGTACCCGGCGGACGGCCGGCTGGGCCGCGCTGCTCATCGCCGCCCTGCTCTGCGGGCTGGGCGCCTGGTCGTACGGCCAGGCGCGCGACGACCGCTCCCTCGCCCACGCGAAGGCCCGCGACACGGCCCTCGCCCAGGGGAAACGGCGCCTCGCGACGCTGAACAGCCTGGACGGCACGGACGCCGGACGGGTGGACGCCGGGCTCCGCGCCTGGCTCGACTCCTCCACCGGACCACTGCGCGACCAGCTGAAGCGGACCGCCAAGGCCGACGCGAAGACGCTGACGACGGCGGGCGACACCGCCCGGGGCAAGGTCACCGCGGCGGCGCTCACCGCACTGGACGAGCGCACCGGTACAGCGGAGCTCATCGCCACCGTGGACGTCGAGGTCACCCCCCGCACCGGCGCCGCGGGCACCCAGCGCAAACGGTTCGGGGCCACCCTCGCCCGTACGGCGGACGGCTGGAAGGTCAAGGCGCTCACGGCGATCGGGACGGGCGGCGGCCGATGAGAGAGCGGGGAGGGACGGCAACGATGAACGGCACGGCGACGGATGCGGAAGAGTCCGCTGATGCCACGACGACGGATGCGGAAGAGTCCGCCGATGCGGCGGGTGCCGGGCCCGAGGAGGGGCACGCGGAGGACACGCCCCGCCGCCGCCGGCCGCGCGCCCTCGGCGTACTCCTGACCCTCGCCCTGCTCGCCACGGGCGGCGCCCTGTACGCCGAGGGCCGACAGCTCCGCGACACCCCGGCCACGGCGAACCTCGCGCTCACCGACGCCGAGGCGACCGCGCGCGTCACGGGCGACGTCAGCGACGCGCTCGGGAAGATCTTCTCGTACGCTCCCGGCTCCACGGCCGTCACCAAGGCGGCGGCGCAGGAGGTCCTGTCGGGCAAGGCCCTCCAGCAGTACGCGGCACTGTTCGGCCAGGTCGAGCGGCAGTCCGCCGACCAGAAGCTGACGCTCACCACCCAGGTCGTCCGGGCCGGAGTGATCCGGCTGACCGGCAGCAGCGCCCGCCTCCTGGTCTTCCTCGACCAGGTCTACGAGCGTCGGGGACGCACCGCCACGACCGCGTCCGCCCAGCTCGCCGTCACCGCCGAACTGCGGGACGAGCACTGGCGGATCGTCGAGATCGGCTCCACATGACGGTGGCCCGGCAGCGAAGGCGCACCGGTCCGGTTCGGCAGGCAGGGGAGAGACAGCACATGGCACGGGAGCGCACGGAACCCACCCGCACGGCGCGCGCACGGGCACGGAATCCGCTGGTGGTCGCCGCGATGGCGCTGGCCGTCTGCGCGGCCGGAGCCGCGGGCTGGGGCGGCTGGCAGCGCTACGACGCCGCACACGACGACGCGGCCTCCTTCGCACAGGCACGGGAGGACGCGCTGGCGGCGGGGGAGCAGGCGGTGCAGAACATGAACACCCTGGACCACCGCACCCTGGAAAAGGGGCTCGACAGCTGGGAGGAGTCCACGACCGGCGACCTTCGCCGCCAACTCGTCGACGGACGCGACGCGTTCGCGAAGCAGATCGCGGAGGCCAAGACGGTCAGCACCGCGAAGGTCCTCTCCGGGGCGGTGACCGAGCTGGACCAACGGGCGGGCCGGGCCGGGGTGATGGTGGCACTGAGAGTCACGGTGACGGCGCCGAAGGGCGAACCAGCGGTGAAGGAAAGCCGGTTGCTCGGCAGCCTCACCCGGACCGCCGAGGGGTGGAAGCTCAGCGCGCTCGGCCAGGCGCCCGTCGGCAGCACGGCCGGCTGACCCCCGGCACCGCATTGCACCGCACCACCCGCACCGCCCCGCTCGCCCCGGAGAGGACCCCGCCTTGTCGACGACCCGCCACCTCGTCAACCGCCGCCGCCGGCTCGCCACCGCACCACCCCGTACGACGGTGACCGAGGCGGAACCGGCTCAAGAGCCGACCCCCGCCCCGGCGACCGATGCCGCCCCGGAAGCCGATGCCGCCCCGGCTACCGACGCCGACCAGGGGACTGGCGCCGCCTCGGCTACCGACGCCGCCCCGGAAGCCGATGCCGCACCGGTCACCGACCCGCAGCCGGACGGCCCCCGGAGCAGCGGGCCGCGCCTCCGCCGCCTCCGTGTCTCGCTGCCCGCTGTGCTGTGCGCCCTCACCGTCCTCCTCGGAGCCTTTGCCGCCTGGGCGTTCGCCTCGGCCGGGGAGCTCCGTGACGAACCGGCCCGGCAGAACACCGCGCTCACCGACATCGGCAGCACCAGTGAGGTGAAGGGCCGGATCAGCGAGGCGGTCGGTGCGGTGTTCTCGTACGACTACGCCTCGCCCGCCCGGTCCGACCGCGCGGCGAGCACCTACCTCACCGGCCGGGCCGTGCGGCAGCACAAGGACATGCTCGCCGAGGTACGGGAGCAGGCCCCGCAGCAGAAGCTCGTCCTCACCACAACGGTCACCGAGAGCGGGGTGCAGTTCCTCGACGGCGACCGGGCCCGGCTGCTGATCTTCGCCGACCAGAGCAACACCCGTACCGGCAAGGACGAGGAGACCACCTACGCGGCGGCCATGTTCGCCGTGGACGCAGTGCGCCGGGGGGACACCTGGCTGATCGCCGCCATCGACACGTTCACCCGGTGAGACCGGGCCCCGGACGACGGGGGAGAGGAGCCCAGATGAGCGCCAACCGCACCGCGCGCCGCCGCCTCACCACCACGGCCGCCGCGGTCGCCGCGATGGCCGCGCTCACCGCGTCCCAGGCGCCGGGGTTCGCGCTGCCCGAGCCCCGCCAGGAGAAGGCCGCGGCCGCCTCCGACGACGTGGTGTGGACCGAGGTGCCGGGCGACGACGTCTACCACACCGAGTTACCGCCGCTGCGGAGCCCGAAGCCGCCCGCACCCCCGAAGCCGGGCGCGAAACCCGATCCGGTGGCGGCCCGCGCCTGGCCCGAGGCGGGCATTCCGGCCACCGTCCTCGCCGCCTACCGCCGGGCCGAGAGCGCGGTGCGCCGCGGTGACCCCGGCTGCGGGCTCCCGTGGCAGCTGCTCGCGGCGATCGGCAAGGTCGAGTCCGGCCAGGCGTCCGGCGGCCGGGTCGACGCGCGCGGGACGACCCTCACCCCGATCCTCGGGCCCGCGCTCGACGGAAACGGCTTCGCCCTGATCCGGGACACCGACGGTGGAGCGTACGACGGTGACCGCACCTACGACCGGGCTGTCGGGCCGATGCAGTTCATCCCCTCCACCTGGGCGGCCTGGGGCAGGGACGGCAACGGCGACGGGCGCAAGGACCCGAACAACATCTACGACGCGGCGCTCGCCGCCGGTCACTACCTCTGCGCCGGGCCCCGCGATCTGACGCGCCGCGCCGACCTGGACCGGGCGATCCTCAGCTACAACCGCTCCGAGACCTATCTGCGGACCGTGCTGTCGTGGCTGGAGTTCTACCGCAAGGGCACCCACCCGGTCGCCGACGGCAAGGGTGTCGTGCCGGTCAGCCCGGGCCCCGGCGGGAAGGCCCCGCCCAAGGCCCCGGTCGGCGGCCCCGGCACACAGGGCCGCCCGGGCAAAGGCAACGGCGATGGCGACGGCGGCATCGTCATCGGCCCCCAGCCCACCCGCCCACCGGCCCCGACGCCCTCACCCGGTCCGACAGACCCTGGTCCCACGGACCCTGGTCCCACGGACCCTGGTCCCACCGACCCAGGTCCCACCGACCCGGGCCCCACGGACCCCGGTCCCACCGACCCTGGCCCGAGCCCGAGCCCCGATCCGACGGACTCCGGCCCCACCGACCCGGGGCCGGACCCGACCGACCCGGGGCCGGACCCCACCGACCCGAGCCCCACCCCGACCGGACCCCCCACATCGCCGGACCCCGACCCCGATCCCGACCCGGACCCCGGCGAGACCGGGCCCGCCTGCCCCGGCGACACCCCGGCCCCCTCCCCGTCCGGCGACGCGGGGCCGGCGGGCCCGGGCGCGTCGGACGAGCCCTGCGCCACGCCGACCGGCGAACCGGAGTCCGGGTCAGCCGCCTGACAGCACCTCGGCCAGGTCGTAGGAGACGACCTCCTCCAACTGCGCGTACGTACAGCCGACGGGGGACCGGTCCGGGCGCCACCGCCGGAACTGCGTGGTGTGCCGGAACCGGTCGCCCTCCATGTGGTCGTACGCCACCTCGCAGACCCGCTCGGGGCGCAACGGCACCCAGGACTGGTCCTTCTTGCCCGACCAGCGGTTCTGTGTCCCCGGCAGCCGGGACCGCTCGTGCGCCGCCGCGTCGGCCCAGGCGCCCCACGGATGGTCGGCGAACTCGGTGCGCAGCGGGGCGAGTTCCTCGGCGAGTTCGGCGCGCCGCTTCATCGGGAAGGCCGCGCAGACCCCGACGTGCTGGAGCACGCCCCCGGTGTCGTAGAGGCCGAGCAGCAGCGAGCCGACGACCGGGCCGCTCTTGTGCTCGCGGTAGCCCGCCACCACGACGTCCGCCGAACGCTCGTGCTTGATCTTGTACATCACCCGGGTGTCGGGCCGGTAGGGCAGGTCGACCGGCTTGGCGACGACGCCGTCGAGCCCCGCGCCCTCGTACCGGTCGAACCACTGCCGGGCGACCTCGATGTCCGTGGTGGAAGGGGCGAGGAGGACCGGCGGGGACGCGCCGGCGAGCGCCGCCTCCAGTACCGCCCGCCGGTCCGCCTGCCGGGTGGAGAGAAGAGAGGTGTCGTCGACCGCGAGGACGTCGAAGGCGATGAAACTCGCCGGGGTCTGCTCGGCCAGCATCCGCACCCGGGAGTCCGCCGGGTGGATGCGCTCGCTGAGCCGGTCGAAGTCGAGCCGCCCCTCGTGGGCGATGACGATCTCCCCGTCGATCACGCAACGCGGCGGGAGGTTCTCCCGCACGGCGTCGACCAGGTCGGGGAAGTAGCGCGTGAGGGGCTTTCCGGTGCGGCTGCCGATCTCGACCTCGTCGCCGTCCCGGAAGACGATCGCGCGGAAGCCGTCCCACTTCGCCTCGTAACTCATGCCCGGCGGAATCGCGGACACCGACTTGGCGAGCATCGGCTTCACGGGCGGCATCACCGGCAGGTCCATGGCCCGATTCTGTCGCCCTTCCCTGCCCATGTCTCCCGATATGCGGCATATGTGCGATCGGCCTACGGTGGCCGTCATGGGAGCAGCGGTGGAGCTGGACGCGGGCGGACGGGCCGTGAGGCTGTCCAACCCGGACAAGGTGTACTTCCCGGAGAAGGGCTACACCAAGAGGGACGTGGCCGAGTACTTCCTCGCCGTCGGGGCGGGCATCACCCGTGCCCTCAACCACCGGCCGACCACCCTCCAGCGCTTCGTGGACGGGGTCGAGGGCGACTTCTTCTACCAGAAGAGGGCCCCGAAGAACCTCCCCGAGTGGATTCCCACCGCCCGCATCGCCTTCCCCAGCGGCCGCCCCGCCGACGAGATCTGCCCCACCGAGCTCGCCGCCGTGATCTGGGCCGCCAACCTCGGCACACTCACCTTCCACCCCTGGCCGGTCCGGGCCGGCGACACCGACCACCCCGACGAGCTGCGCATCGACCTCGACCCGCAGCCCGGCACCGACTACGCCGACGCGGTCACCGCCGCCCACGAGCTGCGGTCCGTCCTGGAGGACCATGGCGTACGCGGCTGGCCCAAGACCTCCGGGGGCCGCGGGATGCATGTCTTCATCCCCATCGAGCCCGCCTGGACCTTCACCCAGGTGCGGCGCGCCGCCATCGCCGCCGGGCGCGAGCTGGAGCGGCGGATGCCCGACCGGGTGACCACGGCCTGGTGGAAGGAGGAGCGCGGCGAGCGGATCTTCGTCGACTTCAACCAGACCGCCCGCGACCGCACGATCGCCTCCGCCTATTCCGTACGCCCCTTCCCGCACGCCCCGGTCTCCGCCCCGCTGCGCTGGGAGGAGATCGACGACGCCGAACCGCGCGACTTCGACATCCGCACACTGCCGGTGCGGTACGCCGAACTCGGCGATGTCCACGCCGACATGGACCAGGAGGCGTTCCGGCTCGACGGGCTGCTGGAGCTGGCGGACCGGGACGAGAAGGAGCGGGGGATGGGGGACATGCCGTATCCGCCGGAGTACCCGAAGATGCCTGGCGAACCCAAGCGCGTCCAGCCCAGCCGCGCCCGGCACGACGACGACGGCGAGATGGCGTGAGCGAACACAGTGAGAGAGCCGGCAGCAGCGAGAAGGGCGGCATCAGTGACAACAGAGGCGGCAGCAGCGAGAAACACGGTGCCCACGGCCGCCCGCTGACCCTCCGCGACCGCTGGGAGGCGTACAAGAACAGCCCGTTCCTCCCCGCGACCGTCCTCGTCCTCATCGTCGCCGCCGCGGCCGGTCTCTTCGCCGGTTCCTACACCTACGCGATGGCCAACCCCACCCCGCACCGGATTCCCGCCGCCCTGGTAACCCAGCCGGAGGCGGAGCGCGGCGAGGCGTTCGTCGCCGCGATGGAGAAGGCCCTCGACACCTCGCTCGAACTGCGCGAGTACCCGGACCCGGCAGACGCCCGCCGCGCCCTGAACGAACAGAAGGTCTTCGCCATCGTCCGTGCCTCCGGCCGCGGGGTGGCGCTGGACGTGGCCGGGGCTTCCGGGGCCTCCGTGGCCGAACTGCTCGGCAAGGCGGGGGTGGAGGCCGGTGACGCCGCCGGAGTGCCGGTGACGGTCAGGGACGTCAAGCCGCTCCAGCAGGGCGACCCGCGCGGGCTCGCCCTGTTCTACATCTCACTGGCCGCCGTGATCATGGGCTTCCTCGGCGCGATCCAGCTGAGCATCCACGCGCACGGCCTCAACCCGGCGGAGCGCATCGCGTTCACCGCCGCGTACGCCCTGCTCGGCGGCCTCGCCATCGCGGCGGCCGTGGACTGGTGGCTCGGGGCGGTCGACCTGCCGTTCGTGCAGTCCTGGCTGATCCTGGCGTTCACGATGTTCACCTCGGGGATGGTCTTCACGATGTTCAACACCCTGATGGGCCGGTGGGCGATGATCCCCACCTGGGGCGTCATGGTGCTGCTCGGCAACCCCTCGTCCGGCGGTGCGGTGTCCTGGCCGCTGCTTCCCTCCGTCCTCGGGCACATCGGCCGCTGGCTCCCGCCGGGCGCGTCCGTCAACGCCCAGCACACCGCCGTCTACTACCAGGGCTATCAGTTCGTCTTCCCGTACCTGGTGCTCGCCGCCTGGGCGCTGGTCTCCTGCACGGTGTTCTGGGTGTGGCGCCACCGACACCCAGGAGGCCGCGCCCGCACACCTGAGCATGCGGCCACGGCCTCCTGAGAACTCCTCCGCCGGCCTACAGCTCCTTGATCCGGATGTCGCGGTAGGAGATGACGTCCGTGACTCCGTGCACCTGGAGCCCGATGTGACCGGAGGCGAACCGCCGGCCGTCGGTGCCCGGGTCGTCACCGCGCGGCGGCTCGAAGAGCTGACCGCGAGTGTTGTCGAACTCGTTGATCAGGACGCCGTTGCGGTAGATCTCGTAGTGCTGGTCGACCACCTTGATCTCGTAGTCGTTCCAGGTTCCCTTGGGCGTGACCCCGGCGCCGCCGAGACCCACCCGGTCGAAGCCGTACACCGAACCGGTCTTGTACATGTCGCCGTCCGGCCGGTCGTTGACCTGGATCTCGTGCCCGTACTTGATGGCGACCCACTCCGGACGTGACTCCTCCGGGTGGTCGTGGACCTTCGGGAAGCGGACGAAGACTCCGCCGTTCGCGTTGCCCGAGCCCGGGGCGTCGTCCCGCCACTGGAGTTTCAGCGAGAAGTCGTCGTACGCCCGGGCCGGGAACCACAGCATGCCCATACCGCCCACGGTCGTGGAACTGGTGATGGAGGCCTCCTCCTCGTTCAGCCCGAACGCGCCGCCGCCCACGTGCTGCCATTTGGCGAGCGAGGCCGCCGTACCGTCGAAGAGCTTGGTGTACCCCTCGACCTGGCCGGGCTTCCCGATGCCCGACTGCTCGGCGGCCCGGTTGATCGCCCTGCGCTCGCGCTGGTCGATGACGCCGTCGGTCTTCAGCCTGTCGAGCACCGACTTCACGTGCTTGAGGAACAGCGCGTGGGAGGACCAGTCCTTCTCGTCCTCGATCAGTTCGTTGATCGTGCAGCGATTGCGGGTGATCCGGTTCGGGACGCCCGTGTCGACCGTGCCGACGAAGACCGTGTGCCGCTCGTCGAACTCCGCGCAGTTCGGCGCCGGGACCCCGCCGCCCCGGGCGACGGTGAACGACACCTTCTTCGCCTCGGAGGTGTTGCCCGCCCTGTCCGTCGCCCGGTGGGAGATGGAGTGGTGGCCCACCCGGTCGACGATCACGGGAGCGGTGTACGCGAGGTAGGGACCGCCGTCCAGCGAGTACTCCACCTTCTCCACGCCCGAGTCGTCGTCGGTCGCGGTGACGGTGGCCCTGGCGCTGGTGATGAACGCCCCGTCGGAGTTCTTGTCGCCCTCGACCTTCACCGAGGTCTCCGGAGCCGTCCGGTCCTGCGACGGCGGTTCCACGACGGTGAACCCGACGGTCTTCTCGTCCGCCACGTTCCCCGACCGGTCGGTGGCCCGGTAGCGGACGGTGTGCCCACCCGGCTCGTGGACCATCACCGGTGCGGTGTACGGCTGCCACGCGCCGTCGGCCCCGATCGCGTACTCGATGGTGTTGACGCCGGACCCGGTGTCGGACGCGGTCACGGTGACCGTGGCCATCCCCAGGTAGGCGCCCGCCGCGTCCTTCTCACCCGTGACGGTCGCCGAGGTCTCCGGCGGTGTCTCGTCGTCCGTCGGCGGCGCGGCGACCGTGAAGTCCACGGATTTCTCCGGCGCCGTGTTGCCCGCCCCGTCGGTGGCCCGGTAGCGGACGGTGTGCTCGCCGACCTCGTTCACCACGACGGGTGCGGTGTACGGCTGCCACTCGCCCTCCGCGCCGAGGGCGTACTCGACGGTGTCGACGCCGGAGCCCTCGTCGGTGGCCTCGACGGTGACCGTGGCCTGGCCGATGTACGCGCCGTCACCGTTCCGGTCGCCGTCGACCTTCGCCGAGGTCTCGGGGGTCTCGGTGTCCTCGCCGCTGCCCTCGGTGACGGTCAGGATGCCCTGCATCCGGCCGTGGCCGGGGATCGTGCAGTGGTAGAAGTACCGGCCGGGCGACAGCGTGACCTCCACACTGTGCCTGCCGCCCTCGGCGTCACCCGGGTTGGCCAGGATGTTCAGCTGGACGTCGTCGTTGAACTCGGGGTCCGACACGCCGAACGTCAGTGTGTGCGGCATGCTCGTCGTGTTTCCGGTCGCCGTGCTGTTCTCGAAGACGATGGTCGCCCTGCCCGCCACCGCCGTCCTGGGTGCGGTCAGATAGCGGTCGATCGGATCGCCGGCCGTCCACGTCAGGACCTGGTCGGCGGCCGCGGCCGAGGGGCGGTCGTCCTCCCGGCCGTACGCGGCCGTCGAGGTCAGCCCGAGGACCATCAGGAGAGAGGCCAGCAGGGCCACCCGGAAACCGGTCGGCCGATGCCGCCGCCGTGCGGGGAGCATGGAATGTCTCACTGCGCTGCCGCCTTCCCGACGAGGTCCTCGGCGGCCGGAGTCGCGCCGCCACCCTTGTACGCCACGCGCCACAGCGCGGACTTGGAGTCGGAGGTGAAGAAGCCGCGCCCGTAGTCCAGGACGTACAGCGAACCGTCCGGTGCGAACTTCCAGTCCATCAGATTGCGGATGCCGTCCGCCCCGACCGGGATGATCTTCTTCAACGACTCGGCGTGCACGGGCAGTCCGCCCCTGCCGACGGTCTTCGGGTCGGTGATGACGGCGTGCCGGGGCTGGGTGCCGTCGTAGAAGTCACCGACGAACCACTTGCCGTCCCAGTACGCGGGCCACTTGGCGGTGGACTCGCTCCGCGCGTCGAAGCGGTAGACCGGGCCGTTCATCGTGGCCTGCCCGCCGCCCTTCAGCCAGGGCAGCAACTCCTCGCCCTCCTCCGTCCTGTAGCTCGGTACGCCGTTCTCGTCGCGCGGGTAGTCCACCCCGCCGCCCTGCGGCGAGTACCAGATGGTGTTCGGGGTGACCGGCGGCAGCTTGACCAGCCCGTCGTTGTGCGGTGACTCGTTCCTGGGGGCGTCGCAGTCGTACCAGCCCAGCGGCCGGCTCGGGTCGGGCAGATTCCGGTCCCGGTAGGGCTGGTTGTTGCCCATGCAGTACGGCCAGCCGTGGTTGCCCGCTTCGGTGATCGCGGCGAACGTGTCGTACTTCGCCGGACCCCAGGTGGTGCTCGGCGCACCCGCGTCGGGGCCGACCCAGCCCGCGTACAGCGTGTCCGTCGCGGGGTCGACCGAGATCCGGGCCGGGTTGCGCACGCCCATCACGTAGATCTCGCCCCGGGTCTTCCCGCCGCCCTCGTCCGGCTCCTGCCCGGTGAAGAGGTTGCCCTCGGGCAGGGTGTACGTCCCGTCGTCCTCCGGGTGGATACGCAGGATCTTGCCGTTGAGGTTGTTGGTGTTGCCCGAGGTCCGCCGCGCGTCGGCGAAGGCGATGCCCTTGTAGTTCGGCTCCGGGTTGTTTCCGGAGTAACCACCGCTGAAACCTGAGGAGTTGTTATCACCGGTCGCGATGTACAGGTTGTCCTTCGAGTCCCACGCCATGCCGCCGCCCGCGTGGCAGCAGCTGTGGATCTGCACCGGCCAGCCGAGCAGCACCTTCTCGGAGGCCAGGTCCAGCGTCCCGGACGCCGATTCGTAGGTGAAGCGGGATACCTGACGGGTCGCCAACCGCCTGTCGCGGTCGATCTTCGCGTGCGGAGTGTAGTGCAGGTACACCCATCCGTTGGACGCGAAGTCCGGGTCGAGCTCGATCCCGAGCAACCCCTCCTCGACCTTCACCAGTTCGCCGCCGCCGCCCTTGTTGCCGAAGACGTCCAGCGCACCCGCCAGGGTGACCTTCCCGGTCCTCGGGTCGTAGACGTGGATCTCCCCCTTGCCCTTGCCGATGTCCGGGTCGTTCCAGTCGATGACGACCGGACTGGAGCTGTCGGCCCCGCCGCGCCCGATGTAGAAGACCTTCCCGTCCGGCGCGGTCACCAGACCGTGCGGCTCGCCGATCTGGTCGTTCCGGCCCGGCTGGTTGGGCTTGGTGAGCCGTTCGGCGGTGTAGTTGGACGTGATGGTCGCCTTGCAGTCGGCCTGCGAGGTCCGGTTCGTCCAGGCGAGCGCTCCGCGCAGATGGTCGCGGAAGTCGGTCTCCGTGAAGCTGTCCGCCGTACCGCCCATCGCCGTGTAGAAGGACCGGCCGCCGTCGTAGTCCCGGCACCAGGAGACCGGGTGGTCCCAGCCGTTGGCGCTCGCGCCCGGCCGGTACGTCAACTCCCGCACCCGCGCCACGGTGTGGACGTCACCTGACGGATTCTTCGTCCAGTTCAGCCACTTGTCGGGGCGCTTCCACTCCAGCGGCAGGTTCTTGGTGGCCGGGTGGACCCGGTCGCCGATCTCAACGGTCGCCCGCTGCACCGCCGTCGGGCTGCCGGCCGCCGGACGGGCACCCACCAGGCCGGTGAACCAGTCCGAGTACGGCTCGGTGCGCGCCGCGTCATGGATGCCGAGAAAGCCGCCGCCCGCCTCCATGTACGCCTCCAGGCCCGCCTCCTGCTCCGGGTCGAGGACGTCGCCGCCACCGGTGAGGAAGACGACGGCGTGGAACGAGCCGAGCCGCTTCCCGTTGGTGAAGACCTTGGGGTCGGCGGTGGCCACTACGGTGAACCGCCCGGCCTCCGGGCCGGTCTGCCCGATCTTCTCGATCGCCGCTATCCCCGCGTCCGTGTACGGGGCCTCGTCGCCCGCCGAGGCGTGGAAGGCCAGCACTTTGACCTGGTTCGTCGCCCCCGGCGGGGATGGCAGAGACAACGTTGTCGCCATCCTCTCGACCAGGTCCCGGTCGGGCGAGGTACCCGCGCTGGCCGGGCCCCCGCCGCTCAGCAGCGACACGGTCAGTGCGCCGGCCGCCAGGGCCGCCGCGAGGCCGCGTCGTGATCTGGACCGGTGATGCGGTGCGCGCTGCATGTGGTCACCCACCCCTCTGTGGTCACTGCACCTCTCGGTGACTGTGGGTCGCTCACTCTTCGTCACTGCCTCTTGGTTCACTGCGACAGCGCACGAAGCTAGACCCCTTTTCGCGGTCCGCCAATAGCTATGGCAGCAATGGCACGAACTTTGTCCTGGGTGTGGATAAACCGGATGGTCCCGGCTACGGTGTGGCCCGATCCGGGGATCTCCGGAGCCCCCCTGACGTCTCCGCGGTGACGCCAGTTTCCTTATCGCAGTGGGGAGTTCGACATGGACCGACGGACCTTCGGCCGACGGATGCTGGTCGGTGGCGCGGCCGCGGCGGCGACGGGGGTGACATCGTTGTCGCTCGGCGCGGTGAATGCAAGCTCCGCCGAGAACCCGCCGCGCACCGCTCCGGCCGGAGGTGTGGTGCGCCGACTGAGGATGTACGCCGAGAAGTTGGCGGACGGTCAGCTCGGCTACGGCTTCGAGAAGGGCAAGGCCTCGGTGCCCGGCCCCCTCATCGAGCTGAACGAGGGCGACACCATGCACATCGAGTTCGAGAACCTCACTGACGTCGACGCCAGCCTCCACGTCCACGGCGTCGACTACGACATCGCCAACGACGGCACCCGGATGAACAAGAGCCACGTCGAACCCGGCGGCACCCGTACGTACACCTGGCGCACGCACGCCCCGGGCCGCCGTAAGGACGGCACCTACGAGCCGGGCAGCGCGGGCTACTGGCACTACCACGACCACGTCGTCGGCACGGACCACGGCACCGGCGGCATCCGCAGGGGGCTCTACGGGCCGGTCGTCGTGCGCCGCAAGGGCGACATCCTGCCCGACAAGACGTTCACGATCGTCTTCAACGACATGACGATCAACAACAAGACGGCCCACAACAGCGTCAACTTCGAGGCCACGGTGGGTGACCGGCTCGAATTCGTGATGATCACGCACGGCGAGTACTACCACACCTTCCACATCCACGGTCACCGCTGGGCGGACAACCGGACCGGCATCCTCACCGGCCCCGACGACCCCAGCCGGGTCATCGACAACAAGATCTGCGGCCCCGCCGACTCCTTCGGCCTCCAGATCATCGCGGGCGAACGCGTGGGCGCGGGCGCCTGGATGTACCACTGCCATGTGCAGAGTCACTCCGACATGGGGATGGCGGGGCTGCTGCTGATCAAGAAGCCGGACGGCACGATCCCGGGCTACGAACCGCACCATGCGACGGGCGGCACGGAAAAGAGGAGCAGCACGGAGGAGACGAGCAGCACGGAGGAGAAGAGCAGCACGGAGGAGACGAGCCGTACGGCGGAGGCAGGCGCGGCCGAGCACCAGCACTGACGGGCCGCAGGCCGGGCCGGGTCTTGGAGGCGGGGTCGCGACGCACCGGCGCAACCCTTCGCACCGGGGGACCCTCCATCCCTACGCTGTGCCACACCGTATACGCGGGGAGGGGTGTGGACCCGCAGCCCGGTCGGCCCTGTGCGGACTGCGGTTGTCAGTGCCCGGTGCCAGACTCGACGGGAGAGGAAGCACCCAGGAGCCACAGCACGACGAGCGGGACCGACCGGATCGCGGATCGACGGAGGAACATGCCATGACCAGCCCGACCTTCCACGACGGAGCACCCAACTGGGTCGATCTCGGCACTCCCGACCTCGACGGGGCCGCCGCCTTCTACCGGGACCTTTTCGGTTGGGGCCTGATCCCCGGCGGCCCCGAGGTCGGGGGCTACGGCATGTTCACCCTGGACGACCGGTACGTCGGCGGGGTGATGACGGTCTCCGAGGACGAGGCGCCCAGTGCCTGGTCGGTCTCGTTCCAGTCGCCCGATGTCGACGCCACCGCCGCGGCGATCACCAAGGCGGGCGGGAGCGCCGCGTTCGAGGTGATGGACGTCCTCGACTACGGCCGCATGGGCGGCTTCACCGACCCGGCCGGAGCGTATTTCGGGGTGTGGCAGCCGAAGGAGCACCGTGGTTTCGGCGTCGTCCAGGAGCCCGGCTCGTTCCTCTGGGCCGAGCTCTACACCCCGGACGTCCCGGCGGCGGCCACCTTCTTCAACCGTGTCCTCGGCTGGCGGACCGACGAGATGAAGGTGGAGGGCACCGACTACACCTACACCACGGTCCACCCGGCGAGCGCCGGCCCGGAGGCGTCTTTCGGCGGTCTCGTCAGGATGGGGGACGTCCCCTCCGAGGCCGCGCGCGGCTCCCACTGGCTGCCGTATTTCGACGTGGCCGATGTCGACGCCGTCGTGGCCGAGGCGAAGCGGCTCGGCGGCACGGAGACACTGGCGGCGATGGAGGTCCCCGGCGTCGGCAAGCTGGCCAACGTCGCCGACCCGTACGGAGCGGTCTTCGCCGTGATGAAGCCCGAACCGAGGCAGTAGCCGCAGCTCCGGCCCCCGGCCGTGGGTTTGTGGATTGATGAATCGTTGATCAGTCGTTTATCGGCGCGGGACACCGTGGGCACATGCTGATCAACACCGTGACCGACGACGCGCTCGCCTGGCAGGAGACCGCGTTGTGCGCGCAGGCCGGGCCCGAGTTCTTCTTCCCGGCCCCGGGCAGCTCGACGCGCGAGGCCAAGCAACTGTGCAACGCCTGCGAAGGACGTCTGGCGTGCCTGGACTACGCACTGGCCAACGACGAACGGTTCGGTGTCTGGGGCGGGCTCTCCGAGAAGGAGCGCGAGCGGCTCCGCAGAGAAGGACGCGACCAGGACTGAACGGCTCCCGCACTCCGCGTCGCAGAACCCCGGCAGCCCCTCGCACCACCGCCCTCACTCACCGTAAACCCCTGGGGTGTTCGAGGGTCGGCGCGGCACAATCTGCGGATGACCCACGCACAGCCGCTCGCCCTCGCCGCCGCCCTCCTCGACGCTCTGGACCCGCTGCCCCACCCGCAGCGCATGCGTGAACTCGCGGTGCGGGCCCGGCGGCTGGCCGACGAGGGACGGCTGCGCGGGGTCCTGGCGGAGCTGGAGGACGGTGACCCCTACGAGCGCCGGATCGCGTCGGTCGCCGCCGCCGTCGGCCGGGACGCCGAGTGGTGCGGAGCGCACCTCGCCGACGAGGACGCCGTGGTCCGTGGCCACGCCTTCCGTGAGGCACGGCACCTCGGGGTACCGGACGCGGCGTACGAGACCGCCTTCGCCGACGCCCCCGCCGTCGTACGCCGTCGGCTGGTGGAGGCGATCGTGGCCGACGGGCGTACGGCGCTCGCCGACCGGTTGATCCGGACCGTGCGCGAGACCTGGGGCGACATGGAGGCGGCCCGTCTGCTGCCCGGCTGCCCGGCCGGGACCGTGGTGGAGCTGCTGCCCGACCTGTGGCGCTCGGTGACGTGCTGGACCTCGCTCGGCCGCCGCCACCCCGGAGCGCTTCTGGACGCCGCCGAACGCGAGCTGACCGGCCTGCCCCCGGCCGGGCGCGACGCCTGGTGGCAGCGGTACGCATACGACCGGGGCGTCGCCGCGGCGACACCCGCCCTCCCGCACCGGGTGCTCGACCTCCTCGAACGGCACGGCCCCACCCGGCTTCCCGTGTCGCTGCACAGCCGCCTCGGACACCTCGTCGCCGCCGACCCGGCCCGCTTCGCCCGCCTCCTCCTGCGGCCCGACAGCTGCGCGCTGCCGCCCCGGGTGCTCAGCGGGACCCTGCTGCGCCGGCTGGTCCGCACCCTGCCCGACGCCCTCCTCGTCGAACTGGGCCGCAGCGCGACGGCCCCGGCCGGCCGGCTGCCCCGGCTGCTGCTCGCCCTGCCGCCCGGCCGCCGCGCCGCCCTCCACGAGGCAGTCACCGAAGGCCGGGGCGAGGGAACGCCGGTGGCCGTCGTCGACACCGAGCTTCTCGACGCCCTGCCCCGTACCCGGGTCACCGAAGTGGCCCGGCGACTGGCCGACCGGGCACGGACCCGGGGCGCGAACGACCTCGCCGTCCTCACCGCCGAGTCCTATCTGCCCTTCGCCGAGACGCGGGAACGTCTTCTCGCCGCCACTCGCCGTCCCGCCGCCGACGACCGCGGCGAGGCCTGGTCGCTGCTCGTCCGCAACGCGGGCCGCACCGGCGATCCGTCCCCCGTCGCCACCGTTCTGGAAGACCTGCTGCGGCTGCGCAACGAACAGGACCTCGTCCGCCAGTACGCCATGAAGGCTCTGCTCTGCGTGAAGCCCGTGCTCTTCACCGACGCCGTGGAACCGCTGCTCGACCGCATCGCCGCCGACGCCGTCGAGGCGCGCGACTCGTCCACCTGGACCCGCGCCACGCTCAGCTCCCTGGCTCTCGCCGTGCTGCGCGAGCACGCGGTCACCGGACAGCGCGCCCTGGTCAATTGGGCGCTGCGCACCCTGGTCCGGATCACCGGCAACAGCGGCAGCGCCGACCTCGGCCGCCTGGACCGGGCCTTGCGCCGGGGTCAGGAGCACACGGTGTTCGACGCGTTGCGGCCCTGGCTGGAAGCGGGCGCCGAACGCTCCGACTACGGCCTCGTGCTCGCCCTCGCCCGGGCCGTCGGCCGCCGTGCGGAGGGCATGCCCGGCCTTCAGGAGCTGCTGTGGCAGGCCGTGAACCACGGCGGTGAACCGACGGCCCGGAGCGCGGCCGCCCTCTGGCTCCGGGCACCGGCCGACCGGGACGCCCGGGTCGGACAGCTGCTGGCCAGGGACCCGTCGGCCGCCGCACTCCCCGACGTGCAGCGTGTCCTGACCCACCGTCGGACCGATCTGCTCGACGGGTATCTCGACGGGACGCCGCCCGTCGGCCGGTTCCTGCGCCCCGGCACACCCTGGACCGTCGGCATCGCCGGGGCGGAGCGCTGGACGCCCCGTCAGCAGCGTGCGGCGCAGCGCGCGCTGGAGCGTACGGCGTCGGACGAGAAGCTGCCGCTGTACGCACGGGCCACCGCCCTGTGGGAGCTCGCCCAGGTCCCCGGGCGGGGCGCCGACGCCGTACGGGCCTGGACGGACGCCCCGGACGTGGTGCTCGCGGAAGCCGCGCTGGCCGCTCTCGCGTACACCGACCGGCCCGCCGACACGCTGCCCGACCTGCTCGCCCACACCGGCGACGACCGGGCGCGGGTCGCGGTGTACGCGGCGAGCCGGGCCGCCACGTTCGCCCGGCCCTCCCGGCTGGCCGGGCTGCTCGCCGCCCGTACGGCCCCCGGCACCGGCAAGGTCACCGGCCGCAAGGAGATGGTCCGCCTCGCCGCGGCTCTGCTGCCCCGCGCCGGGGCGGCCGCGCTGCTCGCCGAGGCGTACGGGCAGCCGGACCAGCACCAGGACGTGCGGGCCGCCTGTGTGACCTCCGGTACGCCGCTGCTCGGCGAGGCACGGATGTGGGAGGTGATGGAGAGCGCCACCGGGGAAGGGCGCGCCCTGCGCGTCGCGGTGCTGCGGGCGCACCCCCTTGAGCTGGACCCGGCCCACCGGCCGCGTTACGCCCGGCTGGTCCAGCAGGTGTGCGACGCGGAGGACGACGCCCTGGCCGCCCTGGCCCACGGGGCGCTGGTGCCCTGGCTGCCCTGGGCCCCGCACGCCGCGGCGGTGCTGATGGACACGGTCACCGAGCTGGACCGGCGCGGCCGGTGGCGCTCGGCCGCCGACGCCCTCGTGGAGGCCGCCCTGACCACCCCGGAGGCGGCCGTGGCCCTGAACCGCGCGCTGGGGCGGCTGGCCACCGGGGAGACGGCGGACGACGCGGGAGCGGAGCGCGACCGGCCCGCCCGGCAGCGGCTCGGCCATCTGACCGGGGCGCTGGCGCGGCGGACGGGCACGCACGACCGGCAGGGTGCGGCGGTGCTCGGTGAGGCGGGCCGGACCCTGGCCGCCCACCGCGACCTGGTGCCGGACGCCGTGTCGCTGCTCGCGCGCTCACTGGACCTGGAGGCGGACCCGGACACGCTGCACACCTACCTGGTCCGGCTGGCCGCCCTGCACACCGGCCGCCCGGCGCTCGCCGCCAGGACCGCGCTCACCGTCGGCCGCCGGGTCGCGGGCCCGGGGGGTGTCTTGCCGATCACGCCGGGCCCGCCGGCAGGGCACCCCCTCGGGATCGCCGGTCGCCCGGGGACGGAGACCGGCGACCCGGACACGCTGCTGGTCGTCGTCGCACGGCTGGCGGGGACGGGGGACCCGGCCGAGGGCCTGTTCGCCGCCGAGCTGACCGTGGCGGGCGGCCGGCGAACCGGGTGGACCGGCCCCTGGCGCACCCAGCTGCGGATGCTCCGCCAGCACCCCTCGGGTGATGTGCGCGATGTGGCGTACGCGGAGGTCACCGCCCAGGAGTAGCGAGGGCCGGACCGGCCGCCGGACCAGGGCCCGGATCAGGCGCGGCCGCGCGCCACCATCCGGGCCTTGCGGGCGGCGAGCCTCTCGTCGAACTTCGCGGCCTCGCTGTCGAGACCGCCCATGTACAGGCCGAGCTCCTCCTGCGCCTGCATGCCCTCCGGGCCGAGCCCGTCGATCTCCATGACCTTCAGGTAGCGAAGCACCGGCTGGATCACGTCGTCGTGGTGGATGCGCATGTTGTAGATCTCGCCGATCGCCATCTGCGCGGCGGCCCGCTCGAATCCGGGCATGCCGTGGCCGGGCATCCGGAAGTTGACGACGACGTCGCGCACGGCCTGCATGGTGAGGTCCGGGGCCAGTTCGAAGGCGGAGCGCAGGAGGTTGCGGTAGAAGACCATGTGGAGGTTCTCGTCGGTCGCGATCCGGGCCAGCATCCGGTCGCACACCGGGTCGCCGGACTGGTGGCCGGTGTTGCGGTGCGAGACGCGGGTGGCCAGCTCCTGGAAGGCTACGTACGCGACGGAGTGCAGCATCGAGTGCCGGTTGTCCGACTCGAAGCCCTCCGCCATGTGCGCCATGCGGAACTGCTCCAGCTTGTCCGGGTCCACGGCGCGCGAGGTGAGCAGGTAGTCGCGCATCACGATGCCGTGGCGCCCCTCCTCGGCGGTCCAGCGGTGCACCCAGGTGCCCCAGGCGCCGTCGCGGCCGAAGAGCGAGGCGATCTCGTGGTGGTAGCTGGGGAGGTTGTCCTCGGTGAGGAGGTTCACCACGAGGGCGATCTTGCCGATGTCCGTGACCTTGGACTGGTCCGGCGCCCAGGCCTCGCCGTCCTCGAAGACGCCGGGGAAGTTGCGTCCGTCGGAGAACGGGACGTACTCGTGCGGCATCCAGTCCTTGGCGACCTTGAGATGGCGGTTCAGTTCCTGCTCCACCACCTCTTCCAGCGCGTACAGCAGTTGGGCGTCGGTCCACGCCTTCGAACTGCCGAGGTGGGGAGAGGTGATCGTCACGGGGAGCTCCTGGGGACGGGAGAATTACCTACGGCTTCGTAGGTTACGAGACCGTAGGTTAAGGCGACCGTAAGGGCAAAGCCAAGCCCGTACCCGCTGGCGGCCGACTACGTACCGTCATGTGCCCAGCTCGTGGTGGTGGTGTGGCGGCCCTCGCAGGTCAGTGGGGCTCTGCGGACAGCCCCAGATCCCGGCGGAGATACTCGGCGGTAACCGAGGTGCGGTCCGCCAGCAGCCCCCTCGGCGTGCCCTCGAAGACCAGCTCGCCGCCCCTCTTCCCGCCGTCCGGACCGAGATCGATCACCCAGTCCGCCCGCTTCACCACCTCCAGGCTGTGCTCCACGCACACCACCGTGTTCCCCGCGTCGACCAGGCGGTCCAGCAGATCCACCAGTGCCTCCGTGTCGGCCAGGTGCAGCCCGGTCGTCGGCTCGTCCAGGACGTACACGCTGGAGGTGCGGTGCAGCTGGGTGGCGAGCTTGATCCGCTGGCGCTCGCCGCCGGAGAGTGTGCTCAGCGGCTGGCCGAGGGTCAGGTAGGTGAGGCCGACCTCGTCGAGCGTCCGCAGTCTCCGCAGCAGCGCGCGGTCCTCGAACACGCCGACCGCCTGGGCCGCCGTCATCTTCAGCACATCGACGATGGACCGGCCGCCGACCCGGTACTTCAGCACGTCGTCGTGGAACCGGCGGCCCTCGCACTCCCGGCAGGTCGTGGTGACCGGGTCCATGAACGCCAGGTCGGTGGAGATCTCCCCGCGCCCCGAGCAGCCCGGGCAGGCTCCGGCGGAGTTGAAGCTGAACAGCCCGGCGTCGACGCCGTTCTCCCGGGCGAAGACCTTGCGGATGGCGTCCAGTGCGCCGATGTACGAGGCGGGGGTCGAGCGGGACGAGGCGGTGATCGCGCTCTGGTCGACGACCACCGTCTCGGGGTGGGCCGCCGTGAACACCTCCGACACCAGCGTCGACTTGCCCGAACCCGCCACCCCGGTCACCACGGTCAGCACCCCGGCCGGGAACGACACGTCCAGCCCCTTGAGGTTGTGCAGATCGGCTCCACGGACCGGGAGTTGCCCGGTGGGCGAGCGGAACTCGCCTTTGAGCGGCATCCGTCGGCGCAGGGACCGGCCGGTCAGCGTGTCCGACTCGCGCAGCCGGTCGAACGGCCCCTCGAAGACGACGTGCCCGCCCTCCGAACCCGCTCGCGGGCCCATGTCGACGATGTGGTCCGCGAGCGCCATCACATCCGGGTCGTGCTCGACGACCAGCACCGTGTTGCCCTTGTCGCGCAGCCGCACCAGCAGATCACCGAGCCGCCCGACGTCCCGGGGGTGCAGCCCGACGCTCGGCTCGTCGAGGACGAAGGTCAGCCCCGTCAGCGAACTCCCCAGGTGGCGCACCATCTTGAGCCGCTGCCCCTCGCCGCCCGAGAGCGTGCTCGTCTCCCGGTCCAGACTGAGATAGCCGAGCCCGATCCCCACGAGCCGCTCCAGCCGCTCGCGGGCCGTCGCCGCGATCGGACCGCCCACCGGATCGTCGATCCGCGCCAGCACGCCGACGAGATCGGAGACCTCCATCCGCGCGTAGTCGGCCGGCGAGAGCCCGTCGACACGGGTGGCGAGTGCCGCCGTGTTCAGTCGCGCCCCGCCGCAGGAGCCGCAGACCCGCTCGACGGTGAACCGGTCGGCCGCCGCACGCCGCTTCTCCGACAGCGATGCCGTGTCCCGCTTGAGGTAGAGCCGCTCGAACCGCGTCACCACCCCCTCGAACCGCATCTCCGCCGAAGCCGTCCGCGTATCGACCCGCACGGTGAACCCGGAGCCGTACAGCAGGAGTTGCCGTTCCTCCTCACCGAACTCCCGCAGCGGCAGGTCGTTGTCGAACCGCCCGGACCCGCCGTACAGGTTCCACTCCCAGCTGCCGACCCCGAGTCCGGGCAGCAGCAGCGCCCCTTCGTTCAGCGACTTCGACCAGTCCACCGCCCGGTCCAGATCGAGCCGGACCACATGCCCCACCCCGTCGCACTCCGGGCACATCCCCGCCGGGTCGTTGAAGGAGTACGCGGTCGCCCCGCCCGCGCTCGGGGTGCCGTACCGGGAGAACAGCACCCGGAGCACCGACCAGACGTCCGTCGCCGTGCCCACGGTCGAGCGGACGTTGCCGCCCAACGGCTTCTGGTCGATGACGACGGCCACGGACAGATTCTCCATGGACTCCGCCCGTGGCCGCTCGTACTTCGGCAGCCGGTTGCGCAGGAACGAGGTGAAGGTCTCGTTCAGCTGCCGCCGGGACTCCACGGCGATCGTGTCGAAGACGACCGAGGACTTCCCCGAGCCGGACACCCCCGTGAAGACGGTGATCCGGCCCTTGGGCAGGGTGAGGGAGACATCGCGCAGATTGTTCTCGTGCGCTCCGGTGAGAGTGAGGGAGCGGTCGGTGATGTGATCCATGCACTCGACGCTAGGCGGGATACCCGACAGCTTCTGTCGCCTTTCCCCGCCCTCTTCCCGCGAATCACCCGTGGCCGCTCACCGCCCGTGGCCGCTCACCGGTCGGCCCGCCCGCACCTCCTCCGGCGTGGTGTCCCGCAGCTCACCGTCCAGCCGCAGCCAGCGGGTGATCCCGATCGACTCCAGGAACGGCACATCGTGGCTCGCCACGATCAGCGCCCCCTCGTACGCCCCCAGCGCCTCGGTCAGCCGCCGTACGCTCGCCAGGTCCAGGCTGTTCGTCGGCTCGTCGAGCAGCAGCAGCCGGGGCGCCGGATCGGCCAGCAGCAGCGTCGCCAGCGTCGCCCGGAAGCGCTCCCCGCCCGACAGCGTCCCCGCCGGGCGGTCCGCCGCCGCCCCCTTGAACAGGAACCGCGCCAGCCGCGCCCGGACCGCGTTCTCGGTGCTGCCCGGGGCCGCCCGCGCCACGTTGCGTGCCACCGACACCGCGTCATCCAGGACATCCAGCCGCTGCGGGAGGAACCCCGTCTCGACGAGTGCGCTCGCCTCGCCGGACAGCGGCGCCAGCTCACCCGCGATCGTCCGGAGCAGCGCCGTCTTGCCCGCGCCGTTGCGCCCGGTCAGTGCGATCCGCTCGGGTCCCCGCACCGTCAACTCGCCCCGCAGCGGCGGACCGTAGGGCGGCGCCGGCTCCCGCAGCAGCAGCACCTCGCTGCCCGGGTGCACCCGGGTCCGCGGCAGCTCGACCCGGATCTCCTCGTCCTCCCGTACCGCGAGCTCCGCCTCGTCGAGCCGCTCCCGGGCCGCCGCGAGGCGTTCGGTGTGCAGGATGCGGTGCTTGCCCGCCGACTCCTGGGCGGACCGCTTGCGCTGCCCCATCACCACCTTGGGCTCCCGCTTGGTGTCCCACATCTTCTGGCCGTAGCGTCTGCGGCGGGCCAACTTCATGTGAGCTTCGGCCAGTTCACGCTTCTGGCGCTGGACGTCCGACTCGGCGGCCCGCACCGTGCGCTGCGCGGCCTCCTGCTCGACGGCGAGCGCCGCCTCGTACGCCGAGAGGTTCCCGCCGTACCAGGTCACCACCCCCTCACGAAGGTCGGCGATCCGGTCGACCCGCTCCAGCAGTTCCCGGTCGTGGCTGACCACGAGCAGCGCACCGGTCCAGGCGTCGACCGCGTCGTACAGCCGCCGCCGGGCGTACGCGTCCAGGTTGTTCGTCGGCTCGTCGAGCAGCAGCACCCCGGGGCGGGCCAGCAGCAGCGCGGCCAGCCTCAGCAGGACGCACTCGCCGCCGGACAGCTCGCCGATGGTGCGGTCCAGCCCGACGGACCCCAGGCCGAGCCCGTCCAGCGTGGCCCGGGCCCGCTCCTCCACGTCCCAGTCGTCACCGATCACCGCGAAGTGCTCCTCGCGGGCATCGCCCGACTCCACGGCGTCCAGTGCCGCCCGCCGCTGCGCGATGCCGAGCACCTGATCGACCCGCAGGGCGGTGTCCGACGTCACCGACTGCGGCAGATGGCCGAGCCCGCCCCGGGTGGTGATCCGGCCGTCGAGCGGGGCGAGTTCACCCGCGATGAGCCGCAACAGGGTGGACTTGCCGCAGCCGTTGAGCCCGATCAGCCCCGTGCGGCCGGGACCGACGGCCAGGTCGAAGTCCCGGAAGACCTCGGTGCCGTCCGGCCAGGAGAAGGAGAGGGAGGTACAGCTGATGTGGGTATCGGTCGCAGGCATGCGGAGCTCCCGGGTACGTCGAGGAAGGGGTGAAGGAAGGCTGGAGAAGCTGAGATCGCACACGGGCGCTCCGGGCCACGGCGAGGCGCGGCGGGCGCTGCACGGTGTGCACAGGACCTCAGATCAGCAACGTCCTACTCCGATCGACGACACCAGGGACATCTCGAAGGTAGGGCCGGGGCGCGGGCCCGGCAACCGGATTTACGGCCGGTCCGGCACGGAGGGCGTCAGCAGGAGCCGCCCAGCAGGTCGGCCAGACCCCGGTCCAGCTCCAGGTAACGGTGTTCCTCGCCCACCGGCACCAGCTCCTGGGCCCGCAGCAGGAAGCGCCGCAGTTCGTCGGTGCGCACATGCACCATCGCGATGCCCTCAGGGGCGTGGAACTCCAGCACCGTCCGCTCGTAGCCGAACGGCCGCACCCGTACATCACCCTCACCGGCGGGGGAGTCGACCCCGGTGGTCAGCAGCTCGCGGGAGAACTCCCAGGACACCTCGGTGCCCTCCAGGGTCGCCGGGGCCGGGAACGCCATGCGTACGGCGAAGGGGTACTGGCGGTCGTACTGCAGAGTGGCGGGCAGGGTCTCCATCCGCGGCGCGGACGCGACCATGCGGGCCTGCACGGACTGCTCGATAACGCTGGACAAGACCTGCTCCCTCTTGCTGCTGGGTGAACGCTTCCCGGCACTGGAGTAGACGACGGAACTCCACGATCCGTGCACCGGCGTGCGGCGTGAGCTGCGTCACCGGCCACCGCCGCGCCCACCGGCCCGCCCGGCCCCAGCGCGTCGGCCCTCCGCACCCCCGCACTCCTGCCCGCTGCACGGCGACGCACCCTGGACGGGCCCGGGCCCGTGGGCTAGCTTCCAGCGCCATGAAGGCCATGGGGAACACGAGACGGCTGATGGCACTGGTGACCGGCGGCGTCGCACTGGCCGCCGCGCTGGTCGCACCGGGCGCACACGCGGCACCGGCCGGGGCAACCGTACGGGGGGAGGCGGCCGCGACCACCGGATCACTGCCCGGCTGGAAGCTCACCGCCACCGGCACCGAGGCCCGCTTCCGCGGGCTCGCCGCGGTCAGCCGCTCCACCGCCTGGGTCGCCGGATCACAGGGCACGATCCTGCGCACCGGCGACGGCGGACGGCACTGGCGCGACGTATCGCCGCCGGGGGCGGGGGAGTTGGAGTTCCGGGACATCGAGGCGTTCGACGCCCGCAGGGCCGTCGCCCTGGCCATCGGCGAGGGCGAGGCCTCCAGGGTCCTGCGCACCGACGACGGGGGCGCCACCTGGACGGAGTCCTTCCGCAACACCGAGCCCCGCGCCTTCTACAACTGCCTGACCTTCTTCGACAGCCGCCACGGCCTCGTCGCGGGCGACCCGGTGGACGGGAAGTTCCGGGTCCTGTCCACGGCGGACGGCGGCCGCTCCTGGCGGGTCCTGCCCGATGCGGGGATGCCCGACGCCCTGCCGGGCGAAGCCGGTTTCGCCGCGAGCGGCCAGTGCCTGGCCAGCTCCGGCGCCAAGGACGTCTGGCTGACCACCGGGGGAGCGGCGACCGCGCGGGTGCTGCACTCCCGCGACCGGGGCCGGACCTGGACGGCGAGCGCGTCGACCCTCCCGGCGGGCGACCCGGCCCGCGGCGTCTTCGCCGTCGCCTTCCGCGACCGGGCGCACGGCATCGCGGTGGGCGGGGACTACCGCCCCGACCAGGCGTCCCCGCGGGCCGCGGCCGTCACCGGCGACGGCGGCCGCACCTGGCGGCAGTCCGCCGCCCCGCCGCCCGCCTACCGCTCCGGCGTCACCTGGCTGCCGTACACCCGCTCCGCCGCCCTCGCCGTCGGCCCGACCGGCACCGACCTCACGCTGGACGCGGGGCGCACCTGGCGCACCGTCGACACCGGTTCGTACGACACGGTCGACTGCGCGCCCGACCTGGGCTGCTGGGCGTCGGGCGAGAAGGGGCGGGTGGCCCGGCTGGGCTTCTAGGACATCGCGGAGGCCCGCTGGGCGGGAGTCCACCGCCTGCGGGCCTTGTGCCCCCTACGTACCGACCGGCTTCCGCTCCTGGTTGCCCTTGACCGCCCCGCGCTCCATCCGGTCCAGCAACCCGTTGCCCGCGGGCTGCTGCTGGGAGGCGATGGACCTGCCGTACCGGAGCCGCACGAACGTCTCCGGCAGCCGGGCGTCCAGCCGCCGGTACGCGAGACGGCCGAGCAGCCACGCGACGGCCGCGCCGTTCAGCAGGCCGAGGGGGACCGCCGCCCACGCCAGGACCGTCTGGCCGCCCACCAGGGCGGGCACGGCCAGGGCGGCTGTCGGCAGCACCGGCAGCAGCGTCCCGTACAGGCCGAACCAGATCTGGTACGAGACGTCCCCGGCGTCGTTCGGCCCGACCCGGTACTTGGGGTCGACGCCCGGCGTGGCCGCGACGACCGACAGCAGCACCGCCACCCCCACCGCGCTTCCCAGCACCGCCGGGAGCAGAGCCAGCGCCAGCGCCCAGAACTGATGCTGCCCCGAGATCAGCGTGAAGGCCGCGGTCAGGACGAACGACACCGGGCCGAAGAGCAGCAGCAGTGCCGCCTGACGGCCCCGGATGTCCGCGCGTACCGTTCCGCGGTCCGCCCCGACCACCGTCAGCCAGACGGCCGTTCCGTCCTGCCCCAGCAGGTTGCACGCGGTCAGCGCGGCCATCAGCGCCACCGCGAGCCCGACGAACGGCAGGAGCTGCGGCACCCCGGAGATCAGCCCGATCACCCCGATGAACAGGCCGGTCCACGCACCGCACTGGAGCTCCAGCGAGCGCCAGGGGTCGCGCCACCACTGCCGCAGCTCCTTGCCGACGACCGCCCCCGTCGGGGTCGTCGGCAGAACCGGCCGACCCGTCAGCACCCGGCTGCCCAGTGGCCGGAACCGCCGCCGCGGGGCGCGTACCGGGGTGCGGGGGGTCAGGACCAGCGTGCACACCCCCGCCATCGCGGCGGCGGCCACCGCCAGTCCCAGCAGCCACCCGAAGGCGACCGCCCACCGGCCGTCCGCCGCCGCCTCGACGGCGAGAACCGGCCATGAGGTCGGGAAGACCTCCAGGACGCGCGCCGCCCGCTCGCCCGGCAGTCCTTCGCGTACGACCGCCGCCACGCCCTGCTGTGTGCTGGAGATGGCCAGCCACCCGGTGAACAGGCCCGCGATGAGCAGCCCGTACTGCACGGCCGACATCGTCACCCCCAGCCGGGACCCCATGGCCGAGCCCATCAGGGCGTACACCGTCCGGGACAGCGCCACCACGAACACCAGCAGCGGCGGTACGGCGAGCAGGGCGACCGGCAGCGCGGCGACCCCGCCCAGGTCGACGGCGTGCACGGCCGGGGCGGCGAGCGACAGCACGGTCACCGCGGGGCCGTATCCGACACAGGCCGCGGCCAGCAGCGCCAGGCCCAGCCGCCGTCGCCCGACCGGCAGTAGCGAGAAGAACGCGGGCCGAAGCACCCCGGCCCCCGACGCCAGCACCGGACCGAGCATCCAGCCCACTCCCCAGATCGCGAGGACCAGCAGCAGCACGTCGTGCCGGACGTCCGCCCCGTCGGCGAGCAGGACCGCGCCCCAGGTGGCGACGACGGCCGCGGGCCAGAACAGCACCCGGCTCAGCCGCACCCCGCTGGACGAGTGCCGCAGGATCGTGAACTTCAGCCGTACCAGCGGCTCCACGGTGGAGCGGAAACCGGTCGGCGTACTCTCGCGGGCTCCGGTCAGGAATCCAGCCATGCCAGCTCCCCCTCGGCGATCTCGCGCTGTCCGACCAGCGCCACGAAGGCGTCCTCCAGGGTCCCCGCGCCGCTCACCTCCGCCAGCGTGCCGTCCGCCCGCACCCGGCCGTCCGCGATCACCGCGACGCGCTCGCAGACCTGCTCCACCAGCGGCATCACATGGCTGGAGATGATCACGGAACCGCCGGCCGCGGCGAACCTCCGCAGAATCCCGGTCAGCACCCGCGCCGACACCGGGTCGACGGCCTCGTAGGGCTCGTCGAGCACCAGCACCTTCGGCGCGTGCAGCAACGCGGTGGCCAGACCGATCTTCTTCCGCATCCCCGTGGAGTACTCGATGACCAGCGTGCCGGACTCCTCCGTCTCCTCCAGCTCCAGCACCCGCAGCAGTTCGACGGTCCGGGTGCGCACGACCTCCCGGTCGAGCCCCCGCAGTTGCCCCCAGTAGGTGAGCAGTTCGCCGCCGGTCAGCCGTTCGGGCAGGGCGAGACCGTCGGGCAGCACCCCCAGCAGCCGCTTCGCTTCCTCGGGCCGCTCCCACACGTCGACGCCGAGAACCCGCGCCGTCCCGGCGTCGGGGCGCAGCAGTCCGACCGCCATGGAAAGCGAGGTGGTCTTGCCCGCGCCGTTCGGTCCGACGAGCCCCATCAGGCAGCCGCGCGGCACGGCGAGCGTCACCGCGTCGGCCGCCGTGCTCCCGTTGAAACGCTTGGTCAGACCGGCCAGTTCGAAGCCGGGGCCGAGGACGTCGGCAGTCGTTTCTCCCATGCCCCCAGCCTGACCCCCAGCCCCAGCCCCGGCCATCGGCCGGTCGGCCAGGACGTCTGGCCGACCGGCCACATATCGCGCCGCCCAGGGTGGGCCGACAGGCGGCGCCCTTAGGCTCGGAGGGTGAACGAGCCCACCACCCGGCCCCCCGTACCCCGGTCGCTGCTGCCCGGTGAACTGGCGGCGGCGGGCCGGGTGCCCCCGCCGGGGACCGGCCCGGCACGCCGCACTCCGCGAGACTGGGCGGTCGACTGCCTGGCCTTCGGCTGGGCGGTCCTGTGCGGGCTCGTGATCCTCCGTGGCATCGCCCACTACGAGCACCTGCCGACCTGGCTCCGGGCGCTGGACGCCCCGCTCGGCGCTCTCGTCTGCCTCGCCCTCTGGTGGCGGCGGCGCTACCCGGTGGCCGTCGCCCTGGTGGGGGTCCCCGCCCTCGCGCTCGCCAACACCTCCGTGGGCGCGGGCATGGTGATCCTGCTCAATCTCGGCCTGCGTGTGCCCTGGCAGCGCGCCCTGCCGATCCTGGCGCTGTACCTCGTGGGGTCGGCCCCGTACGTCCTCCTCTACAGCGTTCCGTACGAGGGCGGGTGGACGGTCGCGGCCTTCATCCTCGCCTACCACCTGATCTTCTTCTCCTGGGGCAGCGCCCTGCGCGCCCGCCGCCTTCTGGTGCTGAAGCTGCACGGGGACGCACACCGGGAACGGGCGGAGCACGCCCGCCGGCTCGCCGACAGCCGCCGCGCCGAACGGACCGCCATCGCCCGGGAGATGCACGATGTCCTGGCCCACCGGATCTCCCTGCTGTCCGTGCACGCAGGGGCGCTGGTCTACCGCACGAGACAGGCACGGGCCGGCCGGGGCCCGGCGCTCAGCGACACCGAGATGGCGGAGACCGCGCAGGTCATCAGGGACAACGCGTACCAGGCGCTGGAGGAGCTGCGCGACGTGCTGTACGTGCTCCGCTCGGACTCCGAGGAGGGGGTCGGCGAACGGGGCGAGCACGGCTCCCGGGGGAGCGGCGGGGGAACCGGCGGCGCGGCGGCCCCGCAGCCGAGGATGGGCGACATCGCGCGGCTGCTCGACGAGGCGCGGGCGGCGGGCCAGCAGGTCGACATGCGCACTGAGGGCGACGCGACGGAGGCGGTACGGCAGGGGGCGCCCTTCCCCCGGCCCCAGGTCCAGCGCACCGCGTACCGCCTGATCCAGGAGGGCCTGACCAACGCCCGCAAGCACGTCCCGGGCGCCCGGGTGACGGTACGGGTCGCCGGAGCCCCGGGCTCCGGACTGACCGTGGAGGTCGCCAGCCCGCTGCCGGTCGGGGTCACCGCCGCGGAGATCCCCGGGGCGGGGGCCGGGCTGACCGGGCTCCGGGAGCGGGTGGAGCTGGACGGCGGGACCCTTGAACACGGCAGCCGGGACGGTGTGTTCACGCTGCTGGCCCGGCTACCGTGGTCCTGCCCCGTGGCCTGCGGCGTGACAGCCGGTCGTGGAACGAGAGTCATGGCGACGTCATGGCGACGTCATGACACCGAGGGAGCCGGATGATTCGGGTGCTGCTGGCCGACGACGACGCCCTGGTCCGCGCCGGGCTGCGGCTGATGCTGCGCGGGGCGGCCGGAGTGGAGGTCGTCGCCGAGGTGGCGGACGGCGCGGCGGTGGCCGGGGCGGTGCGGGACAGCGCGCCGGACGTGGTGCTGATGGACATCCGGATGCCCGTGATGGACGGGATCGCGGCGACACAGGAGCTCACGGCGGCGGTGGGGGCGGGGCCGGCCGCGCGCGGAGGGCCCGACGGCAGCGGGAGCGCACCGGACGAAGGCCCCGGCACCGATCCGGACGCGCCGCCCGGCCCCGGGCCGCGCGTCATCGTCCTGACCACGTTCGACTCCGACGGGCTGGTGGTCCGGGCGATGCGGGCGGGCGCCGCCGGCTATCTCCTCAAGCACACCGACCCCGAGGAGATCGTCGAGGCTGTCTACCGCGCGGCCCGCGGCGAACCTGTCCTCTCCCCCTCCGCCGCCCGCGCCCTGATCGACCACGCGGCGGCCGGGGGCGGGGCCGACGTACGGACGGCCGAGGCGGCCCGGCGGCTCGCTCTGCTGTCCCCGCGCGAGCGTGAGACCGCGGACGCCGTGGCCCAGGGCCTCTCGAATGCGGAGATCGCCGAGCGGCTGTTCCTCTCCGTCGGCACGGTCAAGGCCACGGTGTCCAGCGCCCTGGCCAGACTGGAGCTCGACAACCGCATCCAGCTGGCGCTGCTGGCCCACGACGCGAGGCGGGCCGGGGACGGAGCCGGACCTGAACCGGCACCCTCCGGCAGGCCCTGAGCGGGTCGGCGCTCCTGTCGGCCTACTGCCGGTAATGAGCCAGCTCGGGAGCCGTCTTCGTCGCGATGAACTCGGTGATCCGGTACGCGCACACGCCGTGCGCGGCGAAGGGGTCGGCCGACGCGATCCTCTCGATCGCCGCCCGGTCGTCGCCCACGGCCAGGATCACCCCGCCGTCCCGGGGGTGCTTGCGGCCCGAGGCGATGAAGACGCCCGCCGCGTACTGCTCGTCGAGCCAGGCGATGTGCTCCTCCATCAGCGCGTCGGCGCGCTCGACCGGAGCCGTGTAGGTCAATTCGAGTACGAACATGATCGTCAGGCTACGGGACGGCCGAGGGACGGTTCCCGGCCCGCCGGGAACCGCGTATCGGACGCCCGCCCGCCACCGCATAAGCTGCCGCATATGACGACCTCCCCCACCCCCGCCCATGAGACCCCCGCCGACGAAGCCGAGGGCCGGGCGATCCAGGACCGGCTGCGCGACCGGGTGATCCTGGACGAGCCGGGTCCGGAGCCCGGAACGGGGCTGGTCACCGGCGTGGACGTGGCCTACGACGATGAGAAGGACGTCGTCGTCGCGGCGGCCGTCGTGCTGGACGCCGCGACGCTGGAGACGGTCGACGAGGCCACCGCGGTCGGCCGGGTCACCTTCCCGTACGTCCCCGGGCTGCTGGCCTTCCGGGAGATCCCCACGGTGCTGGAGGCCCTGGACGGGCTGAGCGAGGGCCCCGGCCTCGTCGTCTGCGACGGTTACGGACTGGCCCACCCCCGCCGCTTCGGGCTCGCCAGCCACCTGGGCGTGCTCACCGGACTGCCGGTGATCGGCGTCGGCAAGAACCCGTTCACCTTCACCTACGAGGCCCCGGGCCCCCGGCGCGGCGATTCCTCCCCGCTGGTGGACGGCGAGGAGGTGGTGGGCCGGGCCCTGCGCACCCAGGAGAACACCAACCCCGTCTTCGTCTCCGTCGGCCACCGCGTCAGCCTGGACAACGCCTGCGCCCACATCCTGCGCCTCTCCGGCCGCTACCGTCAGCCGGAGACCACCCGCCGGGCGGACGCCTTGTGCCGCCGGACCCTCAAGGAGATCTGACCGTGGCCGGACGTGGGGTTCCCCCCAGGGTGGCCGCCGCCGAACGCATCGCAACCGAGGCCGGGTTCACGAAGAGCTGCATCCCCGAAGTGGGCAGACTCCTCAAGCTCACCGCCGCCGCCAAACCCCGCGGAGTGATCGCCGAGAGCGGCACCGGCTCCGGAGTGGGCACCGCCTGGCTGCACAGCGGCCTCGCCACCGGTGCGCGGCTGGTCACCGTGGAGCGCGACGAGGAACTGGCCCGCCGGGCGGCCGGTGTCTTCGCGGACGACGAACGCGTCAGCGTGCTCACCGGGGACTGGCGGCTGCTCGAACAGCACGCCCCGTTCGATGTCTTCTTCTGCGACGGCGGCGGCAAGCGCGACGACTCCCAGAAGGTGATCGACCTGCTCGCCCCGGGCGGCCTGCTCCTCCTGGACGACTTCACCCCGTCCCCCGACTGGCCGCCCCGCTTCCTCGGCGAGGTGGACGAACTCCGCCTCTTCTACCTCACCCACCCGGACCTGGACGCCACGGAAGTGCTGACCACTCCCACGAGCTCGGTGATCGTCGCGGCGCGCCGGTAGAGAGAACGCCGTCCATGCGCGGCGCCTTCGCCGCCGGTCAGGGCGTGTTCAGGGTGCGGTCGAGCCCGGGCGTCCGACAGGCTGAGCCGACGGGCGAGCAGGCTGCTGTCCCAGCTGACCGTGCGGTCGGACCGGCTGATCGGCGAAGGTCTGGCCCGGTCCGGCGCCCGCGAGTGGCACTACGCCGTGCTCGCCCCACTCCAGGACCACGGGTGGCCCGCCCTTCGGGCAACGACGGCAGTATGACGTCAGGTTCCAGGTGTATTGATCACGATCGTCGTCAACACCGGCCGGGCAGTGCCTACCGCACCGCCGCCACCCGGAACCGCAGCCCCGCCGCCGTCAGTCGCTCCAGCAGCGCGTCGCCCATCGCCACGGCCGGGGTGACCTGCCCCGAGGTCTCCGGCAGGTCGTCCAGGGCCAGGCACACCGCCGACTCGGCAAGGATCTTCGCCGTCTCGCCGTAGCCCGGGTCGCCGCCGGAGACCTCCGTGAAGACCCGTCGCCCGCCGCCCTCGCCGACGAAGCGGATCGTGAACCAGCTCCGCTCGCGGCGCTCCTCGTCCGGTCCCCGGCCCGGCTCGTAACGGCCCATCAGCCACTCCCGTACGCCCTCGACCTGCGCGGCCGCGACCAGGCCGCTGATGGCCACCGGAGCGCCGAGGGCCATCGGCAGGGTCTTGACCGAGGCGAAGTGGCGGTAGCGGAAGTCGGGGCCGTACCGCTCCAGGGCGCGTGCGGAGCGGCCCACGATCGTCGGGTCCACCGTCGGCAGCGGCAGCGCCCAGGCGCCGGTGGCGGCGCTGAAGTGCGGGGTGCCCAGCGGGGTGCGGACGCGGCGGCCCACCACGCGCGGCTCGTGCAGACGGCGTTCCCGGGCCGCGGCCGCCATCTGCGTGCCCCGGCCCATCGCGGTCAGCGCCGAGGCGAACGTGCCGCCGGAGAACACGGCGTTGGTGCGGACGAAGCCGTCGACGGCCAGGGGGACGTCCTCGGGCAGCTGCCGGACGGTGAAGTACGCCCCCAGGTCGTGCGGGACGGAGTCGAAGCCGCAGGCGTGCACGATACGCGCCCCGGTCTCCCGGGCCCGCGCGTCCTGGTCGAGGTAGGTGCGGTCGATGAACTCCGCCTCTCCGGTGAGGTCCACGTAGTCCGTCCCGGCCTGGGCGCAGGCGGCCACGAGCTTCTCGCCGTAACGGATGTACGGGCCCACCGTCGTGGCCACCACCCGTGTGGAGGCGGCCAGTTCGGCCAGCGCCTTCTCGTCGTCCGCGTCGGTCTCCAGCAGTGGCAGCCCGGCGCAGTCCGGATCGATCGCGGTGAGCCGTTCCCGCAGCCGCTCCAGCTTGGCCGGGCTGCGGCCCGCCAGTGCCCAGCGGAGGCCGGAGGGGGCATGGGCCGCCAGGTACTCGGCCGTGAGCGTCCCCACGAAGCCGGTGGCACCGAAAAGGACGACGTCCAAGGGGCGTGTCGCGTCGTTCTGCCTGTTCACAAGTACCTCCGCAGGGGGACGGGTGCCGATGTGGCAGGCAGAGGGTAGCGGACGGTGCCGTGGTGGCGTGTGCCCGGGAGGCGCGGATGCGAGAGGATCGCGAAGGAAAAGAACTAAGCGCTTGCTCGGGCCAAGGGGTTGTGCGGAGCCGGGCGCATTCTTAGCATCGCAGGTGTTACATCAGTTGTGTCACACCACTGGGGGCTCACGGATGGCAAGCATCGAGCACGGCCCGCTGACCGGTGTCCGTGTCGTCGAGCTGGCGGGCATCGGCCCCGGACCGTTCGCGGCGATGCTGCTCGCGGACCTCGGGGCCGACGTCGTACGCGTCGACCGGCCCGGTGGCGCGGGGCTCGGCATCGACCCCGCCTACGACCTCACCAACCGCAACAAACGCTCCGTCCTCGTCGACCTCAAGAGTGACGGCGGAGCGGCCCGCGTCCTCGACCTCGTCGAGCGCGCCGACATCCTCGTCGAGGGCTACCGCCCCGGCGTCGCCGAACGCCTCGGCGTCGGGCCGGAGGCCTGTCTCGCCCGCAACCCGCGCCTGGTCTACGGTCGGATGACCGGCTGGGGGCAGGACGGGCCGCTCGCCGACCGCGCCGGGCACGACATCTCCTACATCGCGCTCACCGGAACCCTCTCCATGATCGGCAGGCCGGACGAGCCGCCCACCGTCCCCGCCAACCTGGTCGGCGACTACGCGGGCGGCTCCCTCTACCTCGTCGTCGGCGTCCTCGCCGCCCTCCAGCACGCCCGCGCCCACGGCGAGGGCCAGGTCGTCGACGCCGCCATCGTCGACGGTGCCGCCCACCTCGCCACGATGATCCACGGCATGCTGGCCGCCGGCGGCTGGCAGGACCGGCGCGGCACGAACCTGCTGGACGGCGGCTGCCCGTTCTACGGCTCCTACGAGACCTCCGACGGGCAGTACATGGCCGTCGGCCCCCTGGAACAGCGCTTCTACGCCGAGTTCACCGAAATCCTCGGCCTCGCGGACACCGCCCCCGACCGGGGCGACCTCACCCGCTGGGACGAACTGCGCACCGCCGTCGCCGACCGCTTCCGCACCCGTACGCGGGCCGAGTGGACCGAGGCGTTCGACGGGAGCGACGCCTGCGTGGCCCCTGTGCTCTCGCTCCGTGAGGCCCCGCACCACCCGCACCTCGCCGCCCGCGCGACCTTCGTAGAGCACGGCGGCCTCACCCAGCCCGCCCCCGCCCCGCGCTTCTCGGCCACCCCCGTCTCCGTACGCAGCGGGCCCGCGCAACCCGGCGCCGACACGGCCGCCGTCGCCGCCGACTGGGACGTACCCGGGCTCCGGCCCGACCCGTCCTGACCGACAAGACACCCCTAGGAGACCCCGTGCAACGGCAGATCTTCACCGAGGAGCACGACGCGTTCCGCGAGACCGTCCGGGCCTTCCTGGCCAAGGAGGTCCTCCCGCACTACGAGCAGTGGGAGCGGGACGGCATCGTCTCCCGCGACGCCTGGCTCGCGGCCGGACGCGCCGGGCTCCTCGGCCTCGCCGTCCCCGAGGAGTACGGGGGCGGCGGTTCCACCGACTTCCGCTACAGCGCCGTCCTCGCCGAGGAGTTCACCCGCGCCGGGGCCGCAGGTCTCGCGATCGGCCTGCACAACGACATCATCGGCCCCTACCTCACCGGCCTCGCCACCGACGAGCAGAAGCGCCGCTGGCTCCCCGGCTTCTGCAGCGGCGAGACCATCACCGCCATCGCCATGACCGAGCCGGGCGCGGGCTCCGACCTCCAGGGCATCCGCACCACCGCCGAGGACAGGGGCGACCACTGGCTGCTCAACGGCTCCAAGACCTTCATCTCCAACGGCATCCTCGCCGACCTGGTGATCGTCGTCGCGAAGACCACCCCCGAGGGCGGTGCCAAGGGCCTCTCCCTGATCGTCGTCGAGCGCGGCGCGGAGGGCTTCGAGCGGGGCCGCAATCTCGACAAGATCGGCCAGAAGTCCCAGGACACGGCCGAGTTGTTCTTCAACGACGTCCGCGTTCCGAAGGAGAACCTCCTCGGTGAGCGCGACGGCGCGTTCATCCATCTGATGACCAACCTGGCCCAGGAGCGCATGGGCATAGCGGTCGCCGGGATCGCCGCGGCCGAACACCTGCTGGAGATCACCACCCAGTACGTCAAGGAGCGCGAGGCCTTCGGACGCCCGCTCTCCAAGCTCCAGCACATCCGCTTCGAGATCGCGGAGATGGCGACCGAGTGCGCCGTCACCCGGACCTTTCTCGACCGGTGCATCGTCGACCACTCCGACGGCGTCCTCGACGCCGTCCACGCCTCCATGGCCAAGTGGTGGGCCACCGAACTCCAGAAGCGCGTCGCCGACCGCTGCCTCCAACTCCACGGCGGCTACGGATACATGAGCGAGTACAGGGTCGCCAAGGCGTTCACCGACGGCCGTATCCAGACCATCTACGGCGGAACGACCGAGATCATGAAGGAGATCATCGGCCGCTCGCTGCTCGCCTGACACTCGGACCCTCGTGCGCGCGCCCGAGCCCTCCTGGCTCCCCCCGTTCTTCACCACCACCCTCGAAAGGCAGCTGTCTTGAGTACCGAAGCATTCGTCTACGACGCGATCCGCACCCCGCGCGGCCGGGGCAAGGCCAACGGCGCCCTCCACGGCACCAAGCCGATCGACCTGGTCGTCGGCCTCATCCACGAGATCCAGGGCCGCTTCCCGGACCTGGACCCGGCCGCCATCGACGACATCGTCCTCGGCGTGGTCAGCCCGCTCGGCGACCAGGGCTCCGACATCGCCCGCATCGCCGCCATCGCGGCCGGGCTGCCCGACTCCGTCGCCGGCGTCCAGGAGAACCGCTTCTGTGCCTCGGGCCTGGAGGCCGTCAACCTCGCCGCCGCCAAGGTCCGTTCGGGCTGGGAGGACCTGGTCCTCGCCGGTGGCGTCGAGTCGATGTCCCGGGTGCCGATGGGCTCCGACGGCGGGGCCTGGGCGATGGACCCGATGACCAGCTTCGAGACCGGCTTCGCCCCGCAGGGCATCGGCGCCGACCTCATCGCCACCATCGAGGGCTTCAGCCGCCGCGATGTCGACGAGTACGCCGCCCTCTCCCAGGAGCGTGCCGCAGCGGCCTGGAAGGACGGCCGCTTCGCCCGCTCCGTCGTCCCGGTCAAGGACCGCAACGGCCTGCTCGTCCTCGACCACGACGAGCACATGCGCCCCGGCACCACCGCCGACTCCCTCGCCGGTCTCAAGCCGTCCTTCGCCGCCATCGGTGACATGGGCGGGTTCGACGCGGTGGCGCTCCAGAAGTACCACTGGATCGAGAAGATCGACCACGTCCACCACGCCGGCAACTCCTCCGGCATCGTCGACGGCGCCGCCCTCGTCGCCATCGGCTCCAAGGAGGTCGGCGAGCGCTACGGCCTCACCCCCCGCGCCCGCATCGTCTCCGCGGCGGTCTCCGGCTCCGAGCCCACCATCATGCTCACCGGTCCCGCCCCCGCCACGCGCAAGGCGCTCGCCAAGGCCGGTCTCACGATCGACGACATCGACCTCGTCGAGATCAACGAGGCCTTCGCCGGAGTCGTCCTGCGCTTCGTCAAGGACATGGGCCTCTCCCTGGACAAGGTCAACGTCAACGGCGGGGCCATCGCGCTCGGCCACCCCCTCGGCGCGACCGGCGCGATGATCCTCGGCACCGTCATCGACGAACTGGAGCGCCGCGACCAGCGGTTCGGCCTCGTCACTCTCTGCGTCGGCGGCGGCATGGGCGTCGCGACCGTCGTCGAACGCATCTGACCGTCCCGCCCCGGCCACCCCTGCTTACGGAGAAGACAACCGACATGACCGAGAGCACCACCATCCGCTGGGAACAGGACGAGACCGGCGTCGTCACGCTCGTCCTCGACGACCCCAACCAGTCCGCCAACACGATGAACCAGGCCTTCAAGGACTCCATCGCCGCCGTCGCGGACCGGGCGGAGGCCGAGAAGGACTCCATCCGCGGCATCATCTACACCTCTGCCAAGAAGACCTTCTTCGCGGGCGGCGACCTCAAGGACATGATCAAGGTCGGGCCCGAGAGCGCCCAGGCCGCCTTCGACACCGGCACCGCCATCAAGCGCTCGCTGCGCCGCATCGAGACCCTCGGCAAGCCCGTTGTCGCCGCGATCAACGGGGCGGCCCTCGGCGGGGGTTACGAGATCGCGCTCGCCTCCCACCACCGCGTCGCCCTCGACGCCCCCGGCTCCCGCATCGGCCTGCCCGAGGTCACCCTCGGCCTGCTTCCGGCGGGCGGCGGCGTCACCCGCACCGTACGCCTCATGGGCATCGCCGACGCGCTGCTCAAGGTGCTGCTCCAGGGCACCCAGTACACCCCGCGGCGCGCTCTGGAGAACGGCCTCGTCCACGAAGTCGCCGCCACCCGCGAGGAGATGCTCGCGAAGGCCCGTGCCTTCATCGACGCGAACCCCGAGTCGCAGCAGCCCTGGGACGTCAAGGGCTACAAGATCCCCGGTGGCACCCCCTCCAACCCACGTTTCGCCGCCAACCTGCCCGCGTTTCCGGCCAACTTGAAGAAGCAGCTGGCGGGCGCTCCCATGCCCGCGCCGCGCAACATCCTGGCGGCGGCCGTCGAGGGCTCCCAGGTCGACTTCGAGACCGCCCTGACCATCGAGGCCCGGTACTTCACCGAGCTGGTCACCGGCCAGGTCTCCAAGAACATGATCCAGGCGTTCTTCTTCGACCTCCAGGCCGTCAACTCCGGTGCCAACCGCCCCAAGGACATCCCCGAGCGCCCGGTCCGCAAGGTCGCCGTCCTCGGCGCCGGGATGATGGGCGCGGGCATCGCCTACTCCTGCGCCAAGGCCGGGATCGACGTCATCCTCAAGGACGTCTCCACCGAGGCGGCCGCCAAGGGCAAGGCGTACAGCGAGAAGCTGCTCGCCAAGGCGCTCTCCCGGGGCCGTACGACGGAGGCCAGGCGCGACGAGCTGCTGGCCCGGATCACCCCGACCGGCGACGCGGCCGACCTCGCGGGCTGCGACGCGGTGATCGAGGCCGTCTTCGAGGACACCGCGCTCAAGCACAAGGTGTTCCAGGAGATCCAGGACGTCATCGAACCCGATGCCCTGCTCTGCTCCAACACCTCCACCCTCCCGATCACCGTCCTCGCCGAAGGCGTCGCGCGCCCCGCCGACTTCATCGGGCTGCACTTCTTCTCGCCCGTCGACAAGATGCCGCTGGTCGAGATCATCAAGGGCGAGCGGACCGGCGACGAGGCGCTGGCCCGCGCCTTCGACCTGGTGCGCCGGATCAAGAAGACGCCGATCGTCGTCAACGACTCGCGCGGCTTCTTCACCTCGCGCGTCATCGGCCAGTTCATCAACGAGGGCGTCGCCATGGTCGGCGAGGGCGTCGAGCCCGCATCCGTCGAGCAGGCCGCCGCCCAGTCCGGCTACCCGGCCAAGGTCCTTTCTCTGATGGACGAGTTGACCCTGACCCTGCCCCGTAAGATCCGCGACGAGACCAAGCGCGCGGTGGAGGAGGCGGGCGGCACCTGGCCCGGACACCCCTCCGACGCGGTCATCGACCGCATGGTCGACGAGTTCGGCCGCCCCGGACGCAGCGGCGGCGCGGGCTTCTACGACTACGACGAGGACGGCAGGCGCGTCGGCCTGTGGCCCGGACTGCGCGAGCACTTCGCCAAGCCGGACACCGATGTGCCCTTCGAGGACATGAAGGAGCGGATGCTCTTCTCCGAGGCGCTGGACAGCGTCCGCTGCCTGGAGGAGAACGTCCTCGTCTCCGTCGCGGACGCCAACATCGGCTCCATCATGGGCATCGGCTTCCCGCCGTGGACCGGCGGCGTGCTCCAGTACATCAACGGCTACGAGGGCGGCCTGCCCGGGTTCGTGGCCCGCGCCCGGGAACTCGCCGAGCGTTACGGCGACCGGTTCCTGCCGCCCGCACTGCTCGTGGAGAAGGCGGAGAAGGGCGAGACCTTCCACGACTGAGCGCCCGAGTGAGCTGCCCGCGGGCCGCGTTCACCGTCACTCGGCGGTGAACGCGGCCCGCAGCTCCTCTTTCAACGACCGCTGAAACGCCGTCACCAGCGCCTGCACCACGATCGGTTGCATGTGAGCCGACAGCGACTTCATCGCAGCCACATGCTCGGGGTCGCCCTCGCGCTCCCGGTAGGGATTCCAGACCTCGTCCCGGAACAGCCGGGTCATCGCCTGGGCGGCGGAACGCGTGTGCTCCAGCAGTACGGTCCGGGCCGCGAGGATCGTCTCGTGAGCGATCGGTACGTCCAGCAACTCCACCCCGAGCCGCAGCAGCCCCAGGTCCACCCGGTGGGCCCCGCCCTCCTCCGGCGGCCGCACCAGCACCCCCATCGCCGCCAGCCGCTCCACATCGGCCTCCGACAGCGCCCGCCCGGCCCGCCGCTCCAGCTCGGCCCGGGACAGGTCCTCGGTCTTGTCCGGAGCCCAGGACGCCACCAGCGCCCGGTGGATCGCCAGATCGTGGGCGCTCAGGTCGGGCGGCAGCTGCTCCAGATACCGTTCGATGGCCGCCAGGGTCATCCCCTGGTGCTGGAGCTCCTCGATCAGCGCGAGCCGGGAGAGGTGATCGGGACCGTAGTGCCCGACCCGGCGCGGCCCGATGACCGGGGGCGGCAGCAGGCCCCGGGTGCTGTAGAAGCGCACGGTGCGCACGGTGACACCGGCGCGTGCCGCCAGCTCGTCCACCGTGAGCGTCGGCTCGTCGGTCCCCGTCGCCATCTCTGCTCCCCGCAGTCGAACCCTCGTATCGGACAGTCCTGCTGTCTCACCACTACTGTGAAAGTCTCCGGCACCGGGGCGACCGCGTCCACCCCGGCCGCGTTGTCAGTGGCGGGCCGTACGGTGAGGTCATGTCGGAGATCACTTACGTACGGGGGGACGCCACGGCCCCGCAGGGCAAGGGCGTCAAGCTGATCGTCCACGTCTGCAACGACCTCGGAGGCTGGGGCAAGGGCTTCGTCCTCGCCCTCTCCCGCCGCTGGCCCGAGCCGGAGGCCGCCTACCGCCGCTGGCACCGGGAGCGTGCGGGCAACGGGTTCGGCCTGGGCGCGGTGCAGTTCGTCCAGGCGGGGGCGTATCTCTGGGTCGCCAACATGATCGGCCAGCGGGGCATGCGCACCGGCAGCAAAGGGGTGCCCGTGCGGTACGAGGCCATCGACACGGCCCTGGGCGCGGTGGCCGTCCGGGCGGGCGAGCTCGGGGCCTCGGTCCATATGCCGCGTATAGGCTGCGGCCTCGCGGGCGGCAAGTGGTCCAGGATCGAGCCGCTGATCGAGCGACGCCTGATATCCGCCGGCCTGGCGGTGACGGTGTACGACCACGACTGACCGGCCCGTCGGCGCCCTCGGACCCCACCGCACCCCCTCTCCCGTCCGCGAGGGATCATGGAGGGACGGGGCGGGCAGCACACGGCAGGCCCGCCGGGACCGTGGGGGCACCGGATGAGCAGGGCGTACGACGAGAGGGACCCCGAGCCGCCGCCGCCGGGCGGTGTGCTCTGGAGCCTGTCCGGCGACATCCGCGCCCTGCTGATGCTGCCCGCCGCCCTCACGCTCCAGGTCGCCCACCCGGCCGTCGGCGCGGGCGTGGACGAGCACTCCGTCTTCCGTACGGACCCGTGGGGACGCGGCGAACGCTCGCTGCGCTCGCTCCAGCTCTGGGTGTACGGCGGAGCGGAGGCCGCCGAGGAAGGCCGCAGGCTGCGCCGACTGCACCGCACCATCCAGGGCACCGACACCCGGGGCCGGCGCTACCACGCCCTGACGCCCGCCAACTACGCCTGGGTGCACGCCACCGGGTTTCCCGTCTACCAGCACGCGGCCCGCTATCTGATCCGGCCGATGAGCCCCGCCCAGGAGCGCGCGCTGTACGCGGAGTGGCTCCGGGTCGGCCGGATTCTCGGCATCCACGACCGGGACATGCCCCAGACCATCGAGGAGTTCTGGCCGTACTGGGAGAAGATGCTCGCCGAGGAGATCGAGGCGACGGTCGTGGTGCGGGAGCTGGTCGACGTTGACCAGCCCGTGCCCCCGCCGGACCGTGGCCCGTGGCCGCTGAGGATGATCCTTCGCGCGCTGTGGCCGACGCTGCTGCCGCCGCTGGCTCGGTTCCGGCGGTTCGTCACCATCGGGCTCATGCCGCCGGACGCCCGCGCGGCGATCGGTCTGCCGTGGACGGCGGTCCAGGAGAAGCGGCTGCGGCGGCTCTGCGCGGTGGTGCGGGCGGTTGTCCCCGCGCTCCCCGAGCGGCTGCGGTACCTGCCGATGGCGCGCGCGGCCCGCGCCACGCACGCCACCAGGGGGCGTCGGAACGGCTGAACTTCGCCGCTCCGACGCCCAGCAGGTCGGTCGTGGGCTGGTACTTCAGCCGCAGGTCGTAGTGGGAGACGTCGTAGCCACCGTTTCCGCTGGCCGGGTAGTACGGGTCGCCGATACCCGGGGCGCCCACGGTGCCCGGTGAGGCCGCTGCCGGGATCGCCAGCAGAAGGGTGGCCGCCAGTGCGCTGGGGACGATGAATCTGCGGTGCACGCAAGCTCCAAACAGTCGGGACGCGGTTGGGACTTCGTCGGAACAGATGATCGTCCGACATGTCATGACGAGGCTATTCAGCCGCAGCGGCTGGGCGGGCTGTTTCCGGGTACCCCTGTCACACGGTCGCCGTTCCGTCGTCACGGACGGCAGTGATCGCCCCCTGTTGCCCGGGAGTTGACCGGGGTAACGTCCGCACACGCCGACAGGCGGCGGGCGTCCGGTGCCCGCCCTCGTATCCCGGGAGGCAGCCGCTGATGATCCCTCGCGCCGCTCGCGCACTCCGTATGCTCAGCCCGCACCCGTGGCTCGCGCCCGTCCCGGGCCCCGCCCGGCATGGGGGCGCGCCGACGCGCCGCGGTGCGAGCGTGACACGCCGGACGGCCCTGGCGGCGGCGCTCGCCGCCCTGGCCCTGCCGTTGGCCATCGCACCCGCAGAGGCCTCGCCCCGTCCGCCGCGCACCGGGTTCGAGACGAGCTACGGGGCTCGCTGGACCGGCGATGCGGAGGAGCGGGCCTTCCTCGCGGCGGTGGACCGGGGGAGCGACCAGGTCTCCCTCGACCGGATCGGCACGACCGGTGAGGGCCGCTCCCTCCACCTCGTACGCGTCGGTCAGGAGCGTCCCACCGCCACCACGGTGCTGCTGATCTGCAGTCAGCACGGGGACGAGCCCGCCGGGCGCGAGGCGTGCCTGACCACGGTCCGGGACCTGGCCTTCGCCGAGGACCGGGCGACCCGCGCATTGCTGTCCCGCACGCGCGTGCTGGTGCTGCCCACGGCCAACCCCGACGGGCGCGCCGCGAACACCCGGGGAAACGCCGACGGCGTCGATGTGAACCGGGACCACATCGCCCTGGAGACCGCGGAGGCGCGGGCCATCGCCGCCGTCGTGCGCGACGAACGGCCGGACGTGATCTATGACTTGCACGAGTACGGCGCGACCCCGCCGTACTACGACAAGGACCTGTTCGTCCTCTGGCCGCGGAACCTGAACGTCGACGACCGGGTCCACGGCGCCGCCCGGACCCTCTCCGAGCGCTATGTCCGCACCGCCGCGACGGCGGACGGCTACAGCAGCGGCCACTACGGGATCTGGACCGATCCGGCCACCGGTGAGCCGATCAAGCAGACCGCGGGCGACGGCCAGGAACGCATCCTGCGCAACGCTTCGGGCCTCAAGCACGCCGTCGGCCTGCTCATCGAGTCCCGGGTCGACGCGCTGAGCGAGGCGGAGAAGGCCGATCCGGCGCTCAACCAGCGCCGCAGGGTCCACTCCCAGCTGACCGCGCTCGGCGGTCTGTTCGGCTTCACCGAGGAGCAGCGCGCGCGGCTCCGGGCGGCCACCGCCCTCTCGCGGCTGACCGGACTCGCCGACCGGGGGCCCGTCTACCTGGGCGGCGCCGACAACGACCCGGCCGAGCCCGCCGAGACCATCGCCGACCCACCGTGCGGCTACCGGCTCGGCGCGGCCCAGTACGCCCGGGTGAAGGACCGGCTGGCTCTGCACGGTGTCAGGGCCCGACCGGAGGGGGATGGCGTGTTTGTGCCCCTGCGTCAGCCGGCTCGGAACCTGATTCCGCTGCTTCTCGATCAACGGGCGACATATCACCTCGTAAAAGGTCAAGTCGGAACTGCTTGTTGATCCTTCGAGATCCATGGCAGGTGTGGTACTGCCTACAGAGAGCGTTTTTCAGACTCGGTGAAAGGTGCCTTTTGTGTCCCAGGACGACCAGACAGCGGACGCGCGGGAGGGGCTGTCGGTCACGGCGGACCTTCCCCCCGAACCGGTCAGTACCAGGAATCCCACCACCGACCGGGTGGTGTTCGGTGTCACGGCGGTCCTCACCCTCGCCTTCGTCGTCTGGGGTGCCACCGCCACCGACTCCCTGGAGCGAGCGTCCGGCAAGCTGCTCAACGGGCTGATCCACAACGGTGGCTGGGCCTTCATACTGGCCGCGTCGGCCTTCGTCGTCTTCGCCCTGTGGCTGGCCATCAGCCGTTACGGAAAGATCAGCCTGGGCCAGGAGGGCGAGGAGCCGGAGTTCCGGACCATCTCCTGGATCGCGATGATGTTCAGCGCCGGTATGGGCATCGGGCTGATGTTCTGGGGCGTGGCCGAACCCCTCGCCCACTTCCGCAACCCGCCGCCGGGCACCGACCCCGCCGACTCTGCCGAGGCCATGCAGACGGCGATGGCCACCACGCTCTTCCACTGGACGCTGCACCCCTGGGCCATCTACGCGGTGGTCGGGCTCGCCATCGCCTACAGCGCCTACCGGATGCGCAGGCGGCAGACGATCAGCGCGGTATTCGAGCCGCTCATCGGCAAGCGTCGCGCGCGCGGCGGCTTCGGCCGCGTCATCGACATCCTGGCGATCTTCGCCACCCTGTTCGGCTCGGCGGCCTCCCTGGGGCTCGGCGCGCTCCAGATCGGCAGCGGCATCCAGGAGCTGGACTGGCTGGAGAAGGCCGGCACCGGCCTTCTCGTCGCGATCATCGCCGTCCTGACCGTCGGCTTCGTCGCCTCCGCGATCTCCGGCGTCGAGAAGGGCATCCAGTGGCTGTCCAACATCAACATGGTGCTGGCCCTGCTCCTCGTCCTGTTCGTCTTCGTCGCCGGTCCCACGATCTTCGTGCTCGACCTGGTGCCCACCTCCCTCGGCGCGTACCTGAGCGACCTGGGCCAGCTCGCCGGACGCACCGAGGCGACCGGCGGTGGTGACGTGGCCGACTGGCTCGGCAGCTGGACGGTCTTCTACTGGGCCTGGTGGATCTCCTGGACGCCCTTCGTGGGTATGTTCATCGCCAGGATCAGCCGCGGCCGGACGATCCGTCAGTTCGTCGGCGGTGTCATCCTGGTGCCCAGCACGGTCAGCCTGATCTGGTTCGCCGTCTTCGGCGGCTCGGCGATGAAGCTGGACGAGGCCGGAAAGCTCACCGGTGCCGACACTCCGGAGGCGCAGCTGTTCGGCGTCCTCAATGAGTACCCGATCGCCACCCTGACGAGCCTCCTGGTGATGATCCTCGTCGGCATCTTCTTCGTCTCCGGCGCGGACGCCGCCTCGATCGTCATGGGCACGCTCTCGCAGAAGGGCGTCCTGGAACCGAGCAAGTGGGTGGTCATCTTCTGGGGTGTCGTGACCGGGGCGGTGGCCGCGATCATGCTGCTCATCGGGGACGGCAAGGAGAACGCGCTGGAGGGGCTCCAGAACCTCACCATCCTGGTCGCCGCACCCTTCACCATCGTGATGGCCGGCATGTGCGTGGCCCTGATGCGGGACCTGCGCAAGGACCCGCAGATCGTCCGCCAGGAGTTCGGTGTGGAGGCGGTCGAGTCCGCGGTGATCGAGGGGCACGCCAGGTACGACGGCGACTTCGAGATCCGCATCGGGCCCGGGACCACGACGGTCACCGACGAGCGCCACAAGCACGAGTCGGGCGGTTCGGGCACCACGGTCACGGAGCAGCGCCCCACCGACTGACCACAGCACCGAAACCCACCCCCGAAACCCACCCCCGAAACCCACCCCCGGAGCCCGCGACCGCCCACCGGCTGCGGGCTCCGGGGGCTCGGGGCACTCGGGGGTTCGGGGGCAGGGGGCAAGGCTCCGGGCGGGGTGCCGGTCCCTGTGCCCCCCCGGGGGCCCCACCCGCCCCCGCTCAGCCCACCAGGTCCGCCGCCGCCCGTGCGCACCCCCAGGCCACGGTCACACCCGCGCCGCCGTGCCCGTAGTTGTGGACCAGCAGGCCGCCACCCCGCAGCGCCTCCGCCTCGATCCGGACCCCCGCCTCCCGCACCGGGCGCAGGCCCACCCGGTGGCCCAGCACCCGGGCCCCGGCAATCTCCGGGCGGACCCGGGCACACCGCGCCACGATCTCCCGGGCGGTCTCCGGGTCAGGCTCCGTGCGCGGATCGTCCGCCTGGGCCGTGCCGCCCAGCACCAGCCGACCCGGCTGCGGGAAGAAGTACGTCGTCGCGGCGGACGCCGGATCCGCCCGGGTGAACCACTCCTCGACGCCCGGGTTCTCCACGAGGACCAGCTGCCCGCGCACCGGTGACACTCCGGCGTCCGGCACCAGCTCGCGCGCCCCCAGCCCCGTGCAGTTCACGACCACCGAGCCCAGCGCCGCCGCCTCCTCGAACCCCGACACCGCCCGCCGCTCCACCGCACCGCCCGCCGCCACCAGCCGCCGTTCCAGCCACGCCAGGTGTACCGGCATGTCCAGCAGCGGCAGTGTCACCCGCAACCCCTCGGGCACCTCCACAGCGTCCTTCAGCTCCGCGGCCCAGGTCCCCAGGGCCGCGAACCGCTCACCGCTGTGCAGCCCCCGCATCCGCCGTACGCCGGTCTCCTCCGGTACGGCGGCCAGCTCCTCGTACACCGCCAGCGTTTCCAGCGACCAGCCGCCGACCCGCTCCGCAGGCTCGATCCGGTACGGCCACCACAGCGCCCCCGCTACGGCCGAGGTCGTCGCCCCGGCCGGATCACGCGACCAGAGGCGCACCCGCAGGCCGCGCTCGGCCAGCGTCACAGCGGTGGTGAGCCCGACGACTCCGCCGCCCACCACGATCGCATCCGTCACTGTGGTCACTCCTGTCCCTCAGCACGCGCCTGTCGCTGCCCGGACGCTAGCCGAAACCGCAAACCCGAGGCCAGAGGCACGGACCGACGGCGATTAGGATCGGCACCCTGATGACTGCCACCCTCGTCGCCAAGGACCTCGCCGCCGGACACGGCGACCGCACGCTCTTCGCCGGGCTCGACCTCGTCGTCGCCCCCGGTGACGTGATCGGTCTCGTCGGAGTCAACGGCGCCGGTAAATCCTCCCTGCTCCGCCTGCTCGCCGGGCTCGACCGCCCCGAGGAGGGCGAGCTGCGGCTCTCCCCGCCCACCGCCACCGTCGGCCACCTCCCGCAGGAGCCCGAGCGCCGCGAGGGCGAGACGGTGGCCGAGTTCCTGGCCCGCCGTACCGGCGTCGCCGACGCTCAGCGCGCCATGGACGAGGCGACCGAGGCCCTGGTCGCGGGTGCTCCGGGCGCGGACGACGCGTACGCCGACTCCCTGGAGCGCTGGCTCGCCCTCGGCGGCGCCGACCTGGAGGAGCGGGCCGCGCAGGTCGCCGCCGAGCTGGGCCTGAGCGTCGGCCTCGACCGGCCCATGACCGCGCTCTCCGGTGGGCAGGCGGCCCGCGCGGGCCTCGCCTCCCTGCTCCTGTCCCGCTATGACGTCTTCCTGCTCGACGAGCCCACCAACGACCTCGACCTCGACGGTCTGGAGCGCCTGGAACGCTTCGTGTCCGGTCTGCGAGCGGGCACCGTCGTCATCAGCCACGACCGCGAGTTCCTGATGCGCACGGTCACCAAGGTGCTGGAGCTGGACCTCGCCCAGCAGCAGATCAACCTCTACGGCGGTGGCTACGCGGCCTACCTGGAGGAGCGGGAGACCGCCCGCCGTCACGCCCGCGAGGGCTACGAGGAGTACGCCGACAAGAAGGCCGCCCTCGAAGCGCGCGGTCACATGCAGCGCTCCTGGATGGACAAGGGCGTCAAGAACGCCCGCCGCAAGGCCACCGACGGCGACAAGCTCGGCCGCAACGCCCGCAGCGAGGCCAGCGAGAAGCAGGCCGCGAAGGCCCGGCAGACCCAGCGCATGATCGAGCGCCTCGACGTCGTCGAGGAGCCGCGCAAGGAGTGGGAGCTGCGGATGGAGATCGCCTCCGCCCCGCGCTCCGGATCGGTCGTCGCGACCCTGCGCGAGGCCCGTGTGGTGCGCGGCGACTTCGCCTTCGGCCCCGCATCGCTCCAGATCGACTGGGCGGACCGGGTCGCCATCACCGGCGCGAACGGCGCGGGCAAGTCCACCCTGCTCGCCGCCCTGTTGGAGCGGCTGCCCCTGGACTCCGGCCACGCCGCGCTCGGTTCGGGCGTCGTGGTCGGCGAGGTGGACCAGGCCCGCAAGCTGTTCCTCGGGGCGCAGACGCTGCTGGAGGCTTTCTGCGCCGCCGTGCCGGACACCGAACCGGCCGAAGTGCGCACGCTCCTCGCCAAGTTCGGCCTCCGCGCCGACCATGTGATGCGCCCCGCCACCAGCCTCTCCCCGGGCGAACGCACCCGGGCCGCGCTTGCCCTGCTCCAGGGCCGGGGCGTCAATCTGCTGGTGCTCGACGAGCCGACGAACCATCTGGACCTGCCCGCCATCGAGCAGTTGGAGGCGGCCCTGGAGACGTACACGGGCACGCTGCTGCTGGTCACGCACGACCGCCGGATGCTGGAAGCGGTCCGTACGACGCGCCGCATCGAGGTGGCGGGCGGTCAGGTCAAGGAAGTCTGAGCCGAGTTACGGGGGCGCTGGGGCTGGGCCGCACGCCCCCCGTAACGGCGGGGGGCGCACGCAAGCCCGCGACGGTTGAGGTACGGGCGGGCCGCACGCAACCCCCGTAAGGGTTGAAGTGCGGGCGGGCCGCACGCCGCGGCCCGCCCCACGAACCGCCGAGGTTCAGCGTCCCTGGCCGCGGCCCTGCTTCGGGTCGCCCAGCCCGGCCCGCCGCAGCGCGTCCGCCATCGCGCTGTTCGCCGGAGCCGGAGACGACGCGCCCTGGCCCTGCCGGGACGTGCCGCCGCCACCGCCGCGCCGGTCCCGGCCACCACCCTGACGGCCCTGCCCGCCACCGGCCCCCTGGCCGCCCTGACCCTGGCGCTGCTTCGGCGGCCGGCCGCCCCGCTCGCCGCGGCCCTGCTGCCCGCCGCCGGAACCGCCCGCGCCGGGCTCGTCGTCCAGCCGCAGCGTCAGCGAGATCCGCTTGCGCGGCACATCGACGTCCATGACCTTGACCTTCACGATGTCCCCGGGCTTCACGACATCGCGGGGGTCCTTCACGAAGGTCTTCGACAGCGCCGAGACGTGCACCAGCCCGTCCTGGTGGACGCCGATGTCCACGAACGCGCCGAACGCCGCCACGTTCGTCACGACGCCCTCCAGCACCATGCCGGGCTCCAGGTCTCCGAGCTTCTCGACGCCCTCCTTGAACGTCGCCGTGCGGAAGGCGGGTCGCGGGTCGCGGCCCGGCTTCTCCAGCTCCTTGAGGATGTCCGTCACGGTGGGCAGGCCGAACATGTCGTCCACGAAGTCCGCCGCGCGCAGCGACCTCAGCGCCTCCGTGTTGCCGATCAGCGAGGCGACCTCGCCGCCCGCCGTCTTCCCCATCCGCCGCACCACCGGGTAGGCCTCGGGGTGCACGCTGGAGCCGTCCAGCGGATCGTCCCCGCCCCGGATCCGCAGGAAGCCCGCACACTGCTCGTACGCCTTCGGGCCGAGCCGTGCCACGTCCTTGAGTGCCTTGCGGGACCGGAAGGGCCCGTTGGTGTCCCGGTGCGCGACGATGTTCTCGGCAAGCCCCGAGCTGATCCCCGAAACCCGCGAAAGCAGGGGTGCGGACGCGGTGTTGACGTCCACACCGACGCCGTTCACGCAGTCCTCGACGACCGCGTCCAGCGAACGCGACAGCTTCACCTCGGACAGGTCGTGCTGGTACTGGCCGACACCGATCGACTTCGGGTCGATCTTCACCAGCTCGGCCAGCGGGTCCTGGAGCCGCCGCGCGATCGAGACCGCGCCGCGCAACGACACGTCCATGTCGGGCAGTTCCTGCGAGGCGAAGGCGGAGGCGGAGTAGACCGATGCGCCCGCCTCCGAGACCATCACCTTGGTGAGCTTCAATTCCGGGTGCTTGTCGATCAGTTCACCGGCCAGCTTGTCCGTCTCGCGGGACGCCGTGCCGTTGCCGATGGCGATCAGGTCGACCGCGTGCTCCTTCGCGAGGTGCGCGAGCTTCGCCAGAGCCTGGTCCCACTTGTTCGCGGGGACGTGCGGGTGGATCACATCGGTGGCCACCACCTTGCCGGTGGCGTCGACGACCGCGACCTTCACACCCGTGCGGAATCCGGGGTCGAGTCCCAGCGTGGCGCGCGTCCCGGCGGGGGCGGCGAGCAGCAGATCGCGCAGGTTCGAGGCGAAGACCCGTACCGCCTCGTCCTCCGCCGCCGTGCGCAGCCGCAGTCGCAGATCGATGCCGAGGTGCACCTGAATCCGGGTCCGCCACGCCCAACGCACCGTGTCGCCCAGCCACTTGTCACCGGGTCGGCCCCGGTCGGCCACCCCGAAGCGGCGGGCGATCATGTTCTCGTAGGCCGAGGGCCCCGGCCGCTCGGCGGCCTCCGGCTCCTCCGGCTCAAGGACCAGATCGAGCACGTTCTCCTTCTCGCCGCGCAGCAGCGCGAGCACCCGGTGCGAGGGCAGCGCGGTGAACGGCTCAGCGAAGTCGAAGTAGTCGGCGAACTTCGCACCCGCCTCCTCCTGGCCCTCGCGGACCTTCGCCGCCAACCGGCCCCGGGTCCACATGCGTTCCCGCAGTTCGCCGGTGAGGTCGGCGTCCTCGGAGAACCGCTCGGTGAGGATCGCCCGCGCGCCGTCCAGCGCGGCCCCGGCGTCCGCGACACCCTTCTCGCCGTCCACGAACGCGGCGGCCGCCGCGAGCGGATCGACCGACGGATCGCCGAGCAGTCCGTCCGCCAGCGGTTCGAGCCCGGCCTCCCGGGCGATCTGCGCCTTCGTCCGCCGCTTCGGCTTGAACGGCAGATAGATGTCCTCCAGGCGCGCCTTCGTCTCGGCGGCCCGGATGCTCGCCTCCAGCGCCGCGTCGAGCTTGCCCTGCTCGCGTACGGAATCGAGGATCGCCGTACGCCGGTCTTCCAGCTCCCGCAGATAGCGCAGCCGCTCCTCCAGCGTGCGCAGCTGCGCATCGTCGAGGGACTCGGTCGCCTCCTTGCGGTAGCGCGCGATGAACGGCACGGTCGACCCGCCGTCGAGCAGTTCGACCGCCGCCCTGACCTGTCGCTCCCGTACGCCGAGCTCCTCGGCGATCCTGCCTTCGATGGACGTCGTCACGGTTTTCCCGACTCGCCTTCTCGTACTGGCTGTGCTGGCCGTGCTCGCGATGCGATGAGCACGTTCTTGCTTGCCGGGGTGCATCCCCCGGCCTGCATTGTGCCGGGTGGCCGGGGGCCGTGTCGCGCGACCTCGGGCAACACGCCCGGGGGCCCCGGCACCGTGTGCGAGGGTCCCGGGCCGTGCCAGGGGGTGTCGTGGGTCAGTCCCGGCCGGTCGCCGAGGCCGGGAAGGCGCCCGCCGCGGCCGCCGTGAACAGGAATCCGCGCCCCAGTTCGGTGAGCCGCTCCACGCCGTCGGCGCCCAGGTGCTCGTACGGGGCGGTGTCCATCCGGTCCGTCGTCTCCTCGACCTCCGCGCGCAGCGCCGTGCCCGCCTCGGTCAGCGCGAGGTCGTCGCCTCCGTCGAGCAGCCCCCGCTCCCGCAGCCGGTCCGAGGCCGCGTCCCAGTCGCTGCGGCGCCAGCCCCGGGAGGCCAGAATCCAGCGGGGCGCCATGCCCTTGCCGGTCGCCGTGTGGCTGACGAGCGATTCGAGGGGGTCCAGTCCGGCGGCGAGCAGTGCCGCGAGGTGGGCGTCGCCGCGGTGCTCGCGCAGCAGGGTCGCCGCGTGCCAGAACGCCAGGTGCGGTTCCTCAGGCACCGGCAGCTCCGCGTGCGCGGCGTAAAGCGGGCGGGCGTGCGGGGTGCAGGCCTCGGTGGCGCGCAGGGCGAGCCGGGCCGCCTCGGCCATCTCGTCGGAGGCGACGGCCTCCTCGCCGAGCAGCCGCCGCAGCGTCGAGTCCGCCGCCCGGAGCCGGGCCCCGAGCACCCGCTCGGGCGGGGCGGTCTCCCAGACGGCGGGCACATGGCGGGCCACGAGAGCGGGGTTGAAGTTGTAGAACGTGGCGGTGACGGTGCCCGCCCCCACAGCGCCGAGCGCGGCGGCCCGGGTCGCGAAGTAGGCGGCGCTCGGGTCCTCGATGCCGATCTTCCCGAGCTCCGCTCCGAGGTCGGGGGAGAAGAAGATGCACGAATGCAGCGGGTTGACGGCGTTGTGGCAGCGGCGTCCCGCGCGAGCCGGAAGAGTGGTCATGCCCGCACGTTACCGACTGGTCGGTACGCCAGGGAACCCGGGGGAGGCGTCAAGATGTCGGAGCTGCCCGCGACGGCAGGCCGCGCGCTTTCGGCCTCTCCTGCGTCCCGCGGCACCGCCTCACCCGGTGGGTTTCGCGGTGTAGGTGAACCGTGGCGCGCGCCGCTCCAGGAACGCGGCGACGCCCTCGCCGGTGTCGCCGCTGCCGCGCGCCTCACCGGCCCAGTACGCGTCCCGGTCGGTCCGGCCCGCGGCGAACTCCTTCGCCGCGGCCTGCGTCAGCTGAGACCGGGACGCCAGCACCCGTACGTACTCCTCGACCCGCTTGTCCAGGCCGCCCGGCGGCAGCACCTCGTCGACCAGCCCGGTGCGCAGAGCCCGTTCCGTGCCGATCAGCTCGCCGGAGAACAGCAGGTGCTTGGCCGTGGCGGGGCCGACGAGGGAGACCAGCCGCCGGGTGGAGGAGGAGGCGTAGACGATGCCCAGCTTGGCCGGGGTGATCCCGAAGGAGGCGCCCTCCTCCGCGAACCGCAGATCGCAGGCGGCCGCGAGCTGGCTGCCGCCGCCCACGCAGTACCCGCGCACCGCCGCCAGCGTCGGCCGGGGGAATGCGGCGAGTGCCTCCTCGGCCGCCACCGCCAGCCCCCGGGCCTCGTCCGCGCTCTCCCGGAGCGTGGAGATGTCCGCCCCGGCGCAGAAGGTGTCCCCGGCCCCGGTCAGCACCAGCACCCGGACCGCCGGGTCGGCCGCCAGCCGCTCCAGCAGCTCCGGCAGGCTCCGCCACATCGCCGCGGTCATCGCGTTGCGCTTGGCGGGATGGGTGATCACCAGGGTGGCGACCCCGTGCTCTACGGACGGGATCAGGCGGGGTTCCGTACGGTCCATGCGCCGGATGCTATCCGTACGGTTCGAACCTATGATCAAGAAGGGGTCGCGAAGCGGACACGCACCGTAAGGAGCCGTCGATGAACGGACCCACCACCGAGGGCAGGAAGCTCACCCGCAGTTTCGGCTGGCTCGCGCTGCTCGGCGCACTGCTGGTCATCGCGGGCATCATCGGCCTGATCTACACCGGTTTCGCCACCCTCACCTCGATGCTGCTCTTCGGCTGGCTGCTGCTCGTCGGCGGTCTGGTCGGGCTGCTGCACGCGATCGAGTCGCGTGGCACGAACTACTTCTGGCTGGGCGTCGTGGTCGCGGCCCTCAACATCGCCGCGGGTGTCGTCGTCATCAAGCACCCCGAGGGCACGGCCGAGGCGCTGACCATGTTCGCCGCCCTGCTCTTCCTGACCGGCGGGGTCTTCCGGCTGGTCGGCAGCGTCGTGGTGCGCGGCCCCCAGATGGGGTGGACGCTGTTCCAGGGCGCCTTCGGGATGCTGCTGGGCCTGCTGGTGCTGTTCGACTGGCCGCACAGCAGTCTGTATGTCCTGGGCTTCTTCTTCTCGCTGGCCCTGCTCTTCGACGGGCTCGGCCTGATCGCCATCGGCATCGGCGGCCGACGCATCGTCAGCCTGGTATCGGAGCGGCTGGATGAAAGTGCCCCGGTCCCGGACGAGCCGAGCAAGGCACCAGAAGAAGAACAGAAGTAGTCCGCCGACCGGCAAGGGCGTGCGACTTTGGTCGAATAGCGCCGATACCTGGCTACTTCCGATCAGTGGCACGGTGCGGACCAAGCCGTTCCCAACACTCTTTACTCGACGGTCAGTGCAGTGCGAGTGAGAGCTGGTGCCGGACGATGGAGAGCCTCGGGAGTGTCCCCGCCGACCCCGTGTCGTACGAGGGGGTGTGGCGCTTCACCGCCCCCGCCGTGGACGCCTCCGTCCCCCGCGCCCGGCACGCCGTACGCGATCTCCTCGGCCGTCAGGGCGTGCCGATCGAGGACGACATCCTCCAGGGGCTGCTGCTGATCGTCTCGGAGCTCGTCACCAACGCCGTCAAACACGCGGCGCTGCTCTCGCCCGAGCTGGCCGTCGAGGTGGCCATCGCCGCCGACTGGGTCAGAGTGTCGGTCGAGGACAACCACCCCTACCGCCCGACCGCCCTGGAGACCGACTACGCCCAGACCGGCGGCCGGGGGCTGCTGCTGGTCAAGGTCGTCACCGCGGAGGCCGGCGGCACGTGCGACGTCGAGCACACGGCGAGCGGCGGGAAGATCATCTGGGCGGCGCTGCCGTTGAAGACGCAGCTCTGACCGCCCGTACGCGGCCCGGCTGGGGCTGACCCGCCCGCCGAGCGCCCGCCGCGTTCACCAGCCCGCGGAAGGCCCCGTCAGCTCGCGGATCGCCGGCCGGGCCGCATCCAGCACCGTCATGAACCACGCCGAGAACGGGCCCTCGGCGTGCCGCTTCTCCAGCTCCGGCGCCGTGACGAAGGCCGTCTCGCCGACCTCCTCGGGGTCCGGCTTCAGCTGCTCCTGCGCCAGTCCCACGAAAAGGTGGTTGAACTCCTGCTCCACCAGGCCCGACGCGGGGTCCGGGTGGTTGTAGCGGACGGTGCCCGCCTCGGCCAGCAGCGACGGCGAAAGGCCCAGCTCCTCGTACGTACGCCGGGCGGCGGCCGCGAACGGGGACTCGCCCGGATACGGGTGTCCGCAGCAGGTGTTCGACCAGACACCGGGGGAGTGGTACTTGCCGAGCGCCCGGCGCTGGAGCAGCAGCCGCCCCTGCTCGTCGAAGAGGAACACGGAGAACGCGCGGTGCAGCTGCCCGGGGGCCTGGTGGGCCGCCAGCTTCTCCGCCGTGCCGATGGTGGTGCCGTTCTCGTCGACCAGTTCGAGCATGATCGCTTCTGCGGTGCCGTTCGACGAGCTGTGCGTCGCGGTGGCTGGTGTGGTCGGCATACCCATCCTTCGCTTTGGTCCCCGGCCTCGTGCGCCGGGCCCCTGGAGTCCGGTCAAGTCTGCCGTACAAAAGCCGCTTGTCCGTACTTCGGCTCCGGGCATGTCCGCCCCGCCGCGCCGTGCGAGCGCGGCGGGACGGACGGGGCGTCAGACCCCGAAGGCCGCCGGATAGCGGATCATGCCCGCCGGAACCGGGACGGAACCGTCCAGCACCAGCGCCATCATCGCCTCGTCCGGAACCTCGAACCCGGCGCGGATCCCGTAGCGCGACGCCGGGACGAATCCGAAGCGCGGGTAGTAATCGGGGTGACCGAGCACCAGCACCAGCACCTCACCGCGGACCCGGGCGGCATCCAGCACCGCCCGCACCACGGCCTGCCCGGCCCCCTGCCGCTGGAACGCGGGGGAGGTGGCCACCGGGGCCAGCGCGAGCGCCGGGGCGTCGCCGACCCGGCAGCGGGTCAGCAGCGCGTACGCCGCGAGGGACCCGTCCGGGGCCTCGGCGACGTAACCGAGATCCGGCAGCCACGCCTCGGGGTCCGCACGCAACGCGTCCACGAGATCGGCCTCGTCCGGGGTCGGGAACGCGGCCGCGTTGACCGCGTGCACAGCCTCGTGCTCGCCCGCCGCCTCCGGGCGGGTGACCCACCGGGGGTCGGCGGGCCGCAGGACGTACGCGGCGTAGCCGTACTCCGTGCCGTGCTCGCGCCGCACCGCCAGCTCCTCACGGGTGGCCGCGAGCGCCCACTCCATGCCGGGAGCCGACGGATCGGCGCTCTCGACCCGCTCGGCGAGCGGAACGTAGTACTCGTCCCAGTCGCTGTCGGGCTGGACCAGCACGGAGGTGACCGTGCAGCCCGCGGCGACGGCCGCCGCGGTCGTCGCCGGCAGGGGGCGCAGGGAACCGTGGCGGTCCCAGAAGGCGCGCGCCCCGGCCGACGGGGCGTCCGTGGTCCAGACGCATTCGGAGATCATCATCGTGCCGCCCGGGGCCAGCAGCCGCTGCCAGTCGCGTACGGCGGTGTCGAACCCGATGCAGTACGCCGAGCCCTCGGCCCAGATCAGGTCGAAGGCCCCCTCCGGGAACGAGGGACCGGTGAGATCGCCCATGTCCGCCCGGACGGTGCGGATGCGGCCGTCGAGGCCCTGGGCCCCGGCCGCCTCGCGCAGCTCGTCCAGGAACGGCTGGTGCAGGTCGACCGCGGTCACCTCGGCGCCCGCCTCGGCGGCGAGCAGCAGAGCGGCACGGCCCGGACCGCAGCCCAGGTCGAGGACGCGCGGACGGTCGGGCAGCGGACCGGCCAGAGCGAGCAGCCGACGCGTGGTGGCGTCGGAGCCGGGGCTCTGCCGGGGGAGACGGTGGTGCAGGGTGACGAACGCCTCGGTGCGCGAGGCGTCGTCCGTGTGGTCGGTCAACGTGGGAACCCTTGAGTGCGAGGGCTCCGGCCCGATCCGAGAAGAGGGACCTAGCCGGAAACCCGGGAGATGAGGAAGGACCGATTGCCGCGCCTGGCAGGCGTCGCCGCGACCGTCATCAACCTCAGCTCCTCTCGAAAGGTTCTTCGCGGGCTTCCTTCGCGAAGAGTCCCGCTGTTCCCGGATGTCATCCACCGTGAGACTCGAACATCTCAACGACTTCACCGTAGCACCGCCCCCGCCCCCGTCTCAGTGGCAGAGCCTGGCCTCGTGCTCCGCGTGGCCGCTCGGCTCCAGCTGGAACGTGCAGTGCTCCACGTCGAAGTGGTCGCCCAGGCAGCCCTGGAGCTCGTGCAGGAGCTTCTCGTGCCCTATCGAGTCGAGCATCTCCTGGTGCACCACCACATGCGCGGAGAGCACCGGCATCCCCGAGGTGATCGTCCAGGCGTGCAGATCGTGGACGTCGATGACCCCGGGCAGCTCCGTGATGTGCTCCCGTACCTCCGCCATGTCCACGCCCTTGGGTGCCGCCTCCAGCAGCACGTTCAGGGTCTCCCGCAGCAGCTTCACGGTCCGGGGCACGATCATCAGGCCGATCACCAGCGAGGCGATCGGGTCGGCGGCCTGCCAGCCGGTCGCCATGATGACGCCCGCCGAGATGATCACGGCCAGCGAACCCAGGGTGTCGGCCAGCACCTCCAGATAGGCGCCCCGCACGTTCAGGCTCTCCTGCTGCCCGCGCGCCAGCAGGGAGAGCGAGACGATGTTGGCCACCAGGCCGACCGCGGCGAACGCGATGGCGAGTCCGCCCTTCGTCTCGGCCGGCGTGATGAAGCGGTCCACCGCCTCGAAGAGCAGGAAGCCGCCGACGCCGAGCAGCAGCAGACAGTTGGCCAGTGCCGCCAGGATCTCGGCGCGGGCGAAACCGAAGGTGCGGTTCGGGCCGGCCGGCTTGTTGGCGAAGTGGATGGCGAGCAGGGCCATCCCCAGCCCCAGGGCGTCGGTGGCCATATGGGCCGCGTCAGCGATCAGGGCGAGCGAGTTCGACAGCAGACCGCCGACGATCTCCATGACCATCACGCTCAGCGTGATGGTGAGGGCGATTCGCAGCCTGCCCCGGTACGCGGCGGCGGCGGTCCCCGTCGGGGGCGGTCCGCCGTGCGTATGCCCGTGATCGTGGCCAGCCCCCATGAGATACCCCTCCAGGTCCGTACGACAACGCCGGGGCGAACCGCCCGACGTGGCCAGTGAACTACGGGTGGGGGGTATCCGGCAACACGGTACTGAACACCGTTGTCATATGCTCTGACCTGCGAAAACGTTCCGCAGGTCAGAGCGTCGGGATGATCGCGGGCGGAGGTTCGGAGGTGTGCCCGGACCGCTCACCGAGGCTGCCCGGAGTGTGCCTCCGGGTGACGCAGGCACCAGCCCTCCCAGGCCGACTCCACCATCTCGCGCACGCTCCGCCGAGCCGTCCAGCCCAGCTCCTCGGTGATCCGCGCGGCCGACGCCACCGCCTTCGGCGCGTCACCGGGGCGGCGCGCCTCGGCCACCGGCTTCGGGCCGAGCCCGGTCACCTCGCCGATCACCTCGGCCAGCTCCCGTACCGAGACACCCTCGCCCCGGCCGACGTTCACCGTCAGGTCGCCGTCCCGCCCGCCGAGCCGCCGGGCGACCGCGAGATGCGCCTCGGCCAGGTCGGCGACGTGAATGTAGTCACGGACACAGGTGCCGTCCGGCGTCGCGTAGTCGTCGCCGAAGATCCGCGGGGCCTCACCGCGCGTCAGCCGCTCGAACATCATCGGAACGATGTTGAAGACCCCGGTGTCCGCCAGCTCGGGAGCCGCCGCGCCCGCCACGTTGAAGTACCGCAGACAGGCGGTCGAGATCCCGTGGGCCTTCCCGGTCGCCCGCACCAGCCACTCACCGGCGAGCTTGGTCTCGCCGTACGGGTTGATCGGCCGGCAGGGCGTCTCCTCGGTGATGAGCTCCGCATCCGGTACGCCGTAGACGGCCGCCGAGGAGGAGAAGAGGAAGCGCCGCACGCCCGCCGCGACCACGGCCTCCAGCAGGACGGCCAGTCCCGCGACGTTCTCCCGGTAGTACAGCAGCGGCTTCTCCACGGACTCGCCGACCTGCTTCTTCGCGGCGAGATGCACCACACCGCTCACCGCGTGTGCGGACAGCACCCGGTCCAGCAGCTCCCGGTCGGAGGCCGAGCCCTCCACCAGCGTGACGGCTTCCGGCAGCCGGTCCACGACGCCCGTGGAGCGGTCGTCGAGCACCACGACCCGCTCTCCCGCCGCGACCATGGCCCGCGCCACGTGCGCCCCGATGTATCCCGCCCCGCCTGTGATCAGCCATGTCATGGCCGTCAGCCTAAGGGCTGTCCCTTTTCAGGCCGCCGGCTCGCGGTTTGTCGGCCGGGCACCGATCCATGATGATGATCGCGAACGGCCCCGGCCCGATCAGGCCCACCCGAACAGCGCGCGAACGGGTGGTGAACTCGGCCTTCCGTTCATCCGATAGCCTCAGCCGACATGCCGCAGGCAGGCCCCGTGGCCGTGCCGTCGTGTGTCGTCCCCCGTCAGCGCCAAGGAGTGAGTTCGTCTGTCGACCGCCATCCTCACCGGTGCGCCGGTACCCGGATCGTCGCTCGCGGACGATCTGCGGTCCCTGGGCTTCGACGTGCAGACCGCCGTCGACGCCGGTGACGCCGCAGCCCTCCTCGCCGCTGTCCCGGCGGGCCGTCGCGTCGCGCTCGTCGACCCCCGCTTCGTGGGCCACGTGCACGCACTGCGGCTCGGCCTGACCGACCCCCGCTTCCCCGCCGCCGCCGTCCCCGGTGCGCTCACCGCCCAGCCGGAGGCGCGCGGCGCCCTGCTGCGCGCGCTGCACCGCGCCACGGCCGCCGTCGGTGCGGGCGCCCCCGTCGTCGAACCGGACGCCGACCCCGCTCCCGAGGACCGCACCGTCCCCGGCCGCATCGCCGTAGCCCTGGACGCCGAGGGCGTCGCCGTCAAGCGCCCCGAACTCGGCTCGCTCACCGCCGCCGTACCCACCGACGCCGGACAGCGGGCGGTCGCCGAGACGGCCCGCGACGCGGTCGATGACGAGGCGGTACGGCTGCGCAGCGCGGTCAAGGCTCACGACGGGTTCTTCACCACCTTCTGCATCAGCCCCTACTCCCGCTACATCGCCCGCTGGTGCGCCCGCCGGGGCCTCACCCCGAACCAGGTCACCACCGCCTCGCTGATCACCGCGCTCATCGCGGCGGGCAGCGCGGCGACCGGCACCCGGGGCGGCTACATCGCCGCCGGACTCCTGCTCCTCGTCTCCTTCGTGCTGGACTGCACCGACGGGCAGCTCGCCCGCTACTCGCTCCAGTACTCCACGATGGGCGCCTGGCTGGACGCCACCTTCGACCGGGCCAAGGAGTACGCGTACTACGCGGGCCTCGCCATCGGCGCCGTACGGGGCGGCGATGACGTCTGGGTCCTGGCGCTCGGCGCCATGGTCCTCCAGGCCTGCCGCCATGTCGTGGACTTCTCGTTCAACGAGGCCAACCACGACGCGGTCGCCAACACCAGCCCCACCGCCGCCCTCTCCGGCAGGCTCGACAGCGTCGGCTGGACGGTCTGGGCACGCCGGATGATCGTGCTGCCGATCGGTGAGCGCTGGGCCATGATCGCGGTGCTCACCGCGCTCACCACCCCGCGCATCGTCTTCTACGCCCTGCTCGTCGGCTGCGGCCTGGCCGCCTGCTACACCACGGCGGGCCGCCTGCTGCGCTCGCTGACCCGCCGGGCCAGCCGTACCGACCGTGCCGCGCAGGCCCTCGCGGACCTCGCCGACTCCGGGCCCCTGGCGCAGGCCGTCGCCGCGGTCGCCCCCGGACTCCGGGGCGCGTTCACGGCCCCGGCCCTCGCCCTGCTCGGCACCCTCGTGATGGTCGGCGGGGCCCTCCTCCTCCCGTACGGCAGCTGGCTCACCGTCGCCGCCGCCGCGGTGTACGTCCTGCTCTCCGGCCTCGCCGTCGCCCGCCCGCTCACGGGTGCGCTGGACTGGCTGGTGCCGCCGCTCTTCCGGGCCGCGGAGTACGTCACGATCCTCGTGCTGGCGGCCCGCAGCGACGTCCCCCACGCCGTTCCGGCGGCCTTCGGGCTCGTCTCGGCCGTCGCCTACCATCACTACGACACGGTGTACCGCATTCGCGGAGGCACCGGCGCGCCGCCCCAGTGGCTGGCGCGGACGATCGGTGGACACGAGGGCCGTACCGCGCTGGTGGCCGTCCTCGCCGCCGTACTCACCCACACCTCAGGTTTCACCACGGCCCTGACCGCGCTCGCGGTCGCCGTGGCTCTGGTGGTGCTCGTGGAGTCCATCCGCTTCTGGGTGTCCTCCTCGGCCCCCGCCGTACACGACGAAGGAGAACTCGCATGATCGGCCTCGTACTGGCAGCCGGTGCAGGACGACGTCTGCGCCCCTACACGGACACGCTCCCCAAGGCGCTCGTCCCTGTCGACGGCGACAAGACCGTCCTCGACCTCACGCTCGCCAACTTCGCAGAGGTCGGACTCACCGAGGTCGCGATCGTCGTCGGCTACCGCAAGGAGGCCGTCTACGCGCGCAAGGCCGAGCTGGAGGCCACGTACGGCCTGACCCTCACGCTCATCGACAACGACAAGGCCGAGGAGTGGAACAACGCCTACTCCCTGTGGTGCGCCCGTGACGTCATCAAGCGCGGTGTGATTCTCGCCAACGGCGACACCGTCCACCCGGTCTCCGTCGAGAAGACCCTCCTGGACGCCCGGGGCAAGGGCCAGAAGATCATCCTCGCGCTCGACACAGAGAAGAACCTCGCCGACGAGGAGATGAAGGTCATCACCGAGGAGGGCAAGGGCGTCCAGCGCATCACCAAGCTGATGGACCCGGCCACCGCCACCGGTGAGTACATCGGCGTCACCCTCATCGAGCCCGAGGCCGCCGAGGAGCTCGCCGACGCGCTGAAGACCACCTTCGAGCGCGACCCCGACCTCTACTACGAGGACGGCTACCAGGAGCTCGTGAACCGCGGCTTCACCGTCGACGTGGCCCCCATCGGCACCGTGACCTGGGTCGAGATCGACAACCACGACGACCTCGCCAAGGGCCGGGAGATCGCGTGCCAGTACTGACCCGGCTCATTCCGTCCCCGGTCGTCGTCGACATCCGGCGCGGCGCCATGGACGATCTGGCGGGTCTCCTGGCCGATCAGCGGATCTCCTCCTCGGGCAAGCTCGCCATCGCGATCAGCGACGGCTCCGGGCGCGCCCTGCGGGAGAGGCTCGCCCCGGTCCTGCCGGGTGCCGACTGGTATCCGGTCTCCGACGGCACGATCGACTCCGCGGTGAAGCTCGCCGACGGCATCAAGGGCAACCGGTACGACGCCGTCGTCGGCCTCGGCGGCGGCAAGATCATCGACGTGACGAAGTACGCCGCGGCGCGGGTCGGGCTGCCCATGGTCGCCGTCGCGACGAACCTCTCGCACGACGGACTCTGTTCCCCGGTCGCCACGCTGGACAACGACAACGGGCGAGGCTCCTACGGGGTCCCCACCCCGATCGCCGTGGTCATCGACCTCGACATCATCCGTGCGGCGCCCGCCCGGTACGTCCGCTCCGGCATCGGCGACGCGATCTCGAACATCTCCTGCGTCGCCGACTGGGAGCTGGCCCACGAGGTCAACGGCGAGGAGATCGACGGCCTGGCGGCCGCGATGGCCCGCCAGGCCGGTGAGGCCGTGCTGCGCCACCCCGGCGGGGTCGGCGACGACGCCTTCCTGAAGGTGCTGGCCGAGGGGCTCGTGCTCACCGGCATCTCGATGTCGGTCGCGGGCGACTCGCGTCCGGCGTCCGGCGCCTGTCACGAGATCAACCACGCCTTCGACCTGCTCTACCCGCAGCGCGCTGCCAGCCACGGCGAACAGGTCGGCCTCGGCGCCTGTTTCGCCATGCACCTGCGCGGCGCCCGTCAGGAGTCCCTCCTGATGGCGTCGATACTGCGCCGGCACGGTCTGCCGGTCCTGCCGGAGGAGATCGGCTTCAGCGTCGACGAATTCGTCAAGGCCGTCGACTACGCGCCGCAGACGCGCCCGGGACGCTTCACGGTCCTGGAGCACCTCAACCTGTCCACCGACCAGATCAGGGACGCGTACGCCGACTATGCCAAGACCATCAGTAGCTGAACTCCGTCCGGTCGTTCACCCGCCGGGGGTCAAGGACCGGCGCAGCGGCGAGCACTGGGCCGGGCGCATGTACATGCGTGAGGTCTCCCTGCGCGTGGACCGCTACCTGGTGAACACGCGCGTCACGCCCAACCAGGTCACGTACGTGATGACGCTCGCCGGTGCGCTCGCCGCCCCGGCGCTCCTGGTGCCGGGCATCCCCGGCGCCCTGCTCGGCGTGCTCATGGTCCAGCTCTACCTGCTGTTCGACTGCGTGGACGGCGAGCTCGCCCGCTGGAAGAAGCAGTACTCGCTCAGCGGCGTCTATCTGGACCGGGTCGCCGCCTACCTGTGCGACGCGGCGGTGCTGGTCGGCCTCGGCCTGCGCGCCGCCGACATCTGGGGCGAGGGCCGGATCGACTGGCTCTGGGCGTTCCTCGGCACGCTCGCCGCGCTCGGCGCGATCCTGATCAAGGCCGAGACGGACCTGGTCGGCGTGGCCCGTCACCAGGGCGGGCTGCCGCCGGTCAAGGAGGCGGCATCCGAGCCGCGTTCCTCCGGCATGGCCCTGGCCCGCCGGGCCGCCGGGGCGCTCAAGTTCCACCGGCTGATCCTCGGGATCGAGGCCTCGCTGCTGATCCTCCTGGTGGCGATCCTGGACACCATCGGGGGCGACCTCTTCTACACCCGCCTGGCCACGGCCGTCCTGGCCGGTATCGCGCTGCTCCAGACCCTGCTGCACCTGGTCTCCGTCCTGGCGTCCAGCAGGCTGAAGTGACGTCTGCCATGAAACTGGGCGCGGTGATCATCACCATGGGCAACCGCCCCGACGAGCTCCGCGCCCTCCTCGATTCGGTCACCGCCCAGCACGGTGACCGGATCGAGGTCGTGGTCGTCGGCAACGGCGCCCCGGTGCCGGACGTCCCGGCCGGGGTGCGCACCGTGGAGCTGCCGGAGAACCTCGGCATCCCCGGCGGCCGCAACGTCGGCATCGAGGCGTTCGGCCCGTGCGGGGCCGACGTGGACGCCCTGATCTTCCTGGACGACGACGGGCTGCTCCCGAACCGGGACACCGCCGAGCTGTGCCGCCGGGCGTTCGAGGCGGACCCGAAGCTCGGCATCATCACCTTCCGGATCGCGGACCCGGACACCGGCGTCACCCAGCGCCGCCACGTACCCCGGCTGCGGGCGGCCGACCCGATGCGCTCCTCGCGCGTGACGACCTTCCTGGGCGGCGCCAACGCCGTACGGACCAAGGTCATCGCCGAGGTCGGCCCGCTGCCGGAGGAGTTCTTCTACGCGCACGAGGAGACGGACCTGGCCTGGCGGGCGCTGGACGCGGGCTGGATGATCGACTACCGCGCGGACATGGTGCTGAACCACCCCACCACCGCCCCCTCCCGGCACGCGGTCTACCACCGCATGGTGGCCCGCAACCGGGTCTGGCTCGCCCGCCGCAACCTCCCCGCCCCGCTGGTTCCCCTCTATCTGGGGGTCTGGCTGCTGCTGACCCTGGTCAGACGCCCGTCGTTGCCCGCACTGCGGGCGTGGTCCGGCGGTTTCCGGGAAGGCTGGTCGACGCCCTGCGGCCCCCGCCGCCCGATGAAGTGGCGTACGGTGTGGCGGCTGACGAGGCTGGGCCGACCTCCGGTCATCTGAGAGGCTTTCCTCTGAGAGCATGAGGCGTATTTTCTTTCCGGAACCTGTCCGCCTGAGCCGCGCCCGCGACTGGCTGCGCGTGAAGACGAGAGTTTCAACTTGTGAGTGACACGACCCACGACGGTGGGGTAGCCCTCGGCACCCCACCGTCCGCCGACGAGGGCCTGAGCGCCGCCCAGCTGGCCGCCAGGCACGGCCTGACCGTGAGCGGCGCCAGGCCCGGGCTGTTCGAATACATGAGACAGCTCTGGGGCCGACGCCACTTCATTCTGGCCTTCTCCCGGGCGAAGCTGACCGCGCAGTACAGCCAGGCCAAACTGGGCCAGCTGTGGCAAGTGGTCACGCCCCTGCTGAACGCCTGTGTCTATTACCTGATCTTCGGGCTGATCCTGGGGACCAGGGAGGGGATTCCCCACGACGTCTTCGTGCCGTTCCTGGTCACCGGCGTCTTCGTCTTCACCTTCACCCAGAGCTCCGTGATGGCGGGGGTCCGGTCGATCTCCGGGAACCTCGGACTGGTCCGGGCCCTCCACTTCCCCCGGGCCTCGCTGCCCATCTCGTTCTCGCTCCAGCAGCTCCAGCAGCTGCTGTTCTCGATGATCGTGCTGGTCGCGGTCGCCGTCATCTTCGGCAGCTACCCCTCGCTGTCCTGGCTCCTGGTGATTCCCGCCCTGATTCTCCAGTTCTTCTTCAACACCGGCCTGGCCCTCGTCATGGCGCGGCTCGGCGCCAAGACCCCCGACCTCGCGCAGCTGATGCCGTTCGTCATGCGGACCTGGATGTACGCCTCGGGCGTCATGTTCTCCATCCCGGTCATGCTCAAGGACAAGCCGGCCTGGATCGCCGACGTGCTCCAGTACAACCCGGCGGCGGTCTACATGGACCTGGTCCGCTTCGCGATGATCGACGGATACGGCTCCGAGAACCTGCCGGACCACGTCTGGGCCGTCGGCCTGGGCTGGGCCGTGCTGCTGGGCGTCGTGGGATTCGTGTACTTCTGGAAGGCAGAGGAACGGTACGGCCGTGGCTGAGGACAACGCACAGGGGCGCATTCCCACGGTGATCGCCGACGACGTGCACATCGTGTACCGGGTCAACGGCACGGGCGGCGGCCGGGGCAGTGCCACCGCGGCGCTGAGCCGCATGATGCGGCGGGGCAAGGGCGAGCCGCGCGGGGTCAGGAAGGTGCACGCCGTGCGCGGTGTCTCCTTCACCGCCTACCGCGGTGAGGCCATCGGCCTCATCGGCACCAACGGCTCCGGCAAGTCGACGCTTCTGCGGGCCATCGCCGGTCTGCTGCCGACCGAGTCCGGCCAGGTGTACACCGACGGCCAGCCCTCGCTGCTCGGCGTGAACGCGGCGCTGATGAGCGATCTGACCGGCGAGCGCAACGTCGTCCTCGGCGGTCTGGCCATGGGCATGAGCCGGGACGAGATCCGCGAGCGCTACCAGGAGATCGTGGACTTCTCCGGGATCAACGAGAAGGGCGACTTCATCACCCTGCCGATGCGGACGTACTCCTCCGGTATGGCGGCGCGCCTGCGCTTCTCCATCGCCGCTGCCAAGAACCACGACGTCCTCATGATCGACGAGGCGCTGGCCACCGGCGACCGCAAGTTCCGGGTCCGCTCCGAGGAACGCATCCGCGAGCTCCGCAAGGAGGCGGGCACCGTCTTCCTGGTCAGCCACAACAACAAGTCGATCCGGGACACCTGCGACCGGGCCCTCTGGCTGGAGAAGGGCGAACTCCTGATGGACGGGCCCACCGAGGAAGTCCTCAAGGCGTACGAGCGCGAAACGGGCAAGTAGCCCCCGTCCGTATCCCGTGGCCCCTGCCGGACCGATCCGGCGGGGGCCACGCGGTGTGAGCCGCCGGGAAACCCTCCGCAGTAGGGCCCAGGGGCGATCTCCTCCCGGCGGATGACGTCAATTCGACCGTGCGCGGGGAAGGTTGAACGGAACGACGGCGACGTGGCGCGAGGCGTTCCACCCCGGCGCGGCTCTGTGAGCTGTACAACGTAAGCTGTAGCGGTGCTGATTCATGGCAAGTGGGGCGATCCGCCCCCGGCACTTCGCCCGCTGTGCCGCAGTGCACTCGGAAGCACGAGCGGCGTGTCCGAAAAGGGATGTTTTGGGTCAGCAGTGTAGAACGGGAGATGTGACGGCAATGACGGAAGATCTCCAGCTCCGACGTGGTTTCGCCGTCCCCGCGCCGGGCGGTCGGCAGTGACCTCCACCCCCGAGGCGCGCACCGGTGACGCCACCCTGGGCAAGGCCGCGGACGAGAACTTTCCCGTCGCGCCCTTCTTCCTGCCCCGCGCCTGGCGCGACGACCTGATGGCGGTCTACGGCTACGCCCGGCTCGTCGACGACATCGGCGACGGCGACCTCGCCCCCGGTGGCGGCGACGCCCGCCACCTGGGCCTGGAGCCGGAGCAGAGCGACGACCGGCTCGCCATGCTCGACGCCTTCGAGGCCGATCTGCACCGGGTCTTCGCCACCACCGGCGAGGAACCGCACCACCCCCTGCTCCGCGCCCTGCGCCCCACCGTGCGGCGCCGAGCGCTCACCCCCGAGCCCTTCATCGGCCTGATCGAGGCCAACCGGCAGGACCAGAAGATCCGCCGCTACGGGACCTACGCCGAGCTCGCCGCGTACTGCGAACTCTCCGCGAACCCGGTCGGCCGCCTGGTCCTCGCCCTCACCGGCACCACGAGCCCGGAACGTATCCGCCGCTCCGACGCCGTGTGCACCGCGCTCCAGATCGTCGAGCACCTCCAGGACGTGGCCGAGGACCTCGGACGCGACCGGATCTATCTGCCCGCCGAGGACATGGACCGCTTCCACGTCACCGAATCCGACCTGGGCCGGCCGTCCGCCGGAGCCTCGGTGCGTGCCCTGATCGCCTACGAGGCCCGGCGCGCGAGCGAGCTGCTGGACGCGGGCACCCCCCTGGTGGGCAGCGTCGACGGCAGGCTCAAGCTGCTCCTCGCCGGATTCGTCGGAGGCGGCCGCGCCGCGCTCGCCGCGATCTCGGCCGCCGGGTTCGACGTACTGCCCGGACCGCCCAAGCCCACCAAGCCCAGGCTGCTGCGCGAAGTGGGAACCGTCTTGCGAAGAGCGCGTGGAGAGAGGTGAGCCGGACCGTGGAGGGACAGACGACGTACATGTCGCCGCCGGTGCAGGCCGCATACAGTTACTGCGAGGCCGTCACCGGACAGCAGGCACGTAACTTCGCCTACGGCATCAGGCTGCTGCCGTACGACAAGCGGCAGGCCATGTCGGCGCTGTACGCCTTCTCCCGTCGGGTCGACGACATCGGCGACGGGGAACTGGACCCGGAGACCAAGCGGACCCGGCTGGAGAGCACCCGCGAGCTGCTCGACCGGATCCGGAAGGGCTCGGTCGACGAGGACGACACCGACCCGGTGGCCGTGGCGCTCACCGACGCCGCCCGCCGGTTCCCGCTGCCGCTCGAAGGGCTCGACGAACTGATCGACGGCGTCCTGATGGACGTGCGCGGCGCGACCTACGAGACCTGGGACGACCTCAGGACGTACTGCCGCTGTGTCGCGGGTGCCATCGGCCGCCTCAGCCTCGGCGTGTTCGGTACGGAACCGGGGGCCCGCGGTGCCGAGCGCGCCGCGGAGTACGCCGACACCCTCGGCCTCGCCCTCCAGCTCACCAACATCCTGCGCGACGTCCGCGAGGACGCCGGAAACGGGCGCACCTACCTCCCCGCCGACGACCTGGCCAAGTTCGGCTGCTCCGCGGGATTCCACCGGGCCACCCCGCCCCCCGGCTCCGACTTCGCGGGCCTGGTCCACTTCGAGGTCCGCCGCGCCCGCGCCCTGTTCGCCGAGGGCTACCGCCTGCTGCCGATGCTCGACCGTCGCAGCGGCGCCTGCGTCGCCGCCATGGCCGGGATCTACCGCCGCCTCCTCGACCGGATCGAGCGCGACCCCGAGGCCGTCCTGCGCGGCCGGGTCTCGCTGCCCGGCCACGAGAAGGCCTACGTCGCGGTGCGCGGCCTGTCCGGACTGGACGCCCGCCACATCTCGAAGCTGACCGCCAGGGGGCGAGCCTGATGCGTTCTCCCAGGTCCGGACCTTCGGTCGCCCTCCGGTGGCCCGACGCGTCCCTGACTGCGACGATCTGCGTGACGGCGACCCGCCGCACTGCGACGATCCGGCGAGAGGGGCCCGCATGAGCGACGACCTCCCGCGCCCCGTCGCGGTCGTCGTCGGCGGCGGCCTCGCCGGCATCACGGCGGCCCTCCGCCTGGCCGACGCCGGTCTTGATGTGACCTTGCTCGAAGGGCGGCCCCGCCTCGGCGGCCTCGCCTTCTCCTTCCAGCGCGGCGACCTCACCGTCGACAACGGTCAGCACGTCTACCTGCGCTGCTGCACCGGCTACCGCTGGTTCCTCGACCGGATCGACGCCGCCCGGCTGGCGCCTCTCCAGAACCGCCTGGACGTGCCCGTGCTCGACGTCGGCCGGGCCGCCGGACCGCGCCTGGGGCGGCTGCGCCGCACCGCCCTGCCGGTACCGCTGCATCTGGCGGGCGGCCTCGCCGCCTACCCTCACCTCTCGCTCGCCGAGAAGGCGGCCGTCGGCCGCGCGGCCCTCGCCCTCGGCCGCCTCGACCCGGCCGACCCCGAGCTCGACCGCGTCGACTTCGCGACCTGGCTCCGGCGGCACGGCCAGTCGCAGCGCGCCGTCGAGGCGCTCTGGGACCTCGTCGGCGTCGCCACGCTCAACGCCACCGCCCCCGACGCCTCCATGGCGCTCGCTGCCAAGGTCTTCAAGACCGGACTGCTCTCCGAGCCCGGCGCCGCCGACATCGGCTGGGCCACCGTCCCCCTCGGCGAGCTGCACGACACCCTCGCCCGCAAGGCCCTGGACACCGCGGGCGTCCGCACGGAGCTGCGCGCCAAGGTGGGCTCCCTGACCCGCACCGAGGACGGCCGGTGGACCGTCGAGACGGCCGGGGAGCGGATCACCGCCGACACCGTCGTCCTCGCCGTCCCGCAGACCGAGACCCACGACCTGCTGCCCGAGGGCGCGCTGGACGAGCCGGACCTGCTGCTCGACATCCCCTACGCCCCCATCCTCAACGTGCACGTCGTCTACGACCGCAAGGTGCTGCGCCGGCCGTTCTTCGCCGCCATCGGCTCCCCGGTCCAGTGGGTCTTCGACCGCACCCACTCCTCGGGACTCGTCGGCCCCGGGCAGTATCTGGCCGTCTCGCAGTCCGCCGCCCAGGACGAGATCGACCTCCCCGTCGCCGACCTGCGCGCCCGCTATCTGCCCGAGCTGGAGCGGCTGCTCCCCGCCGCCCGCGGCGCGGGCATCCGGGACTTCTTCGTCACCCGGGAGCGCACCGCCACCTTCGCGCCCGCCCCGGGCGTCGGGCGGCTGCGCCCCGGCCCCCGCACCCGGGCGCCCGGCCTCCAGCTGGCAGGGGCCTGGACCGACACCGGCTGGCCCGCGACCATGGAAGGTGCTGTGCGCAGCGGCACCGCAGCCGCCGACGCGGCCCTCCAGGACCTCGGCCGCCCCCATGGACATCCGCTGCAGGAGGCGGCATGAGCAGTACCACCGGAACAAGAGGAGAGTCAGTGACCCCGGCGAATCCGGCTTTCGACACCGTGGCCGACACCACGGATGTCACCGCGCTTCTGGAGCGCGGACGAGCCCTGTCAGCGCCGGTGCTGCGGGCTGCCGTGGACCGGCTCGCGCCGCCCATGGACACCGTCGCCGCCTACCACTTCGGCTGGATCGACGCCGAGGGACGCCCCTCGGACGGCGACGGCGGCAAGGCCGTGCGTCCCGCCCTCGCCCTGCTGTCCGCCGAAGCGGCGGGCGCCCCCGCCGAGGCCGGCGTCCCCGGCGCGGTGGCCGTCGAACTCGTGCACAACTTCTCGTTGCTGCACGACGACCTGATGGACGGCGACGAGCAGCGCCGCCACCGCGACACAGTGTGGAAGGTGCACGGCCCGGCCCAGGCGATCCTGGTCGGCGACGCGCTTTTCGCACTCGCCTACGACCTGCTGCTGGAGCTCGGCACGGTAGAGGCGGGCCGCGCGGCGCGGCGGCTGACCACCGCCACCCGCAAGCTCATCGACGGGCAGGCCCAGGACATCTCCTACGAGCACCGCGAGCGGGTCACCGTCGAGGAGTGCCTGGAGATGGAGGGCAACAAGACCGGCGCTCTGCTGGCCTGCGCGGTCTCCATCGGCGCGGTGCTCGGCGGGGCGGACGACCGCACAGCCGACACCCTGGAGGCGTACGGCTACCACCTCGGCCTCGCCTTCCAGGCCGTCGACGACCTGCTCGGCATCTGGGGCGACCCGGATTCGACGGGCAAGCAGACCTGGAGCGATCTGCGCCAGCGCAAGAAGTCCCTGCCCGTCGTCGCGGCGCTCGCCGCGGGCGGCGAGGCCTCCGAGCGGCTGGGCGAACTGCTTGCCGCCGACGCCAAGAGCAGCGACTTCGACAGCTTCTCCGAAGAGGAGTTCGCCGCCCGCGCGGCGCTCATCGAGGAGGCGGGCGGCCGTGAGTGGACCGCCCAGGAAGCCCGTCGTCAGCACGCGGTCGCCGTCGAGGCGCTGCATGCGGTCGACATGCCGCACCGGGTGCGGGAGCAGCTCACCGCGCTCGCGGACTTCGTGGTGGTACGCAAGAGATGATCAGCACGCGCATATGACTCGCAGTCGCCGGCCGGCGCCCTGATCTGGGCGTCGGCCGACGGAGACCCCAGCACAGCAGAGAAACCACTGCACGTAAGGGGAAGCTCATGACAGCGACGACCGACGGACCGACCGGGGCCGCCAGCCTGTCGGCACTCCCGGCCGCCCATCCGGCCGACACGACCATCGCCGCGGACGACGTGCTCGCCGCCGCGCGGCGGGCAGCGGAACGCTCCGTGGAGCACCTGCTCGGCAGACAGGACGAGCAGGGCTGGTGGAAGGGGGACCTCGCCACCAACGTCACCATGGACGCCGAGGACCTGCTCCTGCGCCAGTTCCTCGGCATCCAGGACCCCGGGACCACCCGGGCGGCCGCCCTCTTCATCCGGGGCGAACAGCTCGGTGACGGCACCTGGAACACCTTCTACGGCGGCCCCGCCGACCTCTCCGCCACCATCGAGGCGTACGTCGCCCTCAGGCTGGCCGGGGACCGCCCCGACGAGCCGCACATGGCGCGCGCCTCCGGATGGATCAGGGAGCAGGGCGGCATCGCGGCCGCCCGGGTCTTCACCCGGATCTGGCTCGCCCTGTTCGGCTGGTGGAAGTGGGACGACCTCCCCGAACTCCCGCCCGAGCTCATGTTCTTCCCCAAGTGGGTCCCGCTCAACATCTACGACTTCGGCTGCTGGGCCCGCCAGACCATCGTTCCCCTGACCATCGTCTCCGCGAAGCGCCCGGTGCGGCCCGCCCCCTTCGCCCTGGACGAGCTGCACAGCGACCCCGCCCGGCCCAACCCGCCCAGGAAGCTCGCCCCGGCGGCCAGTTGGGACGGCCTCTTCCAGCGCCTCGACAAGGGGCTGCACCTCTACCACAAGGTCGCCCCCCGCCCGCTGCGCCGGATCGCGATGAACGCGGCGGCCCGCTGGATCATCGAGCGGCAGGAGAACGACGGCTGCTGGGGCGGGATTCAGCCACCGGCCGTCTACTCCATCATCGCCCTGCATCTGCTCGGCTACGACCTCGACCACCCGGTGATGCGGGCCGGACTGGCCTCGCTGGACCGGTTCGCCGTCCATCGCGAGGACGGGGCGCGGATGGTCGAGGCCTGCCAGTCGCCCGTCTGGGACACCTGTCTGGCCACCATCGCACTGGCCGACGCCGGACTGCGGCCCGACCACCCGGCCCTGGTGAAGGCCGCCGACTGGATGCTGGACGAGGAGATCACCCGGCCCGGCGACTGGTCGGTACGGAAACCCGAACTCGCCCCCGGGGGCTGGGCGTTCGAGTTCCACAACGACAACTACCCGGACATCGACGACACCGCCGAAGTCGTCCTGGCGCTGCGCCGGGTGCGCCACCCCGACCCGGCCCGGCTGGAGGCCGCCATCGCCCGCGGGGTCCGCTGGAACCTCGGGATGCAGTCCCGCAACGGGGCCTGGGGTGCGTTCGACGCGGACAACACCAGCGCCTTCCCCAACCGCCTGCCGTTCTGCGACTTCGGCGAGGTCATCGACCCGCCGTCGGCCGATGTCACCGGCCATGTCGTGGAGATGCTCGCCGTCGAGGGGCTCGCGAACCACCCCCGTACCCGGCAGGGCATCGAGTGGCTGCTGGCCGAACAGGAGGCGTGCGGGGCCTGGTTCGGCCGCTGGGGCGTCAACTACGTCTACGGCACGGGGTCGGTGGTGCCCGCCCTGACCGCCGCCGGGCTGCCCGCCGGGCACCCCGCGATCCGCCGGGCCGTCGACTGGCTGGAGTCCGTACAGAACGACGACGGCGGCTGGGGCGAGGACCTGCGCTCCTACCAGGAGGAGAAGTGGATCGGGCACGGTGAGTCCACCGCGTCCCAGACCGCCTGGGCGCTGCTCGCCCTGCTCGCCGCGGGCCGCCGCGACACCCCTTCGGTCGCCCGCGGGGTCACCTGGCTGACCGAGGCCCAGCAGGCCGACGGCTCCTGGGACGAGCCGTACTTCACCGGTACCGGCTTCCCCTGGGACTTCTCGATCAACTACCACCTCTACCGCCAGGTCTTCCCCCTCACCGCACTCGGGCGCTACGTCCACGGCGACCCGTTCGCCGACCGTACGGACCTGGGGGAGGGGACCTGATGGGCCATCCGCGCGGACCGGGACCCCCCGTTCCGCCGCTGCTGGTCGCGTGCGCGCTCGGCATCGAGCAGGTGGCCCTGCGCAGCGGCAGGGGCGCCCCGGGCCCGGTGCGGGTCCTGCGTACCGGAATGGGCCCCCGGGCCGCCGAGGCGGCCGTGGCGCGCCTCCTGGGGCCCGGCGGGGTCCCCGACGCCGCGGTCATCGCCTCCGGCTTCTGCGCCGGGCTCGCTCCCGGGATGCACCCCGGGGACCTAGTCGTCGCCGAGGAGACCCGGGACGCCGACGGCTCCACGCCCTGCACCGGGACGGGCGTCCTGGTCGCCGCGCTCGCCCGGGCGGTGCCGGGCCGCACCGTCCACACCGGCCCGCTCACCGGCTCCGACCACGTCGTACGAGGCCCCGAGCGGGCCGCGCTGCGGGCGGGCGGGGCGATCGCCGTGGACATGGAGTCCGCCGCGACACTGCGCACCGCCCTGTGCCACGGACCGCGCCCGGTTGCGGCCGTCCGGGTGGTCGTGGACGCTCCAGAGCATGAGCTCGTCCGCATCGGCACGGTACGCGGTGGAATATCAGCCTTCCGTGTTCTCCGTGCCGTCCTTCCGGCTTTCTATGAATGGCACCGATCTTTACTGCTCCCCAGGAGGTGAGCTAGATGGCCATGCCGCTCCGTCAGTCCATCAAGGTTGCGACGTATCTCTTCGAACAGAAGCTCCGCAAGCGTGAGAAGTTCCCGCTGATCGTCGAGCTGGAGCCGTTGTTCGCCTGCAACCTCGCCTGCGAGGGCTGCGGGAAGATCCAGCACCCGGCCGGTGTCCTGAAGCAGCGCATGCCGGTCGCCCAGGCGGTCGGAGCGGTGCTCGAATCCGGCGCTCCCATGGTGTCCATCGCCGGTGGCGAACCCCTGATGCATCCGCAGATCGACGAGATCGTGCGCCAGCTCGTCGCGAAGAAGAAGTACGTCTTCCTGTGCACCAACGCGATGCTGATGCGGAAGAAGCTCGACAAGTTCACTCCGTCCCCGTACTTCGCGTTCGCCGTGCACATCGACGGACTGCGCGAGCGGCACGACGAATCCGTCGCCAAGGAAGGCGTCTTCGACGAGGCCGTCGCCGCGATGAAGGAGGCCAAGCGACGCGGCTTCCGCGTCACCACCAACTCCACCTTCTTCAATACGGACACCCCCCAGACCATCATCGAGGTCCTCAACTACCTCAACGACGACCTCCATGTCGACGAGATGATGATCTCGCCCGCCTACGCCTACGAGAAGGCGCCCGACCAGGAGCACTTCCTCGGCGTCGACCAGACCCGCGAGCTGTTCAAGAAGGCCTTCGCTGGCGGCAACCGGGCCCGCTGGCGGCTCAACCACTCGCCGCTCTTCCTGGACTTCCTCGAAGGCAAGGCGGACTTCCCCTGCACCGCCTGGGCGATCCCCAACTACTCGCTCTTCGGCTGGCAGCGCCCCTGCTACCTGATGAGCGACGGCTACGTACCGACGTACCGTCAGCTCATCGAGGAGACCGACTGGGACAAGTACGGCCGGGGCAAGGACCCGCGCTGTGCCAACTGCATGGCGCACTGCGGCTACGAACCCACGGCGGTGCTCGCCACCATGGGCTCTCTCAAGGAGTCCCTGCGTGCCGCACGGGAGACGGTCAGCGGGAGCCGGTGACGAGGTGAACAGCGGGCGGCCGACGGTCCGGGTCCCTCCCGGGCGGTCGGCCCGCCCCTGAGCCGAGGAAGGAGACCGGGCCGTGCGCCGGCGCCGCAGCGGAGAGACCGCTTCCCCGCACACGCCGAACGTGCCGAGGCGCTCGCCGGGATCGGGCTCACCCCGGCCGGGATCGCCCGGCACATTCGGTGCCGCTCCCACGGTGAGGCGGAAGACCCCCACGGACCAGCACACCCCGAAGGAGAAGAGCGGGCGATGACGGACGGCGGACCCAAGGGCTTCGACCTGGCGCGGCTCCTCGCCGAGCGTGGGGCGGAGCGGTACGACCTGCATGCGCGCCACCTCAATCACCAGCTGCCGCGCATGCTGCACACCATCGGCTTCGACAAGGTCTACGAGCGGGCCGAGGGCGCGTACTTCTGGGACGCGGACGGCAACGACTACCTCGACATGCTCGCCGGGTTCGGTGTCATGGGGATCGGCCGGCACCACCCGGTCGTCCGGCAGGCCCTGCATGACGTCCTCGACGCCCAGCTCGCCGACCTCACCCGCTTCGACTGCCAGCCGCTGCCCGGACTGCTCGCCGAGAAACTCCTCGCCCACAGCCCGCACCTGGAGCGCGTCTTCTTCGGCAGCAGCGGTACGGAAGCCGTCGAGACGGCACTGAAATTCGCCCGCTACGCCACCGGCAGGCCCCGGATCCTCTACTGCGACCACGCCTTCCACGGGCTGACCACCGGCTCCCTCTCGGTCAACGGGGAGCGAGGGTTCCGCGACGGCTTCGCCCCGCTGCTGCCGGACACCGCGATCGCACTCGGGGACCTGGACGCGCTGCGCCGCGAGCTGAAGCGGGGCGATGTGGCGGCCCTGGTCATCGAGCCGATCCAGGGCAAGGGCGTGCACGCCGCACCGCCCGGCTTCCTGCGGCAGGCCCAGGAACTGCTGCACCGGCACAAGGCGCTCCTGATCGCCGACGAGGTGCAGACCGGCCTCGGCCGGACCGGCGACTTCTACGCCTACCAGCACGAGGACGGCGTGGAGCCCGACCTCGTGTGCGTGGCCAAGGCGCTCTCCGGCGGCTATGTGCCCGTCGGCGGGACGCTCGGCAAGGACTGGATCTTCCGCAAGGTCTACTCCTCGATGGACCGGGTCCTCGTCCACTCCGCGAGCTTCGGCTCCAACGCCCAGGCGATGGCCGCGGGCCTCGCCGTCCTCACGGTCATGGAGGACGAGGAGACCGTCGCGAACGCCCGGCGCACCGGCGACCTGCTGCGCGAACGCCTCGCGGCACTGGTGGACCGCTATGAGCTGCTGCACGAGGTGCGTGGGCGCGGGCTGATGATCGGCATCGAGTTCGGCCGCCCCGCCTCGCTGAAGCTCCGCAGCCGCTGGACCATGCTCCAGGCGGCCCGCAGGGGACTCTTCGCCCAGATGGTCGTGGTGCCGCTGCTCCAGAAGCACCGCATCCTCACCCAGGTCTCCGGCGACCACCTGGAAGTGATCAAGCTGATCCCGCCCCTGATCATCGGGGACGCGGAGGTGGACCGTTTTGTAGCCGCGTTCACGGCCGTGATGGACGAGGCGCACAGCGGCGGCGGGCTGATGTGGGACTTCGGCCGGACCCTGGTCAAGCAGGCCGTGGCCAACCGCTGACCGTCCCGTCGAGACGTTTGCCTCCTGGGCAAGTTATTTGCCCAGGAGGAAAGATCCTGGCCCAATGGAGGTATGAACCCTCCGGACGAAGAGGCGCCGGACGAGCTCCCCGGCGTCGCACCCCGACTGCGCGAGCTGCGCCGCGGCCGCGGCCTCACTCTGGAGACCGCCGCCCGGCGGGCCGGACTCTCCCCGGCCCACCTCTCCCGCCTGGAGACCGGCCGCAGGCAGCCGTCGCTGCCGATGCTCCTGGGGCTGGCGCGTATCTACGGTACGACGGTCTCCGAGCTGCTCGGTGAGCAGCCGCCCGAACGCGACGCGATCATCCGAGGCGGTGGCTTCGAGGGCGCGGAGGCGGACGGCTGGATGTACCGGCAGGCCGGCGGTTCCGGCCGCGCGATGCAGGCTCTGCGCGTCCGGGTGCCCTACGGGGCCCAGGGCGACCTGGTCCGGGTGCACCCCGGCGAGGAGTGGCTGTACGTGCTCGGCGGGCGGCTGCGGGTCGGGCTCGGCGACACCGTGCACGACCTCGACCCCGGCGACAGCGCCCACTTCGACTCGCTCACCCCGCACCGGATCGCGGCTCTGGACCACGGCGGCGCGGAACTGCTCTTCGTCCACTCCCTGCTCCAGAGCCCCGCGGCCGAGCTCTGCCTCGGCAACGCCCTCCACGTGCGCTGACCCCTTCGTTCCACCGGCCGCGAGGCCGGCAGAGAGGACCGTCATGTCCGATTCCGAGCATTACGACCCGCTGAGCCCGAGGCACCCGAAGAAGGGTGACTCGCAGGAGCGCCGGATGCCGCGCGGCCTCGTGATCCGGCTCTTCGCCTACCTCGTGGTCGGCCATGTGATCGCGGCCTTCCTCTACGTGCTCTTCGTGGTGGCGGGCGCGGAGTAGCCCTCAGCCCTGGTCGAGCAGCCGCTCGCGCAGGCGCTCCCGGGTCTGGGGGGAGACCTTCAGCCCCTCCGTCAGGTAGCGGTCCGTCGTTCCCCAGATCTCCTCGATCGTCGCGAAGGCCGCCGCCAGGTATTCGCGCTGCGCCCCGAAGAGCGGGTTGAGGAGCTCCATGACCTCGGGGGACATCCCGGTCTCGGACATGTCGGCGCGCTGCACCTTGTACCGGCGGTGGGGATCGTTGGACTTGAGGTAGTCCGTCTCGATCGCCTCGCGCTCGACGCCGACCGCCAGCAGAGAGACCGCTATCGAGAGCCCGGCCCGGTCCTTGCCCGCGGCACAGTGCATCAGCGCCGGGACGCTGTCCTCGGCCAGTGCGTGCAGGACCCGGCTGTGCTCGGCGGTGCGGTCCTTGATCGTCGACCGGTACATCCGGATCATGCGCTCGGTGCCCTGGCCGTCCGCGAGGATCGAGCGCAGCTGCTCGATGTTCCCGTCGCGGACCAGGCGCCAGAACTCGGCGCCGTCGGCCGGGTCCGAGAGAGGAATGCTGACATTGCGGACACCGGTCAGCTCGATGTCGTACCCGTCGAGCCGGTGGTCGGCGGAATTGCGGAAGTCGAAGACCGTGTGCAGCCCGAGCCCGCCGAGGAAGGCCGCGTCCTCGGCGGTGGCGTGCGCCAGGTGGCCGCTGCGGTAGAGCCGGCCGAAGGCGGTGTGCCTCCCGTCCGTGGTGGGGAGCCCGCCCACATCGCGGAAGTTGCGGACTCCGGTCAGGGCGGTCTCTGCCGGCGGGACCTGCGGCACCTGCTGCGTCACGGGGGCTCCTGGAATCTCTGGCGCCGGCGCGGCTCGCCGGCGAGGGCGCTCCCGTGACGATACGACATCGATTCGACGGAAAATCATCACGGTTGCCCGCTCCGGCCGGGGTGTCGCGGGGGTGTGTCTGACGCCGCATCACGAGTCCCGCCCGCGACATGTCCGTATTGGTGCATTTCGCAGAACATGCCCCGCTAATGGGGGAGATGGGATTCCGTGGGTGAGCGGGATCATATCCGTGACGGTCCGTGGTGATCGCTCCCCGGCCCATTCCCGTTGCCCGTACGGAAAGCCAAGATCCGTAATCCACGGAGTGTGACGGGAAATCCGGACCGCGATCGAATCCATGATTCCCACGCGCAACCGATGGCTTGTTCTGCTCGTCCTGACTCGTTTACGGTCACCGTCAATCCGGACGGACCGCCTAATCCTGCCGCCGCCCGGAATTCGCACCCACCCACTCACGTGTGGCAGGAGCGGGGGACCCAGGTAAGTCGCCGGCCCGGAGTGATCCGGACCGGCTCGGGGTGAAGTCGCCACCGTGCGACCGGGCATCTCCAGCCCGAACCCGACAGCTCACCTCGCAGGCGCCGGAGAGGAAATTCCCCATGCCCGCAAAGGGTAAGCACCGCCGTCCGAAGTCCGGCCCGATCTCCCGCGGCGTGCTCGCAGCGGGAACCGGCGGCGCCGCACTCGCCCTCCCGCTCATCGGCGCCACCGGAGCCGGCGCCGCGCAGCAGGCCGCTCCCGCCGTCAAGCCCGCCGCCGCGTCGGTCGCCGCCGCGCACACCGTGCCGCAGACCGCCCCCGTCGAGTCGAAGGCCGCCCCGAAGACCTACTCCGTGGTCCGGGGTGACTACCTGTCGAAGATCGCCGCCGAGCACCAGCTCAAGGGCGGCTGGCAGAAGCTGTACAAGGACAACCGCTCCACCGTCGGCGAGAACCCCAGCCTGATCCTCCCCGGCATGAAGCTGACCCTCGGCACCAAGGCGTCCGCCCCGGCCGCTCCTTCGACGGCCGGGAAGTCCGCACCGGCTCCGCAGGCCGCCCCGAAGAAGGCCGAGCAGGCCGCCCCCAAGGCCGCCCCCAAGGAGGACCCGAAGCCGGACACGATCTCCGCCGACGACTCCGAGGGCTCCGGAAGCTCCGCGCAGACCGGCTCCTCCGAGGCGACCGGCTCCGGCTGGACGACCCCGCTGGCCAACGCCAACGTCACCACCCAGTACCGCGCTTCCGGCTCCAGCTGGTCCAGCGGCTACCACACCGGCTCGGACTTCCAGGCCCCCTCCGGCACCCCGATCCGCGCCATCGGCCCGGGCACCGTGGTCTCGGCCGGCTGGAGCGGTTCGTACGGCAACGAGGTCGTCATCAAGCACGAGGACGGCATGTACTCCCAGTACGCCCACCAGTCCTCGCTGAGCGTCTCCGTCGGCCAGACCGTCACCGGCGGCCAGCAGATCGGGCTCTCCGGCTCCACCGGCAACTCCACCGGCCCGCACCTCCACTTCGAGGTCCGCACCGGTCCGGGCTACGGCTCCGACGTCGACCCGATCGCCTACCTGCGACAGCACGGCGTCTCCCTCTGATCCGAGGGCGACAAGAAGTGAGTGAGGGGCGGTGCGCGGCGGCGCACCGCCCCTCCACTTATTCCAGCTTTACCAAAACCTGACCGGGTGGTCTATCTCACCACCCGTCAACCCCATATTACGGTCGCGTAGGTCACATTGAACGGTGCAGGATATGTGCTTGTGGCAGACGATTCGAGAAACAACCAGCAGCACATCATCGGGTCGTACGCGGCGATTGGCGACAGCTTCACCGAGGGCGTCGGGGACCCCGGCCCCGACGGGACCTTCGTCGGCTGGGCGGACCGGTTCGCGGTGCTCCTCGCCGACCGGCTCCCGGCCCCCGACGTGGCGACCAGCCCGGAGGACTCCCCGCACGGGGACTTCCGCTACGCCAATCTCGCCGTACGCGGACGTCTCCTCGACCAGATCGTCGAGGAGCAGATCCCCCGCGCCAAGGAACTGGCCCCCGACCTGGTCAGCTTCTGCGCGGGCGGCAACGACATCATCCGGCCCGGCGCCGACCCCGACGACCTCGCCGAGCGCTTCGAGCGGGCGGTCGCCGATCTGAGCAACGCCGTCGGTACGGTCATGGTCACCACCGGCTTCGACACCCGGGGCGTTCCGGTGCTGCGCCACATGCGCGGCAAGATTGCCACGTACAACGTCCATCTGCGGGCCATCGCCGACCGCTACCACTGCCCGGTGCTGGACCTGTGGTCGCTCCGCTCCGTCCAGGACCGACGAGCCTGGGACAACGACCGGCTCCACCTGTCGCCCGAGGGCCACACCCGCGTCGCGCTGCGCGCCGCCCAGGTCCTCGGCCACGACGTGCCGGCCGACCCCGACCAGCCCTGGCCGCCACAGGCCCAGCGCAGCACCTTCGACGAGGGACGCGACAACATCCAGTGGGCGCGGGAGTACCTCGTGCCGTGGATCGGGCGGCGGCTGCGCGGCGAGTCCTCCGGCGACCACGTCGAGGCGAAGCGTCCCGACCTCCTGCCGCTGTAGCGGTCGCAGCGGTCACGGCTCCAGCAGGGGGAGCACCCCCCGGGACGGGCTCGGCACCACGAGCCCGTCCGAAGGCATGCCCACCCCGCGCCCCGCCGGTATCCGCTCCAGGACACCGCCCGCGAACACGTCGTACAGCGGCAGCGTCTCCAGGTGCACATAGCCGATGTGGCAGTCGCACACGGCGAGCGGACAGGGCCGCGGGCCGAGCGCCCGGCGGTAGCTGCCGTCGTAGAGATTGCCCAGCTCCGCCTTGACGAAGTGACAGCGCCGCACGGTCCCGTCGCCGTCCACCGAGACCACCGACTCACCCGTCCGGCAGGGCAGCCCGGACGAGCGGTGCGGGTGCCTGCTGTACGGGAAGAGGGGGTCCAGCTCCGTCCACCGCTCCGCCTCCTCGTCGGTGTACGTACGCCCCTCGGCCGCGTTCACCCACAGGTAGACCTCCTCGGGCAGCGCCGCCCGCAGCCGCCGAGCCTCGTCGAGGTGTTCGTCGAAACCCACCACGCCCACGCTGTAACGGATGCCGAGCCCGGACAGCTCCCGGCACCGGCCGAGGAAGCGCTCGTACGGAGTCTGCCCCGGGTGGTACGTGCACCACAGCGCGACCCGCTCCGGATCGGCGTCCGCCAGCCAGCCGGTGCGGCAGCTCAGATTCGTCTGGATCGCCACCCGCCCGATGTGCGGCAGATGGGACAGCTCGGTCAGCGCCCTGCGGTACCAGGAACGGACCAGCCCCTCGCCCCACGGAGTGAACAGCACGGACAGCCGGTCCCCGGTCTGCTCCGCCGCCCAGCCGGTGAACCGCTCCAGCGCCTCCCGGTCCGCCGTCAGCCGCGCACGGCTGTCCCGCCGCTTGGCGAACGGGCAGTAGGGACAGTCGTAGTCGCACGAGGCGAGCGGGCCGCGGTAGAGAAGAGTCAGGTCCATGTCCCGGTCACTTCCGCTCGTACGCGGCCATCGCGGCCCGCACCCCGGGGGAGAACAGGGCGGGACCCAGTGCGTCGGAGTGGGCCAGCCCCAGCGGGGACAGCCGCAGCAGCCCGTCCGGCGCCGCCCGGTCCAGCCAGCCCCGGGCCGCGAACTTGGCCAGCTCGGCCGGGAAGTCCGCCCCCGGGTCCGTGCCGAACCGCGCGCGGTAGTCGGCGACCGGCAGCCCCGCCGCCTGGAGCAGCGACTGGAGCAGATGCCTCCGGCGCGCCTCGTCGGCGTCCACGAACCGGCCGACCTCGGCGCGCGAGAAGTCATCGGTGGTGGTGAAGCGGTCGATGATCGACCGGATCTCCCGCATGTCCACCGCGTAGTCGAAGGAGTAGTGCAGTCCCGCCGTGTAGGAACGGGCTCCGCAGCCCAGGCCGATCATGCCGTCGGTCTGGCAGGCGTAGTCCTCCGGCCCGTCCTGCGCCTCGCGGGGGGCGTCGGCGCGCCGGAACATCCGCATCGACACCTGCTCGTAGCCGTGCGCCAGCAGATGGTCCCGGCCGACCGCGTACAGCCGCAGCCGCTGCTCGTCCCAGGCGGTCTGCTCCAGCGCCTCCGCATCCGGACCGACCGCCGTACCCAGGCGGTGGAGGCCGGTGAGCGGGCGGACGTACAACGGATAGAGATACAGTTCCTCGGGCCGCCAGGCCAGCGCCGCGTCCAGCGAGGTGAGCCAGCTGCGCTCGGTCTGCCCGTCGATGCCGTAGATCAGGTCGATGTTCAGCACCGGGATCGCCGCCTCGCGGATCCGGCCGAGCGCCGCCTCCACATCGGCCCGGCGCTGCGGACGGACGGCGGCCCGCGCCTCGGCGTCCACGAAGCTCTGTACGCCGATGCTGACCCGGGTCGCACCCCGGTCGGCCAGCACGGCCAGCCGGTCGGCTGTCGCGGTGGACGGGGAGGTCTCCACCGACAGCGGCACCGAGCGCAGTTCGGCGCCCATCCGCTTCTCCGCTGTGTCGCAGAGCCGCTCCAGCTCACCGGCGGTGAGGAAGGTCGGCGTTCCGCCGCCGAAGGCCGCCGCCGCGAACCGCACAGGACCCTCGTCGCCCAGCGCTTCCCGTACGGCCACCGCCTGCCGGTCCAGGGCGTCGAGATAGCGCGTCGTCAGTTCCTCGGGCGCGCCGATCCGGGTGAAGAGGTTGCAGAAGCCGCAGCGGACCTCGCAGAAGGGTATGTGGAGATAGAGGGACAGGGCGTCCTTCGGCTCCGCCGCCCAGAGATCGCGCAGCGCGGGCCGGTCCGCCAGCGGGCGGTAGGCCGTCTTGTGCGGATAGGCGTAGACGTAACTCTCGTACGGCCGGACGGCGGGTGGCGCGGAAGTGCTGGTGGTGATCGTCATCGGGCGGTCCCGGGGTCGAGCGGTGCGGGCGGTTCGAGCGGTGCGGCAGATGCGGCTGGTGTGGGAGATGCGGGCGGGTCGAGGAAGAAGTGGGCGTACGGGACGGTCCAGACGGCCGGGTGGCCGAGCCGGTGACCGGTGTAGCCGTCGTCGCCGTAGGCGGTGCCGTGGTCGGAACAGACGATGGCGAAACACCGGCGGCGGCTGCTCGCCGCGGCGAAGAGCCGGCCGATGTGCCGGTCGACGTATTCCAGGGCGGCCGCGTGCGTGGCGCGCGAGTCGCCCGCCTCACGGGTCGCGCCGGGCAGATGGAACCAGTTCGGCTGATGCAGCGCCGACACGTTGACGAAGAGGAACAGCCGCTGCTCCCGGGGGAGCGCCGCGACGACCTCCTCCGCCCGGGTCACCTGTTCCTCGAACGAGGTGGGTGAGGCGACGCCGAAGCCGGGCTCCCAGTGGCTCTCCTGGAACATCCCGGGCAGCACCGAACCGAGCGGCCCCTGGCGGTTGAAGAAGCCGACCCCGCCGATGCACACCGTGCGATAGCCCTCGGCGGCCAGCCCCGACACCAGGTCCGGGGTGTCGAAGACGAACGTGCCGTCCGCCGTCGTCTCACTGCCCGCGAACCGCGCCGCGAACAGCCGCGGATGCGGCCCCGGGGAGGCGGGCGTCGGCAGGAACCCGGCGAACATCGCCTGGTGCGAGGCGTAGGTGAAGCTCCCCGGAGCATGCCGCTCCTCCCACCGGCCGCCGGGCAGATACCGGGCCAGGTGAGGGATGCGCCCGGCGGCCGCCAGCTCGACGGCGACATCGTGGCGCAGGGTGTCCAGGGTGACCAGCAGCAGGTCGTGACTGCCCACGACCTCGCTCATATCGGGCCGGCCGGTTTCAGGGGTCGCGGCGGGGTCAGGAAGCGGTGACAGCACGGTGGTTCCTCGCTCGGTCCAGTACAGCGGCGACCTGCGCCGCATAGGTGTCCAGGCCCTCGGCCCCGCTGCCCGGCAGACCGGTCAGCCCCGGCAGCAGATCGCCGAAGGCGTTGACCTCGCCGACGGCGAAGCGCCGCCAGCCGACCGCGGGCAGCAGATCGACCCCCACGCACGGCGTGCCGGGGAAGCAGGCCGCCGCCCGCTCGCACATCGACAGCGCCTCGCGCCAGGAGCCGCCCGCCGCCGACACGGCCGCCCGGACCTCGTCGAGATCACCGCGCGCGCCGCCGAGATGCAGATTGGTCATGGGGCCCGTGCTCGTCCGCACCACGGCGTGCGTCGCCCGGCCGCCGATCACCACGATCCGCAGATCCGCAGCCCGCCCCCGCTGGGACGCCTTCGGCACCCAGCGCTCGATGTGCAGCCCGTCCGGGGCCAGCGCGTCCACGATGCGGCCGACCTCCCGCTCCGTGGTGTACCGGCGGACCCGCAGCGAGTTGAACAGCCGCCCCTCGGCGTCCCGTTCCACCGAGGTGCTCGCCCGGACCCGGCCGGGGCCCGCCGACTCCACGGCCAGCACCCCCGAGGCGGAGGAACCGTGCGCGAGCTTCACGAACACCCGGGGCATCCGGTGCCCGCGCATCAACTCCCGTACGTCGGGCCATCCGTGCACGGCGGGCGCGCCCGGACCGGACGTCGGCGACGCGGGCACGGGGACCCCCGTGCCGTCCAGCACACCGTGGCACAGCCGCTTGTCGAAGAGCACCGCGATGTCGGCCGGGGAGCCGAGCACCTCGGCACCCGCAGCCGCCGCCGCGCGCGCCACCGCGTCGACGGCCGAGGTGAAGGCGGCGTACCACCGGCCCGACCCCTCCACCCGGGTCGGGTCGTCCACCCCGCGCAGCAGCCGCTCCACCTCGGCGTTCTCGCCCGGCGAATCGATGCGAACGCTCTCGCCCGGCCGGAACACCGCCTCCCCGCGCAGCACCCGGAGCCAGGGCACGACCCGGGCCGGGCGCAGCCCGGCGGCCCGGACGGCCTCCCGGAAGAAGGTGACCCGGCGGTTGTCCGGATTGCCCACGACGGCGAAGCGCGGCGCCTCCGCGCTCCTAGAGCTACTCGCTGACGGCGACATAGCGCTCCGGTTCGTCGTCCGGGTCCCCGTAGTCCTCCTCGGCCTCGCCGCCCTCCACCAGGGCCGGGGCGCAGGCGGTCCTGATGCGGTCCAGCACCGGTTCGGTGAGGTAGTGGTGGCGCAGGTCGAGCGTGGACAGGTGGCTCAGCGGCTGCCCGTTCAGCAGGGCCTCGCCGCCCGTGTCGCTGAGGGTGCCCATGGACAGGGCGAGGGTCTCCAGCTGGGCGACGACGGGTGCGGACGCCACGGCGGCGGCGATCTCGTCCTGGATCTCGCTGTTCTGCAACCCCAGGTGGCGCAGCCGGGGGAACGCGCTGCCCGACAGGACCGGTGCGACGTCCTGGACGGTGGCATCGCCGCCGTACCACGAGCTGCCGAACCACAGGTCCAGCCGCTCCAGCGCGGGCAGTTCGCTCGCGGCGACCGCCCGCACCAGCTCGCCGGGCAGCCCGCCGGACTCGAAGCGCAGCGACTTCAGGGCCGTATGGCGCAGAGGGCGGAGCCGGAGATCCTCCGCGCCGCAGCCGCGCACCGTGAACTCCTCCAGCAGCGGGAGCGCTTCGAGCACCGGTGTGATGTCGCACATGGGCAGCCACGACACCTCGCACTCCTCGCCCACCACATCGGCGAGGAAGAGCCCGCGCAGAGCCGGGAAACGGTCCGCGTGGGCGACGAGCAGATCCCTCACGGGGGCGAACGGGGTGTACCCCTCACGCCACCAGGGGCCGATGAGGAGCGCCCGGACCCGCGCTGTGTCCACGGTGTCCAGGAACTGCTGCCACAGGGCGGCGAAGTCCGTCTCCTCGCCGTAGTCGCACTGCAGCCGCCAGGCCACCGCGTCGGGGGCGGGCAGGGGCACGGACACCGCAGCCGTATGGACCGGCAGGCCGTGGAAGTGGTCAGGATGCCGGATACCGATGTAGTCCATGGCCCCTCACTCCGACACGGCGGTGTAGCGGCCCTCGGCGCCGCGGTCGTCCCACGGCTTGCTCCGCTCGGACAGGTCGACGCGCACCCCGTGCGGCTCCAGGGCCGTACGTACCCGTTCCTCCATGGCCTCGGTGAGGAAGTGATGGTGGAGGTCGAGCACGTCCAGGTGGGTGAGCGGCTGCCCTTCGAGGAGCGCGGCCGCGCCCTCGTCGCCCAGTGTCCCGTTCGACAGGTCGAGCGTCGTGAGCCGGGCGACGACCGGCGCCGAAGCGACCGCCGCCGCGATCTCGTTCTGCACCTCGCTGTTGCGCAGGCCCAGGTGGCTCAGCCGGGGGAAACGGGTGCCGGAGAGCAGCGGAGCCAGGTCCGCCACCTCGGTGTCGCCGCCGTAGGCGGACACCCCGAGCCAGAGGTCCAGCCGCTCCAGCGCCGGCAGTTCGCTGTCCAGCACTCCGCGCACCACCTGGACGGGGAGGCCGCCCGCCTGGATGGTCAGGGACCGCAGCCGCTCGTGCCGGATCGGCGGGAACACCAGGTCGGTGCCGCCGCGCACCCCGAACTCCGCCAGCGCCGGAAAGGCGGCCAACAGGGCCGTGACATCGGACTGTTCGATCCAGGTGATCTCGGCCTGCTCCGCCTCCAGATCCCCGACGAACACCGCCTCCAGCGAGGTCAGCCGGTCGGCGGCGGCGAGCACCAGACCGATCGGGACGGAGGAGTCCTCCTCGTACGCCTCGCCCCACTGGCCGATGATCAGGGCCCGGACCCCGGCCGGGTCGACCGTGTCCAGGAAGTTGTTGAACTCGTCCTCCCAGGGCCGGTCCCGGCCCTCGTCCTTCCCGTACGGATCGACGGAGACACGCCAGGCCACGGTGTCGGCGGCGGGCTGGGCGGCCCCGTCGGTCGTGTGCTGGAAGTCGACGGCCGGAAGGCCGCCGAACTCGTGCAGATGCTGCGCACCGTACATGGCCCTGAGCTCCTGATCGTGGGGACTGCTGATGTCCGCAAGGTCTATCAAGCCGCACTGACAACGCCGCGACCGGGATCGGTCCGAGCCGGGGCCGGTCCTGTTCCGGACCCGGGCCGTACCCCTGCGAACCCCGTGCGACGGCCCGTTGTCAGACCCTGCCCGTAGCGTTTTTCCCGTGGTCGGCACAGCGGGTGCCGCGACCGAGGGGAGACGTCTGTGTACCGGCAGGGCGATGTACTGATCATGGCGCTGGAGGAGTCGGCTGTGCCCGCTCCGTTCCTGGAGGCCCCTGGCGAACTGCGCGACGGGCGGGGGCGGCTGGTGCTCGCGCTGGGCGAAGTCACCGGCCACGCGCACGCCGTGCAGGGGCCCGGACGGCTGATCCGGGAGGCGGGCCCGTTCGGCCCGATGCTGCTCCATCTCCCCGAGGGCGGACGAGTCGTCCACGAGGAACACGCCACGATCGCACTTCCGCAGGGCTGGTTCCGCGTCGTGCGGCAGCGGGAGTACGCGCCGGGGGCGGTCCGCATCGTGGCGGACTGACCGCACCGTGCGGTGAGCACGGACGTCCAGAGCGACACAAGCCAGCGCGAACAAGCACGAACGAGTGAGAGCAGGGGACGGGGACAACCGATGCAACATGTGAATTCCTGGCGGAACGTGGCGGCGGCGACCGGCCGGGCGGACCGGGCGGCGGCCGAGGCCGGAGTGCGACGCGCCTATCGCACCGCGGGCCTGGCCGAGCCGGACCGGATCATCTGGGCCGCATCGCCCCGGGCCGCCGTCGAGACCGTGGAGAAGCTGACCGACGCCGGACGCTCGGTCCGCGAAGAGGTCCGCACCCGGCCGTGGGCCGAGGAACGCCGCCGGATGTACGACGAGCTCGGCCCGGCGGGCTGGTCGGCGCTCTGGTCCGCGACGGGCGCGCAGCTGTGGGAGACCACGGCCGCGCTCGCCGAGCGGATACGGACCGGTGTCGTCGCCGATCTGGCCGTACGGCCGGAGGATGAGGGTGACGTGCGCCTGGTGCTCCTCGACGCCGTGCTCGGCCAGCACGACGCCGCCTGGCTCGCCGCGTTCGACGGCCGCGGCGACCGGCTGACGGGCCTCGCGGAGGTGGCCCGCAACGCCGGCTGGTGGTGGCCGTACGAGCGGGCCGTCGTGATCGCCGAGCGGCCCGACGTCCTCCACCGCGACGAGGCGGGCCGCCTCGACCACGGCGAGGGACCGGCCCTCGCCTACGGGGACGGCTTCGCCCTGTACGCCTGGCGCGGCATGCCGGTCCCCGCCGCGTTCCTGGCCGAGCTGTCCACCCTCACGCCCGAGCGGATACGGGCCGAGGAGAACGCGGAACTGCGCCGCGTGATGCTGGAGTACTACGGCTACGACCGGTATCTCACGGAGTCGGGCGCCGAGCCCGTCCACCGCGACGAGACGGGCATCCTCTGGCGCATAGCCCTGGACGGCGACGAGGACGTCGTGATGGTCGAGGTGGTCAACTCCACCCCCGAGCGGGACGGAACGCACCGCACGTACTGGCTGCGCGTGCCGCCGACGACCCGGACCGCCAAGGACGGCGTCGCCTGGACGTTCGGCCTGGAGGGAGCGGCGTACGCACCGGTGCGCCAGACCTGAGGTCCGGGCGGTCAGCCGTCGGCGGGGGAGCCGGTCAGGGCCGCGGGGTCGATGCCCAGCTCGCGGGCGAGCGCCTCATCGGTCCACCGCAGCATCGTGGCCCGCGAGAGCGGACCCGCGTACGAGGTCATCTGCACGGCCAGTCCGTCCAGCAGTGCCGTCAGCCGCCAGGCCGCCGACCGGGGGTCCTCGCACCGGAACTCACCGGCGGCCGCGCCCTCCTCGATGACCTTGGCCAGCTCGGTCTTCCACTTCTGGTCGAGGTCGCCCGCGACCTCGCGGAGGGCGGGGTCACGAAGGGCTGCCGCCCACCCCTCGATCCACAGCCGCCACCCCTTGGCCTGCCCCGTCGGCGCGTACCACCGTACGGCCGACCGCAGCCGCCGTACGGCGGTGGTCCGGCGGGCCAACAGCTTGCGGAGGTGGGAGAGATCTGCCTCGGCCGCGTACGTGAAAGCGGCGGCGACCAGCTTCTCCTTGGTCGAGAAATGGTAGAGAACGAGCGCGTTGCTCACGCCCAGCACCGAGGCGACATCGGCGATGCGCACGGCGCAGACGCCCCGGATCTTGATCTGTTCGACCGCCGCGCGCAACAGCTCCTCACGCCGCTCCGCCACGTTCAACCGGATTCGTGCCATCGGGTCACCTTAAGGCTGTCCCGTCGTCCCTGGCGGGCGCATGTCGTATGCGGACGCTGCTCTGTCGTGCGGCGCACCGCATCTGATGCCGCGCGCTGATCCACCAGGGATGACGGGACAGCCCTCTACCAATGGGCCAGGTCAGCGGCGGCGGCCCCGGCGGGCCGGGCCCGGGATGCGGACGTTCACCAGGAGGACCTAACGGGGTGCGAGGGATGTGACGGGGCCGGCCGAGGGGGTCGGAATCCTCCGGTTCACCCGGACGTTGGATCGTGCATGACGGGTTCGGAACCCACGGAAGTAGCACGGCCGAACCTCGGCCGGAGGTCGTCGGACGATGCCGTGGCGCAGGTCCTGATCAGTGAGCACCGGGATGCGCGGGGCGAGTATCCGGACGGGGGCGACCGCCCGCGGCCGGTGGCCGGATCGGCTGCTCCGTTCACCATCCATTTCTCGCCCTGCCGTACAGCCCGACCATAATGAGACGACACCGACTCCCTCAGGAGATGTTGTGACCGGCGCTGACTACTTCCCCACCCTCCGAACGAAAATTCGTTCGATGCGCACCGAGTCCTTCGGGGCTGATCCGGCCGGAGCGCGGATGGAGCGCATCCGCCGCTCACCGAATTTCGTCGACGGGACGTTCCAGAACCCGGTGGGCGCCCGGACCCGGCCCTCCGGCTCCACGCTGGAGTTCGCGAAGATCTACTTCCAGAAGGAGCAGCGGGCCCGCAGAGCGCCCATCGGCACCGTGCCCGTCCACCCGACGACCCTCGCCGATCTGGCCGCACCGCCCGCGACGGGGCTGCGGCTGACCTGGATGGGGCACTCCAGCGTCCTCGCGGAGATCGACGGCCGCCGGGTGCTGTTCGACCCGGTCTGGGGCGAGCGCTGTTCCCCGTTCCCGTTCGCCGGGCCCAAGCGCCTGCACCCCGTGCCGCTGCCGCTGGGCGTACTCGGTCCCGTCGATGTCGTCGTGATCTCGCACGACCACTACGACCACCTCGACCTGCCGACGATCCGGGCACTGGCGGGCACGGACACCGTCTTCGCCGTGCCGCTCGGCGTCGGGGCCCACCTGGAGCGCTGGGGCGTGCCCGCCGACCGGCTGCGCGAGCTCGACTGGAACGAGACCGCGAAGGTCGCCGGGATCAGCCTCACCGCCACCCCGGCCCGCCACTTCTGCGGCCGCGGACTGCGCAACCAGCAGCACACCCTCTGGGCCTCGTGGGCCGTCGCGGGCCCGGAGCACCGGATCTACCACAGCGGGGACACCGGGTATTTCCCCGGCTTCCGGGACATCGGCGCCGAGCACGGGCCCTTCGACGCGACCATGATCCAGATCGGTGCGTACTCGGAGTACTGGCCGGACATCCACATGACCCCGGCCGAGGGGATGCGCGCCCACCTGGATCTCCAGGGCGGCCGTCCGCACGGCGTGATGCTGCCGATCCACTGGGGCACCTTCAACCTGGCGCCGCATGCCTGGGCGGAGCCGGCCGAGTGGTCCAGGGACGCCGGCGAGGAGGAGGGCCAGGCCATGGCGTTCCCCCGGCCGGGCGAACCGTTCGAGCCTTCGGGGGAGCTGCCCTCCGACCCCTGGTGGCGCGGGGTGTCCCGGCCCGTCGCCCCCTCGTGGCGGTCGCCCCGGACCGCCAGGATTCCCGATGAGGCCCCCCAGCGCGACCTCGACCTCGCGGGTGATCGCTGAGGGCCGGCGGGGGTGCCCGTGACGTGACTCGGATGCCGCGCCGTCGCGGGCGTTTCATAAGGGGCATTTCTGGCACTCTGGTGCGTTGTGTGCTGGATGTGACCCGGAAACGTCCCTAGGGGGAGCTCTTGAACGCGGTGAAGCGGAGCGCGGTGACAAAGGTCGCCGCCGGGGTCTCGGTCGCGGCACTCCTGCTGCTGACCGGGTGCGACGTCCCCGGGGTCTACCGGCCGCCCCGCCCCGCCACCGGTGGTCCGTACGTGTTCTACGTCAGCCCGGACGGGGACGACGGGAACGACGGCCTCTCCCCGGAGAAGCCCTGGCGGACCCTCGACCACGCGAACAGTGTGCGCTTCCAGCCCGGCGACCGGCTCCGACTCAAGGGCGGCAAGCGGTTCCGCGGCAGTGTCACGCTGGACAAGGGCGAGGCGGGCAGTCCGGCCCAGCCCGTCGTGATCGAGTCCTATGGCAAGGGCCGCGCCACGATCGCGCCACGTGGCAGTTCCGGCATCACCGTGCGCAACACCGCAGGCGTCGAGGTCAGGAACGTCTCGCTGGTCGGGGACGCCAAGGCGCTGCGGGAAGGGGTGGGCATCGCCTTCCGCAACAGCCTTCCGGGCGGCCGTCGGCTCGACCACATCAGGATCACCGATGTGGAGGCGCGCGGCTTCCAGAACGGCATCAGCATCGGCGCGGAGAAGGGGGCCACCGCGGGCTACGGAGACGTACGCATCAGCGGTGTCTCCGTTCACCACAACCTGGAGAGCGGACTCGCCTTCTACGGGCCCGCGTTCGAGGCCGACCGCCCCGCCTACGCGCACACGGGGCTCCGGATCGACCGTGCCGAGGCGTACTCCAACACGGGCGACCCCAAGAGCGACCGGCGCAACACCGGCAGCGGCATCGTGCTCGGCAGCGTCCGGGACGCGAAGGTGACGCGCTCGGTCGCCCACGACAACGGTGCGAGGTCCTCCGCCGCCGCCCAGGAGGGCCCCGAGGGCATCTGGGTGTACGACTCCACCCGAGTGGTCCTGGAGAACAACAAGTCGTACCGCAACCGCACCGGATCCCGTGTCGACGGCGGCGGATTCGGCCTCGACAACAACGTGTCCTCCTCGGTGGTGCAGTACAACCTCGCCTACGGCAACGACGGACCGGGATTCCTCGTCTACTCCGGACAGGCCACCGGCGCCCACAGGAACAACGTCGTCCGCTTCAACATGAGCTGGGACGACGCACGGAAGCTGCCCGAGTACGGCGGCATCGTCGCCTACGGCTCCCACATGAAGAACCTGGACATCTACCACAACACGGTCGTGATGCGGACGGCGGGCCTGGCCTCGGCCGAGGACGCGGGGGCCAAGCCTCCGGCACTACGACTGCGGGACGGCATCAGCGGCGTGCGCGTCCACAACAACATCTTCGCCACCGACGGGGGACCCCTGCTCCTGGCCGAGTCCCCGTACGGTTCCGGCAGGGTCAGACTCCAGGGCAACGTCTACCACAGCACCGGCCGCTGGTCGGTGGGGTGGGGCGGCCGGAGCTTCACGGCGCTGGACGGCTGGCGCGGCGCGTCCGGCCAGGAAACGCTCTCCGGAGGGCCCACCGGATCCAGCGGCGACCCGTGCCTGCCCGCCCTGACCGTCCCGCTCGCCGACGGGGCCGACGCCGGGGACCTGGTGCCCGGCTGCGCGGGCGAGGTCTCCGTCGGCAGGGGACCGCAGGCATGGGGCGTCGACATGGGCCCCGTCGACTACTTCGGCAACCGGGTCCCGCGGTCACTGACGGCCGGGGCCGCCCAGCCGCGCACGGCCGACTGAGCCGAGCGCGGGGCGGCGCGCCGGTACCCCCGGAGCGAGCGGGCCCGGTCCGCGGGCCGCTCCTCAAGCCTGGCCGTTCGGCAGCGCGGAGGACAGGGCCGCGACGGGGCTCGGTCCGGTGGCGGGCGACACGATCGTGGCCCGCAAGGCGTTCCGGGACTGGGCGTCCAACGGCTGGGCGTCCGACGGCTGGGCCGGGGCGTACGGGCGGCCCAGCGCCTTCACCGCCCACCCGGCGGCCCGCCACTGGTCGTGCCGGAGCGCGTTCCGTCCGTCGACGAGGACCGGGGTGCGGACCACACGGGCCAGCTCGACCGGGTCCACCTCGCGGTACTGCCGCCACTCGGTGAGGTGGAGGACGAGGTCCGAGCCCCGGCAGGCGGTCAGGAGGTCCGAGCCGCACCGCAGTTCCGGATGGGCGCGCCGGGCGTTCGCGGCACCTTCCGGGTCGTGCACCCGGACCTCAGCGCCCTGCCGGTGCAGGGCCGTCGCCACGGCCAGCGCCGGCGAGTCGCGCACGTCGTCGCTGTCCGGCTTGAACGTGGCGCCCAGGACGGCCACCCGGCGGCCGGCGAGGTCGCCGCCCGCCAACCGGCGTACGAGCGCGACCGTCCGGGTCCGCTGGCGATGGTTGATCGCATCGACCTGGTCGAGGAACTCCACGGCCGGACCGACCCCGAGCTCCTGCGCACGGGCGGCGAACGCCCGGATGTCCTTGGGCAGGCAGCCCCCGCCGAAGCCCAGACCGGCGTTGAGGAACTGCCGCCCGATCCGGGTGTCGTGGCCGAGGGCGTCGGCGAGGGTCGCCACGTCCGCGCCCGCCGCATCGCAGACCTCGGACATCGCGTTGATGAAGGAGATCTTGGTGGCGAGGAAGGAGTTGGCCGCGACCTTCACCAGCTCGGCCGTGCTCGGGTCGGTGCTGATGTAGGGAACGCCCGCCCCGAGCATCGGGGCGTACACCCGGCGCAGTGTCTCGTCCGCTTCCCGGCCGGACACGCCCACCACGAGCCTGTCCGGCCGCAGTGTGTCCTCGACCGCGAAGCCCTCGCGCAGGAATTCGGGGTTCCATGCCACCTCCGCCCGCACCCCCGCCGGCACGAGACCGGCGATCCGGGTGTTGAGGCGCGCGGTCGTGCCCACTGGGACGGTGGACTTGCCGACCACCAGGCACGACCTGGGCAGATGCGGCACGAGCCCGTCGACGACGGCGTCCACGTACCGCAGGTCGGCCGCCCGGGAACCGGCCTGCTGGGGGGTGCCCACGCAGATGAAGTGGACCTCGCCGTGCGCGGCGGCCGCACGCAGCTCGGTGCCGAAGCGCAGCCGCCCCGAGGCGAGGGCCCGGTTCAGGATCTCGTCGAAACCCGGCTCGTAGAACGGAGGTCTGCCTTCCGAGAGGACCGTGATCCTTTCGGTGTCGACGTCGACACCGAGGACGTCGTGCCCGATGTCGGCCATGCACGCGGCGTGCACAGCTCCGAGGTATCCCGTACCGATGACGGTCAGCCGCATGCGCTGTTCTCCTGTCTGGGGGGCGGGGGTGCGAAGGAGCGGGCGGGTCAGGGGGCGTAGCCGTACGCGTTCTGCTGCTGGAAGGTCCACGCGTCGCGGCACATCGTGGCCAGATCACGCCGTGCGCTCCAGCCCCACGCCGCTGCGGCCTTGGCCGGATCGGCGACGAGTTCCGCGACGTCACCGGGCCGGCGCGCGGCGACGCGGTGCGGAACCGCCCGCCCCGACACTTGCTCGAAGGTGCGTACGAGCTCCAGGACGGAGGCGCCGCGGCCGGTACCGAGGTTGAAGACCCGCATGCCGGGTTCGTCGTCGATGTGGTCGAGCGCCACCCGGTGCCCGTCGGCGACATCCACGACATGGATGTAGTCGCGCACACCTGTGCCGTCGGGCGTCGGGTAGTCGTCGCCGAACACCTTCAGCTCCGCACGGCGGCCCACGGCCACCTGGGCCAGGAAGGGCATGAGGTTGTTCGGCACACCACGCGGGTCCTCGCCGAGAAGCCCGGTGGGGTGGGCGCCGGCCGGATTGAAGTACCGCAGCGCCAGCACGCGCAGTTCGGGCACATGCCGGCACAGGTCTGCGAGTACCTGCTCACAGGTCCACTTGGTGCCGGCGTACGGGTTGGTCGGAGCTGCGGGGGATTCCTCGGTCAGCGGAACGGTCGTCGCGTCGCCGTAGACCGAGCAGGAGGACGAGAACACCAGCCGGTGCACCCCGTGGTCGTGCATGGCCGAGACCAGGGCCGTGGTGCCGCCGACGTTGATGTCGTAGTACGTGAGAGGGATCAGCACCGACTCGCCGACGGCCTTCTTCGCGGCGAAGTGGATCACCGCGTCGATGGGGTGCTCGGTGAAGACGGTGTCCAGGGACCGCCGGTCGCGTACGTCCGCGACATGGGCGGCGGCGATCGGCCGCCCCGCGATCTTCGCGACGCGTTCGAGGGCCTCGGGCGAGCTGTTGGAGTGGTCGTCGAGCACGACGACCTCGTGGCCGGAGCGGAGGAGCTCGACGCAGGTGTGGCTGCCGATGAATCCGGCACCACCGGTGACCAGGACCGTCTGGGACACGGGGGACCTCATTTCTCGATCGGCCGCGGAGGCCGTCACCAGGCGTAGAAGCCGGTGAGATAGGAGGGGAAGACGACGATGGCGAACAGCAGGGGCAGCAGCGCCAGCAGCCCGGCGACGAGCGGAACCGCCGCCGTACGCAGGGCGTGCGGGACGGGCACACCGGTCGCGCGTGCCGTCTCCCTGACGTGCAGTCCGCCGATGGCGAGAGTCACGGCGGCATAGGAGGCCGAACCGAGGATGCAGAGGAAGACGTATCCGACGGCGGGGCCGGTGAACTGGCCGGCCAGGGCCGACCCCGACAGGAGCGTCGTGATCAGCAGATACGGGGCCACGGTGCGCAACGGCAGCCGCTCCGGGCCGTCGCGCTTCTTCGGTGTGACCTTGAAGGTGATCTGGCGGGGCCGCAGCTTCTGCATGACCGCTGCCATGACCCCCCACGCGACGTAGGGCCAGCGGGAGAGCCCGAAGAGCCAGATCTCCCAGCTGAAGATCGGGGAGTCCTTGGGACGCAGCAGGCCGCGGCGGCGGCAGAACAGCGTCAGCGCGATCAGCCAGACGGACATGCTCCAGAAATGCCCCAGGAACTCGAAGTAGTTGACGTTGATCCACGGGGCTCCGGTGATCGCGGCGATCGGCGGCAGCAGAATCCCCAGGACGGTCGCCACGGCGAGGAGCGGGTAGTACATCAGCGCCGCGCCGAAGCGAATCCTTAGCTTGAGCGGCATCCGGCCCAGGTGGCGCGGCAGCATGCTCAGGAGCATCACGGCCAGGCTGCGCGACCACTGGAACTCCTGGGTGATCATCGCGCCGAAGGTGAGGGGGCCCTCGCCGTGTGCCTCCGCGTCGATGGCGAACGCGCCCTGCCAGCCGGCCGAGCTGAGCAGGAAGGTGGTCGAGAAGTCCTCGGCGAGTTCGGGGCCGAGCCCGCCGATTTCCCGCAGCGCCCGGGTGCGGACGGCGTAGTGCGAGCCGATGCACACCGGCGCGAGACCGGCGGAGTGGCCCAGTTGTACGGGTCCGTGGAACATGGACTCGCGTTGCAGCCGCCCGCGCGCCGCCCAGGACCCGGCGGCGTTGGAGTCGCAGACGCTGGGAGCCGCGACGTAGCCGATGGACCGGTCCGCGAAGGGACGCACGACCTCGCGGAGGTAGCCGGGGTGCGGCACGTGGTCGCAGTCGAGCTGAGCGACCACGTCGTAGTCGGCGTAGCCCCAGTTGTCGTAGAAGTAGGCGAGGTTCCCTTCCTTGCAGCGGGTGCGCCGCGGCCACTCGGCCCGGTGGTAGCCGCTCACGCCGCGGCGGCAGGAGAGGCCGGCGCCGTGGGCCCGGCACCACTCGATGATGTCCTCGGTGGGGTCCTCGTCACACAGCCAGACGTCGTACGGGTGGGGGAAGTCCTGCCCGAGCATCGCCTCAAGGGTGGTTCGGGCGATGTCCCAGCCTTCGGACGGGGCGCGGGTGACCACGAACGCGGTACGGAGCTTGGGCACCGCTACGGCAGGGTCGAAGCGCCGCATACGGATCAGCGCGACGAGGAAGTGCACCGGCAGGTAGGTCAGATACAGCAGAAGCATGCTGTTGACGAGCATCCCCAGCCAGCCGATGCGGTGGGACGGCTCGAACCACCATGCCCAGAACCAGACCAGGCAGGCCAGCCAGCCGAGGGACAGCAGAGCGACGAGGCGTCGATCGGCCGGTGAGAACGTCCGCACGAAACTGGCGGGGTGGGTGGCGAGGCGGCGCGACGGCCTGGCCAGAACCGGTCCGTCCGGGCCGATGGAAGCCACCCCGCCATGGGACAGGGCACGGAACTCCTCGCTCAGTGCGGACCATTCCGCCGGGGAGCCGGGTGCCGCTCGGGGAGGCGGGAGGTCTTGGACGGTGCCGGTCCCGTTGACGGGTCCCTGCTCCAACGACGTCATGGGGGCGAGTTCTCCAGTGGGTGCGACAGCGGGCCGGGAGGACGGGCGTGGGGCCGGGGGAACGCGGTGGCGGAGTGGCGTCGAACGGCTGCGGCTGTGCGCCGGACACCGGGGGCTTTCGCGTCAGACACCGGGGGTGGACATTCCCGGTGCGGCGGCGACCGCCGGGCCGGGGATCGACTGCGGCGCGGTCGTCGCGGTCGCTGCCGACGTCAGCGGGACCGCCTCGTTCTGGCTGCCGCGGATCGCCGCGGCCGACATGCCGAGCAGCTCCGGGCGGGCACCGAAGTACGCGACGGTGCGGCGCAGGCCCTCGGTGATGTCCACCTCCGGCTCCCAGCCCAGTACCTCGCGGGCGCGGGTGATCACCGGGCGGCGGCGGACCGGGTCGTCCTCCGGCAGTGGGTGGTAGCGAACTTCGGAGGGCGAGCCGGTCATCGCCAGCACGATCCCGGCGAGTTCGGAGACGGTGCGTTCGACCGGGTTGCCGAGGTTGAACGGCCCCATCTCGGAGGAGTCGAGAAGCGCGATCAGGCCGCGGACGAGGTCGTCGACGAAGCAGAAGCTGCGGGTCTGCTTGCCGTCGCCGTAAACGGTGAGCGGTTCACCGGTCAGGGCCTGGGTGATGAAGCTGGACACCACGCGGCCGTCGTGCGGGCGCATGCGCGGGCCGTAGGTGTTGAAGATCCGGGCGATGCCGACATCGAGGCGATGCGTGCGGCGGTAGGCGGCCGAGACCGCCTCGGCGTACCGTTTCGCCTCGTCGTAGACGCTGCGCGGCCCGATGGGATTGGTATTGCCCCAGTACGTCTCCTCCTGGGGATGGACGAGGGGATCGCCGTAGATCTCGCTGGTCGATGCGAGGACGAAGCGGGCGTCATGGCGCAGAGCGAGCCTCAGGGCGTTCTCGGTGCCCCGGCTGCCGACCGCGAGGGTCTCCAGCGGCTGTCTCAGGTAGTCGGGCGGGGAGGCGGGCGACGCCAGGTGGGCGACGGCGTCGACGCCTCCGGCGACCTCCACGGAAACGCTCACGTCGGTGTGCTGGAGAACGAAGGACGGGTCGGACACGAGGTGGGCGATGTTCGTGGGATCGCTCGTCGAGAAATTGTCCAGGCACACCACCGAGTCACCGCGCCGCAGGAGCGCTTCGCACAGATGGGACCCAAGGAAACCACCGCCACCGGTCACGGCAACGCGCATTGTGTTTCTCCAGAAATGAGGAGGGAAAGGTCTCACGCTCACGTTCGGCCCGCACGGATGACCGCACGGCAGGCGGCCGGACGGGCAGATGAGCGGAGTGCTCTCATCAAACGCAGGGAGATAGTATGGGTAGATTGAATGATTTATGTGGATGTCACTCGATGGCCGGGCCGTTCGGGGGGTGGTGTGTCGGCCACCCGTACGCCGCATCGGCGGGGACGACCCCGATTCCGGTTCCTCAGGTGAGCAACGCCCGGCGGGTGTCATGCGTCTGACAGGGCGTGACAGACCTTGCTGACTCCTCCGGCCCCGTCGACACCCTTGACGAGGACGAGACCGTGCGCCCCGGCCCCCTGTGGCGCCATGCCCTGTGGGTGGTGGGTGTCACCGCCGCGGGGGTGGTGCTGGGGTGGCTCGGCGCCCTGTTCCGTATCGGCCCCGAGGAGTACGGGCTGCCGCCCGCCGCTCCGGGAGCGCTCTGGCCGTATCTGGTCGCCTGGAGCGCGATCGGCCTGGGGCTTGCGGCCGTTCTGCGGTATGTGGCGGCGAGGGTTCCGGTCTACTCCCCGGAGAAGGTCGTCGTCGGCGTCGTGCTGATCGGCACGCGGCTCTCCCTCGGGTGGCGACCAGAGCCCCTCGAAGTCGCCGCCCTGGCTCTCGCGGCCCTGGTGCTGGTGGCTGTCTGGTGCGCCGTCGCACTGCGCGGGGCGGCCGTGGTGCGGCGCGCCGAGGGGGAGGCCCGAGCCGCGTAGAGGGAGCGCGCGGACGACAGGCCCTACGGGCGCGGCACCAGGGGCGAGCCCGATGCCTCAGGGCACACTGGGGCAGCCCCCCGAATCCACGTACGAAGGAGTTTGCCGTGGCACTCACCCGTGAAGAGCGCGAACAGTTCCTCGCCGAGCCACACGTGGCCGCCCTGGCCGTGGCGGCGCGGGACAGCGGCCGGGCGCCGCTCAGCGTGCCCATCTGGTACCAGTACACTCCCGGCGCCGACGTGCGGATCATGACCGGCCGCACCTCGCGCAAGGCCGAACTGATCGGCGCGGCAGGCCGGTTCACGCTGCTGGTCGATCGGCTCGAACCGACGATCCGGTACGTCTCCGTCGAGGGCCCCGTCATCGACACCCGCCCCGCCACGCGTGCGGACCTGGAAGAGGTGTCGGCGCGCTATCTTCCGGCCGAGAAGGTCGCCGGTTACGTGGACTTCGCCTGGGAGAACCACGGTGAGCAGGTGGTGATCACCCTGCGGCCCGAGCACTGGGTCAGCTCGGACCTCGGCCGGCTCTGAGGGTTCCGAGCCTCCCCCTGGCGGGTTGCGGCGGCCTGACGGGGGAGGCGGGCCCCATGCGCTCCCGGCCCCTTGACGGCGTGCCTCACCTCACCGGCGCCACCGCGGTGGTCACGGGTGCGAACGGCGGCATCGGCGCGGTCCCCGCTCTCGCGCCGGCCCGCTCGGGCACGCGTACGCTGCTGACCTGCCGCGATCCGGAGCGGGACAGGCGCGCCGTGGATGCCGTGGGTCGCGCCGCGCCCGGCGCGGACGCCCGGTCCGACCTGGACGGCCTCAACGCCGAGCGGTGCCAGGGCAAGCGGTGGGTGTACGCCCGCCGGTCGCGGCACACCCGGGCCCTGGCCGTGGCGAGGGCCCTGCGTTACGAATGGGCACCGCTGACCGGGCTGGACGCCGATGCCCTGTGACGGGCGGCCCGCCCCGGGCGGAGGCCGGTGCCCTTCGCGTACATAGGCCGGTGCCCGGCAGGCGGACCTGCCGGGCACCGGGGACGTGCATGCCTGCCGCCGGGGTCAGACCGCCGGGGCCGGGAACGTCGGGTACTCCACCCCGGAGACGTGCTGGACGACCCGGATGACCTGGCACGAGTAGCCGAACTCGTTGTCGTACCAGAGGTAGAGGATCGCGTTGTCGCCGTCGACCTTGGTGGCGCCCGCGTCGACGATCGAGGCGTGGCGCGAGCCGATGAAGTCGCTGGAGACCGCGTCCGGCGCGCTGATGAAGTCGATCTGGCGCTTGAGCGGCGAGGCCAGCGACACGTTGCGCAGGTAGTCGAGGACCTCCTCGCGGGTGGTCTCGCGCTCCAGCCGCAGGCTGAGGATCGCGATCGAGACGTCCGGCACCGGGACGCGGATCGAGCTGCCGGTGATCGGGGCGTCCAGGTCGGGCAGCGCCTTGGCCACGGCCGAGGCGGCCCCGGTCTCGGTGATGACCATGTTGAGCGCCGCCGAACGGCCGCGACGGTCCGAACCGTGGTAGTTGTCCAGCAGGTTCTGGTCGTTGGTGTACGAGTGGACCGTCTCCACGTGCCCGCGCAGAACGCCGTACTCGTCCGCCATCGCCTTCAGGGGCGGGACGATCGCGTTGGTCGTGCAGGACGCGCAGGACAGGATCCGCTCGTCCGGCTTGACCGTGTCGTGGTTGACGCCGTGCACGATGTTGGGGACGTCGCCCTTGCCCGGTGCGGTGAGCACGACCTTGGCGATACCCGGCTGGAGGTGCTTGGAGAGACCCTCGCGGTCGCGCCACCGGCCGGTGTTGTCGATCAGGATGGCGTCCTTGATGCCGTACGCCGTGTAGTCGACCGTCGTCGGGTCGTCGGAGTAGATCACCTTGATCTCGTTGCCATTGGCGACGATCTTGCTGTTCGCCTCGTCGACGGTGATCGTGCCCTGGAACTGACCGTGGATGGAGTCGCGCCGCAGCAGCGAGGCGCGCTTGACGATGTCCTGGCCGGAGCCCTTGCGGACGACGATGGCCCGCAGGCGCAGGCCGTTGCCCGAACCGGCCTTCTCGATGAGCAGTCGGGCCAGAAGCCGGCCGATGCGGCCGAAGCCGTAGAGCACGACATCGCGCGACTCGCGCCGCTCGATCTTGTTCTCGCCGGTCGCCCCGGCGACGGCCTCGGCGGTGAACTCCTCGACCGAGAGTCCGCGCCCGTCGGCCCGGTACGTCGCGGCCAGCATGCCTATGTCGATCTGGGAGGGGCCGAGATCGAGCGTCGTCAGAGCCTTGAGGAAGGGCATCGTCTCGGTGACCGAGAGCTCCTCGCCCGCGATCTGCCGGGCGAAGCGGTGCGTCTTGAGGATGCTGACCACCGACTTGTTCACCAGGGAGCGGCTGTGCAGCAGGACATTGACGTCCTGCTCGCGGTGCAGCTTCCCGATGATCGGGATCATCGACTCCGCGATCTCCTCGCGGTGCATCCAGTTGGTGAACGAGTCGTCATTGACAGTCACAAGTTTATCTTTCGAGCTAGGCGGCGCTCATATGGTAACCGCCTGCCCTTCCGGTCCGTCGGGCGGTGCCCTACCTGCGGGTAAAGCGACGAGTCGGCGCCTTCGCGCGGCGCCCGGGCGCTCGCGGTGTCCAGCATGTGGGCGGCCGTCGGCGGTGCATGTCGATCCGGGGTCAATCGGGTGCAATCGGGCGTGCGTGCGAGTGGTCATACCAGAGTGGGACGGATGGCGGGCAAGTTCGACAACTGCCCGTCGCGCATACGTCATTGACGACTACCGTGTGTGCCCGGTGATCAACGGTGGGCTCATAACGTTCGGGCCTGCCCGACCGATGACCCGAGCCTGACCGACCACCGTAGGGGCCGCCGTATGGATGCCGACACCGCCGCCGCTCCCCGGTGCCCCCTGTACCGAGGACGCTGATGTCTCAACTTCGCGCACCCGAAGCGCGACCGGACCGCCGTGAGGGCGGGCGGCACGGCCGCCCCGGCAACCGTGCCCACCCGGCCGCGAACAGGCCGCGTGCCGCCCAGCCTTCCCCCGAGGCCCGGATACGCCCTCAACTGCTGCGGACCGCGCTGCTCCCGGCCATCGCCGCCGTGCTCAGCGGAGCCGCGGCCGTCATCTTCACCATCCGGGCCGGAGCCGTCGCCACCACACCCAGCCTCTGGGCCGCCCTCGGCGGATCGGCGGCCCTGGCGGTCGCCGCCGTCGCGGCCGCCTACCTCGGCGCCAACCGGGTGGCCGGTCAGATCCTGGACCGCGCCCTCGCCCTCCGGCGCGTCAGCGCCCAGGGCCAGGCCGAGCTGCAACGGGTGGTGGAGCAGCTCCGCAGCGGGGAGACCGTTCCCGCACGCCGCCCACCGGGTCCCGCCGCGGCCGGCGGCGACGCCTTCGACCTGCTCGGGCAGGAGATGGCCCGGGCCCAGGAGGCCTCCGTCACCGCCGTCGTCCAGGCGTCCCAGCTCTTCAGCAGCACCGGCAACGAACAGAAGGTCGAGGTCTTCGTCAACCTCGCGCGGCGGCTGCAATCCCTCGTCCACCGCGAGATCCAGATCCTCGACGAGCTGGAGCACGAGGTCGAGGACCCCGACCTCCTCAAGGGCCTCTTCCACGTCGACCACCTCGCCACCCGCATCCGCCGCCACGCGGAGAACCTCGCCGTCCTCGGTGGGGCCGTCTCCCGGCGGCAGTGGAGCAATCCGGTCACCATGACCGAGGTCCTGCGCTCGGCCATCGCCGAGGTCGAGCAGTATCCGCGGGTCAAGCTGGTCCCGCCCATAGAGGGCACCCTGCGCGGCCACGCCGTCGCCGACGTGATCCACCTGCTGGCCGAGCTCGTCGAGAACGCCACCGTGTTCTCCGCCCCGCACACCCAGGTCCTCCTGCGCGTCCAGCACGTCACCGCCGGGCTCGCCCTGGAGGTGGAGGACCGCGGCCTCGGGATGCCGGACCACGAGCAGAAGCGGATGAACGCCCTGCTCTCCGACCCCGACCAGGTCAACGTCGCCCACCTCCTCCAGGACGGCCGGATCGGCCTGTTCGTCGTCTCCGCCCTGGCCCGCCGCCACGGCATCGCGGTCCGCCTCCAGAGCAACATCTACGGCGGTACGCAAGCGGTGCTGGTCCTCCCGCAGTCGCTGCTCGGGGCCGACCCCGACGCGCGGCCGGCACCCGAAGGCGCTCCCGTGCCGCCTCCCGGCGCCGTACACCGGCCGCCCGTCGAAGGCACGACCCCATCCGCCCCGCCGCACGGCCCTACGACCCGGTCGGCAGGTCCCGCCCAGCCGCCCCAGGCCCCCGCCCCCGGCCGGAACGGCCACCGCCCCGGGCCGCCCGCGGGCGAGGCCCCGCCCCTCCCGCTGCGCGCCGAGCGCATCGACCGGCCGGCGCCCCCCGCGTCTCCGCCCGAGCCGCGACCCGCACCGCCCGCCGCTGGGCCCGAGCGCGCGGACCGGCCCTCGAGTGCGGCGGCGGCCCGGCCCGAGCTGCCGAAGCGGAGCAACCAGGAACACCTGGTTCCGCAGCTGCGGGAGGCACCCGCCCCACGTGTCGAGGACGAGCACGCGCTGCACGACCCGGGGCTGATGGCGGCCTTCCGGCGTGGCGTCGACCTGGCCGAGGCCCAGACCGCCGAGGAGGAGGGTCCCGGCGGCGGATACGAGGACCACACCGGGACCGGGCGCACCGGCACCGACGGTCACACCGCGCTCGACGCCCCCCTGGAGACCCTCGCGCCCCTCCCCGTACGCGGAGCGGCCGCCCCGGCCGACCTGCCCCGTCCGGCGCCGGCCGACCGCGTGCTGCCCGCGGCGGGAGTTCCCGCACCGGACAGCCGTTCACCCGACGCGTACCCCCACGACAGCGCCGCCTACCAGCCGAACGGCTACGCCCAGGACCGGCACGGTCACCCCCCGGACGCCGGCGGACACGAATCCCCCGCCCCCGTACTCGGCGCGTTCGCCCCCGACGCCTTCCTGCCGGGCCGGGCCGTGCCGGAACCCCGTAAAGACACCACCTTCAAGGAGTAGACACCATGACGACCGACATGCCGTCCGGCCAGGTCTCGGATCTGGACTGGCTGCTGAGCGGGCTGGTCCAACGCGTGCCCTACACGCGCAGCGCGGTCCTGCTCTCGGCCGACGGGCTGGTGAAATCCGTGCACGGCATGGACCCCGACAGCGCCGACCACATGGCCGCCCTGGCGGCCGGTCTCTACTCGCTGGGCCGCAGCGCCGGGGCCCGCTTCGGGGACAACGGGGACGTCCGGCAGGTGGTCGTGGAGCTGGACTCCACGCTCCTGTTCGTCTCCACCGCCGGATCGGGCACCTGTCTCGCCGTCCTCTCCGGGCGCGAGGCGGACGCCGCCGTGCTCGGATACGAGATGGCGATGCTGGTCAAGAGCGTCCGCCCCTATCTGATGACCCCGCTGCGGCAGCCGGCCGGGGCCCCGTTCACTCCGGGGCTGTGAGGATGCCGGCCCCGCAGGACGGGCCCCTGCTCGATGACGCGGCCGGCCGGCTCATCCGCCCGTACACGGTGAGCAACGGCCGCACCCGGCCGTCCACCGCGTTCGATCTGCTGTCGCTGATCATGGCCACGGGTATCGAGCCGGACATCCCCCTCGGCCCGGAACACACCGTGGCCCTCGGGCTGTGCGACGGGCCGATGTCCGTCGCCGAGATCGCCGCACACCTCCGGCTGCCCGCGGTCGTCGCCAAGGTCATCCTCTCCGACCTGGTCGCCTGCGGAGCGGTCACCGCGCACGCTCCCGCTTTCCATGACACGCCCACCGACCGATCCCTGCTGGAGGCAGTGCTCGATGGTTTACGACGACAGCTCTGACAGCACCGGAACCTCCGAGTTCTTTCCCGTGGCCCTCAAGGTCCTGGTCGCCGGCGGATTCGGCGTCGGCAAGACGACGTTCGTGGGGGCGGTCAGCGAGATCGCCCCGCTGAGCACCGAGGAACTGCTGACGCAGGTCAGTGTGGGGACCGACAACCTGGAAGGCGTGGAGTCCAAGACGGCCACCACCGTCGCCATGGACTTCGGCCGCATCACCCTCTCCGAAGAGCACGTTCTCTATCTGTTCGGCACACCGGGCCAGGAGCGGTTCTGGTTCATGTGGGACGAGCTCTCCCAGGGCGCGCTCGGAGCCGTGGTGCTGGCCGACACCCGGCGGCTCGCGGAGTGCTTCGCCGCGGTGGACTTCTTCGAACGGCGCGGCATCGGCTTCATCGTCGCGGTCAACGAGTTCGACGGCGCCTACCGCTACGAGCCCGACGAGGTCCGCGCCGCACTCGACCTCGGCCCCGAGGTACCGGTCGTCCTGTGCGACGCCCGGATCGCCAGCTCCGGCACGGGCGCCCTGGTCACCCTCGTCCAGCACCTCATCAACGCCACCTCGGCGCCCGCCCCGCTGCAGACCTTCGGAGCCCACCCGTGACATCCTTCGCCACCGGCCGGATGCTTCTGACGCCCACCGACCGGAACGGTCCGGCCCGTGCGCGGCGGCTGCGCACGCTGGACCTCGGCGAACGCCCCGACGCCTCCTTCGACAGCTTCGACGCCTTCGCCGACAAGGTGGCCGAAGTGACCGCCGCACCCTTCTCGATGGTCAACTTCATCGACGAGAACCGGCAGTTCTTCGCCGGACTGCACACCCCGGCGGGCAACCGGGGCGGCCGGGACCTGGGAGCCGCCGCCGCGGGCAGCAACCGCAGTGGCCGCTACCTGGCCCGTGACCACGGCTACTGCCCGCACGTCCTCGTCCGGCGCAAGGCGCTCGTCCTGGAGGACGTCTGCGACTACCCGCGGTTCGCGGGCAATCCGGTGGTCGACGACATAGGCATCCGCTCCTACCTCGGGGCGCCGCTGATCGACCGCACCGGGATCGCGCTCGGCACCGTCTGCGCCGTCGACACCGTGCCCCGCCCCTGGGGGCGGGCCGGGCTCGACACCATCAAGTCCCTCGCCCATGAACTCGTCCGCCAGATCGACCACCGGGAGGGCCACCACCCCCTCTGACCTCCCGCCCCGACCTCCGGCTCCCCGTGCCCCGTGCGGCGGAGCGGGCGCTCAACGCCCGGGCGGAGCACCGCTGCTGCCCCGCAGCACCACGTCCCGCTCGGTCCGCGTACCCGGGAGCGCCCCACACCCGACGGCCCGCGACGCGAGGGCGATCACCTGCTCGCCCGTCTCCGTGAGCGGCAGCGCCACCGTGGTCAGCGGCGACGCCGACTCCCGTACGCCGGGGACGTCGTCGAACCCCGCGAGCGCCATGTCCTCGCGCACCCGAACGCCCGCCTCCCGCAGCGCGGCCCGCAGCCCCACCGGTCGCCCAGCCGACCGAATCGGCGGGTCAGGGGCGAAGGAAGCCGGTGATCCGGTCCCGCAGACCCTGCGGGTCCAGCCCGTGCGCCGTCAGGTGCTCGTCCATCCGCCCGTAGCGTCGCAGCTCCGCGCGCCCCACCCCCAGGCCCAGCACCCGGTGCGGCAGATCCATGAGCGCCTCGCCCGCCGCCGCGGCCGAGGTGCCCGCCAGGTACGGCTCCACGATCACCACGTCCGCCGCGGCGGACGCACCGGCGGCCCGGCGTACCCCGACGGCGTCGAACGGCCGCACGGTCGTCGCGTACAGGACGGTCACGTCCAGTCCCTCGGTGGCCGTGAGGACGTTGTCGAGGAGGGGGCCGACCGCGATCACGGTTCCGCCGCGCCCTTCGCGTACGACGGAGAAGCCCTGGCCGCCGCCCACCGGCCGCGGCTGCCTGTTCGTCTGGAGCGAGAGGCGTACGTACACCCGGTCGTCCCCGGTGACCGAAGCCCGGAGCAGGGCCTCGGCCTCGTCGGGGTGGCCCGGCACATGCACGGTCCAGCCGTCGAGCGTGTCCAGGAGGGCGACGTCACCGGGCGCCATGTGGGTGAAGCCCCCGGCCGGCCAGTCGTACGAGCCTCCGGCGCTCACCAGGATCCCGCCCGCCCCCTGGTGCCCGAAGTCCAGCTTCACCTGCTCGAAAGGCCGCTCCACCAGGAAGCTCGCGAAGGTGTGGACGATCGGTCGCAGCCCGGTGAGGGCCATCCCCGCTCCGGCCCCGACCAGGAGTTGTTCCCGGATGCCGACGTTGATCACCCGGTCGGGGTGTGCCCGCCGCGCTGCGGCGAAGCCGTCGGCGCTGATGTCGGCGAGGACGACGGCCAGCCGGGGTTCCTCGTCCAGGAGCCGGGTGGTGGTCGAGATGAAGCGGTCGCGCATGGTGTCCATGAAGGGGCCCTCCCGGGGCTTGGGCGTACGTCGTCGGGCGCGGTCGTACTGGTCGTACGTGGTCAGTTCTTGGGCTCGACCCAGGCCACGACGGCCCGTGGCCTGCCCGGATGGGGTGCGGTGAAGGCTGCGTACAGGGCCTCGTGGTCACGGCCGTCCACGGTCACCGCCGACCACCCGGCGGACGCGAACCGGGAGGCGATCCCGCCGGGCCAGCCGTGGGTGGCGGACGCGTTGTCGATCACCAGCGTGTGCAGCTGTTCGAGACCGGCCGGGCCCGCGTGGGCGATGGCCTCGTGGTTGCTGCCCTCGTCCAGCTCGGCGTCGCCGATCAGCACCCACACCCGGGGGTCGGTGAGCCCCTGGGCCCGCAATCCCAGCACGGTCCCGACGGCCAGCGGCAGCCCGTGGCCCAGGGACCCGCTGCCGATCTCCGCGCCGGGGACGAGCAGCCGGTCCGGATGGTGCCCGAGCGGCGAGTCGTACGACCCGAAGCCGGGCAGCAGCTCCTCGTCGAAGAACCCGTGTGCCGCGAGGACGGCGTAGTACGCCATCGGCCCGTGCCCCTTGGAGAGCAGGAAGCGGTCCCGCCCGGGGGCGTCGACGGTGGCGGGTGTGACCCGCAGCACCCTGTTGTAGAGGACCCACAGGGCGTCCAGCGTGGAGTGGGCGGCGGGGGCGTGCTTCTCGGCCCCGGTCATCAGGGAGAGGAGGCGAGGGAGGTCCTGGAAGGCCGGGGCGGGAGCCTTCCGATCGGTGAGGGGGCGGTGGTCGTGGGCCGGTGCGGCGATTGTGTTCGTCATGCCGTCCAGCGTTCAACCTCAACCAAGGTCGAGGTCAAGTGCGGAATGGTGTTGGTGACCACCGGTCCGAGTGCGGTATTGTTCTCATGCGCGTTCGGCCAGGGGAAACCCCAGGTCAGGCGGGCAACGGGACGTGGCGCAGCTTGGTAGCGCACTTGACTGGGGGTCAAGGGGTCGCAGGTTCAAATCCTGTCGTCCCGACTGGAGACAGTCGCAGGTCAGGGCCGGTTTCGGAGCAATCCGAAACCGGCCCTTGATCATTTTTGGGGACCAGTTGGGGACCAGCTGGAGGTCCGGCGTCCTTGACCGGGTCAGCGGGTCATGACGATGGGGCCCGGCAGTGAGCGTGGTGCGCGCAGCGCGCTGAAGTGGGCCGAGAGCGCCGTCCCGGCGGCCGTGATCTTGTGGACGTCCGGGTGGAGGTAGCGCTGGGTGGTGGTCAGTGAGCCGTGGCCGGCGATCCTGCGGAGGACGTGTACTTGGACCCCGGCGTCGGCGAACCAGGTGAGTGCGGTGTGCCGGAGGTCGTGGCGGCGCAGATGTTCGTAGCCGAGCTTGGTGACCACGGTGTCCCAGTGTGTGGCGTCGCGCAGGACGGCGGTGGAGATGCGTCCGCCGCGTGGGCCTGTGAACAGGCGGGCGTTCGGATTGGGGCCGGCGGACAGGATGCGCTGGGCGACGAGGGGGCGGATTTCCTCGACGATGGGAACCTTGCGGGCCCGCTTGCCCTTGGTGCCCTTGTCGGTCAGCCCGCCGGGGGCGGGTGTGGTCTGGCGGCGCACGGTCCAGATCCACTGGGTGGTGTCGATGTCTCCGACGCGGCAGCCGGAGATCTCGCCGATCCGTGCGGCGGTGCACGCGGCGAAGATGACCACGTCTCCCCAGCCGCGGTACTCGTCGTGGGAGGCGGCCACGAGCGCGTCGGCCAGTGCGAGGAGTGTTTCCCAGTCGGGCAGGGCGAGCGCGCGTGGGTCGAGGAGTTCGTCCTCGGTCTGCTTGTAGAGCTTCTGCCAGCCGGTCACCCGGGCGGGGTTCACCTTGATGATGCCGTCACGCACTGCCTGCTCCATGACGCGGACCAGGACGGCGATGGTGTTCTTGACCGTTGAGCGGCTGAGCTCGTCGGCGATCCAGTTCTGCACGGTGCGGTCGACAGCGCCGTTGGTGATCATGCGGACCGCGAGGTGGCCCAGGGAGGGCACGACGCGCATCCGCCAGCCGGCGAGATAGGGGTCGAGTGTTTTCAACTCCAGCCCTCGCAGCGCGAGGTCCATGTTCGCGTTGCCGTACTCGGCGAGCTTCATGGTGGCGAGCGACGGGGACAGCCCTGCCTCAGCCGCTTCGATGATGGACTGGAGCCACTCCTGCGCTTCGTCCTCGTCCGCCTTTCCTTCCGACAGGGACAGGCGCCGCTTCGTAGCCGGGTCGAACCAGCGGCCCCGCGCTCGGTAGGGGTGGGGGCGATCAGGCCGGTACTCGATGTCGGTCGTGAGTCGGACACCGACCGGCACAACGGCTCTCTCGGCCGTCATGCGTCTCCGCGCGGGACGGTCCGGCGGCAACGCAGCCATTCCTCAACGTCGACCGTGCTGTACATGACGACGCGTTCCGAAACGGCGACGAACGGCGGGCCCTGGGGCGGCCGGGCAGTGCGCCAACGGCGCAGAGTCGAGGTGTCTACACGCAGGCAAGCGGCGAGGTCGCGCGTCGAATACCAGGAGTTGGTCAGGAGAGACGACCGGCTGTCATCTCGGCTGAATTGAGCATCTTTCTCATTCTTCGTATGCTTCTGATGGTCTGTGTAGGCTGCTATCGGTTCGATGGGCAAGGGCGTTGGATCTCCGGGGGGATGGAGCCATAGGGATACAGTGGAAGGCGGTCGGCGAGAGGCGACGCAGCCCGCAGGTGGAGAGTCAGGGGAGTCTGCGTGCGCCTGAAGCGGTGAGCCCCTTCTGGTGGACTGATCCGCAGTGATGCTCGGGGCAAACGGTGGGCAACAATCATCTGCAGATGCGCCGGTTTGGCTAACCGGCGATGGGCGGCTACACTGCCCTCGCTTGCGGCACGGCGACTGTCAGGTGCTGGGCCGATTGAATGCTTCTCGATGGCGCACCATTTGGGGTGCGTGGCGATCCTTGAGCCTGTCGCAAAGGGCGCCTGACCTGTGAGTTTAGGTGGTGTGCGCTATGTGCATCGTGGGCGTTACGGGCGATATCTTGACGCTGAAATGACGCTCTCAGAGGCATCGTGACGCCCGTTCTGATGGGCCTTCAGGCGCGTTGCCCCGCTGATTAGGCGGCCTTCTGACTGCGCGGGTGTGGCAAGGTGCCGGGAATTTCGTGGTGCTGAGCGATTCCACTCAGCCACCTGCGCAGAGCGCCTGTAGGTTCTTCAGGTTCTTCGTCTGATGGTGGTACACGCCTGGCATGGCCCCTGAGCAGCGGAAACGGCTACTATGCGGCCAAGCTGTAGGCGGTTGGTCCGCGTATGGCCCGGATCTTGGTCGGCACGGAGTGCGCCCCTGACCGTCGGCCCGTGGCGGCGGCGAGCTGGCGGGTTGCTTCGGGACCGGTTGGCGCCGCGTCGGCGGGAACAACGGCAAGGTCTGGGACGACAGCCTCCCGCGCAGCGGAACGCTCCCGCGCTGGCGTGGACTCCTGGAGGTCCTTGACCCCCCGACAGCGCGGGCGGAACGCTCCGCGTCGGCGGGGAGGACCTGGAGTGGTGCCTTGGGCACGCGGTGCTCATTTTCAAGCACCGACCCCTCGCGTTTCCGTAGGTCAGAGGCCGTTTTCAGGAACCTTCTATTCCTCCTCCCGGGGCCTGCTCGCCGACGGCCGCCAGCAGGTCTCGCGGGGCTGGTCTCACCGATGGAGGAAGCAATCCTGGCGGATCAAAAGAGGACGGCCACCGCCCTGCAGGACGGCCGATCGATCGCGACGCCGACTGTGGGATCCGGCACGAGAAAAGGAGACCCGCACAGAAGGCAGGGGCGAGCAGCCCGGCACCTCATCCCTGTACGGGCCTCACTGCACTCCTGACGGCTTGCCAGGTGATCTTCGGGCCCCCTCCCCGGCCGCCGGGACCCCTGGCAGGCCCGCAGAAGGGCACACAGCGATCCCCTCCATCGGGCCCACACCGGACACCCCAACCCGCCATCACCGGCCCCGGGCGGCCGGTCGCCCGGCAGCCGGAACCCGGTTCGCGGGAGACCGAACACGAACAGGCCACGAACGCCCGTCAGCCCTCCGGGTTCGGCGGCCAGACCCCCCAGAGCGACCACGCGTCGACCACGGAGCCAAGCTCTTCGGCGAACCGGCCCCTGCCGCCGACAGCCAGCCAGGTAGCCCACTGGCGCACGGCACCCGCCGTCCAGTCAGCGATCTGGAGCTGCGGGTAGTCGCGGCTGTCCGCGAAGGAGATGTGGCTGGCCGCCTGCCGGCTGGCCTTCCCGGGGCGGGCCGGATCGGGGAGCAGATGCACGGTGCTCAGGTTCGTCGAGTGGCGGTCGATGACCTTGGAGTCGTCGTGGACGAGGCGGAAGTCCCCGAGGTCTTCCCGGAATCCGACGGCTATGACGTAGAGCGCCGGAATGGCAGGGTCGAGCGAATCGTCCCTCTCCTCCGGGCTGGTGGCGTCGGCCACGGGACGGCAGTGCTCCAGGAGCTCCAGCCAGTGCGCCAGTTTCTTACTCTGCGCGGCGACCGACTTCCTGTGTTCGGCGATGGAGTCGAACAGGTCGTCGGTGCTGGTCTTCCGCCTCATCCAGCCGACGAACGCCTCCTGCATCTTCCTGTGGGTGATCTCCAAGCCGGAGACGAGACCCGTGAGGTGCAACGCCTCAGCCAGGGCCAGTGCGCCGTTCTCGTAGAGGTTGAGTCCGTCCTGGTGGGCCAGGGGCTCAACGAGGATGTCGACCATCTTGGTGGTGACCATGAACCCTTTGTGTGCGTAGCTGACCCGAACGCTTCCCTCCGGGAGCTGCGCGAACGCCCGCATCAGGGCCTTCCGGCCGCCCGAGGAGCGCACCAGCGAGGTGTACTTTGGCTCCTTCTGGGAGGGCGGTATGTCAGCCTTGATCTCGTCCACGATGGACGCGGCCAGGTCGTCGGGCAGGTGCACTCCGGCCACGCTGAATACGGGCTGGTTCGGGTCGAGGAGGTTCTGCCCGGAGTTCATTGACTCGTCCGCGTAGACGACGGGGAGCGAGGCGATGTGCGCTTCCATTCCTGGAGCGTGCCGGACGCGATCCGGACGGTCTACCGGTTTCGGGTCACTTCCGTGTCCGGATACACCGCTGCCCCCGGCCGGTGGGGGAACCGGACGGGAGCAGAAGCCTCTTCGAGGCTACTCGGAGGTGAGGGCCTGCGTGGGGAAAGTGACGTTCGGAACACTCCCGCGGACGCGGCGGGGACTCCGCTGCACCGCACATTCACCGCGTCTTCCTCGCCGACAAGGGTGTTGGTCATTCTCCTGTGGGGGCCGCCACCCCCGGCCGGATTCGTACGAGATGGGCTCCTGACCTGCGCTTCCCAATTCCGTGGGTATCTGCGTCGGATGCTTGTAACACGGCATCGCCGGTTGGCCAAACCGGTACTTCTCCTGATGATTGTCTGCGTCGGCTGACGGGTGCCGCGGAGGCATAAATCTGGGGACCAAGGCTGGGGACCAGTGCGCCGTGCACGTAGTTGCCTCGCGCTGTCGGTGTTGCAGAAGAGCATGCAAATGATGGAGCGGCGTCCTTAACCGGTTCGACGGAGCGCCGTTCTGGTGTCCGGAAGGGGTAGCGGTATCTCGTGGCTCAGGGCTTCAAGGAGTAGAAGGTGGGGACTTGTGGGTAGCGAGCTGACAATGGCTGATGTTCCGCTCGGGCCGTTCGCGGGCTCGTTGATTACGGTGTATTCGGCCAAGAGCAAGGCGGTCAAACTGCACGGGTCCAGGCAATGCAGACAACTGCGCACGTCCGATGTGATGACTGCCAAAGTCTCCCTGGATGAAGCCGTGCTGAGGCGGTTGTGCACGCGATGCGCCGCGCGGGGAGCCGGCGGTCGGCCGGGTACGGGACTGGGCATGTTCTTGCTGGCTATCGGCGAAACGGGCTTGTTGTGTCATTTGCAGTCGTACAGGGAGCCAGACGAAGACGAGTGCTGGACCGACCATGAGGCACGGGGAGCCGCTGAGCTTCTTCGTGTTCAACAGAGACTCGACGGTCTTGACGGCGAGGACGAGGAGGATGACGCATCGCTACGGAAGGCGCGTGAAGAGGCCGAGAATCTGCGGGGTCTGATCTTCTCGCATTGGTGCGGCGCGCGAGGAAGCCTGCTTGAGGCAGAGGCTCTGCTCACTTACTTTCCCTGGGTGGAAGAGTGGGCGAAGCCCTCGCTAAGGATCAAGGCGCGGTACTTGGAGACCCTTCGAGCACAGGCGGCCCGGTTCGTGGACCGGGAGGAACTTGTCGTGGCTGCTGCTGCCATGGCTCTTCCTATGCCTGAGCTGCCGTGTGCGGATCCGGCTTTTGCGGTGCTCGGCGGCAGCCGGGTGTCCAGTGCGCTCGTGCGCTTGTGGCGCCGATGGCAGAGTACGGCTGCGCGGATCTGGGAGGGACCGGGTGCGCGTGCGTACCTCTCGTGCGAGATCGTCCGAGGTATCCGCAGTAGCCAGAAGGGGCGCGGCGCGGCCCGAGCTGAGGCTGCACGCCTGATTGAGTCTTGGGAGGAACTGGCCAGGGCAGCTGCGGCGCCGTTGGACCGGGTTCCGAAACGTCGGCTGACGGGGCATGTACCGCACGCGTCTGCCGGCACGCCACGTCATGTTGTTACGGACTTCCTGGACGGGCTGGACGAGTGGACGCTCGGTGTGCTGGTCACGTGGGCCGTGCAGCCGGAATGGGGGAGCGGCGTCCTCACGCTGGAAGTTCCTGATCTCGTCGCCGAACGACTGCTTGGCCCGGCGAGCGGGCTTCCGTGCAGCCCAGCAGACTGGACGGCGGATTCGCCCAAGCACGAGGGCCGCACCGGAAGTGAGCCGGGCAGGCTCCGCCCAGGCGTCTTCGATGACACCCCGGTCTTCGACCGATGCCCCGTCACGCTCGATCACATCCGTGCACTGCGCACACTGGCACCCACGGCCGACCCGTTGCACCTCGTCTTCTCAGCGAGCGGGGGAGCGGAAGTGCTGCCTCTCAGCACCCTCGAGAGGCGGCTGACCAAGGGCTGGCTGGACGTCCTCATAGCTGGCGCCAGTGACCTGCCCGCAAGCCTGATCGGTCCGGAGGAGCCGGAGCGCAATCACGATTCCGAAGTGCGTGCCACTCAGCTGCCCGGTCGCGGCCAAGACGTCCACGATCCGCATTTCGGCGAAAGTCTGGGCCTTGCCGAAGGCCGGCACCGAACCCTCCGCCAGACCTACGGAACCGAAGCTCGCCAACTCAATCTTCGCCTGCTCGCCCTCGCGCGCGGCGCGCACGACCTGCGAAGCCTGGACGCCGGACGGCCTAGCGGACTGCCGACAGAGGTATGGCACGGCCTCCTCACAGAGGACCGCCTCAACCTCGCGCCATTCCGCAAACCCGGCAGCAACCGGCGGGGGAGCGGCAGCGCCCTCCCTTTGGGCCCCCTGGCCGCAGTCCAGCTCTACACCACCAACGCCAACCCTCTCATCGAGGGCAAGGGCCACTCGCCTCTGTGCCGGCACGCCCAACACAGCGCGGCGGTAGTGCGCGGAGACGACCTCCTGGCCGTCGCCGATCTCATGGCGCGCACCGACTCCGACTGGTGCAGCAAGTGTGGCGGCTACGCCCTCCGCAGACTTACCGACACCCAGCTCTCCTACTACCGCGCGGCTCACCGACTGCACGACATCAAAGAGCAGCTTGACAACCAGACCGGAGGACCCGACGCAGACCCCTCTGGGGTTATCGCCTGCCTGGACGAACTGGCGACATGGCAGCCGGTCGATGATGCAGAGTGGTGCAGCAGCGACTCCTGGCAATGGCAGGAAACCGTCCGCGAGCTTACGCGAATGGCCGCCAGGTCTCATGCCGTCACACGGCCCTCGTGAGTCGGCCACTCGACCTGCCGACGGCCCTCGGGGGCGCGTGAGTCCTAGACATGCTGCGGGGACCCGGGGCCGGTCCGTAATCGACGCTTCGGCAAGCCCGCCGGCCCGGGTCGCCCTGCTCAGAGTCGGTGAGATTGCCCCGGTACGACTCGCCTCAGCGCGGCGGGCTGGGCGACGGCTTAACTGAAGAGGGTGTGGCGGGGTCGATCTCGGGCGTCGTCCAACTCCGGGTGCGGGTCACACCGTGTGCCCGGCACCGCGAAGCAGTGGCGGGTTGAGCAGCCAGGCGTCACCGCGGCGGTAGAGGGCAGCCGGGCGGCCGGTGGGGGGGAAGCGTTGATCGCCGGTGGGCTTGACGAAGCCCGTGGTGTTGAGCACCTTGCGGCGGAAGTTACTCGGGTCCAGTTGCTGGCCCCAGATCACTTCGTAGACCGCGCGCAACTCGCTCAGGGTGAAGAGTTCCCCGCAGAAGGCCGTGGCGACGGCGGTGTATTCGAGCTTGCTCCGTACCTGCTCCAGGGCTTCGGCGAGGATCGCCGGATGATCGAACGCCAACGCCGCCTGCTTCCCTTCCAGCTGGGAGACGGGAGCCCAATAGGCGCGCCGGGCGTCGGTGCCGCCCACGGGGGCGGGCAGATCCGGTCCCAATGCGAGATAAGCGATCGTGACCACTCGCCCCCTCGGGTCGCGTCGGGGGTCTCCGTAGGCACCGAGTTGTTCGAGGTGCAACTTGTCCGCCCGCTCAAGATCAGCCATACACAGGGAGATGGCTCGCATGACTGCTTTTCTGTTCGGAATACTCAGCTCGCTTGCAGCCAGCGCGATCATCCTCGTCCTCGGCCTCGTACGCGGCTCCCGCCCTCTGTGGTGGCTGGTCGCGGTCTGCTCGCGCCTCACCGGCACAGGGCTCGCCCGTGTGTACCGTCACCAGTCGTCCGCCGAAGGCGACATCGCCCGCGACCTCGGCCAAGCCAGTTGGATCAAGGTCATGGCGGGACGAGGCAACGTACTCACCCGCGAGGTCTTCTCACCCTTGTGGTCGGGGCAGCTATCCCCGGGGTCCGTCCAGGTACTGCTGCCCGACACGCTCGCGTCGGGCGACTCCTGGCTCGACCGACGCTCACAGGATCTACGCCTCTTCGATCCCGGCTTCACGCCCGACCTGCTCAAGAACCAGGTTCGGGCGAACATGGACTACATCGCCCAGGTGAGCCGCGCGCAACCCCACGTGGAACTGCGCAGCTTCAACCTCCCCAACACCTGCCGCGTGATCGCCACGGACCGGGTGGCCTACCTCACCTTCTACAGCAGCTCCAGCCACGGCAGGAACTCCCCTTGCCTATACGCCCGGGCCCCCGGACTCCTGTACTCGATAGCCCTCCAACAGTTTGACGTGGCCTGGACAAACGGTTCCTCAGCTCGCCCAACTCCCTGACCTCTACCGACCCGATGGCTAAGAACGACTCAACCAGGGGAACACGGCGTGAGTGCGCCGGTCGATGTCCACCGCCCAGGCCGCCACGTACGGCACCCTCACTGTTCTGTCGCAGTCCGCGCCTGGCCCGGTGCCCGAACCCGGCGACGGACGGCGGCGCCGCGCAGATTAGACGCCGTTTACTATGAGCTCGTAACACGATCATGAGCGGGCCTTCTTGAGGCGTCTGAAGCAGATGAGGCTGCAGGCGAGGGAGGCGAAGGCGTCGTGGAGTTCGGTGCGGCGTTCCCAGCGCACAGCGAGGCGCTTGAAGTGGTGGAGCAGGGCGAAGGTCTGCTCGACGACGTATCGCAGCCTGCCGATGCCCTTGATGTTCGGTGATCCCTTGCGGGAGATGACCGGCAGGATTCGTCGGCGACGCAGCGCGTCGCGGTTGGGGTCGGAGTCGTAGCCTTTGCCGCCGAGCAGGGCCTCTGGCCGTCGGCGGGGTCGGCCGGGCGGCCTGCGACGGGCGGGATGCCGTCGACCAGGGCGAGGGTCTGGGTGACATCGTTGAGGTTGGCCGCGGTCGTGATGACCTTGAGCGGGGTACCGCGTCCGTCGCAGATCAGGTGGTGCTTGCTGCCCGTCTTCCGCCGGTCGACCGGCGACGGACCGGTGTCGGCTCCCCTTTTTTCGCGCGGATGTGAGAACCGTCCACACACGCACGCGACCAGTCGAGTTCGCCGGCCGCGTTCAGCCCGGAGAGCAGGATCCGATGCAACTGGTCGAAGACCCCAGCCTCCTGCCACCGCTCCAGCCGGCGCCAGCACGTCTGCCCCGAGCCGAACCCCAGTTCCAGCGGCAGCAGTTGCCAGGCTATGTCGTTGTACAGGACGAACAGGATGCCCTGGAGGCAGAGCCGGTCCGACACCGGCCTCGGCCCCGGAGACCGCTCCGGCCACGGCGGCAGCAACGGCTCGACCAGAGCCCACAACTCATCGTCCACGATCCACGGTCGGGTACCTACACCCTCACGAACGGCCGAATCATCACACCGGTAACGGCCTACCGGGACGATTCAGCAAGATCGTGTTACGAGCTATAAGAGAAAGAGAAACCGGGGTCTCCGTCGTCACCCCGACACCTTGCGGCGCTCACACCACCTTCGGTCCCTACAGGTGGGGCACCAGGAAGAGACCAGGGAACGGGCGACCGCCTACCGCACGGAGCGGGCAGGGCGCGCACCACCTTCGGTCCCTACTACTGGGGCAGGAGAGAGCGCGGGAATACCGCGCACCCACCCGAGGGGGAAACCGGCGGGCCGAGTGCCGGCGCTCTCTCACCAGCGTTGCCCGTGCACCACGCACCCGCGAGGGTGGCCGCAGGGGTCGTGAGGCAACGCGCGGGGACCGTACCGCCCACCAGTAACCGGCCCTCGCGGGCGCTTAACGGGGTTGAAGCGCGTGCGGTCCCCATAGAGATCCCCACTGAGTGTGGAGCAGGTAGACGCGGGCCGAACATGTCCCTGTCTACGTCATTCCCGCGAGCGCGAGATTGTCCAGGGGGACGGGGCTGCCGCTCATGCCCCCACCCGACACATCCCCGCAAGCGCAGGGAAGACGCTCAACCTACCAGTCCGCAGACCCAACGGCAGAGGTGCGTGGTACCGGCCCCCTCGCGGGGAGATCCGTACGCAATCCGCAGAGATCCCCGGTTCGAGTCCGGGGGCGGGCACACATTGACGAACACCACCAGGGGGACGCACATGCGCTGTATCGACTGCACCGAGCCCGCGACCCATCGGGGCCGCTGCAAGAACCACCACGCCACGTACGAGGGTCGTCCGAACGTCCGCTCTCGGCGGGCACGGGGACGACGACGGGCGAACCGTAGGGACGGTGCCGCTCGGCTTCGTCTGCGAGTGCAGGAACGAGGGTCGGCCTGGTGCGACTGGTGCTTGGGCGACTTCCCCGCGGACGGGGTGGACGTGGACCACGTGCGGCCCGTCGCCCTCCGTGGCGAGGACACAGACGGCAATGTGCAAGTGCTGTGCCACGGATGCCACCGGGTAAAGACTGGCGAGGACTTCCCCGGTGGAGTGTCCCCCACTTCCTAGAGGTGCCTTACGACACCGGGGCCGGTTCATCTGACGGCTGCGTGTCGCGACTGATCAGGTACGCGACGAGCAGAGCGCCTAGGCCGAGGGCGGTTGCCCCTCGGATGATCTCCAGTTGGACGCGCTCGGAGACGTTCCCAACACGGACTCGATGTTTCTTGCCGAAGCGGACTTCAACGCTGTTGTCCGGCGCTGGCGTAGTGCTCATGTCGTCAGGCATGGAGGCAGAACACCGTGTCCCGGGAGGTACGTCAAATTCCGCATCGCACGCACGCTGAGCGGAGCGCTGCGGGCCCTGTGAGGTACGAGTCACCGCGACGTGAACCACGCCGCGAGCCCGCTTCCTGTGGCTGTGGCGAGGGCTGCCACGAGCCACCCGGGGACGCACTGAATCGTCAAGTGGACACCACCGCAACGGAGTTCAAAGACGGGGCGGGCTGGAGGGTGCTTGGTGTCGTTCGGCATGGCTCTATGAGATCGCATGAAACGGCCATCCCCTATGCCCATGGGCATAGCAGCCCCGTCAAAGGCGTCAAAGATCATCTTGGGCCCTCGCCGGGGCCGGAGCCTAGGGCTTCACCGCGAGGTGAACCACGCGGCGAGCACGCTCCCCGTGCCCGTCGCGAGGGATGCCACCAGCCATCCGGGGACACGCTGAACCGTCAAGTGGAGTCCTCCGCAGTGAAGTTCGAGAAACGCCGCAGGGACAGAAGTTGACTTCTTTTCCATGCCTCAAGCCCATCACGGGCCCGCGCCGGGTGAACAGGTCTTTTCACCGGGCTTCTTCCGGCCCTTTACCGGAACTTTGGAGGTACCCCCTGCCCCGAAGACCCCGCCCTGTGTTCTGTCTCCGGGTGCCCCGAGCCAGTTACCGGCTTGTGAGCCATGCGGCGAGCGCGCTACCTGTGGTCGTGGCGAGGGCTGCCACGAGCCACCCGGGGACGCGCTGAATCGTCACGTGGAGCCCACCACAGCGAAGTTCAAACGCGGGTGCCTGGTGTGTGTCCGTCTTCTTGGTCATGGGCTCTATCCAAACGGGCCCGAGGTGGCGTCGATACGCCATACCTCTGCCACTTCATTGCCACTTTCCCCGCAGTGATGCCCGACTTGTCTGCACCTGCATACGGCGGACGGCATGTCAACGCCAAACCTTGGCCACCTTGCCGCCACTTTGGCCCCTGCCTTGGAGGTGACCACCATGCCTCGCAGACCCCGTCCCCCGTGTTCTGTCCCCGGGTGCCCCGAGCTGACCCCCCGTGGTGGTCGCTGTCTGCAGCACACCAGGGAAGCGAACGCGGACCGTGCGTCGCGTGGTGGAGCCGTTTACACAGCGTGGTGGCAGCGCGTCCGGCGTGCGCACCTGTACGCGAACCCGTGGTGCGTGCTGTGCGGTCAGCCGGCGAACGTTGCGAACCATCACCCTGAGTCGCGCCGCGAGTTGATCGCGCGGGGTGAGCCGAACTCTGACGCTGCGAAGCATCTGCGTCCGTTGTGCGTCGGGTGTCACAACCGAGAAACCGCACGCAATCAGCCTGGCGGATTCGCCGCGGAAGCACGGTCACGGCGCGAGGTGAACGAACGCCCGCCGTTTTGACCAGGTGGGTACTCCCCTCTCTCTCCGAGATTGAGCGGCAGGGAGGAAAAACTCTTATGGTCAAACTGACGATTTCTGTGGAGGTGCCCGCCGTGGCAGTACCAGGGCGAAAGCCGAATTCCCACATCGCAGCCGTACGCGAAGAGCTCGTAACACGATCATGAGCGGGACTTCTTGAGGCGTCGGTAGCAGATGAGGCTGCAGGCGAGGGAGACGAAGGCGTCGTGGAGTTCGGTGCGGCGTTCCCAGCGCACGGCGAGCCGCTTGAAGTGGTGGAGCAGGGCGAAGGTCTGCTCGACGACGTAGCGGAGCTTGCCGATGCTCTTGATGTTGGGTGATCCCTTGCGCGAGATGACAGGCAGGATCCGGCGCTCGCGCAGCGCCTTCCGGTTAGGGTTGGAGTCGTAGCCCTTGTCGCCGAGCAGGGCGTCCGGTCGGCGGCGAGGCCGGCCCGCGAAGGATGGGATGCCGTCGACCAGGGCGAGGGTCCGGGTGACGTCGTTGACGTTCGCCGCGGTCGTGATGACCTTGAGCGGGGTGCCGCGACCGTCATAGATCAAGTGGTGCTTGCTGCCGGTCTTGCGCCGGTCGACTGGCGACGGACCGGTGTCGGCACCCCCTTTTTCGCCCGGACGTGGGAGCCGTCCACGCAGGCCCGCGACCAGTCGAGCTCGCCGGCCGCGTTCAGCTCGGCGAGCAGGACCCGGTGCAGCTGGTCGAAGACTCCTGCCTTCTGCCACCGGCCCAGTCGGCGCCAGCACGTTTGCCCCGAGCCGAACCCCAACTCCCGGGGCAGGAGTTGCCAGGCTATGTCGTTGTAGAGGACGAACAGGATGCCCTGCAGACAGAGCCGGTCCGGCACCGGCCGAGGCCCTGGAGACCGTTCCGGCCAAGGCGGCAGGAGCGGCTTGACCAGCGCCCACAAGTCGTCGTCCACGATCCACGGCCGAGTACTCACATCATCACGAACGGCCGAATCGTCACACCGGTCACGGCCAACCAGGCCACTTCAACAAGATCGTGTTACGAGCTCTATGGCTGTCAGAGCGGCATGAGAGTCTCCCGGCATGAGCTACGACTTTGCTGTCTGGCTTCATCGCCATTTGACCTGAGGTAACGGCTCAGCCTGGGCATGGCCAGTTGAGTGGTAGGGCGTTCTTTCTGCGTGGCTGGCTCAGTCCAATCGTCGGTGCATCCGCTACGAGATACGAGCCTGCACTGTTCGAACTCGTCTGCCCATGATGAGTTTGAGTCGACTATGTACGATGCGTTGAAACGATCAGTAAGCTCGTGATGCTGCTGGTCAGTTCGAGTTGCGGGGGTCGGATGCGGGACCTGCTCTACTTCTCTCGGGAGAAACTCCGGCATTTCCATGGCGGCCCGGAGGACTTCCCAGGAGGCCGCTCCATCGAGGTCGAGGCGACGGCGTTCGGTGTCGGGGGCCGGGTAGCGGTCGGCGAGTCCGTCTCGGCCGGAGCTAGTAGGTCTGAGGGACCGGACCTGGAAACGGTCATCGCCCACCTCGAGAAGACGTGCACGGCGCATACGGCGGTCCCGGCCTCGTGCCGATCCATCGGAGCGTATGAGTGGGTGGAGTTCTCGGGCTCGTTCCACCGAGGGCCCCGTGTGCGGGACTGGGGTCTGCGCGACAAGGGTGTGTACACGTTCACCTCTCACGAGAACCCCTTGTTGTGCCCCCAGTTCACAGGTGAAGCCGAGTGTTCGGGCATCGAGGTGCTGCTGTGTGGTTCCGCGCAGCACGTCATCGGAGAGGACGACCAACCTCGTACCCGGATGGGGTCCGGGTCGGACTGGCTGCACGACATGGCTGCTGAGTTAGTCGCCTTGGAGGAACGCGGTGAGACGACTCTCCCTGAATCCCTCGTGCGCACTCCGCGAGAGATGCAGGAGTACGCGGCCAGAGTGGCTCACGACATGATGGTCTCCTGGCGACAAGGACCCGTCCATGTGCACGGGCACGCGCGAGTTCTGTGCAACTTCGAAGCTGTGGACGGGCAGCACCGGTTGATCGTGGCGAGCCCGCTGTACGTCGAGACCGCCCCGCCTCCGAGGGACGGGGCCTTGGCTCCGCAACCCACACGGCGCCGATGGCCCTGGAGGTTCAGGGTCTACCCGCCGGCGCGTTGATTTGGGGCCCTGGGCGGACCACCCGGGGCGGTGCGAGTTAAGCGTTCCGGTAGGGGCGAGACGAGAGAAAACAGTCGTCGCCTGCTCCGGCGGGGTTCTGCAGGCGCTGGCGGGTTGCGCGGTGCGGGCAGGTTGTCCGGCGGCGATTTCGGCGTGCAGCTCAAGGGCCTCGACGCCTCCCGGGGGGGCCGGTAGGCGTCGAACGTGCTGCAGGCGGGTAACTGGCATCTCCGTTGCGGAGGCTGTGAAGGCGTGCTGGGGCCGGGCGGTCCCAGCCTCAGTGGATGATGGGCCCGCGTTCACCGCGGCCCTCACCGCAGTAACGCCGGGGGTGTAAATCGTGCGGCTCGCCCAAGATCTTCGTAGGCGTTGATCGACGCAGCTTGGCGTGGGCCGCTGCGTGACCGAGCGAGCACGCTTTTTGGCTGTGGCGTGGGAACGGCAGCGGAGGTCCTCAAATCTAAGACCCGGTCCTGGGGCCACTTTGACCGCACAATCGGAATGGGGTCACCTGGGGACCAGTTGGGGACCACACGCTACGAGCGGTGGTGCACGATGCATGCCTACACGCACAACTCGCGCCCGGATTAGATCCGCTATATCCAGAAAATACTCTTGACCCCCACTCCTGGGGGTCAAGGGGTCGCAGGTTCAAATCCTGTCGTCCCGACTTTGCTTTTCGCGGGTCGGAAGCCGTCTTCTCATGCATGAGAGGGCGGCCTTCTGTGCGTTCGGTCGAGCGATGCTTCAGCCGCCTGAAGGGGGGAGCTGGTGGAGCGGTCGCCCCTGGGTCGAGACGCTGCGGGTACGGCCACCCGACTGCTCTGCGTCGGTGCCTACCGTGATGCGTCGTTCCGCGCTGCGGTGATCGACGAGCTTTACGTCTGCGAGGAGCGGTTTGTGGCCCCCTCGCCCGGGGCCGACATGGCGTGCGTGCTCGGCCATGCCCTCAGGGCCCGTCGGGCGGAGGTCGGCTTCGCGGTGGTGACCCTGCTCCTGTGGGCCGTGTTCGGCTTTCTCACGCAAGGGCTGGTGGTGCTGTGGTTGCCGCCCTTTCTGCTTGTCGTCCTTGCTGCTGCGGTCAGAGGGCGTGCACCGGAGGTGACCCCGCACCGCGCGGTGTCGGCAGGCGTACTCACACTGTGCGGTGCGTCGGCGGCTCTGTTGACGCTGCCGCTGCTGAAGGGCGGTGCGTGGTGGGGCTGGGGTTCAGGGCGCGATGAAGTGCCGGACATTCAGGCGTTTCTCGCCTTTGTCTTTCCTTTCGCGCTGGCCGAGATCGTGTACCTGCGCTGGACGTGGCTCGCCGGGGTGCTGCACCACGAACTGTCCGCTGAGCGGTGCGGCGAACAGGGCGCGGCGCTGTTCGGCCCGCGTGGCGCAGAGGTGCCAGCCCGCCGTGGCACAGCCCGGTTCCGGCGCATCAGTCGGCGTATCCGGGAGGAGCAGCACGCCCCCCTGGTGATGTACCGACCGGAGAATCCGTTCTGCGGTGTGGGCGTCCCGAATGAACCCTGGTCTCTCTCGGTCGAGTTGCGGCCCAGGGAAGGGCACTCGCCCGGCCCGGTGGACAACCGGACGATCCTGCGCCACCTCGTACCGACCCTGGAGCGGCTGAGGACCCCGTCCACGCGTGCCGAGACCGACGCGGTACGGGACCGTCTGCGGGGGCTGGAGATCGAGGAGGTGGTGTTCCTGCCGGTCGAGGGCCTGCCGGCCAGGGACATCGGGCCGCAGATCCTGCGGACCTCGGGAGAGCACCGCACCCGGGCGGTCGAGGAGGGCGGCGAGGCTCGCCGGTACTACCTGCGGATATCCGTGGTGGGCTGGAACGGCGAGCTCGTCGTCACCGTCTTCGTGCGGGTGCACACCCAGGGCGGAATTCTGGTCCTGGAGTTGGTGCCGTACACCTTGCACCCGGTGAGGGCCGCCTACCGCAGGGCCGACCGGGAGGCGCAGGAGTGGCGCCGCCGCAGCCCGTGGGACAGGTAGTGAGCGTCGCCAGCGGGGGAGTCTTCATCGAGTCCGCACACGGTGCGGTCGGTATCGGTGACGGAAACACCGTCATCACGCACATGTCCGGTGGACAGGAGGATGCATGACAGAGGACCAGGGTGCGAGCCCGGCGGGCGTCGACATCGGCACGGTGCATGGCGTCGCTGTCGTCGGAGACCACAACACGGTCACGTACCACAATCCGTCCCGGACCCGAGAACTGCGTCTCTCCGTAAGGCAGTTGCGGGCCGAACTCGCCGAGAGGCAGGGGGCCGCGGGGGAGGGAGGCCTCGATGTGATCCGTGGGCTGGACCGTGAGCTCGCGGACGCCGAGGACGAGCTGACGTCCAGTGGCGCGGCGAGCCCGGCTCGGCTGGCAAGGCTGCGGCAGGCGTTGGCCGACGCGGGTGCGGTGACCGCGACCATGGCCTCTGCGGTGGCGGTGGGTCAGGCGGTGGGCGCCTTGCTCGGCGGCTGACAGGGTGGGGAGCTCTAGGACTCCACCCACCCGTGGCTCATGGCGAGCCGCACCATGCGCTCCCGGATGCTCAGGATCTGCTCACCGGTCAGCGGCGGCTTGCTGATGAGCAGGGCCTCGGTGACCTCGTCGGTGTAGTCCTTGACCGAGAGCACCTCGCACGTGCCGTCGTCCAGGTCCGTCCTCGCGTCCGGCGCCGAGGCGTGGGAGGCGGCGGATGCCGGACGCGGGTCGGTGCGGGGCGACGAGGACGCCCGGTCGCTCGCGAGGGAGACGGCGGACGCCTTGAGGCCCCGGTCTCCGGCCTCCAGGTCGAAGCTGACCAGGACACCGGGGTTGATCAGCGACTTGTCGATGAGGAGGTCGTTGACGTGCAGGAACACATCGGAGCCCCCGCCGTCGGGGGAGACGAAACCATATCCGCGCACCTCATCGAACCGGACGACCCTGCCCGTAGCCATATGCAGCCCCACACCTCTGACGAAAGCGCAACACCTGTGCACTGTCTGTACAACGCGAACCATGGCGGCTGCCGGTCGGTCGCTCCAGGCGAGCCCGGCCGGTCGGCCGCGGACACAGGGTATACGTCGGAGAATCCGCTGCGGACTGCGGACTGCGGACTGCGGGCTGCGGGCTGGTGGGCTGTCGGTCACCGGCCCACCCCGCCCGCCGTCGGCTCCCTGCCCGAGCAGGAGCCCGGCGGCACCCCGACCTCACGGTCCACGGCCCGCAGCCCCGTCCACCGTGCGGTTCAGGCCGCTCCGCGGTTGCCCGCCCCGGCGCCGGACGCCGCCTTGATGCCCCGGGTGATATCGTCCAGGATGGAGAGCTTCGGCGCGTCCTTGTTGATGTCGAACCCGGACCGGACCACGACGAGCATGTCGGTGGAGGCGGGGGAGGGGAACACCAGCGATTCCACGTAACCGTCGTCGCCCCTCTCCGTCGCCACCTTCCAGCGCACCGCGTAGCCCTTCTCACCCGCCACGGTGACCGCCTCGGACTTCAGCACCTCGTGCGAGGTGATCTTTCCGTAGGTCGTGCCGCCGTAGGACTCCTTGGCGTTGACGGCGATGTCCTTCTTCGCCGCCTCCTCCGGGGTGCCGGCGGTGAGCTCCAGGGCGGCCGCCGGAGCAGAGAACACTCCGCCGCGCACACAGGTCTCGTCCGTGTCACCGGGGCAGGGGTGCTCACCCGTCGTCATGCCGGCGCCGACCGGGGCGGACTTGCCCTGCCACCCCTTCGGCACCGGCATGCTGATCCCGGCGGCCAGGTCCGTGGCGAAGCCCGGCTCCGTCTGCGGGGCCCGCTCGCCGGGGCCCCGGCCGTCACCGTCGCCCTCGCTGCCGCCGTCCTTCCGGTCGTCCTCCGGGCCGCCGGAGCCGTCGGGAGCGGCGGACGGCGAGGAGGCCGCGGTGCCGGGCCGTCCGCCGTCGTCCTCGCCCAGCAGATACACACCGCCCCCGATTGCCGCGAGCACCACCGCGCCGACGACCACGCCGACGCCGACACGGATTCCGCGCCGCCGCGCCCCGGCGGGCGAGGCGCGGACGTGGCCGGTCCACTGGGCCCCGTCCCACCAGCGTTCCTGAGCAGGGCCGTTTCCTGAATGCCCGGGGTCTGGATGCCAGCCGGGCGGGGTCATCTGGGTCACGGGGTGCACCTTATGCGGACCGGGTGAGAATCACATGAACTGCCCGCACCCGTTCCTCACGGCTCGATCGGGCCCACCCGGATCGCGTACCGCGTCAGCTCAGGACGGTCGCGCAGGCCGAGCTTCTGGAGCGGGTTGGCCCGGTGGCGCTCCACGGTCCTGATGCTGATGACGAGCAGTTCGCCGATCTTCTTCGAGGAGTTCGCCGCGGGCCCCGCGGCGTACCAGTGCATGGCCGTCCGCTCTTCGTGCGGATGCGTAAGCCCCCCAGGGAGCGTCTAAGGGCTGTGATCGACCGTCACCGTGGTGCCACGGCCGAAAGCGATCCGCGCCCGCGCCTCGTCCTCCGCCCAGTGCACGGTGACCGTGTCACCCGTCACCTCCACCCGGTCCACCACCCCGTCCAGCGGGGCGGCGTCCGGCTCGGCGGTGAGGGACGCGAGGGCCACCAGGACCGCCGTGCCGGTCACGTCGGCGGCCAGTCGGGGCACGGCCGCCCAGCGCGTGAACGCCGTACCCTGCGGGGCCCGTACGTCCTCCGCCTCCGCCGTGTCCCAGCCGTGCAGACCGAGCAGCTGCGAGCGCACCGGTCCGCCGGGCCCGGTCGCCCACCCCGTCAGCTCCGCCCGCGCCCCGTCCGGCGCGAACAGCACCCGGTGCACCCGCAGCTCGTGGCGGCCCCGCGCCACGGTCACGCTCTCCACCCGCAGCCCCGGGACGGTGGGCGGGCCCGCCGGGAACACCGGCCGGTGCCAGGAGCCCGCCCAGCCCCAGCCGTCGCCGTGCCCGGACCCGAGCGGATGGATGCGCCGACGTGCGCTGCGCGCCCCGCCGACCGCCACCGCCAGATGGTTGTCCGCCGGGTTGGCCGCCGACGTCGGCCCGGACACCGTGGAGTAGGCGAGCCGTGCGTAGTGCGGGTCCTCGTCGGCCGCCGACTCGCCCTCCTCCGGGCGGACATGGTCGCTGCCGTGGTTGTGCAGCCGCACCACCCCGTCCGCCCGGGTCGACTGCACCAGGAACCCGGGGGCCGGTACGGACAGCACACGGTCGGGACCCTCGCTCGGGGCCGCCTCCTCCGCCGACGCCCACAGCGGGTGCCCGGAGGGGGCCAGCAAGGCCACGAACGCCTTGGACGCCCAGTACGGCGAGGCGGGACCCGAATACGTCTGGAGCGTCGCCGGGTGCGGGCCGTGCCAGCCGAGGTTCAGCAGACCGTCGTCCCCTGCCGCCCCGCGCTCCAGGAAGTACCGCAGCGACCCGCTGGCCACCCGCCGGGAAGCCCCCGGGCCCAGCGGCGTGTGCCCGGTCACCGCGCCCAGGCCCACGGCCGCGCTCGCGGCGAAGCGGTAGGCCAGCGAGCGGCCGAAGTACAGCGGGGCCCCGTCGCCGCCGAACAGCAGCGAGAAGCTCTCCAGGTACTCGCGCAGCCGGGCCCCGTGCCGCGCCGACTCCCCCGCGTCGCCCGCCAGATGCGCGTCGAGCAGCGGATACAGGTGCAGCGCCCAGCCGTTGTAGTGATCAAAGGCGCGCCCGTCGCCGTCGGCATACCAGCCGTCGCCCCGGTACCAGCTCTCCAGCAGCTCAAGGGCCCGCTCCCGGGCCCGCACGGTCTCCGCGTCACCCCGGCCCACCGACTCCAGGAACCCGGCGACGGTGTACGGGAAGAGGTACCAGTTGTTGCCCGCGGGGACGTGCCGCAGCGCGCACCGGAGCCACCGTTCCGCCTGGTCCTGTACGTCCGGTGCCAGCCGGTCCCAGAGCCAGGGGCGGGTGAGCCTCAGCCCGAGCGCCACCGAGGCGGACTCCACCATGGGCTGCCCCTGCACATGGTGGTCCAGGATCAGCGGCCAGGACTCCGCGTCGTCCCGCCCCGGCGTGCGCGTACCGGCGTCCAGCCCCTCGGCGTACCGCTCCAGCAGCCCGCTCGGGTCCTCGCCACCCGCTCCGGCGACCCGGAACCCGGCGGCCAGGAACGTTCGCGCGTACCCCTCAAGACCGTCGGACCGGACCCCGGAGTGCGACGGGGGGCCGGGCAGATCGAGCCGGGCCCCGCCCGGGGTAGCCCACTTCCAGGCCGCGTCCAGCATCCCGTCGGCGACGGCTTCCCAGTGGGCGCGGGTGTAGCCGGTGTACGGACTCGACGCCCGGTCTTCCGGGGGTAGCCCGAAGGGACAGGTGCGGGACCGCCTCACGGAAGCAGTATCCAGTCCGCCCCGACGGCGGCGACCAGCCCCGTCCCCAGAAGCCAACTGCCCAGCCTGGTCCGGCCGTTCCTGCTGAGCTCGATGACCACACCGCACAGGATGAGCGCGAGCCCGTACACACCGACGACCAGCACCGAGGAGCGGCTGGCGATCCGCAGGCCGAGCACCACGGCCATCGCCGCCATACCCGCCGAGGAGAGGGTGATCCGCAGCCGTCTCGCCTGACGCGGTGTGAGCCGCTTCTCCTCAGTGCCCCGTTCACTCGCTGCCGTCCCGGCTCCCGCGGTCGAGGCGCGCGCGGCCACGGCTTCGGGTTCCGCTATCGGTGCGTCGGCGGTGGCCCGGTCGCCGGCGGACGGCTCGTCCTTCGGCTCGTCCTCGCGCTGGTCCCGGCGCTGGTCCTGGTCAGAAGTGCTCATGGAGCCGGATCGTAGTAGCTGCCCGGCACCCCGGCCCCCGGACCCGTTCCTTCCGGCCGTGCGCGGGCCCCGCACACCCCCCCGCTACCCCAGTAGCCGTGGCGCCTCCGCCGCCGCGTCGACCGTCCGGCCCGTATCCACCCGGTCCGCCAACTCCCGGGCCCAGGCCGTCAGTCCGGTGACCGCGATCCCGTGCGGCCCGGCCTCGGCGTACGGGGCGATCGCCCCTGCGCCCCGGCGCAACAGCCGTGCCCCGCCCGCGGTGTTGCCTCGCGCGGAGTGGGTCAGCCCCACCGCGAGCTGGGCCAGCCCCCGCCAGAGCTCGCGTTCCTTCTCCGGCCCCGACTTCCAGGCGTCCTCGAACACCTCGTGCGCATGGAACGGCATCCCCGCGTCCAGCAGCCGCTGCGCCTCCCGGAGCGTTTCCGGAGGCGTCCGGACGACCCCCTCCGGCTGCCGTTCGACGCCGGGCGTCCCGTACGGCAGCGGGCGCCCCAGCCCGTCGCGGGGGCGCGCATTGCGCGCCCGGCCCTCGGCATCACGGTCTCTGCGCGTCTCGTTCACTACTCGATTGTGCCCCGCACCTGCAAGGAATCGTGCGAACCCTGTCGGTGAGCACCCGCGCACGACTAGGCTCGACCGTCGAGAAGACTGCCTCTGTGGGAAGGGTGGGCATGAAGCCGTCCCGGCCGTTGTACGAACGTGAACCGGAACTCGCCGCCGCTGCCGAGGCGGTGGACGCCCTGTGCGGTGCGCAGGCCGTCGGCGGTCTGCTGGTCTTCAGCGGAGAGGCCGGGATCGGCAAGACCGCGCTGCTCGCGGAGATCCAGGCGATGGCCGCCGACCGCTGCACCGTCTGGTCCGCCCGTGGCGGCGAGACCGTCACCTCCGTGCCGTTCCATGTCGTGCGGCAGCTGTTGCAGCCCGCGTTCGACCGGTTCCCGCCCGACGAGACCCGGGCCCTGTTCGGCGACTGGTACGAGACCACCGCGCCCGCCCTCGGACTCGCCGAGCCGAGCGGCCGGCAGCTCGACCCGCAGGGTGTGCGCGACGGCCTGGACTTCGTCGTCGGCCGGCTCGCCTCCCGGCTGAGCCACCGGCCGCTGCTCCTCATCGTGGACGACGCCCACTGGGCGGACGGCGAATCCCTCGCCTGGCTGGGCTCGTTCACCGCCCGCCTCGGTGAACTCCCGGTCCTTGTCGTCCAGGCGCACCGCCCGCAGGAACTGGCCGAACGCGACGCCAATTACATCGCCGACCGCGAGGCCGAGCGTGACTCCGGCGGCCACGGCAAGGTGAACCGGGTCGCCCTGCGGGCCCTGACCCCCGACGCCACCGCCGTACTGGTCCGCGCAGGGCTCGGCGAGCACGCCGACGACCCGTTCTGCCGCGAGGTGTGGGCGGTGACCGGCGGGAACCCGTACGAGGCGGTCGAGCTGGTCGCCAAGGTCCAGGACCGCGAGCTGCCACCGGTGGAGGAATCGGCCGGGGAGCTGCGGGAGCTGGGCGCCTCCGCCCGGGGCAGCGGGCTCGTGGCCCGTCTGGAGCGGCTGGGCACCAACGCCAACCGCTTCGCCTGGGCGGCCGCCGTCCTCGGCACCGACATCTCCCAGGAGTTGGCGGCCACCCTCGCCGGGATGAGTTCGGCGGAGGCCGCCGACTGCACGGCCCGGCTGCGCGACGCCCGTATCGTCAGCGGCTTCGACCCCCTGGAGTTCGTGCATCCGCTGATCGCCACCGCGGTCTACCGCTCCATCCCGCCCGCCACCCGCACCGCCATGCACGGGCGTGCCGCCTGGGCGATCACCCGGGCCGGTCTCGGGGCCGCCGCGGCCTCCCGGCATCTGCTGGAGGTCCACCCGGACGACGACCAGGAGTTGGTCGCTCAGCTGCGGGAAGCCGCCAGGCAGCACCTCGCGGTCGGCGCCCCCGAAGCGGCCAGGCGCTGTCTGGAACGGGCCCTGGAGGAGCCGCCCCGCCCCAAGGACCGGGCGGTCCTCCTCTACGAGCTGGGCTGTGCGACCCTGCTCAGTTCACCGCCCACCACGGTCCAGTACCTGCGTGCCGCCCTCGACATGCCGGGACTCGACGACGGCCTGCGCGTCGACGCCACCTTCCGGCTCGCCGCCGCGCTCGCCCACAACAACCAGCTCAAGGACGCGGCGCTCTCGCTGGCCGCCGAGGCGGGCCGTACCGCACCCGGCCCCGGGCTGATGCGCCTCCAGGCCGCGCACTTCATGTGGGAGGGCATGCAGGCCTCCGAGGACGACGGACCGGCCCGCTCCCGGCGGCTCGCCCGCAACGCCGACCACCTCAAGGGCCGCGACAACTCCGAGCGGGCCCTGCTCACCCTGCGGGCCTTCGACGCGATGCTGCGCGGCGAGAACGCCCAACTCATCGTCGACCTCTGCGAACGCGCCCTGATCGACGGCAGCCCCGCCCGCGGTCTCGGCTGGACCGACTCCGAGTGGGGCTTCGAGCTCCCCACCATGGTCGGCATCACCTACGCCTTCACCGACCAGCTCGACCGCGCCGAGAGCCTCTTCGGCGAAGCCGTCCGGGCCTTCGAGATCTCCGGCTGGAGCGGGGCCCACCTGGCGTTCGCCCACACCCTGCTCGGCATGGTCCACCGCCGTCGCGGCCGCCTCGCCGAGGCCGAGGGCTTTCTGCGCGAAGGGCTCCGTCTCGCCGACCGTGTCGGCTCCGGGCTGCCCGTGCACTGGGACGCGGCGTGCCTGCTCATCGACACCCTGCTGGCCCGCGGCCGGATCGAGGAGGCCCGCCGGGTCGCCGACCGGTACGCCTTCGGCCCGCCCTACCCCAGTGCCATGGTGCTGCCCGACGCCCCGTGCGTACGAGGCCGTCTGCTCCTGGCGGAGGGCCGCAAGGCGGAGGCCGTCGCCGAGCTCGAATCGGCAGGCGCAGCCCTGGAGCCGCGCGAACGGTTCAACGGCATCTGGGCTCCCTGGGCGGGCGATCTGGCCCGCGCCCTGGCAGACGAGGACCCGGCCCGCGCGTCCCATCTGGCCGCCCGCGCCCGGGTGCACGCGGAACGGTTCGGTACCCCCACCGCCCTGGGCGAGGCCCTGCGCTGCGTCTCGCTCTTCGCACCGCCGGAGCAGTCCGTCCAGTTGCTCGCCGATGCGGTGGGCCACCTGGAGAAGTCGCCCTCCGCCTACGAGCACGCCCTCGCCCGGGTCGAATACGGCATCGCGATCGGCTCCCACCGGGAACTGGCCCGCGCCCAGAAGCAGGCGATGACCTGCGGGGCCGAGGGGCTGGCCGCCCGCGCCCAGCGGGCACGGGCGTCGATCCGGTCCTCGGAGTGAGGTAATGTTTGTCCTGCGCGGCCGCCCGGGGAACCGGGAGGGAACGCGGCGGGACGTGGCGCAGCTTGGTAGCGCACTTGACTGGGGGTCAAGGGGTCGCAGGTTCAAATCCTGTCGTCCCGACTGGAGACAGTCGCAGGTCAGGGCCGGTTTCGGAGCAATCCGAAACCGGCCCTTGATCATTTCTGGGACCAGTTGGGAACCAGCGGCCTTGACCGGGGCGGCGGGTCACGGCGATGAGGGGTCGGCAGCGAGCGAGGCGCGCGCAGCACGCCGAAGCGGGCAGAGAGCACCGCTCCGGCGGCCGTGATCCTGCGTGGTGAGACCGGGGGGAAACGGCGGCCTCTCCGGTGGCCGAGCGGTGCGCAGATCGGCCACCGGGTGCCCTGGGCCGGGGGAGGCGTCGGCCGGGCCTGCGACTATTTCGCCAGCTTCCCGTTCGGTCGAACAGCGAACCAGGTGCCGTTCACGCCCTGGCCGGTGGTGTCGCCGGGCTTCTCGTCGCCGGTGAACCAGTAGAGCGGCCAGCAGTCGATGGTGAGCTGCTTCGTGCCGTCGGGGCGGACGTACGGGATGACCAGCTTCGGGGCGATGCCCTCGACGTCCTTCTTGTCGACGAGCTCGGCCGGCTTCCACTTCTCCAGACAGGCGCCCACGCAGTTGGACTTCATCGGCCAGGCGGTGTCCTTGGTGAAGCGGTAGAGCGTACGCCCCTTGTCGTCGCGGACGATCTCGCCGAGCTCCGCGTCGTCGACGGTGGACAGTGCGGGCAGGTCCTTGGGCTCACTCGGTTCCGCCTCCGGCGCCGGTGCCGGTGTCTGCGCCTTCGTGCCGTCGGGCGCGGCCGAGAACCAGGTGCCACCGACGCCCTGGCCGCGGGTCTGCCGGGGCGCAGTGTCCTGCGCGTAGCGGTACAGGGGCCATCCTGCGAGCGTCAGCTGCTTCGTGCCGTCGGCGCGCTTCACCGAGCCGAGCAGTCCGGGGTCGATGCCGAGGCCCGCCTTCGCGCCGTCGGCGAGTACGGGCGGCCAGGCCGCCGCACACTCGCCCGCGCAGTTGGACGTGGGAGGCTTCGACGTGTCCTTGTCGAAGCGGTACAGGGTGAAGCCCGCGCCGTCCGTCACGACCGGGCCCAGCTGTTCGCTTTTCCAGACGCTGAGGCGGCCCGCCCGGGAGGGCTGCGCACCGTTGTTCGTCGAGGCGGCGCGTTCGGCGGAGCCGGTGGTGGTCGCTGCCGTGTCCGGGGAGCTTCCGCAGCCCGCCGTCAGGAGGACCGCGGTAACCGTGAACGCGACCGGGACTGAGGTGAATGCACGCATGGATATCCCTCTTTCGGGCTTCTCGCAGAAGCGGAATTTCGCAGAAAGCATTGAATTGCTGATGTGATGGGCCGCCCCGGCAGCAGGGGAGGAGTAGGCCGACTGCCGGGGCGGGGTTCATGGGAGCGGAAAGGCGCCCTGTCGGTCACTCTCACTGCCACTGTGGAAACGGCAGCTGGGGCGGGGAGGTTCAATCCAGCGGAAGGATTCCCGGGGAATTCTTCGGGCGGGTCGCGAGCGGTCAGACCCGCCCCGTGCCGGCCCCTGCCAGGGCCTGGGTGGGAACGACCACCCGCAGACCCAGGACCCCCAGATCGACGATGCCGTCGTTCTCCGCGTACCACCGCCAGTGGGCCCCCGGTACGTCGCCGACCGTCAGCACGATCCAGCCGCCGCCCTCCGGCGTCGAGAGGTCCGCGAGCGCCCTGGCCTCCTCGGCGGTGGGCGCGTTCTGGACGACGATGAAGCCCGTGACCTCGCCGGTGCGTGCCGCACCGCGCACCATGCCGACGCCCAGATCCTCGGCCGAGTCGAGCACCTCCTCGGGGGCCTTGCCCTTCACCTCCGAGACGGAGCGGACCCTGACCAAACCGTTGAGGCCGGGCAGCGCGCTCGCGCTCGGGTCCACGGACACCATCACCGTGCTCTGCCGCGGCAGTTCGAGCAGGCCGCGTACCAAGGCCGCCACGGCGTCCTGGGCGACGACGAGGTCGCCGCTGACACTGAGCGCGCCGTTGATCTGCCCGAGGTCCACCATGACCTGCGCACCCCGCTCGCTCACCCCGATCCGGGCGAGGTGCGGCAGCGTGAGGGCCACACCCGCTGTGGGGTCGCCCTCGACGACAGCGGGAAGTCCCGTGCGCTCCCAGCGGTTCGTTTCGAGCGCGGTCCACGGCGCGGGCGCCGTGTGCGCCCCGGACACCGACGCCAGCAGCTTCGTGGGTTCGGCGAGCACGCTGTAGACCCGCACCGGACGCTCCGTCTCCGCCGTGTCCGCGGGCATGAGTTCGCGCAGCGCCTGCCGCACCATCACCGGCGTACGGGTGTCGGCCGCGAGCCGTCGCGCGAGCACGGCACGCCGGCGCCGCCGCAGCGCGAGCGCCAGACGGCGCGGCAACCGCGGCCGCAGTACCCGCGCGGCCCGAGCGATCCCGGAGCTGGTGGCGCGCAGGGCGCGACCGATCGGACGCCGTGCGACGATCACCACGGTCAGCAGCGCGGCACCGACGACACCTCCGATCAGCCAGGGTGACCCGAGCCGGTCGCCGAGCCCGGCGAACGTACCCGAGCTCCGGCCTGCGGCGGGGCGGGGCGCGGGGGCGGCGCTCTGCTCGGAGCGCTCCGCCGGGGCGGCGTCCTCCTCGGGCAGGACGCCTACCTCCACACCGGGCCCGTTCGCGTCCTCCGGCAGGATCAGCGCGTAGCCCGGCGTCAGCTGGTCGGGGCTCACGAAAGCCGAACCGTCCGGCAGTTGGCGCCCGCTGTTGAGGACCAGGATCTCCTCGAACCGGTCGCCGTCGCCGAGTGTGCGTTCGGCGATCCCGAACAGAGTCTCCTGCTCGCCGCCGTTCTCCTGTGCGGACTTGATCATGTAGTACTTCGTCACCTCGTCGGCCCGCAGCGCCAGGGAAGGGCGCATCCGCCCCGCCGCAAGCGCCGGAGAAGAGGCCAGAGCACGTACGGAAACCGGAGCGGGTGCGGATGGGAGCGCCTGCGCGGGTGAGGGCAGTGCCAGCCAGGTGACGGCAGCCAGGCCGCACAGCGCCGTCACCCTCGCAGCCGTCCGCCGCGACGCCGGCCGCCGTGCTTCGTTCGTTGTTCCCGGGGTGTCGCGCATCCTTCTCGTCCTCCTCCGTACGGGGCCAGGTGACGCGCATCGCTGATGCGTCGGCCGTCACACGCGTGGCGCCGCGAGTCGGTTCAACGAGCTGAACCGAATCGTCGACCGCCCCGTTAGGGGGTGCCGAACGGGCGTGTAGCCGAGAGGAGTTGGACATGGCGCGTCGGCACACCACGGGCTGGGAGGTGCTCGGGTTCGGTGAGGACCCGACCCCCGGGAACCCGGAGGCGATCAGAACGCTGGCCAGGACCTATCAGGAACTGGGCGACGGAGCGGGCGAGGCGGTCGACCTGCTGCGCGCGGACGGGGCGCTGCGCCGGGGCAAGGGCCAGGCGATGGACGCGCTGAGGACGAGGATCACGCGGGACCTCCCGGGGCTCCTGGAGAAGACCCGCGACTCCTTTCGTACGGCGGCGGGCGCCTACGACGAGTACGCGAACACGTTGACCGGCGCCCAGGATCTGCTGGACCGGGCCATCGACCAGGGCCAGGAGGTCGCCGCCACCGCGAAGGCGGTGGTCCCTCCGCTGGCGGCTGACGCCACCCCGGAGCAGGCCGAGACCCACCAGACTCAGCAGGGCGAGGTGAATGCCGCGAAGGAGGCGCTGTCGGCCGCCGAGGACCTCGGCCGCGCGGCACAGCGGATGCGTGAGGACGGGTCCGCCAAGGCCACGATCATCCTCGATGAGGCCGCCGAACAGGCCATCCCCGCACGGGACTTCGTCAAGCAGTTCGGTGACTTCCTCGCGGACAACCCGGTGGTGGAGATCATCGCCGGTGTCATCATCGGCATCGTCGCCGTGTTCTTCCCGGTCGTGGGTCTCATCCTCGGCGCGATCCTGTTCGCCGTGTCGGTGATCCGGATGGTGTCGCAGGGCAAGATCGACGCCGGTGAGATCATCATCGGTCTGCTGACCCTCGTGCCCGGCGGAGTCCTGCTCGGCGGCCTCGGGAAGCTCGTCGGCGCCGCGGGCAAGCTGGCGAAGTTCGCGCCGTTCCTGGCCAAGGTCGGCAAGGGCGTCGGAACGGCCTCCGGCGCGGTCACGGCCGCACTGAAGAGCTCGACGTTCATCCGCAAGACCATCGACCCGCTGGCCAAGGGGCTCGTGGGCCTCAAGACGTCCCCCGGTCTGGCGCTCGGCGCCAAGTTCGCGATCGACGTGACCACCGAGTTCTCCCTCGGCTTCCTGGCGAGCGGACTCACCGCACTGATCGACGGGAAGAAGTTCGACGTCGCCTCGGCCGCCACGGGCGCCGCGCTCGGCGCCGGCACGGCCGGTGCCCTCACGCTGTTCGGCGGGACGAAGTTCGCCACCAGCATCAAGGACGCCTTCACCACCAAGGGCAAGTTCAAGAGCAACATCGACAAGGCGTTCTCCGTCAACAGCCTCGGTGTCGTCGACGGCCAGTTCAAACCCGTCAACGTCCTGTTCTCCGAGACCAAGGGCGCGCAGAAGACCGGCTTCCACGGCATCAACGGCACGACCAAGTCGGACCCCACCACGGGCGAGGTCAAGACGAAGGTCACGACCCCGGACGGCGCGAAGACCGAGTCGAAGATCACCCCGCCCGGCCCCAAAGCCGACCAGGTGCAGGCCCCCGACGAGCTGCCCTTCGGAGTCCCGCCGCCGCAGACCTCGACGACCACCACGACACCCGACGGGTTCACCTCGACGACCGAGGACGGCACGAACACCATCAAGAGCCCGGCCGGCGACGTCATCACCTCCAACGGCACCACGACGACGATCACCACCCCGATCCAGGGCCCGACCGTGAAGGAGAAGATCACCGGCGGGCTCGGCGGCGAGTTCGCGCCCGCGCCGTCGGAGAAGCCCGCGCTCTCCACGGAGCTGGGCCCGAACGGCGGCTTCACGACCTCCGGACCGTTCGGCGCGGTCGACCGGGCGCCCGACGGCACGACGACGTTCAGCTCGCCCGGCGGCGACGGCGGGGGCCCCACACCGGAGTTCACCGTCAACAACAACACGGTCTCCAACCCGGCCGGTCTCACCGTGACCGACAACGGCGCTTCCGTGGCGGTGGAGGGCGGCGGGCTCGGCGCGGACAACCAGAACGGTGTCAACTCGGTGTTCAACGGCCCCCCGGCGGGCCAGCCGGTGGTGACCCACAACCCTGCCGACGGAAACGTCGACATCACCTTCGGAAACACGACGCTCAACGGCAACACGGGGAATCCGGGCGGCGGATTCGCCCTGCCCGACGGCACGCAGGCCACCGTAGGCACCAACGGCAACGTGAGTGTCGTCAACGGTGACGGCGGCGGCCAGAAGGCCGATGTGCCCCCGAACGGCGCGGGCGGCCCGGTCACCTTCACCGACACCAACGTGGTCACCGGCATCACACCGGGCGGCGGTGCCACCATCACCACACCGGGCGGCCCCACCACCACGCTCGACCCCACGGGGTTCACGGTCACCACCGGCGGCCCCACCCCCGAAACAGTGCAGTTCAACGGTCCCGGCCACTCGCTCGACGTGACGCCGCCGGGCGGTCAGCCGCCGGTCTCGGTCGGCCCGGACGGCGGCATCACCACCGGCAACATCACCACCGACGGCGGTGGCGGCGGCACGGCCACCGGCGGCGGGGGGAACGTGCAGTTCTCGCCCACCGACATCAAGCTCAGCACGCCCGACGGCGGTACGGTCACCGTCAACCCCCAGGGCCAGATCGACGTGAACCCCTCCGGCACTCAGCCGCCGGTCACGGTCAACCCGAACGGGGACATCGCCGTGGGCCCGCACGGTGTGGCCCCGGTCACGTTCACCGGCCCCGACGGTACCGCCGTCTCCGCCAAGCCCGCCGGCGGACTCGACGTGACGCCGCCGGGCGGCCAGCCACCGGTCTCGGTCGGCGCGGACGGCGGCATCACCGTCCAGGGGATCACCACGGACGGCAACGGCGGTGGTACGGCCACGGGCCCCGGCGGCAAGGTCGCCTTCTCGCCGTTCGACATCACGTTCAGCGCCCCGGACGGAACGGCATTCACCATCAGTCCCAGCGGAAAGTTCCACGTCGGCGGGGTCAGCCACGGCGCGGACGGTGTCACCATCGGCGGCTCGACCACGGTCAACAACGACGGCTCGGCGAGCATCGCGCACGGCGGCCAGGAGATCAGCGTTGCCGCAGACGGGACCATTACGGCCAACGACGCGCAGGGCAACCCGGTCCCGCCCGCCGTGCCGCAGCCGACCCCCGGACATCCGGTGAACGCGGGCAACACCACCATCTCCGTGGACAGCGCCGGCGGCCACTCGGTCACCGTCCACGGCTCGAACGGCGTCACCGTGACGGTCAGCAGCGGCGGCACCACGACCGTCGGCAACGGTCCGATCCAGGCGAGTCACGGTCCGCTGGGGATCAGCGGCAGTGTGGGCACCGTCAACCCGGTCCAGGTCGGCCAGGGGCCGAACGGGGTCACCACCGTCCACCAGAACGGTACGTCGGTGAGTACGGGCGGGAAGGGGCCGACCACGGTCGGACCGCAGGGCGGCCCCGCCTCGGTCACCGTCCATCCGCCGTCGAACGGCGGCCCCGCCCAGGTCACCACCGTCGACGGCAGCACCACCAGCGTCCACGGCGACGGATCCGTCACCAAGTCCGCACCCGCGGCAGCGGGCACCCAGACAGTCGACACGGGGGGTCCGAACCCCACCACGGTCACGGTCGGGGCCAACGGCGCCACGACTGTCGGCAACGGTCCGATCCAGGCGGGTCACGGTCCGCTGGGGATCAGCGGCAGTGTGGGCACCGTCAACCCGGTCCAGGTCGGCCAGGGGTCGAACGGGGTCACCACCGTCCACCAGAACGGTACGTCGGTGAGTACGGGCGGGAACGGGCCGACCACGGTCGGACCGCAGGGCGGCCCCGCCTCGGTCACCGTCCATCCGGCCGCCGGAGGCAACCCGACACAGGTCACCACGTCCGGCGGCAGCACCAGCACGCTGACCGGGAACGGCGCCCAGACGGACGTCAACGGCGCCAACACCGCGAACAGCACGCTCAACAACGACGGCACCATCACCAACCACGCACCGGCGGGCCCCAACAGCACCGTCACCACCGGTGCGAACGGCACCACCGCGGCCGACAACAACGGCGCCTTCAGCGTGGACGGCACCGGCACCGTCACCAGCGGCCCGGTCACCATCACGGCCGGCACCGACGCCGCCAACCAACCGGTGGCCACGTTCACCGACACCTCGGCCGGCGGCGCGCAAGCCGATCTCGGTGCCAACGGGATCAGCACCCAGGGCGTCACGACCACGGTCGGCCCGGGCGGCGACGTCACCATCACCCACCAGCAGGCACCCGGCGGCCCACCCACGACCGTCACCTCGGGCGCCGACGGCACGATCACCGCACAGACCCCCGACGGGTCCGAGGCGAAGGTGCCGCCGCGCCCCGCCCCCGCAGGTGGCGGCCCCCTGCCCGCGCCTGCCCCCAGCACGATCACCAACACGAGTGGTGCCACCGCCTCGACGGACGGACAGACCACCACCTTGAGCAATGACGGGTTCACCACCACCATCGGCAACGACGGCACCGGTCCGGCCACGACGAGTGTCCACCACGACTCCGGCGTCGGCCACACCGTCGACAACAACGGCCAGGCCACGGTCGGCAACTCGCCGAGCGGCGCCGACATCACCGGCACCCCCACCCAGGTGACGGTCAACACCCCGCAGCAGGAGGGCTGGGGCCTGTTCGGGTCACCGGAGATGACCGGTGGCCAGAACACCCTGTCCAACGGCCCGGACGGCCCCACGATCACCACCCACGGCGCCGACCCGGTCCACGAGCCCGGCAGCACCGTGGTGCACGGCCCGAACGGGGGCGGAGGACCAGACGGAGAGTTCTCCGTCACCTACGGACCGGCCACCGGAAGCTTCGCACCCGGCGGCGTCACCGGCCTCGGCCCCTCCGGCACCCACGTCGACCCGGTCACCAACCTTCCGATCGACACGGCGGGCAACCCGATCGGCGGCGGCCCCGGCATCAGCACGGTCACCGGCGACGGCAACGGCGGGATCACCGTGCCCACCCCCGGCGGCGGCCCCGTCGTCCACCACGACGGCTTCTACGGCGGCAGCACCGGCGTGGACACCAACAACACCACCCTCGGCAAGAGCCCCGGCGACGTGGAGAACGCCGGCACACCGGGCCAGAAGTCCGACATCCTGGACGGTCCGCACAACCCCTTCAACCATGGGCCCGGGCCGGGCCCCGAGACCTTCACGGTCGGCGGTTCCGGCGGCGGTCCCTCCGCGGACATCCCCGTCGGCGGCAAGGGAGCCTCCACCGTCCACGGCGGCTCGTTCGACGTGAAGGCCAACAGCGACGGCAGCTTCGACGTGTCCGTGCCCGGCAGCGACCAGCCCGGCGACCAGGTCACCGTCGGACCGGACGGCACTCTCACCGGGCGTGGCGTGGCTCAGCCGGCGCAGCCCGGAGCAGGGCAGGAAGGGCCCGCCGGACCCGCACAGATCACCTTCGGCAACGGCACCACGGTGACCGGCGGCGGCCCGGGCGCAGTCCCCGTCGTCACCTCCGCCAACGGTGGCGCCACCACCACCTTCGCCAACGGTGGCGCCACCACCACCGACCAGGCGGGCACCGTCACCATCACGCAGAACCCGGACGGCAGCACCTCGTTCAGCAATACCGCGGGCGGAGAGAACACCACCTTCACCGTCACCAAGGACGGCGTCGAGGGCACCGTCACGACGACCGACGCCAACGGCGCCCCGGTCACGTTCGACGTCAAGGTCGACAACAACGGCTCCGCGCAGGTGAAGGACGCCAACGGCAAGACCATCACCGAGATCGACGCCAACGGCTCCTTCAACGAGCAGCACACGGCGATCCACGACTATCACGCCTACGCGGGCGGCCCCACCTCCGTCACCGATCTCCACGAATACGGCTACGAGGCTCTCACCAGCATCCTCAAGGGCGTGGTCGGCCAGGCCGTCATCTTCGGCTACGAAGTGGGCGCCAAGGGTGCCGACGCACAGACCGCCGCGGAGAACGCGGGTATCAAACTCGGTTACGGCGTGGGCAATTCACTGGCCGGAAAGAAGATCGAGAACGACCACGGATTCAAGACCAAAGGTCCCGAGGTTCCGCTCTCCTCGGTGCCCACGAAAACGATCGGCGCCGTCAACTCCAACCAGGACACCGAATTGGCGAATCCCCCGGAAGAAGCCCCCATCAAAGGCTGAACCGCATGCCCGAACCGCTCGTGTGTAGGGCGCGGGTCGACGAACGGCCCATCGAAAGACAACCCGCCCAGCCGACGTGGAAACAGGAGACCTCCCGATGGCCGATTACATCGTCAACGACGAGAAGACCAGCGCCGCCGCCTCGCAGACCATGAACGAGTACGAGATCGCGGTCGCCCAGCTCAACAAGATCAAGGCCGATCTGGACGCCCTCACCGCCGACGGCTACAACACCCCGTCGGCGAGGAACGACTTCCAGCCCTTCGTGCAGGAGTACATGGACAACTACGGCAAGGTCACCGAGGGCCTCACCGGCATCTCCGAGTACGTCAAGAAGTACGGCGAGGGCATGACCCAGTTCGACTCCGAGATGGGCGCCAGCCTCCGCAAGTGATCCGACCGGGCGGCCGGCCGGGCAGAGCCCCTCCACGGCCCGGCCGGCACGTCCGCACCCCTGGCGACCCCCGTGCCCAAGGAGCACTGACGATGCGTCTGACCGTCACCGCCGTCGACCCGGAACAGGGCCAGACCGCGGACATCATGATCGAGGCCGACCCCGAGGCCCCCGCGGGCGAACTCGCCGAGCAACTGTACCGACGGCTGCGCGGCGGCTCCCCGGACACACCGCCCGTCCTCTACCACGGTGCGACCCCGCTGCCCGCCGACCAGCCGATGGCGGCCGCTGCCCTGCGCTCCGGCAGCCTGCTGTCCCTGGACGCTCCCGCACCCGAGGCGGGCCCCGAGCCGGACGGCGTCGTGGAACTGCGCGGCGTCGGCGGCGCCGACGCCGGAGTGGTGTTCCGGCTGTCGCCCGGTGACTACGAAATCGGATCGGCCGCTTCCTGCCGCATCCAGCTCCGCGCCGAAGGACTCGCGAAGACCGCGGCCCGCCTGAAGGTGCACGCCGACGGCACCGCCACCGTACGCGCGGCCGACCAGGACGGCGTCGCCCGGGACGGCACCGAGGCGCGGGACTGGACGCCATGGCCGCTCGGCGGCGTCCTCACCGTCGGCCCGGTCCTGCTCGAACTGTCCGCGCCCTCCGTGCCCGACGCCGCCCTCCAGCCCTCCGACGACGGCGTGGGACTCGACTACAACCGGCCGCCCCGGCTGCTGCCCCCACCCGTGAACAACCGCTTCCAGCTCCCCGTACCGCCCGGCAAACCTGCCCGCAACAAGCTCCAGCTCGTGCTGATCTTCGCGCCGCTGATGCTGGCCGGCGTCTCGTTCCTCTTCTTCAACAACCCCAGGTTCCTGATCTTCGGCGTCCTCTCCCCGGTTGTCGCCCTCATCTCCCAGTTCTCCAACAAACGTCGTGGAAAGGAGAGTTACGAGGACCAGCTCAAGGAGTACGAGGAGAAGAAGGCCGTTCTGGAACAGGACGTGGACGAGGCGGTGCTCGCCGAACAGCACGCCCGCCGCCTCGCCGCCCCGGACCCGGCCTCGACCCTGCTGATCGCCACCGGCCCGCGGCAGCGGCTGTGGGAGCGCCGCTGGCGCGACGACGACTTCCTGCTGATGCGTCTCGGCGTCGCCGACCGCCCCGCCTACGTGGAGCTCCAGGACCCCGCCGAGCCGGAACACCGCCGCCGGGTCGACCGCACCACGCACGCCGTGCCCGTGACCGTGCCGCTGCGCTCCTCGGGCGTCATGGGCGTCGCCGGAGGCGCCGCCGCCGAGCCGCTGGTGCGCTGGCTGATCGCCCAGGCCGCCGTCCTGCACAGCCCCTCCGACCTGCGGATCTGCGTACTGTCCGGCACCGGCGGTGCGGAACGGTGGTCCTGGGTGCACTGGCTGCCGCACTGCGCTCCGCTCGGTGAGGACACCATCTCCCTGGTCGGTGCGAGCGCCGAGTCCGTGGGACGCCGCATCGCCGAGATCACCGCCGTGATCGCCGCCCGGCAGCAGGCCGGCGACCGGGCGCCGCGGGGCGGCGCCGTGGGCGAACCCGACCTCCTGGTCGTCCTCGACGGCGCCCGCAGGCTCCGCTCGCTGCCCGGCGTCATCCAGATCCTCCGCGACGGACCGGCCGTCGGCGTGTACGCGCTCTGCGTGGACGACGAGGCCCGGCTCCTGCCCGAGGAGTGCCGCGCCGTAGCCCTGGCCGGGCCGAAGTGGCTGCGTGCCGAACACGACCACGCCGACCCCGTCGACGAGGTCCGCATGGACGCGCCCACCCGGTCGTGGTGCGTGGGCGTGGCCCGCGCGCTCGCGCCGATCCGCGACGTGGGCGACGACGCCGACGAGAACCTGCTGCCCGCGTCCGCCCGGCTCCTCGACGTGCTCGGCCTCGAACCGCCCACCCCCGACGCCGTCGCCGCCCGCTGGGTGATCACCGCCCGCAGCACCCGCGCCGTGATCGGCGAGGGTGTGGACGGCCCGTTCGCCGTCGACCTGGCCGCCGACGGGCCGCACGGACTGATCGCCGGCACCACCGGCTCCGGCAAGTCCGAACTGCTCCAGTCCCTGGTGGCGAGCCTCGCCGTCGCCAACCGGCCCGACGAGCTGAACTTCGTCCTCGTCGACTACAAGGGCGGCAGCGCCTTCGCCGAGTGCGAGGACCTGCCGCACACCGTCGGCATGGTCACCGATCTGGACACCCATCTGGTGGGGCGGGCCCTGGTCTCCCTCGGCGCCGAGCTGAAGCGGCGCGAGCACATCCTCGCCCGGGCCGGAGCGAAGGACATCGACGACTACACCGACAAGCGCACCCGCAGCACCGACCTCGCCCCCATGCCCCGGCTCGTCCTCGTCATCGACGAGTTCGCCTCCATGGTGCGCGAACTTCCCGACTTCGTCTCCGGGCTCGTCAACATCGCCCAGCGGGGCCGCTCCCTCGGCATCCACCTGATCCTCGCCACCCAACGGCCCTCCGGAGCGGTCACCGCCGACATCCGTGCCAACACCAACCTGCGGATCGCGCTGCGCACCACCGACACCGGCGAGAGCCGCGACATCATCGACGCCCCCGACTCCGGGCAGCTCTCCCCGCGCACTCCCGGCCGCGCACACGCCAGGCTCGGTCACGCGGCGCTGCTCCCCTTCCAGACCGGCCGGATCGGCGGCCGTCGCCCCGACGCCCCGGCCGCGGACGAGGACCGCCCGGCGCCGGTGCTCACCGAACTCCACTGGGAGGCGCTCGGCGCACCGATGCCGCGGCCGGACACCCAGGAGGACGCCTTCCAGCCGATCACCGACCTGTCGGTGCTGGTCGACGCGGTACGCGAGGCGGCCACCCGGCTCGCCGTGCCGCCGGCCCGGCGCCCCTGGCTGCCCCCCTTGCCCGACACCCTCGCCCTCACCGACCTGCCCACGCCGCCCGAGGAGGGCGAGGCGCCGGAGGACGGCCGGCTCGCCCCGGTGGCATTCGGACTCATCGACGTACCGACCGAGCAGACACGGGACCGGCTCGCCTTCGATCTGGACGAGATGGGCCATCTGTTCGTCGTCGGGTCGCCGCGCAGCGGCCGGTCCCAGACGCTGCGCACCCTCGCCGCCGCTCTCGCCGGAGCACACAGGTGCGCCGACGTCCACCTGTACGGACTCGACTGCGGCAACGGAGCCCTCCAGGCACTCGGCGTGCTGCCCCACTGCGGGGCGGTGGTGGACCGGGGCCAGGTCGAACGGGTGGCCCGCCTGCTGAACCGCTTGACGGCCGAGGTCGGCCGCCGCCGTGAACTCCTCGGCAGGCGGGGTGTCTCCGATCTCGCGGAGTTGCGCCGCGTCCTGCCCGAGGAGGAGCGGCCCCCGCACATCCTGCTGCTCGTCGACCGGTTCGAGGCATTCGAGCGGGACTTCGCCAACTACGACCAGGGCAGTCTGATGGACGCCATGACCCTCCTGATGCGCGAGGGCGCGAGTGTCGGTGTGCATCTGGTCCCGGCCGGCGACCGAATCCTCGGCCAGAGCCGGTTCTCCGCCTGCACCGAGGACAAGCTGGTACTGCGCTGCAACGACCGAGCCGACTACTCGATGGTGGGCCTCAACGCCCGCAACGTCCCCGAGGGACTTCCGGCCGGCCGCGCCGTCATCGCCAAGGACACCAACAGCGCCCAGGTCGCGCTGGTCCCCGGCACCGGACGGACCGACGCCACCGGCGCGGGTCAGGCCCAGGCACTCGCCGCACTCGCCGAACGTGTCGCGGAACGCGACGCCGACATACCCGCCGAGCGCAGACCGTTCCGTGTGGACGTGCTGCCCGACGAGCTGGATTTCGCGACGGCTCTCGCGCGCAGGCCGCGGAACACCTCTCCGCTGTGGGCGATGATCGGTGTGGGCGGCGACGAACTCGCCGCCATCGGCACCGACCTGTCGCGGGTGCCGTCCTTCGTGATCGCCGGCCCACCGAGGTCCGGACGGAGCACGGTGCTGCTCACCATGGCGAAGTCCCTGACCGATACCGGCACGAAGATCGTGGTGATCGCGCCACGCAGTTCACCGCTGCGCGGCCTCGCCGGACAGCCCGGCGTGGTGGAGGTCTTCACCGACGCCGATGTCGCCGTCGCCGACTTCCGGGCCGCACTCGGCAAGGTCGACAGCCCGGCCGGAGCCATCCTCGTCGACGACGCGGAAATGATGATCAACTCCGAGCTCGACACCGACTTCGTCGCGCTCGCACGCGGCAGCGCCGGGGACGGCTGGGGGCTGATCGTGGCCGGCAACAACGAGGCGCTGCTCGGCGGCATCGGCGGCTGGCAGGCCGCTGTACGCCGCAACCGCTGTGGCGCACTGCTCGCGCCCCGGCTGATGGGCGACGGCGAACTCGTGGGGACGCGTCTGCCGCGCGGTCTCATGGGGCAGGACACCGAACCCGGCCGCGCCCATCTGCAGCTCGGCGACGGCCGCTTCACCACGGTCCGCGTCCCCGCGACCACGGTGGACTGACCGACGCACGGCGTACCACCGCACCACAGCGCAGGGCCGGGAGGTCTCCGCACTGCCCCGGTCACCGGGGGAGGGGGGGCTTCCCGGCTCTCGGCGCTCCCGGGGCCCGGCACACGCACACGAAGAGGGCCCTGCCGCTCCTCCAAGGAACGGCAGGGCCCTCCGCAGGAGCACCGCCGGTCAGCCGGCGGCCACCGGAGCCTCCTCGCCGAAGGCGAACGTCGAGGTGATGGCGTCGAAGAGGTCGCACAGCGGCTCGGCGAGCGGGATGTTCGGGCTGAAGCAGGTGATGACCAGGACCCGCTCGCCACCGGGTACCGGCACGAACGTGTGCGTCACCACCATCGTGTACGAGACGCCGTCGGAGATTTCCGTCTCCTCGATGCCGGACATCCGGCCGACCGGACCGACACCCGGCAGCGTCACCGTGGTGAGGGTGCGGTCGGGACCCTTGCGCCTGCGGCCCCCGGTGGCCGAAAACTGCCCGGCGATGCCCGTCGCGGAGAAGTCCTCGCCGGGAGGCGGTTTCACGCTGAAGACCATGAGGCCGGCCATCAGCAGACCGTCCTCGTACATGGCGGTCGTGCCCGCCGCATAGACGGCGCCGCGCATGCGAGCACCTTCCATGATCCGTCGCGCGCTGCGGAACGTCTGGTTGATGGCGTCCCGGGTCTCCTTGCGCGGAGCGTGCCGCAGCATCTCGGCGCGGCGCACGGCCAGGGTGTCCCCGTGCAGGTCGTACTCCGTCCAGTTCTCCGGGATGGCGATCCCGAAGGTGTGCGAACCAGTGGTCATGGGACCGTTCTCCTCAGTCGGTTTCGGGCAGGGTTCATGAGGGCCGGGCAGGCGGGGACTGGTGACGCGCCGGGCAGGCGGGGAGGCGCCCGACCCGTCGCCCTGGGGCGGCCGGGGTCCTAGGACGGCCGGGGTCCGCCCCCGCTGTTCGTCGCGTCCCGGCCCCCGCTCGGGCTGCCGCCCTCCTTGAGCGAGGAGCCCATCTGGCTGTCGAACTCGGCGAATGCCTTCACGATGGCGTCGCAGCCGTCCTTGAGGTCCTTGCTGTTCCGCTTGACCTGCACGCGCCCGTCCTTCCACGCTTCGTCGAAGTCGTTGCCGGGTCGGACCAATGGTGGTCCGACGTCCGCGGGGTTGTAGCCCGACGGCCGGGTGTCGATGAGTTCCACCACCCGGCCCAGCAGTTCGCCGAGACGTTGCACCTCGTCACCCGGCATCTCGATCTCGGCCAAGGCTCCTCCCTCGTACGCGTCCTCCGGCGGGCACGTCCCGCCCCGCTCCACACGACCGCGCGCCCGGAACGGTTCAACGGGCCGCCGGATCAGCTGCGTACGGGAGGCGGAGCGGGGCGGGGCCGGCCGCGGAGGCGGTCACGCGGGCTTGCGGACGAGCTTTCCGTCGGGCGACACGGCGAACCACTCGCCGTCCAGGCCCTGCCCGTTGACGTCGCCCGGCACCATGTCGCCGACGTAGTAGTACAGCGGCCACTCCCCGTACGTGACCTGCACGGCACCGCCCGCTTGCCTCGCCTCACGCAGCAGCGACCTCTCGACGCCCTTGCCCGCGGCGGCGGGGGAGTGGGTCGTCAGTGCGGGCCACACGGCGATGCACTCCGCCGCACAGTTGCTGGTGGTCTCCTTGTCCTTGGTGAAGGCGTACAGGGTGCGGCCCCGTCCGTCGACCAGGATGGAACCGAGCTCGACGTTCGCCACGGTGACCTCGGTGCCGGACGCGGACCTGCCCGGTGCCTTGCGGCCGCCGGCGCTGTCGGTGGCGCCGTCGCTCCCGGAACCGCAGGCGACGAGTCCCAGGGCCAGGGGGATGGCGAAGAACGCCTTGCGTGCGTGCATGGTGATGACCTCTCTCGTACGTCGTGTGGAGCGGCGGGGCGTTGTCCCCGCGGCCCACACGTGCCGCTCGCCCCGCGGGTTCAGCGAGAGCGCCGCGCGGTCTGCCGACATCCCTCGTCGCGAACGGCGTTGAACCGTTCGGGCCGCCCGCGCGTTGGTCGACGCGAAGGGCACCAAGAGACCAACTTCCGGAAGGACGACAGATATGCGCAGGCTCACTGCCGCGGCGGGCGTCGCCGTGCTCGTCGCCGGCCTCACCGGCTTTGCCGGTGTTGCCCCGGCATCGGCCGAGGACGGCCCCGGAGCCCGGGTCTCGACGGCCGCCGCCGAAGCGGCGCGGGCACCGGCGGTCTCCATGATCGCTCGGCTCACCGGTGGCCAGGGCGTGCAGGGGAAGGACGGGTCCGCCGAGGAGGACAAGGACGGCAAGGCCGTCGCACTCGTCAAGGTCAAGGGCGACCGGGTCACCTTCGCCCTCACCTGGAACGGCATCAGCAGGCCGACACGCGGCCACCTCCACCAGGGCCAGGAGGGCAAGGACGGCGGAGTGAAGGCCGAGTTGTTCGGCTCGGCCATGCCCGCCTCGGTGAACTCCGCTGCCGGCCAGACCTCGATGTCCTCCGCCGCGCTCGCCCGGCGCCTGCGCAGCAGCCCCGGTGACTTCTTCATCGACCTGCACACCGAGGAGTCTCCCGGCGGCGCGGTGCGCGGACAGCTCCGGCTCCTGGAGAAGCCGGTGAACCCGCTCAGCATCATCAGGGGCGGCACACTCCGCGCGCTCGCGGACGGCGGACAGGAGGTCTCGACCGGCGAGGCCGGCACGGCGGGCGACCCGGACGGACACAGCACCACCTTTCTGCGCCCGCGGCCGGACCGCGTCGACTACTCCATGGCATGGGTGAACATCGGACCGCCGCTGGCCGGCCAGATCCACGAGGGTGTGCTGGGCGAGAACGGCGACGTACGCCTCCCGCTCTTCGTCTCTCCCGTACCGAAGAACGTCTTCGCGATCTCCGGCAGCGTCAGCACCCCCGACGGCGAGCTGCTCGCACGCCTCAAGGGGAGCCCGACCGGCTTCTACTCGAACGTGCACACCCGGGATTTCCCCGACGGCGCCATACGGGGGCAGCTGTTCCTCTGACGCTCACCGTCGGGGAGCCGATGGAAGTTTTTGAGGGGGGTGCGCGGGCAATCTTGCCTGCCCCGGCCCCCGGTGCCACTCTGCTTGCGTGTGGATCAAGCTGCCCTTCTCCAAGTCCCGGTTGTTCTGGGGCATTTTGCCCGTACCGCTCGGGCTGGCGGTGTTCCTCGGCATCCTGACGTTCGGCGCCGACGGGGCCGTCAGGGTGTCCAACGCGCCCGCCGACAGCAAGTACGTGAACATGGGGGCAGCCGTGCCGGTCCAGCGTCCCGCCGCCGGACCTGACGCGTCCACCGGTTCGTACACCGTCGACTGCGGCCGCAACGAACAGGGCCACTACAACATGGACAACGTCGTGATCTCCCCCGGCGTCGTGAACGGAGCCCACCACACCCACGACTACGTCGGCAATCTCTCCACCGACGCCTTGTCCACCGACCGGAGCCTGGCCGCCGCCGGAACCACCTGCGCGGGCGGCGACCGGTCCACGTACTACTGGCCCGTGCTGCGCCGCCTCGACCGTACCGGCGAGGGCCACCAGGCCGGCCCCGGCGCCCACGGGAACACCGGTGAGGCCGTTACCGCCTCCTCGGTACGGGTGGAGTTCCGCGGCAACCCGGTCAGCTCGGTCGTCGGGATGCCCCGTTTCCTGCGGCTGATCACGGGCGACCCGGTCGCGGCCACCACGGAGAGCTCGAACGTCCGCGCCCAGTGGGGCTGTTCCGGCTACCCGGACCGGTTCGCCCGGAACTACGTGCGCTGTCCGCAGGGCAGCGGACCGACCCGCACCCTGGACTTCCCGAGCTGTTGGAACGGCCTCGCGACCGACAGCCGCGACCACCGTACGCACGCGGAGTTCCCCGCCGCGGACGGCGCCTGTCCACGGTCCACGTTTCCCGTGCCGCAACTGCGCATCACTCTCACCTATTCGCTACCGGCGGGTACGCCGTTCGCCGTCGACTCGTTCCCGGAGCAGCAGCGTGATCCGGTCACCGATCACGCCATATTCGTGAACGTGATGACCGAGGACCGCATGGCGGCCCTGGTGCGCTGCATCAACGGTGGCCGGCACTGCGAGTCCGGACCTCCGTGACCCCCCGCACCAACCCGACAGCGGGCGATCGATCACACCTCGGTTCCGGCATTGAACCGGTCCGGCCCGCCATACGTGTGCACCGCGTCGGCCCAGGAGAGGACGGAGAGAATGAATGGCGGCATTGTGGTCACGCAGTCGGCAGAGACAGGACACCGGTGACGAGGCACTGATCCGGTCCCTCTACGAGGAACACGGCAGAGCCCTGCTGGCGTACGCACAGCGGCTCACCGGGGACCGCAGCGCCGCCGAGGACGTCGTCCAGGAAACCCTGATCCGAGCCTGGAAGCATCCGGACGCTCTGGTCAACGGCAAGGGATCGGTACGCGGCTGGCTGCTCACCGTGGCCCGCAACATCATCACGGACCGGTACCGGGCCAAGGCGGCGCGCCCTACGGAGGTCGCCGAATCGGTGACCACCCAGCCCGTCGAGCGGGACCACGCAGACGCGGTGGTCGACTCGATGGTTGTCATGGATGCGCTCGACCAGCTCTCCCCGGACCACCGGGACGTGCTCGTGGAGATCTATTTCCAGGGCAGAAGCGTCGCTGAGGCCGCGCAGAGCCTCGGCATACCGCCCGGTACGGTCAAGTCCCGCTCACACTATGCGTTGAAGGCCCTGCGGGACATGTACGCGGACAGACCCAAGACAGTGGAACTCGTGGCGTTGAAGGGGGTGGCGGTATGAGCACCAGGGAACACGACAGCGAACTGCTCGGCGCCTATGTCCTCGGAGCGCTCGATGAGCGGGAGGTGCGGGCCGTCGACCTACACACGGCGTCTTGCCAGAAGTGCCACGACGAACTGGACGGGTTGCGGGAGATGGAGTCCGCGCTCGGCGAAGTGCCCCCGGAGGCGTTCCTCGACGGGCCCCCGGAAGGGGGTGACCTGCTGCTTCAGCGCACGCTGCGGCAGGTCCGCGACGAAGGCGCCGGGCAGACGCTGCGGCGCAGGGCGGTCCTGGGCGCGGTCGCGGCGGTCGCGGCGGCAGCCGTCCTCGGAAGTGGTGTCCTGATCGGCCAGAACACCGGCGAACACTCCCCGGTGGCGGCCCCCCCGACACCCTCGGTCACGGCGACCCCGCCACCACCGGCGAAGCCGACGGGGGTGACGATCCGGGAGGGCCGCAGTGCCTCTACCGGCACCGAGATCAGGCTCCGGGTGACCCCGGCGGCCGACTGGATCCGCCTCAACACCTCGGTGGTGGGCATCCCGGCGGGCGAGCGCTGCCGCTTGGTGGTCATCGCGAAGGACGGGAGCCGCGAGATCGCGGGTAGTTGGCTCGTCGGCGACGAAACGAAGGGATCCAACCTCGACGGCTCGGCGGCCGTCCCCATGGACGACGTGGAGAAGGTCGTGATCGAGAACGACAAGGGCAAGGAGTACGTGTCCGTCGACGTCTGAATCCCGCGGCCCCCGAACCGGACCGGTGAGGCGAACGGCCCCACTGGTCCGGGAGTTCGGACGGCTCGGCCCGGCCTGCCCCCGTCTCCCCGGAGTCCGGCCCGCGTGGGGAGACGCAGCAGAGACTGACGCAGTACTCGGCACGGATCAGCCGGTCAGCTGGCGTACACGGTTGTCGTCTGTCACCTCATACAAGTCGATACGCAGGAGCTGGCGGACGTGGGCATCGACGCGTGTGGCGGCTTTGCCGGAGAAGGAGGGGCAGGGGTGCTCCGGGACTCCTGCTTCGAGGGCCGAAGCAGGTGCCGAGCTCGCGACTTGGTGTGGACCGCTACGTGACCAAGCGAACAGCCGCCGGACTGGCAGCAGGCCCGGCCGATCCTGTTCGTGTGCGGGCACGTTGCCTGTGTCTCCGAGCCCGCAGCACCCTCTCCCGGGCCCGGGACTCCGCTCCGGGAACCGGACCAGTGACGCTTAGGAGCGGGTGTACCTGGAAACGACTACTCCCGAGCGATCGTCGCGTCGGCGGTCGGCCGACACCGGGAGGGGTCTTACGTGGACGCGCCCTTATACCTGAGACCCAGGGTGGACCCGCCGCTCGCCGCACTGCTGTCGGACCGGCCCTTTCTGCACTCGCTCGTCGACGTGCTGGGGTCGCCGCTCAACGTACTGCTCCCCGACGCCGTGGCCGAGAACGTCGCCCGCTTCCGCGCCGTCTACGGCCGCCACCATCTCACCGGCCGGGTGTACTTCGCGCACAAGGCGAACCGATCCAGCGCCCTGCTGCGACGACTGGCGGCGGAGGACCCGGCCGCCGTCGGCGTCGACGTCGCCTCCGTGGACGAGCTGAGGCACGCACTGGGATGCGGGTTCACCGGCGACCGCATCATGGCCACCGGTCCAAAGGACGCCGCGTTCCTCTGGCTGGCGGCCCGCGTGGGCGCGACGGTCAGCCTGGACTCGCCCGGGGAACTGGAACGGCTCTCCGGCCTGCTGCGCGCGCACGGGCTCGGCCGGATCGCCGTGCTGGTACGGCTGTCGGGGTTCGAGTACACCTCCGGCCCCGGGGGAGCGGGCACCCGGCTGCTCTCCCGGCGCAGCCGTTTCGGCACTCCGCTACGGGACACGGATGCGCTGCTGTCGGCGCTCGAACGCAACGCGGAGACCGTGGAGTTCGTCGGCGCCGCCTACCACCTCGACACCACCGGCGTCGAGGAGAAGGCGCGGGCGCTGGAGCAGTGCGTGCTGTTCATGGACGAATGCCGGGCACGCGGACTCGCGCCGCGCGCTCTCGACATCGGGGGCGGATTCGGCGTCGGCTACGTCGCCGAGGCGGAGGAATGGGGGCGGTGGACCACCGCGCTGACCGAGGCGGTGCTCGGCGTCCGCCCGCCGTTGACCTGGCGCGGTCACGGATACGGGCTGCGCAACGAGGGCGGCACGGTGCGCGGTGCCGCCGCGCTGTACCCCGCGTACCGCCCCACCGCCGGCCCCGGCTACCTCGACGAGCTGCTCTCACTGCCCGCGCCGGTGCTGGGCCGACCGCCCGCCAGCCTCCTGCTGGAGCACCTCCACGACCTGCACATCGAACCGGGCCGTTCACTGGTCGACCAGTGCGGACTCTCGCTCGCCCGCGTGCTGGACGTACGTCCCGTGGACACGGGCTCCGGGCAGTACCTGGTGCAGCTCGCCATGAACGCGGGCGACATGAGCCTGGAGGAGCACGGCGTCCTGGTGGACCCCGTCCTGCTGCCGCGAGGTGAAGCCGCCCCCGGTGACGGGGAGCCGGTCGGTGTCTACCTCGCGGGCAACCTCTGCCTGGAAGGTGACCTCATCACTCGGCGCTTGGTCTTCCTGCCCCGGCTGCCGCGGGCGGGGGATCTGCTGGCCTTCGTCAACACCGTCGGCTATGCCATGGACTTCCGCGCCCATCACGCGCAGCGGCAGCCCGTCGCGCGGACGGTCGCGGTGGAGCGGCGGGGCGAGTCCTGGCACTGGTGCCCGGACGAGGACTACTGGCCGATCACACCCGTGGGGGAGCAGTCGGATGAGGTATGACAGCATCACCGAGGCCATAGGCAACACGCCTCTGGTGCGCATCGATCCCGCCGTGCACGGACTGCGCAACATCGACCTCTACGCCAAACTGGAGATGCTCAATCCGTTCGGGTCCGTCAAGGACCGGCCCGCCTGGCACATGGCCCGGTCCCACCTGGAGGCTGCCACCGGGGGTGACGGAACGCTCGTGGAGCTTTCCAGCGGCAACACGGCCAAGGCGCTGGCCCTGCTGGCCGGTATGCACGGAGTGAGGTTCAAGAGCGTCACCAACCGCATGCGCGTACCCGAGATCAAGGAACTCCTGCTGCTCATCGGTGCCGAGATCGAGGAACTTCCCGGGCGCAGCGAGTGCCTCGATCCGACCGACACGGACGACCCGCTGACGCACTTCCACCGGGCGCTCTCCGACCCGGGGAGCACGTACCTGCACACCGACCAGTACTTCAACCCCCGTAACGTCGAGGCCCACGCGGAGGGCACCGGGCCCGAGATCGTGAAGGATCTGGACGGGCGGGCACCGGACTGGTTCATCGCCTGCGTGGGTACGGCCGGTTCGTCGACCGGTGTCGCCAAGGTCCTGCGCGAGCACGACCCGCGCGTACGGGTCCTCGGCCTGGTCGCCCACAAATCGGACTTCATACCGGGCATCCGCACCATCGACGAGGTCCACGAGGTCGGCCTGTTCGACCCGGCGACGTACGACACCATCGAGTCGGTCACCTCGGACGAGGCCATCGACGGGATGATCACCCTGATCCGCCGCTGCGGACTGCTGAGCGGACCGACCGGCGGCGCCGCCTACCAAGGGACGGTTCGGCAGCTGCGGTACGCCGACGGCGAGCTGGACGGGACGGGGCAGCGCCGCACGGCGGTGTTCATCGTGTGCGACCGGGCCGAGAGCTATCTCGGCTACGTGCGTCAGCGGCGCCCGGAACTCCTGGGCCGGACGGCCCAGGAGCGGTCCGCGACGGCCGTCACCGACGCCGAGGCCCGTGCGGAGGCTCGCGTCATCGGGGTGGACGACGCCCGGCGCTGGTCTGCCGAGGGCGATCCCCGGCCACTCGTCGTCGACCTGCGCAGCCCGCACGCCTATGCCGCCCTCCACATCGAGGGCTCGGTCAACATCGTCGACGAGGTGTTCGAGGACCTGCTCCGTGGCGGGCTCCCCTTCAGCAAGCGCACTCCCGTGCTGCTCGCCTGTCCCGTCGGCGAGAAATCACTGCGCTACGCTGCCGCGCTGAAGCGGATGGGCCACCCGGACGCCCGCAGTCTGGACGGCGGGATCATCGCCTGGCGGGACGCGGGCGCACCGCTGGTGCGCGAATGAGCCCGGCAGGCCCGCTTCCCTCCGCAGACCCTGAGAACCCGCGCTGGCAGCAGGAAGCGAGGGAACAGTTCCCCATCGTCACCGCGCACCCGGAGCTGGCCTACCTCGACAGCGCGGCCACGTCCCAGAAGCCACGTGCCGTACTGGAGGCCGTACAGACCTACCTCACGACGTCGAACGCCAACGCCGGCCGCGGCACCTACCCCTGGGCCAACCGGACAACGGAACTGGTGCAGTCGACCCGGGAACGGGTCAAGGAGTTCCTCCACGACCCCGAACCGGGCCGCTCCGGCGTCCACTTCACCAGCGGCACCACCGAGGGCCTGCGTACCGTCGCCCGTGACTGGCTCGTGGCGTACCTCACCGACGGGGACGAGATCCTCGTGCCGTACGCCGACCACCGGGCCAATCTCGACCCCTGGACAGAGGCCCGGCAGCTGCTGGCCGAGCGCGGCGTCGAGGTGCGGGTGCAGGCGCTGCCGTACCAAGCGGTCTCCGGAGACTACGACCACCTGGCCCTGGCCCAGGCCGTGGGCCCGCGGACCCGCTTCGTGGCCGCCACCCACGTCCACCACGTCTACGGCGGCGACATGAACGTGCACCGCATCCGCGAAGCGGTCGGCCCGGACGTGGCCATCTGTCTGGACGCGGCGCAGAGCGTCGGCCACCTGCCCGTCCACCTCGACGATCCGTCCCTCGACGTGGACTTCGTGGTCTTCTCGGGGCACAAGGCGATGGCTCTGCCCGGCTCGGGGGTGATCTGGGCGCGCAACGCGCGGGGGCCGGTGTTCCGGCCGGGCGGCTGGCAGGGTACGCCCAACACGGCGGGCATCGTCTCGCTGCGGGCCGCTCTCGACTGGCTCGACACGGTCGGACCGGAGCGCGTCGAGCACTGGACGACCATGCTCACCACCCGCTTGACGGACCGGCTCGGGCGCCTGGGCCCGTACGAGGTCCTCGGTTGTCAGCTGAGCCTGTCCGCCGACTCCGCACTCCCCGCCGCGCAGCGCCGACACGGCATCGTCGCCTTCCGGCACCGCGACATCCCCTCGGACGATCTCGGGTTCATTCTTTACAGCCACGGCTTCATGGTGCGCGCAGACAGCCTTTGCCAGGCCGGAGCCGATCCTCGGGACGCTTCGGTGCGTGTGAGCCTGCACGTGTACAACACCGTGGCGGAGATCGACCGGCTGCTGACCGTCCTCGCGTCGTTGACTTGAATGGCAACTGATAATCGTTACCACCTGTAGATTCGTCGGTGCCCCGCACGGACGTGAGACAGACGAGGTGACGCACGCTATGGGTGTGAGCATGGCGACGGCCAGGGCCTGGGTCGAGCGCTGGGAACGCCAGCAGGAGCGGTACGCGGTGGACCGCGAGGAGCGGTTCACCGTGATCGCGGATGTCGTCGAACACGCCGTCGTCGGCCGCGCCCGTCCCCTGCTGCTCGACCTCGGGTGCGGCCCCGGCTCCCTGGCGGCCAGGCTCGCCGACCGGTTCCCGCGCGCCGAGATCGTGGCCGCCGACATGGACCCCGTACTGCTGGAACTGGGACGCACCCACCATGCCGACGCCGCCCGCTACGTCGACACCGTCATCGGCGCGGACGGCTGGACCGACGCCCTCGGGCTGGACCGCCCCCTGGACGCCGCCGTCTCGACGACCGCCCTGCACTACCTGCCCGAGCCGGTGCTGCTGCGCACCTACCGTTCCCTCGCGTCCCTGCTGCGCCCCGGCGGCGTCCTCGTCAACGGGGACCACTTCCCGCCGGACGCGGCGCCCTGCTCGGACCTCACCGCCCATGTGGGCCGTCGCAGGTCCGAGCGTACGGGCGGCCACGCGCGGGAGGACTGGCGGTCCTGGTGGGACGCCGCGGCCCGGGACCCCGAACTGGCCGACCTGCTCGACGAACGCCGACGGCGCCACACCCTCCACGCCCACAGCGGCGGCGACGAGCGGGTCACGGTATGCCGACACGCCGCCCTGCTGCGCCGGGCAGGCTTCGCCCATGTCGCACCGGTCTGGCAGTTCGGCGACAGCACCGTACTGGTGGGGGTCATGGGTGATCCGTGAGGGCTTACCGCTCCGGCCGCGACCTGGTGGTACATCAGGGCTTCCCACTCCCGCCGGGACCTCGGTCACCGGCGGGAGCGGGCAGTCCATCGGGACGACGGCCCCTCCGGCGTTGACGACCGCCGTCCAGCACGTGGTGAGGTCCCCCCGGACGGCTTCGGTGGCGTCAAGGGGCTGGCTGAGCTGTGCGTTCACGGTGGTGGGTACCGTCTCATGCGTTGTCACCCCCGTTGGCCTGCCAGCCGCGTGAGACGCCGACCGCGCCGTCCGCCGCATTCGCCGGCGTTCCTCGTATGGGTCCGACGGCTCCGCGATCCGTACGACGGAATGGATTCCGGTGTGGACCGTGCACACTGGAACTGGTGAAATGCTTTCTCGGATATAGCGCCGATAATCGTTACCGATAGCACGCCGCGTAATTGGCCTGCTTGCCGATGTGTGTTCTCTGTGGCAGCCTCGGCCGCGAAGGTGAAAAAACAGGAGGACGTTGGAAGCTGCCGCCACGAAATGGGTGGTGGTCTGAATCCATGGAGATGAGTGAAGTGGCGACATCCCTGCAACATCAGCCGCATCCCGGGCATGGCCATGCGCACGCCGAGGGCTGCGGGCACGTGGCAGTCCCTCACGGCGATCATGTCGACTACGTGCACGACGGGCATCTGCACCGTCAGCACGACGGCCACGCGGATGAGTGCGAGGTTGACGGGCATCGAGAGCACTCCGCCCACGCCCACGTGCACGGCGAGGGCTGTGGGCATGTGGCGGTTCCCCACGGCGACCACATGGACTACGTGCACGACGGTCACCGGCACGCGGCTCACGAGGGCCACTGGGACGACCACTGACTGTTGTGCGAGCGCCATTCGAGTACGCGGAATGCACCCCTACTCCTAGGGGTGCATTCCGCGTTCTTCCGTATTCCAGATCTCCCGCAGAAAGGGCTTGTGCAGGGGGAGTGGTCGCTTCTCACCGGAAAGAGTGACGTGGTGGCGACTGCGTGCTTTTCCGCGGTCGGAGGTGAACTTCCGCAGCAGATCGGTGCCCATGTGACCCATGCGGGTGGGACCGACGTTGGCGACGCAGGTATGCACCGGGCCGGACGGTGCCGTGGCTGCGACCACCGTCCGGCCCGGGGTTTCAGTGCCCCGTCACGGTGGTGAGGGCGTCGTGCTCGTGCGCGCAGAGCTCGTCGAAGCCGTAGGTGTCCCAGACCGGGAAGGGGTCGGTCGCGGGCTGGGCTTCGCCGTCCCGCATGAGGCAGTCGGTCAGGGCTGCCCGCAGCCGCGCCGCCTTGAGCTGGGTTCCGATGAAGACGAGTTCCTGGATGTGGAGGCTGTCGGTGTCGCGAGCGGAGTAGGGCTCGAAGCGGACCACTGAACCCGCCTGGGACCACAGTCCCATCACGTGGGAGCGACTGGCGAGGGTGAAGAAGCCCTTGGATCTGAGGACCTGCCCGTAGGCGCCGCTGTCCAGCGCCTCCGTCACGAACGACCACAGCCGTCCGGGGTGGAAGGGCGTATCGGAGCGGAAGACGGTCGAGGAGATGCCGTACTCCTCCGTCTCGGGAACGTGGTCACCGTTGAGTTCCCTCACCCAGCCCGGAGCCTGCTGTGCCCGCTCCAGATCGAACCTTGCGGTGCCCAGGACCTCGCCGACCGGTACGCGTCCCCGCTCGGCGGGCACGACACGGGCGGCGGGGTTGAGTCGCGAGAGGGTGGCTCGGAGCAGGTCGGCGGAGGCGGTGTCGACGAGGTCGAGCTTGTTGAGGACGATGACGTCGGCGAACTCGATCTGGTCCATCAGCAGGTCGCTGACGGTACGCTCGTCGTTCTCGTACTGGTCCAGGCCACGTTGGGCCAGTTCGTCTCCACCGGCCAGTTCGGGCAGGAAGTTGGCGGCGTCCACGACCGTGACCATGGTGTCCAGACGGGCCAGGTCGCCGAGGGTGGCGCCGTCGTCGCGGGCGAAGGCGAAGGTGGCCGCCACCGGCATGGGCTCGGAGATGCCGGAGGACTCGATGAGGAGGTAGTCGAAACGCCCCTCGCGTGCCAGCCGGTCGACTTCCTCCAGCAGGTCGTCGCGCAGGGTGCAGCAGATGCACCCGTTGGTCATCTCGACCAGACGTTCCTCGGTGCGCGACAGGGCGGACTCACCGCCGCGTACGAGGGCGGCGTCGATGTTCACCTCGCTCATGTCGTTGACGATGACGGCGACGCGCATGCCCTCGCGGTTTCCGAGGACGTGGTTGAGCAGGGTGGTCTTTCCGGCACCGAGGAACCCCGACAGGACCGTGACGGGGAGGCGCGGCGGGGGTGCGTGAGGCGGCATGCCGGCGTCAGCCCTCGGGGCGGAGCAGGCCGCGCTCGTACGCCTTGGCGAGCCGCTGGGGGACGAGGTGGGGAACGCCGTCCACCGTGACCGTCACCAACTGAGGTGTCGTGGCCTTCCACTGCGCGCGGCGGTGCCTGGTGTTGCTGCGCGACATCTTGCGTTTGGGTACGGCCATGGTGACCTCCGGGTGCGATCGGTGAGCGAGGCAGACGATACATGAAAATGGATGTCATTACGATCTGCGTCGTTCACCCATCCACGCTGAGCCCGCTCGGCGCCCTCCCGCAACGGCACCACGGCAGGCACCAGGCGCCCACGCACCACGTCCTTTCAGGCGCGGGTGTCCGGTGTCCGTTCCCTCTTCGGGAGCGTGAGGCCGCTCAGCGCTTCCGCCGGTGTCACCTTCCCGTGCACGCTCTCGACGAGCAGGGTCTCCATCGCCCGCAGCAGCCCCTCGATCACCGGGACAGGCAGGTAGTGCGTGTCGGCCATCAGGAACAGCTGGAGGCTGTCAGCGGAGTACGGCGTGTGGACGAAGTACTTGGCGTCCTGGCGGGCCCACGACCCGATGAAGTCGACCTCGCTGCGCTCACGCAGGGCCAGCAGGGCGTCCGGGTCGTCCCCCGTGTCCGGAAGCGTGTCCCAGCGGTCCCGCATCCGTACGTCGTTGAAGAACGCCGACAGGTCCAGCTTCCGGCCACGGGCCCGGCCGACCCGCTCGTGCACCTCGTCCATCGCCGCGGGGTCGTACTCCCCGTACCGGTAGGCGCTCATCGTCGTGAGGAAGCCGCCGCGCAACGCGTCCTCGAAGGACCCCTCCCCGTGCGCCAGGACGAACAGGGCGTTCTCCGTCTGCGCACCCACCATGCTCTGCAGCCGGGGCTCGTTGCGGTTCCCCGCGATCAGGAGCAGCACCGCGCGGTCATGGCCCGTGTACGCGGCGAGCGTCACCGCCGCGGCCGTCAGCAGTACCGTGCTCGTGCTGACCCGGCAGCGGTCGGCCAGCCGCTGGGCGGCCACGGCACCTGCCACCGAGTCGAGCCGCAGCCGTACGAAGCGTTCGGGGTCGTCCTCGCTCGCCCCGTCCTGCGGCGGGGTGAAGTCGAAGTGGGAGGCGGGCGCGGTGCTGAGCGTCCGCTCCCAGTGCTCCAGTGCCGCGCGGCCCCGCCGGGCGCCCTCGCCCTCCTGCTGGTGGCGGGCCTGGTCGAGCGGCTGCCACTCGACCGGGCCGAGGCTCTCGCCGCGCAGCAGCCGGGCCAGCTCGTCCTCCAGGACCCGGACGCCCCAGAAGTCGGTGGCCTGGTGCGACACCACCATGACCAGCCACACCGGCTCCCCGGCGTGGGTCAGGAGCGCGTACCGCATCCCGAACTCCTCGCCGTTGCGGAAGGGGCTGGCGGCGAGGCGGTCCGCGAACGCCTGGGCGTCCGTCTCGTCCGGGGGGCCGGGGGCGTCCGGCGGGGAGGCGTGGACGGTCACCGTGGCCGAGCCGTCCCCGTACACCGTTTGCACAGGCCCGTCCGCCCCGTTCGCGAAGGTGCTGCGCAGGGCCTCGTGGCGGACGATCAGCTGCCCGAGGGCGGTGATGACGCCGTCCGTGGCCGTGCCGTCGGGGAGGGCCACCACACGGGCGAGGTTGAAGTAATGGGCCTCCTCGTCCAGCCAGCTGATGGACTTCCAGATCGCCTGCTGTCCCCAGCTCATCGGAGCCGATCCGGACCGCAGACCGGAGAACGGGACGGAGAGTGTTCCGGCCTCGACGGTCCCGGTGTCGTGCGATGACATCTGCTACCTCACATCGTTTCGCGCGGAGCGCTCGGAGTTGGCGTCACGGAGAAGCGCCGGGCCGGGACGGCGCTGGCCACGGTCGCCACGGCGGCCCGGCGCTCGTCCGTCCAGTCCAGGACGTGCAGGCCGCCCGGGCGGTCGGCACGGCTGCCGCTGTCCGGAACGGTGTGCGGTACGTCGGCCGCACTGCCGGCGCCGGGGTGACCGGCCTTGAGCAGGGCCTCCTTGCGCACCCACATCCGCAGCACTGCCCGGTCCGGGTCGGGCAGTGCGCCCACGGCCCGCAGTTCGGCCTCGCTCATCAGCCGTGCCAGCACCGGCGGCGGTCCGACCGGGCGGGCCGCGGGTTCCACGTCGACACCCACCGCCCCGGGCCCGGCGGCCGCCGCGACCAGCCCGTCCGCGTGACTGAGGCTGACGCCCACGTCCGGGTGACCGCGCAGGTACGGCCGGCCGTGCCCGTAACGTTCACAGGCCGCGCAGAACTGGGCGGGCAGCAGCTCGTGCGGCTGCCGTCCGGTGAACCGTGCCGCGCAGAGGCGCAGCAACAGCCGCGCCGCCAGCACGTCGTCGCGTCGGCTCGGGACGCGGACCCGCGCCAGGCGCCGCCGTTCCCACGGGGCGAGCAGGCCCTCGTCCAGGTCGGGGCGGTCCAGTACCTCGGCCGTGGTCGCCACGACGGCCAGCGCGGTGCGACCGTCCGGCGGCTCCCGATCCGGACCGGTCAGCACAGCCGTACGCCGTCCGGCCGGACGCTCACCGGGAAGCCGTCTGGGGGGCGGCCGGGGCCGGGGCGGTGGACAGGAAGCGTTCCTTGATGCGGTTCAGGGTGCCGAAATCGTCGATGGTGACCTCTTGGAGGTCGATCTCCCGGCCGGAGACGCTCTCCAGGAGGTACACGAACTCCAGGAAGTCCAGGGAGTCGATGAGGCGGGCCTCGATCAGATCCTCGTCGTCCCCGATCGGTCCGTCGAGGCCGGGGTTCTTCTCGTGGATCCACGCGACGATGCGTTCCATGGCGGGCTGCTCCTTCTCCGCGGCTGCGCGGTTGCTCGGTTCCTGAATCCGGGAGGGTGGCCGTGTGCTGGGCCGGTCTTCGACAGCCTTTCAGGGCCGGGCCTCGCGGAGCCTGTCCAGCGCCTCTTCGGCCGTGCCGTGCGCGAGGATCATGGCGTGGACCCAGCGCTCCACGCCGAAGGCGACGCAGGCGCTGTACGCGGGGCCGTGCTCACCGGCCCGGATGCCCAGGCGCTCGCCGAAGAAGTTGCGGTGCCGGTTGACTGAGGCGATGGCTGTGCCATCGGGCGCGCTGAACTCGTGCTTGACCGGGTCCAGGGCCATCAGCTTCGCCCGCGAGCCGCCCTTGTCGTAGAAGGGGTCGTCGGCCGTGGCCCGGGTCAGGGTCAGCCCCAGGCGGGCGGCCAGTTCCTGGACGAACTCGGAGCCCCTGTCCAGGTGTTCGACGGCCCCGTCCTTCGTCCCCAGGTACAGCACCTCACGCATGTGGAAACCCCACAGCCGTCGCAGCCCGTCGTAGTGCGTCTCGTTGCGGAAGCAGCGCCCGGTCGCCGACAGCCGCAGCCCGGCCGCGCCGACGTCCTCGCCCTCCAGGGAGAGCAGCAGGCCGTAACAGGTCGCGGACGGCAGCAGGTGGCCGGTCGGCCGCAACGGCAGCTCGGCCGCGGGCGAACCGGCGGCCAGCCCGTCCAGGCCCTCCGGGGCGAACCGTGCGGCGGAGACGCCGAGATGGGGGAAGTTGCGGAAGTAGTCGAGCCTGGTCAGCCCCTCGACGGACAGCAGCGGCGGGCCGACGACCTCCGGGGCGGAGAGCTGTGCCGCCAGTCCGGTGAGCAGGCCGTCCAGGCCGTGCAGCAGTGCCGTACGCACCGGGTCCAGGGTGATCAGGCCCGCGCCGGGGCTTTTCAGGCCGAGCTTCGGCAGGGCGGTGGTGGGGGAGGTGCTCATCGGAACCGTTCCCTCTCGGGTGTGGACGGGCGGGCGCAGCGGCGGGGCACGGGCACAGGCGGACCGGGCGGCCGGGGCAGGGCGTGGCGGCCCGACGGCGGGTGCGCGGGCAGGGCGGGCAGGCGGGCGGACAGCTCGAAGGGACCGGGGAGCCGACGCGGCTCGGAAGACGGGGCCCGGGGCGCCTCTGGGGGCGGCGTGGTTGAGCTTCGGCGGTGAATCGGCTCGACAGTAACCATGGCTGCCGTTGCATGTCTAGACCAAGTTGAATCCTCATCGACCGACGGGATCGGGGCCACCTCCGGAACGAGATCCTCCTCATGTCCGCGTTCCAATACGGCACTTGACAGCGCAGGAGGTCTGGACCAATTGTGTGGGGCATCCCCCGGGGGCCGCCCCCGCCCGCTCGCGGCCTGCACCACCGGTTGCCCGATCGCCCGCCTGACTGATTGCGGGCATGACAGATCGCCTGCACGACTGCCTGCACGACTGTCTGCACGACCGCTTGCCCGAGCGCTCGCGTCCGCCTGCTCGCCTGCTCCACCGCTCGCTCGTCCGCTTGCCCGACCGAGGAGAAGCGCTTGTCATCGTCGCCCCCTGCCTCGCGTGCCGTGCCCTTCGTACGCGCCCGCGTCGGCCGTTGGCTCGTCCTGCTGCGACTGCTGCCGCGCGTGGGCGGCGGGCTGCTGTCGGCCGCCGTCGTCCTCAACGTCCTCATCGGCCTCCTTCCGTTGGCCTTCATCGTCTGGATGAGCGTGCTGCTGGACCGGCTGCCGGACGCCCAGGCCGTGTCCGGCGGTACGGCCGGGGTGCTCGCCGCCCTGTTCCTGGCCCTCGGCGCCTTCGTCCTCCAGCAGTTGCTGGCCCCCTTGCAGGCCGTGCTCGGCGAGGTGGCGACGCGCAAGGTGGACGGGCAGTGCGTGACCGGGCTGATGGACACCGCCCTGCGCCGCTCGCCGGTCTCGATGCTGGAACGCGAGGAGACCCTCGACCTGCTCAGCGACGCCCGGGGCGCCTTCGACCGGCTGCTGCCCACGCCGGGCGACGCGGTGGGCGGGGCGATCGCGCTGATCGCCCGCTACACCCAGCTCCTGGGGGCCGTCGTGCTCGTCGGGGTCACTCTCTCCCCGTGGGCGGGCATCCTGACCGGGGCCACCGCGCTGGTCCTGCGGTTCGGACAGCGCGGCTCGCTCGGCCGGTTCTCCGAGCTCTACCAGGACATGGCCGGACAGCGGCGCCGTATCGCGTACATGCTCCGGACCGCCGGGGGCACCGATGCCGCCAAGGAGATCCGCGTCCTGGGTCTTGCCGACTGGTTCCGGACCCGCCACCACCAGGACATGCGGGACTACCTCGACCCGCTGTGGGCGGGGCGCCGCCGCATCCTGATGGGGCCGTTCGTCGTGCTGGCCCTGGTCGGTCTGGCGGGCGGCACAGGCGTCCTGCTGCTGCTCGCCGGGCCCGCCGCCCGCGGTGAGCTGTCGCTGCTGACCATGGCAGTCGCGCTCCAGGCCGTGCTCATCCCCATGCGGTTCGGGGTCTACTTCCCCGAGTGCGATGTGCAGACCCTGTACGGCATGCAGTCGTACGACTCCCTCACCGCCTTCACGCGCCGAGCCGCCGAGGAGGCGGCGATTCCCCGGGCCGCCTCCGGCCCACCGGTCGCCTCCGGCCCCCCGGCCGCCGCCGGGGCCACGGCTCCGGCCGGAGGCCCGCCGGCCCGGGGCATCCGGTTCGAGGACGTCGTCTTCCGCTACACGCCCGACGGACCCGCCGTGCTCGACCATCTCGACCTGGAGATCGAGGCGGGCCGTTCGACCGCCGTCGTCGGCCTCAACGGCGCGGGCAAGACCACCCTGGTCAAGCTGCTCACCCGCCTCCACGAACCGTCGTCCGGGCGCATCACGGCCGACGGCACGGACGTGAGGAACCTGTCCGACAGCGAATGGCAGCGCCGACTGGCCGTCATCTTCCAGAAGTTCAACCAGTACGAGCTGTCCCTGCGCGACAACGTCGTGCTCGGCGCCCCCGGCGGCGGCACCCCCGACCCCCGCGCATTCGACGCCGCCGTGGCCCGCGCGGGCCTGGACGACATCCTGGCCCGGCTCCCGGAGGGCCCGGACACCGTGCTCTCCCGCCAGTACGAAGGCGGCGTCGACCTCTCCGGCGGACAGTGGCAACGCGTCGCGCTCGCCCGCGCGTTCTACGCCGCCGAGCGCGGGTCGCACCTGCTCGTCCTGGACGAGCCGACGGCCCAGCTGGACGTCCGCGCCGAGGTGGAGTTCTTCGACCGCTTCCTCACCATGACCAAGGGGCTGACCAGCGTGGTCATCTCGCACCGCTTCTCGACCGTCCGCCGGGCCGACCGCATCGTCGTCCTGGAGCACGGCAAGGTCGCCGAACAGGGCACCCACGAGGAGCTGACCGCCCTCGGCGGCCGGTACGCCGAACTGTTCCGCCTCCAGGCGCAGCGCTTCGCCGGTCCCGTCCCGGAGGAGGCCCGGTGACCACCCTCTTCACGGCCGTACGCACCCTGCTCGTCCTGGCCCACCGGCTGGACCGCAGGCGCCTCCACACCGCAGCCCTCCTGCTCCTCGTCGGCCTCCTGGCCACCCCCGCCATGGCCCTGCTGCTGCGGGAGTTCACCGACAGCGCCCTCGACGGAGCCGTGGCCACCACGGCCTGGCTCGCCGTCGGCGTCGCCGTCGCCCTGGTCCTCGAACTGTCCATGGGGCACTTCGCGCACCTCTTCTACTTCGAGCTGGGCGAACAGCAGGAGACCGCGCTGCACCAGCAGGTGCTGGCCGTCTCCAACGGCACCCGCGGCCTGGAACACCTGGACAGCGCGGAGTTCGCCGACACGCTGACGCTGGTCCGCGAGGACGTGTCCCGTACCAGGGCCTCGCTGGAGGCCGTACTCCAGATCTGCGGCCTCGCCCTCCAGGCCGTCATCACCACCGTCATCCTCGCCACCGTCAACCCGTGGCTCGCGCTGCTGCCCCTCGCGGCGGTGCCGCCGGTCCTGGTCGCCGACCGCGCCCAGGCCGTCCTCGACCGGGCCAAGGAGCGCTCGGCGGAGTCCACCCGGCTCAGCCGCCACCTGCTGGCGCTCGCGACGTCCGGGCACTCCGTGCCCGAGGCCCGCCTCGCCGGTGCGGAGGGGGAGCTGATGCGGCTCCAGGCGGCGGCCTGGCAGCGGTCCACCGATCTGCTGCGGCGTGCCGCCCTGCGCGCGGCCGCCCTGCGGGCAGGCGGGCAGCTGCTGTTCGCGCTCGCCTACGGAGGCGGACTGTGGCTGGTGATCCGCCAGGCGCTGGACGGAGCCGCCGGGGCCGGCGACATCATTCTCGTCATCGCGCTCGCGGTGCAGGTCAGCGTCCAGGTGGCGAGCGGGCTCGGCCTGCTCGCGATGCTCCAGGGCGCCGGCCGTACCTTCGAACGCCTCGACCGGCTCCGCGCCATGGCGGCCGAGGAACCAGGCCCGGCCTCGCGTCCCGCCCCGGACCGGCTGGAGCAGGGCATCCGCCTGGAGAACGTGTCCTTCCGCTACCCCGGCAGCGACCGTGACGTGCTCGCCGACGTCAGCCTCACCCTCCCCGCCGGAGCGACCGTCGCCCTCGTCGGGGAGAACGGCGCGGGCAAGTCCACGCTGGTCAAGCTGTTGTGCGGGATGTACCGCCCCACCTCCGGCCGCATCCTGGTGGACGGCACCGACCTGAACGACCTCGACCCCGCACAATGGTCCGCCCGGATCGCCCCCCTCTTCCAGGACTTCGCCCGGCTCGAACTGCCGCTGCGCGAGAACGTGGGGGTCGGACGGCTGTCCGCGCTGCACGACGACCCCGCCCTGCGCGAGGCGATCGCCGAGGCCCGCGCCGAGCGGGTGCTCGACCGGGTGCCGGACGGCCTGGACGGACTGCTCGGCAAGGGGTACGGCGACGGCGCCGAACTGTCCGGCGGCCAGTGGCAGCTGCTCGGCCTCGCCCGCTGCCTCCTCCGGGAGGACCCGCTGCTGATGCTGCTCGACGAACCGGCCTCCGCCCTGGACGCGGCCGCCGAGCACGAGCTGTTCCAGCGGTTCACCGACGCGGCCGACCGGGCCCGCTCCGACTCCGGCTCGCTGACCCTCTTCATCTCCCACCGGTTCTCCACGGTCCGGTCCGCCGATCTGATCGTCGTGCTGGAGAACGGCACGGTCCACGAACACGGCAGCCACGACCAGCTCCTCGCCCGGCGGGGCCTCTACGCGGAGCTCTTCGAGCTCCAGGCCCGCGCCTACCGCTGACCGACACCCCACCCCCTCCCGGGAAGGACCCCATGCCGACGCCGCGCCCCGCCCGCATCCGCCGCCGCCCCCACCTGCACCGCGCCGCCTCGAACACCCCGTACTTCAGCGCGGACGGGGAGTCGTACCTCGCGCAGACCTCCCTGCGCGAACTCGACAAGTCGCGCCCGCTGCGGGTGCTCAGCGAGGAGGACTTCGCGCACTGGCAGACGTACGGCTACGTCGTCGTACGCGAGGCGATCCCCGCGGCCGCCGCGCGCAGGCTCCTCGACTTCACGTGGGACTTCCAGGGCCTCGACCCGAACCGGCCCGACAGCTGGCACGAGGACCGGCCGTTCCGCTCGGACCTGGACCGCCAGCTCCACATCTACGGCTTCGTGGAGGCGTACCACCACCAGCTCCTCTGGGACAGTCGCATGACGCGGCGGGTGTACGACGCGTTCGTCGACGTCTGGGACTGCGAGGAGCTGTGGGTGACCCTGGACCGGCTCAACCTCAACCCGCCCAACATCAAGAACCGCGACCGGGCCCTGATCGAGCCCACGGACCGGGGCTTCGACATCGAGCTGCACTGGGACATCGACACCACGCTCGACGTCCCGCCCCAGCGCGTCCAGGGGATCATCGCGCTCAACGACACCCGGCCCGAGCTGGGCGGTTTCCAGTGCTCGCCCGAGCTGTTCCGCCGGTTCGACCGGTGGAAGGCCGTGCAGCCGGAGGACCGGGACCCGATCAGACCCGCCGTCGACCGGGACGAGTTCCCCGTCGTACGGCCGGATCTCCGCCCGGGCGACCTGCTGATCTGGAACGGCCTCCTCGCCCACGGCGTGGCGCGCAACACCTCGCGGGACGGGGCGCGGGCGGTCCAGTACCTCGCCATGATGCCCGCGCTGGAGGAGCACGAGACGCTGCGCTCCTCCCGGGTCGAGTCCTGGCGGCACCTCAGGACCCCGCGCTGGAACAGGACACTGGCCGGGGATGCGATCCGGCACGAGTCCCTCCGGTACGAGACGGCCACCCTGGACGGCCTCGGCCGCCGCCTCCTCGGCCTTACCTCGTGGCACGACAAGGACGAGACGGAAGACGCGGACGGGCCGGCGGCCCGGGCCGGGGAACCGAGCGGAAAGCCGGCATGCGACGTATCTGCCTAGCCCTCCCCACCAACCGGGCCTGCACCGAAGCCATCGCGGCGCTCGGCGCGGAAGCGGAGTACGCGGCCCGCCGCTTCGGCGCCGAGGTCCGGCTGCTGATCCTCGACACCTCCGAACCGGCCGCGCTCGCCGGGAACCGCGCGGCTGCCGACGCGCTGCGCCCGACCCCCGGAGTCGTCGTCCACCACCTCGACGAGGAGCGACAGCGGACGTTCCTGCGTACGGCCCTGGAACGGTCCGGCACCGAAGCGCCCGACCGGGTGCTCGGCCTGATGCTGCCCGACGGCGTGTCCTACGGCGCCTGCACCAACCGGGCGTTCCTCGTCGCGAGCGCCCTGGGCTGTACGTCCGTCCACCGGAGGGACTCCGACGGCCGCTACCAGAGTCACGAGGGAGAGCCCGTCTTCCCCGTCCACCACGAGCTGACGTCCCTCGGGCGACGGGCCGCCGACGTGGCCGCCGCCGGTCTTCCCACCAGGACCCGGCTCGACCCGGCCTGCGCGGACCGGCCGGTGGCGCTGGTCGGCGGCTCCTTCATCGGCGAGATGTCGGTGGACCTGGAGGAGATGAGCCGGGCCGACCCGGCCGTCTACCACGACGTCGTCGGCCTCTCGATCCCCGCCGAGTGCCCGGAGATCTGGCGGCGGAAGCTGGTGGACGAGTCCTTCCGGGGCGCCGGCACCACACCCTTCACCCGCGACCACACCACCCTCACCGCCGTCAGCCCGGCACGGGTGGACATGTGCAACATCAGCTTCATCGACGACGTCTACGAACGCGTCCCCCTGCCACCCGCCACCGACACCATCGGCAGCGACTACTTCCTCACCCACCTGGTGCACGACGCGAAGCTCCCCGGCGTCCTGCACAACCGCCACATCGTCAACTACTACACCGGCGAGCGCCGCACCGACCGGGGCTTCCTCGCCTACCAGCTCCGCTTCGTGCGGTTCCTGCTGTCGATGCACTACTTCAACGCCGTCTACGCCCGTATGACCGCCGCGGGCGAGAGTCTCCTCGACGGCGACGGGCACGTGCGCGCCTCCCTCGTCGCCGGGTACGTCAGGGAAAGTACCCTGCTCGACCGTACGGAGAACGGGGAACGGCTCGACGTGCTCGACCGGGCCTACCGCACCCTGGGCCACCGCTACACCGAGGTCGCCGACGCCATGGCCGCCCGCCGCCGGGAGCTGCTGGACAAGGCGGCGGACGACATGGCCGACTTCGCCCTCCTCATCGACGCCTGGCAGCCGCTGATGCGGGCGGCCCGCTCCGGGGAAGCGGCGAGGGCGGTGAACGGCGCCTGAGCGACCGGGCCCTCAGGCGAGGAGCTTCGCCTTGGCCCGGTCGTACTCCTCGGGGGTGAGCGCGCCCTTGTCCTTCAGCTCCGCGAGCTTCGCCAGATCGGTCACGTGGCCGTTCCCGCCGGACCCGCCCTGCGTTCCCGCGGCTTCCTGTACGTACTTCCGGAAGGCCGCCTCCGAGTCCTTGGCCAGCTGGGCGTCACGCTCGTGCATGCTGCGCCCGCGGACGATGAGGTAGATCAGCACGCCCAGGTAGGGCAGCAGGATCACGAGGACCAGCCAGCCGGCCTTGGCCCAGCCGTTCAGCGAGTGGTCCCGGAAGAGGTCGGTGATCACCTTGAACAGCAGGAAGAACCACATGACCCAGAGGAACAGGTACAGCATGGTCAGGAAGACGTTCAGGAGCGGGTAATCGTCCATGAGGGCCTACTCCGATCGCGCGGATGGTCCCTCATTCATACATCCGGTCCGATTCACCCGCATCTGTGCGCATCCGTTACCGCGAGGTCTCCTCGGCCGGGACGATCCGCAGCACATGCGCGGGCGGGTGGGTGACGCCCAGCTCCGGCCGCCAGGCCGCCAGGATCTGCGCCGACGGATCGAACAGCGGCGTCGGCAGCTCCTCGGGCACGGTCCACCGCCAGGCGCTGATCAGATGCGGCTCGGTCACCTCCGGAACACCCGACGCGAGGCGTACGAGTGCCGCCATGCTGATGCGGTTGATCCCGCCGATCACGTCATGGACCATCGCGAAGACGTCCACGGACGCCTCGTCGACCACGAGACCGGTCTCCTCGCGCAGCTCCCGGGCGGCCGCCGCCGCGACCGACTCGTGCGTCGCGTCGACCTTGCCGCCGGGCAGCTCCCACGTACCGCTGTGGTGTCGCCCCAGCAGCACGCGCCCCTGCCCGTCCTCGACGATCACCCCGACCCCGAGCGCCGCCTGCGCCGTAGGCGGACGGGTGTTGCGGGCGGGTGCGGTCACGGGATCGGCTGTCATGGTGCTGGGTCTCCGCTCTCCGGTGCCGGTACGCCCACACCGTAGCGAAGCGACCGGGCCGGCCGGACCGGAGGTCAGGTCACCAGGCGCAGCGACGTCCCCGCGATGCCGAGCCGTACGCTCTGGCCCCAGGTCAGCTCCAGGGCGTCGGACTCCATCCCGTCGCCGAACACCGTGATCCGGTCCGACTCCACGGTCAGCCGCAGCCCCTGACCCCTCCCCAGCTCGCCCGCCACCTTCGACGTCCCGGTCGCGGGGGAGGGCCAGGCCTCGCGGACGAACCAGAGAAGCCGCGGTTCGCCCGGCGCGGGCAGGGTGAGGGTGCTGCCGCGCTCCAGCCACAGCGAGTGGAGCCAGCCCGTGGCGCCGGTGCCCGTGCCGACGAGCACCCCGGAGGAGGCCTGGGCCTCGCCCGGGGCCGCCCCGCCGTCCGGGCCCAGGCGGTAGCGGGCCGTCTGGTGACCGGGTGGACCCACGTAGATCTCGTTGAGCGCGACCAGGCGCTGGGTGTCGTCGGCGACCGCCTCGACCATGGTCAGCTCCTCCGCCCGGCCCCCGGCGGCGGTCGCGGCGCGCAGCAGGGCGGCCGCGTCGGCGCAGCGGTGGCGGACCAGGACGCCGGGGTTGCGCCCCGGATCGGTGTCGATGCCCACCACCGGCTGACCGCAGAGGTACTTCGCTGTGTTGGCGACCAGGCCGTCCTGGCCGACCACGACCACCACGTCCTCCGGCGCGAACAGGAAGCGGTCCAGGTCCGCACGCTCGACCCGGGTGGAGCGCCAGGTGAGCGGCACGGCCGCCGCCACGTCCCGCAGTGCCTGCCGCGTACGTTCGTGGCGGCGGACCACCTCGTCGATCGCCCGGCCCCGGCTCGTGAGGAAGAACGCGGCCTGCCCGTGCGTCCCGTGCCGGGCGAGCAGTTCCTCGTACTCGGTGCGCCGGTGCACCAGCACCGCCCGGGGAGCCAGGCTCACGCGCCCGGCCCGCCGTCCGGGCGACCGAGCTTGGTGAGCAGGCCGGTGAGCACGTCCGGGGAGAGCGTGACGCTCTCGATCCGCGGCAGGTTCTCCGCGAGCCGGGTCGCCGCCAGGGCGTGCAGCGTGGCCGGGTCGACCTCGCCGTGCACCCGCAGCCAGCGGGCCTGGGCCTCGGCGCGGGCGGCGCCCGTCTCGCGCGCCGCCTCGGCCTCCGCCCGGGCCAGGCGCACGGTGCGGGCCGCCTCGGCCTCGGTCCGTACGCCGTCGGCGGCGGCCTTCTCCTCGGCCTCGCGGCGGGCGTTGGTGCCGCGCTGGTCGACCAACTGCTCCTCGCGCCGGGCCAGTTCGATCTGGCTGGCCAGCTCGTTCTCGGCGATGGCGCGCTCGCGCTCCACGGCTACGGCCCGCCGCTCGTAGGTGGCCCGGTCCGCCTCCTGCTGGATCTGCTCGCGGGCCGGGGTGCGCAGGGCGCGCTCGACCTCGGCCTCGGGGCGGATCGCGACGACGCGCACGGCCACCACGTCGATGCCGGTTGCCGGGAGCCGGGGCTCGGCGGCGAGACCCGTGGCGACCCGTTCGCGTACGGAGGCGACGCCGTCCACCAGGGCTGCGGCCAGCGGGGTCCGGGCCAGCACGTCCAGCGTGTGCTGCTGCGCGGTCTCCGTCAGCAGGGTGGCGATCTGCTCCAGTGGCGCCCCGCGCCAGCTCCCGGTGTCCGGGTCCACGGAGAAGTCGAGCCGGTCCGCGGCCTCGGCCGGATCGCTGATCCGATAGGTGACGGTGGCCTGTACGGTGACGTCCTGGAAGTCGGCCGTACGGGCGTGGAACGCCATGGCCAGCTCCCGGTCGTCCACCGGGACTTCGGAGAGCGCCGCCGACAGTGAGCGGTACCAGAAGCTGAGCCCCCGGCCGTCGTGGGCGAGGCGGCCGCGCTTGTGGTGGCGGATGTGGGCGGTGGGCGCGGAGCGCAGATGACGCCAGCCGAAGCGGCGGGTGATGTCGGCCATGAGGCCCCCCTCTATTTCGTCAATGCGACGATAAGAGGTCCGCTCTCATATCGTCAAGGGGACGAAAAGGGGGGATCGGTCCGGCGCGCCAGGTGTCTCGCCGGGATTCCGCCGCCGCCGTGCACCGCGAGATCGGCGCCGTTGACGTACGAGGAGAGGTCGCACGCCAGCCACAGGCAGGCGCGGGCCACGTCCTCCGGCTCCGCCAGCCGCCGCATCGGGATCGTCCCGGCGACCGACTCTCCGCCGTCCTCGCCGTACAGTGCGGCGGCGTTCTCGGTGCGGATGAGGCCCGCGGTGATGTGGTTGACCCGGACCTTCGGCGCCCACTCCAGGGCCAGGGCCCGGGAGAGCCCCAGCAGGCCCGCCTTGGCCGCGGAGTAGGCCGCCGTGCCCGGCTGCGGATCGTGGGCGGAGACGCTGCCGATGTTGATCACGCTGCCGCCGGTCGTCTGCTCCCGCATCGCCAGGTTCGCCGCCTGGGCCACGTAGAACGGGGCGAGGAGATTGAGGGCGACCACCTTCTCGACGAAGCGCGGGGAGACGGTCGCCGCGTCGGCGTCGGGGGAGCCGCCCGCGTTGTTCACGAGGACGTCGAGCCGCCCGAACCGCCCGGCCGCCGCGGCGACCAGGTCCGCGGCCGCCCCAGGGTCGCGTACGTCCGCCGCCCGGAACGCCGCCTCGCGTCCGCCCGTCGACGGCAGGGCGGCGGGGGCGGTGCGCCCGCACACCAGGACGTTCGCGCCGCTCGCCAGAAAGGCCCGCGCGATCGCGGCCCCGAGTCCTTTGGTGCCGCCGGTCACGAGCACCGCGCGCCCGGTGAAGTCGATGCGCCGGGACTGGTCCATGGTCCGCCTCCGTGGTTCGCCTTCCGGGCAGAGGGTTCGCCGTAATCTACCAAGCGCTTGTTAGAACCAATAGATGCGTCGGGAGGCAGGTGCGCCGGGAAACACGTGCGGCCGGTGGCCTCCGCAGAGGTCACCGGCCGCACGGGCGGTGCGCCGCCCCCGTCCCCACGGTGCGGCGCCGGGTGGACCGGCCCCCATCCGCTGGGACGGGCGGTCCACGTCTGTCAGGACTCCGGCACCCGTGCCGTGAGTCCGAGGCTCGGGAAGATCGCGCTCTCCACGAACCGGGTCAGATACGCCGCGTCGGCGTAGCGCCCCTCCAGTAGCGGCCGGGCGCGCAGCACGCCGAGCAGCTGGGCCGGTACAAACGCGGCGGCCGGCAGGTCCGCGGGGATCTCGCCGCGCTCCTGGCCCCGCCGGACCATCGCGTCGATGGCCGCGACCTCCGGCACGATCAGCGCCTCGCGCAGCGCGGACAACAGCTCCGGGCTCTGGAGTGCGGCATGGCTGAGGGCGTGCATCAGCGGAGTGTCGCTCTCCGAGGCCTTCCCGATCGCCTGTGCGGCCTCCAGCAGGTCCCCGGCCAGCGTCCCGGTGTCGATGTGGGGCAGCCGCATCCGCCGGGTGCCGTGCAGTGCGGCGACGACCAGCTCCGGCTTGGACCCCCACTGCCGGTACAGCGTCGACTTCCCGCACCGGGTTCGGGCGGCGACCCCCTCCATGGTCAGCGACTCGTAACCGCTCTCCCGCAACAGGTCCAGCACCGCTTCGTACAGCTCCTGCGCCCGCTCCGGTGTGATCTTCGACCGGCGGGAGGCGAGGGCTGACTCCGGTGCGGAATCGGGCGAGGGCATGGGCTGTACCTCCTGCGGCGGTGCGGCGAGGTTCTCGATACGCCAGTGTACCGATACGCGGGTGTACCGATACGCCAACGTATCGGTACACTGGCGTATCGATTCGGCATGGACTGGACCATGCCGTCCTGACACCGCTTCGCATCCAAGGGGGCACCGGGTGACGCACGCCCGCACCGAGCCCACGGACCAGGAGCCGGACATACGTGCCCGACCGCCCCTCGTCCGCGAGTTCCTTCTCGTGGCCGGACTCTTCCTGGCCTACAAACTCGGCCGCCGGGCGGCCAACGGCCATGTCGAGGAAGCGTTCCGCAACGCGGGGAACGTCTGGGACCTTGAACGGACCCTGCGCCTGCCCGGCGAGGGCGCCGTCCAGGACCTGCTGCTGCACAGCCAGACCCTGATCCACGCGGCGAACACGTACTACGCCGCCGTGCACTTCCCGGCCACAGCCCTCTTCCTGGTCTGGCTCTACTGGCGCCGCCCCCGCCACTACCTCTGGTCACGCCGCGTCCTCGCCGCGCTCACCGCCGCCGCCCTCGTGCTGCACCTGCTGTTCCCGCTGGCTCCGCCCCGGATGTTCCCGGCCGCCGGAATGGTCGACACCGGGCAGGTCTACGGCCCGACGGTGTACGGGCAGACGCCCGCGACCGACACGATGGCGAACCAGTTCGCCGCGATGCCCTCACTGCACGTCGGCTGGGCGGTCATGGTCGCCGTCGGGCTGATCGCCGCGACCCGCTCCCGGTGGCGCGGGCTGTGGCTGCTGCACCCCGCGCTGACGCTGCTCGTCGTGGTGGGCACCGCGAACCACTACTGGCTCGACGCGATCGTGGCCGTCGCGCTGCTCGCCGTCGCGTTCGCCGTTTTCAGACTGCCGGTGTCGGGTGGGGCTGTGGTGTCCGGTGGGGGCACGGTGTCGGGTGGATCGGTGGTGTCCGGTGGAGGTGCCGACGCGCCGCCGGCCCTCGGGAGCTCCGCCGGGGCGCCCGACGCACCACCCGCCGCGGAGGCTGCCCCGGTGCGCATCCCCGGTCCTGAGCTCGTCCCTGAGCCCACCCCCCAGCCCGTCCCTGAGCCCGCGCCGACCGGGGCCGCCCGATGAGCGGCACCCTGATCGCCGTCGCCCTGTCCCTCGTCTCCGCCGGTGCCTACGCGGCCGCCGCCGTGGCGCAGTCCCGGCTCGCCGGACGCACCGAGCCCTCCGCCGGAGTCCTGCGGCTGCTGGGCCGGGGCGCGTGGTGGTCGGCGGTCGGCCTCAACGCGGCGGGCGCGCTGCTGCATGTCGCCGCACTCAACTACGGGCCGCTCACCCTGGTCCAGCCGCTCGGCGCGCTCACGCTCGTCGTCGCCGTCCCGCTCGGCGCGCGCGCCGCCGGACGCAGGGTCGGCCGCATCGAGTGGCAGGGCACGGTCCTCACCCTGCTCGGCCTCGGCGCGCTGCTCCTGACCGCGGGCGGCTCCGCCCCGCACGACACCCTCACCCTGCCCGAGGCCCTCGGCGTGGGAGCGGCCACCATGGCGGTCGTCGCCGGACTCAGCCGCCCGGGAGCCCGCCCAGGCCTCCGGCACGCGGCGGCCTCCGGGATCACCTCGGGCGTCGCCTCCGCCCTCACCCAGACCCTCACGGTCGCCGTCACCGACCACTCCGGCGGCCCGCTGTTCAGCTGGCGGCTGCTGACCGTGGCGCTGCTCGTCTCGGCCTTCGCGATGGGCGGTCTGCTGCTGTCCCAGACCGCCTACCGGGGCGGGCTCGGCGCCCCGCTCGCCGTCGTCACCCTCGCCAACCCGGTCGCCGCCGCCGCGATCGGCCTGGCCCTGCTCGGCGAACGGCTCCAGGGCGGCCCGGTCAGCCTGGTCCTGGCGCTGCTCGGTACGGCCGCGGCCGTACGCGGCGTGATCCTCCTGAGCCGGGCCCAGGCGCGCACCACGGACAGCGCGGCCCAGGCGCGCGCCACGGACAGCATGGCTGAGGTGCGCGGCACGGAGCCGGGGCGCGCGGCCGATGGGCCTTCCCCGGAAGGGCCGGTCCCCTCGCGGGTGGTCATCGGCAGCCCCCGCCCCGTGGTCGTCGCGGAACCCGTGGCCGTACAGGCGGGCGGCGGACCCCACCCGTGACGGGCGGTACGGTCAGCCGTCCAGGTCCGCGATGGCCCGGGTGAGCCAGCCGATCCAGAACGTCTCCAGGTCGATGCCGCCCCGCAGCACCAGATACCGCAGTCGGCTCTCGTCAGTGGTCGGCGAGGGGGTGAAGTCCCGCTCCTCGATCTTCCGGTACTCCGCCAACTGCCGCTCGTGGAGCGAGAGATGGCGGCGCAGCTCCGCGCCCATTCCGTTCGTCCCGACGACCGCCGCCGCCCGCATCCGCAGCAGCAGCGGATCACGGACCGGGCGCGGGTCCTCGGGCAGCGCCACCCAGGCCGCCAGTTCCTCGCGGCCCGCGGGCAGTACCTCGTACTCCTTCTTCTGCCCCCGGGCCGGCACCGCCGACGGCAGCGCCCTGATCCGCCCGGCCTGCTCCAGTTTCCCCAGCTCGCGATAGATCTGCTGATGGGTCGAGGACCAGAAGTAGCCGAACGACCGGTCGAACCTGCGGGTCAGCTCCAGACCTGAGGAAGGCTTCTCCAACAGGGCGGTGAGAATCGCGTGCGGCAGTGACATGACGTGCATCCTAAGTACGGGGCTCACAGAGGTGCTGGGCTCCCGGCAGGACGTGCGCTCACGGAAGTACGGGACTCCCGGCGGGATGCGCGCTCACAGAGCCGCGGCCAGCTCCGTGCCCTGGCGGATCGCCCGCTTCGCGTCCAGCTCGGCCGCCACGTCCGCGCCGCCGATCAGATGGACCGGGCCGCCCGCCGCGCGCAGTTCCTCGTACAGCTCCCGGCGCGGTTCCTGGCCCGCGCAGAGCACGACCGTGTCCACGGGCAGCACCCGCCGCTCGCCGTCGACGGTGAGGTGGAGGCCCTGGTCGTCGATCAGGTCGTAGGAGGCGCCCGCGATCATCTCGACGCCCCGGTGGCGCAGTTCGGTGCGGTGGATCCAGCCCGTCGTCTTGCCGAGCCCCGCGCCGACCTTGGTGGTCTTGCGCTGGATCAGGTGGACGGTGCGCGGCGGCTTGGGGCGCTCGGGGGCGCGCAGGCCCCCGCGCTCCGCGTAGGCCGTGTCCACGCCCCACTGCCGGAAGAACGTGTCGGCGTCCAGGCTCGCAGCCTCGCCGCCGTCGGTGAGGAACTCCGCGACGTCGAAGCCGATGCCGCCCGCGCCCACGATCGCGACCCGGTCACCGACCGGCGCCCCGTCGCGCAGCACGTCCAGATAGCTGACCACGCTCGGGTGGTCCGTTCCGGGGATCGCGGGGGTACGGGGTTCGACGCCGGTGGCGAGCACGATCTCGTCGAAGCCGTCCAGCGTTCCGGTGTGCGCCCGGGTGGACAGGCGCACCTCGACGTCCAGCTCGGCCAGTCGCGTACGGAAGTAGCGCAGCGTCTCGTCGAACTCCTCCTTGCCCGGCACCCGGCGGGCCACGTTCAGCTGGCCGCCGATCTCGTCGGCGGTGTCGAACAGCGTGACCGCGTGGCCCCGCTCGGCCGCGGTCACCGAGCACGCGAGGCCCGCCGGACCGGCGCCGACGACAGCGACGCGCTTACGGGTCCGGGTCGGGCTCAGGACCAGCTCGGTCTCGTGGCAGGCACGCGGATTGACCAGGCAGGAGGTGATCTGGAGGCTGAAGATGTGGTCCAGGCACGCCTGGTTGCACCCGATGCAGGTGTTGATCGCGTCCGCCCGGCCCGCCGCCGCCTTGGCGACGAACTCCGGGTCGGCGAGGAAGGGCCGGGCCATGGAGACCATGTCCGCCCGGCCGGAGGCGAGGATCTCCTCGGCGACCTCGGGGGTGTTGATGCGGTTGCTCGTCACCAGCGGTACGGAGACCGCGCCGCGCACCTTCTCGGTCACCCAGCTGAACGCACCGCGCGGCACGGAGGTGGCGATGGTGGGGATGCGCGCCTCGTGCCAGCCGATGCCGGTGTTGATGATCGTCGCGCCCGCCGCCTCGATCTCCCTGGCGAGCGTCACGACCTCCTCCAGCGTCGAACCGCCCGGCACCAGGTCCAGCATCGAGAGCCGGTAGATGAGGATGAAGTCGCTGCCGACCCGCTCGCGGACCCGGCGCACGATCTCCACGGGGAACTGGATGCGGTTCTCGTACGAGCCGCCCCAGCGGTCGGTGCGGTGGTTGGTCGCGGAGACGATGAACTCGTTGATCAGATAGCCCTCGGATCCCATGATCTCGACGCCGTCGTATCCGGCGTGCCGCGCCAGCTCCGCCGCCCTGACGAACTCCTCGATGGTCTCCTCGACCTGGTCGTCGGTGAGGGCGTTCGGGGTGAACCCGCTGATCGGGGCCTTGAGGGCGCTCGGGGCGACCAGGTCGGGGTGGTGGGCGTACCGTCCGAAGTGCAGGATCTGCATCGCGATCCGGCCGCCCGCCGCGTGCACCGCCGAGGTGATCTCCCGGTGCTGCTCCGCCTCCGCCTCGGTCGTCATCTTCGCCCCGCCGGGGAAGGAGCAGGCCCGCTCGCTGGGGGCGATGCCACCGGTGACCATGAGGCCGACGCCGCCCCGGGCGCGCTCGGCGTAGAAGGCCGCCATCCGCTCGAAGCCGCGTTCGGCCTCCTCAAGGCCGATGTGCATCGAGCCCATGAGCACCCGGTTGGGGAGCGTGGTGAACCCGAGGTCCAGCGGGCTCAGCAGATTCGGGTACAGGCTCATCCGGGGTCTCCTCCACACGGGGTCGTCGCGTCAGTTGTAGACCACCGCGAGACCCTTATGCAACAAGTTGCACAATGATCTGCGTCGCACCGGGGCCTTGGGGCGACCGGTCCGTGTCCCGTACGGCGTAATCGGCCGGGCCCGCCCGCCCCCGTCCGGCGAGAGTGGGAGCCGTACCGCAAGCCCCCCACCCCGGGAGTCCCCATGGTCCGCGTCAACCGGCGTGATCTCGGTCTGCTCGCCCTGCGCGTCGGCACCGGCGCGGTGCTCGCCGCCCACGGCAGCCAGAAGCTGGCCGGATGGTTCGGCGGCGGAGGTATCCAGGGCACCACGGCCGCGATGGAGGCGATGGGGTTCCACCCGCCCAAGCACAGCGCTGTGGCCGCCGGTCTCGGCGAGGCGGGCGGCGGCGCACTGCTGGCGCTGGGGCTCGCCACCCCGGCGGCGGGCGCCGCGGCCGCCGGAGCCATGGCCGGTGCGGTCGCCGTGCACGCCCCGGCGGGCTTCTTCGCCCAGGGCGGCGGCTACGAGTACCCGGCGTTCCTCGGCTTCACCGCCGCGGCCATCGGCCTGACCGGCCCCGGACGCTACTCGGTGGACCACGCCACCTGCCATGTCTTCGACCGTCCCTGGATGGTCGCACTGGCCTTCGCGGGCAGTGCGGCCGCCGCCGCCGTGGTGGTCGGCAAGCGCGCGAAGGGGCAGTCCGGCCGGACTCAGGAGGAGTCCTGATGAGCACGGGCCCCGCCCGGCCTTCCGGCTCCACGACGCCTCCTGGCTCCAGGCCTCCCGGCTCCGCTTCGCGCACTTCCTCCTTCTGCCGTACGCGCCCGGCTGGTCGATGATCGTGATCGCCCTGGACCTCTTCGTGATCTGGACCCCGGCCGCCTACCGGGACCCGGGCCGGGCTCCGGGGGACGCGCGGCGTCGACCCTAGGACGTCTCGCGGCTCAGCGTCCCCGGCCACCACGCCTTCGGGCCGATGTCCCGCACCAGCGCCGGGACGAGGAGCGAGCGGACGACCAGGGTGTCCAGCAGGACGCCGAAGGCCACGATGAACGCGATCTGGAGCAGGAACGCCAGCGGGATCACACCGAGTGCGGCGAAGGTGGCCGCCAGGACGACGCCCGCCGACGTGATGACCCCGCCGGTTGTGGTCAGCCCGCGCAGGATGCCCTCTCTGGTGCCGTGCCGCAGCGACTCCTCCCGGACCCGGGACATCAGGAAGATGTTGTAGTCGACACCCAGGGCGACCAGGAACACGAATCCGTACAGCGGCACCGATGAATCCGTGCCGCTGAAGCCGAACACATGGGTGAAGACCAACGAGGAGATGCCGAGCGTGGCCAGGAAGTTCAGCGCCACGGTCGCCACGAGCAGCACCGGCATGAGCAGTGACCGCAGCAGGAAGACCAGGATCACCAGGATGATCGCCAGCACCACCGGCACGATCAGCATGCGGTCGTTCTCCGCCGTGCGCCGTGTGTCGTACTGCTGAGCGGTGTAGCCGCCGACCAGGGCGTCCGATCCGGGTACCGCGTGGACTTCGGTGCGCAGCGCGGCCACCGTCTCCTTGGCGTTGTCGCTGTCGGCCGCGTCCTTCAGGGTCGCGTCGATGCGGACCCTGCCGTCGACGACGAGGGGTTCGCCGTCCGGCCGCCCGCTCGCACTCACCGGCGCGACCGAGGCCACCCCGTCGGTACGGGTGGCGGCCTCGGTCACCTCGGTCAGCCGGTCGGCCGCCGCGACGATCACCACCGGATTGCCCGAGCCGCCGGGGAAGTGCTCGCTCAGCGTCTCCTGGGCGGTCACGGACGGGGCGTCGTTGACGAAGATCTCGTCCAGGGGCACGCCCTTGGAGGTGAGTGTGGGGGCGAACGCGGCACAGGCGATCAGGGCCGCCAGGGTGATCGCCCAGACCTTGCGGGGCGCACGGTCGACGAGGGCCGCGACCTTGCGCCAGATGCCGTGGCCGCCGGACGCCTTGTCGTCGGCGGGCCTGGGCTTCGCCGGCCAGTAGGCGGCCCGGCCCAGCAGCACAAGGACGGCGGGCAGGAAGGTGAGAGCGCTCAGGACCGAGCAGACGATGCCGATCGCGCCCACGGGACCGAGGGCCCGGTTGTTGGTGAGGTCGCTGAGCAGCAGCGCGAGCAGACCGGCCGCCACCGTCGCGGCGCTCGCCGTGATCGGGCCGAAGGACTCGCGCAGCGCGATACGCATCGCGGTGAACCGGTCTTCGTGTACGGCGAGTTCCTCCCGGAACCGGGCTGTGAGCAGCAGCGCGTAGTCCGTCGCCGCGCCGATCACCAGGATCGACAGAATGCCCTGCACCTGACCGTCCACGCGCACGATGTCGTGGTCGGCGAGGAAGTAGACGATCGCACAGGACAGGGCGAGGGCGAACACCGCGCCGATGATGATGACGAAGGGCAGCAGCACACTGCGGTAGACCAGCAGCAGGATGACGAGCACCGTGGTCAGGGCGACCCCGAGCAGCAGCCCGTCGATGCCCGCGAAGGCGTCGGAAAGGTCGGCCTGGCTCGCGGCCGGACCCGCCAGCCGGACCGTCGTACCGGACACGGACGCGCCCGCCTCCTCGATCCTCTCCAGTACGGTCGGCAGCTCGTCCCCGAGGCCGGGGCTCAGCTGCACGATGCCCTGGAGCGCGAGGCCGTCCTCGGAGGGCAGCGCGGGGGAGGGGGTTCCGACGACGCCCTCGCTTCCGGCGAGCGAGGCGAGGGCGCCGGTGGCGGCCTCCCGCTGCCCGTCGTCCACCGGGGCGTCCTTCTCCGCGGAGGTCCAGACGAGGATGGCCGGCAGGGTCTCGTTCTGCTGGAACGCCTTCTGGGCATCGATGACTTGGGTGGACTCGGCGTTCTGCGGCAGAAAGGCCGCCTGGTCGTTGGTGGCGACCTCGCCGAGCTTCCCGGCGTACGGGCCGAGCCCGCCGCCGATGCAGAGCCAGGCGATCAGCAGAACGACGGGGATCAGCCGGCGGACCGACCGTGCAGGGGTGGACATGCCTCTCCCGGGGGTGGAGGTACCTCATCGATGAACAATCTCAATCGTTGAAATACATTACGCGAGTGCTCGCGAAGACAACCGCAAGGGGGGGTGGAGATCTCAGCGACGCGCCGAGGGGACCTCGGCCAGCTCCTCGTTCATGGCGGCGAGGAAGCGCAGGACGGTCGTCAGCTCCGCCTCGCTGAAGCGTGCCCTGGCCCGTGCCGTGGCCTCGGCGAGCGGCATGAAGTAGTCGCGGGCGGCCGTCCGGGCGCTCGCCTCGTAGTACACGTGCACCACCCGGCGGTCGGCGCTCTCCCGGGCCCGCCGGACGTGACCGGCCCGTTCCAGCCGGTCCAGACATGCCGTCACCGCGCCGGAGGTAAGGCCCAGATGCTCGCGCAGCGCCCCCGGCGTCAGGGGAGACGGGGCGTCGAGGATGGCGGCGAGCGCGCTCACGTCCGTGGGGTGCAGCTGCTGGCTCGCCGCGAAACCGTGGGTCATCCGGTTGATCTCGCCGTTCATCCGGCGCAGCTCGACCGCGAACGCTTGAAGGTCCGCGAGCGGCGCCTCGGATTCCGAGGCGCCGCTCCGGGTCGGTCGGTCGTCGGCGCTGGTCACGCCCTCAGCGTATAGAACCCCGGCCCAGCGGCCGTGCCCGGACCGGCACGCGATCCGGCACGCGAACCGTCAGGCGATGCGGGTACGGGGCCGCCGAGGGCGGTCGGCGGCGCGCAGGCCGTCACGACGACGGCGGCATGAGCACCGTGTCGACCAGGTTGACCGTGGCGTTGGCCGTCGGTACATCACCGCAGACGATCTTCGAGGCGTCGTTCACCGTGAACTCGGTGCCGGAGCCCTTCGTTGTGAGGTCGCTCCCCTCCAGTGTCTCGAAGGTGCCGTCCTCCATCTGCTGGGTCGTGACCTTCTCGCCCACCACGTGGTATGTCAGCACCTTGGTGAGCTCGGCCTTGTCGTTGAGGAGCGCCTCCAGATCCGCCTGCGGGATCTTGTCGAAGGCGGCGTTGGTCGGCGCGAACACCGTGATGTCCTTCGCGTTGTTGAGGGTGTCGACCAGGCCTGCCTTCTCCACCGCGCTGATGAGGGTGGAGAGTTCGGGGTTGTTGGACGCGGCGGTTGCGACCGGGTCCTTCGCCATGCCCTCCAGGCTGCCCGCGCCCTCGGCGGGCACGGAGGAGCAGGCGGGGCCGTACGGCTCGGCGGGAGCCACGGCCTGGGCCTGCGGAGCGAAGAACGCCAGAGAGGCGGGAAAGGCGAGTGCCGCGGCGGCCGCCGCAGTGCGCTGCAGACGGTTGATCGTCATGATGTCTCCTCCGGCGAGTGGGGGTGGTCTTCTCCGTCACCACCACGCTGCCGCGCAACGGTTCGCTTCGCCCGTCGCGTCGTTTCTGCGTCGATCCGCCTCGCCGGGGCAAGCGGAATGACGTGAATCCCCGTTCAGTGGCAGCGTCGGGACGCGGCCGGGCCGAGCGGGCCGCGAACAGCACAGGGATGGAGGCAGGGACCCGCGCCGGGTTCGGGGCCCGTTGGCTGGTCTGCGTCCTCGGACTGGTCGCCTTCGGCGTGTTCTCCTGGACGAACGCCCGCTGTCGCAAGGTCTGAACTCGCACGGCCCGGGGCTCGCACCGCCCGACGCCTTCACCGGCCGAGAGGTCCGCGCGCCGCCGCGCTCCTGCGGGCGGCGGCCTCGGCCTCGCGGTCCGCCTGCTCCGGGTGGCGGTGACGCCAGTACGGGTTGTCGTGCGGCAGGCCGCCGGTCACCCTCCCGTACATCCCGAACGTGAGGATGAGCAGCCCCATGACGAAACTGAAGACCACATTCGGCATGCCGAAGTCCAGGACGTTCGCGGACCGGTCCAGGATGAAGAGGTGCGCGAAGCCGCTCAGCAGGAAGAGTGAGCCGATCGTCATGTTCAGCGTGGACGCGGCGTTGCCGCCCACCGCGGCCCCGGCGATCAGCAGCACGCCGACGACCACCGAGATCAGGCTCAGCAGGCCGTTGGTCGACAGCCCGGCGATGCGGTCGCCACTGGTGTCGAAGAAGCTCAGCCGCTGCGCGAAGCCGAGGATGCCGAAGACGAGCAGGATGGTGCCGCAGAGGCCCGCACCGATCCGGTACACGGTCGCCAGCCGGTGATCGACGGGGAGTTCGTCACTCAGTTTCATGGCCGTCTCCTTTCACTCCTGTTCCACTCCTGCTGCTCTCGGCCGGTCGTCCTCAGCCGCGCAGTCCTCAGCGAACAGCGAGGCGCGGCACCGGGCAACATGCGTCGCTTTTGCGTCGTATGTTGGATATATGGACCCAGTGATGAGCCCCGTGACGGACCCGGCGCGCGAGTCGGCGCCGGAAGTCCCGGCCGACGGGGGTCTGACCACCGGCGCGGTGGCCCGTCTCCTGGGCGTCGCGCCGACCACACTGCGCTCGTGGGACCGTCGCTACGGCATCGGCCCGGCTGCGCGGGAGGACGGCAGGCACCGGCGCTGGACCGGGGCGGACATCGCCGCTCTGCGGAACATGTGCCGTCTGACGAGCGCGGGCCTGCCACCGGCCGAGGCCGCCCGCACCGTCCTGGCCGGAACGTCCCGCGAGGCGCCCGTGCCACCGTCCGGGCGCGCCTCCAGGGCCTCCGGACCGCTTGCGCTCGGCAGGGCCCGCCGGGAGTGCCGCGGGCTGGCCCGGGCGGCGGTCCGGCTGGACGCGCCGGCCATGGACGAGCTGCTCGCGGCGGTGCTGGACCGCTACGGACTGCCGGCCGCGTGGGACGAGGTGATGATGCCGGTGCTGCACGCGGTGGGCCGCAAGTGGGAGACAGAGGGGGAGCGGTACATCGAAGTCGAGCACCTGCTGTCATGGCATGTCTCCGGCGCGCTGCGCGCGTTCGCGGCGGCGCGGCCCCCCGCCCCCGGCGCGGGCGTCTCCCTACTGGCCTGCGTGCCCGGCGAGACCCATACGCTGGCCCTGGAGGCACTCGCCGCCACCCTCGCCCGACAGGCCCTGCCGGTTCGCATGTTCGGCGCCTCCCTGCCCGCGGGGGCGCTGGAGGAGGCGGTACGGCGCACCGGCCCCGTGGCGGTGGTGCTCTGGGCGCAGTCCCGCAGCACGGCCAGCCGCTCGCTCGTGGCCCGGGTGGGGGCGATCGAGTGGGGCGTACGGGGAGCGCGCAGGCGGCCCGCCGTCCTGGTGGCCGGGCCAGGCTGGACCGGGGAGCTGCCGCCGGAGGTGCGCTGCCCGGCCGGGCTGGCCGACGCGGTGGACGTACTGGCCACGCTCGGCGCGCGGTGACCGTGTCCGTCGTATCTGCCCTATGCGCCCGCCGTCACCGCAGGAAGTCCGACAGCCCCGTCAGGAGTCGCTCTACATCGTCCGTGTCGTTGTACGCGCACAGCCCGACGCGCAGGCCGCCGCTGTCACCGAGCCCCAGGTGGCGGGAGGCCTCCAGGGCGTAGAAGGATCCGGCGGGTGCGTGCACGCCGGAACGGGCGAGGGTGCGGTAGGCGTCCGCCGGGTCCCGGCCCTCGAAGGTGAGCAGCAGGGTGGGGGTGCGGTCCACGGCCCGGGAGTGCACGGTCACCCCGTCCAGTTCGCGCACGGCCTTCTCGATGCTCATCCGCAGAGCCGTCTCGTGGGCGCCGATCGCCGCGTAGGCCGACCGCAGCCGCTCGCGACGGCCGACACCGGCACCGACGTCGGCGCCCAGGCTCGCGAGGAAGTCCACCGCCGCCCGGGTGCCCGCCATCGACTCGTAGGGCAGAGTGCCGAGTTCGAAGCGCTCCGGTACGGCGTCGGTGGACGGCACCGGCTTGTCCGGGCGCAGGGTGTCGAGCAGTTCGGGCCGGGCGGCGAGCACTCCGTGATGGGGGCCGAAGAACTTGTACGGGGAGCAGACGAAGAAGTCCGCGCCCAGCCGCTCCACATCGACCGTGCGGTGCGCGGTGAGATGGACCCCGTCCACGTACAGCAGCGCGCCGGCCCGGTGGACGAGTCCGGCGATGGCCGGGATGTCGGGCCGGGTGCCGATGAGGTTGGACGCGCCGGTCACCGCGACCAGCCGGGTGCGTTCGGTGATCTGCGCGCCGACGGCCTCCGGGGACAGCTCGCCGGTCGCCGGGTCGAAATCGGCCCACCGCACCACCGCCCCCGCCCGTTCGGCCGCCCGCACCCACGGGCGGATGTTGGCATCGTGATCCAGCCGGCTGACCACCACCTCGTCCCCCGGGTTCCAGGACCCGGCCAGGGTGCGCGAGAAGTCGTAGGTCAGCTGGGTGGCACTGCGGCCGAACACGACCCCGTCCGGGTCCGCGCCCAGCAGATCCGCCATCGCCTGCCGGAACCCGAGGACGATCTCCTCCGCGTTCACCTCCCCGGGCAGGGCCCCGCCCCGGATCGACAGGGGGCGGCTCATGGCCTCGCCGATCGCGGCGATGACGGAGGCGGGGGTCTGGGTGCCGCCCGGTCCGTCGAAGTGCGCCGTACCGGACCGCAGGGCGGGGAACTGTGCGCGCACCGCGCCGACGTCGTACGACAAGGAGACTCCTCGTTTCGCTGAGGTGCTGCCGGGTTGCACTGCCGGGCTTCGCTGCCGGTTTCGCTGTCGGATTCCGCTGCCGGGTCCGCCGTGATCATCGCAGGGGGTGTCCCCGGATGGAAGGAGTGGGGCCGCCCGAGGGCGCTTTCGGGTGCGGCTTCTGCGCGGGCGCACCGCTCCCCACCCGAACGCACGCCAGAGCGTGGGGCATCGGGTACCGGCGCAACGGAATACGCCGTCTTTCGGTGTGGCGATGATCCTATGAAGGAATTGCTCGCACAAATGCACTCGCCTCGGTCGTGCGATCCTCCCCGCATTCTCGCCGCGGATAAAAGTGCCGCACAATTTCTGCGAGCCGGTCGTGATTAAAGCCGTGGGAACGGGAAATAGATGATCTGGGCTGATGGGAACGGGGGCATCAGTTCACGCCGCGGCCGAATCTGATCGAGGCCGGGTGTCTGGAAGTCGCCAGCGCGGGGGCCATGGTCGCCACCCGGGGTTCCTGTTCTCGTCAGGCTGCTCTGGCCTGCGCCGATGTGACGCGATGAGTCTCTCTCCCCGGCACTGTCACTTGTGGAGGGTCACGGATGGACGAGCGCGAACGCTCCGCCGATGGCGAAATCAGTTCGGCCGACTTCTCGGTCGGGCGGAAGGGGGTGGTCGGTAATTCACCTACGCGGTTCCTTCGCGCTGTCGCCTACCCGATTCTCCTCCTCTCGGTCGTGTCCGTGAGTGCAGCCGCATTGTGGCTGAAATGGGACCCCGCGTGGGTCGGTTCGCTTTTCCTGATCGGGGTCATCGCCTATCTGGCCCTCCTGGAGCGGCTGATTCCTTATGACCGGAACTGGCACCCAGGAAAGGACGAATGGCGCTGGTACGGCGTCTATTTCCTGCTCACCATGGCCGGAAGCGGTCTGGCACAACTGCTGGTGGCGCTGGCCGTCGGCCTGATCGCGCCGGAGGAGCCGGCCCGTCACCTCTGGGTCGAGATCCCGGGCGCGCTCCTGGCTGGATCGCTCGTCAGCTACGCGGTGCACCGGCTGGGCCACCGCAGCGCACTGCTCTGGCGGCTGCACGGGGTGCACCACGTGCCGGAGAAGGTCAATGTCGCCAACAACGGCGTCAACCACGTGCTGGACATCGTCCTGGCCCAGAGCCTCGTCCAGCTGACCCTGGCCCTCGTCGGGTTCTCCCGCCCCGCGGTGCTGGTGGTCGGGCTCTTCGTTGTCGCACAGGGCTACTTCGTCCACGCCAATATCGAGGTCCGTATCGGACCGCTCAACCATCTGCTGGCCAGCCCCGAGCAGCACCGACTGCACCACAGCACCGATCTGTCCGAAGCCGGCCACTACGGCTCCGACCTGTCGTGCTGGGACCACCTCTTCGGCAGCTTCACCTGGCATGCCGGCCGCGAACCCGCCGCCGTCGGTCTCCACGATCCCACGGCCTTCCCTGGCACCGGCGAGATCCTCGCCGCTCTCCTGCATCCCTGGCGGCACCGCCGACCCGAACCGGGCACCCGGCCGAAGTGACCGCCAACCCCCGACGTTCCACCGCGACTTGAGGAGCCGACACATGGCCGACGCGAACAACCGGGCGTTACGCGACAAGGTGGCGATCATCGGAATGGGCTGCCGACTGCCCGGCAGCGCCTCGGACCACCGCACGTTCTGGCAGAACCTGATGGCGGGCAAGGACTGCATCACGCCCACCCCGCCCGACCGTTACGACGTCGCCACGCTCGGCAGCCGGTTCCGGGACAAGCCCGGGCGCCTCGTCGGCGGCCGCGGCGGATACATCGACGGATTCGACGAGTTCGACCCCGCGTTCTTCGGTATCAGCCCGCGCGAGGCCGACCATATGGACCCCCAGCAGCGCAAGCTGCTCGAAGTGGCCTGGGACGCCCTGGAGGACGGCGGCCAGCGGCCCGCCGACCTCGCGGGCGGCAACGTCGCCGTCTACGTCGGCGCGTTCACCCTGGACTACAAGATCCTCCAGTTCGCCGACCTGGGGTTCACCTCCCTGGCCGCCCACACCGCGACCGGCACCATGATGACGATGGTGTCGAACCGCATCTCGTACTGCTTCGACTTCCGCGGTCCCAGCCTGTCCGTCGACACCGCGTGCAGCTCCTCCCTGGTGGCCGTGCACCTGGCGTGTCAGGCGCTGAAGAGTGGTGAGAGCGACCTCGCGCTGGCCGGCGGCACCCTGCTCCACATGGCCCCGCAGTACACCGTCGCCGAGACGAAGGGCGGATTCCTGTCGCCCGAGGGCCGCTCCCGTACGTTCGACGCGGCTGCCGACGGCTATGTGCGGGCCGAGGGCGTCGGCCTGGTCGCGCTGAAGCGGCTGGAGGACGCCGTACGGGACGGGGACCGGATCCACGCGGTGATCCTCGGCAGCGGCGTCAACCAGGACGGCCACACCAACGGCATCACCGTGCCCAACGCCGACGCCCAGGTCGGCCTCATCCGCCGGGTATGCGCCGAGGCGGGCATCACCCCCGGAGACCTCCAGTACATGGAGGCGCACGGCACCTCGACCCCCGTCGGCGACCCGATCGAGGCGAACGCCCTGGCCCGCGCGCTGGCCATCGGACGGGCCCCGGGCGCCCGCGCCTACGTCGGCTCGGTCAAGACGAACATCGGCCACACCGAATCCGCCGCCGGGATCGCCGGACTGATCAAGACCGCCCTGTGCCTCGAACGCCGGCAGATCCCGCCCCACATCAACCTGGAGAACCTCAACCCCGCCATCGACCCGGCCACCCTGCCGTACGAGATCCCCACCCGGCCCGTCCCCTGGCCCGAGCACGAGGGCCCTGCCCGCGCCGGGGTGAACTCCTTCGGGTTCGGCGGCACCAACGCCCATGTGGTGCTGGAGGAGGCCCCGCCGCCCCCGCCGGACACCCGCCGGGCCAACCCCGCCGGACGCGGCTGGAGCATCCTGCCGCTGAGCGCACGGCACCCGGACGCCCTCACCGCGATGGCGACCGGTATCCGCGGCGAACTGGCCGGGGAGAACGGCCCGGAGGTGACCCTCCCCGACCTCGGCCACACCCTCGCCCACCGCCGCCAGCACCTCCCCGAGCGGCTCTGTGTCGTCTACTCCTCCCGCGCCTCCCTCGACGAGGCGCTGGCCGCCCACGAGCGGGGCGAGCCCCACCCCCGGGTCGTCCGGGGCCGGGCACGCGCGTCGGGCGAGCGGCGGACGGTCTGGGTCTTCACCGGAATGGGCCCGCAGTGGTGGGGCATGGGACGCCAACTGCTCGGCGAGGAACCGGTCTTCCGCGACGCGCTCCTCCAGTGCGACCGTGCGATCGCCGAGTTCGCCGACTGGTCCCTGATCGAGGAGCTGACCGCCGACGAATCCGCCTCCCGGATGGACGAGACCTGGCTCGCGCAGCCCGCGAACTTCGCCGTGCAGGTCGCGCTGGCCGCCCTGTGGCGGTCCTACGGGGTGCGCCCGGACGCCGTCGTCGGTCACAGCACCGGCGAGATCGCCGCGTTCCACGAAGCGGGTGTCTACTCACTGAGGGACGCGGCCAGGATCGCCGTGCACCGCAGCAGGCTCCAGCAGACCCTGGCGGGCACGGGCACCATGCTCGCCGTGAGCTTGTCGGAGGACGAGGCGGAGCGCCGGGTGCGCCCGTACAGCGACCGGGTCTCCATCGCCGCCGTCAACAGCCCCACCTCGATCACCCTGGCCGGGGACGGGGCGACGCTCGCCCTGCTGGCCGGGGAACTGCAAGCCGAGCAGCAGTTCGCCAAGTTCCTCACCGTACAAGTGCCGTACCACAGCGTCGGCATGGAGCTCATCAAGGACGAACTCCTCACGGAACTCGCCGCCCTGGAGCCACGCCCCGCACAGGTGCCGCTCTATCCGACGGGAGTCGGAGGCACCGCCCGCGGCGATGAGCTGGACGCCGCCTACTGGTGGAAGAACGTCCGCGACCGGGTGCGCTTCCGGGCCGCCGTGGACCGCGTCGCCGCCGACGGCCACCAGGTCTTCCTGGAGATCGGACCGCACCCCGTGCTCGGCCACGCGATCCGGGAATGCCTGGACGCCACCGGCGCGACCGGACTCACCCTGCCCTCGATCCGCCGCCGGGAGAACGAGCCCGAACGCTTCGCCGCCTCCCTCGCCTCGCTCCACAACCTGGGCGCCGCCATCGACTGGGACACGCTCCAGCCCACCGGACGCCCGGTCACCCTGCCCCGCCACCCCTTCCGGCGCGACCGCCACTGGACCGAGCCCCGGCCGGTCGCCCAGGTCCGCCTCGGGCGCCAGGACCACCCGCTCCTCGGCCGCCGTACCGACCGCACCGAACCGACCTGGCAGGCCCGCCTCGACACCGAAGCCCTGCCCTACCTCGCCGACCACCGCATCCAGGGCACCGTCGTCTTCCCCGCCGCGGGCTACCTGGAGATGGCGGCCCAGGCCGTCCGCCGGCTCACCGGAGGCGCCACCGCCGTCCTCACCGGCATCGACCTCCGCAAGGCGCTCTTCCTGCCCGACGGAGAGGACCGGACCGTGGAGGTCTCCCTCTCCCTGGAGAACGCCGCCTTCACCGTCGCCTCGGCCGCCGGCGACGACGGAGAGCGGGCGGTCCACGTGAGCGGCGTCGTCCGTACCGGGCAGCGCCGCAGGACGGGACCGCCCCTCGACGCCGCCGCGATCCGCTCCCGCACCGTCCGGCGACTCGAAGGCCCCGACTGCTACACCGCACTGGCCGCCCTCGGCTACGACTACGGCCCCGCCTTCCGGGCCGTCGAAGAGGTCTGGATCGGCAGGGGCGAAGCCCTCGCCCGCATCCGTCCGCCCCGGGCCATCGGCGACGACGCCGCGGACCACCACCTCCACCCCGTGCTGCTCGACGCCTGCTTCCAGACCCTGCTCACCCCGCAGATCCTGGAAGGACCCGCACCGGGCAAGGGGATCAGGCTGCCGCTCTCCCTCGACGAGGCCGCCATCGACCCCGTCGGCGACCAGCCGTTCTGGGCGCACGCCACCCTGCTGACCGGAGACGCGGACACCACCGTCGGGAACATCGCCCTCCACGCCGACGACGGCACGCCGCTCGGCCGCATCCACGGCTTCCGCGCCGGTGACGTCGAGAAGGCCGCGACCGCGGTCGCCCGCACCACGATCGACTCCTGGCTCGCGGAACCGGCCTGGACCGACTGCCCGCCGCTGCCCGAGGACGACGACGTACGGAGCGAACCCTCCGGGCCCGCCGCGACCGCCCGCGACCACGGCTGGCTGGTCCTCGCCGACAACGGGGGAGTGGCGGACGCCTTCGCCGAGCTCGCCGCCGCCCGGGGCGAACGCTGCCTGCTGGTGCGCCGGGGTGCCGCGTACACCGGCTCCGACGACGGCGGCACCTGTACCGTCGACCCCGCATCCGACAGCGGCCTGGAGCGCCTCCTCGCCGATGTGGAGCGCGAGGGCCGACCGTTTCGCGGGGCGGTCCTGCACCTGTGGAACCTCGACCGGCCCGCCCTCGCGGACTGCGACCGGAAAGCCCTCGTGGACCACACCGGCGCGGGCGCCTACTCCTTGGTCGCCCTCGCCCGGACCCTGCTCGCCCGGGGCTCCGGCAGCCGCCTGCACATCGTCACCCGGGGCGCCCAGCCCGGCCTGCCAGGCGAGGCCGTCGAACCCCTCGGGGCGCCCGCCTGGGGCGTCGGCCGCGTCCTGCGGCACCAGGAACTCACCGACCGACCCGGCAAGCTGATCGACCTCGACCCCCGGCGGGAACCGGGCCCGGACGGCGACCGCGCCGAGGCCGAAGCGCTCCTGAGCGAGGCGCTGGCCGAGGACGAGGAGGAGATCGCCCTGCGCGACGGCCGCCGCCGCACCAGCCGCCTGCGCCCCGCCGAGGGCCTTACCCGGCCCCTGCCGCCGCGCCTGCGGGAGTACGGCAGCTACCTGGTGACCGGCGCGTTCGGCGCGCTCGGACGGCTGCTGTGCCGCACGCTGGTGCGGCGAGGGGCCCGCAGGCTGATCCTGGTCGGCCGCACCCCCGTACCGCCCCGGGAGAAGTGGGCCGCCACCGACCCCGCCACCGCCGAGGGCCGGGCCGTGGCCCTGCTGCGCGAACTGGAGGCCCTCGGCGCGCAGACCGTCCCGGCCCGCCTCGACATCACCGACGAGGACGCCCTGACCGGCTGGCTCGACGCCCATCGAGCCAGTGGCGCGCCACCCGTGCGCGGGGTGTTCCACCTCGCGGGCCAGGTCCGCGACACCCTCGTCACCGAACTCGACCGGCCCGCCTTCGACGCCGTCCACGACCCCAAGACCGTCGGCGCCTACCTCCTGCACCGGCACCTGCGGCACGAACCCCTCGAACACTTCGTGCTCTTCGCCTCGGTCGCCTCCCTGCTGACCACGGCGGGCCAGACCAACTACGCCGCCGGAAACGCCTTCCTGGACGCCCTGGCCCACCACCGCCGCGCGCTGGGCCTGCCCGCGCTCAGCCTGGACTGGGGCCCCTGGGCCACCGGCATGATCGAGGAACTCGGCCTCGTCGAGCACTACTTGCACAGCCGTGGCATGAGCTCGCTCTCCCCGGAAGCGGGCATGGCCGTCCTCGAACGCGTCATCGGCCAGGACCACGCCCAACTGGTCGTCGCCACCGTCGTCGACTGGCCCGCCTTCCTCGCCTGGTACCCGTCCCCGCCCCCGCTCGTCGCCGACCTCGCCGCGGCCGCCGCCCCGCCGCCGGACCCGGCGTCCGGCAACGGATTCCTCGACGCCTTCCGCGAAGCCGACGAGAAGACCCGCCGCACGCTGGTGACCGAGAGGTTCGCCGCGCTCTGCGCCACCGTGCTCCGCACCGGCACGGACCGCGTCGACCCCGCCACCGGCCTCGGCGAACTCGGGCTCGACTCGCTGCTCGCCATGGAGCTACGGGCCCGGATCCACGCCGAACTCGGCGTCGCCCTGCCCGTGGTCGCCCTCCTCAGCGGCACCCCGGCGGGCGAGCTCGCCGCCCGGCTCCACGACGGCCTCACCGCCCTGGCCGCCACCGGAACCCCCGACGGAACGGCCCGTGCCGTCGAACTCCACCAGGACGAACGGCAGTACCCGCTGACGCAGAACCAGAAGGCGCTCTGGTTCCTCAAGCACCTCAACCCCGAGGGGTACGCCTACAACATCGGCGGAGCCGTCGAGGTGAACGTGGCCCTCGAACCGGACCTGATGTTCGAGGCCGTCCGCCGCCTCATCGCCCGGCACCCCGCGCTGCGCACCAACTTCCCGCTGGAGGACGGGCAGGCCGTGCAGCGGGTCTCCCCGGACGTCGTACCGGACCTCGGTCTCTTCGACGTGCAGGGGCAGGACTGGGAGACCATCCACGCGACGATCGTCGCCGAATACCGCAAGCCCTACGACCTCGCCCGCGACCCGCTGGTCCGCTTCCGCCTCTTCAAGCGGGCGCCCGACCGCTGGGTCATCATGAAGGCCGTCCACCACATCGTCTCCGACGCCGTCTCCACGTTCACCTTCATCGAAGAACTCTTCGCCGTGTACGAGGCGCTGCGCGAGGGCAGGCAGCCCGAACTGCCCCCGGTGCAGGCCCGCTACCTCGACTTCCTCAACCAGCAGAACGCGTTCCTGGCCGGGCCGGAAGCCGCGGGCATGCTCGACTACTGGCGCTCCCACCTGCCGGCCGAGGTCCCGCTCCTGGACCTTCCCGTCGACAAACCGCGCCCCGCCGTCCAGACCCACAACGGGGCCTCCGCGTTCTTCGTCCTCGACGCCCAGCTCAGCACCCGCGTCCACGCCCTGGCCCGGGCGCACGGCGTCACCCCGTTCATGGTGCTGCTGAGCGCCTACTACCTCCTCCTGCACCGCTACTCCGGGCAGGACCACATCGTCGTCGGCAGCCCCGTCACCGGCCGCACCCGGCAGGACTTCTCCTCCGTCTACGGCTACTTCGTCAACCCGCTGCCGCTGCACGCCGACCTGTCGGACGACCCCACCGTCGCCGAACTGCTGCAACAGGTCCGCAGGGCAGTACTGGGCGGGCTGGACAACCAGGAGTACCCCTTCGTCCTCCTCGTGGAGGAGCTGGGACTCCAGCGCGATCCCAGTCGCTCGGCCGTGTTCCAGGCGATGTTCATCCTCCTCACCCACAAGGTGGCCACCGAGCAGTACGGCTACCGCCTGGAGTACATCGAACTGCCGGAGGAAGAGGGGCAGTTCGACATAACGCTGTCCGCCTACGAGGACGAGGCGGAGGGACGTTTCCACTGCGTCCTCAAGTACAACACCGACCTCTTCCTCCCGGCGACGATGCGCCGCATGGCCGCCCACTACACCCGCCTCCTGGACCGGATGACCCGCGCCCCCGGCGAACAGCCCGCATCCCGGCTGGAGATGCTCGGCGAACGCGAGCGCCACCGGCTCGTCGCCGAATGGAGCCGCCCGGCCCTGCCGCCCGCCGAGGAGAGGGGGGAGCCGTTCACCCCGGTCCACGAGCTGATCGGGCGCGCCGCCGCCGAGCACCCCACCGCCGTCGCCCTGGTCACGCCCTCCCCGTACAGCGACGCCCACCGGCTCACCTACGCGGAGCTGGAGCGGCGGGCCACCGGGACCGCCGCCCGGCTGCGCACCCTCGGCGTCGGGCACGGCTCCGTCGTCGTGCTGTACCTGGACAAGTCGCCGGACCTGATCGTCACCCTGCTCGCCGTGCTCAAGACCGGAGCCGCCTACCTCCCGCTCCGGCCCGGACTGCCCGCCGGCCGGCTCGCGTCCCTCGTGCACAACAGCGGCGCCGCGCTCGTCGTCGTCGCCGACGAGGACGGGCGGGAGGGCACCGCGGCGCTGCCGGTCATCACGGTGACCCTCGACGCCCTGCACGCGACCGAGCCGCACCCGGACGGCCCCCGGCGGAGCACCGCCCCGGACTCGACGGCGTACGTCATCACCACCTCCGGGTCCACCGGCCGCCCCAAGGCCGTCCGCGTCAGCCACCGCAACCTCGCCTCGGCCCAAGCCGCCTGGCGTGCGGAGTACCGGCTGGAGACGGACGTCCGGGTGCACCTCCAGATGGCCGACCCCTCGTTCGACGTCTTCACCGGCGACCTGGTCCGCGCTCTGTGCTCGGGCGGCACCCTCGTACTGGCCGACCGCGACCTGCTCTTCGACACGACCCGCCTCTACCGGACGATGCGTCAAGAACGGGTCGACTGCGCGGAGTTCGTGCCAGCAGTGGTGCGCGGGCTGATGGACCACTGCGACCGGCAAGGGCTGCGGCTGGACTTCCTGCGGCTGCTGGTGGTCGGCTCGGACGCCTGGAGCGTGGCGGAGTACCGGCGGCTCGGCGAGCTGTGCGGCCCCGGCACCCGCCTCGTCAACTCCTACGGGCTCACCGAAGCCACCATCGACAGCGCGTACTTCGAAGGACCCGTGGACGACCTGGAGCCCGGCGCGATGGTCCCGATCGGCCGGCCCATGCCCCACAGCACCCTCCACGTCCTCGACGCCCACGGCGAACCCGTCCCGCCCGGCGTTCCCGGAGAGCTCTGGATCGGCGGCGAAGGCGTCGCGCTCGGCTATGCCGGAGACCCCGAGCAGACCGAGGAGCGTTTCGTCACCCGTACGCTCGGCCGGGCCGCGGAAGCCCGTCCCGAACGGCTCTACCGGACCGGTGACATCGCCCGCTGGGACGCACAGGGCCGGGTGCACCTGCTCGGCCGGACCGACGGGCAGGTCAAGCTGCGCGGCCACCGCATCGAGATCGGCGAGATCGAGGCCCACCTCGCCCAGTGGCCGCCACTCGCACGCGCCGTGGTCACCGTCACCACGGACGCCGGGGGAGAGGCGGCCCTCTGCGCCTACTGCGTACCGGCCCCCGGTGCGGCGCTGGACGCCCGGGCCCTGCGCCGCCATCTGGCGCGCTCCCTGCCCTCGTACATGATCCCCTCCCACTACGTCGAGCTGCCCGAGCTGCCGCTCACGCCCAGCGGCAAGGTCGACACCGCAGCCCTGCCCGCCCCCCGGCCCCATGGCGGGGAACGGCCCCACGAGGAGCCCGCCACGCTGTACGAGGTCAGCCTCGCCCGGCACTGGAGGAACCTCCTCGGAATCGAACAGATCGGCCTGGAGGACGACTTCTTCGAGCTCGGCGGCAGCTCCGTCAAGCTCATCGAGCTGCTCCACCACCTGCGCACCGAGTTCGGCGCCGGCGTGCCCGTCAGCAGGCTGTACCAGGTCACCACCCTGCACGGCATGGCCGCCACGGTGGCCGACGTCCTGCACAGCACCACCGCCGAGGACCTGCCGTGCCTGACCTTCAACGCCGGAGGGGCCCGCGAGCTCTTCTGCTTCCCGCCCGCCGGCGGCCACGGACTGGTCTACCGGGGCCTGGCGGGACAACTCCCCGAGTACACCCTCATCGGCTTCAACTACCTCCCGGGCGACGACAAGGTGGCCCGCTACGCCGACCTGATCGAGGCCGCCCGGCCCGACGGCCCCTGCCTGCTCCTCGGCTACTCCCTCGGCGGCAACCTCGCCTTCGAGACGGCCCGGGAACTGGAACGGCGCGGCCGCGAGGTCGCCCATGTGGTCGTCATCGACTCCCGCCGCATCCTGGAGGCCTACGAACCGGACGAGGACGGCATCGCCGTCTTCGAGGCGGAGCTGGCCGGTCATCTGCGCAAGCACACCGGTTCCGACGCCGTCGCCGCCGAGACGCTCGCCCACGCCGCCGACTACCTCGCCTTCTGCGGGCGCACCCCCAACACCGGCACGGTCGACGCCGCGGTCAGTGTGATCACCGACCAGGAGAAGGCCGCCCTCTACGCCGCGGGTGAGCACGGCACCTGGCACGGCAGCTCCACCGGAGTCACCGCCGTACTGCGCGGCTCCGGCGTCCACGCCGACATGCTCGACCCCAAGCACCTGCCCCGCAACGCCGCGTTGGTGCGCTCGGTCCTGACGGGGGGCGCCGCCCATGGTGGATGACGACGGCACGGACTGGACCACCCGGGAGCGCGCCCCCGGCACCCCGCCCCGCGTCATCGTGATCGGTGCAGGCGTGGCCGGACTGTCCACCGGCTGCTACGGCCAGATGAGCGGAGCCAGGACCCGCGTGTTCGAGAAGCACGTGCTGCCCGGCGGCTGCTGCACCGCCTGGTCGCGCGAGGGCTATCTCTTCGACTACTGCATCGAATGGCTCATCGGTACCGCCCCGGGCAACGACGCCCACCGGGTGTGGAGCGAACTCGGCGCCCTCGACGGCAAGACCGTCACCAACTTCGACCTGTTCAACAAGGTGGAGGACGAGCACGGCCGGTCGGTGACGTTCTACAACGACCCCGACCGCCTGGAGGCCCACCTCCTGGAGATCTCGCCCGCCGACGCCCACCTGATCCGGGCCTTCACCCGCGATCTGCGGCGTTTCATCGGCATCGAGCTGTACCCGTTCCTCACCGCGCCCGCCCTGCGGACCGTACGGGAGCGGGCGCAGACCCTGCGGACCGTCCTCCCCGCCTTCCGGCTGTTCTGGCGGACCGCCGCCACCCCGATGCACGTCTTCGCCGACCGCTTTCAGGACCCGCTGCTGCGGCGGGCCTTCCGCAACATCTTCTTCCAGGACCCGGAGGGCTTCCCGCTGCTGCCGTACCTCTTCAACATGGCCGCCGCCCACCACGGCAACGCGGGCTTCCCGCAAGGAGGTTCGCTCGGCCTCGCCCGCTCCATCGAGGAGCGCTACCGAAGTCTGGGCGGGAGCATCGCCTACCGGGCCCGCACGGAACGCGTCCTGGTCGAGAACGACCGCGCGATCGGCATCGAACTCCGGGGCGGCAGAAGGTATTTCGCCGAGCACGTCGTCTCCGCCTGCGACGGCCACACCACGGTCTACGGGCTGCTCGGCGGGCGCTACACCGGCCCCCGCGTCGACCGGCTCTACACCGACCTCCAGCACCGCCCGGGCATGCTCTTCCCCGCCGTAGTCTCCGCCTTCGTCGGTCTGCGCGGCGATCTGGCACCTGACGAGGCCCACAGCACCACGCACCTCCTCACCGACGAGGACGCGGACCGGCTCCCCGGCGCCCTCCAGAGCAGCCTGGTCGTCCAGGCCCGCTCCCGCTACTCCGGCGGATTCGCACCGCCCGGCCACTCCGTCCTGCACTGCACCTACTTCAGCGACTTCGCCCACTGGAAGGACCTGCGCACGAGGAATCGCAAGGAGTACCGGCGGCGGAAACGCGAAGTCGCCGACTTCGTCCGGGACTTCCTGGAGCGCCGCACTCCCGGCATCGCGGACCGCTTCGACGTCGTCGAGGTCGCGACTCCTGCCACAACCCACCGCTACACCGGCAATCTGAAAGGCTCCATCCTCGCCTGGAAGGCGTTCTCCGAGGCCGACGACGTCTCGTCCCGGCTGGTGGGCAAGGACCGCATGCGGCTGCCCGGCCTCAGCGGCTTCTCCATGGCCGGGCAGTGGGCGGGCATGGGCGGACTGATCCGCGCAGCAGCCACCGGCCGCTTCGCCGTCCAGTACCTGTGCCGCGAACTGGGCCTGGAGTTCCGGGCCTGGGAGAGCAAGGGAGCCGAACCCTGGCACCCGGCGAAGCTGGGCCACCTGCCCCAGCTCGACCGCTGGTCCGCACGGGAGGACCGCACCTGATGACCACCGAGCGCAGCGGCCCCCGACGCCCGCGGGAGACGATGATCATCATCGGTGGGGGCCTGGGCGGTCTGTCCACCGGCGTCTACGCGCAGCTGAACGGCTACCGCAGCCACATCCTGGAGATGCACGAGATCCCCGGTGGTTGCTGCACCGCCTGGGAACGCGGCGGCTTCACCCTGGACGCCTGCGTCAGCTGGCTCCTCGGCAGCGGCCCCGGCAACGAGATGCACCAGATCTGGCTGGAGCTGGGAGCGCTCCAGGGCAAGGAGATCCGCCACTTCGACGTGTTCAACATCGTGCGCGGGCGGGACGGCAGGGCCGTCCACTTCTACTCCGACCCGGACCGCCTCGAAGCCCACCTCATCGCACTGTCACCCGCCGACGCCCGGCTCGTACGGAAGTTCTGCGCCCAACTACGCATCTTCCGCCGCGCCTTGGCGGTCTACCCGTTCCTCAAGCCCGTCGGTCTCATGGGCCGTGTGGAGCGCTGGCGGATGCTCGCCTCGTTCGTCCCCTACTTCAACGCCGTCCGCACCACGATCACCGTCCTGATGAGCGACTTCTCGGCGAGGTTCAAGGACCCGCTCCTGCGTGAGGCGTTCAACTTCGTCCTGTACGAGAAGCACCCGGCCTTCCCCGTCCTGCCGTTCCACTTCCAGCTCGCCTCGCACGCCAACCTCTCCGCGGGCGTACCCGAAGGCGGCTCCCTCGGCCTGGCCCGGTCGATCGAGGCCCGCTACCGCCGGCTCGGCGGCGAGATCTCGTACAACACGAAAGTCGACACGGTGATCGTGGAGGACGACCGCGCGGTGGGCGTCCGGCTCAGCGACGGCAGCGAACTGCGCGCAGACATCGTCGTATCGGCGTGCGACGGCTACACCACGACGATGAAGTTCCTGAAGGGCGCATACCTCGGAGAGGACTACCGCAAGCTCTACACCCGCACCATCCACGAACCCGGCATGATCTTCCCCGGCTACTTCACCCTCTTCCTCGGCCTCTCCCGGCCCTTCCCCGAAGGGGACCCCTGCACCACCTACCTCCTCGACGAGGACACCGCCGCCGAGCTCACCGGAATCCGCCACCCCAGCATCAACGTCCAGTTCCGCAGCCGCCATTACCCCGAGCTGTCCCCGGACGGCACCACCGTCGTCTACGCCACGTACTTCTGCGACATCGCCCCCTGGCGGGCCCTGGACGAGGGCCCCGAGCAGATCACCCGCAGCCGCGGCGGCCAGGAGCTGCACACCCTTCCCGTACGGCACGGGCGCGGCTACTACGCGGCGAAGCGGCGGGCCCGCGAAGCGCTCGTCGGCTTCCTGGAACAGCGCTTCCCCGGCCTGCGGGACGCCATCGTCGTCCGCGACGTCTCCAGCCCCCTCACCCAGGTCCGCTACACCGGCAACCACGACGGGACCGTCCTCGGCTGGCAGCCGTTCGTCGAGAGCGGCGAGAGGCTCGAAGAGCTGGTCAAGAAGCACGGCCCCGGCCTCCCCGGCCTGCGCGACTTCTACCAGTCCGGCGTCTGGGCCACCACCGGCGGGCTCATCCGGGCCGCGGCCGCCGGACGCCACGTCATGCAGTTCGTCTGCCGCGACGACGGAAAACCCTTCACCGCGTCGGTCGACCGCTCCGCGCCACCTCCGACCCACCGCGTCATCCCCGTGCCCGTACGCCCCGCCGCGCACCCCTCCGCGCAGCCGGAAAGGACGCCATGAAGATCGCGAAATGGGTGGTCCGCGAGCACGTCGAGGGCGTGCCCGACGTGGACCGCGTCTACGAGAAGGTCGTCGAGGACGTCGAAGTGACCCTGGCCCCCGACGAGATGCTCCTGCGCACGCTGTACGTCTCGGTCGACCCCTACCTCCAGGGCATCGCCCTCGACACCCCGATCGGCCACCACATGGGCGCCGACTCGATCATGGAGGTGGTGGCGGCCGGGCCGCGCGCCGGCCACCGCGTCGGCGACCTCGTCCAGGGCTTCGGCGGCTGGCGCACCCACGTGGTCGGCACCGGAGCGCCCGAGCCCTGGCAGACCGGGACGTTCCCCATGGTCTTCCCGGCGTACCGCAGGCTCGACCCCGGGTGGTACGACGACGCCCTGCCGCTGCCGACCGCCCTCGGCGCGATGGGCGGGCCCGGCATGACCGCCTGGGGGACCCTCTCCAAGTACATGACGGTCAACCCCGGCGACACGTTCGTCGTCAGCGGCGCCTCCGGAGCGGTCGGGGCCCTGGCGGGCCAGCTGGCGGTGCTCGCGGGCGCCCGGGTCATCGGCACCACCTCGTCCCCGCAGAAGGCGGACTACCTCACCGGGCTCGGATTCGACGCGGTCGTCGTCTACCGCCACGGAGACCGGGCCGACGCCGTCCGCGAGGCGCTCACCCGGGCCGCCCCCGACGGTGTCGACCGCTACTTCGACAACCTCGGCGGCACCGTCACCGACGCGGTGTTCCCCATGCTCAACGTCGGCGCCCAGGTGGCGGTCTGCTGGCAGTGGGCCACCCAGGTCGGCCAGGAGGACACCGGTCCCCGGCTGCTGCCGTACCTGATGTTCCCGCGCGCCACCGTCCGCGGGATCTTCTCCCCGGAATGGTTCACCGAACAGAACTGGAAGGACCTCCACGCCGAGCTGGGCAGCCGGGTCCGACGCGGCGAGGTCGTCTGCGACCACACCCTGCACCACGGATTCGACAACATCCCCACCGCCTACGGGAGCCTCTACGGCGACCGGGAGGCCAACCGCGGCAAGGTCCTCGTCGCACTCTGACCGCACGCCCTTCCGTCTTCCGCAGGAGGTACGTTGACCGCCCCGGAACACCCGCACTCCTCCCCTGTACCGCTGCACCGCCTGCCCTTCGGCGAACCCGGGCCGCCCCGCCCGGCCGAGCTGCCGGGCGGCGTTCCCGCCTGGCTGGTCAGCCGGTACGCCGACGTCCGCCAGGTGCTCTGCGACCCGCGCTTCGGCCGGGCCCGGCTCTACGCCCCCGACGCGCCCGCCCTCTCAGGCGTACCCGACCTGGTGAACGACCCCGACCTGATGTTCAACCAGGACGGCCCCGACCACCTGCGGCTGCGCCGGACACTGCGCCGCGCCTTCACCCCGAGGGCCGTCGCCCGCTGGCGGCCCTGGATCGCCGCCATCGTCGACGAACTCCTGGACCGGCTGGCGGAGCAGAGGCAACCGGCCGACCTCGTCGCGGAGTTCACGCTCCCGCTGCCGGTCGCGGTCATCAGCAGGCTGATGGGGCTCGACGCCTCCGCCCGGAGCCGGATGCGGCACTGGAGCGATCACGCCTTCTCCGACGGCACCCACGCCGGTGAACAAGTGGAGAGCGTCCTCAAGGAGTTCGCCGCGTTCGGTGCGGACCTTCTCGCCGAACGCCGCGGGACGCCCGGTGACGACCTGATCAGCAGCATCGTCCGCGCCGCCGACGAGGAAGGGGGCATCCCCGAGGGCCAGTTGACCAGCCTGGTGTGCGGTCTGGTCGTCGGGGGCCATGACAGCACGATGACCATGCTCGGCAACGCGCTGCTCTGCCTCCTGGGTGAACACCCGGATGCCTGGCCTCGCCTGGCCGCCGACGAGGAGGCCGCCGGACGCGCGGCCGACCGCATCGTCCACCTGATCCCGCTGGGCGACGACCGGGGCAGCGCCCGCCACGCCTCGGCCGACGTGGAGGTCGGCGGGGTGCCCATCCCGGCGGGCGCGATCGTCCTGGCCGACTGCGGGATGGCCAACCGCGACCCGGCCGTCTTCCCGCGCACCACCCTCCACGACCTGTTCTCCCCCCTGGAGGCCCCCACCCTTTCCTTCGGCGCGGGCCCCCACTACTGCCTCGGCGCCTGGCTGGCCCGTACGGAGCTCCAGCTCGCCCTGCACCGCCTGGCCGTCCGCTTCCCGGCGCTGCGCCTGGCGGAACCCCCGGACGCGGTCACCTGGCGGACCGGGACGACGTCCCGCAGCCCGCAGCGACTCCGGGTGGAGTGGTAGAGGCGGCTTCACCGGTATTTCATCGCCCCTCCCTAACGTGGCCCCGTTCGGACGAGGCCCCGCACCACACGGGAGGAACGGCTCGATGGCGCGCAGGAGTTGGAGAGCGAGGCTGCCGATCGCGGTCATGGCCGCACTGGCGGTGATGAGCACATCGGCGGCCGCCGGGGCGCCGGGCACCGGTGCACCCGACCATGCACAGGGTCCGGATACGGCGACGATCCGCTACACCGAGTACGGAATCCCGCACATCACCGCCTCCGACTGGGAGGGGCTGGGTACGGGCTACGGATACGCCTCGGCCAAGGACAACGTCTGCACCCTGGCCGACACCTATCTGATGGTGAACGCCCAGAGGTCCCGCTATCTGGGGCCCGACGGGAAGACCAGCCCCGGCGAACGCCAGAACACCACGACCAACCTCAACAGCGACCTGTACTTCCAGCGGATCAAGGACGACCGGGTGGTCGAGCGGCTGCTCGGCAAGCCCGCCCCCGACGGGCCGGAGCCGGAGGTCAAGGAGGCCATCCGCGGCTATGTCCAGGGCTACAACCGGTACCTGTCCGAGACCGGCGTGGACAACATCTCCGACCCGGCCTGCCGCGGGGCGGACTGGGTCCGGCCGATCACGGAACTGGACGTCTACCGGCACGCCCACGCCGAGATCATCATGGGCAGCGCCGACCCCCTGCTGGACGGCCAGGTCAACGCCGCACCTCCGGGAGCATCCGCCGCCGCACCGGCCACGTCCTTGGCCGAGAGGTCGGCCAAGGCTGCCAAGGCCGCGAAGGCAGTGAAGCCCGAGGAGACCGCGCGGAAGATCCGGGACGCGATGGCGCAGAGCCGTCAGCACAGCATGGGCAGCAACGCGCTGGCGGTCGGCTCGCAGGGCGTGTCCGGCGGCACCAGCATGCTCCTGGCCAACCCGCACTTCCCGTGGCAGGGCAAGAACCGGATGTGGCAGAGCCAGCTGACGATCCCGGGGAAGATCAACGTCTCCGGGGCCAGCCTGCTCGGCTTCCCCGCCGTGAACATCGGCCACAACAACGATGTGGCCTGGAGCCACACGGTCGCCACCGTCGCTCCCTTCGGTCTCTTCGACGTGCAGGTCGATCCGCTGAACCCGACCAAGTACCTGGTCGACGGCGCCTGGGAGCAGATGACCTCGCAGCGGGTCGCCGTCGACGTACGGAAACCGGACGGCTCCCTCACCAAGGTCACCCGCACGCTGTGGTCCACCCGCTACGGCCCGATCACCACGTCGATACAGACCATCCCGCTGCCGTGGGTGGTCAGCGCGCACGCGGTACGCGATGTGAACATGCACAACCTGCGGGCGCTGAACACCTGGTTCCGCCTCGACCAGGCCAAGGACGTCCACGACGTGGTGTCGATCCTGGAGGCCACACAAGGGGTTCCCTTCTTCAACACCGTGGCCTCCGACCGCAAGGGCAACGCCCTGTACGCGGACATCCAGGCCACCCCGAACATCACCGACGCACACGCCGAGTCGTGTCTCACCCTGACCGGCCGACTGCTCTTCCACCAGCAGGTCCCGCAGTCGAACGCGCCGCCGATCTCCATCCTCGACGGCAAACGCAGCGCGTGCGACTGGCCCGACGACCCGAACGCGGCCGCGCCCGGGCTGCTGGACCCGAAGGCGCAGCCCCGCCTGATCCGCTCCGACTACGTGGGCAACGCCAACGACAGCCCCTGGCTGGCCAACCCCGAACAACCGCTGACCTTCCCCCGGGTCATGGGCGACTCCGCGGCTCCCCGCTCGCTGCGCACCCAGGAGCTGATCCTCACCGCCCGGCACCGGATCAACGGCACCGACGGCCTGCCGGGCAAGGGCTTCACCCCGCAGACCATGGGGCAGTTGCTGTTCGCCGACAACAGCCGCGCCGCCGACCTGGCCCTCAATGCCACGGTGAAGGCCTGCCAGGACGTTCCTTTCGGCCTCGTGCTGGTGGACGGCAACCTGGTCGACGTCAGAGAGGCGTGCCCGGTCCTGGCCGCCTGGAAGGACCACGCCTACACGAACGACAGCCGGGGATCGTGGCTGTTCGCGAACTACTGGGCCTTCCTGCTCAACGGACAGGGGGTCGAGAAGCTGCCCTGGCGGGTGCCCTTCGACCCCAAGGACCCGGTGCACACACCCAATTCGCTGGACTCCGGAAACTCCCGCGTCCGCGACGCGCTCGCCCGGGCGATTCTCGCCCTGCGCAAGGCGAACATCCCACTGAACGCACCGCTTTCGGACATCCAGAAGGTCACCCGGGGCGCCGAGCAGATCCCGATCCACGGCTCGCTCCACGAACTGGGCGTACTGAACGTGATGACACCCGGCCAGGTCGACGGAAAGTTCGACATCACCTTCGGGTCCAGCTTCATCCAGCAGGTGCGGTTCACCGCCGACGGGCCTCCGGAGGCGTACTCCGTCATGGCCTACTCGCAGTCGGCCGACCCGAGCTCACCGCACTACGCCGACCAGACGAGGCTGTTCTCGGCAGGCCAGTGGGTGACCGGGCGGTTCACCGAGGAACAGATCGCGGCCTCACCGGAACTGAAGGTCGAGGTCCTGGACCTCAGCGTCTCCCGCTAGCGGGCTTCCCACTGACGCGCGCACCGCGCACCGACGAAGTTCACGCAACGACCGAACTCACGATGGGGGCATGCAGTGAAGAGAACATCCAACGGGTGGCGCATGGCGCTGGCCTGGCTGGTCGCCGCCGTCGCCGTGATCACACCGGCCGGGACGGCACAGGCCGCCGACGGCGCCTCGCCGCCACCCATGGCGGACGGCTTCGGCCTGACCCAGGTCGGTACGGCGACCGGCAGTCCCACCAACTTCCACCTCACGGTGACCACGCCCGAGGTCTCGGGCGAACACCCGATCAAGATCATTCTCCCGAAGGGGTACTACGACAACCCCGACCGGCGCTACCCGGTGATGTACTTCCTGCACGGGTCACCCGACAACCCGACCCAGCAGAACTACCCGGCGCTGACCACATCGGACTCCATGATCACCGTGATTCCGAACGGCGGCGCCCGGGGCTGGTACGCCAACTGGCTCAACCAGAAGACGGTGCTCGGGGCCCAGAACTGGATGAACTTCCACCTCAATCAGGTGATTCCGTTCATCGACGCGAACCTGCGGACCGTCGCCACCAAGAAGGGCAGGGCCGTCGCGGGCGTCTCCATGGGCGGGTTCGGCGCCTTCCACTACGCCCAGGTCCGCCCGGACCTGTTCAGCGAGACCGCGTCCCTGTCGGGCGACATCGACTTCTCGGTCAAGTCCATGGACCTCCGGCTGGCCGTCGTCGCCTCCCTCATCGACGCCGAGAGTGTGCGATGCGGCGCGGTGGCGGGCTGCGACCCCAGTAAGAGCCCCTACCGACCCGCGGTGGACAGCGATGCGGCCTTCGGCTCCCCGTACCCGGTGTTCAACGCCGACTGGCGGTGGAACGAGGTCGACCCCTCACAGAACATGAAGAAGCTGGTCAACGCCGACGTCGGGGTCTCCATCTACGTCGGCAACGGCGGCGGCAATCCCCTCGATCTCGAATTCTGGCTCGAAGGCGCGGCCAAGCACGTCAAGAACAGCATGGACGCCCTGGGAATGGACTACTACTACGTCAACTACGGTGACGGCTCAGCCTGGGGCGAGCACTGCAACGGCGGGCACAACGCCGGTTGCTGGGAGCAGGACCTCCGCGACCTGATCCCCAGGCTGGAGAGGTCCTTCGCCTCCTGACCCGGCGGGTCACCCCGCGGCGCCGGTGAGCCCGAGCCCCGCCTCGTCGCCGCGCAGAATCATCTGGTGCGTCCGCCGCAGCATCAGGCTCGGCGGAACACCCAGATCGTCGGCCAGTCGGCGGCGGGCACGGTCGAACACGGTCAGTGCCTCGGCCTGTCTGCCGCTGCGGTACAGCGCGCGCATCAGCATCGCGGCCACCGGCTCGTCCAGGGGATGCGCCGCGGACAGCGCGAACAGCTCGGCGATGGCCTCGGAGTGCCGGCCCAGCCGCAGCTGGCACTCCACCTTCCGCCGTACGAGGGCGATCCTGCGCTCCGTGAGCCGTATCCGCTCCCGTTCGGCGAGGGGCCCGGGCAGCCCCGCCAGAACCTCGCCCCGGAACAGCTTGAGGGCCCGGGAACACAGGCGCACCGTCCGCTCGGCGTCGCCCGCCCGCTCCGCCGCGCCGATGTCGGTGAGCAGCCGCTCCATCCGTACGACGTCGACGTCGACCGCTCCGGAGACCAGCCGGTAGCCGCGTCGGCCGTGCTCGATGACGGAATCCGGGCTGTCCCCGAAGCGCAGTGCCTTGCGTAGCCGGTAGATGTACACGGGCACCACGTTCGCGACCGGTGGCTCCGTGCCCCACACGCCGTCGAGCAGTTCCTGCCGGCTGAGGGTCCGCCCCGAGCACAGTGCCAGCGCCGCCAGGACGGCCTGCTGGCGGAGCGGGCCCAGGCTCAGGGGCAGCCCGTCCTGCGAGGCCAGCAGCGGGCCGAGCACGGAGACCTCCACCACCGGCGGGGCCGGGTGCGCCGAGCGCGTACGGGGGCCGCTCCCCGGAACGACCAGGCCGCGGTCGAAGGCGTGGACGATGGCGGCGGCCCGGTCGCGCAGACCGAGTTTCCCGAGGATCCGCGCGAGCTGCTCGGCCACGGAGTCCTCGGGCAGGTCGAGCGCGGCGGCGATCTCGTCGTCCCGCAGTCCGCAGCCGACCGCGCAGAGGACCCTGCGCTCCAGGTGCCCGAGCGCGGTGTCCGTCGGTCGGTCGGTGATCGCGGTCGTAGGCATCGCTGCTCCCCGGGCTGCGGACTGGTCGGTCTGGCGGGCGCCGTCGACAAGGTAGGGGCGGAGTGCCGGGACGGGCATCCGGAACGATCCGGAGTGACACGCGCACGACGAACCCCGCCGGTGCGGCCGGGACCTGTGCGGTCGTCGGAGAGTGCGGCCAGGGTTCGGAGTGTGCTGCCGGGGGTCGGAGCGTGCGGCCGGTCCCCGGGCTCTACGGGAGGCCGGTGCGCTTGTCCCTCCGTAACCTTCCGGATACTCCGGCCGGCCGACCCGGCGATACCTTCCGAACCGCCCGTCGCTCCCGACCAGGAGGTTGCGTTGACCGCGCATCACCCCACCCGCAGAAGCATCCTCAAGTCCGCCGGCGGAGTCTCGGCCGCCATGGCCCTGGGCGCCGGAGGCGTCCTCGCGGCGGCCTCACCCGCCGCGGCCGTCGGCGACGGCCACGGCCTGCGCATCGTGGACCGCGGCGAGTCGGACCCCCGGATGCGCTACTACCGGTTCGCGACCGACGCGATCGGCTGGGAACCCGCCGTGAACGTCCTGCTGCCCGACGACTACCACCACAGCGGCCGCAGGTACCCGGTGCTCTACCTCCTCCACGGCGGCATGGAGGACTTCATCAGCTTCGACCACAAGCACATCCGCGCCCTGACCGCCGGAAAGCGGCTCATCGTCGTGATGCCCGACGGCGGACGCACGGGCTGGTACTCCAACCCCGTCCACTCCAACGTCGGCCCCCGCGACTGGGAAACGTTCCACATGCACCAGCTGCTCCCGTGGATCGACGCGAACTTCAGGACGTACGCCGAGTACGACGGCCGCGCCGTCTCCGGGTTCTCCATGGGCGGCTTCGGCGCGCTGAAGTACGCGGCCAAGTACTGGGGCCACTTCGCCTCGGTCAGCTCCCACTCCGGCCCGGCCAGCCTCCGCCGCGACCACGGCGCCGTCGTGCACTGGGCGAACGCGACCTCCGCGGCCGTGGACCTGAACGGCGGTTCGATCTACGGCGTGCCGCTGTGGGACGAGCGCAGGGTCACCGACGACAACCCGATCGAGCGCGTCGAGAGCTACCGGAACAAGCGGGTGTTCCTGATCGCCGGAACGAGCCCCAACCCGATCGACTGGTTCCAGACCGTCAACGAGAACCAGGTCCTCGCCGGGCAGCGGGAGTTCAAGGCCCTGCTCGACTCCCGCGGCATCGGGCACGAGTCGTACGAGGACCAGGGCGGCCACTTCGTACGCCACTGGGCCCTCGAACGCGACATCAACGGCGTGATCGCGAGGCTCCGCAAGGCGTGACGAGCGCTTCCCCCCCCGCCCCCGGAAGTGACCGATAACATAGGGTGAACCCCTGGCTCCGACCGGTAGCGTTGGCCGTGCAACAGCGGTCGACGCTCAGAACGGGGGGAGTCGTGAGTGGCATAGTCGTGCATCTGCCGCAGGGGAGCGGGGGGAGTGGGGAGCCGTACGGTGAGGCGGTGACGCTCCGGCTCGGCCCGGGTGAACGCGCGCGCTTCGGGCGCGGATCATCCGGGAGGCCGGTCGAGTTGCGCCTCGCCGACGCGGCGATATCCCGGCTGGCCGGGGAGATCCGGGTGACCGACGACCACTGGCAGCTGAGCAACTACAGCAGGACCCACAGCTACCTGGTGGAGAACCCGGAAGGAGCGGGGGAGTACCTGCGCGTACCGCCGTGCCGGGCCGGTGCGCCCATTCCGTTCGAGTTCTCCCGGGTGGTGCTGCCCACGCGCCGCGACACCACGGTCTCCTTCCAGGTGTTCGCGCCCGACCACGTCTACCTGGACCCGCAGGGCGTGGGCGGCCCCTGGGAGAGCCGCACGGTCATGGCGTATTCGCTGGATGAGACGGCCACCTACTTCCTGGTGCTCGTGGCGCTCTGCGAACCCTGGCTGCGCGACCAGTCACCCGTGGCCGTGCCGACGACCCCGCAGGTGGTGGAGCGGCTCAGGGCCCATGAGGCCTGCGCGAGACTGACGCCCCGAGCGGTGACGTCGCACATCGACTACCTCGCGGAGGAGAAGCTGCGGATCGGCCTGCCTCACGCGGCCGAGACCGGCAAGGGGGACCGCCGGAACGGGAAGCGCGAGGCCGTGGTCGCCATCGCGCTGAGATTCGGCATAGTCCAGGAGGAGCATCTCGCGCTGCTGCCGCCCCGGGCCGAGTCGGCCGCGCGGGGACGGTAGAGGGCGTGGCACCCGTGCAGCGTCGACAGACCTCCTGGGAGAGCGGCCGTACGGAACTGCTGCCCCAGGGCTACCGGGTGGGGGCCTGGGAGATCGGCGAGCCGATCGGAGCCGGGGGCTGGGCCACCGTCTACGCCGGTCGACCGGCCCGCGGCCGCACGGGCTCAGCGGACCGGACACCCCTGGCGCCGGGGCAGGACGGCGGCGGCGCGTCGGCGGGGGGCGAGGTCGCCCTCAAGGTCATGCCGACCGCCGGACTCGCGCCCCGCCAGGCGCGCGGTGTGGCGGAGGCCGCCCGGCGTGAGGTCGGACTCGCCCGCCGGACCGGGCATCCAAGGCTTGTCCGGCTGCTGGACTCCCTCGCCCTCCGAGCACCCGAACACCCCTTCCTGGACGGCGCGATCGTGCTGGTCATGGAGCGGGCCAGCGGCAGTCTGCGGGATCTCCTCGACGGCGGCGTGGCCGAGGCCGAGGGCGCCCGGCTCATCGCCGGAATCTGCGAGGGGCTGGCGCATCTGCACGGGGCCGGCTGGGTGCACATGGACCTCAAGCCCGAGAACGTCCTCATCGGCGTCGACGGCTCGGTCAAGCTCTCGGACTTCGGCCTCGCCACCGAGCTGACCGGAACGCACGGGCACGCGCCCCCGATGGGCACCCTGGACTACCTCCCGCCCGAGCGGTGGCGGGCCCCGCTGGGAGACCTCGGCGTGCAGGTCCGGCCCAGCGCCGACATCTGGGCCCTGGGCATCGTGATCCACGAGGTGTTCGCCTCCGGCGTCTCACCGTTCCCGGGCGCCACACCCGTCGCCCGTGGTGCCGCGGTGCAGGAGTACGCCGAGGGCCGCGTCCCGCTCCGCATGGACGCGGCCGTTCCGGAATTCTGGCGCGCACTGGCCGCCGACTGTCTGGCCCCCACCCACGCCGCCCGCTCCGCACACACCGCCGCGAGCCTGCTCGAACGCATCACCGCCCACGAGGCCGAGCGGGCGGAGCCCGCCCCCCGGAGCCGCGTGAGACGCGTGTGGCACCGGACCCGCGCCGCCGTCCTCGCCGTCACGGTGTGCGGTGCGGCAGGCGCGGCGGTGGGGGCGTACTCCGGACAGGAACGGCCGTCCGAAGCCTCGAAGGCGTCCGGCGAACTCCGTTCGGAAGTACGGGTGTTCAACGCCGAGCGGGGCTGCCAGGACCGCGCGGACCGGGACCCGCAGTGCAGCCTCGGCCTGGCGGTCGACCCCACACGCCCCTACGTCGCCGAGAACGTCGTACCGACCCGGGTGTGGGACGGCGACGTCCTGCGTGCCGAGTGCCGGCTGCCGCAGGGCGAGCCCATCATCGACGAGGCGGGCCTGAAGTCCACCCTCTGGTACCGCGTCCGCGTCCCCCGAGCGGGCGCGCATACGGAGGCGGGGGCGGAAGCGGACGGACAGGCCACGGCGTGGCTGCCCGCCGTCCGGACGAAGGACCGCCCGGCGCTCGCGCGGTGTCCGCGGCCTTCGGCCGCCCGATGAGCCAGAAGCGGACGGCCTGACACCGGCAGGGCACGACCCCGCCGGGGTGCCGGACCAGGACCGCTGTCCGTCCCTCGGCAGCTGTCAGCTGTGGCGACGGCGACTACCGGACACCCGGAAGGTGCTGAGCACGGCCTTGTGATCGGTCGGCCAGGTCCAGCTCGGTTCCCGGAACCTGTCCCGTCCGGTCTCCCGCACACGTTCGTTGCGCACGATCGTGGTGGAGGGCCCCACGATCACGCTGTCCAGAAGACGGAGCCGCCGGTCGGGGTGGTAGAAGACGAAGTCGATCCGGTCCCGCTCGTCCGCCTTCGGGGCCCAGGTGAGCTGCCCGGGCTCCACTCCGGCGTTGTCACTCGGCCAGGTGAAGCCCGGTGAGCGCGCGGGGTCGGGGTGGATCTCGCGGTAGCTGTCGCGGAATCCGGCCTTCTCGATGGCCTTGGTCGTCGACCACTTGACGACGGTGCCGTTGTGGTCGAACAGATTCCGCGTCCGACGGGTCCAGTCCAGGTGCGACGGCTCGTTGAAGTCACCGGCCAGCAGGGTGAGCCTTCCACGGCGCCGTTCCTCGGCGGCGTCCGCCAGGACCGTCTTCGTCACCGCCGTGCGGCCGGAGGCCTCGTTGAGCCGCATGATGAGGCCGACGTCGGTGATCGGGCCGGTCGGTATCTCGTCCCACCCGTACTCGGAGGTCTCCAGGGGAGGCGGCGTGCCACCGCCGTAGCCGCGCGGCAGGTAGTTGACGTAATAGCGGTACTCCAGGTGGCCGGAGTAGGCCGCGATCTCGGTGCCGTCGACCGAGATGACCGCCTTCGACCAGGACGGGAAGGCGCGGTGCTCGATGACCGGGTAGCGGGAGATCACTCCGGGGTCGCCCGGGTTCGCGTTGTCGAAGTAGGTCAGACCCCGGTCGGCGAGGTCCGACAGCAGGGCGGCGACCCGCTCCTCGTTCGATTCGCTGAGCATGACCACATCGGGTTCGACCGCGGCGATGGTGTCGGCGATACCGGCCCGGCCGCCCGCCACCTGGCTGCCGCCCATCCAGATGTTGAACTGGAGGACCTTCAGCTTCCGGTGCGCAGGCCGGTGCCTCCCCGCCATGCCGCTCGGGGTGCCGGCCTCGGCGGTGCCCGCGCCCAGCATCCCCGATCCCACGGCCGCTCCTGCCATCCCGATTAGCGCTCGGCGCTTTATCATCTTCTACCTCAACCTCTGGTCGGTGGCTTCTGCACGGGTACTGTTCGACCCCGGCTGGGACGAAGTGTCGATATGTGTCGAGTCCGAGGGGTGAACCCGGACTGGAATTCGCATGTCGGTCGAACGCTGCATGGTGGCATCCGTCCCTGGCGCTGGACCAGCCCCGCGCCGCCGTCGACGGGCGAGACCGCTCACGAGAGCAGGTCTACGTCCGCGGGCGGATCAGCATCTCTCCCCGTGTGTCCGTTGCCGAGGTACGCCGCCTTCGTCCAGTCGGCGGTTGATGTACTGGACAAGGGCCTGCGCGACCAGCTTCCTGGTCGAAGGGGGCAGGTCCTCATAGGCAGCAGAGACGGTCATCCATTCGTTGAACGTGTAACTGTCCCCACTGATCAGCCAGTCCACGCACAGGTAGTCGGAGTGCAGGCTCCGTGCCAGGCGTTCGCTGAGGTCCGCGATCTCGGCAGGGGGCTCGTAGCCGGATCCGCTGCCGCCTTGGCTGACGTTCGCCAGGTACGTCTGGCCGGCGGGCTCGCGCAGCAGCGCGGCGATCATCCTGCCTTCGTGTACGTAGACACGGACGTCGCCGCTGTCAGGCAGGTAAGGCTGTACCAGGCAGCCCAGCCCGCCGGGTGCCATCAGATCGATCGAGGCTCCGAGGTGCTGGACCGTGTCGGCCTTCAGAACCCCGTAACCCATGGCCATGGAACGCGGCTTGACCACGTAGGGGCCGGGCGGCAGCTGCGTTCGTACGGCGTCGAGAGCTCGTCGGGCGTATCGGCCGAAGGGCACTGAGACGGTCGGCAGGACTGGCGCTCCCAGCGCTGCCGCATGGTGGTACATGGCGAGTTTGTCGAGGCCGAAGGCCTCGGGATCCAGGGTCCCGTCCGTCAGCAGGACGCAGTCGGACGCGCGGACGGTCCGGGTGATGGCCTCGATGTGCCGTGCGATGGCCGGGTCCCAGGTCCAGGAGGTGACCAGGAACCCCGCGTACCGGGCGAGCAGGTCCTCCTCGCCGTGCAGGAGGCGCGGACGGCCGTTCCAGACGGGGACTATGTCGCAGGAGTGGACGACGCGCACGTCGAAGCCCGCGGCTGTCAGCATGTCGAGGCGCTCGGACCCTCCGCGCTTCAGCTGCTCCTGCACATGGGGGTCGTAGTTGTCCGGCGTGGTGATCCACACGAGTCTCGGCCGTGCGGAGGTTCCGGTTGCGGCGTTCTTCACGGTACTTCCTTGTCGACGGGCGGTTCGGGAGCGGGCAGTACGCGCATGCTGCGCAGCGGGGAGAAGAGGAGCCAGAGAGCGGAGAGCGCGGTTCCCGCGGCTCCCGCCCAGACGGCGGAACGCGCGTCGTGGAACTCGGCGACAGCGCCGCCCAGGAGGACGCCCAGCGGCCTTGCGCCCCAGGCGAAGAACCGGACCGTCGCGTTCACACGCCCCAGCAGGTCCGGCGGTACGGACCGCTGGCGGTAGCTGACCTGGGCGACGTTGTAGATGACGAGTCCCGCCGCGAAGGCGAACTGCGCACAGGCCACGAGCGCGAGCCGGGGGCCGGTCCCGGTCAGGCCTGCCAGCAGGGTGCACGGCGCCGCCAGGGTCACGCTCAGGACGACGGCCCGGCCGTCACCGATCCGTTCCACCACCCGCCCTACGACGACTGTCGCAGCCAGGCCGCCCACGCCTCCCGCGGTGAACAGCAGTCCGATCGTGACGGCGGGTACCTCCAGGTCCTGGGCCAGCAGGACGAGCAGCATGCCGTACCCCATGCTCCAGCAGAACGTCATGGTCGTGGAGCAGGCCACCAGGGGGCGCAGCACGGTATGGCCCAGTACGTACCTGATTCCCTGAAGGATCGAACGGTCGAGGCGTTCACGTGGTTCCTTGGCGACCTGCTCCGGTGGGCCCCCTATCCGGGCGACGCAGAGGGCGGATGCGGCGTAGGAGACGCACGACACCACGATCGCCAGCGGTGCCGTGACGGCCTGGACGATCAGGCCGGCCATGCCGGGGCCCGCAGCCGAAGCCGTCTGGTCCACGGCGACGAGGCGGGCGTTGGCCCTGACCAGTCCGTCCCGCCCGACCACGTGCGGCAGGTAGCTCTGATCGGCGACGTCGAAGAAGACAGTGGCCAGGCCCACGACGAACGCGACCGCGCAGAGGTGGGTGACCGCGAGGGCGTCCAGCATCCACAGCGCGGGCACCAGGGCCAGAGCGGCTGCCCGGACGAGGTCGGCCACGATCATGACGGGACGCCTGCGCATCCGGTCCACCCAGACTCCGACCGGCAGTCCGATGAGGAGGAAGGCGACCGTCTGGGAGGCGGAGACCATGCTGACCTGGAACGGGCTGGCCTGCAGAGTCGTCGCGGCCAGGAGTGGCATGGCGAGGCTGAGCACCACGAAGCCGGTCTGGCTCAGGGCCTGGGCGAGCAGGAGTCGGCGAAGGTTTGACTCCCGCTCGCTCCGACTGGCGCTGCCGGTCCTGCCCCCACGGAACTTGCTGATCTGCATGGCACCGCCAGTACTCCCCCCGGCGGACCGGGCCCCGCGGACGGGGACGCTGCTGGACGCCCAGAAGCTATGCGTCATCGGTGGCCCCCGCAATGCTCCGGAGATCGGGCCGAAGTGCACCGGGACGGCTTTGCCGCAGGTCAGCGCCATGAAACGGATGCCGGGCGGGTCTGGGACGGGGTGGTGGAGAGAGTCGGCGGAGAGTCTGGCGAGAGGTCGGCCGACGGGACGGCCCGGAGCGCCGCGTCCCCGCCGGGCCTCCCGACTCGGACGCGCGTTCGGGGCGCCACCGTTCTGCCCGAGCAGCCTTCGAGGCCCGCCGCGCACCCCACCCGCCGCACACACCCCACCTGCCCCTGTGCTCAGAAGGAGTGGCGATCCAACAGACCTTGTACACATGGAGGGGTTCCGCGAACGGTCGAGCCTCAGCGCAGGGGCAGCGGCCGGAGTTGGCCGAAAATGATGTCCTCCGTGGCAGGCCTGGTGGAGGTCGGAGGGCTTGCCGATCGGACGGCGGGACGCGTCGACGGCAGCCGGGGCGGAGGGCCGTCCCGGCGCTCCGCGGGGCGGGGCGCCCTTCCGGAGCACCTCGGCCGTGGGCAGCGCACCGCAGCGGGGCGGAGCGCCCACACCCTTGGGTTCACCGGTGGGCCGGCCTTCCCGGGAGCGAACGAGGGCATGGCTGGAAGCACTTCGTCCGGCGGAGCGGCCATGGCGGAGGCTACGCACTGTGCACTGATCGTCGCCGACGGCGGCACTGTTCGTGGTTGCGGAAGCACGCGAGCGGCAGCACACCGGCTTCAGGAGGAGGCGGCCGGCCCCGGAAGGCACCGTGATGACCAGACCCGTGCGGGTGGGGTCGGCCGAGGGGGTTCGCCCCGGGTCGCATGTCCGGACCGGCTCACGCGCTGTTCGGTTTCCGGTGATCCTGTCGGCAGCCGTCCGGCCCTATAGCAAATCAGCCAATTAACTGGCGCCCACATGCGTCCATTGACACAAAGCTTCCACGTTCCGTCTACTTCTGACGCACGGCTCAACTGCAAGTCCGGGTAGGTCAGTATGAAGGGTCCCCAGAATGAATGCAGATGACAGTCGCGACGCGAACCGGCCAGTTCACATCGCCGTGCTGGGTCCGTTCGAGGTGCACGCAGGCCCGGTGCGCGTGACCGTCCCGGGCCGTCGCCAGCAGGGGATGCTGGCTGCTCTGGCCCTGCAGTCCGGCCGGATCGTTGCCGCAGAGCAGCTGATCAGAGCCGTCTGGTACGACAGTCCGCCGCGTACCGCGACGGGGCAGGTTCAGACCGGCATCTGGATGCTGCGGACGGCACTCGTCACCGCCGGAGCCCCCTCGGAGGTAGTGCAGTCCCATGCTACGGGGTACAGGCTGAATGCCGACCTGTGCTCCGTCGACGTCGCGCTCTACCGGGCCCGTCTCGCCTCGGCCCGCGCGATACACCGGCGCGGCTGGCCCGACGAGGCTGCGCGACTCGTGCGATCGGCCCAGGATCTGTGGCGCGGTCCGGCTCTCGCCGACATCCCTCATCAAGGACTGCGGAGCTGCTCCATGCGTCTTGAGGAAGAGCACGTCGCCGCGGTGCACTACCGGGCTTCACTCGAACTCCAGCTCGGGCGCCACGAAGAGGTCATCCCGGAGCTCTTCGAGCTGGTCGACCACTACCCCTTGCGGGAGAGTCTGCACGCGGACCTCATGCTCGCGCTCTACCGCTCGGGCAGGCAAGCCGACGCCCTGGAAGTTTTCCACAGCGTGCGGCGGACCCTCTCGGAGGAGCTGGGCATCGACCCCGGCCCCGTCCTGCGTACTCTGGCCCAGGCGATCCTGCGACAGGACAGCACCCTCCTCCCCGCGTGACGAGAGGCGAGCCCGTTGCGGGCACAGCGTGTCCCAACCGCGAGTTCGCGAGCCGCCCACTCCCCGGCAGTGCACGGATCGCGCCCCCGCCAGGGCCCAGGTGCCCCTCTCCCCGTCCGCTGAGGACCGGGAGACGGGCCGTGCGCCGCAGGTACTCGACCGGAAGGTGCCCGTAGCGGCCCCTTCCGGCCGGGTAGGCGGCTTCGGCGAAGCTACCGGCGCGGAGTGAAGGTGATCACGTCACCGGCGCGCTCGCCACCAGTGGGGAGCTGGCCGTGGGAGTTCGTACGGATGTACACCCGGTGCAGCCACCGGTCCCTGCCGTCCCAGCGTGGCGTGAAGGGGGTCCGCGCGTGCGTGGTCCGGAAGTTGTCGATGACGAGAACGTCACCGGGGGTGAGGAAGACCCCCTCCGTGACGTCGTCCAGCGACCGGGACAGCTTCTCCACGGCTTCGGCGTCCGAGCCCGGGTGCGGTTTGAGCAGTTCGCGGTCGTATCCGAGCAGCGGATCGGCCAGGGGCCCGTACAGCGGCTTCACCTCCGCGATGGCACCGGGGTCCTCCACCCCGCCCCGGAACGCCACGTCGACCTCGCACGGCTGCTTGTTGTCGTGCAGCCGGCCGACGGTCTCCGGATCGAGGAGCCGGACGGCCTTGCGGATCGAGCCGACGAGCGTCTGCGCCTTGCGCTCGTGGTCGGCCCTGGAGCACGCCAGCATCACATAGTTGGGCTGGAGCGTGTGGTAGGCCATCTCCGTGTGGAACTCCAGGAGGGTCTCGCTGGTCTCCGACGACAGGTGGTGTGCGCCCGGCGACGGGTACACGTCGTGGTAGACCGTCCCCGACCTGAGCTCCGCGTACCCCGTGTGCAGGCCGAGCCGCCGGCCGAGGATCGCGAGGAACGCCTCCATGTTCAGAAGGGCGCGCCCGACGGGGGCGGGTGTGCTCGTGGGCGTCGGCGGTAGCTCCCCGTCCGCCTCGACCGGAAGTCCGCGCAGCAGCAGGTAGCCGTCCTCGTTGCCCACGCGGTTGAACGTGTCCAGCGCGTCGCAGACTGCGTACGGGAGTTCCTGCGCGAGCTTGTGCGCCACGTCGAGGAACCCGTACAGGTCCTGACGCGGTACGGCGGGAAGCTGTGCCGCAAGTGCCAGCAGGTGGTCGCGGTGCTCGGTGACGTCCAGGGTCGCCATTCCTACCTCTCCTCTTCCTTCTCGGCTCGGTGCGCGCGGGCGTACTGGTACAGCAGTTCGGCTCCTACCTCGGTGGCGAGCAGACTGGTGATGCCGGCGTGGTCGTACACGGGCGACACCTCCATGACGTCGCACCCGACCGGATTGAGCTCACCGACCGTCCGCAGCAGTGCGAGCACCTCCCGGCTGGTGGGGCCGCCGGGGGCGGGGGTACCGGTGCCCGGGGCGAACGCGGGATCGAACACGTCGATGTCCACGGAGACGTACACCGGTCGGTCCCCCAGCCGTTCCTTGATGAGGTCGGCGGTGTTCCGCACTCCCAGGTCGGCGAACTCGTCCGAGGTCACGATGCGCACCCCGTGCCCCCGCGCGTAGTCCAGGCTGTCCGGCTTCGGGTTGTGCCCGCGGATGCCGAGCTGGACCATCGCGTCCGCCTGGACCAGCCCTTCCTCGATGGCGTGGCGGAACGGCGTTCCGTGGTGGAACTCCCCGCCGATCATTGCCGGGTTGGTGTCCGAGTGCGCGTCCAAATGCAGAACCGCCACGGGGCCGTACCGGCCGTGCACCGCTCGCAGCGCGGACAGCGTGAGCGAATGGTCGCCGCCGAGCATGAGGAAGGAGGCGTTGTCCGCAAGCAGGGACGACAGGTGGTCCTGCGCCGCCTTGACGGCGAGGTGCTGGTTGAAAGGAGTCAGGTTCATGTCCCCGCCGTCGACTACCTTGATCAGGTCGAAGACGCCGGGGCCGCGGTCGATGCCGGTGCCGTGCACGAGCCCGGACTCGCAGCGGATCTGCTGAGGGCCGAAGCGCGCCCCCGGGCGGTAGCTGGTCCCCCCGTCGTAGGGAGCGCCGATGACCACGACGTCCATCCCTCTGGGGGCAGGATCGTGTGGAAGGCGCATGAACGTGGGGAGCTGCGCGTACCGCGGCGAGACGCTCGAATTGATCTGACCGCTCACGGAGCCGTCCTTCGGGTGCGGATGCGGATGCCCGCCGCTGCGCGCCGGGCTTCTTCCAGAGCGGCTTCGGCGGTCTCTCCGCGGGCGTAGACGAAGCCCACGGACGCCGAGTTGTCCAGCCGTTCGGCCACCAGGTCGCCCGGCTGGTGGTGGAGGCTGACCGAGACGCCGGGACGGACCGCCCCGTCCAGCCCCTCGATACGGACGAACTCGCCGCTCTCGTCGGGGAACAGCACCACCACCGCGGCACCGCCCACCGGCCCCCGGCCGGGTACTCCCTCCGGTACGTGCCCGACTCCGAGCGCAAGCAGTTTCGCGTCCAGATGCGGGTTGGTTCCGCACACGTCGGTGACCATCGTGGAGATCATGTGCGCCGGCAGCCGGGGGTTCACCTCGATGACCCGCGGCCCGTCACCGGTGATCATCACCTCGGTGTGGGCAGGGCCCTGCCGGTAGGAGATGGCACGCAGGGCCCTCTCCACGCTGGACCGCACCGCTTCCCAGACATCCGGGTCGAGGGCGACCGGGAACGAGTGGGCCTCCTCCAGCATCGTCTGCCTGTGCAGGTGCTTGGACGTCGCGCCGAAGAAATGGGTGTTCCCGTCCACGGTCATGGACTCGACACTGACCTCGGTGCCCTCGACGTACTCCTCCACGAGCACGTGACCGGGCCTCGGCTGCCCCCGCAGGGAGCGCCGGACACCCGACAGCTCGCGCCACGCCTCTTCGGCCTCCGCAGCCGTCGAGCACTTGCGGACGCCGTAGGAGATGGCTTCGGAGGGGGGCTTGGCGATCAGCGGCAGCCCGACGTGGGCGATGGCTTCGTCCAGCTCGTCGGCACAGGTCACGAGCCGCCACCGCACGTTCGCCGGGTCCCCGTCCAGCGCGGCCCGCAGCAGGTGTTTGTCGTTCGCCGAGCGGACCGCGTCCATTCCCTGGGTCGGCAGTCCGAGTGACTCCGCCGCGCGGGCGGTCACCTCGGTGTGGTAGTCGGAGAACGACAGGATGCCGTCCACCAGGGCCTTGCCGTTCTCGTCGGTGAGGGCTTCCAGAACGGCGCGCCAGTCGTGTGTGTCCACGTGCAGGACCCGGTCGACACGGCCGAGAGGGTGCTCGGACAGCGGCCGCCGGCCGCCGGTGTACCACTCCTCCCCCTGCACGAGCAGCCATATCTCACAGCCGAAGTCCCGGGCGCGGTGGATACCCGAGTAGAACGCGTCGTGGAGCATCGACTCCACGATGGCGAGCCGCTTGCCCCGGAACCGCTCGTATCCGGTCATGTCCCGCCCCCGCCCACGATCTTGTCGATGACGTCCTCGATGTCGATGTCGTCAGGCTGCTCGCCGCCCACCACCGTCCGGTCGAAGAGGTGCCGGACGACCTGGGCCTTGACCGAGGCGATGTCCTCCTCCCCGGCTCCTGCCCGGCGGACCAGGAGGGAGAAGGAGGCCGTCGTGCCCGATCCCTCGTGCACGCCCAGCTTGGGCCGGGTCACGGTCTCGGTCGGCAACAGGTCGGACACCGAGGCCCGCAGCACCCACTTGTCCCGTCCGAACCTGCGTTTCAGACCGGACTCCAGCGAGGTCAGGAGCTCCAGCACCTCGCGGTCCCAGTAGGGGTGGGTGGACCAGTGGCCGGACACGGCCGACAGCACAGGGCTCATCTCGTTGAGTCCGTCGAAGGAGTCCATGTCGAGTGCCACGGCCGCGTCCAGGTTCGGCAGCCTGTCCTCCCGGTGCATTCCACCCAGGGGGATGTCCGCTCCGTAGCCGGTGAGGACCCTGCGCGGCGGGCCGCCGATACAGCGGTACATCGCCGTCAAGGGCAGGAGGTACTCGATCACTTCCGGGTCCAGCGATTCAGCGGCGTGAACGGTGTGGGGGAGCAGGGCCAGCAGTTCGCCGGACTCCACCGTCATCTCCCGGTGGTCCGATCCCAGGTGCTCCGCCACGACTCTCGCCTGGGGGAACTCGTTCGAGACGTCCGTGCCCATCGACAGGGTGTCGGTTCTGGTCGCGGACGCGCCGGCGGTCAGCGCGGCGACGGCCGAGGAGTCGATTCCTCCCGACAGCACCACGAGTGGCCGGCCGGCGGCCGGGAGACGCCGCACCACGGCCTTGTCCAGGGCCGCCCGTACCGCGTTGACGGCGTCGTCCGGCTCCGTCAGGCACCGGTGCACGGGCGGGAGCCACGTGCGGTGCACCGCGGCGGACCCGGTGTCCACGCCGATGTCGACGACAGCCCCGGCAGGTACCTGGTGGAGCCCGGGAAGCCCTCGGACCCGGCGTGCTCCCAGCACCGGGGCGCAGCGACCCGCCGGGCCGGCGCCGGCCAGTGCTTTGACCTCGGTGGCGGCCAGGACCCGACCCGGCTCGACGCGTACGTAGAGGGGGACCGAGCCCGCGTGGTCCGTGGCGGCCAGTACGCGGGTGCCCGACACGGCCAGCGCCGCGTACCGGCCGTTGATCATCCGGAATGCGTGCAGGCCGTACTTCTCGATCAGCCCCGTCACGAGCACGGCGTCCGACGCGCTCTCCTCCGTGCCCAGCGTGCCGTGGATCTCCTCACGGTTGTAGATCTCCCCGGCGAACAGCAGCAGGGAGTCACCGTCGGTCGTGTAGGCCCCGTCGGCGTCGGATCCGGGGTGGACCAGGACTGCGTCCACGGTCTGTGCGCGCAGCCGCTCGGCCAGCAGCGTCTGCCGCCCGAGCGTGGCGAAGACGGCCGCCGGCATCCTGCCCCCGCTGGTGTGGGCGGAGGCCAGGAAGCCGTATGCGGCGGGAAGATGGGTCTGCGCCATGTCAGATCTTCAGCGCTCCGAAGCCACCCGCGGTGAACTCGTAGTCCACCGGGACCTCGATCAGGTAGGGCCGCCCCAGCTCGACGCCCTTGCGCAGCGCGGCGAGAAGCTCTTCGCGCGTGGTCGCCTTGGTGCCGTCGACCCCGTTGGCCTGGGCCAGCTGCACGAAGTCCACCCCGGTGAACTTGACGGCCGGGTCGTGGCTGCGGTGGTGGCCGATGTTCTGGTACAGCTCGATCAGACCGTTGGTGTCGTTGTTCACGACGACCGTGACGATGGGCAGGCCCAGACGCGCGATGGTCTCCAGATCGGCGCTGTTGGAGTGGAAGCCGCCGTCGCCCGCGATGAGGAACGTCGGCTGGCCGGGCCGGGCGAGCTGGGCGCCGATGGCCGCGGGGATGCCGTAGCCGAAGCTGGAGCAGCCGGCGGAGGTGAGGAACCCGTACGGCTGGTCGGCGCGGGCGAAGAGCACACCGTAGTGACGGAAGAACCCGATGTCGGAGACGATCGTCCCCTCGGAGCCTTCGGCGGTCTCGGCCATGACGGTGTTCATCGAGTCGATCACCTGGTGGACGCGCATGCCGTCCTCGTACTGCTCGGGGTCGGCCAGCAGCTCGGCTATCCGCTCACGGACCGCCGTGATCCCGTGCCGGTCCTTCGGCCGCACTTGCGAGGTGCCGGCTTCCAGGTGGTCGACGAACGCGAGCACGTCCGTGACCACGTCCACCGAGGGCCGGTAGATCCGCGGAACCGGGTTGGCCGTCGGGGACACCCGCACGGTCTGCTTGGCCCTGCCCCGCTCCCACATGGAAGGCCGCAGGTCCTCCGCGTAGTCGTAGCCGAGGGTCAGGATGACGTCGGCCGGTCCGAAGAGCGATTCGAGCGCGGGGAACGACAGGATGCCGTCCATGTATCCGGTGACCGCGCCGTAGTTCAGCTCGTGGTCGTGGGGCAGCACGCCCTTGGCGATGTACGTGGTGATCACGGGGATGTTCAGCCGCTCGGCCAGAGCGCGGATTCCGGGGACCGCACCGGCGCGGATCGCGGCGGCGCCGACGACGAAGACCGGATTGGCGGCCTCGCGCACCAAGGCGACGGCCTGGTCCGCCGCGAGCTGCCACCCGGGCTGGATCGCTGTGATCGGCTTGGCGGGCGTGAGCGCGGGCCCGTGGTCGGCCTCGATGTCGATGCCTTCCGAGGAGCCCAGCAGATCCACGGGCAGGCTGATGAAGGAAGGACCGACCGGCTCCGTCATGGCTGCCGTCACCGCCGAGTCGACCAGGTCGGTGATCTCCCGCGGACGCTGCAGCTCGACGGCGTACTTCGACACCGGCTCGGCGATCCGGACCAGGTCGAGGCACTGGTGCGTGTCATTGGGGAAGATGTCGTGCGACTCCGACTGGGCCGCCATCGCGATCACCGGGGAGCGGTCGAGGACGCTGGTCGCCATGCCGGTGGCCAGATTGGTCATCCCCGGGCCCAGGGTGGCCCAGCACGCCTGCGGGCGACCGGTGATCCGGGCCAGCACGTCGGCAGCCACGCCGGCGGTGAACTCGTGCCGGGTCAGGATGAACTCGACCCCGTCCTGCTCGTCGAAGAGGATCGAGGCCGCCTCACGGCCGACCACGCCGAACACCTTCTCGACCCCGTGCTCTCGGAGGCGCTTGAGCAGGGCGTGCGCGGTGGTCGGCTGCTCACTGGGGCCAGTGGATACACGGGACATCTCGGCTCTCCTGTTCACGGTGTGACGGGGGGTCGGGGCCCACCCTGGGGCGGTCCGCTCTCGCCGTTCTCTCCAGCGGGTATCAAGGAGCGCGCCGAGAGCGGGTGGAGACCGCCGTAACCGAGGATCTGCCACGTGAGCAGTGCACTTGTGATCAACCGATGGCAGACGCCCGAGGACGCACGTGAAGCGGGCTGGGACACGCTCGTCGGGCCGGAGGACTTCTTCCTCCTGCCGGACTGGATGCGTGTCCTGCAGGACTCCGCGGGAGCGCGGATGGGATACCTCACGGCTCGGGCCGACAGCCGTGTTCTCGCGGCGCTGCCAATGGTTCACGCCACCCGCGAGTCCCCGTGGTCGCTGGGCCGCACCGATCTGCTGATCCGGCACTGCGCCGGCGAGGGCATGGACGGGGCCGCAGCGATACTGGGCGCATTCGGCGAGGTCGAGAGGCTGATGCCCTCGATGATGTGCGGCGGGCGTCACCTCGGACGGACCCGCCTCCTCCTGGGCCCCGGCGCCGACGCGGACACGGCGCACCGCATCCTCGAAGAGGCCGAGGGCATCGCCGCGCGGGAGGGGGCGCGGTCGATCTGCCTGCCGTACGTCGACGCAGCCGACCGGGTCCAGCGCGGTGTGCTCCGTGCACGCGGCTACGTCTCCCACGTGTCGGGGCAGTTCGCGTCCCTGGTCCTGCCCGGCGACGGCTTCGCCGACTACGCGTCGGCGTTCCCCGCCCGGCGTGCGCGCCGGGTGCGCGCCGAGCGCCGCCGCATCGAGGCCTCCGGCGTACACATCGCCCTGGGACCTCTCGATCCCGCCGACATCCCCCGCCTCGCCTCCCTGGAGACGGAACTGTTCGCCAAGTACGGCATGGCGGGCTGGGACCCCAGGCGCTCCGAGGCCGTTCTGCGGGCCGCCGCACAGCGCCTGGGAGACCGGGCGCTCGTCTCGAAGGCCGTTCAGGAGGGCCGGATCGTGGGGTTCGCCCTGATCCTCTCCCACTCGGACGCCTGGTTCGCCCACCGCGCCGGCTTCGACTACGCGGCCGTAGGGAAACTCCCGCTGTACTACGAGCTGTTGTACTACTCGCTTGCGGACCATGCCGCTCGGTACGGCGTGGGCACGATCCACTACGGCATCGGCTCCACCGAGGCCAAGGTCTCCCGCGGCTGCACCCTTTCGGAGCAGTACCTCTACGTGAAGGAACTCGCCTGATGTCGGGCTGGAACGCAGCGGTGGCAGCCCTGGCCAACCCCGGGGGAGCCCCGGGCGGCCGTCTGCGGATGGTCGCTTCGGCCGACGTGGACTCGCTCGACCCCGCCCGTACCTACTACGTCTGGTCGTGGCTGCTCCAGCGGACCATGCACCGCACGCTCATGGCGTTCGGGACCGATCCCGTGTCCCCCACCGTCGTACCGGACCTCGCCATCGGCCCCGGTGAGGTCTCGGATTCCGGCCTGACGTGGACGTACCGCATCCGCGAAGGCGTCAGGTTCGAGAACGGCGAGGAGGTTCGCGCCCAGGACGTCGCCTACGCGGTGGAACGCGTCTTCGCCCAGGAGACCCTCGCCGGCGGGCCGACGTACCTCCTCGACCTCCTCGACCACGGCGACTACCGGGGCCCCTACCGGGGACAGCGCTGCCGAGCCGTCGACTGCCCTGACGACCACACCCTGCGTTTCCGGCTCAGAAGGCCCTTCGCGGACTTCGACTTCCTCATGGCACAGCCCAACACCGCACCCGTCCCCGCCCGTTTCGACACCCGCGGCGACTACGAGAAGGCCCCGGTGTGCTCCGGGCCGTACCGCATCCGCAGCTACGAGGCCGGCCGTTCTCTCCATCTCGTCCGCAACCCGCTGTGGAACCGCGGCGACGACCCGCTGCGCACGGCCCTGCCGGACGAAATGGCCGTGACGTTCGGAGTGGACGTCGACGACCTGGACAGGAGACTCATCGCCGGGGAGTTCCACATCGACGTCGAAGGGCGCGGTATCCAGCACGCCGCACGGGACGCGATCCTCGCCGACCCCGTTCTGCGGGCCTGTGCGGACAACCCCGCAACGGGGTTCCTGCAGTACATCACCGTTCAGACCGCTGTCCCTCCCTTCGACGACCTCCATGCCAGGCGTGCCGTCTTCTACGCCGCGGACAAGGCCGCGCTCCTCGAAGCACGTGGCGGGAGCGGGGTGGGCGGTTCACTCGCCACCAGCCTGATCCCCCCGACTCTGCCTTCCCACACCGGCAGCGACCGCTACCCCTGCGGCGCCGACCTCAGGGGCGACCTGCCGGCCGCCAGAGCCGAACTGGCGGCCGCAGGAGTCCCCGACGGCTTCGAGACGGTGATCGCCACCCAGCCGGGCAAGTTCGAACTCGTGGCCCGCGCCCTCTCGGAAGCGGTCGCCCGAGTGGGCATCAAGGCCCGCGTCGAGGTCCTGGACACCGCTTCGTACTACCGGTCGGGCCTCGGGCACCCCGATACCGTGCGCGCGCTGGGCCTCGGCCTGGGAGTCACCGACTGGGGCGCCGACTACCCGACCGAGTACGGCTTCCTCGCCCCCTTGGTGGACGGGCGGCAGATCAAGCGGGGCGGCGGAAACTTCAACTTCTCAGAACTCGACGACCCCCTGGTCCGGCGTCTCGTCGACGAAGCCCAGGCCCTTGCCGATCCGTCCGCGCGGCGGGGGCTCTGGCAGCGCATCGAGGACACGGTCATGGAACGCGCCGTGATCCTTCCGATGGCCCACGACCGCACACTGCACTACCGGCACCCCGACGTCACCAACGTGTACGTGCACCCCGCCTTCGGGCTGTACGACATCCAAGCCATGGGACTGGCCCGATGACGGAATCCTTCGCCCCTGTGACCCCGTCCGACCGGCGCGCGGTCGACGACGTCCACCGACTGCGCCTCGCCGCACAGGCAGCCGACACACCCCATCTCCCCCCTCCCTGCCCGGCCGACCTGGAGGGCTCCCTCGCCGTCCCTCCGCCGGCCACCGCGATCGAGGAGTGGGCGGCCTACGCGGCCGACCGGACCTGTGTCGCCTCCGTAAGGCTGGAGTTCCCCCTGGAGGAGAACGACAACGCCGTCACCGCGGCCGTCTTCCTCGTCCACCCCGCCTTCCGCCGCAGAGGCGTCGGAAGGCGGGCCGCGGAGTTCGTGCGGGACCGCGCCACCGCGCACGGCCGCTCGCGCATCCTGCTGGCCGCGGACGCGGGACCGGGAGACCGCTCCGCGCCGCCCGCGCAGCGGTACTTCGCCCAGGCCCTGGGGGCCCGGCCCCTCGCCACGTTCCCTCACCTGCGGCTCCTCGTCGACGCGGCGCCCCGCACCGAGCCCGTCCCGGAACCGCTGCGGTTGCGCTTCTGGGGCTCGACGGTTCCCGAGGACCTCGTCGCGCAGGCGGCACGCCTGGAAGCCACCCTGTCGGCCGAAGCCCCGACCGGTCGGCTCGAATGGGCACCCCAGCCGAGCGCCGTGGCCCGGATCCGCGACTTCGAGCGCATGCGCATCGCCCGGGGCCGGCGCGCCTACCAGTGCGGCATCCTCGACGCCCGCTCGGGGCGGATGGCTGCCTGGACCGCGCTCTCGATGACGCGCGCCAACCCGGACAACGCCCTCCAGGCCGTCACCGTGGTCGACCCCGCCTACCGCGGGCGGCGTCTCGGGCTGCTGGTCAAGCAGCACAACCTGGCCGCGTGCCGAGCGGCCGAGCCCGGCCTCGCCCAGGTGGACACGTGGAACTCGGCCGAGAACGCCCACATGCTCCGTATCAACGCCGCGTTCGGCTTCACCCACGCCGGCACGCGGTCGATGTGGGAACTGGCCGTCCACCCGCCATCGGACGCCGGCCGGCCGGACGTAGCGCTGGACCGCTAGACGGATCCAGGAACCCCGCACCATCCGCTCGACACGAAGGGCGCTGACAACACCGTGGCATCCCACACGACCTCACACGGGATCGTGAATCCGTCCGACCGACGTGGCGGCACCCTCAGGTACGTCCGCACCGACGACTTCGACTCCCTGGACCCCGCCGACACCTACTACGCGTACACGTGGAACTTCATCCGGCTCATCGGACGCCCGCTCGTCGGCTACGCCACTGACGGCAAGGGCGGTTCCAGCCTCGTACCGGACCTGGCGGAGCAACTCGGTCGCGCATCGGACGACTCGCGCACCTGGACCTACCGGCTGCGCGAGGGAATCCGCTTCGAGGACGGCACCCCCGTCACGTCCCGGGACGTGAAGTACGCGGTGCTGCGCGCCGCTTACCCCGAGGAGGTGTACGGGGACCCCGTCACGCGCGGGGGGCCCGCGTACCTCCGCCAGTACCTCACCGGGCCGGAGGGGGTCGAGACACCGGACGACCGCACCGTGGTCTTCCACCTGCGCGAGCCGTTCGCCGCGTTCGACTACCTCGCAGCGCTTCCCACCACGATCCCGGTGCCGCGCGAGCACGACGACCTTCCCGGGTACCGCCGCCACCCCGTGTCCTCGGGCCCGTACCGCATCGACTCGTACACACCAGGGACAGAACTCGTCCTCGGCCGCAATCCGCACTGGGCCTGCGCAACCGATCCCGTACGCACGGCCCTTCCGGACCGCATCACGGTCCGGCTCGGGGTGAGCGGACAGGAGGTCGACCGCATGCTGGTCGAGGGGGAGGCCGACATCGACCTCGCCGGCGTCGGGGTACAGCCCGGGACCCAGGCACGCCTCCTGGCCGACCAGGACCTGATGCGGCAGGTCGACAACCCCCGCACGGGATTCGTGTGGCTCTACTGCATCAACCGGAACATCGGCCCGCTGGCGAACATCCACGCCAGGCGTGCCGTGCAGTACGCCACCGACAAGGCGTCGATGCTCGCCGCCTACGGAGGCGGCCCCGCCGGCGAGATCGCCACCACCCTGCTGCCCTCGTCCGTGGTGGGACACGAACCCTTCGACCGCTACCCGGTCGGCCCCGGGGGGACGGGGGACCTGGAGGCGGCCGAACGCGAACTGGCTCTGGCCGGCCGCCCCGACGGGTTCGCCACCAGGATCGCCGCGCGGGAGGACCGCACCAAGGAGTGGAACGCCGCTCTCGCCCTTTCGGACGGGCTGGCCCGCGTCGGTATACGAGCCGAGGTGGTTCCGTTCACCTCCGGTGACTACTTCACCAAGGCGGTCGGGGTCCCCGAGTTCGTACGGAAGCACGAGATCGGAATCGTCATGTTCGGCTGGGCCGCCGACTTCCCCGACGGCTACGGCTTCCTCCAGCAGATCGCCGACTCGCGGGCGATCAAGGAGACGGGGAACCAGAACCTCGGAGAGCTGGCCTCTGCCCGGATCGACGCACTGCTCGACGCCGGCGCGGCGACGCGCGACGAGCAGGAACGCGCGAGGATCTGGGCGGCCGTGGACCGCGCAGCCATGGACGAGGCCGTCATGTGCCCCTACATGTACGTCAAGTCCGTCGTGTTCAGGGGTGCGAGGGCCGCCAACGTCGTCATGTCACCGGCCTACGGTATGTACGACTACGCGGTGCTGTCGGTCGCGGACACCGCCCCGCCCGCCGCGGGCGGGGCGGACGACAACTGACAGAGTGAACGGAGTCCAACGGAGTCCAGGGGCACGCCTCACGAGAGGTTCTGGTACCAAGGACGCGGGCGGCGGGCCACCGGCTTCCCGTCCACCGCTCGCCTACGCCGTCCACATCCCCACATGTTACGAATCGAGGACTTTCATGCATGGTGCGGTACCCCGCGGGTTCACCATTCACACCGCGCCGGTCGGAATCGAGGACGACGGGCGCGATGACCTGTGCATCATCGCCTCGGACGTACCGGCCCGCTCCGCAGCGGTCTTCACCCGGTCCAGGTTCGCCGGCCCTTCCGTGACGCTCTCGCGTGACGCGGCGGCCGACGGAAGGGCGCGCGGCGTGGTCGTCATCGCCCGCAACGCCAACGTGGCCACGGGAGTGGAGGGGTCCCGGAACGCCACCGCGGTACGGGATTCCACCGCACGCGCCCTCGGCATCGCACCGTCCGAGCTGCTGGTCGCCTCCACCGGGGTCATCGGCCGCCAGTACCCCATGCCGCAGATCCTCGACCACCTGAACGGGCTCACGTGGCCGCCTGCCGGTGAGCCGCGCGACATGACTGCGGCCGCTCGGGCGATCATGACCACCGACACCCGGCCGAAGTTCCTCAGCGCGCGGATCGGCGAAGCGACCCTGACCGGCATCGCCAAGGGCGTCGGAATGATCGAACCCGATATGGCGACCCTGCTCACGTTCTTCGCCACCGATGCCGAACTGGACGAGGAGACGCTGGCGGCGGTGTTCAAGCGCGTCATGGACATCACGTTCAACGCCGTGTCCATCGACACCGACACCTCCACGTCCGATTCGGCTGCGATCTTCTCGAACGCCCTGGCGGGGCCGGTCGATCCCGAGGAGTTCGAGCAGGCCCTGCTGTCGGTCGCGCTGGGGCTGGTGAAGATGATCGCTTCCGACGGCGAGGGCGCATCCACACTGATCCAGGTCGAGGTCGAGGGCGCGCGCGACGAGGCGCAGGCCAAGCGTGTCGGCAAGGCCGTGGTGAACTCCCCGCTGGTCAAGACGGCCGTCCACGGCGCGGACCCCAACTGGGGTCGGGTCGTGATGGCGATCGGAAAGTGCCAGGAGGACACGGACATCCTTCCGGAACGTGTTGCCGTGCGCTTCGGCGACATCGGCGTCTACCCTCCCGGAGCCGACGAGGACGAGCGCCGCGATTCGGTGGCCGCCTACCTCAAGGCCGCCGACGAGGTGGTCATCGGCATCGACCTGGGCATCGGAGAGGGACGGTTCACCGTGTACGGCTGCGACCTGACCGAGGGATACGTACGCCTCAACTCGCAGTACACGACGTGACCGGTCCCTTCCCCTCGTACACCGCGGGACCGTAGCCGAGAGGCGTCCGGCCCCCGCCGGCGTCGCGGCGGGAAATCGGCCTTCCGGCGCCCCCTCGCTTGTCACCGTTCTCCGGGCCGGCCCCTGCGTACGTCCACGCGGGGGCCGGACGCGCCGGGGCACGTCCTGCTCCTGCGCCGTTGACGGCAGCGGTGGGTCTTCGGCAGCCGGAGCGACTCGTTGCAGCGTCGGCTGACCCGCCTCCACATCGAAGGAGACCCGACTCGTCCTGGACGCCTTGGGGATGGCTCTTTGACAGCGCGACCGCGACCAACACCCGAACATTCGAGGCGAGTCGATCCGCCGCTCGGACGCCGGGTCGCGGGCCGCGTCCCACCCGTCGAGTACGAGAACGACCGCTACCTGCGAACGATCTTCGATTTGACACGTGCCGATGTACAGTGAAGAACGCCCTTGACCTGCAGAAAGCCGGCAGGGAGCCGTCTTCTAGGAGTTCAGAATGCTGCGCACCATGTTCAAGTCCAAGATCCACCGGGCCACCGTCACCCAGGCCGACCTGCACTACGTCGGTTCCGTGACCATCGACGCCGCCCTGATGGACGCCGCCGACCTGCTGCCCGGCGAGCTGGTCCATATCGTTGACATCGACAACGGCGCCCGTCTGGAGACGTATGTCATCGAGGGCGAGCGCGGCTCCGGTGTCATCGGGATCAACGGTGCCGCCGCGCACCTCGTGCACCCCGGTGACCTGGTCATCCTGATCAGCTACGCGCAGGTCGACGACGCGGAGGCCCGGGCCCTCGTGCCGCGGGTCGTGCACGTGGACGCGGACAACCGGATCGTGGAGCTCGGCTCCGACGCCTCGGCACCGGTGCCCGGGACCCGTACGGAGCGGAGCCCGCAGGCCGTCGTCGCGGGCGGCTGAGCCGGGCGCCCGCACCCCCGGACGGGCGACGTCCGGGCCCCCGGACGGGCGACGTCCGGGCCCAACGAGCGAGGGAGCGGCAGCCATGGCGGAGAACACGCCGGTGGAGATCAGGGACGACCGGGAGCGCGGCAGCCTGGTGGCCTACGAGGACGGCACACCCGCCGGGAGCATCGCGTACTTCGTCATGGAGCCCGCCCCCGGCGCGCTGGTGGCCGTGCACACGGTCGTCCGTCCCGAGCGTGAGGGCAAGGGCATCGCCGGGGCGCTCGTCCGGGAGTTCTACGCCCTGGCCGCCCGCGAGAGCGTGCCCGTCGTGCCGCTCTGCCCCTACGCGGCGAAGTGGGCCCAGCGCCACCCCGATGAGGCGCCCGAGGCGCCGGCGGATCTGGTCCGGGAGGCGGAGCGGCAGCTCAGGAGCCACCGTGAGCTGTTCTGAGTGACGCCGCTCCGCCCATGTGTGGACTCGGCAGGCGCGGGCAGCCGCACCGGGAGACGGTGGAGGGAAGCTCCATCTGTCCGTTTCGTGTCGCTGTGGAGGACCGAATGACCCACCCGTACCCCGACCCCGTACCGCCCGCGCCGACGCCTCCGCCCGTGCCCGGTCCGCCCACCCCGGTACCGAGCCCGCCCCCGGTGCCGCCGGGGCCCGCGCCCGTGCCGCCCGGTCCGGCGCCGGACCCGATCCCGCAGCCGCCCGGCCCGGAACCCGTACCGGAGCCGGAGCCGGAGCCCCAGCCCGCGGGGACGTGAGGGCGGGGCCGGAAGCCCGCCGGTCGGCCTTCAGGTGGTCGCCAGGGCCTCGTTCGCGCGTTCGGTGACGGCGTTCAGCACCCGTGCCGCCGCGGCCAGGTCCTCGGCGGGCAGGTCCCCGTAGAGCCGGGCGGCGAGCTCCGCGGTCCCGGTCGCGATGCCGGCCTGGAGCCCCCGGCCCGCCTCGGTGAGCCCGAGGCGGGCGCCCTCGCCAGGCAGTTCCCTGAGCAGCCCGGCCGCCGTCAGTGCGGCCAGCACCGCCCCGGCCGTCGCGGCATCGACCTTCAGCGTGCCCGTCATCCGCTCCACCAGGGCGGCGGGGTCGGCCTCCCCGTCCCGGTCGGCGACCGCGTTGAGCGCCACCGCCTCGTGGAACGTCGTGCCCTTCGTGGTCAGCAGGCCTTCCAGCAGGGCCCGGGTGGCGTAGTGCGCCCGGCCGATGATCTGTCCGTTGAGGTGGGTCGTCGAGGTCATGACTGCTCCTCCGCGAACGTCGATGGGGCGAGCGATACGTCGAGCAGGCGTCTCAGCTGCCCGGGCGGTGACGGCGTGTCCGTCGGCGGTGAGGCTCAGCTGGACCGCCCCTGATCGGCCGGACCGCCGCCCCGTACGCCGACCAGTGCGTCCGCGTGCGCGAGACCGCTCTCCGTCGCGATCGCGTCCATCGACTGCGCGTCCCGTACCGTCGCGAAGGCCACCGGCCCGTCCGGCCCGCCCCTCCGGAATCCGTACACCGCGGCCCGCGGCAGGCTGTTGTACGCCCACGGGGTGGAGAAGTAGTACGCCCCCGTGTCGTACAGCACGACCACATCGCCCTCGGCCAGCTCCGGGAGCTCCCTCCCGTACGCCACCACGTCCCCCGCGAAGCAGCACGGACCCGCGATGTCCTGCGCCAGCGGCGGACCGTCCTTGGGCGCGCCGTCCGGGCCGAACGCGCCGATCCGCAGCGGCCAGTCGTCGGGCATGAACACGGTACGGGTGGCGGTCTGCGCCCCGGCGTGGGTGAGCGCGATCCGGCGGCCCCCGGCGTCCTTCGTGTACTCCACCCGGGCCCCGATGAACCCGTTCTTCGCGAGCAGCGACCGGCCGAACTCGGTGACCAGCCCATAGCGCCCGGAGAAGAGGCCGGGCGCGGCCTCGGTGAGGGCCGCCACGTAGTCGGCGTAGGTGGGGCGTACCGTGTCGTCGGCGAAGTTGACCGGCAGGCCGCCGCCGATGTCCAGGCTGGTCACCTGCCGGGTCCCGAGCGTCGCGTTGATCTCGTCGGCCAGCTCGTACGTCCGGGCCACTCCGGCCGCGATCAGCTCCAACGGACAGCCCTGGGAGCCGACATGGGTGTGCAGCCGGGTCAGCCACGGGCGGTCCCGGAAGGCACGGACCACGGCCTCGCGGGCTCCCGCGTCGCGCAGCGCCACCCCGAACTTCGCGGTGTCCGTCGCCGTACTCATCGGCCCGATGGAGCCGCCGCCCACCTGCGGATTGACCCGGAGCCCGAGTACGGAGGAAGTGCCCCGGTTCCGCAGGGAGTCGATGCGGCGCAGCTCGTCGATGCTGTCCGCGTTCACCGCCACGCCCAGGGCGAGCGCCAGCCGGATCTCCTCGCGGGTCTTGGCGGGGGAGTCCAGCACGATGGAGGCCGGGGCGAATCCCGCCTCCACCGCGAGCCGCAGCTCACCCGGGCTCGCCACCTCGCAGCCCATGCCGCAGTCGGCGAGCAGCCGCAGCACCGGGATGAGCGAGCAGGCCTTGGCCGCGAACGTGTGCAGCACACCGGGCGTACGGGCGAAGGCGCCGTGCAGGGCGGCCACGGAGGCGCGCACCCCGTCCGTGTCGATGAACCCGGCGACCGGCCCGGTCTCGCTCAGCAGCCCCTGTCCGACGGCCGCCCGGACAGCGGCGTCGAACCGGGAGGACCGCGAGGACCGGGAGGGCCGGGAGGAGGAGGGTGGTGTCGGGCCGGGGTGCGCGGGGTGTGCCGAAGGCGTCTGCGTCATACGGTCAGAATCCCGGATGGCTGCCCCGCTTTCCCATGACCCATGTTCCATGCCCCGTCGCCCGTCGCCCGTCGCCCGTCGCCCGTCGCCCGTCGCCCGTCGCCCGTCGCCCGTCGCCCCTGGTCCGTCTCCCGTCGTTCGCCCGCGCTCAGGCGATCAGGCCGACCGCGGCCTCCGGTGTCAGCATCCGGAAGGTGAACGCCTGCTGGAAGTAGAGGTGGACGCTGGTGGCGTCGTGGTCCGCATAGCCGATCGACAAGTCCTGGCCCAGGCGGAGTTCGAAGTCACCGCCCCGGGTGGACAGCAGCACCCCGCCCTTGACCGCGGGAGCCCAGAGGATCTCGTCGTCCACCAGGCGGCTCAGATGGGTCTTGACCGGATACCCGTGGTCGGACGTCTCGGCGGCCTCCGTGAACGCGTCCGCGCCCAGCAGCAGCCGGTACGGTCCGTCCACTCCGGCCAGCCGCAACCGTGTCACCGCCTGGCTGACCGCCACCGGATAGTCCCGGGCGTCGGCGGGCAGCGGCAGCGGGTCGTGCGAGGAACCGTCCCGCAGACCGGTGATCCCGGCCGAGGCGTAGCCGTCGATGATCGCCATGTCCTCGGCGAACGCACAGGTGCGCGCCGCGTCCTTGACGGACTGCCAGTCGCTGTCGGCCGAACCGCGCTCCACGTCGTCCACGGCCTGCCGGGTCACAGTGAACGGCACCCGCCACTCGATGACCGGCATCGACGTACGAGCCCGGGCCAGTACGTCCGGCGTGGGCGGATCGATGTCGCGCAGATGGCCGTCTCCGACCGCGGCCAGCGTCGGGCCGTCCGGATCGGAGACGTCGACGACGCGGCGGCCCGCGACATGACGGCGGAACGTACGCCGGGCCTCCTCCTCGATCTCGTCCCAGGCGGCGGGCGTGACCGGTGCGAGTTCGCGGTGCAGGTTGTTCATCACTGGGCGCTTTCTTGCAGGCTGCCGATACGCAGCGAACCATGGTCCGGCCCGGCCGTGACCGGCTCCTGCCGGACCGGTGCGGGCACCGGTTCCGGCAGGTCGGCGGAGCGGTCCGGGGCGGGCAGGGGCGGCGGGGCGTCGAGGAAGTCGGCGCGGGGGGCGAAGAAGAGGGAACCGGTGACCGCCGTGGAGAAGTCGAGGATGCGGTCGTGCGTCCCGGGCGGATCACCGAGGAACATGTTGCGCAGCATCCGCTCGGTGACGTCGGGGTCTGCCGCGTACCCGATGAAGTACGTGCCGAACTCGCCCTGCCCGAAGTTCCCGAACGGCATGTTCGCCCGCAGGATGTCGCGCTCGGTGCCGTCCGGATCGGTGATGGTGTTGAGCGAGAGGTGGGAGTCGGCGGGCTTCTCCTCGTCGGGGAACTCCACGTCGTCGAGCTTGGTACGACCGATGACCCGCTCCTGCTCCTCGACGGAGAGCGCGTTCCAGGCCTTGAGGTCGTGCAGGTACTTCTGTACGACGACGTAACTGCCGCCCCCGAAGTCCGGGTCGTCCTCCACACCGACGAGCGCCGCCGCACGCGCCTCCTCGCCCACCGGGTTCTCCGTACCGTCCACGAATCCGAGCAGGTCCCGGTGGTCGAGATAGCGGAAGCCGTGCGTCTCGTCCACGATCCGCAGGGCCCCGTCCAGCTTGTCGAGCAGCTGGGCGGCCCACTCGTAGCAGAGGTCCATCCGCTCGGCCCGGATGTGCAGCAGCACGTCGCCCGGGGTCGCCGGGGCGTGGTGAAGGCGGCCCCGCAGCTCCCGGAACGGGTGCAGGCGCGCGGGGCGCGGCCCGTCGAAGAGCCGGTCCCAGGCGGTGGAGCCGAAGCCGGTCACACAGGCGAGCCCGGAGTCCGGATACCGGAAGCCGAGCGAACGCGCCACGGCCGCGAGATCCGGCAGCACGTCCCGCACGGCGCTCTCGCCGCCCGGCTCGATCGTGCCGACCAGGAAGAGCGCCGCGTTGGTCACCGGCGCCACGACGGGCTGGACGGAGACGGGATCGGGGACGGCGTCGGGCATGCGCGCACTCCACTGGACGGGGAACAGGCGGGGGTGAACAGGCGGGGTGTACGGACGGCGACGAACGGGACGGCACCGAATGGACGACGCCGAACGAAGGGGACCGAACGGACGGCGGCGAACTGGGCTCGCAGCAACTAACCCACGTCCCGCCCCCGCCCGCACCCCGGGTGGCCCGGCCGGGGGAGCGCCCCGGGCGGCCTCAGCCGGCCCCGACCTCGGACCGGTCGCCGCCCCAGAGCGTGTGGAACGACCCCTCCCGGTCCGTACGCCGGTAGGTGTGCGCCCCGAAAAAGTCCCGCTGCCCCTGGGTGAGCGCCGCGGGCAGTCGCTCCGCGCGCAACCCGTCGTAGTACGCCAGTGCGGCGGCGAACCCCGGCGTCGGCACGCCCTGGCGCACCGCCTCGGCGACCACCGACCGCCAGTCGTCCTGGGCCGCGCCGATCTCCCGGCCGAACTCCTCGTCCGACAGCAGGCTCACCAGGTCGGGCCGGGTGTCGTAGGCCGCCCTGATGCGGTCCAGGAACGCCGCCCGGATGATGCAGCCCGCCCGCCAGATCGCCGCCACCGCACCGGGGTCGATGCCCCAGTCGTACGCCTCGCTGCCCGCCCGGATCTGGTGGAAGCCCTGCGTGTACGAGACGACCTTGGAGGCGTACAGGGCCTGCTCGACCCGGTCCGCGAAGGCCGCGGCCTCCGCCCCCTTCAGCGGCTCCGGCGCGGGCCCCGGCAGACCTCGGGCGGCCTCCCGCAGATCGGCGTGGCCGGAAAGCGACCGGGCGAAGACCGCCTCGGCGATCCCGGAGACCGGAACACCGAGGTCGAGCGCGATCTGTACGGTCCAGCGCCCGGTCCCCTTCTGCTCGGCCCGGTCCTGCACGATGTCGACGAAGGGTGCGCCGGTCGCCGCGTCCGTATGGGCGAGGACCTCCGCCGTGATCTCGATGAGGTACGAGTCGAGCCGCCCGGTGTTCCAGGTGCGGAAGACGTCCGCGATCTGCGTGGGGGAGTAGCCGCCCACGGAGCGCAGCAGGTCGTAGGCTTCGGCGATCAGCTGCATGTCGGCGTACTCGATGCCGTTGTGGACCATCTTCACGAAGTGCCCGGCGCCGTCGGGGCCGATATGCGCGGTGCACGGTGTGCCGTCCTTCGCCTGCGCGGCGATCTTCTCCAGCAGCGGCTCCAGCGATGCGTAGGACTCCGCCGAGCCGCCCGGCATGATGCTGGGCCCGTTGAGCGCGCCCTCCTCGCCGCCGGAGATCCCCGCCCCCACGAAGTGGATGCCGAGCTCGCGCAGCTCCCGTTCGCGGCGCCGGGTGTCCTCGAAGTGGGCGTTCCCGCCGTCGATGATGACGTCGCCCTCCTCCAGCAGCGGCGCGAACTCCCCGATCACCGCGTCGGTGGGCCGACCGGCCTTCACCATGATCACCAGCCGCCGGGGCCGCTCCAGAGCGGCGACGAACTCCTCGGGGGTGTGCGCCGCGACGAACGTGCCCTCGTCGCCGAACTCCTCGACCAGGGCGTCGGTCCGGGAAGCCGTGCGGTTGTGCACGGCGACGGTGAAACCGTTGCGCGCGAAGTTCCGGGCGAGGTTGCGGCCCATGACCGCGAGTCCGGTGACGCCGATCCGGGCGGTGCCGCTCATCTGTGTGCTCCTGGGGGATCAGGGGTGTGTGCGGTGCTGAGGTACGCGGTGGGCAAGCCGTACACACGGTGTGTGCTGTGCGTTCGCAGGGGGTACGGAGCGGGGGGCGGCGGCGTTCAGGGTGCGGAGCCCGGGGGTGGGCTCAGGGCGAGGGCGAGGAGGCCGTACCACTGGGGCCGGGCAGCGCATCGCCGTCGATGAGCGAGTCCTCCTCCGCCGGGTCGGGGATGACGTGCATGGCCGCTTCCTCGGCGGAGGCCGCCGCGCCGTCGATGCCCACATCGCTGGCGGTGAGGGTGGCCGGAACACTCCCGTCGGCCTGCTGGGTCAGCCGCCCGGCACGTACGACGCCCACCTCGCCGTCCCAGAGCTCGCCGTCCCCGCCCACCAGATCGCCCACGCCGTCGCCCGGAAATCCGTCGGGCTCGGGCAGCTCACGGGTCAGCCGGGCCTCCAGGGATTCGCCCGTGAGGCCTTCGGCCGCGGTGGTGCCGCGGCCCTCGACCGCCCACGGCCGGTCCGGCGGCGAATACCCCTCGTCGAGGGGGTCACCGGTGCCGGAAGGATCCATGAGCGTGTCCTCGGCGCCGAGCTGCTCATCGGGGTCGGAAGCCTCGGGCTGTTCCTGGGGCTGGTAGACGTCGTCCCCCCAGTCGGTGTCGCTCATGGTGCGTCCTTTCCTCGGGAGAACCACTGTCCCCTGTACGCAATTCCACTCCGGTCCTGCTCCGGCCGCAAAGGGAAGATCGGTATCCGGCGGGCGGCGAGAGCGCCGGGAGCGGGTCCGTCCGCAGGTCGCGGGCGTGCGTGGCCGCTCTGCTGCCGGTTCACGGACTGTTCAGCGGCAGAGCAGACCAGCCCTGGGGGGCAGAGCAGAGCAGCGCAGGGCGGGGCAGAGGAGGCTGGGGCGTTCCGGGCCACCGGGCCGCTCGCCTCGTGCCGGGCCGCAGGAGCGTGGGGCGATCCGGAGCCGGACCGGGGGGCTTCCCACCGCACGTACACTCGGCGCATGGGACGTAGCGCAGAGCCGATGGAGTGCCGCCCGCACCGGGCCGCTTCCGCGCTGCCCCCGGCCGTCTCCCGCGCGGCCGCGCCACCGGCGCCCGCCGACGCGGCGCCCGGGACGGGGCGTACGGCACTGCACGGCCACGGCTAGCGTTCTTCGCAGCGATTCCGGTCGGCGGCTTCCGCTGACATTCGGCGGCATCCGGCCGCATCCGGCGTTCGTGGACCACGGCAACTCCGCCCCGGTCCTCCGCCCCACCACGCACCCGAACACCACCGCCTCCGGCCCGCCGAGCACCGGAGACACCGCCGCACCGGCACGCGCCGGACGCGAGATCCAACCATCGGCTCCACAGCATCACGCGGCCCACGGCGCACCCGCCCGGGCCGCTTCCCGGCGACGGCCGCACGACCGGGGCCGCGCCGCACTCGAAGGGATCATCGTGAAGCTGAGCGACCTACTGGCCGGGCAGGACCACCATGTGCTCCAGGGAACCCCGGAGCGCACGGACGTCACCGCCGGAACGACGTTCGACGTGGACCGGGTCACCCCCGGCTCCGTCTACGTCGCGGTACCCGGCCATGCCGCCGGCGGCCCCGAGGCCGTCGCGCCGGCGGTCGCACGCGGCGCGGTCGCCGTCCTGGTCGACGAAGAGGCACCACCCCTTCCCGCGGCCGTGGGAGACGCCTGCGCCGTACGTGTCCCCGACGCCCGCCGGGCCGCGGCGGTCGTCGCCTCCCGCTACCACGGGGAACCGGGCCGGGCGATGGACCTCATCGCCATCACCGGGACGAACGGCAAGACGTCCGTCTCGTACATGACCGAGTCGGTGCTCCGCCTCGCCGAGGGCGCACGGGTCGGCGTGATCGGCACCGCGGGGAGCCGTATCGGGGACGAGTCCATCCCGATGCCGCCCTCGGTGCTCACCACCCCGGAATCGCCCGATCTCCAGTACCTGCTGGGGTACATGCGTGACCGGTCCGCCGGCAGCGTCGTCCTGGAGGCCACGTCGATGGGCCTGTTGACGCACCGTCTGGACCGTACGTTCATCGATGTCGGCGTCTTCACCAACCTGACCCAGGACCACCTCGACGACCACGGCACCATGGAGAACTACCGGGACGCCAAACTCCGCCTCTTCCAGGGCCTGTGCCGCCGCGCCGTGATCAACGCCGACGACCCGGTGGGCGCCGGGATCCGTGACCTGATGCCCGACGCGGTGACCACGTACGCGCTGGACGGCGATGCCGACTACCGTGCGAGCGACCTCGCCGTGGACGCTTCGGGTACCCGGTTCACCCTGCACCACGACGGCCGCAAGTACCCGGCGGCGATCCCCTCGCCCGGGCGGTTCTCGGTCTCCAACGCGCTGGCGACGCTGGCCGCGTGCCACCTCCTGGGCCATGGCCTGACCGGGCTGGTGGACGCCCTGGAGCGGATGCCGCAGATCCCCGGCCGCTTCGAACGGCTCCGCACCCCTGCGGGCACCTCGGTGATCGTGGACTACGCCCACTCGCCGGACTCCCTCAGCAAGGTTCTCACCACGATCCGGGGCTTCGCCCAGGGCCGGGTGATCACCGTCTTCGGCTGCGGCGGCGACCGCGACACCACCAAGCGTGCCGAGATGGGCACCATCGCGGGCACCCACTCCGACTTGTGCGTCCTCACCTCGGACAACCCGCGCTACGAGGACCCCGAGGCGATCCTCGACCAGATCGCGCCGGGCATCGCGTCGACCGGGACGCCGTACGAGCGGCACACCGACCGCCGCCAGGCCATCGCCGCCGCCCTGGCGGAGGCGGGCCCGGACGACATCGTGCTCATCGCGGGCAAGGGCAGCGAACCGCACCAGAGTGCCGAGGGCGTGCTGCTGCCGTTCAGCGACATGGCCACCGTGCGCGAGTTGACCGGCGGATAGCCGGGGCGGGGAGCGGCCCGGGCACCCTGCCGGGCCCGCCCCGGCGGTACGGAGCAGTGCTCCGCACCTTCCGTACCGCCGGGGCGATTAACACCACCGATGCGTCAATCGTGACGATCAAGGTGTTGGTGCGGCAGCCGGGTGACCTGGGAAGCTGGCCCGGCCGGGCCCGAACGCCGGGTCGGCGGGCGAACGACAGGGAGCTGCACGGGTGGACGTCTTCACGACGGAGGCAGGGCGGGTACGGGGACGGCGTGCCGCCCGGGACCGGGGGATCGTGGCCGTACGCGGCCTCCCGTACGCGGCCCCGCCGTTCGGCGCCCTCCGGTTCCGGGAACCGCATCCGCCGGAGCCCTGGGACGGGGTACGCGACTGCACCGCGTTCGGGCCCGTGGCTCCCCAGTCGGCCGAGCTGCCCGGTGCACCGGTCTGGTCGCCCGGTGACGAGGACATCCTCACGCTGAACATCTGGACGCCCGCCGACGGCCCCGGGGACCTCCCCGTGCTGGTCTGGATCCACGGCGGTGCGTACGTCTTCGGCTCCTCGGCCCAGCCCGACTTCGACGGCACCGCACTCGCGGCCTGGGGGCTCGTTGTCGTCACCCTCAACAGCCGTCTCGGCTTCGAGGGGTTCGGCCACGTCCCCGCCGCCGACGGCAGCGCACCCTTCCCCGACAACCGGGGACTGCTCGACCAGATCGCCGCCCTGGAATGGGTGCGCGACAACATCGCCGAGTTCGGCGGCTCTCCCGAGCGGGTCACGGTGGCCGGGCAGTCCTCGGGCGCCACATCGGCGGCCTGCCTGGCGGTGGCGGACCGGGCGCACGGCCTGTTCCGCCGCGCCGTCCTGCACAGCGCCGTCAACGCCTGCGCGTCGGTGGAGCAGGCGGCCCGCACCACCGCCGAGGTCGCCGCCGCGGCGGGGGTCCCCGCCACCGCCGCCGGACTGCTCGCGGCCGCGCCGCGCACCCTGGTCGCCGCATCGGACCGGGTCGTCGACCGCTACCGGCAGGACCCCGGCTCGGGGCAGCGCCACTACGACCCCGCGATCTACGGCCCGGTCACCGACGGCGTCCTGCTCACCGCCGACCCGCTGGAGGCACTGGCGGCAGGGGCGGGCGGCGATGTGGAGCTGCTGGTCTGTCACACCACGGAGGAGTACTGGCTCCTGGACGCGGTCGGCAGCAGCGCGAAGGTCGCCACGGAAGGCCGACTGGCCGTTTTCGCCGCCGACTTCGGGCTCCCGTCGTCGCTGGCCGAGGGCTACCGCGACCGCCTGCCGGATGCCCCCGTGCTCGACGTCTATCTGTCCCTCTACTCCGACCTGCTGTTCGCCGAGTACAGCACCCGCCTCGCCGAGGCCCACGCCCGGGCGGGCGGCCGGGCCCACCTCGCCCGCTTCGACCGCCGCCGGGGCGGCCGGGGACAGCGCGTCCGCGCCTGGCACTGCGCGGACATCCCGTTCGCCTTCGGCAACCTCCACGAGGAGAGCGTCCACTTCCTCCTCGGCGGCCCGCCCGGCGAGGCCGACGAGGGGCTGTCACGACGCATGATGCGTGCCTGGTCGTCCTTCGCCACCCACGGCGACCCGGGTTGGGACCCCCTGGCCACGGGTGGGGAGTTGGATGCCTATGCGGATGCGGATGCGGGGGCCGGGGCGGCGGTACAGGTGTGGTGTACGGCGGAGGAGGGGGAGGCGGGCTCGTCGGGCACGGCGGGCGATGGTTTCCGTGACCTGTGGCGCGCGGCCGGTCTCCCCCTGGTCGCACCTTAGGGAGTGCCCGCCGGGCCCGCCGGTCGCTCTGCCCTGACCAGCCACGATGTGCTGCGCAGCCGGACCGTTCCGTCCGCCGCCCCGTAGGTGCGCAGATGGTCCGTCAGAGTCCGGCGGGCGGCGTCCTGTGCCCTGGAGCCGGCCTGCCCCATCAGGTGGCGGCCGGGCCCCGTCGCCAGCAAGAACTCCGCCGCGTCCTCCGCGCCCTGCCCCCATGTCCCGTACGCCTGAGCCTGGGTGATGGTGATCGCGGTGAATCCGGCTGCTGTGAGGATGTCGCGGACGCGGTCCGGGGCGGCCAACGAGAACATGCCAGGCAGCCCCGGTCGCCCGAAGTCGCCGAGGGGCAGGAAGTCGCGCAGTGACTCCATCGCCGTCACCCACTCGTTGAGCGTGGCATCGGCCGGGCAGACGAACGCCAGGCGCCCGCCCGGCCGCAGTGCCCGGGCGACATTGTCGAAGGCCGCCACGGGGTCGGCGAAGAACATCACCCCGAAACGGCTGATCGCCGCGTCGAACGTGCCTGCCTCAAAAGGGTGTGCCTGCGCGTCGCCCTGCGCGAAGGAGACGTTGGTGGAGCCTTCCCGCTCGGCGCGGGACCGAGCCTCGGCCAGCATCGGGCCGGAGAGGTCGAGGCCCAGCGCATACCCCTGGGGCGCCCGGAGCGCGGCGAGGCGCGTGGTCTGCCCGGAACCGCAGCCGAGGTCGAGGACACGGTGGTCCCCGGTGATGCCCGCGGCGTCGAGGAGCCGCTCGTTGAAGCCCTCGTTCACGGCGTTCCAGCGGTCCTGAGTGCGGGCCCAGTGGGCGCCCTCGGGACCGTTCCAGGCCTGCGCCTGCTGGGTGTTGACGATGACTGACACGGGTGGCCTCCGGTGTTGGGCGACTGAGAATGGGCGTGTGCCCAAACAGTATGGGCACACGCCCAAACTGGCAATCACCGCTACGATCGAGGGGATGCGCTCCTTGAGGGCGACCAAGGGCAACCCGGGCGACCGGGATGACCAGGACGGAAGGGAAGAGGGGCCATGTCTCCGCGCGGAGTGGCGACACCGGACGTACGCGAGAGACTGTTCGCGGCCGCCGAGCGCGTCGTGGAAAGGGGCGGGCCCGGCGCGCTCACCAGCCGGTCCGTCACGGCCGAGGCGGGCTGCGCCAAGGGGCTGCTGCACGCGCATTTCGCGGGTCTCGACGAGTTCGTGGCCGAGCTCTGCCTCGACCGGTTCGCGCGGACGGCGGCGAAGGCGCGGGAACTGTCCGGGCTGGTCGGTCAGGGCGCGGTGGCCCGGAACCTTGAGGCCGTCACCTTCGCGCTGTTCGAATCCGGCGGTCCCGCCATCTCGGGCCTGGCCGTGACCCGCCCAGCCGCCGCGCTGCGCATCCGCGAGGCCCTGGCGGAAGGGGCCCCCGGCTTCGCGGCGATCCAGGAGGCCGTCACCGGCTATCTGGAGGCCGAGCGGCGGCTCGGCCGGGTGGCGGAGGCCGTCGATTCACCCACCGTGGCCCTCGCTGTCGTCGGCACCGCCCACCACCTCCTGATGACCGGCTGGCCGGGCGCACCCGACCCGCGCGCCGCCATGACGCGCCTGGTATCCGCGCTGGTGGAGGCGCAGGTGCGGTGACCCGCGGGGTCGTCGACGTGGTCGCCCCGGTCAGCCGTCGGCAGGTGCGAGTGGGGCGTTAAGGTCGGTGCCGTGTTCGCCGCCCCTGCTCCCGTGCCCGATCCTTCCGCCCCCGCCCCCGCTCCTGTCCCTGAGCGTGCACTCACGCTGCGACCGGCGACCCGAGCCGATCTGCCTGCTGTGCTCGCCCTGCTCGCTGACGAGGAGAAGACGGTGGACCCGGCCTCCGTCGTGGTCGGGGAGGTGTACGAGCGCGCCTTCGCGGCGATTGCCGCCGATCCGCGCAACGAACTCCTGGTCCTGGTCGACGACACCGTGGTGGGCTGCCTCCAGGTGACCTACATCCCCGGGCTCGGCAAAGGCGGAGCCGAGCGGGCCCTGATCGAGGCGGTGAGAATCCGCGCGGACCGGCGCGGCGGCGGACTCGGCCGCGCCCTGATGGAACGCGCGGTCGCACGGGCCCGCACGCGGGGCTGCGCGCTGGTGCAGCTGACCAGTAACAAGCAGCGCGAGGACGCGCACCGCTTCTACGGCTCGCTGGGCTTCGCGTGCAGCCATGAGGGCTTCAAGCTGCTCCTCTAGGCCCAACGCCGTTCGGTTGAGGGCGGGGCCGGGGCCGGGAGGGGCCGTACCCCCCGTGTGGGGGAGGTGGATCATCACGCGGTACGACGTGCCGGGCCCGGCGGTGCGAGAGGTTCGGGTCGTGACGACAGATCCCGCCCCGCTCGAATCCCGCATGCCGCCGCCGGCCCGGCCGCCGGTCCCGCCGCCCCCGCGCTGGGCGGTGCGTGCCGCGCATGTCGCGGCCTGGTCGACCGTTCCCTCCGGGGTGTGGCGCGTCGCGCTCGTGCTCGGGGTGCCGGTCGGGGTGATGGAGCGAGAGGAGATCCTCGCCGCATTCCCCGACGACTCCCCGCTGATCGCCCTGGCTTACGTGCTGCTGATCGGTGCGGTCGCCGAGGTCGCCTCGTACCTCACGCTGGGCCTGGTGCGGCCCTGGGGTGAGGTGGTGCCGCGCTGGATTCCGTTCCTCGGAGGGCGCCCGGTCGAGCGCAGGCTCGCGGTCCTCGCCGCTTCACTGGGAGCCCTCGCGGTCACCGTCCTGTGGTGGGTCCTCTTCTTCGGCGGACTGCTGACCTCCCCCAGCCCGGACCCCGGCATCTCGGCCGGCGAAGTCCTCTTCGTCGCCGCCTACGCCCCACTCCTGCTGTGGGGCCCGCTCCTGGCGGCGGTGACCTGGTCGTACCACCGAAGGCACACGGCTCGTGCGAGGTTGTGATCGAACTCGGTTTCCATCCCTGTGTGGGGGCGATGGGACCTGCTGAGGCGCTGGGTCGACACGCGGCCAACTTGCCGATGAGCAATGGGAGTTCATGGAGCCCCGACGGCCTATTGACGCCCTACGGGAAGAACGGCGACGCGTCCGGCGATGTCACAGGCTCCGGCTGAAGGAAGCGCTGCTTGCCAGGTCTAGAGGCCGACCTGGCCGGCGAAATCCATCTCGCCGCAGATCGTCGATGCCGTCAGCTCCCCCCCTGGTCCTGACTGCGGGCCAGGCTGCCGACAGCCCGCAGTTGGTTCCCGTGCTTGAGAAGGTGCGCATCCGTCTGCGCGTCGGCCGTCTGACTGATCAGCACCTCACACTGGACCTAAGAGGTGCCCGGCGGCAGCCGCAGTGCGCCCGTGCCCTCGCGCACATCGTGCACGATGCGGCCCTTCCCCACCGGATTGCCGTGTTCGTCCGTGGTCACCAGCACCGCGTCGTCGCTGTTGACGCACCGCCGGCGCGAGTCCGGCCCGGGGCAGAACAGTACGTAGCCGGTCTGCCGGTCGACGCGGCCCGGTTCGAGCCGCCAGATCCACTGGTAGTCGGCCATGACCACCCGGGGGTAGGTGGCGCGCAGTTGCTCCTTCACCGCGTTCTGGACGGTGTCGCCGAACTTCTGCCGCTCCCGGAACGGGCGGACGATCCGGGCGTTGCCCGTCGTGTCGACCCGGCCCGCCTCGATGTCGTAACTGACAGAGAAATAGGTGTGCTTGGTGAGTGAGGCCAAGAGCTCCGACCGGGTCAGCCGGAGCACCGTCGGCCAGGAGTCCTTGCCCTTCTCACGCCGCTCGGCGACCTCGGGGGAGACCACCTGGACGAACGTGGCCTTCGCCCTGCCGAGCTCGCTGTCGGCCCCGCTCGCCGTGACCCAGCGCTGGACGCAGTCCCCGATCTCCCGGAGCCGCTTCGCGACGGTGCCGTTCGTCAGCTCGGCGACCACGTGGGGCGGGGTGCCGGTCGGGCCCAGGGCGATGACCTCGTAACCGCACGCGTCGAAAGCGCCCTTGAGCGTGCGGTGCTCCTCGGCCTGCGTGCGCCCGCGCTGTACCGCGTCCGCCAGGACCCCCGCGCACCCCTTGCGGTCGCAGGTGCCCGCGTCCGCGTCGATCCGGAGCCGAACCACGGCGTCCCGGTCGTCGGTCACCGCGAACGACACCTCGGAACCGCCCGAACCGGGGAAGAGCGTGCGCGCCCCGATCGCCTTGAGCTGCCCGGGAAAGTGCTTCTCGGCCAGCTTCTCCGCCTCCCGGCGGTCGTCCTCGGTGCTGACCACCCCGCACGCGCCGAGCAGGACGACCAGTGAACCCGCGAGCGCGCCGGTGAGTGCGGCTCGCCACGTTCTGCGGTGCGATCCGGCCATGGTCTGCTCCTCGGGCTGGTCCTGTCCGGTGTTCCTGTGACAGTAGGACCAGTGTCGGCGTGCGGGATGAGTACGCCTACTCAACCCCGGTGCGCAGACCGCCTCGTGCCCCTCCGGGATGCCTCCCGTCATTGGCATGGACCTGACTGTGGAACTCCGCTACAGTCCGGGAACGGCACATCTGAGAGCGCTCTCAACGGCACGATCGGATCGCGCTCCCGGACGCCTCCCGTTCCACCCCCACGTCGTTGGAACAACAGGAAGGGTCACTCCCTTGAGACACGCAACCGTGCTGCGGACCGGTCTGTCCGCACTCCTGCTCCTCGGTGCCTGGGCCGCCGCGGGCCCGTCGACCGCCTCCGCCGCCCCCGTCGACTCCGCCAACCCGCCGGCCTCCGCGGCCCTGCTGTCGGCCATGCAGCGCGACCTCGGCCTCACCGAGGCGCAGGCCCGTACGAGGCTCGCCGACGAGAAGGCCGCCACCGCCCTGGAACCGAAGGCGCAGCGTGCTGCGGGCTCCGCCTTCGGTGGCTCCTGGCTCGACGCGAAGACGGGTCGGCTGACCATCGCCGTCACCGACGCCGAGAAGGCCGAAGCCGTACGGGCGACCGGCGCCGACGCCCGGCTCGTCGAGCACTCGGCCAAGCGGCTCGACGCGGCGAAAGCGCGCATCGACGCCTTGAAGGCCCCCTCCGGCGTGAGCAGCTGGCACGTCGACCCGGCGACCAGTCGCGTCGTCGTGAACGTCGTCGCCGACGAACAGGCTGACAACGATGTCCGCGCGTTTGTCGCCAAGGCCCGCAAGGCCGGGCCGGTGACCGTCAGGACGACCGCCGAGGCTCCGCAGACCTTCGCCGCCGGAACGGTCGGAGGCGACCCGTACTACACCGGCAACGTCCGCTGCTCCATCGGCTTCTCCGTGCACGGCGGCTTCGTCACCGCCGGGCACTGCGGGGGCGTCGGCCAGCAGGTTCGCGGCTGGGACAACTCGTACATCGGCAACTTCCAGGGCTCGTCCTTCCCCGGCAACGACTACGCCTGGGTGAACGTCGGCAGCGGCTGGTGGACCGTCCCCGTCGTCCTCGGCTGGGGGACCGTCCCCGACCAGCTCGTCCGCGGCTCGAACGAGGCCCCCGTCGGCGCCTCGATCTGCCGTTCCGGCTCCACCACGCGCTGGCACTGCGGCCGGGTCCTGGCCAAGAACGAGACCGTCAACTACAGCCAGGGCGCCGTGCATCAGATGACCAAGACGAGCGTCTGCGCCCAGGGCGGCGACTCCGGCGGCTCGTTCATCAGCGGAGACCAGGCCCAGGGCGTCACCTCCGGCGGATGGGGCAACTGCACCAGCGGCGGTGAGACCTGGTACCAGCCCATCAACGAGATCCTCAACCGGTACGGGCTGACGCTGCACACCGCGTGATACGGGGGAGCCGTGCCGCCGCACTCCCCGGCGGCACGGCTCCCGCCGACGCACCGAGACCGTATGTGAGCGGTCCCGTCGGCGGGCGGGCCCGCTTCCGTGCGCCGGGCGACGCTCACGGTTGCCGCCCGTCAATGCCCGTCGATGCCAGTCACACCGGTCGAGGCCGGTCGAGGCCCGACGGGTCCCGTCAAGGCCCGTCGCCCCAAAGCCCCTTGTCCAGGAGGGAGAGCTCTCCCCCCTCGCCCTCTCCGTATCGCGGCTGAGCTCAGCACGTCCTGGGGCCACCCGCTCTACGGGTTCGGTGTCTACCGGAGCTGATCGCGCCGGGGTCCGTGAAGTCTGCCGTGCCGAGTCACGCCCGCTGTCGGCGCGGCGCGTGAGCCCGTGGCGGTCACGGAACGTCCGTGGCCGCCACGGGCTTTTCGCATGCCGTCCGCGCTCGCCCTATGTATCCTAGGTAAGTACCTAGATAGTCTAGGAAGTAGTGGGTGGAGGCATCGATGGCTCGCGCAGGGCTCACGGCCGACCGTGTGGTGGCGGCCGCCGCCGATCTGGCCGACTCCATCGGGTTCGACAAGGTCACGGTCACGGCACTGGCGCGGGGCTTCGGGGTCAAGGACGCCAGCCTCTACTCGCATGTGTCGGGCCTTCAGGACCTGCGCACCCGGGTCGCGCTGCTGGCCGCCGGAGAGTTCGCCGACCGGCTGAGCGAGGCGGTGGCCGGGCGCGCGGGTCGCGACGCGCTCGTCGGATTCGCGCACGCGTACCGGACGTTCGCGCTGGAGCACCCCGGGCGGTATCAGGCGACCCAGATGAAGATCGACCCCGCCGTCGCCCAGGAGTCCAGTGCCTTCCGCCGGACGGTCGACACCATCTACGCCATGATGCGCGCCTACCGGCTGACCGAGCCCGATCTCACCGACGCCGTGCGGATGCTGCGCAGCACCCTGCACGGCTTCAGCGACCTGGAGGCGGACGGCGCGTTCCGGGCCGACCGTGACGTCGAGGCGTCTTGGGAGCGGACATTGGACGCGTTGGACCTGGTGCTGAAGAACTGGCCCGCAGGGCCGGAAGGCGATTCGAAGAAGGGGGACGGCCATGAGGACAGGCATGCCGACGAGTAACGGAACCATAGACCGAACCGCTGTGCGTACCGGACGGCTGGATGTGCCGGGTGCGACGCTGCACTACGAGGTGCGCGGCTGCGGGCCGCTGTTGGTGATGATGCCGGGCGGAAGCGCCGATGCCGGAATCTACGACGCGCTCGCGGTGGATCTGGCGGACCGGTGGACGGTGGCCACGTTCGATCCGCGCGGATACTCCCGCAGTACGCTCCACGGGCCCGTCACCGACCAACTGCCCCGGACGCACAGTGAGGACATCGCACGCCTCGTCGAGCTGCTGTCCCCGGACGGCGCTCCGGTGGCCGTGTTCGGTTCCAGCTCCAGTGCGGTCGTCGCGCTGGACCTGCTGTCGCGTCGCCCCGGCCTGCTGAGCCGGGTTGTGGCGCACGAGCCCCCGCTGGTGGAGCTGCTGCCGGACCCGGCCGCCGGCCGCGCGCTCTTCGCCGCCGTACGGGAGTCCTTCCGGAGGGACGGGGTGGAAGCCGCCATGGCGACGATGGCCGCGGGTTTGGCTCCGGACGACGACTCGGAGCAGCAGAGGGGGGACGACGCGGACGACGGCCACCGGTCGGCCGATGCCGGAAAGAGCGACGGCCCGTCCCCGGCGGAGGCGGCCACCTTCCGGCGGATGATGGCCAACCTGCCCGTCTTCCTGGAACACGTGCTCTGCCCGTTCAGCGGGTACGTCCCCGATCTCGCCGCGCTCCGTGGCGCCGCATCGAAGCTCGTCGTCGGCGTCGGACGGGACTCCCGGGCGATGCTGCCCGCCGTCGCCGCCGAGCGGCTGGCCCGGCGGGTCGGGAGCGGGACGGTGGACTTCCCCGGGAGCCATATCGGGCTCACGGAGGACCCGGTGGCCTTCGGCGCCCGGCTGCGGGAGACCCTGCTCGGCTGACGCCGAGGCCGGAGATCGGGGCCAGCCGCCGGCGGTTGACGTGGCCTTCGGCGCGGCGGGCGGCGGCGAGGCCTGGCGGCGGCAGGGTGGGGAGGGGGCAACGCTGCGGCGTTTCGTGGCGTGTGTGTCCGATGTCAGCCCGGTGTGGCCCAGTGGGGGTCCGCCCGGCCGAGCCACGCGTCCTGGCTGTCGGTGAGCGGCCGAGGCAGGGGCAGCGGCACGAACCGGCAGGCGAACCGCATCCCCGCGTCGTCGCCCTCGCCCCGGACCCGGTGCTCCCACGCCGACGGGCCGTCTGCCGGGGCGTCGAGCAGGAGGAACGTGGTCAGCCGGGGCTGCCCGGTCACGGGGTGCGCCCGCCCGTCCACCGCGATGCGCCGCACGACGCGGGCACCGGCAAGCCCGGTCTCCTCGGCGACCTCACGCAGGACGGCCTGCTCCGGAACCTCGCCCGGTCCGACGCCGCCCGCAGGCACCTGGGTGCCCGCCTCGGGGAAATCGGCATGGTCGAACACCAGGAGGGCGGGGAAGGGGTGACGACGTATCACGTACGCCGCGACTCGGATACGGGGCGGAGGAGCGGGAACGGCGGGCATGAACGCATCCTCGCGCATCCCGGGACGGGGGCGGGGGTGGGGGTGGAGCGGACCGGCGGGGACGGGGCAGAGAGACGGGGTGAGCATGCGGCGGTTCACCAGGAGGGGCCGGAGGGGCGTGAGGGGCTGGAGGGTAGGACGGGCGACGGGCGTGTGACGCGGCTCGTCGCCCGGTGCGGCCCGGCGGGCCTCGGCTCAGCGGCGGCCGCCGGACCCGCCCCCGCTCGTGCCGCGCAGCCGGTGCAGGGGCCCGTGCCCTGCCGTAAGTACCGGTACTGGTTCGCCAGATCGACCGTGAGTGCCGGTGACGTTTCCCCGGCGGGGACACCGATCCCGAACCGCCCGTAGAAGATCAGCAGGCTCGCGTCGGCCCGGCGGACCGCCGCCGCGGTGCGTTCGTAGGCCACTGCGGTCAGACGGCGGACGTCGATGCGCACGAGTCGGCCGCCGTCGGGCGGGGGTCGGCCGATTCCTTCGCCCCACCGGTGGAAGACCGTCTTCACCGGGCCGTCCTCCACCAACCCGGCGAGGTACTCCCTGACCAGCTGTACGGCCTGGTTGTCGCCCAGGTCGAGGGTGTCGAAGATCCGGGTGATCGCGAGGGAGGCGAGCTCGGCGAACCGGTCGGTCCGCTCCTCCCGCTCCGCTCCTCCCGCTCCGCGCGCCGCTGCTGGCTCTCGTCGAGCTGCCCGAGCCGTTCGTCGAGGTCGTCGGCGTCCGGGGTCGGGGCGGGCTGTGGGGCCGGTTCGTCGGCATCCAGCGTCCCGGCCTGGAAGCGTCCGGCCTGCCGGGCGGTGTCCAGCGCCGCCCGGTTCACAGGCTCTCCGGGGGGTGAGGGGGCGATCCTGTGCGCGGCGAGAATCACGTCCCGTACCCGGGCGGCCGCCCGGGGGTGTGCCACGACCTGCTGGTGGATCTCCCGGTACGCGGCCGCCGCGCCTTCGGCGTACTCCCGGCGCTGCACTTCGAGCGCGTATCGCTTGTCCACCGGCCGCTTCCAGGCGCCCTCGGAGACCGGAGCCAGGACGACGAGGAAGATCAGGGCGACCATGATGCCGACGTTGATCCCGGAGAGGGACCGCTGCACGAAGTTGGTGGTGAGGCCCAGTGGCAGCCGGGACGCGCCGAAGCGCGCCGGGCGCAGCCTTCGTCGGACCCGCGCGACGAGATCCGGCCGGAGCAGGAGGACGTAACTGCCGATGGCGAGCACGGTGTAGGCCGCCATCCCGTACAGCCAGTGCACCTCGGTCAGTTCCTGGACCTTCTCCACCAGCTCCAGCGCCACGGTGACCTGGGCCGGTTCGAACGACAGGACGTTGGCCAGCCAGACCATGAACAGGGTGCGAACCAGGCCGAGTTGTGCGGACAGTACGACGTCGGCCGCGGCCTGCACCGTGCGCCGTGGTGAGTCCGTCAGCTTCCACCAGCCGCGCCAGGAGAGCCAGATGGTAAGCGGGAAGAGTCCGGCGGCCGGCGCGACGGTCAGGGCGCCGCCGGAGACAAGCTGCTCGCAGGCGAGCGCGAACAGGAAGACCCCTGGCACATGAGGAAGGTGACGCACCATCAGACGCTCCGACCTTACGCACCGCCGTACCGTGAGCAGCAGGGCCCAGCCGCCGAAGAAGAGCAGCACCGCGAGGGGAACCAGCCGGGAGGGGAAGGCGCGGAACAGGACGAGGAGCAGCGCCACGGGCGGGACGGCGGTGCACAGGGCGAGGGCGGCCGCGGCGATGTACCTGCGATGCCGGAACCAGCGGATCACGGCTTCGACGAGTATCTCGCCCCCGACCTTCCGCGCGGCCGTGAGGCCCGCGACGACGAGCACGCCGGCCAACACCCCGGCGACCAGGCCGGCAGTCGCCCTGCCGACGGCGAGGAGTGCGGACCCCGGCCCGTCGATCTCCTCCCCGGTGAGGCCAGCCCGCCGAGCACTCCGGGCGGGGTGACCCCGTCCCGGTCGAACAGCGCGCCGACGAGGACCGTCAGAAGGTAGGCGAGGGCCGAGAAGGGAGTCAGGATCAGCAGGAGCGACGCGTACGCGGAAGGCTTCCTGCGCACCGGGCGGTAGGTATGGAGATGAGATCCCAGCTCCGGGTGCTCCAGGTGCTCCGCGTCGTTGTCTGCGCCCATGAACTCATCCGTCCCAGGAAGTTTCCCGAACAACACCACTTGAGCGAGGGCCAGTTGATGTTGCCGCGCGGCACGGTAGCACTCTCCTTGGACGATGAGTCGGAGAGCTGCCGCGGGCGAGGCCGAATCCCTTACCACCAGCTCCGGTTCGAAGGGCACGGAGGTCGGCGGGCCGCCCGGGCGGGTCAGCCGGTCCAGCGGCCCGCTGACGGTCACGTTCCGGCGGCGGCCGCGCGTCCGGAGATGTTCGGCCGCCAGTCGCGCACCGTCCTGGCGATGAGGTCCATGTAACCGACCGGGGCCGATCGAGCCGGGCGCGCGTACAGCAACCGCCGCCGGACCGGCGCACCGGATCCACATTCCGTACGCCGTTGATGACACGGACGCCGTGGCGCGCGAGACACAGGTCGCCCGTGCCGCACCCTCGCATGCCGGGCGTATCGGTCGACGGTTCAAGTTCCGCCATGCTCAGATGAATTCAGGCCACGAGCCGACGGCGGGTGGCCGAGTGCCACCTTTTGCTTGTGATCAGTCACGGCGCGGACCTACGTTGCCCCTTGCGACGTGTCCCAAATCCCATGGGGGAGTCAGGTATGGCCGCGAACGGACGGCACCGCAGGTATCAGCCCAGCCGGATCAACCGTGTCTCGCTCACGGTGACCGCGAGCGGTGCCGGCATCGCGCTCCCTCTCGTCACCGCCGCCTCGGCGGGGGCCGCTTCCGGCGAGGTCTGGGAGAAGGTCGCCGCCTGTGAGTCCAGCGGCAATTGGGCCATCAACACGGGCAACGGCTATTACGGCGGGCTTCAGTTCAGCGGGTCCACCTGGGCGGCCTTCGGCGGCACGCAGTACGCGCCGCGCGCCGACCTCGCCACCCGCGACGAGCAGATCGCCGTCGCCGAGCGGGTGTTGGAGGGCCAGGGGCCCGGTGCCTGGCCGACCTGTTCGGTGCGCGCGGGGCTCACCCGGGGCGGTGACGCGTCGGCGACCACTCCGCGCACCGACCCGCAGAGCGCGGGGAACAGGCCCGTCCAGGCGGTGGTTCCGCAGAGCGCCCCGCCCCGGCAGCAGCCGCAGGCCCGCCCCGCCGCGGCGACGCCGACCCATGTGCCGGGCAAGCGTGACGCCTACACCGTGGCGAGCGGCGACTCGCTCTCCACGATCGCCTCGGCCCAGCGCGTGCGCGGCGGCTGGCAGGGCCTCTACGCGGCCAACCGTACGGTCGTCGGCGACGACCCCGACCTGATCTTCCCCGGGCAGCGGCTGTCCCTCGACCCGAGCCGCGCGTCCAAGCCGGTCGACCGACGAGGCCCCGTCCCGAGCGCGCCGAGGACGGAGAAATCCGAGCCGAAGAAGACCGAACGGGACGGGGCCGCACCGAAGAAGCAGGCGCCGAAGCAGGAAACCCCGGAGCAGGAAGCGAGGAAGGAAGCCCCGAAACGGCAGGCGCCCGAGCAGGCCGAGCAGAAGAAGGCCGCCCCCAAGAAGGAGCAGCCCGCTCCGGAGCGGGCTGTGAAGCACTCCGGCCTCAGCGCACCGGTGGCCGCCGGAACCGGCACCCCCTACCGTCAGGCCGGCTCCTGGTCCAGCGGCTACCACACCGGCGTCGACTTCCCCGTGCCCACCGGTACGTCGGTGAAGTCCGTGGCCCCGGGCCGGGTCGTCTCGGCCGGCTGGGCCGGGGCGTACGGCTACGAGGTCGTCGTCCGGCACGACGACGGCAAGTACAGCCAGTACGCGCATCTCTCCGCGGTCCATGTGCGCGCGGGGCAGTCGGTCTCCGGCGGGCAGCGGATCGCCCGTTCCGGTTCGACGGGCAACAGCACGGGCCCGCACCTGCACTTCGAGGTCCGGACGGGCCCCGGCTACGGATCCGACATCGACCCGCTCGCATATCTGCGGGCGGGCGGGGTGAGGGTCTGAACGTTCCGCCGGACTATCTGCGAGCGGGTGGCATCAGGGTCTGAACCGTCCGCTCGGAGCGCCGCCCCCGCCCGGCCCGGCGCCGCTGTTCGCCGAGTGCCCCCGCCCCGCCGAACTCCAGACCCGGCACGGCCCGTCCCGGTGGCAGCGCCAGCGACGACGTGTGCGGCACGGGGGCCCGCCCCGCGGGCTCCGGCACGCCCGGCAGCAAGGGCAACGCCCCGTCGGGCGTCAGCGCTCCGGAATCGGCGCCCGGCACCGTAACCCCCTCCAGGGCAACACCACCCGGAGCAGCGCCCTCCGGAACAGTGGCCTCAGCAGCGGTGCTGCCAGGAACAGTGCCGTCAGGAACATTGACGCCAGGAACAGTGCCCTCCGGGACCGTGCCCAGCAGCCCACTCTCCGCCGCCGCGCCCACCGCCCCCGCACGGACCGTCAGCCGCTCTCTGGCGCGCTCCGCGCTCAGCCGCTCCCGCGTCAGCAGAACCAGGCCGGCCGCCGCCAGTGCTCCGCAGGAGAGGGCGAGGGCCGTGCCCGGCCACCCGCCGCGGAAGTGCTCGCCGAACAAGGTGATCCCGACCGCTGCGGCCACAACCGGGTTGACGACGGTCACCGTCGCGAGCGGGGCCGTGAGCCCCGCGCCCCGGTAGGCCGCCTGCGACAGCAGCAGGCCCGCCGCCGCGAGTACGGCGATCACCAGCAGCGTAGGCAGTCCCGAGCGGACCGAGCCGGAAGTCCACTCCATGGCCACGGTCTTGGTGAACACCGAGGCCATACCGAACGCCGCCCCCGCACCCGTGGCCAGGACGATGCTCCGCAGGACCGGGCGGCGCAGCGCGCGGGCGAGTACGAAGATCGCGCCGACGCCCCCGAAGGTCACCGTCGCCAGCAGGAACTGCTCGGCCCCGTTCAGCGTGTGCGGCGCGGCCTCCCCCGTGAGAGCCAGCAGTCCGCAGAGACCGGCCGTCGCCATCAGCGCACCGCGCCAGGCCGTTGCCCCGGCCCGGCGCCCGACGAACAGGGCGGCCATCGGGAGGGCGAAGACGATCGTCAGCGCGCCCAGCGGCTGGACCAGGCTGAGCGGACCGTAGGCCAGGGCCACCACGTGCAGGACCGCGCCGATCCCGTTGAGCAGCACGGCGACCCACCAGACGCGGTTGCGGAGCAGGGCGTACGAGGAGTTGTCACCGGTCGCCGCCACGCGCTCCTGGATGATCGCTCCGGCCGCGTAGGCGACCGCGGAGATCAGTGACAGCAGCACGGACAGCGCAAGGGAGCTCATGTACACCACGATGTCCCGTCCGGGGCCCCGCGTCGTCGTCCTTGAGACGGCAATTCGACGTACTGCCCCAGTAGTACGCCCGTCGCACCGACGTCCTCCTTTCGACGGTAGTCCTCCTGCCCCCGGCCGTCAGAAGTTCCGCGTCGGCGGATACGGTGAGCGGCGAGGCGGGCACAGCCGGTCTCCGACGGACGACGTCACGGGAACGGCCGCCCCCACCGGCCGAGGGCCGAGGAGGAACACGGCATGGACCTGGCACTCCTGGCATCGGTCGGGGGATTCTTCGCCCTGCGGACGACCCCGGTGCCGGACGGCGCACACCGCCCGTTGGCACAGGTGTACGGGGGAGAGGCCGGCCCCCTGGCCGCGCGTGTCGACCGGGTCGCCGCCCGCCTCGCGGCCCCCGAGCGGCGGGTCGCCGCCTCCATCGCCCATCTCGGTCTCGCCGCGCGGCTCTGGTCCCTCGCACTGGGCCCGGCCGCGCTGTTCGGGCGGATTCCCGCCCTGGCACCCGACGCACTCCACTGGGACCCGCTCGCCACCTCGCCGGACGATCTGTGGCTGGCGGAGGCGGCGGAACTGCCCGGTACGGCGGCCCGGGTTCGCGAGGAGGTCCAGTACGGGCATCTGGTGCCGCTGGCGGAAGCGTTCCGGCGCGACGGGAACATCTCCCCGCAGCTGCTGTGGGGCAACGCGGGCTCCGCGCTCGCCGGGGCCGTGCGCGAACTGGTCTCCTTCGCCCGCGTCCAGGACCGGCCGGACGTCGCCGCGCGGGCCCGCGCGCTGGCGGCGGAACTCTTCGACGACCCCGATCTGCGGGCCACCGGATCTCCGCACGGCCCGGCGTTCCGGCGGCGCAGCTGCTGTCTGTACTGGCGCTGTCCGGGCGGCGGGCTGTGTGGGGACTGCGTGTTCGACAAGGCGCCGGGCTCAGCGGGAAAGTAGCTCAGCAGGAGAACAGCTCCGCGGGGACACAGCTCGGCGGGGAGACAACCCCCGCGGGGAACAGCGCCGCATAGAAACAACTCCGCGGGAAAGCAGTGGCCCCGTGAGTGTGGCCCCGTGAGCGTCGCCCCCCGCCCCTCAGGCGTCGAAGTCGCGGCGGGAGGCCTCGATGTGGCCGAGGTGCTCGTGGGTCCAGTCGCACATGACATGGACCGTCCGGCGCAGCCCCTGCCCCGGACCGGTGAGCGTGTACTCGACCCGGGGCGGCACGGTCGGATGCACGCACCGCTCGACCAGGCCGTTGCGCTCCAGCATCCGCAGGTTCTGGGTGAGCATCTTGTGGCTGATGCCCTCGACCTCGCCGCGCAGCTCGCTGAAGCGCAGAGTGCCTTCGCCCAGCGCCTCGATGATCAGGAGGGCCCACTTGTTGGCGACGTCGGAGAAGATCTCCCGCGCCAGCGAGTCCGCCCGCCGCAGATCCGCGTCCTCCGGCGAGTTGCTGAACTGCTTGGTCACCATGAGGTTCCCCTGTCACCGAAAAGTGCGTTCTTCCATGTCAGCGGCCACTCTCCTACGGTTCCCGAGTAACCACAAGTGACCGGGAACGGCCTGGTCCGGTGGCAGCCGGGGCCCCACGGGTTCCGGACGAGGAGGCGGACAGCATGGCCATCACCCTGGTGAACCCGAGTGGACTGCCGGAGGTCGGCGCCTACCGGCAGGTGTCGGTCGCGACCGGATCGAGGCTGGTCTTCGTCGCCGGGCAGGTCGCCTGGGACGCCGACGGGACCACCGTCGGTCCGGGCGACCTCGCCGCGCAGGTCGAGAGGTGCTACCTCAACGTCGCCACGGCCCTCTCCGCGGTGGGCGGGTCCTTCGCCGACGTGGCGAAGCTGACCGTGTACGTCGTGGACTGGACACCCGACAAGATGCCCCTGTTCCTGGAGGGCGTGGCCCGGGCCGCCGCGGAGCTGGGGGCCACGCCCGTACCGCCCGGCACGCTGGTGGGTGTCGCGGCGCTCGACATCCCTGAGCACCTGGTCGAGGTCGAGGCCACCGCCGTGCTCGACGCCTGACGGGCTCAGGTGCTGAGCTGGAACTCCGCCCGGATCCGCTTGCCGACCGGCACCCGCTCCGCCGTGAGCCGGTCGCACAGCGCCACGACGATCTCCATGCCGTGACCGCCCAGTCGGGCCGGGTCGCGGGCGTACAGCACGGGCATCGCGGTGCTGCTGTCGTAGACCGTGACGCTGATGAGCTGAGCGTTGCCCTCCAGCTCCAGGAGGTAGGGGCCGTGGCTGTAGCGGTCGGCGTTGGTGACGAGTTCGCTCACGGCCAGCATGAGGTCGCTGCGCGTGTGCGCGCCGATCGTGGCGAGGCACTCCACCGCGAGCCTCGTCAGGAAGCGGTCGGCGAGCGCCCGGGCCAGTGCGATACAGCCCGGCTGGCCGTCGAAGACCTCGGCGCTGAGCAGTACCTCGGCGGACCGCAGCCCCTGACCCGGGTCTTCCGGTGGGGAGATGACCTGTTCGTTCATGTGCTCCAGCCAGGGCGCCGCAGTGAGGTCGGAGACCTTTTCCGCCATGCGTCTACCCGTGGCGAAGAATCCCACTCCAGGGGATTCGGAGTGATCCTACGCACGTCCGGGCAGCCGCACCACGGTCGGGGAGAACTCACCGGTCCAGCCCCTCCCGTGGCCTGCTCAGGCCTCGATGCTCATCCCCTTGCGCAGCCGCTGGACGATCCGGGTGAGCAGTCGCGACACATGCATCTGGGACACACCCAGCTCCGCGCCGATCTGCGACTGCGTCATCTCCGCACCGAACCGCATCTGCACGATCCGGCGCTCCCGGTCGTCGAGCTGTTCCAGCAGCGGCGCCAGGGTGTGCAGGTTCTCGACCGACTCGATCGCCGGGTCGGTCTCGCCGAGGACGTCCGCGTAGGCCTGCTGCTCCTGGCCGGAGTCGCTATCCGCGGACGGGGTGTCGAGCGAGCCCGCCGAGTAGCCGTTGGCGGCCACGAGCCCCTCGATGATCTCCTCCTCGGGGAGGTCGAGGTGCTCGGCCAGCTCCTTGACCGTGGGGTCGCGGTCGAGCTCCGCGGAGAGCTGCTCCTTCGCCTTGGCGAGGTCCACCCGCAGCTCCTGGAGCCGCCGCGGCACATGGACGGACCAGGTGGTGTCCCGGAAGAAGCGCTTGATCTCGCCGACGATGTACGGGACGGCGAAGGTGGCGAACTCGACCTCGCGGGCCAGGTCGAACCGGTCGATCGCCTTGATCAGCCCGATCGTGCCGACCTGGATGATGTCCTCGGTGTCGTCGCCGCCCCGGTTGCGGAACCGGGACGCGGCGAAGCGCACCAGCGAGAGGTTCATCTCGATCAGGGTGTTGCGCGCGTACTGGTGCTCGTGCGTGCCCTCCTCCAGTACCTGGAGGCGGTCGAAGAAGATCTTCGACAGGGCCCGCGCGTCCTGCGGGGCGATCTTTCCGGCGTCCTCGACCCAGGGCAGCTCTCCGGCGACGTCGGCTGTCCGCGCTCCGGTCCGGTCGTCGCTCAGTGGCGCCGTCGTTCCGGTGGCTCGCGCTGACATGGCCGTCATGGTGTCGCCCTCCCTGCTGTCCGATGTGTCGGACGGTCGCCTGCCCGGTCTCCCCGGAGTCATGCCCTCCTTTTCCGCCTTCTTCGATCGGTCGTCGCCTTTTCCGTCTCATCCGTCTCCCTCGTCGCTCCTCGCCCGAACGGAGCAGTGACCGACGCATGGCAAACTTGACCGGGGTGTTTCGGCCGTGGTGATCAATGACCCGCGGCGACGGAGATGACAGAGGAACGGCAATGACGGTGACAGAGGACAGCCCGGAGCTCGCTCCCGGAACCGACGAGTTCGGCCCCGGCATCGACCCGGAGCGGCTGGCCGTCTGCCTGAGCGTGCTCGACGAGCTCGACCGGATCGAGGTCGACCACCCGGATGCCATCGCCGTCCGCCGGGCCACCGCCGGTATCTACCGCACGGTGAAGCAGCGTCGCCGCCAGGAGCGCCGGGCCGCGAAGACCGCCCACGACCGGGCCGTCACCGAGGCCACCGCGACCGGCTCGGCCGAGCGCATCGACGACGAGACGCAGGGCGTCCTGCCCTCCTCCTCCGTCCAGGCCGAGATCGCGGGCATCCTCCAGCGGCCCCGGTCCTGCTACATCTGCAAGACGCGTTACGTCGAGGTCGACGCGTTCTACCACCAGCTCTGCCAGCCGTGCGCCAAGGACAACCGCGCCCGCCGCGACGCCCGCACCGACCTCACCGGGCGCCGGGCGCTGCTCACCGGCGGCCGGGCCAAGATCGGCATGTACATCGCGCTGCGGCTGCTGCGCGACGGTGCGCACACCACCATCACCACCCGCTTCCCCAACGACGCGATCCGCCGTTTCAAGGCGATGGAGGACAGCGACGAGTGGATCCACCGGCTGAAGGTCGTCGGCATCGACCTCCGCGACCCCGCCCAGGTCGTGGCGCTCGCCGACTCGGTCGCCGCCGAGGGCCCGCTGGACATCCTGATCAACAACGCGGCCCAGACCGTCCGCCGCTCCCCGGGCGCCTACAGCGAGCTGGTCAACGCCGAGTCCGCCCCGCTGCCCGCCGGCGAGCTGCCCGCCGCCGAGGTGATCGGCACCTTCAACAGCGGCACGGTCGACCGGGTGGCCGCGCTCCCCGCCGCCCGCAAGGAGGCTCTGAGCGCCCAGGAGGTCACCGACCTCGCGCTGGTCACCGGCTCCGCCTCCCCGGCCCGGATCGCCGCGGGCACCGCGATCGACGCGGGCGGGCTCGTCCCCGACCTGCACGACACCAACAGCTGGATCCAGACGGTGGAGGAGGTCGAGCCGATCGAGCTCCTCGAAGTCCAGCTCTGCAACTCCACCGCCCCGTTCATCCTGATCAGCAGGCTTCGACCGGCGATGGCAGCGACCGCCGCGAAGCACGCGTACGTCGTCAACGTCTCCGCGATGGAGGGTGTCTTCAGCCGCGGCTACAAGGGTGCGGGCCACCCGCACACCAACATGGCCAAGGCCGCGCTCAACATGCTGACGCGTACCAGTGCCCAGGAGATGTTCGAGAGGGACGGCATCCTGATGACGGCCGTGGACACCGGCTGGATCACGGACGAACGCCCGCACCCGGACAAGATGCGGCTCGCCGAGGAAGGCTTCCACGCCCCCCTCGACCTGGTCGACGGCGCCGCCCGGGTCTACGACCCGATCGTCCGCGGAGAGGCGGGCGAGGCGCTCTACGGCTGCTTCCTCAAGGACTACGCCCCGGCGAACTGGTAACCCGAACAGCCCAACCGGAGCGCATCCCTCCGCGCGCAGGCCGGATACCCGGCCCAGGATTTCCCCTGGGCCGGGTTTTTGCTGTGCGGAGTGGCTGAAAGTGACCTACTGCACACGTTCTATCGAGCGCAGTGGCGCTCATTTGGTTAGGCTGAGGTGAACGGACGTCATCGAGGAGCCCACGAAGGTTCCCCGACCGTCCTGGGACATGGCCGGGTAACCCGGCCGCCGTCCCGCCCCGAACCGGCGCCACCGCGACCGACATATCCCAACCCCTGCCCGCTCAGGGCGGTCGCGCTCCGGCATCGGTGCCGGAGCGTCGGCGACGCCCTGGGTGACGCGACACAGAGGAGTGCGCGGTGACGACACCGGAACTGACCGAGCGAGAGAAGCGCCCCGCCGAACGGCACGGAGGACGGCCCGGCCGCCCCGAGACCCTGAGCAACATCGAGGTCTGGGCCAGGTCCGCCCCGATCCGGCTGGCCGGATACGAGGACGACCTCGCCGAGCCCCACATCCTGCCCGGCATCGACTGACGGCAGTGCCCCCGGCGGCCCGGGTCTCAGCCTCCCCGCTCCGGAGGGCGGGGCCGGGACACGGGCCGCAGGAATTCCCGTACGTAGGTCCGGTGCCACCAGCAGCCGGTGGCCCGCAGCTCCCGCAGATCCGTGAACCGGTAGTGGAACACCCGGGCGCGCACATGGCGCGGCGGTCCGTCGGGGAACGGGTTGTGCCCCAGCAGCCGGAGCGTGTCCCGGTCGCCCTCCAGCAGCCGCTCGGCGAACGGCCCGAACCAGGAGCGCGCGTACGCGGGGGAGAGCGCCGCGAACCACATCATCCAGTCGAGCCGCAGATGGTACGGAGCGAAGGGGCGCGGCAGCCGGTGTGGATCGCCGGGCTTGCCGCGGAAGCCGTACTCCCGCCAGTCGCCACCCTCGTGCGGCACCTCGTCGACCGTGCCCTCCACCACCACTTCCAGCCGTGTCCGGCTGATGGACCCGAAGGCTCCATAGGTGTTGACCAGGTGCAGCGGGTCGTAGGACCGGTTCATCGCCTGCCGTCGCGAGAGCAGATTGCGCGCCGGGCGGTAGCTGAGCACCAGCACCAGGACGGCCACCGCGATGACGACCGCCTCGTACCAGAGGGGTGGCGGGGCCTGGGCGGGCGGCGGTCCGGCCAGGGGCGTCCAGTCGATCACCGAGAGTGCCAGGGCGATCGTCAGCCAGTTCAGCCAGGCGAAGTTCCCCGACAGGACCAGCCAGAGCTGGGTGAGGACCATCAGACCGGCCGCCGCGCTCGCCACCGGCTGCGGGGTGAACAGCAGGAAGGGGACCAGCAGCTGGGTGACGTGGTTGGCGGCGACCTCGACGCGGTGCACGGGCCTGGGCAGATGGTGGAAGAACCAGCTCAGCGGCCCCGGCATCGGCTGGGTCTCGTGGTGGAAGTCCAGACACGTCAGCCGCCGCCAGCAGGCGTCACCGCGCATCTTGATCAGCCCGGCGCCGAACTCCACCCGGAACAGCAGCCACCGCAGCAGCCACAGCACCAGCACCGGCGCGGCCGTGTCCCGGGTGCCCAGGAAGATCGCCAGGAACCCCGTCTCCAGCAGGAGCGACTCCCAGCCGAATCCGTACCAGACCTGCCCCACCTGGACGATCGACAGGTACAGCACCCACGGCAGTGCCCAGAGCAGCATGCCGCCCCACAGCGGCAGCAGACCGTCGAGCCCGGTGAGCAGGGCCACCGAGACGGCGCAGCCGCTCCAGGCGACGGCGGCGAAGAAGCGGTCTGAGTAGTGCAGCCGGAAGAGCCCCGGAGCCGCCCGCCAGGGGGTGCGCCGCAGCAGTTCGGGCACGGGCAGCATGCCGCGCTCGCCGATCAGCGCCCGGAACTGGAGCGCGGCGGAGAGGAAGGCGACCAGATAGACCACGGCCAGAGCCCGCTGGAAGATCAGCCGACTCAGCCAGTAGCCGTCCGCGGTGAACCACTCCATCCCTGCCAGTATCTGCCAGGCGTCAGCCCGCGGCGACGATACGGCGGAGCGTGCGGCCCAGCCTGCGGGCGTACCAGAGCTGGACGGGCGGGATCAGCGGCCCGGCGAGCCGTGTGTACCAGGAGGCGGGGCGCGAGAAGGCCATGACCGTGAACCACACGGTGCCGTCGTCCGCGAAGTCGACGACGAAGCACTCCTCGCCGCGCTCCGGGTGCCCGGTCAGGGTGCCGTAGGCGAAGCCGGTGCGCCCGTCCTCCCCGTACGCCGTCCAGATCACCTCGCACGGGGCGGTGAAGCGCAGCGGGCCCAGGCCCAGGGAGACCCGGACGCTCCCGCCGGGCTCCGCGCGCCGGGCCGGGGCCTCCACCCGGGCGCCCGAGGCGCGGTGCATCCGCCACTCCGTTATCGCCGCGCCCGCGGCGGCGAAGTCCGCTGCCCCCCGGCCGACCCGGGTGCGGTGGTGCAGGTGGTTGTAGCCCCGGGGGAGCGGGCCGAGACGGGTGGCCCCGACCTCCGGGTAGCTGAGCGTGCTCATGCGGTCCTGCCTTCGGTGTGGATGAGGTCCCCGGTGTTGCCGGGGCTTGCGGTACGGGCGGGGCTTTCGGTGCGGATGCGCTGCCAGGCGAGCAGCGAGCAGAGCGCGAAGCCCAGCGCGTTGCCCAGTCCATGGGTGGCGGCCATCCAGGTCAGGGTGGGGTGGGGCAGCCCGGTCGCCTCGCCCAGTGCCCAGCTCAGCGCCAGCAGCATCGTCGCCACCAGGACGGCCGCCGAGGAGAGCAGCAGCAGGCGCGTCGTCCGGTCCCGGTCCCCGGCGTGGCCCAGGCGCCAGGTGAGCAGGCCGACCGTCCACATCCCGGCCGTGAGGACCACGGCCCCGGCCAGTTCCGCCCAGTCGCCGAGGAAGTAGCCCACGAGGACGAGCAGGGTGCCGAGTGGCACGCTCAGAGCGGCGAAGCGGCCCGCCGGGCCCTCACAGATCCGGCAGACGAGCCCGGCGATCAGGGCGGCGGCGAATCCGGCGAAGTGGAAGTGCGGCACGGTCAGCGCGAGGATGCCGAGGTCGAAGCCGAACAGTTCGTGCCCCGAGCGCTCCGCGACCAGCGCGATCGCGGCGACGGCCGGGGAGACCAGTGCGGTGAGCAGCGCGATCCCGGCGGGACCGAGGTCCCGGCCGCGCCACGCCAGGCGCGGGGCGTGCAGGGCGAGCAGCACGGTGCCCAGCGCGTAGCAGACGGCGAGCGCGGTGGCCGTCGCGCCGCGCGGCAGCCACAGGGCGAGCGCGCCATGGGCGGCGAAGAACGGCCAGAGTCTGCGGATGCGGTCCAGCTCCGGCAGCCCGGTCAGCCGCAGGCCGGCCGGGACGACCACGAGCATGCCCAGCATCACGATGGCGTTGACCAGCACGTACACGGCTGCCCCCCTCACTTCGAACACGCGCTTTGAACGTGTTCAACTGTTGAGGTCGAGAGTAGAGCATGTTTTGAACGTGTTCAAGAGTGGGTGCGGTGCCGGATCGTCCGCTTGCGGGCCCGTGTCCGGTGCGGCACAGATGGTGACACCCATCCGATCCATTGGGACAGGCAGGAGAGCTCTGTGCGCTCACCCAGACGATTCCGGCGTACCGCGCTCGCAGCGCTGTCCGTCGGGGTGCTGTGCGCCGTCGCCGGATGCGGCAGCGGCGGCGACCTGACGGCGAAGGGCACCACGGGCACCGCGGAGGCCAAGGACGTTCTCCTCCAGCCGCTCGCCGCCCCCGGCCCCGGCCCCTTCACCGAGTCGACGGCCGGGGCGGCACCGTCCCCGTCCCCCTCGGACGCCCCGGACGGCGGAGCGCCTCCCGTCACCCGAACGGTCCATCCGGTCTCCGGCGCCGCCCCCGGGCTCTACGGCGGCACCCGGTCCGTCGCCGCCTGCGACGTCGAGCGGCAGATCCGCTTCCTGACCGGCGACAAGGGCAAGGCGCGCGCCTTCGCCGGGGCGGCGGACATCGAGGCCGTACAGATCCCCGGCTACCTGAAGTCGCTCACCCCGGTCACCCTGCGCGTCGACACCCAGGTCACCAACCACGGCTACAGCGCCGGCACGGCGACCGCCTTCCAGGCCGTCCTCCAAGGGGGCACCGCCGTCCTGGCCGACAGCCGCGGGCTGCCGCGCGTCCGCTGCGCCTGCGGCAATCCGCTGAAGGAGCCCGTCGTCGTGGGCGGGGAGGTCGCCCACCGGGGCGAGCGCTGGCCCGGCTACGACCCCGCCCGGATCGTGGCCGTCCAGCCCAGCGCCCAGCCGCTCACCAGCCTGGTCATCGTGGACGACGACGACAGCAGCTGGATCGAGCGGACCGCCGGCGACAGCGGCGGGCGCGACCGCTCCCCGGCCGACCCGCCCCCGTTCGAGCCCAGCGACGATCTGCTCTTCCCGTCACCGACCGGGCCCTCCGAACCGGTGCCCCCGGACGCCACCCCGCCCGGCCCGGCCCCCTCGGACCCCGCGGCCCCGGAGACGCCGGACGGCTTCGGCGACACACCGCCGCAGGAGCCCTGGGAGAGCGGCATGCCGCCGGGGGACCCGTGGGAGTACGAGGAGGGCGCCCCGGAACCGGTGCCCGAGCCGACCCAGGTCTTCCCCGCCGAGCCCGACGAGCCCGCGGAGTACGGAGTTCCCGAGCTGTTCGCCGGCTGACCCATCGCGTGCGGCCCGGCCGTACGGCCTCACGGCCGATCCGCGCACCGCCCCTCGGGGCGGCACCCGGATCACTCGAAGAATCGGACGAACAATGGCAGAGTGGCCCTCATGGATGATCGGGTAGCGGGTGCCCTGTCACTTCCCGACGACTGGCCCGCCCACCCGGATCTCAGCCTCGCCCTGAACCGTATGGGCAGCTTCGACTGGGACCTCGACACGGGCCTCATGCACATGGACCAGCCCGCCCTCGACGTGTTCGACCTGACGTCGGACGAGTACGACAACCGGCCGGTCTCACTCTCGCAGCGAGTGCCCACGGACGAGGCCCAGCGGCTGGACGGGATGGTCTCGCAGGCACTCAAGAGCGGCCGCACCAACTACGGCGCGTACTTCCGCATCCAGCGGCGCGACGGAACCCTGCGCTGGACCCACACCCAGGGCTTCGTCCGCCGCGACGAGACCGGCCGCCCCCGCCGCATCATCGGGATCGTCCGCGACGCCACCCAGGAACTGTCCGACTCCACGGCCCGGCTGGAACTGGACGAGGAACGCCGCCAGCGCACCAGCCTGGTCGAGGGCACCACCGCCGCCCTGGCGCACGCCCGTACCGTCAAGGACGTCATCGCCGTCCTCAAGAACTCCCAGGGGCTCGCCCACCTCGGAGCCACCAGTCTGGTCATGGGGCTCCTGGAGTCCGGCCGCATCCACCTCGTGGCCGACGGCCCCGAAGGCGCGTACGTCCCCGGCACCCGCTACACCCGGGTGGACGAGCAGTACCCGATGAGCGAAGTGGTCCGTACGCTCGCCCCACGCTTCATCGAGTCGGCCGACGACTTCGCCGCCTCGTACCCGGTCCTCTGGCCCCACATCAGCCACCTCGGCGTCACCTCGGCCGCCTACATGCCGCTGATCGCCCAGGCCCGCCCGATCGGCGCACTCGGCCTGCTCTACCGCGACAAGGCCGGATTCACCGCCGACGAACGCAATCTGCTGATGGCGCTCGGCACCTCGATCGCCCAGAGCCTCCAGCGGGCCATGCTCTACGAGCAGGAGCACGACCTCGCCGAGGGGCTTCAGCAGGCGATGCTCCCGCGCCGGATTCCGGCCGTCCCCGGGGCGCAGGTCGCCGTCCGCTACCGCTCCGCCCGCCTCGGCCGGGACATCGGCGGCGACTGGTACGACCTGATCCCGCTGCCCGGTGGCCGCGTCGGCGCCGTCATCGGGGACGTCCAGGGCCACGACACCCACGCCGCCGCCGTCATGGGCCAGCTCAGGATCGTCCTGCGCGCGTACGCCGCCGAGGGGCACAGTCCGGCCACGGTGATGGCCCGCGCCTCCGTCTTCCTCCACGAACTGGACACCGACCGCTTCGCCACCTGCACCTACGCCGAGGTCGACCTGACCACCGGAGTCGTCCAGGTGGTCCGCGCCGGGCACGTCGACCCGGTGGTACGGGACGTGGACGGCGGCTGCCGCAGGGTTCCGTCCGAGGGCGGGCTGCCGCTCGGCCTCTCGGCGGAGTTCGGCCGTCTGGAATACCCCGTCTCCACCGTCGAACTGGACCCGGGCCAGACGATGATCCTGTTCACCGACGGCCTGGTCGAGCTGCCCGGCGCCGACCTCGACGAGGGCATGCACCTGCTCACCACGCTCGTCACCAACGGCCCCCACGACCTTCAGAAACTCGCCGACCAGCTCTGCGACGCCGTCGACGGGCGCGGCGGCCAGGACGACGTGGCGCTCCTGCTGCTGCGCCGCCGGGCCGCGCACGCCCCGCAGCCGGGCGGCCGGCTCCAGCAGCACGTCGCCCAGAACGACCCCGAGGCGCTCAGCTCGTCCCGGCACATGATCCGGGCCGCGGTCCGGGCCTGGGGGGCGAAGGACCGGGCCGACGAGATCGAACTGGCCGCCGACGAGCTGATCACCAACGCGCTCATGCACACCGACGGCGGGGCTGTCGTGACGATCCGGGTGCTCGCCGGAACCGAACGGCGGCTGCGCGTCGACGTCGAGGACCGCTCCAGCGCACTGCCCCGGCGCAGGGACGCGGGGGAGTCCGGGGTCTCGGGACGAGGCCTGATGCTGGTGGACCGGCTGGCCGACGTCTGGGGAGTGGAGTCCCGGGGCAGCGGGAAATGCGTGTGGTGTGAATTCCTCATCCCCGCACGCTGAGTGTCCCCCCTGGATGTAACAGTACGTAACATGTCTGTGCTTGACCGTGACCAGGCGCGGGGATTGACTGCGGGGGACCGGCCGAACCGCTACGACGACATGAGGACCCCGTTGGGTACCGAGCTACTCGCCCCGCTCGATCTGGCCTTCTGGCACCTGGAATCGGACGCCCATCCGATGCACCTGGGCGCGCTCGCCGTCTTCGCAGCCGCTGGAACGAGGGCGGCCGCCCTGGCAGATGTATCTCATCGGCGGCGAGGGCGACGGCCCTTTCGCCGTCCTGGTCAAACTGCACCATGCCCTGGCCGACGGGATGCGGGCGGTCGCCATCGGGGCCGGAATCTTCGACGAGATCGCCGCGGTCACCAGCGCCCGCACCGCCGCCCGCGGCCGTCCCGCAGTCCCGCCCCGCTCCTGGCTCCCCGACCCCCGCGAGATGGTGAGCATGGCGCTCGGGCGGATCGGAGAGGTCGGGCGTGCCCTCGGAGTGGGGGCCTCCGTCGTCCGCGCGGGCCGCCTGGACCTGCGCGGTTCGACCGCGTTCACCGCCCCCTCCAGCGGTACCCGCCGGCTCGCCACCGCCGACCTCGACGCCGGGGCCCTCCAGCGGATCCGGCGCGCCGAGGGCGGCACGGCCAACGACATCCTGCTCGGCGTGGTCGCCGGGGCGCTGCGCCGCTGGATGGCCGGGCGCGGCGAGCCGCTGCCCGCCGTCGACCCGCGCGCCCTGGTGCCCGTCTCCCGGCGCAGGCCCGGCGGCGCGGCGGCCTCCGGCAACCGGCTCTCCGCCTACCTCCTCGGCCTGCCGGTCACCGCCACGGACCCACGCGAGCGGCTGCGGGCCGTCCGCGCGGCGATGGACCGCAACAAGGCGGCCGGTCCGCTCAAGGGCGCTGGAGCCGTCGCCGTACTGGCCGACCAACTGCCGCCACTGGCCCACCGGTTCGGCGCCCCACTGGCCGCGAACGCAGCCCGCGTACTGTTCGACGTCCTGGTCACCAGCGTGCCGCTGCCCCGCTCCGCGCTCTCGCTGGGCGGCTGCCCGCTCACCGCCCTCTACCCGATGGCGCCGCTGGCCCGGGGCCAGTCCCTCGCGGTGGCCCTGACGGCCCACGGTGGCCGGGTGCACGTGGGTCTGGTGGCCGACGGCAAGGCGCTGCCCGACCTCGACCGGCTCGCAGCGGCCGTCGGGGAGGAGTTCGAGGAGCTGCGCGACCTCGTCACCGGCCGCAGTGGAGCACCGGTGTCCTGACAGGCAGCCGCCCCCCGGCTGCGGCAGTCTTGAGCCATGCCCGAACTGCCCGAAGTCGAAGCCCTGCGGGTCTTCCTCGACGACCACCTGGTCGGCAAGGAGATCGCCCGCGTCCTGCCGCTGGCGATCAGCGTCCTGAAGACCTACGATCCGCCGCTGACCGTGCTTGAGGGCGAGAGGGTCACCTCGGTCGCCCGGCACGGTAAGTTCCTCGACATCGAGGCGGGCGGGCTGCATCTGTGCACCCACCTCGCCCGGGCCGGCTGGCTGCGCTGGAAGGACACGTTCCCCGCGGCCCCGCCCCGCCCCGGCAAGGGGCCGCTCGCCCTGCGCCTGGTGACCAAGGACGGCGACGGCTTCGACCTGACCGAGATGGGCACCAAGAAGAGCCTCTCCGTCCACCTGGTCCACGACCCGATGGAAGTCCCCGGCATCGCCCGCCTCGGCCCGGACCCGCTCGCCGACTCCTTCGACCGCGCCGCGTTCACCGCGCTGCTCGCCGGGGCCCGTCGCCAGATCAAGGGGGCGCTGCGCGACCAGTCGCTCATCGCGGGAGTCGGCAACGCGTACAGCGACGAGATCCTGCACGTCGCGAGGATGTCCCCGTTCAAACGGACCGCCGACCTCGACGAGGACGACGTCACCCGCCTGTACACCGCGCTCCGCACCACCCTGAAGGACGCCGTGGACCGCTCCAGCGGGGTGGAGGCCGGGAAGCTGAAGGCCGAGAAGAAGAGCGGGATGCGGGTCCACGGGCGTACCGGAGAGGCCTGCCCGGTCTGCGGGGACACCATCCTGGAGGTCTCCTTCAGCGACTCCTCGCTCCAGTACTGCCCCACCTGCCAGACCGGCGGCAAACCGCTGGCCGACCGCAGGCTCTCCAAGTTCCTGAAGTAGGCACCGTTCCTGAAACAGGCACTCACCGCGTCACCGTCACCAGCCGCCGCCCCTCCGCCGTCCGCACCTCGAAACGGTCGATGCCCTCCGGCCGCAGCGCCGCCCCGCCCGACACCTCCACAGGGCCGCCCCCCGCGCCCCGGGCCGACCAGCTGCTCACCGTCTCCTCGCTGCCGTCCCGGCCCACCGCGATCAGCGCGCACACCCCCTCGGCCGGCAACCGCACGACCTGGAGCGCCACCTCCGTACCCCACTCGTGCCCCGCCGCCGTCACCACCGCGGCCGCGCCCGACCCCGTATCCGCCCCCACCCAGCGCTGCACCCCCGCCCCGTCCCCCGGACCGCCCGAGGTCCCGGCCACCACCGCCGGGCCGCCCACCGCCAGCACGACCGCGGCCGCCACCAGGGCGAGGCCCCGCCGCCCCGCCCGGCGCCGGCCCGCCGCCACCGCGCCCGTCAGGCGCTCCGCGAGCCCGGGCCCCGGCGTCACCGGCGGACCGGCCACCGCCAGCGAGTGCGCCACCCCGGCGAACTCGCGCGCCCGCGCACGGCACCCGGGACAGTCCCCCAGGTGCTCCTCGAACCGGAAGGCGTCGGCCCTCCCGAGCACCCCCAGCGCATAGGCCCCCACCCGGATGTGGGGTTCGGTCGTCTGCATGTACTGCGGTACGGGAACCAGCTGCCAATCACTCACGCCACCGGGCCCGGGACATCCCAGGAGGTGCTGGGCGGATCACGGCCGGGCCCGCCCCGAACCGCCCCGCACCCCCTAAACTCCGGCCCATGCTGCGCGTACTCGCCGTCGACGACGAACAACCCGCCCTGGAGGAACTCCTCTACCTCCTGCGCGCCGACCCGCGCATCCGCAGCGCCGAGGGAGCCACCGGCGCGACCGAGGCGCTGCGCCTCATCGGCAGCGCGGTCGACGCGGGTCCCGACGACCCGTCCGCCATCGACGTCGTCTTCCTCGACATCCACATGGCGGGGCTCACGGGCCTCGACGTCGCCCAGCTGCTCGCCGGATTCGCCGCGCCCCCGCTCATCGTCTTCGTCACCGCGCACGAGGGCTTCGCCGTCCACGCCTTCGACCTGAAGGCCGTCGACTACGTCCTCAAACCGGTCCGCCGCGAACGCCTCGCCGAGGCCGTGCGCCGCGTCGCCGAACAGGTGGGAGAGAGGTCCGCCCCGGTCCACGACAGCGCGAGCGACCAGATCCCGGTCGAGCTCGGCGGCGTCACCCGCTTCGTCCCCGTCGACGAGATCGCGTACGCCGAGGCGCAGGGCGACTACGCGCGGCTGCACACCGCCACCGGCAGCCACCTCGTCCGCATCCCGCTCACCACCCTGGAGGAGCGCTGGCGCACCCGCGGGTTCGTCCGGATACACCGCCGCCACCTCGTGGCGCTGAACCGGATCGACGAACTGCGCCTGGACGCGGGGAGCATGAGTGTCCGCATCGGGGAGGCCGAGCTCGCCGTCAGCCGTCGCCACACCCGCGCCCTGCGCGACCTCCTCATGCGCCAGGGCGGCCGCTGAAGGAGGGTGCGGGGCCGTCGCTGACCTGCTGCGTTCTTCGGCGGTCCCTTCCCACCAGCACCCGCCGCCGCCTACACTCCGAGCCCATGTCCGCAGAGCCATCCCCCCGGCGCGAAGTGGTCACGCGGGAGCCGAGGCGGGTGCGCCCGCTGCCCCGCCACCGCACCCAGTCGGAGATCGACGAGCAGACCGCCCTCGGCGGCGCCTATGTGCGCTCCCTGATGCGCGGCCAGCTCCGGGCGGCCCTCACCGTCTTCGGTGTGCTGGCCCTCGTCGCGGGCACCCTGCCGCTCCTGTTCGCCGCGCTGAACAGCTCCGCCCTGGTCTGGGCGGTGCTCGGCTTCGCCACCTACCCGCCGCTCACCCTGGCCGCCTGGTGGTACGTCCGCCGGGCCGAGCGCAACGAACGCGACTTCGCCCGGCTGGTGGAGGGCCGCCCCGCCCCGTGAGTACCCCCGCCTCCATGGCGTCCTGGGTGGCCGTGGCCCTCGTCGTCCTCGCCACCGTCCTCGTCGGCGGCTTCGGCCTGCGCATCTCCCGTACGACCTCCGACTTCTACGTCGCCTCGCGCACCGTGCGCCCCCGCCTCAACGCCGCCGCGATCAGCGGGGAATACCTGTCGGCCGCCTCCTTTCTCGGTATCGCCGGGCTCGTCCTCGTCCACGGCCCCGACATGCTCTGGTACCCGGTCGGCTACACCGCCGGATACCTGGTGCTGCTGGTCTTCGTCGCCGCCCCGCTGCGCCGCTCGGGGGCGTACACCCTGCCCGACTTCGCCGAAGGGCGTCTCGAATCGCGGCAGGTCAGAAGGCTGGTGAGCGCGCTCGTCGTCGGGGCGGGGTGGCTCTACCTCGTGCCGCAGCTCCAGGGCGCCGGGCTCACCTTGAAGATCCTCACCGGCGCGCCCGGCTGGCTCGGGGACGTCCTCGTCGCCACCGTCGTGACGGCCGCCGTCGCGGCGGGCGGCATGCGCTCCATCACCTTCGTCCAGGTCTTCCAGTACTGGCTGAAGCTCACCGCCCTGCTCGTCCCCGCCCTCTTCCTGGTCCTCGCCTGGCAGGGCGACGGGCGGCCCCGGGTCAGCTTCGACGACCAGCTCGCCGTCTTCCGCGCCGACCACCCGCTGTACGCCACCTACGGGCTGATCGTGGCGACCTTCCTCGGGACCATGGGCCTGCCCCACGTCGTCGTCCGCTTCTACACCAGCCCCAACGGCCGCGACGCCCGCCGCACCACCGTCGCGGTGCTCGCCCTGGTCGGCCTCTTCTACCTGCTGCCGCCGATCTACGGGGCGCTCGGCCGGCTCTACACCCCCGAACTGCGGTACGGGGGCGACGCGGACGCCGCCGTGCTGCTGCTGCCCGCCCGGGTCATCGGCGGGCTCGGCGGCGACCTCCTCGGGGCGCTGATCGCGGGCGGGGCGTTCGCCGCGTTCCTGTCCACCGCCTCCGGGCTCACCATGGCTGTCGCCGGGGTCATCACCCAGGACGTGCTGCCCGGGCGCGGGGTGCGGCACTTCCGGTTCGCCACGGTCCTCGCCGTCGCCGTGCCGCTCGCCGGGTCGCTGCTGGTGAGCCGGGTGCCGGTGGCCGATGCGGTGGGCATGGCGTTCGCCGTCTCCGCGTCCTCCTTCTGCCCGCTGCTCGTCCTCGGCATCTGGTGGCGGCGGCTGACCCCGCCGGGGGCCGTCGCGGGGCTCCTGCTGGGCGGCGGCTCCGCCCTGCTCGCGGTGGGCATCACGGTCAGCGGAGCCGTGACCCCGCCCGGCTGGCCGCACGCGCTGCTGGCCTGGCCCGCCGTGTGGTCCGTGCCGGTCGGGTTCCTCGCGATGATCCTGGTCTCGCTCGCCACGCCGGGGCGGATACCGCCGGGCACCAACGCGGCGATGACCCGCTTCCACCTCCCCGAGGCCCTCACCTCGGCGCGGGCGGCCGCCGGGAGGGACCGATGACCGGGGCGGCCGTCGCCGTACTCGTGGTCCTCGCCGCCCTGCTGCTCGGCGCGGGCTACCGGCTGGGCCGCCGCGCCGCCCGCCCGCTGCGCCCCAGCGACGTCGGCACCCCTGTCGAGCACGCCACGTTCGAGACCCTGCACACCGCGTCGCTGGCCGCGCCTCCGCTGCGCGCCGGCCTCACCGAGGAGAGCGCCCGCAGGGCCGCCCGGCGGCTGCGCTCGCTGCTCGGCACCGACGCCCTCTGCCTCACCGACCGGGACCGGGTGCTGGTCTGGGACGGGGCCGGGCACCACCACGGCAAGGACGTGATGGACCATCTGCGGGGGTTGCTGGACAACGGCCGCGACACCGCCTTCGACAGCGGCTGCGGCGATCTCGACTGCCCGCTGCGCTGGGCCGTCGCCGTCCCGCTCACCGTGGAGAACCGGGTCCTGGGCGCGCTCGTCGCCTACGCCCCGCGCGAGTCGGCCGTCCTGGCCAGAGCGGCGGGGGAGGTGGCCCGCTGGGTCTGCGTCCAGCTGGAGCTGGCCGAGCTGGACCGCTCCCGTACGCAGCTCATCGAGGCCGAGATCAAGGCGCTGCGGGCGCAGATCTCCCCGCACTTCATCTTCAACTCGCTCGCCGCGATCGCCTCGTTCGTCCGCACCGACCCCGAGCAGGCCCGCGAACTGCTCCTGGAATTCGCCGACTTCACCCGCTACTCGTTCCGCAGGCACGGGGAGTTCACCACCCTGGCGGACGAGTTGCACTCCATCGACCAGTATCTGGCCCTCGTGCGGGCCCGGTTCGGTGAACGGCTCGCCGTCACCCTCCAGGTCGCCCCCGAGGTGCTGCCGGTCGCGCTGCCCTTCCTGTGTCTCCAGCCGCTGGTGGAGAACGCGGTCAAGCACGGTCTGGAAGGGGCGGTCACCCGCAGCCGCATCACCATCAGCGCGCTCGACGCCGGATCGGAGGCCGAGGTCGTCATCGAGGACGACGGGACCGGAATGGACCCCGAACGGCTGCGTCAGATCCTGCGCGGTGAGGGCGGCGCCTCCACCGGCATCGGCCTGCTCAACGTGGACGAGCGGCTGCGTCAGGTGTACGGCGACGACTACGGGCTCGTCATCGAGACCGGCGTCGGGGCGGGGATGAAGGTCACGCTGCGGCTGCCCAAGTACCGTGCGGGGGTGCACGGTTCCTGAGCGCGGCGCTCAGTACAGGTGCACGGCCAGATGCCCCAGCGGCAGCCCCAGCTGCCACGCGGGCGTCCAGACCTGGACCTCGCCCTCCTCGTGCGGTCCCGCCCCCACCGGCTCCCGGGGCACGGGCGGCCCGATCGCGTCCAGGTCCGCGGCGAGCAGCTCGGTCTCCTCCAGCCACCGCCAGGCCGCCCGCGCCAGCGCCAGATCGGGGTCACCGGGCGCGGCCCGCCGGCCCGCCTCATCCAGCCGCTCGCAGACCCAGCTGCGCCAGGTGCTCCCGTAAGCGGTCAGCAGCCGCAGTTCGTCGACACGGGGTTCGGGCAGGGCCCGGGGCGCGGGGGTGTCCCGGAGGTACTCGCTGAGGAACATCGTCAGCGCGAGCGCGTCGCGCCCCGCCCGGAACTCCAGGGTCGTCGGCTCCATCAGGTCGCCGGTCCGTAACAGCTCGTCGGCGATGTACTCGGTGGACAGCCAGGCCATCGGCACCGGCAGCCCGTTCCCACCGGTCCCATCGCTTTTCTCGGGACGCATCCCGTCTCGCCTCTCTTCCTCGTTCGGTACCGGGCTTCACGCAGCATTGAACCGGGGGCGGGCGCCCCGCGTGGGCAGAAGGGAGCGATCGCCCTCGGGGGAGTAGCCGGGCAGGGTGCGCGACAGGGTCCGCAGGGCGTAGTGCGAACGGGACTTGACGGTCCCGGCGGGGATGCCGAGCGCGGTGGCCGCCTCGCCGACGCTCATTCCGCGGAAGTAGATCTGCACCAGCACCGCCCGGTGCTCGGGGCTCAGGGTGCGGACCGCCTCGCGGACGTCCAGGGCGCGGACGGCCGAGTCCGCGGTGTCCTGGGCGGCCGGGGTGCTTTCCAGCACCGTGTCGCTGACCTCGACCGGGCGGGCCCGGCGGGAGCGGCGCGCGTCGATGGCGAGGCGACGGCCGACGGTGAACAGCCAGGGCCGCATCGAGTCGTAGGGCGCTTCGAACGCCTCGGGGTGCTGCCAGGCGCGTACGAGTGTCTCCTGCACCAGATCCTCCGCCCGCTGCCGGTCCCCGAAGGTCAGGCCGAGCAGGAAGTGGAACAGGGCGGGGCCGTGTTCCCGCTGCAACTCCGCGATGGCCCGCTCATCGGTCGTCGTCGTGGTGTTCATGGACGTCCTCTCCCGCCGAGGCCCCTGACGGCCTCGCTCCGACGGGCGTATACGAACGCATTCGGGGGCGCGGGAACAGGTGGTGTGCCGAGGCGTGCGACGAGCGGTCGCTCAGTGCGGCGAATGGTGCGGTGAACGGTCGAGGGGCCGTCGGGGTCGGCCGGTACGACCAGTTCAGCTAGGTATACGGCAATGCTCCTTGCTTCTGCGGTATGACGATCTATGTAGTCGGATGGTCATAATCATCCGAACGTGGAGTCGAGCAGATGACGCAGCGCATCCGACCGGGCGCCGTGGCCGCCCTCGCCCTCCTGCTCGCCGCGGCCACCGGCTGCACCGGGCAGCAGCCCCCCGCCGCCGCACCCAGCACACCCGCCGCGGCCCGGGGTGCGGCCGGCCAGGACGCCCACGGGCCCCGCCCCTTCACCCTCATCGCCGCGGGCGACATCCTGCCGCACTCCTCCGTCATCGACCGCGCCGCCGCCGACTCGGGCGGCCGGGGCTACGACTTCACCCCCATGCTGGCGGGCGTCGCCCCGGTCGTCTCGGCGGCGGACCTGGCCATCTGCCACATGGAGACCGTGTACGGGAAGGAGGGCGGCCCCTACACCGGTTACCCGAACTTCAAGTCGCCGCCCGAGGTCGCCACCGCCCTGCGCACCACCGGCTACGACTCCTGCTCCACCGCCTCCAACCACACCCTCGACGACGGGGCCGAGGGCATCCGGCGGACCCTCGGGGCGCTGGACAAGGCGGGCATCCGGCACGCCGGGTCCGCCCGCACGGCCGCCGAGGCCGCCCGGCCCACGATCCTGCCCGCCGGGCCGGGCAAGGGCGCGGCCAAGGTCGCCCACCTCGCGTACACCTACGGCACCAACGACATCCCGCTGCCGGCGGGCCGCCCCTGGGCGGTCAACCTGATCGACGAGCGGAAGATCATCGAGGAGGCCCGGGCGGCCCGCCGGGCGGGCGCCGACGTCGTCGTGCTCTCCGCGCACTGGGGCACCGAATGGCAGGACGAACCGGATGCCGAGCAGCTTCAACTCGCCCAGCGGCTCACCGCCTCCACCGACGGGGGCCGCCCCGACATCGACCTGATCATCGGCACCCACGCCCATGTCCCGCAGGCGTACGAGAAGGTCAACGGCACCTGGGTCGTCTACGGCATGGGCGACCAGATCGCCGGGGCGATGATCAACTACGAGGGCGCCCAGGACCCGCGCGGCAATCAGGGCTCGATGGGGCGCTTCACCTTCGCGCCGCCCGCGAAGCCCGGCGAGCGCTGGACCGTGAAGAAGGCCGAGTTCGTACCGCAGTGGTACGACACCGTCACCGGACGCGCCGTCAACCTCAACGTCTCCCTGGACCAGGGGGCCGGGCATCTGCGCGAGGTCCGCGACCGCATCCGCACCGTCGTCCTCGGCCGGGGTGCGGAGGCGGACGGGCTCCTCATGGGCAAGTAGGCGGCCGGGGACACGTTCACGGCACTACGGTGACCGGCCAGCGCCCCGCCTTCACCAGGCGCACCGCCACGGAGCCGACGAAGCGGTGCCCCGCCGACTCCGACGCCCCGACCACCACCGCGTCCGCCTTCAGCTCGTCGGCCGCCGTCACGAGCCCGTTGTAGGGGTCGCCCCGGAAGGTGTGGAACTCCCACCGCACGTCCCACGCGTCCCGGAAGCGCTCCGTCGCCTCGCGGATCTCGGTGACCAGGTCCTCTGCCACCTCGGCCGTCGCATCGCCCATCGGCACACCCAGCGCCGCGCTCGCGGTCAGCACCGGCTGCACGTAGACCAGGGCCAGCATGGCGTTCTGCCGCCGGGCGAGTCCGGCGGCGTAGGCGGCCGCACGCATCGACGGGTCGGAGCCGTCGAGCCCCGCGACGATCACCTTGGGGCCGTCCGTGCCGCGTTCGAACTGATGAGGCTGCTGCTCTGTCACGGCTCCGAGGCTATCGGCTCGGCCCGAGGGGCACGGCCCGGGAAGCCCCCTCGCGCTCATCGCGAGGAACATCCTCACGGCGAGCATACTGTGTCGATCGGGTGCAAAACGGTCGATGCCCGGTGTCGGCGACCGGGCCGGACGGCCAGCCGTGCGAGCAGTTGGCCATGAGAAGTGATCACACCGGACCCGAGCGCCGCACCCTGCTGAGAGTCGCCCTCGGCCTCGGAACGGCCACCGCCCTGCACCTGGTCGTCGCCGACCCGGCGTCGACGCCCACCCGCCCCGCACGGGCCGCCGGAACCCCGCCCGCCGCCGCGGCGGGACCCCCGGCAGGCGTCCGCGGCAGGCCCTCCCCGTACCGGCTGGAACCCATGACGGCGAGGACGCCGCCCCGGTTCAGACCGGCCCGGCCGCCGGTGCGCACCCGGCCCTTCGAGCACCTCCCCGACCTCGGGCACTCGATGGTCCTCAGCTTCGACGACGGCCCCGATCCGCTGTACACCCCGGACATCCTGAACACCCTGCGCAAGCACCGGGTCCGCGCGATGTTCTTCGTCTGCGGCGAGATGGCGGACGCCAACCGGGACCTGCTGCGCGAGATGGCGGACGACGGCCATGTGGTGGGGAACCACTCCTGGTCGCACCCGCTGATCCCGGAGCTGTCCCGCGCCGCGATCCGCGACGAGCTCGGACGCACCAGCGAGGTGGTCGAGGCGACGCTCGGGACACCGCCGCTCTGGTACCGCGCGCCGTACGGTGCGTGGAACCGCAACTCGTTCGAGATCGGGGCCGAGTTGGGCATGGAGCCCATGGCCTGGACCGTGGACACCCTCGACTGGAAGGAGCCGGGGACGGGCACGATCGTGCGCCGGGTGCTGGAAGGGGCGGCGCCGGGCGTGGTCGTCCTCTCGCACGACGCGGGCGGCGACCGCTCGCAGAGCGTCGCGGCCCTGCGCCGCTACCTGCCCCGGCTGCTCGACTCCGGATATCGCATCACGGTGCCGCACCGGGTCTGAGCCACGTCGCGCAGGGCTGTGCCCCGGCCGGGGGCACAGCCCTGTCCGGCGGACTCAGCGGGTGTCGACCAGCCGGGCGAAGACCACCACGTTCCCGTCGTAGCCGCCCGCCTTCGAGTAGCCGCCTCCGCAGGTGATGACCCGCAGCTCCGCGTGGCCGGTGTCGCCGTAGACCCGGGGGCCGGGGAAGTTGTTCTTGGAGAAGACCTCGACCCCGTACACCTCGAAGATCCCGACCCGGCCGTCGTAGCGGGTGACCTCGACGCGGTGCCCCTTCTGGAGCGAGCCGAGGCCGTAGAAGACGGCGGGGCCCGAGTTGTTGTCGACATGGCCGACGACCACGGCGGTGCCGCGCTGGCCGGGGGCGATGCCGTTCTGGTACCAACCGGCGAGGTTGGGGTCCTCGGCGGGCGGGGCGTCGATCCAGCCGCCCGCGTCCAGGTTCACATCGACGATGGGGGCGTCGACGTTGATCGACGAGATCTTCACGCGCGAGGCCGGGGCGTAGGGCAGCGGTTGCACCGGCTCGCCCTCGGCCTGCGGCACCGGGGCGTCCTGGCTCAGATCCAGCGAGGCGGCGGCGGCGGGCTGGGGCGGGCCCGCCTCCCCGAACTCCGTGCCGTTGCGCATGAGGGCGAGGCCGGTGAGCATCACCAGGGCGACCGCACCCCAGGGCACACGTCTGGTCCGCTCGCCACCGGCGTAGTCCCGGCCCATGGTTCTCCCTTCGTCGCGACGTTGTGAACGCTAGGGGCGCTGCGGCGGGGCGGCGATCAGAGAAGAGCGAACGGGTGGCGGGCGAATCCGCGCCGCCTCGGACGGCTGCCCATCGGAGTAATGAGCGGATAAAAGTTTTGATGGTCTGTGACCTGCGACTCCGTCAGCTCACGGGGTTTCCTGACGGCGTGTCGCGTCACCGGGGTGGAGCAGTGCCGAAGTGCGAGCCGCCGGTCCGCTGGTGAGTGTTCGTCATGGGAGGCGTTCTCGTCGATCCAGCCCGGAGGAAAAGCCTCCGGGGGCGTTTCCCGCAGGAGGTTCACACGATGCGCGCTTCACGCGTTCTCGCGGTCACCGCGACCGCATTCGCGGCCGTCGGGCTCGCGGCCCCCATGGCCGCTGCCACCAACGGTCCGAGCAACGTCACCGTCAACCCGTACTCGGTTCATCAGGGCGCCACCATGAAGGTCACGGCGCAGGGCTGCGGCCACGGCGGCAAGGTCTGGTCGAACGCGTTCCCGACGACCACGCTCTCCGCGGGGGGCACCGGTCACGCCACGGCCCACATCCGGCACAACACCACGCCGGGGCACTACCACCTCTCGGTGAAGTGCAGCGACAACGACCGGATCGCCACGCACAAGTTCACCGTGCTCGCCGGTCAGGGCGCGCAGGGCGGCCTCGGCGGCTCGATGGGCCCGAACTCCGTGGAGATGCAGGTCGGCGGCGGTCTGGTGGCCGCGGCGGCCGTCGGTGGCGCGGTCTTCCTCGTCCGGCGTCGGCGGACGAGCCATGCGGCGTTCTAGGGCGGCGAACCTCCCGCCCGGCCCGATACGCCCGTCGCCCCGAGTCCTGGATCAGGACCCGGGGCGACTGTCGTGCGGCGCACGTGACGGCTTCAGTGCCGGCGGGCGGTGTTGCGCCGGCGGGCGAAGTAGAGGGCGCCCGAGGCGGCCGCGAGCACCAGGCCAGCCCCGGCGGCGACCTCCACCGTGTCGGTGGTGCCGGAGCTTCCGCCGAGACCGCCGCGCACGCCGCCCGGGACAAGGGCCGTGGAGCTCGCGGTCGGGACCCTGGGGGCCGGGGTGGGGGTGCTCGTCGCGCCGCCCGTGATGGTCAGGTTGACGTTGCGAGAGGTGCCGGTGGAGCCGCAGGTGAACGTGACGGCGTAGACGGCGCCGCGGCGGGCGTCCGTGTCGACGGTGGCGGTGGCCGTCGTACTGCCGCTCGGGATCACCGTCGTGTCGAAGATGCCCGAGCTGACGGTCGTCTCGCCCGTGCACCCGCCAGCGCCGAGGGTGACGCGGCCGCCCGGCGCGATGACCGAAGGGGTGATCGTCGGATTGAACGTGCTGGTGGCCCCGTCCGGAGCCGCGAGGGCGGCGGACGGGGCGATCAGCGTCAGGGCACTCGCGCCGAGCAGGGCGAGCGGTGCGACACGTATCGCGCGCATGGTGGATCCTCCGGGTTCCCCGAGGGGCAGCTGCGGAACGTATTTCCACATAGCAGGAAAAATGCACCTCGATGCCCGACACGCTAGGAGGGGTCCCCACCGTGCGCGATCGGGGTCCGGCGAATGGGGCAGTCAGGTCCCCCGGCCGGCGCACCGGGCGGGGGAGCGCGGCATCAGCGGGTGGCGTCCGGAAAGAGGTCGAAGAACGGTGTCGCGGTCGCCGAGACACCCCGGCCGAAGGGCGCGTCGAAGTCCCAGATCAGGAAGAGCAGGAAGGCGATCAGCGCGCTGAAGAGGCCTGCCAGCAGCAGTTCGCGGAACGTTCTGCGGATCTGGAGGGTGAAGATCAGCCCGACGGTCACCAGCGCCCCGATGATCAGGCCGAACCAGACCACCCCGGGCATCGTCGCCCCGGCGTTCTGCCCCCGTGAGCTGCGGGCGTCGTCTGCCGCCGCCACCTGGTCGACCAGCGGCTGGTAGGCCTGCCCCTCGTGGTCGGTCTGCGGCTCGTAGTCGGTGACGTCGGCCCGCACCCGGTCCAGCAGCTGTGTGCCGCGTTCGGTGAGTCCGCCCCGCTCGGACATCACCTTCCACTCGACGTCGACGACGTGGGCGACGTAGGCGTCCACGTCCGCCCGGATGCGGTCGCGGACCTCGGCCGGGTAGACGGAGGCGCGCGCCTGTACCTCGTGCAGCGCCTGCGCCTCCAGGCGCACGGACTCCTGGGCGGCGCTGCGGCCCTCCCACACCCCGGCGATGGCCAGGCCCAGGACGATCGCGTAGACCACGCCGATCATCATCGTCATGTACTCGATGACGTCGGGCGTCTCGGACGGGTCGTCGTCATCCCCGATCCGCCGGTTGTTCAGGACGGCGATCGTGAGGACGACCGCGCAGGCTGACGCCATGGCAATGCTCAGTACGAGCCATTCGGACATGCATCTCTCCTGGTCAGCGAGACGATCGTGGCCGCAGCACGGCGACGGCGAACACCGCGGGAGCGGTGATCAGCAGGGTCAGGGACACCAGCGACGGTCCACTCCGGGGCTCTTTGCGGGTCGGTTTGCGGTACGCGGGCCGGGCCACGGGCCGGGGCGCCGCCGGTTGTGCCCGCACCGAGGACTCCGGCGGGGCCGACGGCTTCGGCGGCGGTTGCGGTGCGGGCGGCGGCGGTGGTGCCGCAGTGGGCGGAGGCGGAGGCGGAGGCGGAGGCGGCGGAGGAGGTGGAGGCGGTGGCGGCGGCGGTGGTGGAGGTGGCGGCGGCGGTTTGGGAGGTGGCGGCGGTGGAGGCGGCTCCGGGGTGGAGACCGCCGCGCACCCCCCGTCGCCCGCCACGGCGACCGAGGAACTGCCGTCGCCCCGCCCGATCGAGGCCACCGCGCAGTTGTCGGCGGTCGCGGGCGGCGGTACGGCTATCAGCCAGAGGAGTGCGGCGGCTGCCGTGAGCCGCCCGATGCGTGATCCGTACACGACGGGGAGCATGATCCACGCAGCCGGGGGAAACGCGGGACTTCCGGGTGATTCCCCTGATCGTGGGGATAATGGGCCATTCGTGTTTGCGCGGTGATCACGACCCGCCGGAATTCTTCTCCGCCTCCCTTTGAACGCGAACCGGTCGCCGCCCCGTACCTAGGGCCATGAACGACGCGGTCACGCGTCGTCATCGGCAGCGATACGACGAAGTACTACGGGAGTCGACATGAACACCTGGCGCAACGCCTCGCTCGCGGTCACCGCCGCGGCCCTGTTGACGCTCACGACGGCGTGCGGTCAGGAGAACGGCGCGGCCTCGCCCAACGGACAGTCCGTCGGCAACGCGGCCCCGGCCCAGCAGCCCGCGGAGAGCGGGTACGGTTCGGCCGGCGGCGGCTACGGCTCCGGGGCCGACGCGGACGCCGCGGAAACGAAGGAAGCCGGTCAACTCGGTGTGCGGGACAGCAAGAAGCTCGGGAAGGTGCTCACCGACAGCGAGGGCTTCACGCTCTACCGCTTCGACAAGGACACCGCGAACCCGCCCAAGTCGAACTGCGACGGCGAGTGCGCGGCGATCTGGCCCGTGGTGGGCGCGGGCAACGCCGTGGCCGCCGCGGGCACCGACGACGAACTGCTCGGGGAGGTCACCCGGGCCGACGGCACCAAGCAACTCACCATCGACGGGTGGCCGATGTACCGGTACGCGAAGGACACCGCACCGGGTCAGGTCAACGGGCAGGGGGTCGGCGGGACCTGGTTCGCCTCGGCCCCCGACGGAAAGAAGGCGGCGGTCAACGCCGACAGCGCGGGCGCGGGCGCCGCCGAGCCCGCCGACCCCGCGGGGCTCTCGGTCCGCAAGGACCCGAAACTCGGCGACATCGTGGTGGACGGCCGCGGTATGACCGTTTACCGGTTCACCAAGGACTCCGCATGGCCGATGAAGACGGCGTGCACGGGCGACTGCCTCAAGAAGTGGCCGGTAGTCGCTCCCGTGGCCAAAAGCGAGGTGGACGGAGTGACGACGAAGGGATTCGTCACCTTCGACCGCCCTGACGGTATCAAGCAGCAGACCATCGACTGCTGGCCGATCTATACGTTCGCCGGTGACTCGAAGCCCGGCGACACCAACGGCCAAGGAGTCGGCGGCACCTGGTATGCCGTTTCCCCCGATTCGAAACTCGTCGGTGCCGCCAAGTAATCGCGGCAGCGGCGAATAACCGCCCAGGAGCCCCAAGTGGCCCCGAACCACCGGGAAACGGCGCCCGGAGTGCCGGTCCGTCGCTGCGTGCGTACGCGCAGCGACGGACCGGCCGCACATGCCACCGGAGTGTGACCAATAACGGACCGCTAATTTCCGTTTCCACTCGCCCTCTTGGCGGCCGATCAGTAGCCTCTGGTCAACACTGACCATGAACATGGCCGGATCGCCGTGGCGAACTTGTTGGAGACATCGATGGAGCGTCCCGCCTGGGCACCGCAGGGCATTGACATTTCGGTGCCGAGCGTGTCTCGCATGTACGACTTCTATCTGGGCGGATCGCACAATTTCGAGGTGGACCGGGAAGCCGCGCGCAAGGCCATGGAGTTCCTCCCGGGCCTCCCCAAGATCATGCAGGCCAATCGGGCCTTTATGCGCCGCGCCGTCCGCCATGCCGTTGACGCCGGGATCGACCAGTTCCTCGACATCGGCTCCGGCATCCCGACCTTCGGCAACGTCCACGAGGTCGCCCAGGCCGCCGACCCCGGGGCCAAGGTGGCGTACGTCGACCACGACCCGGTAGCCGTCGCCCACAGCCAGGCGGTGCTGGAGGGCAACGACCGCGCGGTCACCGCCGCCGCCGACCTGCGCCGCCCCAAGGACATCCTGGCGCACCCGGAGATCACCGGGCTGCTCGACCTGAACCGCCCGGTCGCCCTGCTGCTGGTCGCGGTGCTCCACTTCGTCGAGGACGCCGACGACCCGTACGCCGCGGTCGCCGAACTGCGCGACGCGCTGGCCCCCGGCAGCCTGATCGTCCTGACCCACGCCTCGTACGAGGGCATCCCACTGCCCAAGGAGGAGGCCGACGGGACGGTCGGCGTCTACCGGAACATCCGCAACCCGCTGATCATGCGCTCGCGCGAGGAGATCGGCCGGTTCTTCGACGGTTACGAGATGGTCGAGCCGGGACTCGTGTCGATGCCCGAATGGCGGCCCGACACCCCGCAGGCGCCGGGGCAGGAAGACCCGTACGCCTTCTCGGGTTTCGCCGGGGTTGGGCGCAAGGCGTGAGCATCCCCGCCCAGGCGTCCGGTGAGCCGGACACGGAACCGGACGGTCCCGAAGGCCGCCTCCGGAGATTCGCCAGGATCTGGAGCCGGGCCATCTTTCCCCTGACGGCCACCTCCCTGACCCGGCCCGAGTTCGAAGAGCATCTGCTGCCCCTGGCCCGCGAGCTCAACGGCATCCTGCACGCCCGTCCCTTCGACGCCTCGCCCGCCCAGCGGGTCGGCGCGGCCCTGGTCGACGCGCACTGCACCGACCCGGACGCCCTCAGCTCCACGCTCGGCGTCGTCGACTCCTACCTCGTCCTCTACTGCGGCCACAACGGGCCCGGCGTCCTGTCCACCGAGGACGGGCGGGCCCGCTGCGCCCGCATCCAGCACACGCTGGCGGCCGGTTTCTCCCAGGCGCTGCGTGAGCGCACGCTCGCCGAGCAGGAGGCCATCGCCCGCTCGGCGCTGACGGCCCGTTCGCACGCCGAAGAGGCCCTGCACGCCACGGAGGCGCGGTTCCGCGCGGTCTTCGAGGACGCGGCCGTCGGCATCGGCATCGCCGACCTGGACGGCAACGTCCTGGAGGTCAACGACACCCTCACCAAGATGTTCGGCGGTCTGGAGCACCACGTCCGCAGCCACAAGGTGAACGAGTGGGTCCACCCCGAGGACTCGCCCCAGGTGTGGAAGTTCTACAACGAGCTGGTACGCGGCGAACGCGACCACTACCGGGTCGAGAAGGCGTACTACCGCAACGACGGTACGGTCCTGTGGACCAACCTCACCGTCTCCCTGCTGCGCGACCCCGAAGGCCGCCCGCAGTACCAGCTCGCCCTGATGGAGGACACCACCGAACGGCGCCTGCTCAACCTGCGGCTGCGCTACGAGGCCACCCACGACGCGCTCACCGGGCTGCCCAACCGGACGCTGTTCTTCGAGCGTCTTGAGAAGGCCCTCACCGCCCAGGACGGCACCCGCTTCGGCCTGTGCTACCTCGACCTCGACGGCTTCAAGGCGATCAACGACAGCCTCGGCCACGCGGCGGGCGACCGCCTACTCGTCGAGGTCGCCGACCGGCTCCAGAGCTGTGCCACCGCACCCGGCGAGATGGTCGCCCGGCTCGGGGGCGACGAGTTCGTGGCCCTGACCACCGGCCCCGACACCGCCGACGAGGTGGACGAACTGGCGGGCCGCATCCTCAACGTGCTGGCCGCCCCCATCCGGCTGGACGGCCGTGAACTCACCGTCCGCGGTTCGATCGGCGTCGTCGAGGGGCCCTCCGGGGAGCGCAGCGCCGCCGAGGTGCTGCGCAGCGCGGACATCACCATGTACCGGGCCAAGGCGGCGGGCGGCAACCGCTACCAGCTCGCCGACGCGGAGGCCGACGCCCGGGCCATCACCCGGCACGGGCTGACCACCGCGCTCCCGGCGGCGCTGGACCGGGGCGAGTTCTTCATCGAGTACCAGCCGCTCGTCCACCTCGGCGACGGCACGGTCCACGGTGCGGAGGCGCTCGTACGGTGGTGCCATCCCCAGTACGGGGTGCTGGGGCCCGACCGGTTCATCCCGCTCGCCGAGCACACCGGCCTCATCGTGCCCCTCGGGCGCTGGGTTCTGGAGGAGTCCGTCCGGCAGGCGAACTTCTGGCAGGAGCGGCACAGCGACGGCGGTCCCCTGCGGATCAACGTCAACCTCTCGCCGACCCAGCTGCACCACCCCCGCCTGGTCGCCGAGACGGTCGACGTGCTGGAGCGCTCCGGCCTGGAGCCGGGCGCGCTGTGCCTGGAGGTCACCGAATCCGCCCTGATCGGCGCCGACGACGATCTCCTCAAGCCGCTGCGGCAGCTCGCCGAGATGGGCGTCGACATCGCCCTCGACGACTTCGGCACCGGCTACTCGAACCTGGCGAACCTGCGCCGCCTGCCGGTCAGCGTGCTCAAGCTGGACCGTTCCTTCACCCGGGGCATGCAGCAGCACCCGGCCGACCCGGTCGATCTGAAGATCGTGGAGGGCATCGTGTCCCTGGCCCACAGCCTGGAGCTGGCCGTGACGGTGGAGGGCGTGGAGACCGGCGCCCAGGCCGAGCAGCTGCGCCGACTGGGCTGCGACACCGCCCAGGGCTGGTACTACGCCCGCCCCGGCGCCCCGGACCGCATCCACTCCCTGCTCCTGGCCGACGCGGTCTGACGGGGAGGGCCGGACTCACGGTCCGAACCGGGCGGGCGGGGCGCCGTCTCGGCCGGGGCGCCGGGCGAGGTCGGGGGCCCCGGCTCAGCCCGAGGCCGCCCCGAGCTCCAGCAGCATCCGCTGGAGCTCGCGCGCGGCCCGGGGCGGGGCGACGTCGCTACGGTGCGCCAGGGCGATCGTGCGCCGCAGCCCGGCCCCCGCCAGCGGGGTCTTCCGCAGATCGTGGCCCGCCCGGTTCGCGGTCATGCCCGGCACCACGGCGATGCCGAGCCCCGCGCGTACGAAACCGAGCACCGCGTCCATCTCGCCGCCCTCCACCGTGAACGAGGGCTCGAACCCCTCCGCGCGGCACGCGGCGAGCGTCAGCTCCCGCAGGTTGTAGCCGTGGCGGAACATCACCATCGGGGCGTCACGCAGATCGGCGATCCGCACCCGCCCGCCGCGCCCCGGCGCGGGCTCCGCCGCCGAGGACACCACCACCAGGTCCTCGTGGAGCAGCTCCACCGTGGTCAGCGCGGGGGACCCGGCGGGCAGCGGCAGCACCACCAGGGCCAGATCGAGCGCACCGCGCGCCAGTTGACGTACGAGGTCGTGCGAGCCGCCCTCCTCCAGCAGCAGCCGCACCCCCGGGTGCCGGTCATGGAAGGCGCGCAGAACGTCCGGCAGCAGACCCGTGCACAGACTCGGCGTCGCCCCGAGCCGCACCCGGCCGCTGCGCAGCTGCACCAGCTCCTGCACCTCCTGCCGCGCGGTCTCCGCGTCGGCGAGGATGCGCCGGGCCAGGGGGAGGAGCGCCTCGCCCGCGTCGGTGAGGGCGATATTGCCCCGGGCCCGGCTGAACAGCTCGGCGCCCAACTCCGTCTCCAGTGCCCGGATCTGCTGGGAGAGCGAAGGCTGCGACACATGCACCGCCTCGGCGGCCCGGGTGAAGTGCCGGGTCTCGGCGACGGCCACGAAATAGGTGAGCTGCTGGAAGTGCATGGGGCGACGATAACGCCCATCAATAGTGATTTCCTATGGAGATCAGCCAGACCATGTCTTGGACTGATCAGGTCGTTCGCCCCTACCGTCAGGTTCATGGCATTGGCAACGCGGACGGACCGACGGCCGTCGATGACGCGTACGCTCTGGGACTCGACCGTCGGCAAGAAGACGATCATGGCCGTCTCCGGCCTGATCATGCTCGGGTACCTCGTCGTCCACATGGCCGGGAATCTGAAGATCTTCTTCGGGCCCGGCACGTTCGACGGGTACGCCCACTGGCTGCGCACGCTGGGCGAACCGGTCCTGCACTACGAGTGGGCGCTGTGGATCGTCCGCGTGGGGCTGGTCGCGGCCGTCGTGCTGCACGGCGTCTCCGCCTACCAGCTGAGCCGCCGCGACATCAGGGCGCGCCCCGCCAAGTACGTCCACAAGAAGGCCCGTGCCGACTACGCCACCCGGACCATGCGCTGGGGCGGGATCATCCTCGCCCTCTTCATCGTCTGGCACATCCTCGACCTGACGACCGGTACCGTCCACACGAGCTTCGAGGCCGGGCACCCGTACCAGAACGTCATCGACACCTTCTCGACCTGGTACGGCAACGTCATCTACATCGTCGCCGTGCTCGCCATGGGCCTGCACGTCCAGCACGGCTTCTGGAGCGCCGCGCAGACCCTGGGCGTAGGCAACGCGACCCGCGACCGCATCCTGAAGACCCTCGCCAACCTCCTCGCCACGGCGCTGACGGTGGGCTTCATCTCCGTACCCGTCGCCGTCATGACCGGAGTGGTGAGCTGACATGCCCGACTACACGCACTACGCCACCGGCGAGCCCGTCGTCGACACCAAGGCCCCCGAGGGCCCCGTCGCCGAGCGCTGGGACACCCGCCGCTTCCAAGCCAAGCTCGTGAACCCCGCCAACCGGCGCAAACACACGGTCATCGTCGTCGGCACCGGACTGGCCGGCGGGTCGGCCGGCGCCACCCTCGCCGAACAGGGCTACCACGTCGTCCAGTTCTGCTTCCAGGACTCACCCCGGCGCGCCCACTCGGTCGCCGCCCAGGGCGGTATCAACGCCGCGAAGAACTACCGCAACGACGGCGACTCCATCCGCCGGCTCTTCTACGACACCGTCAAGGGCGGCGACTTCCGCGCCCGGGAGTCCAACGTCCACCGGCTCGCCCAGATCTCCGTCGAGATCATCGACCAGTGCGTCGCCCAGGGCGTCCCCTTCGCCCGCGAGTACGGCGGCCTCCTCGACAACCGCTCCTTCGGCGGCGTCCAGGTCTCGCGTACGTTCTACGCGCGCGGTCAGACCGGACAGCAGCTCCTCCTCGGCGCCTACCAGGCGCTCTCCCGCCAGATCGCCACGGGCAACGTCGAACTCCACGCCCGTACCGAGATGCTGGACCTGATCGTGGTCGACGGAAAGGCGCGCGGGATCGTCGCCCGCGACCTCGTCACCGGGAAGATCGACACCTACTTCGCCGACGCGGTCGTCCTGGCCACCGGCGGCTACGGCAACGTCTTCTACCTGTCGACCAACGCCATGAACTCCAACGCCACCGCGATCTGGCGGGCCCACCGGCGCGGCGCCTACTTCGCCAACCCCTGCTTCACCCAGATCCACCCCACCTGCATCCCGCGCACCGGCGACCACCAGTCCAAGCTCACCCTGATGAGCGAGTCGCTCCGCAACGACGGCCGCATCTGGGTCCCCAAGGCCAAGGGCGACGCCCGCCCGGCCGACCGGATCCCCGAGGACGAGCGCGACTACTACCTGGAGCGCATCTACCCGGCCTTCGGCAACCTGGTGCCCCGCGACATCGCCTCCCGCGCCGCCAAGAACGTCTGCGACGAGGGGCGCGGCGTCGGCCCCGGCGGGCAGGGCGTCTACCTGGACTTCGCCGAGGCCATCGGCCGGATGGGCCGCAAGGCGGTGGAGGCGAAGTACGGCAACCTCTTCGAGATGTACCAGCGGATCACCGACGAGGACCCCTACACGGTCCCGATGCGGATCTACCCCGCCGTGCACTACACGATGGGCGGCCTCTGGGTCGACTACGACCTCCAGACCACCATCCCCGGCCTCTTCGCGATCGGCGAGGCGAACTTCTCCGACCACGGGGCCAACAGGCTCGGTGCCTCGGCGCTGATGCAGGGCCTCGCCGACGGCTACTTCGTCCTGCCCTCCACGATCAACGACTACCTCGCCCGCAACCCGCACACCGAGAAGCCCGACGCCCACCACCCCGCCGTCGCCGAGGTGGTGGCGGAGACCGAGGACCGGATCAACCTGCTGCTCTCCGTCGACGGCGACCGCACCCCCGACTCCTTCCACCGCGAGATCGGTGAACTCATGTGGGAGTACTGCGGTATGGCCCGCACCGAGGACGGACTGCGCAAGGCGCTCGCCAGAATCCCCGAGATCCGCGAGGAGTTCTGGCGACGCATCAAGGTCCCCGGTACCGGCGAACAGTTCAACCAGTCGCTGGAGAAGGCGAATCGCATCGTCGACTACCTGGAGCTCGCAGAGCTCATGTGCCTCGACGCCCTGCACCGCGCCGAGTCCTGCGGCGGCCACTTCCGCGCGGAGTCCCAGACCCCGGACGGCGAGGCCGAGCGGCGCGACGAGGAGTTCTCGTACGCCGCCGCCTGGGAGTTCACCGTCACCGGTGGCGCCCCCGTCCTGCACAAGGAAGACCTCGTCTTCAGTGACGTCCACCCCACTCAGCGGAGCTACGCATGAAGCTCACCCTGCGCGTCTGGCGCCAGCGAGACGCGGAAACGCCCGGCGCCATGGCCACCTACGAAGTCGACAACATCTCCGCCGACATGTCGTTCCTGGAGATGCTCGACACCCTCAACGAGGAGCTCATCCTCGCCGGTGACGAGCCCGTCGCCTTCGACCACGACTGCCGCGAGGGCATCTGCGGCGCGTGCAGCCTCGTCATCAACGGCGACGCCCACGGCCCGGAGCGCACCACCACCTGCCAGCTCCACATGCGGTCCTTCGCCGACGGCGACACGATCGACATCGAGCCCTGGCGCGCCTCGGCCTTCCCGGTCGTCAAGGACCTGGTCGTGGACCGCTCCTCGTTCGACCGGATCATCCAGTCCGGCGGCTACATCTCAGCCCCCACCGGCACCGCGCCCGACGCACACGCCACCCCCGTGCCCAAGCCGGACGCCGACTTCGCCTTCGAGCACGCCGAGTGCATCGGCTGCGGAGCCTGTGTCGCCGCCTGCCCCAACGGCTCGGCGATGCTGTTCACCTCGGCCAAGGTCAACCACCTGGGCGTCCTGCCGCAGGGCGCCCCGGAACGCGAGACGCGGGTGCTGGACATGGTGGCCCAGATGGACGAGGAGGGGTTCGGCGGCTGCACCCTGACCGGCGAGTGCGCGACCGCCTGCCCGAAGGGCATCCCGCTGCCGTCGATCGCCGCGATGAACAAGGAGTGGCTGCGCGCGACGCGCAAGGTCCGCCGCTGAAGCGGGTGTTGATCCCGTACGGCTGCGACAGTGCTGGAGCCGTACGGGATCAGCGCCGCAACGCCTTCGCCAGATAGGGTGCCGTACGGCTCCCCGCCGCCCGCGCCACCTCCTCCGGCGTGCCGGTCGCCACGATCCGCCCGCCCCGGTCCCCGCCCCCGGGCCCCAGATCGATGACCTGGTCCGCGCCCGCCACCACGGCCATGTCGTGCTCCACGACCACCACCGTGCTCCCCGCGTCGACGAGTCCGTGCAACTGCCGCATCAGTACCTCCACATCGGCCGGATGCAGCCCCGTCGTCGGCTCGTCCAGCAGATACAGCGTGTGCCCGCGCCGCGTGCGCTGGAGCTCGGAGGCGAGCTTGATCCGCTGCGCCTCGCCGCCGGACAGCTCGGTGGCGGGCTGCCCGAGCCGCAGATAGCCGAGCCCCACGTCCAGCAGCGTGGTCAGCGCGCGCTCGGCGGCCGGGGTCCCGGCAAAGAAGGAGGCAGCCGATTCCACGGTGAGATCAAGCACCTGAGCGATCGTCAGGCCGCGCAGGGTGATGTCCAGGGTCTCCGGGTTGTAGCGGGCGCCGTGACAGTCCGGGCAGGGCGCGTACGTGCTGGGCAGGAAGAGCAGCTCCACCGAGACGAACCCCTCGCCCTGGCAGGTCTCGCACCGCCCGCCGCTCACGTTGAACGAGAACCGCCCCGCCGTGTAGCCCCGCTCCCGTGCCGTCCGAGTCTGCGCGAACAGCTTCCGTACCGTGTCGAAGAGCCCGGTGTACGTGGCCAGGTTGGACCGGGGCGTCCGGCCGATGGGCTTCTGGTCGACCTGGACGAGCCGGTCCACGGCCTCAAGTCCGGTCGCGGAAGCGCAGTACTGCATGCCCGCCCCGGCCTCCTCGCCCGACTGCCGGTCCGCGAGCACCCCGGCGAGGACCTGGCCGACGAGGGTCGACTTGCCCGACCCCGACACCCCGGTCACCGCCGTGAACACCCCGAGCGGGAAGGCCGCGTCGACCCCGCGCAGGTTGTGCCGCTCCACGCCGGACAGCCGCAGCCACCCGGATGGGCTGCGCGGCTCCCGTACGGCTGACGGCTCGTCGCCCTCGCGGAACAGGAACCGCCGCGTCGCCGACTCCGGTACCTCCGCCAGCCCCTCGGGCGGCCCGCTGTGCAGCACCCGCCCGCCGTGTTCCCCGGCCAGCGGCCCCACGTCCACCAGCCAGTCCGCCCGCCGCACCACGTCCATCTGGTGCTCCACCACGAACACCGAGTTCCCGGCCTCCTTGAGCCGGCCGAGCACCGCGAGCAGGGACTCCGTGTCGGCGGGGTGCAGCCCGGCCGACGGCTCGTCCAGGACATAGACGACACCGAAGAGTCCGGAGCGCAACTGCGTGGCCAGCCGCAGCCGTTGCAGCTCACCCGAGGAGAGTGTCGGAGCGGTGCGGTCCAGGCTCAGATAGCCGAGCCCCAGCTCGGTCACCGTCCCGATCCGGGCCAGCAGATCCCCGGTCAGCACCCGCGCGGTCTCCTCGCCGCCCGCACCGGCCGCCGAGAGCGCGTTGGCCAGGTCGGACAGGGGCAGGGCTGCCAGCTCCGCGATGGTCCGCCCGGCGAACGTCACCGCCATCGCCTCCGGCCGCAGCCTGCTCCCGCCGCACGCCGGGCACGGCACACTGGTCAGGAAGCGTTCCGCCTTCGCCCTCAGGGTGCGGCTCTTGGTGTCGGCGAAGGTGTGCAGCACATAGCGCCGGGCGCTCATATACGTTCCCTGGTAAGGGCGTTGGATGCGGCCCGCGTCCCGCACCGGGTGGACCGTCACCACCGGCTGCTCGTCGGTGAACAGAATCCACTCCCGGTCCTTCGCGTCCAGCTCGCGCCATGGCCGGTCGACGTCGTACCCCAGGGCGTCCAGCACATCCCGCAGATTCTTCCCCTGCCAGGCACCCGGCCAGGCGGCGATCGCCCCGTCCCGGATCGACCGCGAGGGGTCCGGTACGAGCAGCCCCTCGTCCGTCCGGTGGATGCGCCCCAGTCCGTGGCACTCGGGGCAGGCCCCGGCCGCCGTATTGGGGGAGAAGGCGTCGGAGTCGAGGCGTTCGGCGCCCGCCGGATAGTCCCCGGCCCGGGAGTACAGCATCCGCAGCGAGTTGGAGAGCGTGGTGACCGTCCCCACCGACGACCGGGCCCCGGGCGCGGAGCGCCGCTGCTCCAGGGAGACGGCTGGCGGCAGCCCGGTGATCTCCCCGACGGCGGGCGCGCCCACCTGGTGGATGAGCCGCCGCGCGTAGGGCGCGACCGACTCGAAGTAGCGGCGCTGGGCCTCGGCGTAGATGGTCCCGAACGCCAGCGAGGACTTCCCCGACCCCGAGACCCCGGTGAAGACCGTGAGGGTGTCGCGCGGGATGTCGACATGCACGTCCTGGAGGTTGTGCTCGCGCGCGCCGCGCACCCGGACGTACGGATCGTGGGGGGAGTGCATGGGGATGGGCTCCGTACGGGGGTCGGGGAGGGGGCGGCGGCCAGAAGGGGCAAACGGTTCGATTCTAGGCGCGGCGGGCTGTGCGAGCCGGTCGGGGCAGCTCGCGGCCCGGACCGCCGCTGCTGCTCGACTGCTCGCGCCGGTGCGCGACCCGTGAACGGGTGGCCGCCCACCGGCGGCAGGCCGCGGAACGGGAAGCGGGGGCTGACCTGAGCACCGCCCTGTGACGCGGCCCGCTCAGCCGCTCTGCCGTACGATTCCGGCCAGCCGCCGCAGCGAGTCCGCCAGTGCCTCGCGGTCGTACGTGCTGGTCGTCACGAGCACCTCGTCCGCCCCGGTCTCCTTGATCGCTGTCTCCAGTTGCTCGGTCACCTGCTCCTCGGTGCCGTGGATGTGCCCGTCGAGTCCCCGCTCGTACAGCTGACGCTCCTTGGCCGTCATCGTGCGGCCCTCGATCTCCTCGGCGGGGGCCAGCGGGGGGAAGCTGCCGTGGGTGCGGGCGTACGCCATGGCCCAGGCCTCCGGGACCAGCAGGCGCCGGGCCGCCTCCTCGGTGGCGGCGACGGCCACCGTGCCGGAGACGATCACCTCGGGGCGCTCGGCGCGGGCCGAGGGGCGGAAGTCCCTGCGGTACACCTCGATGGCGCGCAGCACCTTCCCCCGGCCGCGCAGATCGCCGATGACGAGGGGGAGTCCGGCTGCGGCCGCGACCGCCGCGCCCTCGCCTATGGCCAGGACGTACGCGGGGATGCGCAGCCCCTCCGCCGGGCGGGCGTGCACCTGGGGATGGGCGCGCTGGGTGCCGTCGATCCAGCCGAGCAGTTCGGCGAGGCGTCCGGGGAAGTCCTCCGCGGCCTCCTTGCCGTGGCCGAGTGCCCGGCGGACGCCGTCGGTGAAGCCCACGGAACGGCCGAGCCCCATGTCGATCCGGCCGGGGAAGAGGGCGGCGAGCACCCCGAACTGCTCGGCCACGACGAGCGGTTGGTGGTTGGGGAGCATCACGCCGCCGGTGCCGACCCGGATGGTGGAGGTCGCGGCGGCGACGGCGGCGGCCAGGACCGTCGGCGCCGACCCCGCGACGCCCGGCACGCTGTGGTGCTCGGAGACCCAGAGGCGGTGGTAGCCCAGCGCCTCCACCTCCCGCGCCAGCGTCACGGTGTCGCGCAGCGCCTGGGGGCCGTCGTGCCCCTCGCGGGTGCGGGAGCGGTCCAGGAAGGAAAACCGGGTGGAGGCGATCACAGAGCTCACACCCTCTATCAACGTCCCGCACCGGTGAGGATTCCCGCGACCTGGACAGAGGACAGGGTCACGGCCTCACGGGCGGCCGGTGCCGGGGCTTCCTAAGCTGGCCGGGTGAACAACGACGCCCGGCCGCTGGCCGTATTCGACCTCGACGGCACGCTCGCCGACACAGCCCACCGACAGCACTTCCTGGAAGGCGCCAGCCGGGACTGGTCCGGCTTCTTCGCGGCGGCTCCCGCCGACCCGCCGCTCGCCGAGGGCGTACGGATGGTGCTCGCGAGCGCCGGTGAGTGCGAGATCGTCTACCTGACGGGACGCCCCGAGCGGTGCCGCAAGGACACCGTGCGCTGGCTGAGCCGCCAGGGCCTGCCCGAGGGCACCCTGTTCATGCGGCGCAACGACGACCGGCGCCCCGCGCGCCGCACGAAGCTGGAGATCCTTCAGAGGCTCGGCCGCTCGCGGGACGTGCGTGTGCTCGTGGACGACGACGAGCTGGTGTGCGACGCGGCGGAAGTGGCCGGTTTTGCCGTGGTGCGGGCCCGGTGGGCCGAACCGTCGGAGGCGCTCAAGGCTGCGCAGGAGCGCGACGGGCGCACCTGATCAGGTGTTCTCGTCGAGCCGGAAACCCACCTTAAGGCCGACTTGGTAGTGCGCGATCCGGCCATCCTCGATATGGCCGCGAACTTGATTAATCTCGAACCAGTCGAGATTGTGCAACGTTTCTGCGGCTCTTGCGATGCCGTTCTTGATCGCCGCGTCGATGCCCTCCTGGGAGGTTCCTACGATCTCGGTGACCCGATACGTGTGATTCGCCATTGTTTGTCTCCTCTCCTGTGACCACGTTGCCTCAATCCGGGGTGTCCCGCGAGGGGGCGGTCGAGGTGGGGCGGGGTGGGTACGCGCCTTGACCTACTCATTGGTCCATACCAAAATTCAGCCAAACACCCGTGCGAGCGCCGCCCGCAATCCCCCACACCGGGTCCTGATTTCGTCGTGCCGTTTCGCAGAAGGTGACCACGTGAAGAACCGCATACTCGCCGGAGCCGTAGCGCTCGTGTCGTCCGTAGCGCTCGGCGGATGCGGCTACTTGCCGGGTTCGGGTGGCGGAGACCGCACGGTCACGATCTGGCTGATGAAGAACAGCGCCTCGCCCGGCTTCCTGGACAAGTTCACCCGCTCGTACGAGGAGGAGAACCCCTCGATCGAGCTGGAATTCAAGATCCAGGAGTGGGGCGGCATCGGCCCCAAGGTCCTTGCCGCACTGGAGAGCGACGACGCCCCGGACGTGATCGAAGTCGGAAACACGCAGGTCGCGCAGTACGCGGAGAGCGGCGGCCTGCGTGATCTCACCCTGGAGTCGATGCGGGACCTCGGCAGCGAGGACTGGCTGCCCGGCCTCGCCCAGCCCGGCAGCATCAACGGCGTTCAGTACGGCATTCCCTGGTACGCGGCCAACCGGGTGGTGATCTACAACAAGGAGATCTTCAAGGAGGCGGGCATCGACTCCGCCCCGAAGACCCGCGCCCAGTGGATCGCCGACACCGAGAAGCTCAACACCCAAGGCAACCAGGGCATGTACCTGGCCGGTCAGAACTGGTACGTGCTCGCCGGGTTCGTCTGGGACGAGGGCGGTGAACTCGCCGAGGACGACGGCGGCGACTGGCAGGGCACCCTGGACAGTGAAGAAGCCCTCGCGGGCATGGAGTTCTACAAGGAACTCCAGGCGCTCGGTGACGGCCCGACCGACGCCGACGAGGAGAAGCCCCCGCAGAACGACGTATTCGCCAAGGGGGACGTCGCCCAGATCATCTCGATGCCCGGAAGCGCCGCGCTCATCGAGCAGAAGAATCCCGAACTCAAGGGAAAGATCGGCTACTTCCCCATTCCCGGAAAGACCGCGAAGGCCCCCGGCTCCGTATTCACCGGCGGCTCGGATCTCATCGTGCCGAAGAACGCCGACGAGCGTGCTGCGGGCATCGCCGTCGTCAAGGCGCTGGCGGGCGAGAAGTGGCAGACGGAGCTCGCCCGGAGCATGAGTTACGTCCCCAACAAGCCGAGCCTCGCCCATGTCATCGAGGGCGACGAGGGCACCGCGGCGATGGCGGAGGGAGCCACCGAGGGCCGCGCCACCCCCAACTCCCCGCAGTGGGCCCGGGTGGAGGCGGAGAACCCGATCAAGCCGTACATGACGGCGGTGCTCCAGGGCGGCGACCCGAAGAGGGAGGCCCGGACCGCCTCCGAGCGCATCACCGCGATGCTCGCGGGCAGCTGATCGACCGGGGGCGGGCGTCCCCGGGGGACCGGTCGGCGTCCCCGCGGATTCAACCGTCGCACATCCCCGCTCCCCACAGCGGTCACGTCGAATCCAGCCGGTGACGGAAGAAGTAAGGGGCCGGGCCACCGCACTCCGCGGCGACCCGGCGTATCCCCGCCGATCCGTCCCCGGAGACCGCCATGACCGTGCTGCCCACCGCCCCGCACGCCCCGCTGCCCGGCGCCACCACCCCCGCCCCGGCGTCACCACCTGCCCAGGCCCCGGCCGGCGAGGCCGAACCCGCCTACCGGGTCTCCCTCGCCACCTGCCAGGAAGACATACGCGACGCCCAGCGCCTGCGCCACCTCGTGTTCGCCGGGGAGCTCGGTGCCCGGCTGGACGGGCCCGAACCCGGTCTGGACAGCGACGCCTTCGACGGGTACTGCGACCACCTGCTGGTCCGCGAGACCGCCACCGGCGACGTCGTCGCCACCTACCGACTGCTGCCCCCGGACCGCGCCCGCATCGCCGGACGCCTCTACGCGGAAAGCGAGTTCGATCTCACCCGGCTCGCCCCGATCCGCGACGACCTCGTCGAGGTCGGCCGCTCCTGCGTCCACCCGGCCCACCGCGACGGCGCGGTCATCGCCCTCGTCTGGGCCGGACTCGCCCGCTACATGGAACGCACCGGACACAACTGGCTCGCGGGCTGCTGCTCCCTGCCACTGGCCGACGGCGGCACGCTCGCCGCCCGCAGCTGGAACACCGTACGCGAAGCGCACCTCGCGCCCGAGGAGCACTGGGTCACCCCGCACCGCCTCTGGGACGCCTCCGGTCACGGTCAGGCCACCGGCTCCCGGGCGGACCTGCCGCCCCTGCTGCGCGGCTACCTCCGGCTCGGCGCCTGGGTCTGCGGAGCCCCGGCGTACGACCCCGACTTCAACGTCGCCGACCTGTACGTCCTGCTCTCGCTGCGCCGAACCGACCCCCGCTACCTCCGCCACTTCCGCTCGCTGGCCCCGCTGCGATGAGCACCTGCCCCGACCCGGCGCGCGCCCGCCCCGCCACCACGAACCCCTGGCTGCCCGTCGCCCCGTGCACCCCGCACGGCTGCGCCCGGCACACCGGAGCCGTACGTGCCCCGCTGCCCGCCGCACTCCTGCTGCTGACCGGCGGCGCACTGGTCCTGCTGGGGGTGGCCTGCGCCCCGCTCGCCGCGCTGCTCCCGGCCGCCCCGCGCGACCGGCTGATACGGCGCTGGGCGGACGCCGTACCGCGTGCCTTCGGCGTACGGGTCACGGTGCGCGGCCGTCCCGAGGGGCGTGCCACCACCGGCGAACTGGTCGTCGCCAACCACATCTCCTGGCTGGACATCCCGATCGTCACCGCCGTCCTGCCCGGGCGGATGCTCGCCAAGAGCGAGATCGGGCGCTGGCCCGTCCTCGGCCCGCTCGCCGCGCTCGGCGGCACCCTGTTCATCGAGCGCGACCGGCTGCGCACCCTGCCCGCAGCCGTACGGACCCTCACCGGGGCGCTGCGCTCCGGCTCCCGGGTCGTGGTCTTCCCCGAGGGCAGCACCTGGTGCGGACGGGGCGGCGGCGTGTTCCGGCCCGCCGTGTTCCAGGCGGCGATCGACGCGGGCGCGACCGTACGGCCCGTACGCATCACCTACCGCGCCGCCGGGCCCTCCGGCCCGCCCGCGGGCGCCGTCGCGTTCGTCGGGGACGACCCGCTCGCCGCCTCCCTGTGGCGGGTGGTGCGGGCCGCCGGGCTCACCGCCGAGGTCGACGTCCTCGCGCCGATCCCCGCAGACGGTGAGCCCGGTCGCCGCGCCCTGGCCGACCGGACGCGGGCGGCCGTGTTCGAGCGGCCGGGCTCACCGGCCCGATCCGGTCGTCAGACGGCCGTCGCCAGCGACAGGGCGAACCGGCCCGCCGCATCCGTCCACCACTGAGACAGCCGCAGTCCGGCCGCCGCCAGCTCCTCGCGCACGTCCTCCCGCCGGAATTTCGCCGACACCTCCGTACGCAGCTCCTCACCGGCCTCGAACGGCACCACCAGGTCCAGTTCCCGGATCTTCACGCTCAGCGCCCGCCGTGCGCGCAGCCGCATCTCGACCCACCGGCTCTCCGCGTTCCACACGGCGACGTGCTCGAACTCCTCCAGCGGGAAGTCGGCCCCCAGCTCACGGTTGACGACACTCAGCACGTTCTTGTTGAAGGCCGCCGTCACCCCGGCCGCGTCGTCGTACGCGGCCACCAGCGTCTCCTTCTCCTTCACCAGGTCCGTGCCCAGCAGCAGCGCGTCGCCGGGGGAGAGCAGCGAACGCACCGAGTGCAGGAACGCCGCCCGCTCCTCCGGCAGCAGATTGCCGATCGTGCCGCCCAGGAACACCACCAGCCGGGGCCCCGGAGTTCCCGGCAGGGCCAGACCGCCGGTGAAGTCGGCGATCAGCGCGTGGATGTGCAGCTCCGGATGCTCGGCGAGCAGCGACTCGGCCGCACCCCTCAGTGCGCTCTCGCTCACATCCACCGGGACGTAACTGTGCAACTGGGGCAGGGCGCCCAAGAGGTGGCGGGTCTTCTCGGACGACCCCGAGCCCAGCTCGATCACCGTCCGAGCCCCCGAGACCGCGGCGATCTCCTCGGCCCGCTCCTCCAGGATCTCCCGCTCCGCGCGGGTCGGGTAGTACTCGGGCAGCCGGGTGATCTCCTCGAACAGCTCACTGCCGCGCGCGTCGTAGAACCACTTCGGCGGCAGCGTCTTGGGGTGCCGGGTCAGGCCGCTGAGGACGTCGGCGCGCAGCGCCGCGTCCGTAGCGTCCACCGGCAGGGTGCGGGTCAGCAGGAAGGGACTCACGCGGGGGGCTCCTTGAGCGGGGTGAGCAGGACGTCTGCGGAGGTCGCGACCAACAGGGTGCGGTCGGGGACCTCGCGCCAGAGGGGGTCGTCGTCGTACGGCTCCGAGGCCACCGCCGTGGAGCGGCCCGGCACCGTGCGGTACCAGAGGGTGTCGCCCCAGGCGGTCGCGGTGATGGTGGCCCCGTCGGTGAGGAGCAGGTTCAGCCGCGAGCCGGGGGCGGTGGCCGCGACCTCGCGGACGGTCTCCGCGACCGCGCGCGGCACCTCGTCCCCGGCCTCGGCCCGGTGCCGGATCAGCGCCCAGATCAGCGCGGAGTCGTTGCGGGCCGCCAGGGACAGCAGTCTCTCGGCGGGCAGGGCGGCGGCCAGCGGGGCGAGCGATCCGGGCCAGCCCCGCACGGCCCCGTTGTGGCTGAACAGCAGCTGCCCGGCGGCGTACGGCGCGGCCGCCGCCTCCCCGTCCGCCCCCGCCTCGGTGGCGTCCCGTACGGCGGCCAGCAGCGCGGTGCTGCGGACCACCCGGGCCAGATCGGTGAAGGTCTCGTCGCCCCATACGGGCCCCTGGCGCCGGTAGCGTCCGGGCACCGGGTCGCCGTCCGCGTACCAGCCGACGCCGAACCCGTCCGCGTTGACCGTGCCGTACCGCTGACGGCGCGGCTCCCAGGACTGCCGCACCAAGCAGTGCGGGGGCTTGAGGAGGATGTCCCCGAGCACCACCGGCTCGCCCACGTAAGCGATGTGACGGCACATCAGGCATCCCTCGCCGTGCGGAACCCGGAGAAGATCTGCCGCCGCACCGGGAGGTCCCAGTTGCGGAACGTGCCCCGGCAGGCGACCCGGTCCACGGCGAACGAACCGCCGCGCAGCACCTTGTGGGCCGGGCCGAAGAACACCTCCGAATACTCGCGGTAGGGGAACGCCACGAACCCCGGGTAGGGCAGGAAGTCGCTCGACGTCCACTCCCACACGTCGCCCATCAACTGCCCCGCACCGGAGGACGACCGGCCCTGCGGATACGCCCCAGCCCGCGCCGGACGCAGATGGCGCTGCCCCAGATTGGCCCGCTCCGGCGTCGGATCCTCGTCGCCCCACGGATAGCGCCGGGAGCGGCCGGAGGCGGGGTCGTGCCGGGCGGCCTTCTCCCACTCCGTCTCCGTGGGCAGCCGCCGCCCCGCCCAGCGGGCGTACGCGTCCGCCTCGTACCAGCTCACGTGCAGCACCGGCTCGTCGTCCGGCACCGGCTCGGTCACCCCGAACCGCCGACGCAGCCACTGTCCGGCCTCCCGGTGCCAGAACAGCGGCGCGGCCAGGCCGTGTTCGCGGACCATGGCCCACCCCTCGGGAGCCCACCAGCGCTCGTCCCGGTAGCCGCCGTCCTCGATGAAGCGGACGTAGGCGCCACAGGTGACCGGGGCGGTGTCCAGGCGGAAGGCCGCCACATCGCGGCGGTGCGCGGGCCGCTCGTTGTCCAGGGCCCACGGCTCGGCCGAGGTCCCCATGGTGAACGGGCCCGCCGGTACGAGGACTTCGTCGGGAAGCGCCCCGGCCCCGACCGGCTCCGGCGGCGGGGGAGCGGCCAGCACCGCCGGACCTGATCGCAGCTGATGGGTGATCAGCATCGTCTCGTCATGCTGCTGTTCATGCTGGGCGATCATCCCGAAGGCGAACCCGGCCCGCTCCAGCGGACGTCCCCCCTCGTGCAGCGGTGCGCCCTCCAGCAGCTCCAACGCCCGGCCCCGGACGTCGGAGGCGTATGTCCGCGCCTCGGCGGGAGCCAGCAGCGGCAGCGAGGGGCGGGAGGCGCGGGAGTGCTCGAAGGCGTCGTACAGCCCGTCGATCTCCGGGCGCAGAGCGTCCCGGCCGCCGACGGCGCGCAGCAGCCACTGCTCCTCCTGGTTGCCGATGTGCGCCAGGTCCCAGACCAGTGGCGACATCAACGGGGAGTGCTGGGCGGTCAGTTCGCCGTCGTCCACGCTGTCGGTGAGCAGCGCGGTGCGTTCGCGCGCGGTCAGCAGCGCGTCCAGGGCACGTTGCCGCAGGGCTTCGGGGTCGGTGCCGGGGGCGACGGGGAAGCCGGTGGCGGCGGGCCCGGCGGACCGGGCCGGATCGAAGGCATCGGAGTGCTGACGCCGCTCGGAGCGGTCGGAGTGCCCGGTCATGCGGAGGCCGCCTTTCCGGAGTGCGGCGGGAGATCCGAGTGCGGCGGCCCGGCGACGGAGCCGGGAGCGGTGCGCGCGGGCCCGTCCGGCGGGTCGGCCGACGCCCCGGTGCCGGTCAGCAGGCGCGGATCGGTGAGGCCGCCCGGATCAGGCAGGTCATCGGCCGGACAACGCCCACGGGCCACATAGCGGTCGGTGAAGGCGGCCACGGAATCGCGTACCGCCTGGCTCGCGCCCATCCGCTCCAGCGCCGGCAGAGCGGCCGAGAAGCAGCCGGTGGCCGCGGCCCGCAGCTCCGGGTCGGCGAGGCCGTCGCGGGCGGCCGCCGTCCAGAGCGGATTGCGCGGAGGAGCGGCCGTCCCCGCCGTCTCGGCCAGCGGCTTCACAGCGCGGTACACGGTCTCGGCGGCCTCCGGGTCGTCGAACAGGGCCGTGGCGACGGCGAGCGGTACCAGCCACCCGTCGGGGCCGTTCTGCGCGTCGATCATGCGCAGCTCCAGGTGACCGCGCGGCCGGATCGGCGGAAACAGCGTCGTGAGGTGATAGTCGAGATCGGCCCGGACCGGCGGGCGGGGCGCCCCGGTGCGGATCCACTCGCGGAAGGTCAGCCCCTCCGGCACCTCCCACGGGCCCGCTTCACACCGGATGCACATCACCGCGGCGTCCAGGACGTGCGCGGCCCAGGCCTCGCGCGGAGCGTGCCCACCGTCCGGCGCCAGCGCCCGGCCCGGGTCCAGCTCGGCCCACAGCGCCTGCCGGGTGGAACGCCACCCGGTACGGCGGCCCTGCTGGAACGGCGAGTTGGCGAACGCCGCCACCAGCACCGCGCCCAGCAGATGCGCGAGCTGCCAGCGCCGCCCGTACCCCAGCGGCCCCGGCTCCTCCTCGCCCGCGTCCAGACAGACCTGGACCGAGGCGGAGGTGCACATCATGGCCCGCCCGGCGGGCCCCGAACGGTCGAGCGCGGCCTCCATCGCCTCGTAGCGCGGCTCGCGCAGTCTGCGGCGAGGCGGCTGCCACGGGTCGACGCCAAGACCGACCGGCGCGAGCCCCACCGCGCCCAGCGAGGCGCGGACGGCCGCCAGATCCGCGGCGGTGGTCTCGACGCACTCCATCAGGGAGCCGGCCGGCTGCGAGCTGAGCTCCAGCTGACCGCCCGGCTCGAAGGTCAGCGCCGCGCTCAGCGGCAGCGCCCGGACCGCCTCGACGGCGCTGTCCAGCCGCTCCTGGCCGACCGGGAGGTCAGGATGTTCCCGGTCGTGAATGAGCCATTCGAGTTCCACCCCGACGGTGCGGGGCGGGCCCGTCTTGAAACATATGCCGCGCAGTAAGTCCTCTGCCCCGGTCTCGTCGAGGGGGGCGGCGGCCGGGCGCGAGCCGGTTGCGCCGGGAATGTCCGGAGCCATGAGGGGCCTCCTTCTCAGCTGTCTGCCTACCACCCAAACCCGTACGCGGAGATCGCACAAGAGTGCCCCCGAGCCAGGGAAATACGGTTGCGCCCAGGCCGGGGTCACCACCAGCATGCCCCGGATGCACCACACGGGGGAGCGCGCGTGGGCGCGCCGCCGCACGGCATCGCACGGGAGACGAAAGCGGGTGGCCGAGGCCGGTCGCTATCGCAACGCGGCAGGTCAGCTCCAGCCGTACCGCTCCCGCAGACGCCCGGTGACCCGGTCGAAGCGGTCGCGGTCCAGGGCGCAGGCCTCCCGGCGCATCCCGCCCTCATGGACCCGCAGCACCCGGTCCAGATCCACCCAGGACGGCCGCCCCGAACTGTCCCAGGGGCCCGCACCCAGCGCCACCCACTCGTGGTCCCGGTCGTGCTGCTTGCTGGAGAGCTGCACGGCGAGCAGCGTGCCCGCCTCCTCCCGGGCGACGACGAGCACCGGCCGGTCCTTGCCGCGCCCGTCGTTCTCCTCGTACGGCACCCAGGTCCAGACGATCTCGCCGGGGTCGGGATCGCCGTCGCGGTCGGGGGCGTAGGAGGTACGTACGGGACCGACGTCCTCGGGATCGGCCTGCAACGTGGCGGTCGGGCCGCTGCTGCCGGGGACGTCGAAGGGATTGCCGGAACGGTACGCGCTGTCATGGAACGTCATCGCAACACCGTAGAACCTCCAGCGCCCGTTCCCGGGAGCGGGGCGTCGGACCACGACCGCGGGGCGTTGTTCCGGCCATCGCGGCCGGGCAGGCGGCCCCCGGGCCGGGACCCGGCCCCACGGGTCTGGAAGACTGCCGGACGCCATGAGCCAGTTACCCAATCAGCCCGCCGAAGTCTCCGTTCCGACCAGCGCCGATGTCGCGCGCCTCGCCGGAGTGTCCCGGGCCACCGTGTCGTACGTACTGAACAACAACGCCACCGTCCGGATCAGCGAACCCACCCGACGCCGGGTCAGGGAGGCCGCCGGCCAGCTCGGTTACGTCCCGCACGCCGCTGCCCGCAGCCTGCGCGCCGGACACAGCCGCATGGTCCTGCTGCCCTCCGGCCACATACCGGCAGGACCGCTGCACCACTACTTCTTCGAGGAACTCCAGTCGGGGCTGCGCCGACTGGACTACACCGTCGTCCAGTACGGCAGCGTCGGCCTCACCGCCGACGAAGCGGCCACGGCCTGGGCCGAACTGCGGCCCGTCGCCGTCGTCGTACCACCGGGCATCGTCCTCACCCCGCACGGCACGGGCATCCTCACCCGCTCCGGCGCCAAAGCGGTGATCACCCTCGGCCCCGAACCGGTGGCCGGAGCGCACGGCCTGGTCATGGACCAACGGCGGGTCGGCGCCAGCGCCGTGGAACACCTGCTGGCCCGCGGCCGCCGCCACATCGGCGTCGTCATGCCCGGGGAACCGGGCCGCTCACCGTTCTCCGAACCCCGCCTCGCCGGGGCCCGGCGCGCCGCGGAAGCGGCCGGGGCCCGAATCCGGCCGCTCCCGCTGCGCTACGAGGAGGACTCGGCGGCCCGGCTCGCCGCCCGCTGGGAGCGGCTCGGTCTGGACGCCGTGTTCGCGTACAACGACGAGTACGCCATGCTGCTGATGCGGGCCCTCCAGGACGCGGGGATCTCCGTGCCCGCCGGCACGGCGGTGATCGGGGCGGACGACTCCCTCATCGGCAGGCTGCTGCGCCCCCGGCTCAGCACGGTCCGCATGGAACTCGCCATGCCGCAGCCGCTCGCCGAGACCATCGACCGCATGGTTCAGCACCCGGGCGGGCCACCGGTCCGCCACGACCTGCTGCGCACCGCCGCCGTGCACCGCGAATCCAGCTGACCGCCCGCGGTGCGACGACATGCGGGGCGCACGGCGGATGTCTAGCGTCGGAGGCATGAGCCATCCGCAGAGTTACGAGCTGCTCCTGATCCCCGACCACAGCAGGACCCGGACGGGGGCCCCGGGGCGGCCGATCCGGTCCGCGGTGGTGGCCGCCACCGGCGAGACCGGGGCGTCGGGCTACCCCCGGTATGTGGGGGAGGGCATGGAGGCGGACATCGACCCGGAGACCCGGACGGTGGAGGCGGTGCTGATCGACGGCGAGGAACTGGACTACGGGATGTCGGTGCGCGTGGCGGAGGGCGAGGGCCCGGCATGACCGAGGGGCCCTGACCGGTACCACCGCGTCCGTGACGGTGACGGTGTCGGTCAGGGCCCCTCGCCCGCTGCCGTGCGCCGGACGGCCGGCTACTGGGGCTCCGGCTGCCCCTGCCCGGCCTCGGCCGCCCGCTTCTGCTCCTCGACGGACTTGCGGACCTCGTCCATGTCCAGATTCCGGGCCTGCCCGATGACGTCCTCCAGGGCCGCCTCGGGCAGCGCACCCGGCTGCGCGAAGACGGCCACGTTGTCGCGGACGATCATCAGCGTCGGGATGGACCGGATCTCGAAGGCCGCCGCCAGCTCCTGCTGCGCCTCCGTGTCGACCTTGGCGAAGACCAGGTCGGGGTGGCGCTCGGAGGCCGAGTCGTAGACCGGCGCGAACTGTCGGCAGGGGCCGCACCAGGAAGCCCAGAAGTCGATCAGGACGAAGTCGTTGTCACTCACGACCTGATCGAAGTTTTCCTTGGTGAGCTCTACGGTGCTCATGCTTGGGATACCTCTTCCTGTGCCCGCCCGTGGGGTCCTGTCGGGGCCTGTCCGGCACAACGGTGACTGCGCTTGCGCTATTCCGCCTGCCCATGTGGCCGGGGCGCACACCCGCGACGACACTGTTTCCATGACTGACGCAGGGAAGATCCCCGAGTACTCCCCGTACGACGTAGTGGTCGTCGGTGCCGGTCCGGTGGGGGAGAACGTGGCCGACCGGGCCCGCGCCGCCGGACTCTCCACGGCGGTGGTGGAGTCCGAGCTCATCGGAGGCGAGTGCTCCTACTGGGCCTGCATGCCGAGCAAGGCGCTGCTGCGCCCCGTCGTGGCCCGCGCCGACGCCCGCCGTGTCCCCGGACTGAGCGCGGCCGTGCAGGGCCCCCTGGACGTGCGGGCGGTCCTCGCCCACCGGGACGACGAGGCGAGCCACTGGAAGGACGACGGCCAGCTCGCCTGGCTGGAGGACATCGGAGCGGACGTCTTCCGCGGTACGGGACGGCTCACCGGCCCCCGTGAGGTCTCCGTCACCACCGCCGACGGCACCGGGCACCGGCTCACCGCCCGGCACGCCGTCGCCGTCTGCACCGGCACCCGGGCCGTCGTCCCCGACCTCCCCGGCGTCGCCGACGCCCGCCCGTGGACCAGCCGCGAGGCCACCAGCGCCAAGGAGGCACCCGGGCGGCTCGTGATCGTCGGCGGGGGAGTCGTGGGCGTGGAGATGGCGACCGTCTGGCAGGCGCTGGGCTCCGAGGTGACGCTGCTGATCCGGGGCAAGGGCCTGCTCCCGAAGATGGAGCCCTTCGCGGGCGAGCTGGTGGCCGAGGCGCTGACGGAGGCCGGTGCCACGATCCGTACCGGCGTCTCCGTCACCGCCGTGCACCGCCCCGCACCGGACGGCCCCGTCACCGTGGAGCTGGACGACGGCGGTCGGGTCGAGGCCGACGAGATCCTCTTCGCCACCGGCCGGGCCCCGCGCACGGACGACCTGGGCCTGGAGACGATCGGCCTGGAACCCGGCTCCTGGCTCACCGTGGACGACAGCTGCCGCGTCGAGGGCACGGACTGGCTGTACGCGGTCGGGGACGTCAACCACCGTGCCCTGCTCACCCACCAGGGCAAGTACCAGGCCCGCATCGCGGGCGCCGCGATCGCCGCCCGAGCCCAGCGGGTCCCCCTCCTCGAAACCGACCGCTGGGGCGCCCACGCGGCCACCGCGGACCATGCCGCCGTCCCCCAGGTCGTCTTCACCGATCCCGAGGCCGCATCCGTGGGCCTCACCCTCGCCGAGGCCGAACGCACCGGCCACCGCGTCCGCGCCGTCGACCACGACCTCGCCGCCGTGGCGGGCTCCGGCCTCTACGCCGACGGCTACCGGGGCCGCGCCCGGATGATCGTGGACCTGGACCGCGAGATCCTGCTCGGCGTCACCTTCGTCGGCCCTGGCATCGGGGAACTCCTGCACTCGGCGACGGTCGCGGTCGCGGGTGAGGTCCCCGTCGACCGCCTGTGGCACGCGGTTCCCGCGTACCCGACGATCAGTGAGGTGTGGCTGCGGCTGCTGGAGGCGTATCGGGGCTGAGGGCCTGCCGCCTGCCGGGCCCGGCGTCGTACGACGCGTACCTAAGGCACCGACATCACCCGCGCCCGTCTCGCGTACGGTACGGCGGGACCTCGGCGCACCCGACGGAGAGGGCCCCGGCGTTCACGCCGGGGCCCTCTCCGTGTGCGGGCACCGTGACCGGTGCGCCGGAGTCCTTGTCAGACGTTCACCTTCGTCGGCTCCTCGGCATCGTCCCCGCCCGTTCCGCCGGTGTTCCGGGTGCGGACGTACTCAAGGAACTTGTCGAGTTCGCGCTTGACGACGGGGGCGAGCAGGTACAGGCCGACGATGTTGATGACGGCGAGGGTGAAGAGCACCGCGTCGGCGAGGTCGATGAGGGTCTGCAGGGTGAGCAGGGACCCGGCGACGGCGAACAGGGTGTAGAGGATCTTGTAGATGGTCTCGCTGGTGCGGCTGCGGCCGAAGAGGTACGTCCAGGACTTGAGGCCGTAGTAGCCCCAGGTGAGGACCGTGGAGATCGCGAAGAGGATCACTGCGACGGTCAGGACGTACGGGAACCAGGGCAGCACGGTGGCGAAGGCGTCCGAGGTGATCGTCACGCCGCCGATGGACTCTCCGTCGCGGGCCTCGCCCCAGCTGGCGGGGTTGGCGATGACGATGGTCAGCGCGGTCATGGTGCAGATGACGACCGTGTCGATGAACGGCTCCAGCAGGGCGACCAGGCCCTCACTGGCGGGGTGCTTGGTCTTGACCGCGGAGTGGGCGATCGGCGCGGAGCCGAGACCGGCCTCGTTGGAGAACGCGGCCCGCTTGAACCCGATGATCAGTGCGCCGAGCACACCGCCCGCGACGCCCTCGGGGTTGAACGCGCCCTCGATGATCGTGCTGACCGCGGAGGGCACCGCGGTGACGTTCACGAGGATGACGACGAGGCAGGCGGCGATGTAGATGCCGGCCATCGCGGGGATGAGCCGGCTGGTGACCTGGGCGATGGAGCGGATGCCGCCGAGCAGGACGATGCCGACGAGGGCGGCGATGAGGATGCCGAAGAAGAGCGCCCCGCCGGAGGAGCCCATCGCGCCGCTCTCGCCGCCGGTGACGGAGACGAGCTGCGCGTAGGACTGGTTGACCTGGAAGAGGTTGCCGCCGAAGAGCCCGAAGAACAGGATCATGATCGAGGCGAGGACGGCGAGGGCCTTGCCGAGGGTCTTGCCGTTGTTGCCGAAGCGCTCGGCCAGCCCCTTGGGCAGGTAGTACATCGGCCCGCCGGAGACGGTGCCGTCGGCGTGGACCTCGCGGTACTTCACGCCGAGGGTGACCTCGACGAACTTGGTGGCCATACCGAGGAGACCGCAGAGGATCATCCAGAACGTGGCTCCGGCGCCGCCGATGGAGACGGCGACGGCCACACCGGCGATGTTGCCGAGGCCGACCGTGCCGGAGACCGCGGCGGTCAGCGCCTGGAAGTGGTTGACCTCGCCCGCCGAGTCCTTGTCGTCGTACTTGCCGCGCACCACGTCGACCGCGAGGCGGAACTTGCGTACCTGGACGAACCCGAACCAGCCGGTGAAGACCAGACCCGCCACCACCAGCCAGGTGACGATGAGCGGCACCTCCGCCCCGGCGATGGTCACGGAGTAGAAGACGATCCCGCCCAGCCAGTCGGCTATGGGCTCGAAGAACCCGCTGACGGATTCGTCGATGTTCTGGGTGATGGAGTCGAGTGTCACGTGGGCTACCTCGATGACGCAGGGCCGGCAGAGGGTTCTGTGCCGGTGGGTGTGCGGTGGGGGGATGCACGAACGTCGTTGTCCGGTGGGGGTGCGAGAAGCCGCGTGGGTACGCGGACCGCGGTCGCTCCGGTCGTGGTCCGGCTGGCTACCGGTCGTTCACAGCGGCGGCTGTTCCGCCTGCGGAGTGGGGAATTTTTACCACGCCCCTTACGGAACGTTTAGTGACATGAGTCACATAGCTGACAATCTCCCGCTCCGCCTTGGGGCGGGTGACCGGATCGTTATCCGCCATCGGAAGTCTGTTTATCGGACACCTATCGGACGCCTCTCATTTGAGTGGCGAGGTGTCACTCAGGGTCACGCTTGGCTCGCCTCGCGACGACGGCCGGTCCCATAGCGCCCTGCCCGCTCGGACTGGCCGACGAGCCGGGCCCCGGAAGGCGAGGTGCTCGGCCCGCTCGTGCCCGACTCCGTGGGTCGCGGCGCATGGAGTCGGCGGCGGGCCGTGGTGCGGTCGCCCGGCGACATGGCTGCGCGGGGCATCAGCCGGTCGGCCCGTCGTGTCCCGCGGGCGGGACGGGTCCTGTGGCCGGGCGGCGACGCGTGCCGGGGCGGCTTCTTCTCAAGGGCATGGTGAAACCTCTGAAGTCCTCACGGAGCAGGAGAAGGCGGTTGCCCTCTCCTATGCCGACCAGGCTTCCCGGCACACCAGCGCCCCGAGGCGCGTGCGCACATCGTAGTGGCGACTCTCCGGTAGCACACGGGGCCGGACGTGACCGTGTCCGCCGCGCGGGACTGCGGCGATGCCGGGCTCGTGGCCCGCGGATGCCCGGCTCCGAGACGGAGCGTGCCCGGCGTGCTCACGTTGGCCCGTCGGGCCCGGTTCGGATCCGGCATCCTCGATGATCCAGGGCCTCCGCCGGTCCTCGCTGTGACAGTGGCGGGCCTCTGCCCGGAGCGGGTGAGGGGGCCGGCCGACCGTCACGGGCAGGGGCCGTGGTGCGGACCGGTGGACCCGGATCAGTGGGCCCGGCGGAGCTCCAGCGTGCAGCACTTCACGCTGCCGCCCGCCTTGAGGAGCTCCGAGAGGTCCACGCCGATCGGGTTGAAGCCCCGGTCGCGGAGCTGGTCGGCCAGACCGGTCGCGTTCTGCGGGAGCACCACGTTGTGGCCGTCCGATGTCGCGTTCAGCCCGAACGCCGCGGCGTCGGCGGCGGAGGCGCGGACCGCGTCCGGGAACAGGCGCTCCAGCACGGCCCGGCTGCCGGGGGAGAAGGCGCCCGGGTGGTAGGCGACCGTGTTCTCGTCGAGCGCCGTCAGGGCGGTGTCCAGGTGGTAGTAGTCGGGGTCGACGAGCTGCAGTCCGATCACCGGACGTCCGAAGAACTCCTGCGCCTCGTCGTGGGAGCGCGGGTCGCTGCGGAAGCCGGTGCCCGCCAACAGCCAGTCCCCGACGGGGAGATAGTCGCCCTCCCCCTCGTTGGTGAAGGCGGCCGTGCGCAGCTCCGGAAAGCCGTTGTCGCGCAGCCAGTCGTGGTAGGCCGGGCCTTCCGCTCTACGTTCGGCGTCACGGAACCGGGCCACGAGAGCCCGGCCCGCGATGACGGTCGCGCCGTTGGCGGCGAAGACCATGTCGGGAAGGCCGGGGACGGGGTCGATCGTGTCGACGGTGTGCCCGAGGTTCAGGTAGACCTCGCGCAGCCGCTCCCACTGGGCGATGGCCAGTGGGGTGTCGACGGGCTTCGTCGGGTCCATCCAGGGGTTGATGGAGTAGACCACGTCGAAGTGGGTGGGCCGGCACATGAGGTAGTGCCGGGCGCGTGCGGTACGCATGGGTGGGTCCCGATCGTCAGGGGCGGTCGGTGAGGCAGCCGCCCATCGAGGTGAAGTGCTCGGTCCAGGAGGGCTTGGGCGATCAATCGGCGCCTCAGTAAAGCAAGGCTTACCTAACAACACAACGGCCGTTAATGGCCACGGCTGTTGACACCGAGGGGCGGGCCGCTGTCCACTCCATCCCGTCGGCAGATGGGGGAGTCGGGGGTGCGGATCGCCGTCCCCGGACCCGCGAGGGACGGACCGGTCATGCTCTGTACGAGGCTGACGAACGCTCACATCCTCACGATGGACCCGGGTCACCCGGTCGCCCACGACCTCGGCATCTGGCGGGGGCGGATCGTCGGCGTGGACGAGGCGGTGACCTCCCTGCCCGCCCGCGAGATCCTCGACCTCGGAGGCGCCACCGTGCTGCCCGGCTTCATCGACAGCCATGTCCACCTGGCCTGGGCCGGGTTGAAGGCCGGGACGCCGAGCGTCGCACCGTGCGAGCGGGTCGAGGACATCCTCGCCGTGGTGGACGCGGCCGCCCGGCGGCCGGCCCCGTCCGGCGCCTGGGTGGAGCTCGCCGGGTACGACCAGCGGGCGCTGGGCCGCCACCTCACCGCCGCCGAACTGGACCGGGTCAGCCACGGTCGCAAGGTCTTCCTGATGCACGACTCCGGGCACGCCTGTGTGGTCAACACCGCCGTGCTGGAGCTGCTGCCGGCCGAGATCCCGCACGAGCAGGGTTTCCTCGCCGAGAGCGCCATGACCGCCGCCCGCAGGCTGCGGCTGCCCTACTCGCAGGAGGAGCTGGCCGACGCGATCGAACTGGCCGCCCGCGGCTGTCTCGACGAGGGCGTCACGGCCTGCGCCGAGGCGGGTATCGGCGGCGGACTCCTCGGCCACAGCCCCGTCGAACTCGGCGCCTACCAACTGCTGCGGGACCGGGGCCGCCTGCCCCTGCGGGTCCAGCTCATGGCCTCCGGCGACACTCTGCGGCCGCGCGCCGCGCACGCCGACGACGGCTTCATCCGGGCCCTGGACCTCGGCCTGCGCACCGGGTTCGGTGACGACTGGCTGTCGCTGGGCGCGCTCAAGATCTACACCGACGGCGGGATGATGGCGCGTACGGCCGCGCTGACCTCCCCGTACGAGGGTACGACCGGCGACACCGGCCGGTTCCAGGACGACCCCGAGCGCCTCGCCGCCCTCATCGTCGACGGGCACCTGGCCGGATGGCAGCTCGCCGTCCACGCCATCGGTGACCGCGCCGCCGACCTGGCCCTGGACGCTCTGGCGCGGGCCCAGAAACTGCGGCCCCGGCCGGACGCCCGCCACCGTATCGAGCACGCGGGGCTGATCCGGCCCGACCAGCTGCCCCGCTTCGCAGCCCTCGGCGTGAGCGCCGTGATCCAGCCCAACTTCCTGCGCTCCTTCGGTGACGACTACGCGACGGTGATGGGGGAGGAGCGGTCCGGCTGGATGTACCGGGGCCGGGGCTTCCTGGATCACGGGGTCGCCCTGGTCGGCAGCTCCGACCGGCCCGTCACCGACGGCTCACCGCTGCGGGCGATCCAGTTCATGGTCGAACGCACCTCCGCCTCGGGCCGTCCCATCGGCCCCGGCGAGGCCGTCACCGTCGACGAGGCGCTGCGCGCCTACACGGTCGCCGGAGCCCGTGCCTGCCACTGGGAGCGCACGGCGGGCGCTCTGACCCCCGGCAGCCGCGCCGACCTGGTGGTCCTGGGCGACGACCCGCGCCGGGTGGACCCCTCGCGGATCGGGGCCATCGAGATCCTGAGGACCTTCGTGGGCGGGGTGCAGGCCTCCTGAGGCTGCCCCCCCGACCGGCCCGTGGTGCAACCACCGGGCGGCTTCAACTCCTCCCGCAGCAAAACCACTTGATGCTGACGGCGCACTGCCCCCTGCCTGCGGTCGCCGGTGCGGCGGAAGCCGAGGCGGCGCGGTGGAGGGGTGGTGGAGGGGCGGCGCCAGAACAATGCGCGCCCCTTTTCGTGTTATTTGGGATGTATGGGGACATTGGCCCGTAGGTTGGGGAGAAACGCCACCCGAGTGGCGTCCCGTGTCCCCGACGAGGAAAGGCAGGGCAGGTGAACGTGCTGGGGATCATCGCCTCCGGTGTGGCCGCGCTGTTCATCACGGTCGTACTCGCCAAGGGCGCCCGCCGCGCGGCGCTCCGGCCCCCCGTCCCGTACGAACCCGGCGGGCGGGCCCCACGGACCCGGTGCCGGGCCATGGGCGGTGCGACGGTCGTCCTCGGTGTCGGTACGGCGGCCGGCGGGGCCCTGTGGCTCGGTGCGGTGGACGGCTCCGCGGACCCGGTGGCGGGGATGCTCGCCGGGGCCGCGATCGTGGCCGCTCTCGGGCTGGTCCACGACCTCAAGCCGCTGCGGGCCGCCCTCCGCCTCGCCGTTCAGTGGGCGGCCGCGGTCCTCGTCGTCTGCCTCGCGGATCTGTCACCGGCGGCGGGCGCCCTGGCCGTGCTCTGGATCGTGCTCGTCACCAACGCCTTCGCCCTGCTGGACCACTCCGACGGGGCCCTGCCCGCTGTCGGCATCGTCACCGCCTCCGGGCTGCTCGCCTGCGCGGCCCTCGACGGCGGTACCGGACCGGCCCTCCTCCCGGCCGCCCTCGCCGCGGGCCTCATCGGCTTCCTGCCCCACAGCTGGCGCCCCGCTCGCCTCCACCTGGGTGGGTGCGGCGCGCAGTTCACCGGATTCGTCCTGGCGTCCTCCGGTGCGCTGATCCAGGCGGCCGCCCCGTCCGGGCGCGCCGCGTGGGCCGCGCTGCCGGTGCTGGCGACGGTGGCCCTCGCCGACGCCGCCCTCGTCGTGACCTCCCGTCGCCGCGCCGGGCGTTCCCCGCTGCGGGACGCGGACGACCACATCGCGCACCGACTGCGCCGGGTCCGCGTCACCGTGCCGGGGGCGGCGATCCTCCTGGCCCTCTGGGCGGGCGTGTCGGTGGCGGCCGGAACGCTGGTGTACGCGCAGGTGCTGCACCCCGCCCTCCTCCTCGTACCGTCGGCCGGGACCGTGGCCGCCGTGCTCGCCCTGCTGAGGATTCCGGCGTACGCCGCCCGGCCCCGCCCCGCCGCCCGGCGCACCCCGACGGGACGCACCAAGGGCGCCACGCCCACGGCCCCCACGCCGAGCTGCACCCGGCTCGCGCCTGCCGCGTCGGCCGCCCCGTCCGGGCCCGGGGCCCCCGCCCTCGCGAGGCCCACGGCGGTCACCCCCGCACCCGCCCCCGCGAAACCCGAGCCGATCATCTCCGCCCCCGCCTTCACCGCCGCGGGTCACCCCACCGTGCCTCCGCCCCCCGCCGGCCGTTCCGCCGCTCCCCTCGCCGCCGAGCGGAGCTGAGCCCGTACGGTCCGTCTCACCCCCGCCACCGTCCGAGGGTGGCTCGGGCCGCGGTCCGTGCGTACGGGGAGAGCATCAGCAGTGGCGCCCACGGCCAGGTGTGGCGCAGGCAGTAGACGCACCACTGACGGGGCGGCAGTTCCCGTACGGACGTCACCCGGCGCAGCGCCTCCCGGACGCCGATGCCCGGTTCCCGCGAGCCGGGAGCGTCCGGGCCGTCCGCGCACGCGCCCGCGTGGCCGGGGGCGACGAACGCGTGCACCCCGGCCCGCCGGGCGCGGCACCCGTGGTCGTAGTCGCCCATCCGGTGGCGGAAGACCTTGTCGGGGTCCCCGACCAGGTCGTACACGGCACGGGACAGCAGCACGACCCGCCCGTCGTAGGTGTCGCAGCGCTCGGGCCGGTGCTCGCCGGGCTCGACGAGCGCCAGGGACCTGCCCCGCCGCCCGGAGTACACGGTGTCTCCGTACGCGTTGCGGACCGCGCCCACGACGACCGCGTCGGGTCCGACCGCCTCCGCCGTTCCCAGCAGGGTCGCGAGCGCGTCCGGGTGCAGTTCGACGCCGTCGTCGAGCCACAGCTGATGCGTCCATGTGTGGCTCGGCCCGCCGGGCGCGCCGAGCGGGCCCCCGCCTCCGCCCCCGCTCCGGCTGTTGCGGCTCGCGATGCGCAGCGCCTGGCTGCGGAGGACGCCCGGGCCCACCGTCATGACCTCCACGGCCGGATACCGCAGCCGTACCGCCTCCGGCGTGCCGTCGGTGCTGCCGGTGTCGACCAGGTGCACGCCGAGCGTCGTCCCGGCGGGGAGCCCGCGCTGCTCCTCCAGGGCGCGCAGCGCGGACAGCGTCCTCGTACGGTGGTCGTGACTCGTCATCAGCACGGCCAGGTGAACGGAGCGCGCAGGGGACTCCTCCATGGAACGAATCCCATCACCCATGCATGGAATGGGATATTCCGCCTAGGCTGATGGAGTGAGCGCCGAACCGATCACGAACCCGCTCCGGCCCGGGCAGGGGCCCGCCCCGCTCCGGTCCGGCCCTCTCGTTCCGGTGGTCGCCTTCCTGCTCGCCGCGCTGTGCGTGACGACCGTCGCCCTGACCGCCACCGTTCGCGGCACCGCCGCCTCGCCCGGCTTCTACCAGGCCGTACTTGACGAGGAGTCGGCGTACGACCGGCTCTACAGCGAGGTGCTCGTCGACCCGGAACTCTCGCCCCTCACCCGTGATCTGCTGGCCCGCCTGCCCGTGCCCGAGGCGCTGGTGACGTCCAACATCAAGGTCGTGCTTCCGCCCGACACCGTGCGGGCGCTGACCGACCAGCAGATCCACGCGGTCACCGGCTATCTGCGCGGCGAGGACGACGAACTGCGGCTGCGGGTGGACATCACCCCGGTGCTGGAGAACCTCGGCGACCTCGCCCGTATCTACTTCGGCGACCTGGTGGCCAGCCTCCAGGGACGCGACCAGCCGGACTTCGATCGCTTCACCGCCGACCTCAACTCCGCGCTCGACGAGCTGAAGGAGGGCCGGGCGCCCGCCCTGCCCGCCCTGCCGCTCACCGACGAGCAGGCCGACCGGGCCGCCGACGCCCTGCTGGCGGCCGCCCCGGGGCAGGAGCGGGCCGCCCTGCGCCCCGAGGTCGAGGTGGCCCTGGCGGAAGGGGACGTGGCCACCGCCCTGGCGGCCACCGTCGCGGCCGTCCTCTCCGACAGCTCACGGAACGCCGCGGCCGGCCTCCGCACCACGCTCCAGGGCGGTACGTGGGACCTCACCGGCACCCTGACCGCCGCCGGGAACGACCTCACGGCCCTGGAGCAGACGCGCGACGGGATACGGTTCCTGCCCCTGCTCCAGATCCTCGCCGCCACCCTGGCCCTGGCCGCTCTCGCGACGCTCTGGTCCACCGGTCCCGCCGCCCCGGCCCGACGGGTGATGCGGCTGGGCCAGGCGCTCGCCTGCGGAGGCGCCCTGACCGCCGCGACCGTCCTCCTGGCCCGCCTCATCACCGGAGGACGGTTCTTCACCACGCCGTCCTCCTGGGCCCCGAGCGTCACCGGCCTCGTCGACGACCTCCAGCGCACCGCCGTGGACCAGGTGGTGGCCACCGGTCTCGGCGCCGCCCTCGTGGCCCTCGTCGGCGGCGTGCTCCTCACCGGCGCGGGCGGGGCGCTCCTGGTGCACCCGGGCCGACTGCTGCCCCCGACCCCGGCCGTGCTGCGCGGTACGGCGGCGGGCGTGGCCTGCGCCGCACTGGCCGGAGTCCTGATCGTGCCGCCCGTGTTCGGCCCGTCCGCGCCCCGCCGCTGCCAGGGCAGCAGCCGTCTGTGCGAGCTGCGCTACGACGAGGTCGCCCACCTCACCTCCCACAACGCCATGTCCACGACGGCCGACCGGTTCATCGGTCCCCTCCAGGACCCCGACATCACCACCCAGCTCAGCACCGGTGTCCGGGCCCTCCAACTGGACACCTACCGCTGGGAGAGCCCGCAGGACATCACGGCACGGCTCGACACCCCCGAGTTCACCCCCGAACAGCGGCGGCTGATCTCCGGCGCCGTCGACCGGGCCAACCCGCCGCGCGAGGGCCTCTGGCTCTGCCACAGCGTCTGCCGCGCCGGAGCCGTCGAACTGGTCCCGGCCCTGACCGACATCGGGGACTGGCTCCGCGCGCACCCCGCCGAGATCGTGACGCTGATCATCCAGGACGACATCAGCGCCGAGGACACCGAGAGGGCGTTCCGCGCGGCAGGCCTCGACGACCTCCTGCACACCCCCGCCGAGAACCCGGACGAACCGTGGCCCACGCTGGCGGAGATGATCGACAGCGGCCGACGGCTGGTGGTCTTCGCCGAGAAGGCCGACGGACCGGCACCCTGGTACCGCAACTTCTACCGGTACGGAATGGAGACCCCGTTCGCCTTCCGCAGCCCCTCCGACATGACGTGCGAGCCGAACCGCGGCGGCACCGGCAAACGGCTCTTCCTGCTCAACCACTTCATCACCGACGGGGGCGGCAGCCGCCTGGACGCCGGGCAGGTCAACACCCGCGAATGGGTCCTGGAGCGGGCTCGCGCCTGCGAGGCGGAACGCGGCCGTCCGGTGACCTTCATCGCGGTCGACTACACGACGATCGGCGACGCCCTCGGAGCGGTGAACGAACTCAACTCCCGCCGCGCGCAGAAGTGACGGGCCGCAACCCCGGGGGAAGTGTCGGACCGGCGTGAGAGGCTACGTTCCCAGCGGCGCCGTACCGTGCGGACGGGGCCGGACGACTGCCGACAGATCGGGAACCAGCGCCCATGACTGCTCCGAGCGAACCCGCACCGCACGGTGCTCCCGCCGCCGTTCCGTCCCCCGGTGAGGGGCCCCGACCGCCGGGCGCGGGCCGCCTGCTGGCCGTGAGCGATCTGCACGCGGCGGTCACCGACAACCGGCCCATCGTGGAGTCCCTGCACCCCACATCCGACGCGGACTGGCTGATCGTCGCGGGCGATGTGGCCGAGCGCCCCGAGGACATCCGGTGGGCGCTCGAACTCCTCGCGGAGCGCTTCGCCCACGTCATCTGGACCCCTGGCAACCACGAGCTGTGGACGCTCGACAAGGACCCGGTCCAACTGCGCGGCGAGGCCCGCTACACCTACCTCGTCGAGCTGTGCCGGAGCCTCGGAGTGACCACCCCCGAGGACCCCTTCCCGCTCTGGCCGGGCCCCGAAGGACCGGTGGCTGTGGCGCCGCTCTTCCTCCTGTACGACTACACCTTCCGCGCCCCGGGCACGCACACGAAGGAGGAGTCGCTGGCCGTCGCCCACGAGGCCGGGATCGTCTGCAACGACGAATACCTCCTCCACCCGGACCCCTACCCCGCCCGCGACGACTGGTGCCGCGACCGGGTGGCCCTGACCGAGCGCCGACTCGCGGAGCACGACCCCGAGATACCCCTCGTCCTCGCCGGACACTGGCCGCTCGTCAGGGAACCCACGTCGGTGATGTGGTATCCGGAGTTCGCCCAGTGGTGCGGCACCGAACTCACCGCCGACTGGCACCGCCGCTTCAACGTCACGGCCGTCGTCTACGGCCACCTCCACATCCCCCGTACGACCTGGTACGACGGGGTGCGCTTCGAGGAGGTCTCCATCGGCTATCCCCGGGAGTGGCGCGACCGGGGCCACCCGCGCGGACTGCTGCGCCAGATCCTCCCGTACGAGGGCGAGCCCGCCCCCACCGTCACGACCGGCGCCGAACAGTCCGCCCGGCACCACACCCCCGGAGGCTCCTCGTGATCGAGCGGCTGTTGCCCTCCGACGTCTCCTGCGCCGCCACCCGCGCGGAGACCGTCCCGGACGGAACCCTCTTCCCCGAGGAGGAGGCGCTGGTCGTCAAGGGCGTCGCCAAGCGCAGGAACGACTTCGCGACGGCGCGTGCCTGCGCCCGCCGCGCCATGGCCGGGCTCGGCCTGCCCCCGGCCCCCGTGCTCCACGGCCACCGGGGGAGGCCACTGTGGCCCGAGGGCATCGTCGGAAGCCTCACCCACTGCGGCGGCTACCGAGCGGCCGCGCTGGCGCGGGCAACGGACGTGCTGTCGCTGGGCATCGACGCGGAGCCGCACGCCCCGCTCCCCGTCGACGTACGGGAGTTGGTGGCCCTGCCCGCCGAACGCGAGCGGATCGGCCCTCCCGCACCGGAAGGCACGGACGCCATCCACTGGGACCGCGTTCTGTTCAGCGCCAAGGAGAGCGTCTTCAAGGTCTGGTATCCGGTCACCCGACTCGAACTCGACTTCACGGAAGCCGATCTGGTGTTTCGTCAGGCAGAGGGAGGGGTGGACGGCGGCACGAAGGACGGGGTGGCCGAGGGCTCCTTCGCCGCCCGGTTGCTGCGGACCGACCCGGCCCTGCCGACGGTGCTGGAGGGGCGCTGGCGCATCGAGGAGGGCATCGCCGTCACGGCGGTGCTGGTGCGGCCCGACTGGGCGGAGAACGACGGCCGATGACGGTCAGTCAACGAACGGGCCGGGGGTGGCGGAGGTAAGGGGGCGCCCCAGCCGTACGTTCCAGCGGCCCGACCGCCCGGCGAGTTCGGTCAGCGAGAGCGGGGCGACGTCCAGTCGCCAGAACGCCTCCAGGGGCAGCCGCAGACCGTGGACGACCGCCGCCCGGACCACCGAGGGCTCGACGACCGCGAGGACGCCCCCGCCGCTCCCGCCGCCCGGACCCTGGAGGGTGTCCAGGTACCCCCCGGTCCGCCCCACCAGGTCCCGCAGCGATTCGCCTCCGTGCGGGGCCGCCGAAGGGTCGCTGAGCCAGGCCGCCACCTCCGCCGGTTCGGCCGCTCCCACCTCGTCGAGCCGACGGCCGGTCCAGCGCCCCAGGTCCCAGCCCGCCAGGGCCGGTTCGGTCACGACGGCCGCCAGCCCGAGCGCGGCGGCGGTCCCGAGGCACCGCGTGGACGGGCCGCTCAGGTGGGTCCCGGCCTCCGGCACCGCACCGGCCGCCGCCTCCGCGAGCTCCCGCCCGGACCGGTCCAGCGGGGCGTCGCCGTCGAAGCGGGCCTCCCTCAGGGCCGCGTTCATCGCCGGTGAGGCCAACATCACCCGTATCGTCATGCCCCTGTCCTCACTCCTTCAACACGGGCCCCAGGGCCCTGTTCCGCCAAGGTATCCGCGCTCCGCGGCCCCGCAGATTGCACCATGGCGGTGCCTGCGTACAGGCGGTATGGTCTCGTCGACCATGACGACGGTGTGACGGAAGTCCGGTGAGAATCCGGCACGGTCGCGCCACTGTGTACCCGCACTCCTGCGGGAAGTCAGACCCAGCACCTTCGTCCGGGGCACCACTACAGGGACGCGTGTTCCCACAGGAGGTTCTGCCATGGCACAGTCCGCCGCTCCCGCCGCGGGGGCATCGGCGATCACCCCGATCTCGGCGAAGGCCATAGCCCCATGGGCGGTCTTCTTCGGCATCCTCATGCTCGTCCTGCTCTACTTCGTCGGCGCCGAACAGGGCGCCACCGCGCTCATCTCGGGCCAGGGCGTCCACGAGTGGGTCCACGACGGCCGTCACCTGCTCGGTTTCCCCTGCCACTGAGGCACCTGAGGCACCTGAGGCACCTGAGGCACCTGAGGCACCCAGGAATTCAGCGGACACGGGAAGCAAGAGAACCGAGAAATCAGGGATACATCGTGAACTCCATATCTGTCAGGGCTCTGCTCGTGCGCGGCATGCTCGCGGGCCTGATCGCGGGCGCACTCGCGCTCGCCGTCGCCTACTTCCTCGGTGAGTCCCAGGTGGACGCCGCCATCGCCCTCGAAGAGGCCCACAGCCACGCCGGCCACGGCGGGGGCGAGGAGGAGGAGTTGGTCAGCCGCACCATGCAGGCCACCGGCGGACTCGCCACGGCCCTGCTGGTCTTCGGCGTCGCGGCGGGCGGGATCGCCGCCGTCGTGGTCTCGTACGCGCTGGGCCGTATCGGCAACTTCGGCCCGCGGGCCACGGCCGCACTGATCGCCGGAGCGGCCCTGCTCACCGTCTACATCGTGCCGTTCCTGAAGTACCCGGCGAACCCGCCGGCCGTCGGCAACCCCGACACCATCGGGCAGCGCACCACTCTGTTCTTTCTGATGGTCGCCCTCAGCGTGCTGCTGGCCGTCGCCGCCGTCATCGTCGGCAAGCGGCTCGCACCCGGCCTGGGCAACTGGAACGCGACCATCGCGGCGGCCGCCGGTTTCGTCGTCGTGATCGGCATCGCCCATGCCTTCCTGCCCTCGTTCGACGAGGTCGGCAAGGACTTCCCGGCCAGCCTGCTGTGGAAGTTCCGGCTCTCGACGCTCGCCGTCCAGGTCACGTTCTGGAGTGGCTTCGGCCTGATCTTCGGCTACCTCACGGAGCGCCTCCTGACGCCCGCCGCGGGAGCGGGGCGTCAGGAGGCCGAAGAAGGAGCCGTAGTCGGGGCGTCCTGATCGCGGAGGCCGTCCTCCATGCGCCGCGCAGTGTTCTCGACGATCCTCGCGAGGCTCTCCTGTACGTCCACGTCTCGCTCCTCACTTCCGTGCGGAGCGTACGCGGACACCGAGAGCAGTCGGTCTCCGTTCCGAGCGTGAAGCCCTCGGCGGGTGGGGCGCCCATGAGCAGGTCACACGGTTCGGCGGTCCAGCTGTGGACGCCCGGCGGCCGGGCGACCGAAACGTCCGCCTCCCCGCTGCCGCCGTCCCCGCCCCCGGAGCACGGTGGCGGCCACAGGCATCAGTGCGAGCAGCGCGCCCCCGCGCGCGGCCCGCGCCTGGCGTACCCAGGCATGCGCCCTGCCCGATGCGGCACTCCTGGATTCACGCATCCCCACCCCTTCGCCCCGGAGACCCCATTGTCCGATGCCCGTACCGGCGGGTAAAGGAGAGCGGGCCCGCACCGGGGAGGCGCGGGCCCGGCCCGCTGTACGGTCGGCGGATCAGGGGCGGTCGGCCCCCGGGCCGAAGTCACCGGCGAACGCGGCGGCCATCCGTAGATGCGGCGCCGCGTCGGACGGCCGCCCCTGCCGCTCCAGCGTCCGGCCCAGCATGAGCCGCGCGTAGCCCTCCACCGGGTCCAGTTCCAGGACGGCCCGCAGTTCCTGTTCGGCCTTGCCCAGCCGTGCGGAGTGGTAGTAGGAGCGGGCCAGCAGCAGCCGCGGAGCGACCTGCTCAGGCGCCTCCTCGACGAGTCCGCCCAGGATCCGGGCGGCCGTCAGGTATTCCTTGGCCTCGAAGAACAGCTGCGCCCGGTCCCACCGCTCGGCGGCCGTGCCGAATTCGTAGTAGGTCTCGTCCATCTGTCCTCCTCCGTGTGGTGCGGGCCCCCGGGGAGCCGCCCCGCCGTCCGTTCAGCGATGACAACACCGCAGAGTGGTTGAACATTCCACTAAAATTCTGGCGTGGGACCCGGCACTCCGCGCGCCCACGGGAATAGGTTGAGCGCCATGAGCAATCTCGATCGCCAGGCCACTCCCTCCGTCTGCGGAGGGCGCGGCTTCGTCGTCGCCGAGCCGGTCCGCGAACTCCTCACCCCCCGCCGCGTCCAGCTCGGTGAGTCCACCGAGGTCCGCCGCCTGCTCCCCAACCTCGGCAGGCGCATGGTCGGCGCCTGGGCCTTCGTCGACCACTACGGCCCCGACGACATCGCCGACGAACCCGGGATGCAGGTTCCGCCGCACCCCCACATGGGGCTCCAGACCGTGAGCTGGCTCCACGACGGAGAGGTCCTGCACCGGGACAGCCTGGGCAGCCTGCAGACGGTACGCCCCCGGGAACTGGGTCTGATGACCTCCGGCCGGGCCATCAGCCACTCCGAGGAGAGCCCGAAGCGGCACGCCAGGTTTCTGCACGGTGCCCAGCTCTGGGTCGCCCTCCCCGACGCCCACCGTGACGTCGAGCCCCACTTCCAGCACCACACGGACCTGCCCGCCGTCACCGCCCCCGGCCTCACCGCCACCGTCATCCTCGGCGAACTCGACGGAGCGGCCTCGCCCGGCACCGCCTACACCCCCATCGTCGGCGCCGACGTCTCCCTGACCGGGGGAGCGGAAGCCCGCCTGCCGCTGGACCCCGACTTCGAGTACGCGGTCCTGTCGATGTCCGGCGAGGCCGAGGTCGACGGTGTCCCCGTGCTGCCCGGCTCGATGCTCTACCTCGGCTGCGGCCGCACCGAACTGCCCCTCCGCGCCGTCTCCGACGCGAGCCTGATGCTGCTCGGCGGCGAGCCCTTCGAGGAGGAGATCGTGATGTTCTGGAACTTCATCGGCCGCTCCCACGAGGAGATCGCCCGGGCCCGCGAGGACTGGATGAGCGGATCGCGGTTCGGCGAGGTCAAGGGCTACGACGGTCCTCCGCTTTCGGCCCCCGAACTGCCTGCGACGCCACTGAAGGCGCGGGGGAGGATGCGCTGAGCTGGGATTGCCGCCCGAACTGACATCAGGCCGACAGGCGTGGCGAAAGATCCGTTCCTGGTCGACTCGTCGCTGCTCGCTTGGTCCTTGGGGTGGGCTGCGGGCCTTGGGTGGGACTCCCCTGCAGAGCAGGGTGTGGTGACGTTCGGTGGAACGAATCCTGACCCAACGCCGACCTCACTGACCAGTGGTCAGTTCGTCTGGCGGCGGTCTGCGCCATGACGTCGCGCGAGGAGTGAGCCGGCCGAGGCTCCGGCACGAGCGGCGGCCGCGCGGGCCGGCCGGGTGCACCGGTCGGCCCGGTCGGTCAGGCGGGCCTGCGGGTCCGCAGTGCCCAGGCGGTCAGGGCGGCCGCGGCCACCAGGATCACCGCGGCGACCGCGCTGGTCGTGTGGACGCCGGTCAGGAACGCCGCGTGGGCGGCCGACAGCAGCGACTCGCCCTGCGCGGAACCCAGTTCGGCAGCGGCGCCCGCCGCTCCCGCCACGCCTTCGCTCGCGTCCGCCAGCGCGTCCGCCGGGACGCCCGGCGGGGTCCCCAGCGCCGAGCGGTAGGACGAGACGAGGACGCTGCCGAGGATCGCGATGCCGAGGGCGGCGCCCAGTTCGTACCCGGTCTCCGACACGGCCGAGGCCGCGCCCGCCCGGTCCTCGGGGGCGGCAGACAGCACGGCGTCGTTGGTGAGGCTCTGGGTGAGCCCCATCCCGAGACAGACCAGGGCGAACGCGATGATGACGTACGGGACCTGGGGTCCGGAGGCGAGCTGGGTGAACAGCACGAAGCCGATGGCCATCAGCACCAGGCCGAGCACCAGCACGGAGGTCACGCCCCACCAGCGGGCGAACGCCACCGCGATGAAACCGGCGGCGATCGCGCACGCCATGCCGGGCAGCAGTACGAGCCCTGCCTCCAGGGGCGAGATGCCCCGGACGATCTGGAGGTACTGGGTCAGGAAGAACAGGGCCGCGATCATCGCGAAGAGCGTGATCAGGTTGAGCAGCACCCCGACGGTGAACTTGGGGATGCCGAACAGGCGCACATCCAGCATCGGTGCCGTACGGACGAGCTGCCTGCGAGTGAACACCACCCCCAGGGCCACGCCGACCGCGACACAGAGCAGTGGCACCGGGGCGAGCCCTTCCACCGCCAGCTTCTTGATCCCGTAGACCATCGGGAACATGGCGGCGGCCAGGAGCGCGACACTGAGCGGGTCCAGTCGGCTCGGCTCCTCCGCCCGGGACTCCAGGATCAGCACCGGCGCGAGGATCACGATGAAGAGCGTCACCGGCACATTGATGAGGAAGAGCGAGCCCCACCAGAAGAATGCCAGCAGCGCACCGCCCAGCACCGGCCCCAGGGCCGAGCCCGCGGACAGCGCGGCGGCCCAGATCGCGATCGCGATCTTGCGCTGGTGATCGTCGCGGAACATGTTGCGGATGAGGGAGAGCGTGGACGGCATCAGGGTCGCTCCGGCGAGCCCCAGAAGCGCGCGGGCCGCGATCATGGCGGCGGCGCTCGGCGCGAACGCCGCCGCCAGTGAGGCGAGTCCGAAGGCGGCTGCCCCGGTCACCAGCAGCTTGCGCCGCCCGATCCGGTCCCCCAGCGACCCCATCGTGACCAACAACGCGGCCAGCACGAAAGAGTAGACGTCGACGATCCACAGCAACTGGACAGACGTCGGCTTCAGATCCTCCCCGAGGTGGGGCACGGCGAAGCTGAGAACCGTCATGTCCACGGAGATCAGGAGGACGGGGAGAATCAGGACAGCGAGTCCGGCCCACTGTCTGGCTCCGGCCCGGTGGGGGGCGGGCGGGGTGTGGGGGGCTTCGGTGTGGTAGTGAGTTCCCATTATTCTTTTCTGCTGGTGGAGTCGGCGGCCAGAAACATCTCTACTGCCATGACTGCTTGTTGAGCATTGAGGCGGGGATCGCAAGCGGATCGATAGTCGGGAAATTCTGGTGTGTCCTGTCCGGGCAATAGGTGTGTACATTCGGTGACCGGATCAGGTGTCATCTCCAGATGAAGTCCACCCGGCCATCCGCCGTTCTGGGACCACTTCGGTGAACTTCTTGTTCTCGCGGAGCATCACAGGAACGGATCGGCTCTTCGTCAGCAAGTCGAGCACATCCCATGGCATCGCTTCGGGCCCGAGCTTCACCCCTACCGGATTCCCGGCGGAGCGCACCGGCTCGACGTGGGCGCCGCCCGGCTCCCTGGTCCGCTCGCCGACCCGGCCGAAGTGGGTCGACGTCAAGGAGGGGCGTCGATGTCCCGCCGCGCCGCGGAGCCCGTTCGTACGGAAGGGGCAGAAGCTCGTGCGAGGCGAACACGGCCCGGTCGTGCGGCCCTTCGCGCCAGGTCTCCCGCAGGGTGTCGAGGACCAGCCGGGCACAGTTGTAGGCGGTCAGCATCCGCCGGGGGTCCGGGGTGCGCAGACGCCGGTCCGCCGCGAAGTTCTCACCGCGTCGCCCCGGAAGCTCTGTACACGTTCGCCGTGGGGCGCCTGTTCCCAGGGTGCGCGGCGTGCCACGGCGCCGAGGCGCACTCTGAGCATCGATATCTCGTCGAGGGCGGTCAGCGGGGGTAATTCCGCAATGTGCTGCTCAACTTCGTCCACGGCGTCCTGATCGGCCCAGGGCGGCTGCTGCAACGCGGGCAGGGCGGTGGAATGGGGCAGGCTGCTCATGAGGGCGATCGCTCCAGGTTATCCGGTCGCAGCGGGGCACACCGAACGCACGGATCAAGGCACGTTCGGAGACGTTCGGTCGCGCCTCGCGTCGGGGGTGCGATTTCCATTGCCGGGGCGATGGCCGTAAGGAGTTCCGGCCAAGCGGTCCACAAGCTACACACGCACGCTCGGACGAGTCCACCGCGATTCGGCGGGAGCCGTCGTCAATCAGCCACCCTGTTGACCTTCCGGACGGCTTATCCGTGAACCGAAATCGGGCCCGGCGAAGCGGACTTGCCCGTTCCTTTGCCTGAGTGAGGTGTGGTCCTACGCGGGCGGGCGGGCCATCGGGAGTCTGCGTCGGGTGCCGGGGGTGAACAGTGGCCGGATTTTTGGGTCAGCCCGACAGATCGGACATCGAAATAGACCGGCTGGTCGGTTGTCCGTTGGTAAGGGTGAACGCCTGGCCCGCTCGCCGTGGCGGCCGAGTGATCGTCGGGCACTCGATCGGGTGGACCCTGCCCGCCATCCATGCGATCCGGGCGGAAAGTGCGTTTACCGACGCGATCATTCGGCGGTGATCTCATCGATTCGGACGGCACACCGTCCCAAGTCCCTGGTCCCGGCCGGGATCGGCGCCCTCGCCTTACTCACGTTGCTTCCCGCGGTCCCGGCCGGCGCGGCACCCGCCCAGGACCCGTCCCCCACAGCCGTACGGGCCTCGCACCGCATCACGACACCGGCCGAACGCAGGACCGCGGCCCACCTCGACGCGCTGGGGGGCGACCCGGCACGGCTGCGGGCGTTCTTCGCCGCGCTGCCCAAGGGCGGCGACCTCCACAACCACCTCTCGGGCGCGGCCAGTACCGAGTTCCTGATCGAACTCGCCGGCGAGAAGGGCCTGTGCATCGACGCGACGGACACGGCCGTGCGTCCGCCCTGCGTACCGGACACCCGCCCGGCCGCCGACGCGCGCACGGACGCGGAGTTCCGGCAGCGGATCATCCGAGCCTGGTCCATGCAGGACTTCCCCGCCGACCAGTCGGGCCACGACCACTTCTTCGACACCTTCGGCAAGTTCGGCGAGGCGACCCGCGACCGCGGCAAGCTGCTCGCCAACGTGGCCAACTCCGTTGTGGAGCAGAACCAGTTCTACCTGGAAACCCTTGTCACCCCCGCGTCCGACGGCGTGCGGAAGCTCGCCGGGAAGGTGGGCTACGACGCCGACCTCGCCGCCTTCCACCGGAAGCTGGTCGCGGACGGCAAGCTCGAACGGGTCGTCGACGAGGCCGTCCGCGAGGCCGACGCCGCCGACGCCCGGTTCCGCGAGGCCGCGCACTGCGACAGCGGCCGCCCCGACCCCGGCTGCCGGCTGACCGTCCGGTGGATCTCCCAGGTCTCCCGCGGCGGTTCGTCCGAGCGCGTGTTCACCCAGATGGCCGTCGGCCTGCGGCTCGCCGAGCGCGACCCGAGGTTCGTCGCGGTCAACCTGGTCCAGCCCGAGGACGGCGAGAGCGCGCTGCGCAACTACAGCCTTCACATGCGGATGCTCCAGTACCTGCGCACCCGGTACCCGGACGTCCGCCTCACCCTGCACGCCGGCGAGCTGACCCCCGGCCTCGTCAAGCCGGAGGACCTCACCTTCCACATCCGGGAGGCCGTGCTCGTAGCGGGCGCCGAACGCATCGGCCACGGTGTGGACCTGGTCCACGAGGACGACTGGAAGCGGCTCGCCCGGACGATGGCCCGGCGCGGTGTCGCCGTCGAGGTCCCGTTCAGCAGCAACAAGCAGATCCTGGGCGTGGCGGGCGACGACCATCCGTTCAACGCCTACCGCAGCCACGGCGTCCCGGTGGTCCTGGCCACCGACGACCCCGGCGTCTCACGCATCGACATCAGCCACGAGTACCAGTACGCCCGTGAGACCTACGGCTTGAGCTACATCGAGCTGAAGGACCTGGCGCGGGCCTCGCTGGAGTACGCGTTCCTCGACGGCGGCAGCCTGTGGGCCGCCGGCTCCGCCCCCACCGGCTACCGCCCGGTGCGTGTCTGCGCCGGATCGCAGCCGGGCCTCGCCCCGCCCGCCCTGGCCTGCGCCCGCCATCTCGCGGACCACCCGAAGGCCGCGACCGAGTGGCGCCAGGAGGCGGCGTTCGCCGCATTCGAGCGCCGCCACGGCGGAACGCGCTGATCCCACGCGGCCGATGAGACGGCTGGGGGCGCGAACCGCAACTCCCCCCCTGGCCAGGCACTCCCCGGCACGACGCGCGGGGCCGCCCGGCCCACGGCCACGCTCCCAGCATGGGAGAGAGCGGAGAGGAAGGGCCGCCGGACCGCCCGCGGGCCGGGAAGCGCCTCGGCTACCCGGCGGCCGCCGCCGTCTTCGTCATCAGCATGGCGGGCACCACGCTCCCCACCCCGCTGTACGGCCTCCACCGGGAAGAGCTCGGCTGCTCCGAGCTGATGGTGACGGTCGTCCTCACCGTCCACGCCCTGGGCGTCATCGCCGCCCTGGCGTCTCCTATCCGGGCATCTCGCCGGTGGTGGGCGTCGGAGCCCTGACCCTCAGGATCGGGCTCAGGAACGCCGGACCGACCTTCGCGGGCCGTGTGCGGCGCTCGCCCCGGGCGTCGGCCTGTACCTGGCCCGGAGGGAGCCCGCACCTGACGGCCTCGAAAACCATTCCCGTACCAGCCGATCACGGTGCGAGACTGGGCCCGTGGACACAGCGACACGCTTCCGGCAGACGGTCATCGCCTGGGCGGCGGACGGCGAGGGGGCGCCGACCGGGCCCGCCGCCGCGACCGTACGGGAGTTGGCGGCCGACCTGGACCTGCGCACCGTGGTGCTCGTCGAAGGCGTCAGCGACCGGGCGGCGGTCGAAGCACTCGCCGAACGCCAGGGCCGCACCCTGGCCGCCGAGGGTGTCGTCGTCGTGCCGATGGGCGGCGCCACCAGCATCATCCGCTTCCTGCGCCCCCTCGGCCCGCAGGGGCTCGGCCTCCGGCTCGCCGGTCTGTGCGACGCGGCCGAGCAGCGCTTCTTCCTCCAGGGCCTGGAGCGCACCGGATTCGGCACCGGGCTCACCCCCGACGACCTGGCGGAGCTGGGCTTCTTCACCTGCCACGCCGACCTGGAGGACGAGCTGATCCGGGCGCTCGGCACCGGCGGCGTCCAGCAGGCCATCGACGACCAGGGCGACCTGCGCACCTTCCGGACCTTCCAACGGCAGCCCGCCCAGCGGGAGCGGCCCGTCGAGGCGCAGCTGCGGCGCTTCATGGGGACCATCGGCGGCCGCAAGGAGCACTACGCGAGAGCGCTGACCGGGGCCCTGGACCTGGAGCGCCTGCCACAACCGCTGGACGGACTCCTCACCCGCGTCTGAGGACTCCTCACCCGCGCCTGAGGACTCCTCACCCGCGTCCGAGGCGATCCCTCAGCGCGCGGTGAGGCGGGGCGGCGCACCACCGGCTCGGGCTGGAGCACCGCCCTCCAGTCCCCGTGCGCCGCCGGATCGCCCCGGCCCTCACCCCTCCCGCCGCGACCGCCACAGCAGCCAGATGAAGTACGGCGCGCCGATCACGGCGGTGAGCAGGCCGACCGGGATCTGGGCCGGGGCGATGATCGTCCGGCCGACCGTGTCGGACACGACCACCAGCAGCGCGCCGAGCAACGCGCTGACCGGGATGACCCGCACATGGCGTCGGCCCACCAGGGCCCGTGCCGCGTGCGGGGCGACGAGGCCGACGAATCCGATCACGCCGACCGCCGCAACGGCTCCCGCGGTCAGGACGACGGCGATGCTCAGCAGACCCAGCCGGGTGGCGCCGAGGCGGATGCCCAGCAGGCGGGGCGTCTCGCTGTCCAGGCCGATCAGGTCGAGTTCGCGGCGCATCACCGCCAGCAGGGGCAGTGCGGCGAGCAGCGTCACCAGCACCGGGACCAGCTCCGGGAACGTCCGCCCGTAGGTCGAACCGCCCAGCCAGGCCAGTGCCTTCGTCGCGTTGTACGGGTCGGTGAGCACGATCAGCAGGCTCACGAACGCGGCCGCGCCCGACTGGACGCCGATACCGATCAGCACCAGCCGGTTCTGCTCAAGACCATGGCGTGCGGCGAGACCGAACACCAGCGCGGCGGCGGCCGCCGCACCGACCAGCGCGGAGCCGCCGATCAGCCAGAAGCTCGCCAGCGGTACGACGGTGAGCACGGTGACGGCCCCCACCCCCGCCCCGCTGACGACACCCAGGACCCCCGGCTCGGCGAGCGGATTGCGCGACACCGCCTGGACGACGGCTCCCGCGACCGCCAGCGCCGCACCTGCCAGCAGGGCGGCGGCGACGCGTGGCACCCGGGTGTCGAGGACGTACGTGACGAACTGTCCCGACCGTCCGGCCAGCCAGTTGGCCACATCGCCCAGGAGCAGCGTGGCGTCGCCGAACAGGGTCGCCGTCACCACCGCGCCCAGCAGCCCCACGACCGTCACCACGAGCGTGAGGACGAACGCCCGTCGGCTGCGCAGCCGGGCGAACGCCGTCGAGCCGGCGTCCGTGCCCATGTCCTGCGACCGGTGGGCCAGGTAGACCAGGGCGAGCGCGCCGAGGCAGGTCGTGACGATGCCGGTCGGCACCTCGGCCCCCGCCTGCGCGCCGAACACCGCGCGCAGTGCCACGTCCGCCCCGAGCACCACGACGACTCCTGCGAACGCCGAGGCCGGGATGAACACGTGATGCCGGACCAGGGCCGGGACCCGGGTGCTCAGCAGCCGGACCGCGGCCGGAGCGCACAGGCCGACGAAGCCGATGGGCCCCGCCACCGTCACGGCCACCGCCGACAGCAGCACGGCGAGGATCACGGCGATGCTCCGGGTGAGCCGGGGACTGACCCCGACCACGGCCGCCCCGTCGTCGCCGAGCGCGAGGATGTCCAGCCGACGGCCCAGCAGCAGAAGCCCGACGAAGGCCACCAGGGCGACCGGCGTGAGCCGGTCGATGGACTGCATACCGATCTGCGCCAGCGAACCGTTGCCCCAGGCGAACAGCCCGGTCGTCTGCTGGGAACGCAGAAGCAGCAGCATCCCGCTCAGCCCGGTGAGGGCGAGCGTGAGCGCCGAACCCGCCAGAACCAGGCGGATGGGACCGGCCCCCGCCCGGGACAGGCCGAGGACGACGCCCGCCGCCAGCAGCCCGCCGAGGAAGGCGGTGCCACCGGCCGGGAGCGCGGGCAGCGTGATGCCGAACGCGGCGACGGCGACGACCGCGAGGTACGCGCCCGCGTTCACGGCCAGCGTGTCGGGGGAGGCGAGCATGTTGCGCGACACGGACTGGAGGGCGGCGCCCGCCGCGCCGAGCGTGCAGCCGACGAGGAGCCCCGCCGCGAGCCGGGGCAGGCGGGAGTCCAGGACCACGGCGGCCGTCTGCTCGTCGGCGGTCCGGTCGGCGGCCGAGCCGGTGGCCAACTGCCAGAGCGTGTGCAGGTCGACGGCGGCCGTGCCCTGGCCCAGGTGCACGACCGCGAGGGCGCCGAGCACGAGGAGCGCGGTGAGCGCGAGGAGGAACATCCGGCCACGGCGGGCAGGGGAGCCGGTCGCGGCCGGGGACGGTGCCCCGGCCGGAGCGGCCGCGCCCGCCCCGGTCTGCACGGGGGCGGGCGGGGCGGGTGTGGTGCGGGTGCTCATGGTCAGGCGGTCAGCGCGCCGACGAGTGCGTCGACGTACTCGCGCATGGACGCCGTGCCGCCGAACATCCAGATGCCGTCGGGCAGTCGGTGCACCTCGTCGTTCTTGACGAACGGCAGGGACTTCCACACCGCGTTGTCCTTGAGGCCGTCGGCGAACGGGTCGCCGTTGTCGGCGTCGTTGGCGATGTACGTGAACCGCGCGTCGCCGATCTTCGTGAGGCCCTCGACGTCCGTGGCCGCCAGGCCGTAGGCCTTGTCGCCCTTCAGCTTCCACGGGTCGGCCAGGCCGAGTTCGGTGTTGAGGTCGGAGAGCAGCGAGCCCTTGACGTACGGGCGCACGGAGACCTGGTTGCCCTCCTGCCAGCCGTCGGCGAAGGCGACCTCCTTGCCGTCGAGCCCGGCCGCCGCGAGCTTCTTCTTCCCGTCCGCCACCGCCTTGCGGAACGAGTCGATCTCGGACTTCGCCTTCTCCTCGGTGCCGGTGGCCTCGGCGATGAGGTTGACGTTGTCGATCATCTGGTCGATCTGGCGGCTCGCGTCGGCCGAGCGCACCACGACGACCGGTGCGGCCTTGGACAGCTGCGCGACGGCGGAGTCGGACAGGTCCGTCGTCGCGACGATGAGGTCGGGCTTGAGACCGGCCACGGTGGCGACGCTGGGCTCGCCCCGGGTGCCTATGTCCTTGACGTCGCCCTTGAGCGGGGCCGCCTTGTCGTACGCGGTGTAGCCCTTGACGTCGGCCACGCCGACCGGCTGGACGCCCAGCGTGACGAGCGTCTCGACGACGTTCCACTCGGTGCCGACGACGCGCTTGGCCGGTCCGTCGAGCGTGACCTTCTTGCCGCGCGAGTCGGTGACCGTCACCGCGGTGTCCTTGGCGGATTCCTGCTTCGGCGCCTCGGTGGTGCCGCAGGCGGTGAGGGTGAGCGAGGCCGTGGCGGCGAGGACGGGCCACGTCATGTACTGGTTCTTCATGGGGTGTTCAGGGCCTTTCGGGGCGGAGGTGGTGGCGGCCGACCGCGCGGGTGCGCGGGATGCCGGTGGAGGAGTCGGGTTCGACGTCGACACGGATGCCGTAGGCATCGCTGAGCCGCTCGGGGTCGTATACATCGGCGGGCGTGCCCGCGGCGACGATCCGTCCGGCCGAGAGGAGGACGACCTGGTCGGCCACGGCGGCGGCCTGGTCCAGGTCGTGCAGGACGACCCCGACGGTGACGCCGTGGGTGTCGGCGAGATCGCGGACGAGGTCGAGGATCTCCACCTGGTAGCGCAGGTCGAGATAGGTCGTGGGTTCGTCGAGGAGCAGGACATCGGTGTCCTGGGCCAGGCAGCAGGCGAACCAGACGCGTTGCAGCTGCCCGCCGGACAGGCTCTCCACCCCGCGGTCGGCGAAGTCGGCGAGGTTGGTGACGGTGAGCGCGTGCTCGATCAGCCGCGCCCCGTCCGGGTCGGCGCCGCGCAGCCGGTGGCGGTAGGGATGCCGGCCGAATCCCACCACGTCGCGGACGCTGAGACCGGCCGGGGCGGTCCGGCTCTGCGCGAGCAGGGTGACGCGGCGGGCGAAGTCGGTGCGCGACAGGGCGAGGGCGTCGACGGGCTCGGCGTTCTCGGCCGCCACGGTCACCGTGCCGGTACGGGCCTTGTGCAGCCGGGCGACGGCCCGCAACAGAGTGGACTTCCCACTGCCGTTCGGCCCGATGAGAGCGGTGACGCGGCCGCGAGGCAGCCGCAGATCGGCCCCGTGAACGACATCGGCACGGTCGTACGCGATCGTCATGCCGCGTGCGTCGAGGCCGATGTCGGCGGCGGAGGGCCTGGGCGGCGGAGGATCTTGTCGGTCGAGGGCGGGAGCAGTCACGGGAAGGGAGGTTAGCCTAACCTAAATTCCCCAGGTCAAGAGGGGATTCAGGATCGTGTCCTCCGTGTGATCGAAACTCCCTCTCGCGTGGCCTTCGCGCCCCGACTGCCCCCGATCGGCGGCGCTTTCCGGCCGAAGCGACGGTTCCGGAAAGGCGGACCACTTCGGAGTCGTCGCAGGTCAGAGCTTTGTTTCTGGTTGAACCACTTCGAGGCGTCCATATGCTGGACGCCGCGTGCGGCCCGTGTGAGCTGCCCGAACGACCATCCGGTCGGTTCGAACTGACGTCTGCGGCTGGAAGCTGGCTGTCGATGTGCGCCTACTTTCCGCATGCGCAAGACTCCTGACCGCAATCAGGCACCCGACAGAGGAGTTTTCACCGATGCAACGCAATCGTCACGTGATCTTCGCGACCTTCACGGCGAGCACCCTGCTGCTCGGCGGCTTCGCGACCGCCACCGCCCACGCCGCACCGACGGGCACGGAAAGCCTCTACGCCCCGTCCGCGCTCGTCCTCACCGTCGCCCGGGGCGAGGACCCGATGACCGCCACCGTCGAGCGGGCCGTGACGCTCACCTGCGCCCCGCGCGCCGAGGGCACCCACCCCGAAGCCGCCGCGGCCTGCAAGGAACTGGCTTCCGTCCAGGGGAAGTTCGCCGAGCTCACCGCAGGCCCCTCGAACCGGATCTGTACCCGGCAGTGGGACCCGGTCGTCGTCACCGCCCACGGCGTCTGGGAGGGCAAGCGGGTCACGTTCCACACCATGTACGGCAACGCCTGCGAGATGGCGGGCAGCGTGAACGACAGCTCCGTATTCGCGTTCTGACCCGCCGGGGCGTGCCGACGCCGAGGTGACAGGGCACCCCGCCCGCCACCGCGCGACCGCGTCCGGCACCCGCCCCGCCCGGCGTGCCCCGCACACGCCCACCGACACGACGACCGGGAGCCCCGAGGTCGCCCCAGCCGTTTCCGCCGCGGCCCGGGAAGCGACCCGCCCCGGTCGGCCCGGTCACTTCGGCCCGGAGGGCTTGGGGGACAGGGCCTCCTCCGGCGTCACCCGCGTCCCCGGATGGCGCAGGGAGCACAGGAAGGCGACACCCAGAGCGATCGCCATCCCGTAGAACACCCACTGGTTCGCCTGTGCGAAGTCCATCCGGATCGCCGACATCGAGTCCCGTACCATCTCGGCCACCGGTCCCGAGCCGGACGGCCCGCGGGAGTCCGCGTGGCCGGTCACCGACTGGGCGATGGACTCGGCGGCATCGTTCGCCGCTCCCTCCGGCACGCCCCTGCCCCGTAGGGTCTCGTCCACCTTGCTGACCGTCGTATGCGTCAGCAGGGTGCCGTAGACGGCGAGGCCGACACTGGCGGCGAAGTTCCGCACGGTCTGCGTGATGCCGGTGACCTCGCCGTAGGAGGCGTCGATCGCCCGGTTCACCGCGTCCGTCGAGGCCGGTGCCAGCAGCAGACCGATGCCCGCGCCCGCCATGGCCGCGTACAGCCACTGGTCGTGCATGTTCAGCGTCGTCAGCTCCCCCGCCCACAGGACGAATCCGACCGCGCCGAGCGCCGTGCCGAGCTTCATCGCCGGACGCGCACCGCGCTTGTCGAGGATGCGGCCGCCCCACTGGGAGGCGATTCCGAAGCCGATGAAGAAGTACAGGAGATACAGCGCCGCCTGGTTCGGCGAGGCGCTGAGCGAGACCTGTGCGTACACGGAAGCGAAGAAGAACACTGGGACGAACGCCATCATGGCGAAGAACAGCACGGCGTTGTCGACCCGGAACGCCCGGTCCCGGAAGACCCGCAGCTTGATGAGCGGGAAGCGGGCGCGCAGCTCGAACCAGCAGAAGAAGGCGAGCACGAGCAGCCCGCCCGCGATACACGCCCAGGTGGCGAAGCTGCTCCAACCCCAGGGGGACGCCTGTTGCAGACCCAGCACCGTCAGGCCCATGCCGATCGCGATCAGTACCGCCCCGGGCAGGTCCAGCGGCTCACGGCGGGCCCGGTCCGGGATGCGGGCCAGCAGCGCCAGCACGACCGCGATGAGGGCGATCGGGACGTTGACCCAGAAGATCGCCCGCCAGGTCCACCCGGTGAGCCAGCCGCCGAGGAGCGGCCCCACCGCGGTGAGCGCCCCGGAGACACCGAAGAACAGGGCCAGCGCCCGCCCGCGCCGGTCCACCGGGAACACCGCGATGACCACGGCCAGCGCGGCGGGGAACATCAGCGCCGCCCCGATGCCCTGGACGGCACGGAAGCCGATCAGCCAGCCCTGGGCGAAGTCCCCGGAGGGCACCGCGCCGCAGAGGGCGGAGGAGATGACGAAGATCAGGGTGCCGATGAGCATCACCCGGCGGTGCCCGAGGATGTCGGACAGCCGCCCGCCCAGTGCGAAGAAGGCTGCCAGCGTCAGCAGATAGGCGTTGACGACCCATTGCATCTGCGAGGACGTGAGACCGAGTTCGTCGATGATGTCCGGGGCGGCGATCGCGACGATGGTCTGGTCGATGAAGGTCATCGACACGGCGAACAGCATGGCCGCCAGGGCGAGAGCCTGGTTCGGCGGCGCTCCCCGGGCGCCCGGCCCTCCCGGATCCGATGACGCCGGACCAGGGCCGTCCTTCCGGGGGATTTCTCTGGCCATGCGTCCCATGGTCCACGGCCTCGGGCCGCGCTGCATCCCGAACGCGAACGCACCCGCGCCGACGGGGGCGTCGGGCGCGACGGGCCGGACTCAGGGCGATCCGGAGTCCGGGTCAGGAGCCGGAGTACGGGAGCAGCGCCATCTCGCGGGCGTTCTTGACGGCCGCGGCCATCTGGCGCTGCTGCTGGGCGCTGATCCGGGTGACCCGGCGGCTGCGGATCTTCCCCCGGTCGGAGATGAACTTCCGCAGCAGATCGGTGTCCTTGTAGTCGATGTACGTGATCCCGGCCGCGTCCAGGGGGTTGGGCCTGGCCTTGAGCGGCTTACGGGGGTCCTGCTTGCGTGCCATGGGACTTTCCTCGTGCTGGGTGACGGATGTCGGTGTGGGGTTACGGGTTCTGGGACCCGCGTGGATACGGGGCGGGTACGGGGCGGGGTCAGCGGACCGGGTCGAGGAGGGCGTCGAACGCGGCGGGCAGCCTCTTCCACGTCTCCCGGCCCGATCCGTACTCCTCGTCCGTGAGCAGGCAGGAGTCCAGGAGTCCGGTCAGCCCGTCGCGGTCGAGGCCGGGGGAGACGAAGACCAGGTGCTGGCAGCAGTCGCCGTGCTCGGGGTGCCAGTCCAGGGCGGCGGCGGCCCGCCGGTAGGGCGGCACCATGGACCAGGCCGCGTCGGGCAGCGAGGCGAGCCAGGGGCCGGTGTCCTCCAAGCAGAGCGCGCCGCCCGCCGCGTCCCAGGAGAGCAGGGTGTCGGGCCGGTCCGCGAGCCAGAACCGGCCCCGGCTGCGGGCCGCCGCGCAGCTGAGGTCCTCCAGCGCGTGGAAGAGGCGCTCGGGGTGGAAGGGCCGGTGCCGCCGCCAGACGAGCGTGCCGACACCGGCCTCGTCCGCCTCCTGCGGAAGCAGCGCGCAGGCCGGGTGCTGGCCCGCGGCGGCCGCCTCCACATCGAATCCCGCGAACGCGAGCCGTGCCAACTCCGCTGATCCGGCCGCTGCCTGACGGGCCATGGGGTTCAGCTGCCGGATCAGCGCGCGGTCTTCGTCGTCGGCCTCCAGGCTTTCGGTCACGGCGAGGACGGGTGCGTACTCCACCTGCCGGGCCCAGGTGTCCCCGATGGTCCGCTGATCGGCCGGTGCCGCCGCGAGACCGGCCTCGGCGAGGTCGTCACCGTTGGTGAGGCAGGGCAGCGCGAGCGCGGGGTCGATCGCGGTGACCACGTTGGTCACCTCGGCGGCGGTGGTGTGGGCGCCGATCACCTCGGCCATGGACTTCGGCTCGACGGAGTCCCAGAGTTCCAGGACGGCCAGTCGCGTCAGCCCGTCTCCCGCCAGCCGTTCGAGTTCGGGGACGAGGTCCTCGCGCAGCGCGCAGCAGGCGCAGTCGTTCACCAGCGGCGCCTCGCCGGAGGTCAGTTCGCCGCCGGAGTCCCGCAGGGAGCGGCGGACCGTGCCGCCGACGGCGGTGGACAGGTCGTGGTGCAGGGCGACGCTCCGCGGAACGTCCCGCAGCAGCCCCTCGACCACCTCGTGCCGGGCCTCGGAGTGCAGACCGCAGACGATGACGACGGGCAGCTTCGCCCCTTCCGTCCTGTGCTCCCTCACCGGGCCTCACCCCGCCCGTACCGGCGCTCGAAGCGCTCGACGCGTCCCGCCGTGTCCAGGACGCGGGCGGTGCCCGTGTAGAAGGGGTGGCTCGCGGAGGAGATCTCGACGTCGACCACCGGGTAGGTGTTGCCGTCCTCCCACTCGACCGTGCGGTCGCTGGTCATGGTCGAGCGGGTGAGGAACGCGAAGTCGGCGGCCTTGTCGCGGAAGACGACGGGACCGTAGGCGGGGTGGATTCCGGGCTTCATGGGGGTGTCCTAGGGGTTGGGCTTGAGGGGTGTGCGTCGGGGGAGCGGGCGGGCCGGGCCGGTCTCAGCGCTCCTCGCGGAAGTCGACATGGCGGCGGGCGACCGGGTCGTACTTGCGCAGCACCATCCGGTCGGGGTCGTTCCGCCGGTTCTTACGGGTGACGTAGGTGTATCCGGTCCCCGCGGTGGAGCGGAGCTTGATGACCGGGCGTACTTCGTTGCGAGCCATGGGCGCTACTATATGGCAATGGTTTCCATTTTCAATAATGGATGCGTCGAAGGAGAGGTAGGTAACGTCCATGTCCGCCCACTGCCAACTCACCGGATCGAAACCGGGATTCGGCAACAACATCTCCCACTCGCACCGCCGGACCTCCCGCCGGTTCGACCCGAACGTCCAACGCAAGCGCTACTGGCTGCCCAGTGAGGGGCGTCATGTGCGGCTGACGCTCAGTGCCCGTGCGATCAGGACGGTCGATGTGATCGGCATCGAAGCCGCGGTCGCGCGCATCCGCGCCCGGGGAGGGAAGGTCTGATGGCCAAGAAGAGCAAGATCGCGCAGAACGAGAAGCGCAAGGTGACCGTCGAGCGGTACGCGGCCCGCCGGGCCGAGCTGAAGGAGATCATTCGCCGCCCCGGCACTCCGGATGCCGAACGTGCAGCTGCTCTGGTGGAGTTGCGGCGTCAGCCGCGCGACGCCAGTGCGACGCGGGTGCGCAACCGGGACAGCGTCGACGGCAGGCCCCGGGGGTATCTGCGGACGTTCGGCCTCTCCCGGGTTCGGATGCGCGAACAGGCGCACGCCGGATTCCTGCCCGGGGTGACCAAGTCGTCCTGGTGATACGGGGCTGAGCGCGCCCCGAACGTACGGGGGCGGGTGGCGGCGCGGCTCGAAGCCGTGCCGCGGTCCGCCCCCTTGTCCGTCGTGGGCGCTGTCCGTCGGGAGTGTTCAGCTCTCCGGTCGCAGGAGTCCGCGCTCGTAGGCCTTGGCCAGGCGCTGCGGCACCTGGTGGACCGTGCGCGCGGCCGCCCTCAGGGAAGCGGCTGCTCCGCCCAGATGACCTTTCCCCGGGGCGTGTAGCGCGTACCCCACCGATGGGCGAGCTGGGCGACCAGGAACAGGCCCCGCCCTCCCTCGTCCGTCGTCCGGGCGTGCCGCAGCCGGGGCGAGGTGTTGCTCGCGTCGGACACCTCGCAGATCAGCGCCGACTGGAACAGCAGCCTCAGCCGCACCGGCCCCGACGCGTACCGGATCGCGTTGGTCACCAGTTCGCTGACGATCAGCTCCGTCGTCATCGACAGGTCGTCGAGTCCCCACGTCTCCAGCCGGCGGGCCACCTTGCCGCGCATCTCCCCGACCGCCGCGGGCTCCAGGGGCACGTCCCACGAAGCCAGACGGTCGGGGCTGAGCGCATGGGTCCGGGCCAGGAGCAGAGCGATGTCGTCGGGCTGCGGAACGGGCAGGAGCTCTTTGACCACCGTCGGGCACAGCTCCTCCAGCGGGAGATCGCGCCGGGCCACGGCCCGGGCCAGCCGGGCCATCCCGCCCTCCATGTCCTTCTCGGGCCCCTCGATGAGGCCGTCGGTGTAGAGCCCGAGGAGGCTGCCCTCGGCCAGCTCGACCTCCAGGGACTCGAACGGCAGCCCGCCGACCCCCAGCGGCGGCCCGGACGGCAGGTCCGGGAAGCTGACCGCACCGTCCGGCGCCACGATCACCGGCGGCGGATGACCGGCCCGCGCCATCGTGCAGCACCGGCTCACCGGGTCGTAGACGGCGTACAGGCAGGTCGCCCCCACCACCGTCGTACCGTCCCGCTCCGCCGTGCCCTGCGCGGGCTCCTCCTCGCTCAGCCGCAGCACCAGGTCGTCCAGGCGGGCCAGCAGCTCGTCGGGGGCGAGGTCCATGTCGGCCAGCGTCTGTACGGCCGTGCGCAGGCGGCCCATGGTCGCGGCCGCGCTGATGCCGTGGCCGACGACATCGCCGATGACCAGACCGCCCCGGGCGCCGGACAGCGGGATCACGTCGAACCAGTCTCCGCCGACGCCGTCCTTCGCGTCCGCCGGAAGATAGGAGGACGCCACGTCCAGGGCCGTTCCACCGCGCAGCGTGTGCGGCAGCAGGCTCTGCTGGAGCACCAGCGCCGCAGTGTGCTCCCGCGTGTAGCGCCGGGCGTTGTCCACGCACACCGCCGCGCGGGCGACCAGTTCCCTGGCGGGCGCCACATCGTCCTCGTCGAAGGGCACCGGGTTCCGCGACCGCATGAAGGTGGTCAGGCCGAGCACCGTGTCCCGCGCCCGCATGGGCACCGAGATGAGTGAGTGCAGCCCGAACTCCCGGATCCGGGCGGCCCGCGCGGGCTGCTCCACCGTCCACGCGTGGCTGTCCGGATCAAGAACCGGCAGCAGGACCGGATCGCCGTCGACGAGGAAGTGCACATCGTGCGGCGGCGGGACGAAGTCGACCGTCTCCCCGACCCGTACGACCGCCTCCGGACACCCCTCGCGCACCGAGCTCATCCCCGCCCGCCGCATCAGCGGCCGCCCTTCGCCCGTCACCCGCGGTGCCGCGCCCCGGCGGTCGCCGCCGATCGCGGGTTCCAGCAGATCGACGAAGACGAAGTCCGCGAACCGGGGAACCGCGAAATCCGCTAGCTCCTGGGCCGTGCGCTGTACGTCCAGGGTGCTGCCGATACTGGCCCCCGCCTCGTTCACGAGCGCCAGGAGCCGGCGCGCGTTCCACCGGTCGGTCACATCGAGCACCATGTAGCCGATGCCGATCCGCTCGTCCTGGGCGTCGGCCAGCGGGAAGAAGGAGCTCGCGTAGGCCCGTCTGCGGTGCGGATCGGCCCAGCTCCAGCCCAGGTACTCGTAGTCGGTGATCGGCGCACCGGTCGCCAGGACCTGTCGCATCAGCCGTTCGATCGGTGCCGCGAGCGGCCCGGGCAGCACTTCGCCAGGCCTGCGGCCCAGGCGCTGTTCCCGGGGGACGCCGCCGAAGCGTTCCAGGGTGTCGTTGATCCACAGATACCGCAGCTCGGGGTCGAGCACGGCCATGCCGACCGGCGACCGGGTCAGGAAGTCGTCCAGGACCGACCCGCTCATCGTCCAGTGCGGGGTCAGCTGCCGCCCGGAAACCAGGAACCCCTCGTGCCCGGCGATCAGGAACGAGGCCGAGGCCCGCACGTCGACGTCGACCGAGCGGCCGTCCCGGCCGCGCAGGGCGATCAGCCCGCTCCAGCCCGCCCCGCTCCGGCAGCGGGCCGCCACCGCCGCCGTACGCCGGGGGTCCGGGGAGCCGGTCAGCAGCCGGGCGGCGGACCGGCCGACCACCTCCGCGGCCGGGAAGCCGAGCAGCGCCTCGGCCCCGCGGGTCCAGCCGATGACCGTGCCGTTCCCGGCGATCACCGCCGCCGCCTCGTCGGCCACCTGCGCGGCCCCCGGCCCAGCCTCGGAGGGCAGCGGGCCGGGTCCCACCGGGGGGCCCTCATCGGCGGACGACATGCACCTCACCACCATCCGTAGGTCTCCATGGTCGCGCGTCGCCCCGGACCGCGCACCGGTGCGCACTCCTCACGGGGCGGTAGCCCGGCGGTCCCCCGCCGCTCGGGCTGTCCCTCGTTCGGCGGCGTGACGGAGCGGGCCGTCCCCGCGTTGGGGGAGTGACAAGCGGTTGCTTGCCACCCCCCGCGCTGGACCCGTGCGGGTGGACGGCTCCGGACCCCGGCAGCGGGGGCCGGAGCCGTTTCGATGCGCGGGTCCGGTCCCCTGCCCCGTCAGTAGCGGAAGCAGATCTTGCGCTCCTTGAGCCACTGGCCCAGCCAGTCGCCGAACGGGACGGTGATGCACCACCTGCGGTCGGTCGGCGTCTCGCTCTCCGGCGGCGTGGGGCTCGGCGTGGGCCGCACGGGGAGGGTCGGCTGCACGGACGGCGAAGGCGTCGGGTCCGGGCTCGGGTCCGTGCTGGGCGTGGGCATCGGAGTCGGGGTGGGGGCTGGTTGCTGGGGCGCCGCCATCTCCGTCAGCATCGTCCGGAAGACCTTCGAGGACTTCGGGTTGCTCCTGCACTGCCAGACCCCGTGCGGACAGTAGTCCGTGACGGTCTGGTAGAGCGGTTGGTGCCGGTCGATCCATTCCAGCATCCGCCGCATGTACTCCGGGTTGTCACCGTTGCGGAAGAGGCCCCACTCCGGGAACGAGATCGGCTTGCCGTGCGCCGCGGCGAAGTCGACGTGCTTCTGCAGCCCGTAGGGATCGGTGACCTGGTCGTCGAAGGTCTCACCGGGCGGCTGGTCGTAGGAGTCCATCCCGATGATGTCGACGACGTCGTCGCCCGGATAGCACTCGGTCCACGGCACATCGTCCAGCCCCCGGCTGGGAGTGAAGTCGAAGCGGAACTGCTGGCCCGGCACCGAGCGCATCGCCGTGACGATGCGCTCCCAGTACGCCTTCCAGGCCACGGGGTCCGGTCCGCACCGGTGCGTGTACGTGGTGCCGTTCATCTCCCAGCCGAGCACGATCACCGTGTCCGGCACCCCCAGCCCCACCAGCCGCTCCGCGAGGCGGGTGAAGTGCCGGTCGAAGTCACCGGCCGCACCCGCCCGGAGCAGCCTGCGGACCTCGCCGTCCGGCACCCGGTCCTCGTTGCGCTCCAGCATCGGTACGTTCAGGACGAACATCCGGTCCTTGTCCGCCTGCCGCCAGGCGGCCCAGGAGGCCAGGAAGTCGGGGGTGCCCTCGATGTTCACCCACAGATCGCCCGGCAGATAGGTGTGCCCCACCCGGAGCTCCGCCCCGCCGAGCCAGCGCGACAGGTCGGCCATCCTGCGTACCCCGGCGGGTCCGTAGTCCAGATAGGCGCCGTGCGCCGTGCCGCTCCTGGCCGCCCGAGGTCCGGGAGCCGCACCGTCGACGGAGTCGGTGCCCGGCGACCGGCCCGCGATGCCGCCGCCGGCCAGGAGGCTGAGAGCCACCGCCGTGATGCACGTACTGATAAGACGGCGCTTTGCCGGCATTACTCCTCCTGGCTGCGGTGAATTCCGGCCGGTTCGGCCTCATGGGGAGAGAGTCGCATCATCATGCACCGCTGTCATTCGCAGAAGTCCATTTATCGTATTCGGCGTTGCGGGCGTGCCGTTCAGGTGAATGTAGGGCCGAACGTGAACGGCAGGGAACCGACCCGGTTGTCGAAATTCGAATCGACCAGCCCCGGGTCCTCCATCTGCCGGATGACGGGACGTCGGCTGAGCAGTTCCCGGAACAGTGCCGTCATTTCGAGCCGGGCCAGATGCGCGCCGAGGCAGTGGTGGGGGCCGCCACCGCCGTATCCCAGGTGCGGATTGGGCGACCGGGTGATGTCGAAGCGGTCCGGGTGGGTGAAAACCTCCTCATCGCGATTGGCCGACGCATAGATGAGTGCGACTTTCTCTCCCGGAAGGAACGTACGGCCGCCCAGTTCGTATGCGGCGGTGACCGTTCTGCGGAACTGGATGATGGGCGTGGAGTGGCGGACGATCTCGTCGACCGCGCCGCCGATGTGCCGGTCGAAGTCCGACGCCAGCAGAGCCCGCTGCTCCGGATGCCGGTCGAGCAGGAACAGCCCGTGCGCGATGGCGTTGCGGGTCGTCTCCACGCCCGCCACCAGCAGCAGCGAGAAGAAGGCGCCCAGCTGCCGGCCCGACAGGGCCTCGCCGTCGACGTCCGCGGTGACCAGCGCCGAGACGAGGTCGTCCCCGGGATGCCGACGGCGCTCCCGGGCCAGTCGTGCCATCAGGAACTGCATCTGTGCCAGGGAGGCCAGCCCCCGGCCGGGAATCCGCAGCCGGGCCCGGCCCCGGCGCTCCACGCCGACGTGTTCCGACGCCTGGTCGATCCGGTCCGCGATCCAGGCCCGGTGCGCCACCGGGATGCCCATCAGGCCGCAGATCACCTCCAGCGGCAGCCGCGAGGCCGCCGACGGCATGAAGTCCCGGGGGCGCTCGGCGATCAGCTCGTCGACCAGCCGCCCGGCGAGAGCGCCGATGCTCTCCTCGGTGTCGGCGAGCAGCCGGGGGGTGAAGCGCCGGGAGATGATCCGGCGCAGCGCCGCGTGCTCGGCCCCGTCCATGTTGACCATCGAGTTCCCGAACAGGGCCTTCGCCCATCCGGCCGGTTCGGGTGTGGTGACGCCCGGAGCGCTCGCGAAGATCTGCGGGGTGCGGCTCGCGGTCCGGACGTCGGCATGGCGGACCAGGGCGTAGAACGGCTTGCCGGAGGTACGGGCCGTGCCGAGCCGGGGAGTGAACAGCACAGGCGCGTCGCGCTCGCGCAGCAGGGCGAACGCCCTGAGTCTTTCGGGACGCGGCAGCCGCCAGAAGGCCGGGTCGGCCAGATCCACGTCCGGCCTGACCGGCGCACGGTCCCCGGACACCTGCATCGGAACGGTCATGCCCATCACCTCCACGGGTTCGACACGTCATGCTCGGGCCTGGGCACCGGGACGGGCCGCCCGACGCGGCCCGCTGCCGCCGATGGCCGCGCACGCTCACGCGTTTGACGGAACGTGACCGGACGTGGTGTGCGCCGTACGCCACACGCACGAGAACTGTTTCGCCATCGCCTCGTTGTCAACATCGCCATCAGCAGCACCTCGGACGAGTTAACGAGAGGCAGGCAGTCACCTCATGAGCCCCACCCCCGCGAAACCCGGCGGCGCCCACCATCCCGCCCGCCGGGCCGTCCTGCGCGGCGCGTTCACCGCCGCCGTGGTCACCGGAACCGGCGCCGCCCTGCTCCCCCTGCTCGGCCGCGAGCCTTCCACCGCCGCCCGTCCGGCCCCGGGACCGGCGCCCGAGGGTGCCAGGCCCGCGGTGGAACAGTTCGCCGAGACGTACCGGGGCCGGGAGATCCGGGGCACGCCGGTCGTCGTCCCCGCCGCCGCCCCGGACGGCGACCGGGCCGCCCTCTCCGCCGTACCGGCCACCGAGGTCCGGATCGACGGCAGGCCCCTGCACGTCATGAGACGGGCGGACGGTACCTATCTGAGTGACGTCACGCACTACGAGTCGTTCCCGACGCTGCTGGAGACGGCCCGCGCCGCCGTCGACGAACTCGGCCCCACCGCCCGTCTCGCGCCCGCCGCGGCGCACCGTATGTGAACCAGGAGGACCAGCACCGGTGTACACCCGTAAGAACCAGCGCGACCTCACGCGCACCGAGAAGCGCCGGCTCGTCGACGCGATCCTGAAACTGAAGCGCTCGGGGCGCTACGACGACTTCGTCGTCATGCACCGCGAGTTCTACGTCATGGACACCGAGAACCGGCCCCGCCCCGCCCATATGACGGCCTCCTTCTTCCCCTGGCACCGCCGGTACCTGCTGGAGTTCGAGAAGGCGCTCCAGGGCATCGACCCGGGCGTCAGCGTGCCGTACTGGGACTGGACCACGGACAACACACCCAGTTCCTCGCTGTGGGCGGAGGACTTCCTCGGTGGCAACGGCAGGCCCGGCGACCGCCGGGTCACCACCGGCCCGTTCGCCCACGAGGCGGGCAACTGGAGCGTCGGCCGCGGCGTCACCGACGAGAACTACCTCACCCGCAACTTCGGCAGGCCCGGCAGGAACCCGGTCTCCCTGCCCACCAAGGACGACGTGGCGCGGGCGCTGAAGGACCCGGTCTACGACACGGAGCCCTGGAACAGCATCAGCACCGAGGGCTTCCGCAACCGCATCGAGGGGTGGGGGATCCGGGGCGTGCGCACGGTGGCCAACCACAACCGTGTCCACCAGTGGGTCGGCGGGCCCATGGCGGGCGCCGCCTCCCCGGAGGACCCGGTCTTCTGGCTCCACCACTCGTTCATCGACCTGCTGTGGGACCGGTGGCGCAAGGCCCACCCGAGCTCCGCCTATCTGCCGGGCCGCAAACCCGCATCGCCCGGCCGGGACCGCGACTACGTCTTCGGCCTCGACGACCCGATGCCCCCCTGGAACGTGACGCCCGCCCAGCTCCTCGACCACAGCAAGCTCTACCGCTACGCCTGAGTCCGGTCACGGGGACGGCCGGCCCCCTCCGCAGGGAGGGAGCCGGCCGCGTGGGTACAGCGGGAGGGTCAGCGGCCGTAGCCGTAGTCCCCGTTGTCACCGTTGTCGTGACCCCCGGAGACGTTGGCGCAGGTGTTGCCGAACGCCGGGTTCAGCAGACCGATCACGTTGATCGTGTTGCCGCAGAAGTTGACCGGCACGTGGATCGGGACCTGCACGCTGTTGCCCGAGCCGACACCGGGGGAACCGGCGGCGAGGCTCTGCGCACCGGCGTCCGCCGAGGCCATGCCGGCGCCGCCGGCGATCAGGGCGCCGGTGCCGGCCATCACGGCGGCGACCTTCGTCATACGAGACATTCAGAACTCCTTGAAAAGAAGGGGGGTGTGCTGCGGACACGAGGCCCGCACCCCCTGACAACGCGAAAATCGCCGGACGGTAACGGATCAGCTCATATGTGGTCTCTCCGACGGATATCCCCGGCGTCACCGTCCGGACCGCGCGCCACGTCTCAGCGTCCGATCACCGGCAGCCCGGTCAGCCGCTCGTGCCAGTCCCGCGCAGCCGGGAACCGGGCCTTCACCGTCTCCACCGCCCGCTCCCGCACCGCCACCTGCGACTCGCGCAGCCGCAGCAGCGGCTCAAGCCCGGGACGGGCCAGCAGCAGCCGCTGGTTGACCACGGGCACCGGCTGCCAGTGGTTCTTGTAGCTCTCCGCGCCGCGCAGCAGGCTCAGCACCTCGCGCCCGCTGTCCGAGGCCTGCTGGGCCACCTCGCGCAGCAGCATCGTCGACACATCGACCTTCCGCTCGCGAAGCGCCGGGTCCGCCCCGTAGAGATAGCCGCCCGTCAGATGCCCCGACTGCAACGACAGGTTGGACGCCACCACCTCGCCCTTCAGCCGGAACTCGGTCATGGCCGCCGTGCCGTCGCCCACCATCCGCCCCACCGACCGGATCAGATGGTCCGAGAACCGTGCCCTCAGGTGCTCCGGGTTGACGCCCCGGCCCTCCCACTGCCGCTCGTGCAGCCGCAGCAGCGTGCCGATCGCCGCGGGCACCCCGTCCTGCGGGACCCGGTGCGCCTCGACGCCCAGGGCGTCGACCTTGCGCAGCTTGGAACGCAGCCGCTGGCCCCGCGAGCCGCTCAGCCGCGCCACCAGATCGCCGAGCGGCTCGGCCGGAAGCTCCATGCACGTCGAGTCCGTGAGCCTGCTCCGGGCCCCCGGCCACCGCCCGAACAGCAGCTGTGCCGACGCGTCCGGCCGGACCTCCCGCAGGTCCACCACGGTGTGGCGGGCCGCCCGGTCCAGACCGCGCTGCAACGCCCCGACCGCGTAACCGGCCTCCTCCTCGTCCAGCAGGATGTCGAAGAAGTCGGAGATCGCCCCGCCCATCGGGACCAGCAACGGCATCGGACGGTGCACCAGCATCAGCGGGGCCGCCCCGATCAGCCGCCCCGACCGGCGGACCAGCAGCACCCGCAGCCGGCCCTCCTGACCGTAGGAGATCCACCACGAATGCAGCCAGGCGTGGCTCTGGAAGGGCGTGGCGGTGGCGCAGCGCCGGTGCAGGGCGTCCCACTCCCCGGCGAGTGCGCCGAACTCCCGGAAGTCCCGGCACAGGGTCACGGCGATGGCGCCCGTGCGGTGCGCCGTCATCGGACCAGCTCCCGTTCGTCCTGGGCGACGCCCCCCTCGGCGGCGGCCGGCGCGGGCACCTGCGCCGAGACGCTCCAGCCCGCCCGGCGCGGCCGCACCAGCAGCACCAGACCGCCCAGCAGACCGCCCGCGGCGGCCCCCACGGCCGTGCCCAGCGGAACGGACGGCGACACCGGCTGGTCCGGCGTCATCGCATGGGTGAACTTGATCAGCTTCACCCCGGTGTCCTTGGAGACATGACCGCTGCTCACGATGACCGCCTCGATCACCGCGTTGGCGATGTCCGCGGCCTTGCGCCGATCCTCGGACGTCCCGGTCACCGCGATCATCGGCGAGTCGGGAGAGGTCTCCGACCGGACGTGGGACCGCAGTTCGCGCATCGGCTCACCGGCCGCGCCCTGCGCGTACGAGAGCGTCGCGTCGCTGGTGACCAGACGCCCGTACGACTGCGCGTAGCCCAGCGCCGCCGCGGGAGCCGTCTCCTCCTCGGCGACCGCCATCGCGTAACTGGTGGCCTCGTACTGCGGGGAGGCGAACGCGCCGTACGAGAGCCCGGACGCGGTGCCGAGCAGGACGCAGACGGGCAGGGGCCACCAGTGGGGCAGCCGGGTGAGGGCGGTGCGCAGCCGACGGACGACGGCGTGGCGCTGCTGCTCGGGTGACTCGGTCATGAAAAGGCTCTCCGGTTCGGTGGGGCGGTGTCGAGGGCGTACGCGTAGACATCCATCAGGCGTTCGCTGCTGCGCCTGATGTCGTAGTGGCCGACGGCCCGGGGCGGCGGCATCCGGTCGGCGCGGTCCTGTATCCGCTGCCGCAGCCGGGCCGTCAGCTCCTCGGGGCTCCCGGCGATCCGGGTGGCGCCCGGGGCGTGGGCGGCGGGCAGGTCGTCGATGGCCGGGCAGGCGTCGTGCAGCACCGGAAGACCGGCCGCGAGCGCCTCCACGGCGGCCAGCCCGAACGACTCCTCGCGGGAGGTGGAGACGAAGACGTCGAGCGCGCTCAGCAGCGCCGGAACGCCGGGCACCGGACCGCCGCCCTCCTCGTCGCACTCCCCGAGGAACCGGATCCGGTCCGCCGCGCCGAGCCGGACCGCCAGTGCCCGCAGCACCCCGGCCTCCGGACCGTCCCCGGCCAGCAGCAGACGGGCCTCGGGCAGGGCGGCGACCGCCCGGAGCAGTACGTCGAAGCGCTTGCCGGGCACCAGTCGGCCGACGCCACCGACCACGAACGCCTCGCCCGGGAGATCCAGCGCCGCCCGCACCGCCGCCCGCCGCCCTGCGTCGAAGCGGAACCGGTCCGCGTCGATGCCGTTGGGCACCAGCCGGATACGGTCGGCGGGCACCCCCCAGTCCCGCAGCCGCCCGGCCACGGTGGAGGAGACGGCGACGGTGGCCGCGCCGAGGCGTTCGGTGGCCAGGTAGAGGGAGCGGATGGACCGGGTGAGCGGGCGGCCCTCGATCTCGGCGCGCCCCAGGGAGTGTTCGGTCGCCAGCGTCGCCCGGGTCCCCGCGAGCCGGGCCGCGATCCGCCCGTACACACAGGCCCGGTACAGGTGCGTGTGGACCAGGTCGTAGCGGCCCTCCCGGATCAGCCGGGTGAGCCGGCCGACCGCCGAGAGATCCCGGTTGCCGCGCATCCCCAGATGGGTCACCCGGATGCCGTCGGACCGCAGCCCGTCCGCGACCGCGCCCGGGTTGGTGAGCGTGACGACGTCGCACTCCACCGGCAGATGACGCAGCAGCAGCCGCAGCTGCTGCTCGGCGCCGCCGACCCCGAGCCCGGTGATGATGTGCAGGGCCCTCACCGTCGGCCGCCCGTCCGCTCGGGCGCGGCGGCCCGGGACCCCGTACCGGGCACCGCCCCGTGCCGCAGCCCGTGCCGCAGGTCCTTCGCCCACAGCCGTACGCCCCGGTCCGCCTGGCTGATGTGGGTACGGGGCAGGGCGAACCGGCTCAGCAGCGGGCCGGGCGCCAGCGCGCACGCGTAGCCGTAACCCGCCGAGCGGGCGGCGGCCGTGACCCGCCGGTCGAGGATGCCGTACGGGTAGCAGAACCCCTCCGGGAGCGTGCCGGTGAGATCCCCGATCAGCGCCCGGCTGTCGCGCGTCTCGCGGCCCAGCTCCTGGTCCGTCAGCGTGGTCAGATCCTGGTGGTAGAGACCGTGCGAGCCGACCTCCATGCCTGCGGCGGCGACCCGCCGGACGTCCTCGTGGGTGAGCAGCGGCTTGCGCGGGCCCAGCGGGTCCCACTCGTTCACCCCGCCCGGCCGGCCCGGCAGGACGAAGACCGTCGCCCGGCAGCCGTGCCTGCGCAGCACCGGCAGCGCCTCGCCGAGGAAATCCGCGTATCCGTCGTCGAAGGTCAGCCCGACCAGCCCGCGCCGCACCGCCGCCTCCGTGCGCAGCAGCTCCGCCACCCCCACCCCGGTCAGTCCTCTGCTGCGCAGCCAGGACAGCTGCTCGTCCAGGCGCCGGGGGGAGACGGTGATGCCGTACGGGTCGTCACTCGGGTCCGTCACCGAGTGGTACGTGAGGATCCACGGCTGACGGCGGGTGTGCGGGCGGAGCCGGGACGAGGGAGCGTCGGCGCAACGCGCCGAGCGGTCAGCGGCCATCAAGAAACCTCCGTCGGATGAGTGCCAGCAGGGAAGCGACGTCGGGCGAGCGCAGGGCGAGCCCGGTCAGGAAGAACACGGAGGGGACGAGGAGGCAGCCGGCGGCCAGGCTCAGCAGCGGATCGGGGACGAGCGGTGCGGCTGCCCAGCCCGCGGCCCCGGCCGCCAGCGCGGCCCCGGCCAGCCGGCCGAGCGAGAACGCGACGGCCCGCGTCCGGATCGGCACCACGCGGGTGCCGAGCCCCATCAGCAGGAGCAGCGCCGTCGTGCTGATCCCGATCGCGTTGGCCGTCGCGATGCCGTCGACGCCGAAGCGGTACGTCAGGGCGTACCCGGCCCCCATGGTGACGATCAGCCCGGTGCCCATGGCGAACGCCGGGAACCAGGTGGGCCGCCCGGACGAGAAGAACGGCCGGCTCAGCGCGCCGACCAGGCAGTGGCCCAGCAGGCCCAGCGCGTACACCCGCATCACCTGGGCGGTGGTTTCGGTGTCGGAGACGTCGAACGCGCCACGCTGGAACAGCACTTCGATGATCTGGGGGGCGTAGCCGAGCACCACGGCCGTGCCGAGCAGCACCACCATCCCGGCCAGCGCGAGATCCCGCTCGACCCGCAGCCGGGCCTTCTCCCGGTTCCCGGCCGCCATGGCCTGCGCGACGACCGGGAAGGTCACCGTGCAGATCATCAGCGACAGCACCATCGGCATCTGCGCGACCTTCTGCGCGTAGTTCAGATGGGAGATCGCCCCGGCGGGCAGGGTGGAGGCCAGGAACCGTTCGACCAGCACCTGGGACTGACGGCTCACCACGAACAGCACCACCGGTGCCAGCACCGCGAAGCCCAGCAGGGGAGCGGTGGGCGCGGCCCGCCGTCTGCGTCGGCGGAACCGTGGCAGGCGAGGTCGGGCCAGGGGCACCAGCTTCAGGAACATGGGAAGTTGGGTCAGGATCATCAGCGCGCTGCCCACCGCGACCCCCGCCGCGGCCGCCCGCACCCCCCACACCGCGTGCAGGGCCAGCGTCATGCCGATGATGCCGATGTTGTACGCGACGTAGACCCCGGCGGGCGGCAGGAAGCTGCGGTGCGCGCGCAGGGCGGCGCTGAAGTAGCCGGTGATCCCGAACGTGAGCACGGTGACCGCGGTCAGCCGGGTGCAGTCGACCGCGAGCCGGGGGTCGGCGAGCCCCGGGGCCAGGACGCCCACGACCCACGGCGCGCCCGCGATGAGCAGGGCCGCGCCGCCGGAGAGCAGGAGGAAGAGCCGGGGGAGCGTGGCCGCCACCAGATCCCGTACGGGGTCGGACTCCCCCCTGCCCTCGTCCGCCGCCCGCCGGGTCAGGGCCAGGCTGAACGCGGGGACGAGCAGGAGCGCCATCCCGTCCTCGATCAGCAGCGTCGCCGCCATCTCGGGCACGGTCCAGGCGATCAGGAACGCGTCGCTGGCGTCGCTCGCGCCGAAGTACCGGGCGATGGCCTGGTCCCGCACCAGGCCGAGGACCGCCCCCAGCACGGTGAGTACCGCCGTCGCCGCCGCCGCACGGGCGAGGAAGGACCCGAGCCGGGGCGCCTCACCGCCCGTCGGCTCCGCCTCCGTGCCGGGCGCGAGGGGCCCTTCGGGGCCGGACCCGGGTGCCGGGAGCAGGGTCGGGGCGGCCGCGCCCGCCGTGCGCGGCTCGGCCTCCGTGCCCGTACCGGACTCGCTCATGCGGCGCTCACCCGGTCCCGGTCCGGCTCGCCCAGCGCCCACCAGGCGGCGAGACCCAGCACCACACCGCTCAGTACGGTGGTGGGCCCGCCGATGTCCGCGTACAGGAAGTTGACGCTCTGCCAGGTCATCAGGGCGACCGCCGCCAGACCGCAGTCCAGCGCCGCGTGTCCGCGCGGCCGGGCCTGTGCCAGTCTGCGTACGGCTCCGACCAGGATCGCCGCCCAGCTGCCGAGGACGGCGGTCAGACCGATGAGGCCCTGTTCGGAGAGGATGAGGAGGTACATGTTGTGCGGTGACAGGAGTGCCTGCCTGCGGAACTCCTGGCCCGCCCCGGCCGTGTCGCTGCCCGAGGAGAGCCCGATCGAGGCGTGTGCGTCGCGGTGGTCGGCGAAGCCCTTGAGGCCCACCCCGGTGGCGGGCTGCTCGCGCCACATCGAGCCCGCCGCGCTCCACATGGCGTACCGGTCGCTGACCGACCGGTCCGGGGCCCGGGTCACCTGAGTAACGCTGGCGGCCCGCTCCGCGATCATCTCCGAGCCGATGCCGAAACCGCCGACCAATACCACCCCGGCCGCGCCCAGCACGGCCAGCGACGTCAGCGCCTGGCGCCGTCCGGTCAGCGCCAGGGCGGCCAGGACCGCGACGGCCGTGGCGATCCACACGCCCCGGCTGAAGGAGAGCGTCAGGGGCACGATCAGCGCGACGGCCACGACGGCGGCGCACGGCCGCAGCCAGGCCGGGGCGGACCCCGGGGTGCGCAGCGCGCAGGCCGCCGCGGCGAGCAGCCCGTAGGCGACCACCGTGGCCATGCCCATGATGTCGCTGGGCCCGAAGGTGCCGACCGCCCGGATCTCCTCACCCATGTAGGAGGCGCCGGTCCCGGTGACGTACTGATGGACGCCCGTGACGCCCTGGACCACCGCCAGCACCACCAGCGAACCGGCGACGATCCGGAACCCGTGGGCGTCCTTGAGCAGGAGGAACACGGCGACGGGCACCAGGACGAAGACCTGGAGATAGCGGACGAGGCCCGGCAGGGCCGCCGCCGGGTCCGCCGCCGTGACCGTGGCCACCGCGAAGCCCACGGCGGGCAGGCCCAGGACGAGCGCGGCCGCCGCGCCGAGCGGGCGCTGACGCAGGTACAGCAGCCGCCCCACGCACACCAGCACCGCGATGCCGGACGCGATGTCGGCGGGTCCGACCGCCGGTCCGCCGCCCCCGCCCAAGACCCCGTGGGGCAGGGCGGGCAGCAGGACCGTCGCGATCAGCGGCAGCAGCGGCCACCGGCTCCGCCACCCGCCCGGCGACGGACGGGGAGCGGCGCGGGGCCCGGCCGACGCTGCCGGGGCGGGCGGAGTCAGGGTGGCGGCCATCGTCAGCTGCCTCCGAGCCGGAAGAGGGAACCCGCGGTCCGGGCCAGCACACACGCGTCCTGCCACAGCGACCAGGTCTCGATGTAGCGGTTGTCGAAGCGGGCCCGCTCCTCGATCGAGGTGTCCCCGCGCAACCCGTTCACCTGGGCCAGACCCGTGATGCCGACGGGCATCCGGTGACGCGCCTGGTATCCCGGATGGGCGCGGCTGAACTGTGCGACGAAGAAGGGGCGTTCGGGGCGCGGACCGACCATGCTCATATCGCCGCGCAGGACGTTCCACAGCTGCGGCAGCTCATCCAGCGAGGTACGGCGCAGCACCCGGCCGACGCGGCTCATCCGCCCGTCGGACGCCACGTTCCACCGGGTCGCCGACTCCTGGGCGTCCGCGGGCCGCAGCGTACGGAACTTCAGCAGGACGAACGGGCGCCCGTGCCGGCCGATGCGCTCCTGCCGGAAGATCACGCCCGGCCCGTCCGAGAGCCGCACCGCCAGGGCACAGGCAGCCATCACCGGGGCCGCGAGCAGCAGACCGAACGCGGCCAGGACGGCGTCCGTCGCCCGCTTCACCCCGTGGCCCAGCGGACGGCGCGCGCCGTCGTCCAGGAGCCGCACCCCGAAGCCCCACAGATGGTCGGGGCGGCCGGTCCCCCGCGCGGGCACGGCCCCCGCGCCGGGGTCGGTGACCAGCCACACCCGGCAGCCGTACCCGGTCAGCAGGGCGAAGAGAGCGGCGCCGTCCGGGGTGGCCTCGGGCGGGGCGGTGAACACCGCGTGCCGCACACTGTTCTGCACCACGGCCCGCCCCACCTCCTGCGGGGTGCCCAGGACCGGCAGCGGCAGGGCACCGGAGTCCGCCGGAAGCTCCTCGTCCCCGCCGCCGACCAGACCGACCGGGCGCAGCCCGTACCCCGGGTGCTGGTACAGGGCCGACGTCACCTGACGGGCCAGGGGACCGCTCCCCACGACCAGCGTGGACCGGGGACGCCGGGCGGCCGCCCGCTGCCGCGCCCGGTGGACCAACGCACGTCCCGCACAGGTCAGCGCGGTCTGCGCCCCGGCCCCGTACGCGAGCACCGCCCACCCGATCGCGTGCTGCGGGGCCCAGACGTCCAGCACCTCCATCGTCACGTACCACTGGAGCAGGGCGAGGCCGAGGAGCGCGGGCAGTTCGGACAGCACCGAGGGGGACAGGCACCTGCGGTACAGCCCGCGACGGGCGAAGAACAACACCTGCGCCAGCGCCTGGACGGCCACCACCGCCCAGGGCCACGACGCCGGGACGACCAGCGCGAACGTCACGACGGGCGCGAGGGCGTCGACGCACAGGAGCTGTACGACCCGGCCGCAGCGGACGCCACGGCGCTCGCCGCGCCGCACCCGGGTCCTTCCGTCGCTTCTTCGCGGCGGATGAACTGTGTGAGCCTGCACGGCTGTCGCCTGTGCGGTGCCGGGAACCGGTGCACTCTCCATCGTCATCGCTCGGTGCGCTTCCTCGTGGTGGGTCCGGACATGCCGACAAGTTCCTGGTAGAGACCGGCAACAGCCCCCGCGGTGCGTCGTACGTCGAAGGCCGCCCGGGTATGGCTCAGCGCCCCGCGGGACACCGCCTCGCGCAGCTCCGGGTCGGTGAGCAGCGAGGTCAGCGCCGAGGCGAGCGCCGCGGGGTCCTCCGGCGGCACGAGACAGTGCTCCTCGTGACCGGGCGGCAGGCTCTCCCGCGCCCCGTTCACATCGGTCAGCACCACGGCGCGGCCGCAGGCCATGGCCTCCAGGGGAGCCAGTGCCATGCCTTCCCAGCGCGAGGGCAGCACAAGGACGTCCGCCGCGTGGATCCACGGCCGTACGTCCTCGCTGGCTCCGGTGAACAGGACACCGGGCGGAGCCGATCGCTCCAGTTCCTCCCGGTCGGGCCCGTCGCCCACCAGCACCAGCCGTGCCCCGGCCACCCGCAGCCGCCGCCAGGCCCCGAGCAGGACATCCTGCCCCTTCTGCCGGGTGAGTCGGCCGACGCAGACGACGAGCGGGGCGTCCGGGGCGATCCCCTTCAGCAGGGGCAGGGAGGCGCGGGCCGCCATGCGGTCGGCCTCGCCGCCCGGGCGGAAGCGGTCGAGGTCGATGCCGTTGTGGATCACCGACCAGCGGGCCGCGATGCCCGCCTCCTGGCCGGTGCGGCGTTCGGACTCGCTGACACAGAGGATGTGATCGGCCCAGCGGGCCCCGAACCGCTCCCAGCCGAGGGCGAGTCCGGCGGTGCGGCCGCCGACCGCCTCGAACGACCAGGCGTGTGGCTGGAACACCGTGGGTACCCGGCCGCGTACGGCGATCCGCCCCGCGAGACCGGCCTTGGCGCTGTGCGCGTGCACCACGTGCGGGCGGCTGACGCGGACGATCCGCCGCGCGGCCGCGACCTCACCGGCCAGCCGGGGCCCCGGCGCCCGGGTGGCCGCCCAGCCGTGCACCTCCGCACCGGCCGCCGCCGCCCCGACGGCCAGCGGACTCCCCGGCGGACAGGCCACCACGGGACGCAGCCCGGACCCGGCCTGGGCCCGCACGAGATCGGTGACGACCCTGGCCACTCCACCGTCGACGGGCTGAACCAAATGAAGGACCGTCAATTGTCTTTCTTCAGTACGACACATCTGCAGCACGCACGGCTCTCTTCGTTCAATCCGGTGAGTAAAGCCGAAGTGCACTTTGGCAGAGATGTGGCGAAATGGTGCGCGTGACTCGCTCATACGACCACATGGGGAGTAACCGGACGACAGGACCGTCCGGGTGGTCGCGCGAGGAAATCCCGCAGGGCCGCGAAAGCTTCGCCGTCAGGCGGCGAAAGGGCTTGCGGAGTGCGGCCGCACGGAATTGAGAGGGCTTCGCGCGCGGATTAGCGGGCGGTCTCTCCTCCCCTTTCCGGCGTGCCGCACTCCGCCGTTCGCCGCACCGGATGGCGGCACCATCTAGGTGGGGCGATTACGCCGTTCTCGTGTTACGCCGTTCCCGTGTTCGTGAATATGACGTCCTCGGCACGGGCGACGATCTCCACCTCGTCGCCGAGCGCCCACTCCGCGACCCGCGACGCCATCGCCGCCGGGACCGGCTCACTGATGCCCGGCGCGGCGGGAATGTCGTACGTGGCATGGGCGTCGTGCGGCAGGACGACCCGGAAGTCCAGCTCCAGGGCACGGCGTGCGGTGGCCAGCACGCACATCTCCGACAGCATCCCGCAGACGGCGACCGCCCGGACCCCCGCCGCGGTCAGCTCGTCCTCCAGCGAGGTCCCCTCGAAGCCGTCGTCCTCCTCCTTGCGGATCACGCTCTCGGCAGGGCCCGGGCGGACCGGAAGGTGCAGCTCCCACCCCGGGGTGTGCGGCTCGTCCGGCGCCCCGGCCGGTCCGTCGTTCTGGAGGTGCACCACGAGCGCCCCGGCCTCCCGGGCCCCGGCGACCAGATCCGTCACCCGGTCCAGCAGCCGGGGCGCGTCGGGCACGGCGTGCTTCCCGGTGACGAACGCCGACTGGACGTCGATGACGAGCAGCGCCTGCACGGGAGCGGGGAGAGCCGTCATATCGGGGGAGGGACTTCCGTCGGGGCGTACGCGGACGGACAGCCCCATGGGTTGTCCGGACACGACCTGGCCCGCCCATCCTCCCAGGCGAAGACCGGGGGCCGTCCACCGGTTTCCGCCGGTGGACGGCCCCGGGTCAGCCGGTGCGGTCGACGAGATACGGGATCAGCGTGAGCAGGTCTCCGCGCGCCTCCTCGGCGAGCTCCACCCGGTCCAGGCAGTCGTGGGCGGCGGTCAGGTGCTCCTGGGCCTCGGCCGCCGTGGCGCGGCGCCCCCCGGCGGCGTCGATCAGTTCGGCCGCCCGGCGGGCCGCCGGGCCGTCGAGGGGATCGGCGGAGGTGAGGAGGGCCTGCAGGCTCCGGGCCGCCGGGTGGTCGGCCGCGAGGGCCGCCAGCACCGGGTACGTCTTCTTGAGCCGCCGCAGATCGCTGTGCACCGGCTTGCCCGTGACCTGCGGATCACCCCAGATACCGAGCAGGTCGTCCACCGCCTGGAACGCCACCCCCAGATGGCGCCCCGCCCGGTCCAGCGCCTCGGTCGTGCTCGGCGGGGCGCCCGCGAGCACCGCGCCCACGGCGGCCGCGCAGCCGAGGAGGGAACCCGTCTTGTGCGTGGCCATCGCCCGGTACTCCTGTGGCAGGACGGCGTCGGGGCCGGTCCACGGCCGGGACTCGAACAACAGGTCCTGCGCCTGACCGTGCACCAGTTCGCCCAGGGTGCCCGCCAGTTGCCGCACCGCCGCCGGACCGCCGGGCCCGGGAGACTCCGCGAGCGTCGAGACGGCCAGCGCGAACAGGGCGTCCCCCGCGAGGACCGCCGGGCCGGTGCCGTACGCCTTCCACAGGGCCGGGCGGCGGCGGCGCGTCTCGTCGCCGTCCATGATGTCGTCGTGGATCAGGGAGAAGGTGTGGATCAGCTCGACGGCGACCGCGCCGGGCACCGCGTCCGCCCCGGAGCCCCCGGCGGCCTCCGCGCCGAGCACCGCGAGGGCCTGGCGCACGCCCTTGCCCTGCGAGCCGGGCACCGGGTCACCGCCGACCCCGCTCCAGCCCAGCGAGAAGGCCGCCGTCTCCGCATGCCAGGGATGCAGTCGGCGCACCGACTCCACCAGCGCCGGGCGGACGAGCTCGCGGCACCGGTCCAGTATGCGTGGCGCGCTCGTCCGGCGGGTCGTGGAGGGCGTCATCGTCGGCCGTTCCCCTCGTCCGCCTCGTCCACCAGGGCCGGTTCCACGCCTAGTTCGGCGTACGCCTTCTCGACCATCTCGCGGGCGTTCAGCAGACCGATCCGGTCCAGCCGGACACGCAGCCCGTCCAGGTCGGCCGCCGTGGCCGCGCGGTCCCGGCCGAGCCTGGCCCGCGCCTTGACCAGGCCGAGCGATGCCAGTGCCTCGCCGCGGAGCTCGTCCATCGCCCGGAACTCGCCGAGCGCCTGCTCGTAGACCGCGCGGGCCTCCTCGTAACGCCCGGCCCGGAACAGCACGTTGGCCCGCATCTTGTGGTTGTACGCCAGCGCGCTGGAGAGGTTCATCGCGCGGCAGGCGGCCTCGGCCTCGGAGAGCAGATCGAGTGCGCGCCCGGTCGCGCCGTCCCGGAGGGAAACGATGTCGGCGATGCCGCGCAGTGCCCAGGCCCGGCCGCGCCGGTCGTCCGCGTCGCCCGCCAGGGCGGCCGCCTCCTCGAACATCTCCAACGCTGTGTCCAGGGAGCCGGTGTTGCGGTGGATCTGCGCTATGCCCTCCAGGGCCCACACCGTGTGCCGCGCCTCGCCCCGGGCGCGTGCCTCGGCCAGCAGCTGTTCGTGCAGCGTCGCGACCGTCGCGTAGTCGCCCTGGATACGGCCGGTCTCGGCGAGACCGGCCAGGGAGTAGCCCCGGGCGACCACGTCGCCGCCCCGCTTGCCCAGCTCCGCGGCGAGCCCCAGCAGCCGGAACGCCAGGCGCAGCGCCCCTCGCTGCCGCGCCAGCGTGCCGCCGCTCCACAGCGCCCAGGCCATCGCCCCGGTGTTCCCGGCCGCCCGCGCGGCCCGGTAGCTGGCCTTCCAGGCCCGGTCCGCCTCCGCCACCTGCCCCAGCCTGCGGTGTGCCTCGGCCACGGCGAGACCGGAACGCGCCACTTCCTCCTGCGATCCGGAGAGCTCGGCCTGCTTCAGATGATGTAGGCCCTCGGCCAGTACGTCGGTGAGGGAGGCGTTCACCGACATCTTGGTGAGAGCGCCCTGGTACTCGGGCGCCAGTGCCTTGGTCTGCATGGGTGCCTTCCGCGCGGTGCCGGGCCCGCACCCGGGGCGACTATACGCCCTGCGTATACAGGGGGCGTATAGTCGGCCGGTCGTCCGAGCCCGGAACATGTGGGGGTGGACGCCGCTGAACACCTGCGGCGAACCGTCCTGTCGTGGATCAAGACGGCAGCGGGACGGGGAGGGTTGCTCGCCCGGCCCAGGTCGTTCCGCTTTCGCTCGGCGGTCCCGCGTCAGACGGCTGTCGGCGGCTCGTGCAGGCCGAACGGCGATCCCTGGTCGTCACGGCAGAGCCGGAAGCGTCCGAACCGGGCGGCCGACTCCTCGTCGTCACCCGGGGACGCGTCGTCCACCGTGCCGCCGAGCTCGCGGACCTTCACCACGGCGGCGCCCAGGTCGTCGACCCAGAAGAAGACGTACGGTCCGGCTCCCCGGTCACCGCCGTGCACCCCGCCCGGAGTCCCGGGGGTCGTGATCGCGAAGCCGCCGCCGTCCGAGGGGCCCGGCTCGAAGGTCCAGCCGAACAGTTCGCCGTAGAAGGCGCGCGCCCGCTCCGGGTCCTCCACGCCGAGCTCGAAGAAGGAGATCTCACCGGCCATCGCGGGTACCTGCCGTTCGTCCGGGGCCCGTACTCATGCCGCCACTCCACCGTACGTCGGCCGCCGGACGCCCGCCCGCAGCTGCGCCCTGCCCGTCCGCCGCAGCCGATGGTGCACGCCCTGAGCCTCGTGCGGTTGTCGGCCCGGCCCGCGCACCCCGAACGGCCGCCCCCGACCTGCGACTGCGCCACGGTCGCGCTCGAATGAACGGATGACGGCGCCCCCGGACGACTGCCTCGCCCGCAACGAGTGGATCTGCGGCGCCTATCTCTCCACCCGCCGCGAGATCCTGGTGGACGCGGTGATCCAGCACCTCCAGCTGACGGCCGCCGCGGTGGCCATCGCCCTGGTGCTCGCCGTACCCCTCGCGCTGGCGGCCCGCCGGTGGCGCTGGGCGGCCGGGCCGGTGCTCGGACTGACGACGATCCTCTACACCATCCCTTCGCTGGCGATGTTCTCGCTGCTCCTGCCGGTGTACGGGCTCTCCGCCGCACTCGTCGTCGCGGGTCTCGTCCTCTACTCCCTGACGCTGCTCGTCCGCAACATCCTGGCCGGACTCCGGGCCGTCCCCGAGGAGACCCGGCAGGCCGCGCGCGGCATGGGCTACGGGCCGCTGCGCCTGCTGCTCGCCGTGGAGCTCCCGCTCGCGCTGCCCGCGGCGATGGCCGGGCTGCGCATCGCCACGGTCTCCGCGGTCTCCCTGGTCACCGTCGGCGCGATCGTCGGCCACGGCGGACTCGGCAACCTCATCTACTCCGGCATGAACACCTACTTCAAGGCCCAGGTGCTCACCGCGTCCGTACTGTGCGTCATCATCGCCGTCGCCGCCGACCTGCTGCTCCTGGGAGCCGGACGGCTGCTGACGCCCTGGACCCGGAGGCGGGCATGAGGACGCGACCCGCGGCACGGAGGCCGGGATGAACACGCTCGCCGACACCTGGTCCTGGCTCACCACAGCCACTCACTGGTCCGGCCCGGACGGTGTCTGGCACCGGCTCGGCGAACACCTCTTCCTGACCGGCGTCTGCCTGCTCATCAGCTGTCTGATCGCCCTGCCCGTCGCCCTCGTCCTCGGACACCTCGGCAGGGGCGGCGCACTCGCCGTCAACCTCTCCAACATCGGCCGGGCCGTCCCCACCTTCGCCGTACTGGTCCTGCTGCTGCTCACGCCCATCGGCACGTACGGCCAGTGGCCGACGATCATCGCGCTGGTGCTGTTCGCCGTGCCGCCGCTCCTCACCAACGCCTACGTCGGGATGCGCGAGGTCGACCGCGATGTCGTACGGGCGGCCCGGGGAATGGGCATGACCGGCCGCCAGATGCTGCTGGGCGTGGAACTGCCGCTCGCCCTCCCGCTGGTCCTCACCGGCGTACGGATCGCCGCCGTGCAGCTGGTCGCCACCGCCACCCTCGCCGCACTGGCGGGCGGCGGGGGACTGGGCCGGATCATCACCGCGGGCTTCAACCTCGCCTCCACCCCGCAGGTGGTGGCCGGGGCGATCCTGGTGGCCGTCTTCGCCCTCCTCGTCGAGAGCCTCTTCGAGGCCGGGCAGCGCCTCGTACCGCGGCGCGGACGGGAGGCCGCGTGAGGCCCGCCAGCGCCCGCCGGGCCCTGGCCGCGCTGGCCCTCCTCACGGCGACGGCCTGCACCACGGGCCCCAGCCTGGAGAACCAGGGCGAGGTCACCGCACCGCCCGGCGACAGCAGGGAACTCACCGTCGGATCGGCCGGATTCACCGAGAGCGACCTGCTCGCCCAGATGTACGCCCTGCTCCTGGAGCACGCCGGATACTCCGCCGACATCATCTCCGTCACCAACCGGGAGATCTACGAACCCGCCCTGGAGAACGGCCAGATCGACGTCGTCGCGGAGTACGCGGCGACCTTCGCCGACTGGTTGAACGCCAAGGCCAACGGCGCCGACGCCACCCCCGTGGGATCGCCCGACCTGGCCGCCACCATGAAGGTGCTGCGCGCCCTCGCCGCCCCGCGCGGGCTGACCGTCCTCGACCCGGGCCGGGCCGTCGACCAGAACGCCTTCGCCGTCACCGCCGCGTACGCGAGGAAGCACCGCCTGAAGACCCTCAGCGACCTGGGCGCCGCGCGGCTGCCCGTGCGGCTGGCGGCGGGCGACGAATGCGTGCAGCGGCCCTACTGCGCCCCCGGGCTGCGCAAGACGTACGGCATCGACATCGTCGCCGTCGACCCGAAGGGCGTCGGCACCACCCAGGCGAAGCAGGCGGTCCAGAACGGTCAGGACCAGATGGTGCTGACCACCACGACCGACGCCACGCTCGACCAGTTCGGCCTGGTCCTGCTGGAGGACGACAAGAACCTCCAGAACGCGGACTACGTGGTGCCCGTCGTCAACCGTGCCCGCGCCGGGAGCACCGGGGTGCGCGATGCCCTCGACCGCCTCAACACCGTACTGACCACCGCCGACCTGGCATCGCTGAACGAGCAGGTCGACAGCTGGCGCAGGCTGCCCGAGGACGTCGCGCGCACCTACCTGGAGTCGAAGGAACTCCTCCCGAAGGGCTGAGCGGCCCCGGAACTCAGGAAGCGGTCGCGGCGGGAGCCGCCGGAGGCCAGGGCACCTCGGCCAGCAACGGCAGGATCTGCTCCTCCTCGTAGTCGAGGTGGGCGGTCAGCTCCTCGGTCATCCGGGTCAGTTCGGCACGGAAGCGGTCCGGCTCCGCGATGGCGACGTCGGCCAGCAGCGCGGAGAGGGCCGTCTGGACGGACGCGATGCCGCGGTGCTCCTCCCGCAGCCGGTCGAAGACCTCCCGCAGGTGCGGGTGGTACCCCTCCATCGCGGGGAACATATGGCCGTCCTCGGCCGTGTGATGGAAGTCCAGAGCCTGGCAGAACGCCAGGCAGCGCTGCCGGATCTGGAGCCCGAGAGGCGGCGCGGGCGGCTCCCCGGCGTCCCGGTGGGCGGCCCGTGAGGCGAAGTGTGCCTCCGTCTCGGTGTGGACGTGGAGCAGTTGGGCGCGCAGCCAGGTGTGCACCTCCACGAGCTTGTCCGCGAGGGAGGTGACCGCGGGGGCCGTCGCCTCGGGACCGGGGAGTTCCAGGACCACGACCGGCAGCACCCGGTCGGTCGCCTCCTGGTACTCCGCGTACCCGGGCGCTTCGGCCACCACCCGGGCGAACAGCTCGTCGCGCAGGGCCCCTTCGGCGGGCACGGCGACGGTCTCGAACTCCTCTGCGCCCCACTCCACCCGGACGGACGGGCGGGCGAGGAGGTTGCGGTACCAGTCGGGGTGGCGCGGTGCGCCGAGGTCGGAGGCGACGACGAGCAGTCGGCGGCCGTCGCGTACGTATCCGAGCGGCGTGGTGTGCGGGGTGCCGGAGCGGGCGCCGGCGGTGGTGAGCAGGAGGAGGTCGGAGCCCTCGAAGGGGCCGCCGACCTTCCCGGCGTTGGCGCGGAACTCGTCGATGACGGACTGCTGGAAGGCAGGGGGCATGGAGGTTCTGGGTCTCCTGGAAGGATGCGGGCGCACGAGGGCCCGGCAGACGGAACGGGGTGCATCACACGGGGGCGCGTCGGCGTGTACGCGCCCGGAGCGAACTGCTCAGGGCAGGTGGCTCAGCGGCAGGGGGCGATGAGTGTGCTCATGGCGGTGTCCCTGGAAGAAGGTGCTGGCTTGACTGCCGGCCGGCCCAGATCTCTTTGGCCGACGTCACGCTGCACGTGTCCCATCACAACCCGGGCCGTGCAGGTCTGTCAACGCGATGGCCAAGAAGGGCAACGCGAGGACGGGCGACGCCGGGACGGGCAACGCGGAAATGGCGTTGCCCGTACTGCGGAAGCCTGCGACTCTTCCGACCATGCCTGCCACACCTGTCATGCCTGCTGAACAGGAAACCCTTCAGCCGCTGTCACCGTCGCCGAGCCCTCGTACGCACCGCGTGGAGGCGCTCTTCTCGCACGGCCGCCTGGTCGCGATCCCGCGCAAGGAGGCCCGGCGGGAGCAGTTGCTCGTGCACCTCGCCGACACGCTGTTCGAGCGGGAGCGCTCGTACACCGAACGCGAGGTGAACGAGGCGCTGCTCACCGTCCACGAGGACTGCTCCGCGCTGCGCCGCTATCTGGTCGTCGCGGGACTGCTGGTCCGCCCCCGGGACGGCAGCAGCTACCGGCGAGGCCGCTGACCGTTCCCCTCCCTGATCCTGAGAAGTCGTCTGCCGGACACGCGAGCTGGCGCACCACCACCTGGGGGCGCCGGCCCGTCGCCGGCCCGCCCCCTGCTTCGATGATGACGGGACAGCCCTTACGCGTCCGCCACCGAGTCGAAGTCCACCTCCTCGCGCGCCACGCCCTGCGCGTCCGCGTCCACCGACCGGCGCAGCGCTTCGTGCAGCTTGGCCGGGGTGAGCACCCCGAGGAACCGTGCCCCGTCCAGCACCGCCACCCACCCCGCGTCGTGCTGGAGCATCTCGCTGAACGCCTGCTTCAACGGGGCCCCGACCGGCACCCACGCGTCCATCCGGCGGGCCAGGGTGCCCACCGTCGCCCGTTCCCCGGCCGCCCGCAGCACGTCCGTGGCGACCCAGCCGTGCAGCTCGCCCGAGCCGCCGAGGACCACCGCCCACCGGGCCCCCGCCGCGACCAGCCGGGCAGCCGCGTCGCCGGCGGGCTCCTCCAGCCGGGCCACGGGCGGCTCCTCCAGGTCCTCCGGTTCGATCGCGGTGACCGACAGCCGCTTCAGACCCCGGTCGGAGCCGACGAACCGGGCGACGTACGGGGTCGCCGGAGTGCCGAGCACGGCGGCCGGGGTGTCGAACTGCTCGATGCGCCCCTCCCCGTACACCGCGATCCGGTCGCCCATCCGCACCGCTTCCTCGATGTCGTGCGTCACCATGAGCACCGTCTTGCGCACCCGCTGCTGGAGGCTCAGGAACTCGTTCTGCAGCCGCTCCCGCACCACCGGGTCCACCGCTCCGAACGGTTCGTCCATCAGCAGCACCGGCGGATCGGCGGCGAGCGCCCGCGCCACGCCGACCCGCTGCCGCTGGCCGCCGGAGAGCTGCGCCGGATAGCGCGAGCCGTACGTCGCCGGGTCCAGGCCCACCAGGTCCAGCAGCTCCGCCGCCCGCTCCCGGGCCCGTGCGCGCTTCCAGCCGACCAGTGCCGGGACGGTCGCGGTGTTGTCCAGGACGGTCCGGTGCGGGAAGAGGCCGACCTGCTGGATCACATAGCCGATGCGGCGACGCAGCTTGACCGGATCGGTCCCGGCGATGTCCTCGCCGTCCACCAGGATGCGGCCCGAGGTCGGCTCGATCAGCCGGTTCACCATCATCATCGTGGTCGTCTTGCCGCAGCCGGACGGCCCCACCAGCGTCACCAGCTCGCCCTCGTCCACCTCGAAGGACAGCCCGTCGACCGCCGTCGTCCCGTCCGGGTAGACCTTGCCGACCTGCTCGAACCGGATCATGTCTGCACGCTAGGAGTGCCCCGGCCGCCGCGCACACGGGCCGGGACCGTACGGGGCACGGCCGCCTCCGCCGTACGATCCCGCGCCGCCTCCGCCGTACGGGTCACGGCTCCCACCTCCGTACGGCCCTGGCTCCCACTGCCGTACGGGCGCGGCCCCTTCGCCGACCGGCCGTGGGCCTGTGCTGAACTGGGCCTTTCGCCCGGATCAGCCCGCACCCCGGATTCAGGAGTTCCCGTGAGCAGTTACCGGCAGCCCGGTGTCGTCCTCACCGACCGGCGTTTCACCGTGCCCCTGGACCACAGCGACCCCGGCGGCGAGCAGATCGAGGTCTACGGCCGGGAGGCGGTGGCGGCCTCCCGGGCCGGTGACGAGCTGCCCTGGCTGGTCTACCTGGAGGGCGGCCCCGGCTTCGGCGCGCGCCGGTTCGTCGGCACGGAGGCCTGGCTCGGCCGCGCCCTGCGCGAGTTCCGGGTCCTCCTCCTCGACCAGCGCGGCACCGGACTGTCCACCCCCGCCAACCGGCAGACCCTGCCGCTGCGCGGCGGCCCGCGCGAACAGGCCGACTACCTCGCCCACTTCCGCTCCGACTCCATCGTCCGCGACTGCGAGCTGATCCGGCCGCGGCTCACCGGCGGAGGACCCTGGACGGTCCTCGGGCAGTCCTTCGGCGGGTTCTGCGCCGTCCGTTATCTCTCCTCGGCGCCCGAGGGCCTCGCGGCGGCCCTCATCACCGGTGGGCTGCCCTCGCTGGACGCCCACGCGGACGACGTCTACCGGGCCGCGTACCCCCGTATCGAACGCAAGGTCGCCGCCCACTACGCCCGCTACCCGCAGGACGTCGAGCGCGCCCGCGCCATCGCCGCGTACCTCGCCGAACACCGGCCCGAGAGTGCCGGACACCGGCTGACGCCCGAGGGCTTCCAGTCGCTCGGCATCCTGCTGGGCTCGGGCAGCGGCAGCCACCAGCTCCACTACCTGCTGGAGAACGCCTTCGTCCGCACCCCGCACGGCACGGAACTCTCCGACACCTTCCAGGAGGCCCTGCGCACCGCCACGTCCTTTGCCGGGCACCCCCTGTACGCCCTGCTGCACGAGGCCATCTACGGGCAGGGCGAACGCGCCACGGCCTGGTCCGCCGAACGCGTACGGGCCGACTTCCCGCAGTTCGACGCGGCGGCCGCGCTGAAGGGCGACGGGCCCCTCCTCCTCACCGGCGAGACCATCCACCCCTGGCACTTCGACGTCGACCCGGCGCTGCGCCCGCTGCGCGAGACCGCCGAACTCCTCGCGCGGCGCACGGACTGGCCCGTCCTCTACGACCCCGAGCGGCTCGCCGCCAACGAGGTCCCCGCCGCGGCGGCCGTCTACCACGACGACATGTACGTCGATACCGCCGACTCGCTGCGCACGGCGGCGGCGATCCGGGGGCTGCGCACCTGGGTCACCAACGAGTACGAGCACGACGGGGTGCGCGCGGGCGGCCCCCGGGTGCTCGACCGGCTGCTCGCGCTGGTGCGGGGTGAGGCCTGACCGCACGGCCGGGGCCGTCCGGGGGGCCCGCGCGGCACTGCCCCCGGATCAGCGCTGGAGCGCCTCCAGGGTGGCGTCCAGGTCGGTGGCCGAGCGCGGGGCCCGGTTGTACGGCAGCTTCGAGAGGACCGAGGCCATCCCGCAGGTGTTGCTGACCGCCGAGTAGACGAGGCCCGTGCCGATGCCGGCGGACAGCCAGCGCGCCGCCGGGTAGCGGACGCCCGCCGCGAGACCGGCCACCACCAGTGAGCCCGCGACGAGCCGCACCTGACGCTCCATGGGCCAGGTGGTGCGCGCGCCCTCGGGGCGGTCCAGGCCGCGGCCGTCGCCCTGCCAGGCCGAGGTGCCGCCGGTCAGGGTCGCGGCCTCGATGTCCGCGCCCGCGAGGATCTCGCAGGCCCGCGTGGAGCGGACCCCGGAGGCGCACACCACCAGCAGCGAACCGCGCGCCGAGGCGGACTTGAGGGCGGGCAGCGCGTCGGGAAGCTTGTCGAGCGGGATGTTCAGGGCGCCGGGCACATGTCCCGCCGCGTACTCGCCGGGAGCCCGCACGTCGATGACGGTGAACTCCTCCAAGCGGGCTGCGGCCTGGGCGGGGGAGAGAGATGCGGGGCTGGTCACGAGCGGGATTCCTTTCGTTCACCGGGGCTGCGCGAGAGGGCAGGGACTCTACACGTGAGTCCAGCACCGAGGGGCGGTCCCGCGTTCCGTATCCGGGCCATGGGAGGCGCGCCCCCTGGGTCCCTGCCGAGAAGCCCGGCCGGACTTCGGGTGCCGTACTCCGGGCCCCGAGGCCCGTGGGTAGCCTGCCGGTATGACGCAGCATCGACTCGAACCCATGCCCGCCGACTGGCAGCGCGCCCTGGCCGTGGTCGCGCACCCCGACGACCTGGAGTACGGCGCTGCCGCCGCCGTGGCGGAGTGGACCGACGGCGGCCGCGAGGTCGTCTACCTCCTGGCCAGCCGGGGCGAGGCCGGGATCGACACCCTCCCGCCGGAGGAGTGCGCTCCGGTACGGGAGCGGGAGCAGCGGGCCAGTGCCGCCGTCGTCGGCGTACGGACGGTTGAGTTCCTCGACCACCGCGACGGAGTGATCGAGTACGGCATCGGGCTGCGCCGCGACATCGCCGCGGCCGTCCGGCGCCACCGCCCCGAGCTGGTGGTCACCCTCAACCACCGGGACACCTGGGGCGGGGTCGCCTGGAACACCCCGGACCACCGTGCGGTCGGGCGCGCCACGCTGGACGCGGTGGCGGACGCGGGCAACCGCTGGATCTTCCCGGAACTGGCCGAGCAGGGCCTCCAGCCGTGGAACGGGGTGCGCTGGACGGCCGTGGCGGGCAGCGACCGGCCCACCCACGCGGTCGACGCCACGGCGGGCTTCGAACGCTCGGTCCGGTCTCTGCTGGAGCACCGCGCCTACATCGAGGCGCTGACGCAGGAGGACCCGGAGCGGTACTGCCGGTCCTTCCTGGAAGGCATGGTCGGGGGCGCCGCGGAGCGGTTCGACGGCCGGCCGGCGGTCACCTTCGAGGTCTTCGCCCACTGAGCGGGCCAGAAACGCTGTTCCCGCATTGACAAACCGGCTTGCCGATTCTGCAATTGCGATATGAAGGAACACGACCGGGACGATCCGGAACTCGAAGCGGTGCTCTCCGGCGTCGGCCCCAGGCTGCGCCGTCTGCGCAAGGATCGCGGAGTCACCCTCTCCGCGCTCTCGGACGCCACCGGAATCTCCGTCTCCACGCTCTCCCGGCTGGAGTCCGGCGGTCGCCGCCCCAGCCTTGAGCTGATGCTTCCCATCGCCCGCGCCCACGAGGTGCCGCTCGACGACCTGGTGGGCGCTCCCGCGGTCGGCGACCCCCGGGTACGGGCCGCGCCGATCGTGCAGCACGGCCGGACGATGGTGCCGCTGACCGCCCGTCCCGGCGGGCTCCAGGCGTACAAGATGATCCAGGAGCCCGGCAGCGGCGAGGCGCCGGAGCAGCGCACGCACGAGGGGTACGAGTGGCTGTTCGTGCTGTCCGGGAAGCTCCGGCTGCTGCTGGCCGAACACGATCTGGTGCTGGAGCCGGGGGAGGCCGCCGAGTTCGACACGCGGCTGCCGCACTGGTTCGGACCGGCGGAGGGCAAGCCGGTGGAGTTTCTCAGTCTCTTCGGCCCGCAGGGTGAGCGCATGCACGTGCGGGCGAAGCCGAAGCCGAAGCGGGGCTGAGGAGTCCCGCCGTCGGCGGTGAGAAGGTGTTCCCAGACGAGCAAGCGACCGCTTAGTATGCGCCGGAGCAGTGGTAATGCCGACAGCGGCAGCGGTTCGATGCCGACAGTGTTGTGGAGGCCCCTCATGCAGGCATGGCGAGTACACCGGAACGGTGAGCCGGGCGAGGTGATGCGCCTGGAGGAGACGGACCGGCCCACGCCCGGCGAGGGGCAGGTGCTCGTCGAGGTCCGCGCCGCGAACGTCAACTTCCCCGACGCCCTGCTCTGCCGGGGCCAGTACCAGGTGCGGCCGCCGCTGCCGTTCACCCCGGGCGTCGAGGTGTGCGGCACGACCGAGGACGGGCGGCGCGTCCTCGCCACCCCCGCCCTGCCGTACGGCGGCTTCGCCGACCACGTCGTCGCGGACGAGGCGGCCCTGCTGCCCGCCCCCGAGGCCCTGGACGACGCCGAAGCGGCCGCTCTGCACATCGGCTACCAGACCGGCTGGTTCGGACTGCACCGCCGCGCGCACCTCCAGCCCGGCGAGACCCTGCTCGTGCACGCGGCGGCGGGCGGCGTCGGCAGCGCCGCCGTCCAGCTCGGCAAGGCGGCGGGCGCCACCGTCATCGGCGTCGTCGGCGGCCCGGAGAAGGCGGCCGTCGCCCGCGAGCTCGGCTGCGACATGGTCATCGACCGGCGGAGCGAGGACATCGTCGGCGTGGTGAAGGAAGCCACCGGCGGGCGCGGCGCGGACGTCGTCTACGACCCGGTCGGCGGCGACGCGTACGCCAAGTCCGTCAAGTGCGTCGCCTTCGAGGGCCGCGTCCTGGTCGTCGGGTTCGCCAGCGGCACGATCCCCGCCCCCGCCCTCAACCACGCCTTGGTGAAGAACTACTCGATCGTCGGGCTGCACTGGGGCCTCTACAACACCAAGGACCCGGCCGCTGTCCGCGCCTGCCACGACGAGCTGACCGGGCTGGCCGCCCAGGGCATCGTCAAACCCCTGATCAGCGAGCGTGTCCCCATGGCCGGGGCCGCCGACGCCGTCCAGCGCGTCGCCGACGGCACCAGCACCGGCCGCATCGTCGTCCTGCCCGGAGGCACCCGATGAGCCCCGACGCCGCCGAGGTCCGCCGCCGCACCCGCGAGCTGCTCGCCGCCCATCCGCCCGCAACGACCGACCGCACCGACTTCCTGAAGGCCCGGTTCGACGCGGGCCTCGCCTGGGTCCACTACCCGGTCGGCCTCGGCGGGCTCGACGCGCCCCGCTCCCTCCAGCAGGTCGTGGACGCCGAACTCGCCGCCGCCGACGCGCCCGACAACGACCCCCGCCGGATCGGCATCGGCCTCGGCATGGCCGCGCCGACCATCCTCGGCTTCGGCACCGACGAGCAGAAGCAGCGCTTCCTGCGCCCCCTGTGGGTGGGGGAGGAGGTCTGGTGCCAGCTCTTCAGCGAGCCCGGCGCCGGGTCCGACCTCGCGGCGCTGGCCACCCGGGCGGTCCGCGACGGCGATGACTGGATCGTCGACGGGCAGAAGGTCTGGACGTCCAGCGCCCACCTCGCCCGCTGGGCCATCCTCATCGCCCGCACCGACCCCGGCCTGCCCAAGCACCGGGGCATCAGCTACTTCCTCTGCGACATGACCGACCCCGGCGTCGAGGTCCGGCCGCTGCGCCAGATCACCGGGGAGGCCGAGTTCAACGAGGTCTTCCTCTCCGGCGTACGCATCCCGGACAGCCACCGGCTCGGACCCGTCGGCGAGGGCTGGAAGGTCGCCCGGACCACCCTGATGAACGAGCGCGTCTCCATCGGCGGCTCCCGCATCCCGCGCGAGGGCGGCATGATCGGCCCGGTCTCCGCGACCTGGCGCGAACGCCCCGACCTGCGCACCCACGACACCCACCAACGCCTGCTCACCCTCTGGGTGGAGGCCGAGGTCGCCCGGCTCACCGGGGAGCGGCTGCGGCAGCAACTCGTCGCCGGACAGCCCGGACCCGAGGGCTCGGGCATGAAGCTCGCCTTCGCCCGCCTCAACCAGGAGATCAGCGGCCTGGAAGTGGAACTCCTCGGCGACGAGGGCCTGTTGTACGGCGACTGGACCATGCGCCGCCCGGAGCTGGTCGACTTCACCGGACGCGACGCCGGCTACCGCTATCTGCGGTCCAAGGGGAACTCCATCGAGGGCGGCACCAGCGAGGTCCTGCTGAACATCGTCGCCGAGCGCGTCCTCGGCCTGCCCGCCGAGCCCCGCAACGACAAGGACGTCGCCTGGAAGGACCTGAGCCGATGACCGCGACCGCCCAGCCGCCCGCCACCCCCGACCTCCTCTACTCCCAGGACGAGGAGGACCTGCGCTCCGCCGTACGCGCCCTCCTCGCCGACCGGGCCGACGCGCCGACGGTGATCGCGGCGACCGAGTCCGACACGCCGTACGACCCTCGGCTCTGGGAGGCACTCGCCTCCGGCATCGGCGCCGCCGGACTCCTCGTGCCGGAGAAGCTCGGCGGCCAGGGAGCATCCCACCGCGAGGCCGCCGTGGTCCTGGAGGAGCTGGGCCGCAGCGTGGCCCCGGCCCCGTATCTGACCAGCGCAGTGGTGGCCACCGAGACGCTGCTCGCACTCGGCGGGGACGACGGACCGGCCGCCGCTCTCGTCGGTGAACTGGCCTCCGGCGCCCGTACGGCGGTGCTCGCCGTGCCCTTGGGGACCGCGCCCGCAGGCTCCCAGAAGGCCACGGCCTCGCTGGACGGCACGGTCCGGGGCGTCGCCGACGCGGCCGTGGCGGACGTCCTGCTGGTGCCGACCGCCGAAGGCCTGTACGCGGTCGAGGCGACGGCCCCCGGGGTGGCGGTCGTCCCCCTCGTACCGCTCGACCTGACCCGCCCGCTCGCCACCCTCACCCTCTCCGGTGCGACCGGGACCCTGCTCGCAGACGCGGACGCGAGCGCCACCGCCGTACGGCGCGGGCTGCTCGCCGGGGCCGGGCTGCTCGCCTCCGAACAGCTCGGGATCGCCGAGTGGTGCCTGACCGAGACCGTCCGGCACACCCGCGAACGGCACCAGTTCAACCGGCCCGTGGGCTCGTTCCAGTCGCTCAAGCACCGGATGGCCCGGCTCTGGCTGGAGGTCGTCTCGGCCCGTGCCGCCGCCCGCGGCGCCGCCGACGCCCTCGCCACCGGCAGCCCGGACGCCCCGCTCGCCGTCGCCGTGGCCCAGGCGTACTGCTCCGGCGTCGCGGTCCACGCCGCCGAGGAGTGCGTACAGCTGCACGGCGGGATCGGGATGACGTGGGAGCACCCGGCGCACCTGTACCTCAAGCGCGCCAAGGCGGACTCCATCGCCTACGGCACGGCGGGCAGCCACCGTGCGGCCGTCGCGGAGCTGGCGGAACTCCCGGCTCCGTAGCTCTCACGCCTGCCGCGCGCATCCGGACCACCGGCCCCGGTACCCCCGTCCCACCTGCTGAGGCGGGGTGTACCGGGGTCTTTTACGTGCTGTTTAATTGCGTACTGTTCGCAACAACAGTCGATCTTGAACAGGGATGTGCAGAGTATGACGGCCCGATCGATACGGGGGGCGGTCGCCGCCACGCTGGTGACCGCACTGTCCTTGACCGCGGCGGCCTGCTCCAACCCGGACAGTTCCACGGGCGGCTCCGCGACCGGCTCCACCTCGGCCGTCGTCGGCATCGCCTACGAGCCCGAGAGCCTGAGCCCGCTGCTCGGCTACGGCAAGGACGGCAACTCCAAGATCTTCGACGGGCTGCTCGCCCTGGACGCGGACATGCAGCTCCGCCCGGCTCTCGCCGCCGCGCTTCCCGAGGTCAGCGCCGACGGACTCACGTACACGTACAAGCTGCGCCAGGGCGTGAAGTTCAGCGACGGCGAGGCGTTCAGCGCCGAGGACGTCGTCTTCACCTACCGCACCATCCTCGACGAGAAGACCAACAACGCCTCCCGCGCCGAGCTGGACGCCGTCAAGGACGTCACGGCCAAGGGCGAGGACACCGTCGTCTTCACTCTCAAGTACCCCTACGCGCCCTTCGCCCAGCGCACCGTCCTGGCCATCGCCCCCGAGCACATCGCGGGCAAGCAGGACGTCAACAACGGGGCCTTCACCACCCGGCCCATCGGCACCGGACCCTACGTCCTCACCAAGTGGTCCAAGGGCGAGAAGCTCAGCTTCACCGCCAACCCCCACTACTGGGACGGCGAGCCCGAGGTGAAGAAGTTCACCATGGCGATCATCAAGGACGACGACGTGCGCGCCACCCGGCTGCGCTCCGGAGACCTCGACGGCGCGATCCTGCCGCCCAACCTCGCCAAGGGCTTCGCCGACGACAAGGCCAAGAAGACCTACGCCGCGACCACCTACGACTACCGCACGGTGACGCTCCCCTCGCACAACAAGGTCGCGGGCGACACCGCCGTACGCCGCGCCCTCGACGTCGCCGTCGACCGCGAGACCATGGTCAAGGCCATCCTCAACGGCGACGGCAGGCCCGCCTACGGGCCCGTCCCCACCGACAGCGAGTGGTTCACCAAGGGCACCGAACGCCCCCACGACCTCGCCGCCGCGAAGAAGATCCTGGACGAGGCGGGATGGAAGCCCGGCAAGGACGGCATCCGCGTCAAGGACGGCGTGCGCGCCGCGTTCCCGCTCTGGTACCTCAGCGGTGACAAGCTCCGCCAGGAGCACGCCCTCGCCTACGCCTCCGACGCCAAGAAGGCGGGTATCGACATCCGCACCGAGGCCGGGACCTGGGAGGTCATCGAGCCCCGGATGAAGCACGACGCCGTTCTCGCGGGCGGCGGCTCGCCCGCCGACCCCGACTTCGACCAGTACACCCTGCTGAAGTCCTCCCTCGCGGGCGACGGCTTCAACAACATGGCCTGGTACGACAACAAGGCCGTCGACGCCGCCATCGAGGCGGGCCGCAGGAGCGGCGAGCCGGCCGAGCGGAAGAAGGCGTACGACACCGTCCAGCGCGAGCTGGTGAAGAACCCGGGCTACACCTTCCTCACCCACATCGACCACCTCTACGTCGTCGACGACCGCTTCGGCGCGCTCACCACCCAGGTCGAGCCGCACGACCACGGGCTGGCCTCCGGCCCCTGGTGGAACGTCGAGAAGTGGAAGACCGAGAGCGCCGGAGGCACGGACAAGTGAGCCGCCGCCTCCCCTGGGGGCCGATGGCACGGATGACGGGACGGCGGGCCCTGTTCGCCGTCCCGGTCCTCCTCACCGTCACCTTCGGTGTGTTCGCCGTCGCCGCCGCGTCCCCCTTCGACCCGGTCAAGGCGTACGCGGGCACCGCCGGGCTCACCGCGTCCCAGGAGAACCTGGACCAGCTCCGGGCCAACCTCGGCGTCGACCAGCCGCTGGTGGCCCGCTGGTGGAACTGGCTGACCTCGGCCCTCCAGGGCGATCTGGGCGACTCCAGCGTGATGCGCCAGCCCGTCGCCGACGTCATCGCGGAGCGCCTGGGCTGGTCCGTCCTGCTGGCCGCCACCGCCTTCCTCATCGCGATCCTGCTCGGTACCGGACTCGGCGTCCTCGCCGCCCGCAGGCCCGGCGGCTGGCTCGACCGGGGCGTCAGCTCCGCCGCGTACACCCTGGAAGCCGCCCCCGCCTTCTGGCTCGGGCTGCTCGCCATCTGGGTCTTCGCCCTGAAGCTGGACGTCCTCCCGGCCGGCGGACTCACCGACACCGCCAGCGAGACCATCACCTTCGGCCAGGTCGCCTCCCACCTCGTCCTGCCCGCGGCGGTCCTCGGGGTCTCCCAGCTGCCGTGGTTCTTCCTCTACGTACGGCAAGGAGTCACCGACGCCCTGGCCGAGGACCCGGTCCGCGGTGCCCGCGCCCGGGGGCTGAGCGAGCGCACCGTGCTCCTCGGCCACGCGCTGCGCTCCGGGATGCTGCCGATGCTCACCCTGATCGGCTCCCGCGTCCCCGAACTCATCACCGGCGCCCTGCTCATCGAGACCGTCTTCAGCTGGCCCGGCATCGCCGCCGCCACCGTGCAGGCCGCCACCTCCGTCGACTTCTCCCTGCTCGCCGCGCTCACGGTGCTCGCCACCGCCGCGGTCCTGCTCGGCAACCTGCTCTCCGACCTCCTCTACGGGCTCGCCGACCCCCGGGTGGCCTTCGATGGCTGAGACCGCACTCGCCCCGCCGGGCCGCACCACCCGCCGCGTCCGGGTCGTCACCTCCGTGGTGATCGTCGCCGCCGTCGCGCTGGCCGTCCTGATCGTGCCGCCGCTGGCCCAGCTCGACCAGCAGGCCGTCGACCTCTCCAACAAGCTCCACCCGCCGTCCTGGGCCCATCCCTTCGGCACCGACGACGTCGGCCGCGACCTGCTGCTGCGCTGTGTCTACGGACTCCGCGTCTCGCTGCTCGTCGGCCTGGTCGCCGCCCTCACCGCCACCGTCATCGGCACCGCGATCGGTGCGCTGGCCGGGGCGTTCGGCGGCTGGCCGGACCGCGTCGTGATGCGGGTCGTCGACGCCCTGTCCTCCATCCCGCACCTCCTGCTGGGCATCTTCATCGTCGCGATGTTCCGGCCCGGCGTCTGGCCGGTCGTCATCTCGGTCGCCCTGACCCACTGGATCTCGACCGCCCGGATCGTCCGCTCCGAGGTGCTCTCCCTGCGCTCGCGCCCCTTCATCGACGCGGCCGTCTCCGGCGGGGCCTCGCGCACCCGGGTCATCGTGCGGCACCTGCTGCCCGGGGTGCTCCCGCAGGCCGGTCTCGCGGCGGTGCTGATGGTGCCGCACGCGATGTGGCACGAGTCCGCGCTGTCCTTCCTCGGCCTCGGGCTCCCGGCCCATCAGGCGAGCCTCGGCAACCTCGTCCAGTCCGCGCGCGGTTCGCTGCTCGCGGGGGACTGGTGGCCGACGCTCTTCCCCGGCCTCTTCCTGATCATCCCGACCCTTGCGCTGGCCGGTCTCGCCGGAGCGTGGCGCGACCGGATCAACCCGCGCCGGAAATCGGAGCTGATGCTGTGACCGACGACCGCGAGAACACCGGTGCGCCGGTCCTCGACGTCCAGAACCTCTCCGTCCGCTTCCGGATGCGCGGCGGCCGGGACATCGCCGCCGTCAGCGACGCCCGCTTCTCCGTCGCGGCGGGGGAGTGCCTGGCCCTGGTCGGCGAGAGCGGCTGCGGCAAGTCCGTCCTGGCCTCCGCCCTGCTCGGGCTGCTCCCCGCCAACGCCGAGACCACAGGCAGCGCCGTCCTCGGCGGGGACACGGACCTGCTCACCGCCGACGAACGCACCCTCGCCCGTACGGTACGGGGACGGCGCATCGGCCTCGTACCGCAGAGCCCCGCCGCCCACCTCACCCCCGTACGCACCGTGCGGGCCCAGCTGGAGGAGACGCTGCGGGAGCTGACCGGGGCGAGGGGGAGCGCCCTGCACAAGGCGGCCGTGGCAGCCGCCGCCCGCGCCTCATTCCCCGACGGCCACCTCGACCGCTACCCCCACGAACTCTCGGGCGGCCTCGCCCAGCGCGCCGCCACCGCCCTCGCCCTGATCGGCGACGCCCCGCTGCTGCTCGCCGACGAACCGACCACCGGACTCGACCGGGACCTCGTCGAGCGAACCGTCGACGAACTGCGCCGCCACACCGACGAGGGCCGGGCGCTGCTGATCATCACCCATGACCTGGCCGCCGCCGAACGCATCGCCGACCGGGTCGCCGTGATGTACGCGGGACGGATCGTCGAGATCGCGGACGCCCCCGGCTTCTTCGGCGCCCCGGGCCCCCGCCACCCCTACGCCAAGGGCCTCCTGGACGCCCTGCCCGAACGGGACTTCGCCCCGATCCCCGGCATGCCCCCGGAGCTGGGCGCGCTGCCCGACGGTTGCGCCTTCGCCGCCCGCTGCGCGTACGCCGACGCCCGCTGCACCGGCGAACGCCCGGCCTTCACAGCGGACCTCGCCTGCCACCACGGGCTGACCGGGCGCGCACACTCCCCGACGAAGGAGTCCGCCGATGCTTGAGCTGACCCGGATCACCGCCGGATACGACCGCCGCGACCCCGTCGTCCGCGAGGTCTCCCTGTACGTCGGCCCGGGCGAAGCGGTCGGACTCCTCGGCCCCAGCGGCTGCGGCAAGTCCACCCTGGCCAAGGTCGCCGCCCTCCTCCACCGCCCGGACTCCGGAACCATGACCCTGGACGGCACGGTGGTACGCGGCTGGCGGCACCGCGCCCCGCAGGAGCAGCGCACGGCGATCGGCGTCGTCTTCCAGCAGCCCCGGCTCTCCGCCGACCCCCGGCTCAGCCTCCGCGAGCTGATCGCCCAGCCGCTGCGTTCCACCGGGCGCCGCCACGAGGTCCCGGAACGGGTGGCCGAACTCGCCCCGCTGGTCGGCCTCTCCGACGAACTCCTGGAGCGCCGCCCGCACGCGGTGAGCGACGGCCAGCTCCAACGGGCCTGCCTGGCCCGGGCCCTGGTGCTGCGGCCCCGGCTGCTGATCTGCGACGAGATGACCGCGATGCTCGACGCGTCCACGACGGCCGCCCTGGTCGCCGTGGTCGAGCGCTACCGCTCCGACTCCGGGGCGGCCCTGCTGGCCGTCGGCCACGACCGGGTGCTGCTGGAGCGCTGGTGCGACCGTACGGTGCGCTGGGGCGAGCGGAGCGCGGAGAGCGTTCCTGCCGGGTGAAGGCTCTCGTGCCTGCTGCGCCCGCTGCCGTCAGCCCTTGAGGGACTCGTCCGTCGGTTTCTCCGGCAGCGGCGACGCCCCGCCGGGCTCGGTGCAGATCTTCCTCCCGTCCTTGAGGTGGGCGCAGGCCCACGCCGCCGCCGGATACGGCCCCTCGACCCAGTCGGGCCGTGCCGGCCGGGGTGCCGGTGCACCCTGGGCTGCGGGCCCGGTGGACGTGAAGGGCGTGCACGGAGTGCGGAAGATCCGTGGAACCTCAGGTCAGGGCAGCTGAGTCGACGCGGAACGCGTCCATCGGGAGACGCGGGGCAGAGGTGGCCGGGGCGTGAAGCATCGCCGAACAAATGTCAGGTACCTGACGTATTGGTGGATGCGCCTCCATACTCGTCGCGACCGTCCCCCTCCTTTGTCCCCCCCGCCCGTCCGCTCAGGGAGTCTCCATGGCCCACCCCACCCGCCGCCGCGCGCTCACCGTCGCCCTCGCCACCGCCGCCGCGGGCGTCGCCGTCCCCACCGCGACGGCGACCGCCGCACCCGCCCGCCCACGCGGCCCGCGGCCGTTACGTCACGCCCACGCGCACAACGACTACCTGCACCCCCGCCCGCTGCTCGACGCCCTCGCGCACGGGTTCACCAGCGTCGAGGCGGACATCTTCCTGGTCGACGGGGAGCTGCTCGTCGCCCATGAGCCCGCCGGGCTCGACCCCACCCGGACCCTCGCCTCGCTCTACCTGGACCCGCTGGCCGCCCTGGTCCGCGCCGGGCACGGCAGTGTCCACCCGGGCCACCGTGCCCCGCTGCAACTCCTCATCGACATCAAGGCCGACGGCGTCGCCGCCTACCGCGAGCTGGACCGGCAGCTGCGCCGCCACCGCCGCATCCTGACCCGTTGCAGCCACGGCCGCGTCCGCCCCGGGGCGGTCACCGCCGTGATCTCCGGCGACCGGGCCGCCCGCGGCCCCATGGAGGCCCAGAGCACCCGCTACGCGTTCTACGACGGCCGCCTCGACGATCTCGGCACCCCGGCCCCCGCCTCCTTCGCCCCGCTCGTCAGCGCCAACTGGACCCAGACCTTCGGCTGGCTCGGCGCGGGCCCCTTCCCCCGGGCCGAGCGCGACCGGCTCCGCACCCTCGTCGCCGCCGCCCACCGCGAAGGCCGCCGCATCCGCTTCTGGGCCACGCCCGACCTGCCCGGCCCCGAGCGGACGGCCGTCTGGACCGAACTGCTGGCCGCCGGGGTCGACCACCTCAACACCGACGATCTGGCGGGGCTGCGACGCTTCCTGCGCGCCCGACGGGACGCCGGCCCGACCCCGTAACGCGTCACCTCCCGGAAGTACCCGTTCGGCGGACACGCCAGTCCGCCGAACGGTCCCTCCGCTACGCCACACTGGCGGCCGAATGCCGCAAATCAGGCGCGGCGGAGGAGGTTGGTCATGGCCATTTCGATCTCATTGGTGCTGCTCCTGGTGATCCTCGCGGTGATCTTTCTGCGCAACGGCGGTCTGAAGGTCTCGCACGCACTGGTCTGCGCCCTGCTCGGCTTCTTCCTGGCCGGTACGAGCATGGCGCCGACGATCCACGACGGCGTCGGCGCCACCGCCGACCTGGTCAGCAGCCTGCACCCCTGACAGCGGCGGGTTCCGGGGAGCGGTGGGGGATCGTCCGCGAGCGCACCGGCGGATCCCGCACAATGGGCAGATGTCTTTTCCGCCTCCCGGCCGGCACTCCGGCGCCGCCCACCACGAGCACTGCGCCACCGGTCTCTGCTGCCGGTGCCAGATGCGGATCTGGACCACCAAGGCGGGCAACGAACGGCTCTGCGGTCCGTGCGCGGCCTGCTGCCACGCGTGCGGCAGGGCCCCCGCCCCGCATCTGGACGGGCTCGACGGCGGACTGTGCGCCGAGTGCCGCGGACTGTGCGGCCGCTGCCACGCACGGAAGCGGCCCGACGGGTCCTGCGGCTGCGACCGCTGGCGGGAGAGCGCCAGGAGCAACCCGCGCGGCTACGTCCTCCAGGCCCTGCCGCCCCAGCTCCTCCAGGCGCTCGGCGGCCGCGTGCCGAGCACCGTCCACGACCTCATCCACCAGGAGATCGCCACCCGCAGCGCCGGCCAGCTCCGCGAGCGCATCGAACGCCGCTGGAACCTGCGCTGGGCCCACGCGCTGGGTGAGCTGGACGAGGACGGCCGCCGCCGCTGGAGCGCCCAGGACATCGCCGAACAGCTGCTGCGGCCCGGCTCGTGTCCCGACCGGCAGTGCGAGGACGGGTACCTGCTCACCACCGACGCGGCCTGTCCCCGCTGCCGTCAGCCCCTGCACCGCTTCGTCACCTCGGTCGCCGACCACACCGCCACCCCGGAGCGCGCGCGTGCCACCGCGGCCGAAATCCGTCAGGCGATGCGGGATAGCCGCTCGCGCAAGCGGATCCCGCCGCGCTGAGCGGCCACGGGGTGCCCGCGCGACCGGTCGGCTGATCGCGGTTGCTGCTTCCACGAGAGGGAGCCCGAACGGCGTCGTCGCCGTACGCGACACCCCCCGGGGTACGGGCGTGCGGACCGGACGTGGTGCCCGGGCCGTACGCCCTATGCTCGCGCCCATGGAGCAACGGGAAGTCGTGAAGCGCGTGATCGGCATCCTCACAGAGGCGCGCGAAATGCAGCGCCTGCTGGAGGCGGACCTCGAACGGGAAGACCTGGACGCGGGAGCGGGCGCCGTCACGGCCCTGCTGAACGAGACAATGCCCCACATCGCCATCCCCGACGACTTCTCCGTCGAGGAGGTGGTGGCCGTGGTCGGACGCGAGGTGGGTGGCGCGGTCGAACAGCTGGTGAGCGCGTTCACCCTCGCGTTCACGATGCTGGCACAGGTCCACGACTCCGGGCAGACGGACGTGTCCTCGGCCGACGTCCTCCAGGACCTCGCTCTGCGGGTCGAGGGCGGCGGGCCGGACGAAGGCGAGGAGCCGCTGCTGTAACCGCCGGGCCGCGGCCCCTGCGTTCTGCCGCGCGGGTACGCATAGTGGAGGGAGAAGCGCGTATCTCCCTCGCGCCATGGAGGCAGCTGTGGGAAAGAACACCGACATAGCCCGCGCCAAGGCGCGGAGGCTCAAAGGCATGATCAAGGAATCGGACGGCATCGCCCTCGACAACGATCGGATGAAGGCCGAGGGCAGAAGGGAACAGGCCAAGGCCCGCCGCGAGGAGGCCCGGGCGCGCGCAGCGCGGACTGCCTCCCACGGCTGAGGCCGGTGCGAATGGGGCCGCCCCAGGGGGTGTCCGGCGGACCCGGTCATGATCCGCCGGACACCCCCTGGCGCCGCGTGCGGTACGGGCGGCCCTTTCGCTGGTGGACGGGCCTTCAGTCGGTCCGTGCCCTCTCCCGGACCGTGGCGGCGAGGTCCTGGTCGAGGGCCACCCGGACCAGGGCCGCGGCGAACGCCGCCCCGTCCCGGCCCCTTGCCACCTCCGCCAGCCTGTCAGGGGAGGTGGGCAGACCGATCCGCTCGGCGCCCTGGATTCCCTTCGCGCCGATCCAGGGCCCGGTCTCCGGCCAGACCGCCTGCACCTCGCGCACGAAGATGTCCGCTCCGGCCGGTCCGATGCCGGGGACCCGCTGGAGTCCCTCCCGCAGCTTCTCGCCGTCGCCGTCGGCCTCCCGGCGCAGTCGCCGCAGATCCCCTCCCCACACGTCGAGGATGAGTTCCGCACCCTCCCCGAGTTGGGTGGAGGTCCGTTCGTCGTAGCGCCGGTAGCCGCCCTCGCCCAGCGCGTCGACCCGCTGCTGCCAGGTCGCTTCCGCCATCCGGCGCGGAGTGCGCATGCCGTGCGCGAACAGCGCCTGCGCGGCCGCCACCGCGACCGAGGCGCGGATGCGTGCGCTGAGCAGATGGCTCAGCGCCAGGAGCTGATACAGGGGCTGCGGTGTGTCCCGCAGCCGGATTCCCGCCTCCGCCGCGTACGTCCGCCCGCACTCCGCCAGCAGCGCGTCGGTGGTCCGCCGCGCCGCCGCGGACACCCGGGAGCTCATCCGTAGCCGAAGATCCGGGCGATGAAGAACCCGGCGACCACCAGCGCGCCCACCACGATCAGGCCGGTCCACACGGCCGGGTGCTCCCAGAGGCCGCCGTCCGCGCGTTCCTCGTGGGCCTCGCTGATGGAGCCCTCGGCCGGTGGGGTCTCACCGGGAGGACGCAGTTCTTGGGGGTGCGAAACAGCCATACCCCCAGGGTCTCTCCGTACGCTTCCGCGCGCACGCCGTCCGGGGGCAGGGCCGTACGGGCGCACCGGCGGGGGAGAAGCGCTGCCGCGCCCGGAGATCGGGGCACCGTCAAGGAATGCCTGGAGTCTCCGCCCCTGTCGTCAAACTCGTGCAACGCACCACGGAACCCGCCGGGGTACAGACCCTGCGGTCCACGGCGGCCGCCGTCATCGCCTACTCCGTGGCCGTGTGGACGCTGCCCGAGCCGGCCCCGCTGACCGCGCCCCTCACCGCGCTCCTGGTCGTCCAGGTGACCCTGTACGCGACCCTCACCACCGGGGTCCGCCGGGTGAACTCCGTCGTCGTCGGCGTGCTCATCGCCATCGCCTTCAGCTCCCTGGTGGGGCTGACCTGGTGGAGCCTCGGCCTCACCATCTTCACCTCGCTCCTGATCGGGCGGCTGGTGCGGGTCAACGAGTTCGTTCCCGAGGTGGCGATCAGCGCCATGCTCGTGCTCGGTGTCTCCCAGGTCGCCGACACCGCCTGGGACCGGGTGTGGGAAACGCTGATCGGCGCCGTCGTGGGCCTGCTGTTCAACCTGGTGTTCGCCCCGCCGGTCTGGGTGAGGACGGCGGGCTCCTCCATCGAGTCGCTGGCCACCCGTATGGGCACGATGCTCCGCAGCATGGGCGAGGAAGTGGTCGGCAACAACCCCGTACCCAGGGCCGCCGCCCGGCTCCACGAGGCCCGCAGGCTCGACCACGACATCGTCGAGGTCGACGCTTCCCTGCGCCAGGCGGAGGAAAGTCTCACCCTCAATCCCAGGGTGAGACAAGGGCTGCTCCACCGGGTCGTCCTGCGGTCCGGGCTCGACACCCTGGAGATCTGCGCGGTCGTGCTGCGGGTCCTCTCCCGCACCCTCACCGACCTCGCCAAGGCCCGTACGGAGGAGTCGCTGTTCCCGGCCGATGTGGCGGAGCTGCTCCAGGAGCTCTTCGGCCGGCTCGCCGAGGCGATCGAGAGCTTCGCCGTCCTGGTCACCACCCAGCTCGCCGCCGACGCCGATGTGGCGGAGCAACGCCTCGCCGACGCCCTCGTACGCAGCCGCGCCACCCGCGACCGGGTCGCGGACCTGCTTCTGGAGGACGTCCAGGAGCACCCTCGGCAGTGGCAGCTGCACGGGGCACTGCTCGCCGAGATCGACCGGGTGCTCGCCGAACTCGACATCGACGAGCGCACCAAGCGCCTGGGCGAGGAGCTGGACCGCCGCTCGGCCGAGGCCCACGCGCACCACCCCCGGCTGCGCGCCCTGCTGAAGCGGCTGGGCAGGCAGCCCGACTGACCGCCGCCGGGCCCGGTACCCCGCTTCCGCCGCCGCCGGGCCCGGTACCCCGCTTCCGCCGTGGCCGGCGGGCGGCGCGGGATGCGGATGCGGCCGGTCACTGGTTCGCTTGGGGGCAGTGGTCCCCAGCGTCCAAGGAGTGGTGATGAGCGGTTCGGACGAACCCGCCGACCTGGCTCGGCAGATGCGTGAGAAGGCCCAGCAGCTCGCCGAGGCCGCGGAGCGCGCGAGCGACCCGCAGGAGAAGGAGCGGCTGGCGAAGAAGTCCCGGACGATCCGGGACCGGAGCGAGCAGCAGAGCGCGATGGCGGCGGGCGACATCCACCCGGAGAAGTAGCCCCGGCCCGTGTGCACGTGTCCCCTTGCGTACGTGTTCCTGTGCGTACGTGCCGCCCTTGCGTACGCAGTACAGCCATCGCGCGCACCGCATCCCCGTGCACACCCGTCCCGGTCCCGCCCGGGGCGGGTGTCGTCGCTGCCTGCGCACCGTACGCACCGCACGTGCCGTGCGTACGCGTCACCCGGCCCACTCCAGCAGCCGCTCCGCGCTCCACGTCGTCACCACGCGCTCGGCAGGGATCCCGCATTCCTCGGCTCGCGCACAGCCCGACAGCTGCCAGTCCAGCTGCCCCGGAGCATGCGCGTCCGTGTCGATCGAGAACAGCACGCCCGCCGTTTCGGCCTCGCACAGCAGCCGCAGGGGCGGATCCTGCCGTTCCGGGCGGCAGTTGATCTCCACCGCCGTCCCCGCCTCGGCACAGGCGGCGAAAACCCGGCCCGCGTCGAACCGCGACTCCGGCCTCCCGCGACCGTCCAGGAGCCTGCCCGTGCAGTGGCCGAGCACATTGGCCTGCGGATGACGCACCGCCGCTTCCAGGCGCCGGGTCATCGGGCCAGGGTCCATGCGCAGCTTGGAGTGGACGGAGACCACTACCACGTCGAGCCGTTCCAGCAGCTCGGGCTCCTGGTCGAGCGAACCGTCCGGGAGGATGTCGCACTCGATGCCCGTCAGCAGCCGGAACGGAGCCCACTCCTCGTTGAGCCGCTCCACCACCGTGAGCTGCTGCCGCAGCCGATCGGGCGACAGGCCGCCCGCCACCGTCAGCCGGGGCGAGTGGTCGGTGAGCACCGACCACGCATGCCCCAGTTCCGCCGCCGTCCGGCCCATTTCCTCGATCGGGCTGCCGCCGTCCGACCAGTCCGAGTGCAGATGGCAGTCGCCGGTCAGCAGGGCGCGGAGTTCCCGGCCGCCCTCGGGGACCGGTTCCGCCGCTGCCTCCCGCTCCAGCCGGTCCAGATAGGCGGGCACCCCACCGGCCAGGGACTCGCGGATCACCTCGGCCGTACGGGGGCCGATTCCGGCGACCCTCTCCAGGGAGTTCGCGGCCGCCCGCTCGGCAGCCTCCCCGTCGTCCATCGCGTCCACGACGGCGGCTGCCGTCCGGAAGGCCTTCACCCGGTGGGTGGAGGCTTGCGAGCGTTCCAGCAGGAAAGCGATCCGCCGCAGAGCGGTGACAGGGTCCATCCGCACCTCACCTCCAGCCGTGCGCGCGCCGCCTGTCACCAGCATGGCCGCACCCGGGCCCGTACGCCTCCGCGATCCCGCTCACCGCGTCAGGAGGACGGCTCCTCGGCCTCGTCGGCTTCCTCCCGTGTGACCCAGCGCCCGGTGTCCGTGTCGTAGTCGTGGACGGGCCGCCCCCGCGCCCCGCTCGTACGGAACGGGCGCCCGTCGTCGTCGATGCGCACCGCCCCGGACCGGCCCCCGCTGCTCCACACCAGCTCGGCGAACCAGTAGCAGTCGCAGCGGACCGTGCGGCCGGTGACGAGGAAGACCTCCGGGTCCGAGGCCGAGACGCGGTACGGGAAGGCGACCGCCTCGATCGGCACGCCCGAGTCGTTGCCCGGGACCGATCGCGCCACGGGACGGGGGACGTCGAGGTCGACGTCGAACACCCGCGGGGTCAGCGCCCCGCCGCACCCGGGGCTCATCCGGTACACCCGGCCCCCGACGGGCGCCCCGCGCTCGACGACCCGGATGCGCAGCGCCTCCAGCACCACGGCCCGCTCGTCCCGGCCCTGAACGGTGATCCGGACCCCGGTGTCGCCCGCGTGCACCGCGCCCAGAGCCTTCGCCCAGGCTGCCCCGTCGGCCTCGACCGGGGGCGGCGGGACGGCCGCGGGCGCGCGGTCGACGAGATAGGAGTGGCCGCAGCCGGACTTCCACACCTGGTCGTCGCTGGTCCAGGTGAACGGCACCCGCCCGGCTCCGGTCCCCGGGTCCGGGTCCGGCTCCGTGGAGGGCCCCGGCGGCCCGGGTACCCCTTCCTGCCGTGCGACCCCGGGCGGCGCTGTTGACCGGGGACCGCGCGACGGAGCGCCCGACGGTGTCCCGGGTGCGGGTGTGCCGTCCGTGGCGGACGGCTCCGGGACGACCCCCGGGGGGATGCCCGGCCCCTGGGCCGCCGACGGCAGCCGATCCTGCCCCGGCAGGAACGGCAACCGGGTCCCGCCGAAGCCCGTGACCAGGGCGAGGACGACAACGGCCGCGGCGAGGGCGGCGACCGCCTGCCCGTACCGGCGCACCCGCCGCGAGCGACCCGGCGCGGCCGGGAGGGCCCGGCCCTCGGCGCCGTACGACGCCCCGGGCCGGGGCCCCTCGCCGTCGCCGGGTCCCGGCGCGGAGCTCTCACGTGCGGCCTTCGCCACCGTCCCGGGCTCCCCGGCCCGCACCAGCCCCGCGCCGGGAGTCTTTCGTACAGCCTCTGCCTCCCCACCGGCGGTGGGCTCAGCGCCGGGAGTCTCCCGTGCAGCGTCTGTCTCCCCACCGATGTTCGGCCCCGCGCCGGGAGTCTCCCGTACGGGTTCGGCCGCAGCGTCCCCCGCCCCCTGCCGGTCGAGGCGCTCCGCGTCCGCCAGGAGCCACAGGCGGTGCAGGGCCTCGCGTTCCCCGCCCGGCGCTCCGCACAGCCGGGCCAGCCGTTCCACCGCGGCGAACTCCGCCGGCACCGTCCGTCCGGTGCAGTAGCGGTGCAGCGTCGATCCGCTGACCCCGACGCGACGGGCCAGCGAGGCATACGTCCGGCCCGAGCCCTCCCGCAGCGCGTTCAGCCGCTCCGCCAGTGCGTCACGCGCGCACCCCTCGGCCTCGTCACCGTCACTCAAGCCGCTCGACCTCCTCACAGCCGTCCCAGGGCGTTCCAGCCCTCCGGAAACACCCACGTCACCGGGGGTGGGACGGTTCCAGCCCGGCCGGAAGCAGTGTCGCGCTTGTCCGGAGCCTGGGCGGCCGCCCAGGCTGGTGCCCGTTCCCCTACGACTCCCGTACGGGAACACGACCGACCGCCCGAACGGGGAGCTTCACCATGCACATGATCCGCACCGCACTCCTGACCGCCGCAGCCGCGGGCCTGGCCGCCACCGCGCTGGCTTCCGTGCCCGCCGCCGCGGCTCCCGCCCCCGCCCCCGCTCCGAAGTTCCTCAGCGCCGAGGAGCTGCCCGCGTCCCACACCCCGTGGACCGCGGGCCCGGTGCGCAAGGGCCTGCCCGAGTACGGGGCCGTGTGCACCGGCGAGACCACCCCGGCCGCCGGTACCCGCCACCGGGAATTCCGTACCGAGCTGGACACCGGCGCCCGCCAGATCATCACCGTCGCCCCCACCACCGCGAAGGCGAAGGCGCTCGCGGCGAAGCTGCGGACCTCGTTCGAGACCTGCCTCGACCGGCTCAAGGAGCAGGACCCGGGGCTGGAGGGCGAGTCCTTCTACCACGGCCGCGTGAACGTGGCGGACGGCGCGCACGTCTACAGCATCGACACCTCCTACCCGGAGGTCGGCTCCACCGACATCGGCCTCTACTCCGTGGGCCGCGACGGCCGCGCGGTGACCGTCGTCGAGTGGGGCCAGCTCGGCGATCTGGACGGCGCGCCGTTGGAGGGATTCAGGAAGACGACCCGCACCGCCGTCGCCAAGTTGTACTGACCCCCGCCCCCGCGACCGGCCGCCGACGGGGGGGCGGCCGGTCGCGCCGGAGGTGCGAGGCCCCCCTGACCGGGAGCATCCTGGCTGTGTGACCCGGCACGGTACGACCCGGCACACCCCGCCCGCCGGAAGCGGGGACACGGACGGGGCGGGCGAGGACGGCCGCGTACCGGACGAGCTGTCCCTCGTCCTCGCGCAGTCCCTGGTCAGCGCCGTCGAGTCGTCCGACGGCTACGCGGGCGGGGTGTACCTGCGCACGGGGACGCCGGGGCTGCTGCGCCTCGCGGTACTCGCCGGACTGCCGGGCCCGCTGTTCCGGCCCTGGTGGCGGATGCATGTGAACCGCCCCTTCCCGGTCTCCGAGGCCTACCGCTCGGGGCGGCCCGTACTGCTCGCCGACGCGGAGGAGGCGATGCGCCGCTTCCCACAGCTGATGGCCGGGCTGCCGTTCCCGTTCGGTTCGCTGTGGGTCCCCGTCACCGGGCCCCTCGGCAGCATGGGCGTACTGACCGTTCTGCGGGCCTCCACCCCGGGGCGGCCGATCGCCGCGGCCGACGGGGACCGGCTCCACCGGCACGGCCAGCGGCTCGGTGACGCGCTCACCGATCTGGAGCGGCGGGGCATCGACTGCGTATGGGAGAGCGAGCCGGTCCCCGTGCAGCTGCCCGCCGCCACCGCGCCCCCGGTGCGGGTCGGCCGCTTCGACTGGGACCTGCACTCCGGGCAGGTCGCCGCCGACGACGAACTGTGCGCGATCCTCGGCTTCGAGCCCGCAGCCTTTCCCGGCACCGTCGACGCGCTGGCCGCACGGCTGGTCCCCGAGGACGTGTACGGGCTGTGGGCCCTGGCCCGGCAGACGGTGGAGTCGGCACAACCGGTCGTCCGCCGCATGCGGCTGCGCGGCCCCGACGGCCGGTCCCATCTGCTGGAGCTCTCCGGCCGCTGGACCCATCCGCAGGGCGACGCGGACTCCAGCCATCTGACCGGGTTCCTGGTGGACCTGGGCGCGGGCCCCGTCGTGCCGGAGGCCGCCGACCGGCTGCCCCGGGGCGTCCTCTCCCTGGACCGGCTCGGCCGGATCACCTACGCCAACGGCCTCGCCGAAGAGCTGCTCGGCCACTCCCGCACGGAGCTCGTCGGCCGCCTGGTGTGGCAGGCCCTGCCGTGGTTCGGGCACGAGGCGTACGAGGACCACTACCGGGCCGCCCTGATCGCCGACGAGCCCGTCCACTTCCTCGCCCGCCGCCCGCCCTCCCGATGGCTGTCCGTCTCCCTGTATCCGGGCCACGACGGGGTGAGCGTCGTCCTCCAGGCGACCGACCGGCCGGCCTACGCCCCCGGATCCGTCACCGCACCGGGCCTGGGCATCGGCTCCACCGCCGACCGCTCCTCCGCGCTCTACCGACCGGTGGCCCTCGCCATCGCGCTGACCGAGGCGGTCACGGCCCGTCAGGTCTCCGCGGTGGTCACGGAGGAACTGCTGCCCGCGTTCGGCGGCCGCCAGCTCGCCATCTATCTACTGAACGAGCGTCATCTGCACCTGGCGTGGGAGACGGGGTTTCCCAAGGGCTTCCTCGACCGCTTCGACGGGGTCGGGCTCGACGTCAGGATTCCCGGGGTGGAGACCCTGACCACCGGCCGCCCGATCTTCTTCGAGTCCATGCAGCGCCTGGCCGAGGCCTACCCGGGCATCCCCATGGACGCGGACGTCGGGGCCCGGGCCTTCCTGCCGCTGATCGCCTCGGGGCGGCCGGTGGGCTCCTGCATCCTCGGCTTCGACCGGCCCCGCGGCTTCAGTCCGGAGGAGCGCACGGTCCTGACCGCGCTGGCCGGGCTCATCGCGCAGGCGCTCCAGCGCGCCCAGCGTTACGACAGTGAGTCGGCCCTCGCCCGCGGACTCCAGGACGCCCTGCTGCCCCACCGGCTGCCGGAGGTCGACGGGGTGGACACGCTGGGGCGCTATCTCTCCGGCACCCAGGGCATGGAAGTGGGCGGCGACTGGTACGACGTCATCGAGACCGGTCACGAACTCGCCCTGATCATCGGCGATGTTCAGGGCCACGGCGTCGCCGCCGCCGCGACGATGGGTCAACTCCGCAGTGCGGTCCGGGCGTTCGCGCTGAGCAACCATGATCCGCAGGAGGTGATGAGCGGGACGAACCGGCTGCTCATCGACCTCGACCCGGGCCAGTTCGCCAGCTGCTGCTACGTGGCCCTCGACCCGGCGACCGGGGTGGCCCGTGTCGTACGGGCGGGGCATCCGCAGCCCGTGCTGCGACGGCCCGACGGCCGGACGGAGGTGCTGGACCTGCCCGGCGGCATCGTGCTCGGGATCGACGGGCAGGCGGCCTATCCGGTCACCGAGATGCGGCTCGAACCGGGCGCCATGCTCGCGCTCTTCACCGACGGCCTGATCGAACGCCCCGGTACCGACATCGACGAGGGGATCGAGCGGCTGCGCGCCACCGTCGAACGCATCGGCGCCGTCCCGCTGGCCGAAACGGCCGACCAGGTCATCGGGGAGGCACGAGCGGCCATCGACCGCCCCGACGACATCGCGATCCTGCTGGCCGCCCGCTGGGCCGGGACCTCGGCGGTCCGTCGGCCCGCCGAGGCGCACACCCCCGGACCGGACCTGTGGCGGACGTTCCGGGGTGCGGAGCCGGGGCGCACGACCGAGGCCCGGGGCCGGCCCCGCACGGATGACGGCACGGCGGCCCCGAGTCCGGCCCGGACGGACGTCAGCCCCGGTCGGGACCGGTGAGGGCCCCGGCCAGGGCTGGGCGGTGTCCGCCGGGACGTGCCCGGCCGCCGGTCAGGTCCGGCGCCCGAGGTGCCCGGCCGGCGATCAGGCGCCCGAGGCCTTCAGCATGCCCTCGCGCTCCACGACCTTGATCCGCTCCCGGCCCTGGGCCGCGCCGAGCGCCTGCTCGTGCGCGTCCAGCCTGTGCCAGCCCTCCCAGGTCGTGTACCGCACGCCCCGGTCCTCCAGGAAGGCCTCGACGGCCTCGGGGGCGGGCGTAGCCGGCTCGGGCAGCCGACCGGCGGCGCGGTCCTCCAGGAGGCAGGCCACCGTCTCGTTTGCGTCGCCCTTCGTGTGGCCGATCAGGCCGATCGGACCGCGCTTGATCCAGCCCGTGACGTAGACCGAGGCCATGTGCTCGTCCCCGGAGATGACCCGGCCCGCCTCGTGCGGGACGGTGCCGGAGGCCACGTCGAAGGGGAGCTTGGGCAGCTCCTCCGAGTAGTAGCCGACGGCGCGGTAGACGCTCTGGACGTCCCAGTCGGTGAACTCTCCGGTGCCCCGGACATTGCCGGTGCCGTCCAGCTCGGTGCGCTCGGTGCGCAGCGCCGCGACCTTGCCGTCCTCGCCGAGGATCTCGACGGGGGACTCGAAGAAGTGCAGGAACAGCTTGTGCGGGCGGTCGCCGACATCGCGGATCGCCCAGTTCTCCAGGGTCTGCGCGACCATGTTGGCCTGCTTGTTCTCCCGGCGGGTCGCGATGGAGCCCTCGTCGTACTCGATGTCCTCGGGGTTGACGATGACTTCGATGTTGGGGGAGTGGTCCAGCTCCCGCAGCTCCATCGGGCTGAACTTGGCCTGCGCCGGGCCACGCCGACCGAAGACATGCACCTCCAGCGCCTTGTTCGCCTTGAGGCCCTGGTACACGTTGTCCGGGATCTCGGTGGGCAGCAGCTCGTCCGCCGTCTTGGCCAGGACCCGGGCCACGTCCAGCGCCACGTTGCCCACGCCGAGGACGGCGACCTTCTCCGCGGTGAGCGGCCAGGTGCGGGGGACCTCGGGGTGACCGTCGTACCAGGAGACGAACTCGGCCGCGCCGTAGGAGCCGTCCAGTTCGATGCCGGGGATGTCGAGCGCCCGGTCGGCCTCGGCGCCGGTGGAGAAGATCACGGCGTCGTAGAACGAGCGCAGGTCGTCCAGGCCGATGTCGTTCGGGTAGCTGACGTTCCCGAAGAGGCGGATCTGCGGCTTGTCCAGCACCTGGTGGAGGGCCTTGACGATGCCCTTGATCCGGGGGTGGTCGGGGGCGACGCCGTAACGGATCAGGCCGAAGGGCGCGGGCATGCGCTCGAAGAGGTCGATGGAGACCCCCGGGTCCTGGCAGACCTCGGATTTGAGCAGCGCGTCCGCAGCGTAGATACCGGCGGGGCCGGCTCCGACAATGGCGACGCGGACGGGGCGTGTCATGGCGTGGTGTTCCTTCGGGGCGGGCGAACGCGGGCAGGTACAGCGTACGTCGGAGGTAAGGGTTGGCTTACTAGTCTCCACCCCACACCGTAAGCGATCGCCCGGCGAGCCCTTCGACCGGCCCTGGCCAGTGTGCCCGATAAGTCCATTTCGTCATGTCGATATGGTCGATTTACCTCTTTTAGAAACTCTCATCCATAAAAGGCTCATTGGGGTGCTTGAGGCTTTTGCCTGCCCGTGTTTTCGCCATCTCCGGTGGACGTGGTGAGCGTCACGTCGTGGGGCGCGGACGGTGATCCGGAGGGTTCGGTTCCCTTCTGCGCGAAGAAAGTTGACGCGGTGACGGTGCGGCCCTCGACGGAAATCCTCTGTTTCGATCATGCGGAAAAACAGCAATGCGGAATGCGGGGCTTGTTCTGTTCGGCGTTTCTCGCCTACCGTCACCGTCAATCCGGATGGAACGCCGAATCCTGCCGCCGTCCGGGAATCCGAAACCCACTCACGTACGGCAGGAGCGGGGGACCCAGGTAAGTCGCCGAACCGTTACCGGAACGGCTTGGGGTGAAGTCGCATGCCCATGCGGCCAGACATCTCCCGTCTGAACCCGACAGCTCACCTCGCAGGCGCCGGAGAGGAAATTCCCCATGCCCGCACAGGGTAAGCACCGCCGTCCCAAGTCCACCTCGCTGAGTCGCGGCCTCGCCGCCGTGACCACAGGCGGAGCCGTTCTCGCCCTCCCGGTGATCGGCGCCACCACCGCCTTCGCGGCCCCCGCCCCGGCCGCCCAGCAGCAGGCCGTGGCCCCGGTCTCCGTGGCCGCCCAGGTGAATTCCGCAGCCAAGGCCGCTTCCGGGGCCACCGCGAAGGCCGCGCCCGCCAAGCATTCCGTGGCGGCCGGGGAAAGCCTTTCCAAGATCGCCCGCGAATACTCCGTCAGTGGCGGCTGGAAGAAGCTCTACGAAGGGAACCGGAAGGTCATCGGCGGTAATCCCGACCTCATTCACCCGGGTCTCACGCTGACCATCGGCGCCAAGGCTGCCGCCCCGTCGGAGAACAAGCCCGGCAAGGCTTCCGCGAGCGCCGCCCGCGGTGAGTCGGCTGACCGCGCCGACCGTTCCGAGCGCGCCGAAGCCCCGGTGGCGAAGGCCGCCCCGGCCGCCGAGAAGCCGACCGCGTACACGAACGACCTCGACGGCTGGATCAAGGAGTCGCTGGCGATCATGGCCGAGCGCGGCATCCCCGGCAGCTACGACGGCATCCACCGCAACATCATGCGCGAGTCCTCCGGCAACCCGAACGCCATCAACAACTGGGACTCCAACGCCGCCAAGGGGACCCCGTCCAAGGGCCTGCTCCAGGTCATCGACCCGACCTTCCAGGCCTACCACGTGCCCGGCACCTCGACCGACAGCTACGACCCGGTCGCCAACATCACCGCCGCGTGCAACTACGCCGCCGACCGCTACGGCTCGATCGACAACGTCTTCGGCGCCTACTGACCGAGGCGCGGAGACCGGAAGGCGGTGCCACCCGTTCGCGGGGTGGCACCGCCTTCCGCCGTTTCCCGCTCCCGCCGTCAGGTACGCCGGTAGGTGCGGCCGCCGCGCCGGGGCAGGGCCCGCGGGTCGTCCGCGCCGTCGGTGGCCGCGGTGGTTTCGAGAGCCAGGTGGAGCTCGGCGCGGACGGCGGCGTCATCGAGGTTCCGGTCGAGGTGCTCGGCGCACTGGGCGAGCCAGACCGTCAGAGTGGTGCGGTGGACGTGCAGTTCGGTCGCGGCGGGCGCGGTCTTCGCGTGGTGGCGCAGCCAGCAGGCCAGCGCGATCCGCAGGTGCGGTTCGAGACCGCCGACCAGAGCGGTGGCCCAGGCGAGGGCGGGGGCGGTGTCGAGGATTCCGGCGGGCAGGGTCTTCAGCCGGGCCGGACCGTACGGGCCTGCGGTCGCTGGGCTTCCCGGCGGCGTCCGGCCCGAGCCCTCCTGCCCGCCGTCGTGACCGTGGCCGGGGTGGTCGCCGGAGGCGGGAGCGCGCAGGGCGAGGAGCAGATGGGCCCGCACGGTGGCGTCGTCGAGGTCCGTGCCGAGCAGGGCGGTCAGCTCGCGCAGCCGGGTGCGGAGGGTACCGGCGGAGAGGCCGAGCGCGGCGGCGGCGCGCGGGGTGCTGCCGGTGCGCAGCCACACCAGGAGCAGGTGCCGGTGCTGCGGCGTGAGCGGGCCGAGGACGGCGGCAGCCCACCGGCTGTAGGAGCCGGGGTCCAGGAGGCGCACGAGCTGCGTGGCGCCCACGGCATCGGCGGGGACGACACGGCGGGCGGGGGTGGCGCTGTGCCGGGCGGCGGCCGCGTCCGCGTGCGCGGTGGGCATGTCCGCGAGCGGGAGCGGTCCGGCGAGGCCCGCGAGGAGGTGGTGGCGTTCGCTGACCCGGGAGACCAGGCGGAGGATCCGCCCGTTGTCCTGGCCGCGGTGGAGTTCGGCGACCAGGAGCTCGCCGTCCAGCTCGCCGATCAGGGCGCAGGAGCCGCTGTGCCCGGCGAGGGAGGGGCGGGCGGCGCGCCAGAGGACCTGGTGGGCGGTGGGTACGTCGGGGCCGGTGAGCCGGTAGACCGTGACATGCGTGAGGCCGTCGGCGCCCAGGGTGTCGGTGACGGCGGTGGTGTGGCCGCCAAGGAGCAGCCGGAGCAGCGTGGAGTGCAGCCGCATCTGCTCGGCGCGCAGTTCGGCGGCGCGCTGCCCCCGGACCTCCAGCAGGGCCGCGGTGGTGGTGGCGACGAGGGCGGTGTGCTCGGCGCGGACGACGGGCGCCGGGTGCAGGACGAGGACGGCCCCGGCCGCCGGGCGCAGGACGTGGTGCGGGTGGTCCTGCGGGTGGGACGCGGCCCGGACGCCGGTGGCGGCCGCGATGGCGGGGGTGCTGTAAACGGCTCCGGCGATCGGGTCGGCCAGCACCGCCGAGCCGTTGATCAGGGTGGCGGCCTCGCTGATCAGGTGCGCACCGGAGCGCATAGCGGCCCGCAGGAGCCGGTCCGCCGCGGCTTCCCGCGTATCGCGGGGGCGGAACGGATCGGCTTCGAAGGGCTCTGCCGTACCTCTGGTGCTCATGCTGTACGCCTCTGCGGGCCGAGCGCGCCGCGCACCGGCCCATCCCGGTGCGCGGCGCGGCGGTTGCGGACAGGGGTTACGGGATGCGGGCGACGGCCCCCCACCCGGCCCGGGCCGTGGTGGTGCCGGTGTTCGCGTCGGGCCGCCAGTTCGGCCAGGACACCATCCCCGGCTCCACCATCTCCAGCCCGTCGAAGAACGCGATCGTCGTCTCCGGCTCCCGGAAGATGTACGGGATGGCGCCGGAGGAGTTGTACTCGTCCTGCACGGCGCGGTGCGCCTCGTCCGAGGCGGTGGAGTGCGAGAGCGAGAGGTAGCTGCCCGAGGGAAGCCGCTCCACCAGCCGCCGTACCAGGGACAGCGCGTCGTCCCAGTCCACGATGTGCCCGAGCACGTCCGAGATCACCAGGGCGACCGGCCGTGTCAGGTCCAGGGTCTCGGCGGCCCCGGCCAGGACGGTGTCCGTGTCGCGCATGTCCGCCTCGACGTACGCGGTCGCGCCTTCGGGACTGGACGTCAGCAGGGCATGGACGTGCAGCAGTACGAGGGGGTCGTGGTCGACGTAGACGATCCGCGACTCCGGGGCGATGCGCTGGGCGACCTCGTGGGTGTTGTTCGCCGTGGGCAGGCCCGCGCCGACGTCCAGGAACTGCCGTATCCCGGCGTCCCGGGCGAGGTGGGTGACCGTCCGGCGCAGGAAGTCACGGGACTCCTTCGCGAAGGTTTCGATCAGCGGGTACTTGCTCTTGTACGCGTCGCCCGCCGCCCGGTCCGCCGGGAAGTTGTCCTTCCCGCCGAGCCAGTAGTTCCACACCCGGGCGCTGTGCGCGACGGACGTGTCGATCTGTGCGGGCAGTTCAAGCCCATTCCCGGTCGTACTCATCCTGCAGAATCTCCCTAGTTCGGGCCGGGCGTATCGCCATCACGCACGACATGTCCAGCATTGCTTGATATTCCTGTACGGACGGATTGGTGTCCCAGACCTCCGCCGTCCCGGGCAGCCCGCCCTCGCGGACCACGTGGTCCGCGATCTCCCGGATCTCCACCCGGTACAGACTCAGCGCCGGAACCCCGGTGAGCGGGTGCGGCGGCGCGCCGTCGGGGTGCAGCTGCACCGTCACCTCCCGCCGCCCGGCGGCCCTCTGAAGCGCGTTCAGCTGCTCGCGCATCACCTCGGGGCCGCCGACCCGGCAGCGCAGCGCGGTGACCGGCAGTACCGCCCACACCCGCGCCTGCTGTTCACGCAGCCGCTTCTGACGCTCCGCCAGCAGGTCGGCCCGCCGCTGCCGCGCCCCGGCGTCCAGTTCGGGCCGCAGGGCCGCGTCCACGGCCATGGCGTAGGCCGGGGTCCGGAGCAACAGGGGCACGAGCGCCGGGTCCCAGGTGCGGACGACGCTCGCGGCGGACTCCACGCTCATCAGGTCCATGAGCCAGGGGTCCATCGCGTCCCGCCACGGGTGCCACCAGCCGGGCATGTTCGCGGCGTTGAGCCGGCCCATGATGTCCTCGGCCTCCGCCGCGCCCGCCCCGTAGAGGCCGAGCAGTGCGGAGACCTGCCCGACATCGAGGGAGGTCTGCGCCTGCTCCAGCCGCCGCAGCGTCGTCGGATGCCAGCCGAGCTGCCTCGCGGCCTGCGGCACGGACAGACCGGCGCCTTCCCGCAGGTGCCGCAGGCGCGCCACCAGGACCAGGTGCTGCGCCGTCCGGCCCGACCGTTCACGCGCCACGTGGTGCTCCCTCCCCGCTCCGGCTCGATCTATTCGACACTCCGCGCAGTCTGAGCGCAATGCATACAACGCACCTTGCGACGACCGCACGCCGCTCTCATGGTGAGTATCTCCGACGCCACCCTGGAGCCCACCCCGTGAACCATCCGAGTCCGCTGCGCGCTGTTCCCGCCCCGATGCCGGCCCCCGCCCGCCCGCTCGATCTCCGCGTACGCGCGCAGCGGATCCAGATCGACGAACTGATCGTCGACGACCCGCACGAAGTCCTCGCGCACGCCTGCCGGGCAGCCCGCACCGCCCCGGACACCGCGGCCCTGCTGGGGCACGGCCCCGGCGCCGACCTGACGCTCCCGGCGGCCGCCGCGCTTCTCTGCGCCCTCTACGAACCCGACGAACTCGCCACCATGGGCCTGCGCTTCACGCGGCACACCACGCACGTCACCGCCCACAACCAGCAGAGCGAACCCGTCTCGCTGGAGCTGTCCCACGCCCCGGAACAGGGGCGCTGACCTGCCAGGTCGCCTCGCCCGGCAACGGCGCGCGACCCGGCTTCGGATGCCGGAGGGCCGCCGGAAGTTACCCCTAAGTTTCTAGTGACTTACCACACGATTGACAGTAGAACCTGTTGCACTCTGTCGAGAGTGAGGGATGTCACATGGGTGACACTGTCATGCGCAATAGCGGGGCCAAGGGTGTCTCGCGTCGAAGATTCATCACTGGAACAGGTTCTCTTCTGGGTGCTGCGGCGGTCGCCGGGCACGCCGCGCCGACGTGGGCGAGCGTCCGTCCGGCGGCGGCGCCGATCGGCTCGGGGGCGCATGTGCCGGTCCTCGTCATCGGCACCGGATACGGCGGCTCCGTGGCCGCCCTCCGGCTCGCCGAGGCCGGCACGGACGTCCACATGATCGAGATGGGCATGGCCTGGGACACCCCGGGCGCGGACGGCAAGATTTTCGCCAACACCACCAAGCCCGACGACCGCTCCTTCTGGCTGCGCACCCGGACCAAGCAGCCGCTGAGCAACTTCCTCGGCTTCCCGCTCGACAAGAACGTCAACTGCTACACCGGCATCCTCGACGCCGAGGAGTTCGGCGGCATCACGGTCTACCAGGGGCGGGGCGTCGGCGGCGGATCGCTGGTCAACGGCGGTATGGCCGTCACTCCCAAGCGGGAGCACTTCGGGTCCGTCCTCCCCACGGTGAACGCCGCGGAGATGTACAGCACCTACTACCCGCGCGCCAACAGCGGGCTCGGCGTCACCACCATCGACCCCGACTGGTTCGACACCGTCGACTGCTACCAGTACGGCAGGGTCGGGCGGAAGCACGCCCGGCGCTCCGGCTTCCCGTTCCTCTTCGTACCCGCCGTGTACGACTGGGACTACATGAAGCAGGAGGCGGCCGGGGCCGTCCCCAAGTCCGCCCTGGACGGCGAGATCCTCTACGGCAACAACCACGGCAAGAAGTCGCTCCAGAAGACCTACATCGACCGGATCAGAGCCACCGGACGGGTCACCATCTCGCCGCTCCACAAGGTCACCTCGGTCGCTCCGGCGCCGGGCGGCGGCTACACCGTGCTCATCGACCAGCTCGACACCGGCGGCCGGACCACGGTCACCAAGTCCGTCACCGCGGACAAGGTGTTCTTCGCGGCGGGCAGCGTGGGCACCAGCAAGCTGCTGGTCGCACTGAAGGCCACCGGTGCCCTGCCCCTCCTCAACAGTGAGATCGGCAAGGGCTGGGGCGACAACGGCAACGTCATGTGCGGCCGTGCCAACCACCTGTGGGACCCGACCGGGAAGGTCCAGTCGTCCATCCCCACCGGCGGCATCGACAACTGGGACGCCGGAGGAGCGTTCGCCGAGATCGCCCCGCTGCCCACCGGGATCGAGACCTGGGCCTCGTTCTACCTGTCCATCACCAAGAACCCGCACCGCGCGCAGTTCACCTGGAACGCGGCGGCGGGCAAGGCCGAGCTGAACTGGCAGACGGCGTGGAAACAGCCGTCCATCGACGCCGCGAAGACCATCTTCGACAAGATCAACCAGAAGGAAGGGACGATCTACCGCACGGACCTCTTCGGCGTCCACAAGATCTGGGGCGACCACCTCACCTACCACCCGCTGGGCGGCGCGGTCCTGGACAAGGCCACCGACAACTACGGCCGTCTGCACGGCTACCCGGGCCTGTACGTCATCGACGGCGCGCTCATCCCCGGCAACACCAGCGTGAACCCCTTCGTCACCATCACCGCGCTGGCCGAACGGAACATCGAACGGATCATCGCCGCCGACCTGTAGAGGAACCGGCGGGCGAAGAGCCCGGGGCCGGGAGTGCCAACCCGGCGGCCCCGGACTCCGTCAGTGACCGGCTCCCTCAGTGACCGGGCAGAACGCACACCGCGTCGATCCCCAGCACATGGTTGAGCCGCCCGAACGCCAGCCACGAGCCGATGCTCATGCTCAGCTCCACGATCTCCGCCTGGCTGTAGTGCGCCGCCATCCGTTTCCAGAAGGCGTCGTCCAGACCGTGGTGGTCGAGCGTGTACCGCTCGGCGTACTCGGCCGCGAGCCTGGTCCGCTCGTCGAAGGACTCGGTCGTACGCCACTGGGTCACCGCCTCGGCGAACTCCTCCTCGACCTTCGCCCCGTCCCGCTCGGTACGCCAGTCCAGGCAGAACAGACACCCGTTGATCTGCGCCACCCGCAGCCTGGCCGCCTCGAACTCCCGCAGCCCCAGGGTCGTGTGCTCGTACACGGACATCGAGAAGGCGGCCGCGGCCACGCCGATGCCGGGGACCATCTCCCCCCACACATAGCCGATGGGCTCCTGGCCCTCCGGGATGTCGATGATCATGCCGGTCTCCTTCCCAGCCTGCCGACCGCAGGCCGCAGCGGGACGTCGAGTGCGTCGTACAGGCCCGGCTCCGCCTCCACCAGCCAGTCGATGGCCGAGACGAGCCGCCCGACGGCCGTGGCGTTCCCGCCCGCCGACCGGTTCTCGCCCTCGTCGGAGGCCTCGACCGTCACCTCGATGCGGGGGCGGCCCTCGATCACCACACGGTGCGCGCCCACCCCGTCGGGCGGGGACGGCCAGTCCGGCGCGCACGAGGCGTGGATCCGGGTGATGTGCTCGATGACGATGCGTGGCTCGCCGCCCACGATGCCCTGCACCTCGAACCGCACGGCCCCCTGGGTGCCCGCGGCGAACTCGCCCATCGTGCGCGTGCTGACCGTCGCCTCCAGCACCCGGCGGTCCGATGTCTCGCGGATCTCGTCGAGTTCGACGCCGAGCGCCCGGGCCATCAGACGTATCTGACCGCCCCACACCATGGTCGGGACGCTCTCCGCCAGCATCAGCGGCTGGTAGTCCATCGGGTGCCCCATGCCGATCAGGTGGCGTACCGAATCCTCCTGCTCGTACGTGGAGTAGTCGAAGATCTCCTGGCAGCGGATCACGTCCACCTCGGTGCCGAGACCGCTGACGAGCAGGGGCAGGACGTCGTTGCCCCAGCCGGGGTCGACCCCGGAGACGAAGAGGGAACCGCCGCCCTCCGCGACGGCGGCCAGGACCGGGTCCCGCAGTTCTGGAGGGGCGTTGCGCTGATCGTAGAGCGGATAGAGGGAGGGCGTGACGACCACCGCCCCGGTCCGGATCGCCCTGCCGATGTCGGCGAGGGCGTCGTCGGGGCGGATGTCGCCGGACGCCGCGTAGACCACTGCCCTCGGCCGCTCGGCCAGGACCGCGGTGATGTCGACGCTCGCCGCCACGCCGAGCGGGTGCCCGAGCCCGGCCAGTTCGCCCGCGTCGCGGCCGGACTTGGCGGGGTTGTGGACGAGGACGGCGGAGAGTGCCAGTGCCGGATGGGCCGCGACGGCGCGGATCGCCGCGCGGCCGACGTTGCCGGTACCCCAGACAACCGTGGGAATCATGCGCGGAGGGTAGCGGCCCGGCCATGCACTTCCCAGAGCCGCGGCGGGACCAAAACAGGCTGGACCAAAGGGTGTTCCCGGGCCGGTGACGAGCCGCCGGCCCGGGAGTTCAGCGTGCGGCCGGGCCTCCGGCCAGCAGCAGCGCCACATCCACCGCCGCCACGGCCACCGCCCCCGCCAGCGCGGCCTTGCGCCACCGGTGGCCGAGGGCGGGTCCCACCAGCGCCGCCGCCCCGGCCAGGGCGAGCGCGGCCGCGCCCCCGGCATTCGGCGGGCCGGGCGGCCCGAGCGCCAGCACGGCCGTGGCCCCCAGCAGCGGCAGCGGCAGCAGCAGCCGGGTTCCCGCACCGCCCAGCCGGTGCGGCAGCCCCCGGATGCCGGCCGACCGGTCCGCCGCGATGTCCGGGAGCGTGTCGGCCAGATGCGCCGCGAACCCGAGCAGCGCCCCGGCCGTGACCGTCCACCACCGGGGCGACGGGCCGCCGGGCTGGGCCAGGGCGACCGCCGCGGGCAGGGCGGCGAACCCGGCCACGTACGGCAGCCAGGACAGGGCGGTCGCCTTGAGCCACAGGTTGTAGAGCCAGGCCACCGCGACCGCGGCGAGGTGCACCGTACCGGCGAGGACTCCGCAGGCCAGCGAGAGCGGTACGCACAGGGCGAGCGCGAGCCCCGCCGCCCCCCACACCGCGCGCACCCCGACCGCACCGTCGGCCACCGGCTTCCCCCGGCGCCCCGCGAGGGCGTCGCGCCCCGCGTCGTGCGCGTCGTTGCACCACCCCACCGACAGCTGACCCGCCAGCACCGCCGCCGCGACCAGCGCCGAACGCGGGCCGCCCAGGCCCGAGCCGAGAGCCAGGGCGAAGGCGATCGCGGTCACGGCGGCCACCGGCCCCGGATGGCAGGCGAGCGCCAGAGCGGCGGCGAGGTCCGTGACACGCCGGACCGGCCGGAGGGTGGCCGCCGCCCCGCCCGGCGGCGCTCCGGCGGTGCGCGAGGTCCCGTCCATGGCGTCCATCGGGCGATCGTAGGGACCTGCCGACCCGTCAATGCGGCAACCGGGCGGGTCCTTTGCCCCATTTCGTCACTTCTTGTGGGCAGGATGGGGCCATGACGTCCCCGAAGCAGGAGCCAGGATGACCCGGATCGCCGCGGTCCACGGGGTCCTGCCGCCCCACCGCCACACCCAGTCCGAGGTCACCGACATGGTGGCCCGCACCTGTCTGCCGCCAGGCGCCGACCGCCGCGTCCTGGACCGGCTCCACGAGAACGCCCGTGTACGCAACCGGCACACCGTGCTCCCCCTGGACGGCTACCGCGAACTGGAGGGATTCGGCGACGCCAACGACGTGTTCATCCGCTCCGCAGTCGACCTCGGGGCGCAGGCAGTACGCGGCGCGCTGTGCTCGGCCGGGCTGCGCCCCACCGACGTCGACCTGCTGATGTTCACCTCCGTCACCGGCATCGCGGCCCCCTCCGTCGACGCCCGGCTCGTGACGCGCCTGGGCATGCGGTCCGACGTCAAACGGCTGCCCGTCTTCGGCCTCGGCTGCGTCGCCGGGGCCGCCGGGGTGGCCCGGTTGCACGACTACCTCCTCGGCCGTCCCGACGACGTCGCCGTGCTGCTCTCGGTCGAGCTCTGCTCCCTCACCTTCCAGCGCCGGGACGCGACCCCCGCCAATCTGGTGGCGACCGCGCTGTTCGGCGACGGGGCGGCCGCCGTTGTCGCCCTCGGACAACGCCGGGCCGTCGCCGGACCCGAGATCGTGGACACCCGCAGCCGGATGTACCCGGACACCGAACACGTCATGGGCTGGGACATCGGCAGCACCGGCTTCACCGTGGTCCTGGACCCGGCGGTGCCCGACGTCGTCCGCCGCTACCTCGCCGACGACGTCAGGGAGTTCCTCGCCGGACACGGCCTCAAGCCGAAGGACATCGCCCACTGGGTCTGCCACCCCGGCGGACCCAAGGTGCTGGAGACCGTCACGGAGGTCCTCGGCCTGCCCGACGGCGCGCTCGACGTCACCTGGCGCTCGCTCACCGACATCGGCAACCTGTCCTCCGCCTCGGTCCTGCACGTCCTGCGCGACACCATCGAACAGCGCCGGCCGGAGCCCGGCACCCCCGGCCTGCTGCTGGCCATGGGCCCGGGATTCTGCTGCGAACTGGTGCTGCTGCGCTGGTAGAAAGAGAGGGACAGGATGATCTGGTACACCGCCCTGGTGCTGGCCGTCGCCGCCGAGCGCCTGGCCGAACTCGTCGTGGCCCGCCGCAACACCCGCTGGAGCCTCGCCCGCGGCGGTACGGAATCGGGCCGGGGGCACTACCCGGCGATGGTCGCCCTGCACACCGCGCTCCTGGTCGGCTGCCTCGCGGAGGTCCGGCTGGCCGAACGCCCTTTCCTGCCCGCCATCGGCTGGGCCATGGCCGCCCTCGTCGTGGCCGCACAGGCGCTGCGCTGGTGGTGCATCCGCACGCTCGGCCCCCGCTGGAACACCCGCGTCATCGTCGTACCCGGCCTGCCCCGCGTCACCGGCGGCCCCTACCGGTGGCTGAGCCACCCCAACTACGTCGCCGTCGCCGCCGAGGGCGTGGCGCTGCCCCTGGTCCACGGTGCCTGGGTGACCGCCCTCGTCTTCACCGTGCTCAACGCCGCCCTGATGGCCGTCCGGATCCGCTGCGAGGACGGGGCACTGGCCCGCCTCCCGGCAGCGGACGCCCGGGCATGATCGACGTCCTGGTCGCGGGCGGCGGCCCGGCCGGACTCGCGGCCGCGATCCGGGCCGCGTCGGCGGGCCTGGAGGCGGTGGTCGTCGAGCCGCGCACCGCCCCCGTCGACAAGGCGTGCGGCGAGGGAATCATGCCCGGTGGCGTCGCGGCGCTGCGCGGCCTCGGCGTCCGGGTGAACGGCCACGAACTCCGGGGCATCCGGTACACCGACGGCCGGCGCAGCGCGGAGGCGGCGTTCCGGGGCGGCCCCGGGGCGGGCGTACGCCGCACCGAACTCCACGCCGCCCTGCACGAACGGGCCGCCGCCCTCGGCGTACGCGTCGTCACGGGAAAGGCGGGGGAGATCCGCCAGGACGAGCACACCGTCCGGGCCGCCGGGCTCACCGCCCGCTGGCTCATCGCGGCCGACGGCCTGCACTCGCCGCTGCGCCGAGCCCTGGGCCTGGACCGGCCGGTCCCCGGGCCCGGCCGCTACGGGCTGCGCCGCCACTACGCCATCGCCCCCTGGACCGACCACGTCGAGGTGCACTGGTCGCGGCACGGTGAGGCGTACGTGACCCCGGTCGGCGAACGCCTCGTCGGCGTGGCCGTCCTGAGCCGCGACCGCCGCCCCTACGAACGCCACCTGGCCGCCTTCCCGGCCCTCGCCGCCCGGCTGGGGGGCGGCCCCGACGCCACCCCCGTACGCGGGGCAGGTCCGCTGCGGCAACGGGCGCTGGGGCAGCGGGCCGGGCGGGTCCTGCTGGTCGGCGACGCCGCGGGCTACGTCGACGCCCTGACCGGGGAGGGCATCGCCCTCGCGGTGGCCACCGCGAGCGCCGCCGTCGACTGCCTGAGCGCCGGGCGGCCCGAGGACTACCCGCGCCGCTGGGCCGGGGTCACGCGACGGTACCGGCTGCTGACCCTCGCCCTGCTGAGCGCCGCAGGGCATCCGTCCTCGGGCCGGCTGATCGTCGCGGCCGCCCACCGGGCCCCCGCCGTCTTCCGCACGGCGGTCCACGCGCTCCAGTGAAACGACCCCGCGGGAGCGCCCGGTGATCGATTGGCGGGGCCCGGGGTTCCGTCATAACGTCGGTCGGGTGAACGCCCGCGGTCACCGTTCACCGGACCGGCGGAGACCGGACGCCCCACGCGGCGCACTGCCTCGGCACGAGAGACGGACCCCACCATGACGGGCTCCCACGCGACACCCGCGCACCCGGCCAAGAACTCCGAACGGCACCGGGGCGGCGCGATGGCGCTGCTGGTCATCGCCTCGTGCCAGCTGATGGTGGTGCTCGACATCACCATCGTCAACATCGCGCTTCCGCACATGCAGAAGTCCCTGGGGTTCTCCACCGAGAACCTCTCCTGGGTGATCAACGCCTACACGCTGACCTTCGGCGGGCTGCTGCTGCTCGGCGGACGCCTCGGCGACATCCTCGGCCGCCGCCGGGTCTTCATCTTCGGCGTGCTCCTCTTCGTCTTCGCCTCGCTGCTCGGCGGACTGTCCCAGGAGTCCTGGCAGTTGCTGGCGGCCCGATCGCTCCAGGGCGTCGGCGGCGCGATCGCCTCGCCCACCGCCCTGTCGCTGATCACCACCACCTTCCGCGAGGGCCCCGAACGCAACCGGGCGTTCGGGGTGTTCGCCGCCGTGTCGGCGGGCGGCAGCGCGATCGGGCTGCTGGCGGGCGGGCTCCTCGTGGAGTGGCTCGACTGGCGCTGGGTCCTGTTCGTCAACGTCCCCATCGGCCTGCTGATCGCGCTGGCCACCCCCCGCTACATCGCCGAGTCCGAACGCCGTCCCGGCCACTTCGACGTCGCGGGCGCCCTCACCTCCACGGTGGGCATGGTGCTGCTCGTCTACGGCTTCATCCGCGCGTCCGAGGACGGCTGGAGCGACGCCCTGACCCTCGGGTCGTTCGCCGCCGCCGTGGTGCTCCTGACCGGGTTCATCGCCATCGAACGCGGCTCCAGACAGCCCATCACCCCCCTGTGGATGTTCCGCGACCGCAACCGTGCCGGGGTCTACGGCATGATGCTCAGCCTGGCCGCGGCCATGTTCGGGATGTTCTTCTTCCTGACCCTCTTCGTGCAGAACGTCCTCGACTTCAGCCCGCTGCGGGCCGGACTCGCGTTCCTGCCGGTGAGCGCCATCATCGCGGTCGGCGCGGGACTCGCCTCCCAGCTGCTGCCCAGGTGGGGGCCCAAACCCTTCATGGTGGCCGGTGCGCTGTTCGCCGCGACCGGCCTCGGCTGGCTCACCCTGACCGACGTCCACAGCTCCTACCTCGGCTCCATCCTCGGGCCGATGCTCGTCTTCGGATTCGGCATGGGCATGCAGTTCGTGTCGCTGACCCTGATGGCCGTCTCGGGTGTCGCCCCGAAGGAGGCGGGCGCCGCATCCGGCATCCTCAACGCCACCCAGCAGGTCGGCGGATCCCTCGGCCTGTCGATCCTGGTGACGATGTTCGGCACGGCCAGCCGCAACGAAGCCACCGACCAGGTGCCCGAATTCCTCCAGGAGGCCACCCCGGCCCAGCTGCTGGAGTTCCGCAGAACCGGTGAACTGCCACCGCCCTGGGCCGACCAGGTCCTGACCTCGGGGGTGTCCAGCGCCTTCGTCGTCGCGGCCTGCTTCGCCGTGTTCGCCGCCCTGATCGCCCTGCTGGTCATCCAGGTGCGGCCCGCGGACCTGGCCCGCCTCCAGGGCGGCGCGACCCCGCTCGCCGGTGAGGAGACCGTCGACAGCGGGCAGGATGAACCCCGGGCCGACCCGGACACCGACCGCCCCGCGAAAGGGAGCTGAACCATGGACTGGACCCTCGAAGTGATCATCCTTCCCGTCACCGACATCGACCGGGCCCGGGACTTCTACCGGGACAAACTGGGCTTCCACCTCGACATCGACGCCGAAGTGATGGCGGGCGCCCGGGTCGTGCAGCTGACCCCGCCCGGCTCCGGCTGCTCGATCGCCCTCACCGACGGCCTGCCCAACCCGACGGGAACCCCGAAGCCGGGCACGTACCACGGCCTCCAGCTCTGCGTCACCGACATCGACGCCGCCCACGCCGAGCTCGTCGGCCGGGGCGTCGAGGTGTCCGAGCCCCAGCGGTACACCGACGAGGACGGCGCGACCTTCATGTACTTCACCGACCCGGACGGCAACGGCTGGGCGGTGCAGGAATACCGCCGCCGCAAGACCGAGCCGCTGCACCGGCTCCTCACCGACCTGGCCGCGCGGAGCACGGGCGACACGGCGGGGTGAACCGGCCGGAGTCGGATCGTGCCCCGCCCGGCCCATCCATCAGAATGCTCCCCGTATCGAGTGCGGAGATCCAACAGCGCAAGGGAGCAGCATCCAATGGGCGGCAACGCAGACATGGTGGCCTTCGTCCGGGCGCGGCTCGCCGACGAGGAACAGGTCGCCCGGGCCGCCGGCGGGGACCGATGGCGGTGCCCGGCCGATGTGCCGGGCGAGGTCCACGACCGCACCGGCGGGGTGGCGTTCACCGTGCGTGGCCGAGGGTTCGACCAGCACATCGCCTTCCAGGACCCGGCGCGCTCCCTGGAGCGCATCGAGACCCACCGGGTCCTGCTGGGTGAGTACGTCGAGGTCGCCGACCTCGACACCGACCGCCCCGCGCAGGACTTCCCCTCCGGCCGCGCGGTGGGCCTCGGCTTCGCCGTACGCCAACTGGCCGCCGAGTACGCCGGACACCCCGACTACCAGGCGCGCTGGCTGCCCCGCTTCATCCAGTAGCGGCCCCCGGGGGCGGGAGACTCTCCGCCGGACCATGATTCCGGGAAGTCCGCCTGCACGGAGTGCAGTTGATCGATAGCATCTCCCCATCGGCCGACACCGGGGGAGTTGCACGCGTGCCCGACGTCTGGGAGAACACTCGATCGCGGTGGGAGAGCGTCCGGCACGCCGTCGAGGGCGGCGGTCCGGCCCCCGGGCCGGAAGCGGCGACCCTCCACGGCAGGATCGGACTCTCCGTCAATCCCGTCGCCATCACCGGCGAGGCGGGGGCGGGCAAGACCGTCCTGTACGACGCCCTGACGCAGTCGATCCGCAGCGGCGACAGCGACAGCGCCCGCAGCCCCGACATCGAGAAGCACGCCACCGTCCTGCGCTCCGGCAGCCGCCGCACCCGGGCAGCCGTCACCGTCATCCCGGGCCAGCTCTCCGCCCAGCGCGAACGCGCCCTGACCGACACGATGCGCGGGGACGCCTCCCCGCACGGCATCGTTCACGTCGTCTGCTGGGGGCACAACAGGATCTGGCAGCGGGGCGCCCAGCGCGACGTCCACGAGGCGCTCGCCGCCCAGGGCGGCCCCGTCGACCAGGAAGCCGTACGGAACTGGCACCGGCGCAAGGAGGCGGCGGACTTCCGGCTGCTCGTCGACGCGATCATCGACGGGCAACTGGCCCAACGGCTGCGGTGGCTGATCGTCGCCGTGTCCAAGAGCGATCTGTACTGGGACCGCCTCGGCGAGGCACGCGACCACTACATCCCCGGCGGCTCCCGCCGGGAGTCCCCGTTCGCCGCCCTGATGCGGGACCTGCAGAACGAGACGTCGCTGCGCCTGTCCGTCCTCCCCATGGCCTCCCGCCTCATCCGGCACCAGTTCCTGCCGGGACTGCCCGCGCAGACCTCCCAGCTGGACGATGCGCAGATCGGCGCGCTGCGCACCCACTTCGGCCAGGAACTCCAGGCGTTCATCACGCAGCGGAACGGGGGCTGACATGGCCGCGATCGACAGCGGAGCGGCGTTCCTTCGGACACTGGCGGCCGCGGAACGACGGCTGGCCGCCGTCCAGGCGCTCAGCGCGCGGCGACGGCGGGTCCGTCGGCCCCGGATCGCCGCGGCCTCCCTCGCCGCGCTGATCCCGGCGGTGCTGCTGCTCGCCGCCGCGGCGGGCGACGGCCCCGGCGGTGCGGCAGTGGCGGTGGGTCTGGCCGTGGCGGCGCTCGCGCTCGCCGCGTACATCGCCCTCGGCCTCATGATCGAGCGGCCACTCGGCCGACGTATGGCGCAGGAGGAGCACACCATGATCGAGGAGGTGAACCGGATGCGGGAGCTGTTCACCCATATCGCCGAGCGGGAGCGGTGGGAGGCACGACTGACCCGGTCGGTCCGGGAGCGCCTCTCCCGCTTCCCCGTCGAAGGAGGGTCCCTGCGGTGATCCGACGCCTGGCAGTCGTCTTCGGACTGGTGGCCTTCCCCGCCGCCCTGTTCACCTCGGCCGGATATGTCCTGGCCACCCGGGACCAGGGCCCCTACCAGCGGGTGTTCGAGGACCAGTGGGACGCCATCGCGGCCGGGTTCGCCGTCACGGCCTGCGGGGCGCTCGTGGTGGCGTACGGCGCCCGGCTCTGCTTCAGCGTGCTCGGCGGCTTCCAGCCGGACAACGTACGCCGGGGAGCGCTGGCCCTGCTGGGCGGTGCGCTCGTCTGCGGAGTGGGCCTCCTGCTGCTCTGGCGGCTGCTGGAGGTCTGAAGAGGCGCGCGGCGACACCTGCGGAATCTCTCCGTCCGGGTCGCCGACGGCCCCTGAACGGAACGTGATCGGCAGACTACGGAGCGGTGGCTGTGACACTGATCGTCAGCAAAATGGCGTTGCTCTCTGGTGAGGAGTGATCCCGCCGTGTAGCGTCGCCGACAGATGTCGTGGTTCGCAGTACCTGCCCGCGCCTGGCGCGGGCGTTTTGCTGTGCAGTGCCTGAGAACCAGGGCGATCACCTCCGGGTCCGCGCGGTGCGGATCCGTTTACTGCTGAGAGGTACAGGCATGGCCAGCGGAACCGTCAAGTGGTTCAACTCGGAAAAGGGCTTCGGCTTCATCGCGCAGGACGGCGGCGGCCCCGACGTCTTCGCGCACTACTCGAACATCAACTCCACCGGCTTCCGTGAGCTCCAGGAAGGCCAGGCGGTGACCTTCGACATCACCCAGGGCCAGAAGGGCCCGCAGGCGGAGAACATCACCACCGCCTGATCCGGGTTGACCGACTCTCGGGCCCCGAAGCGCACGCACCGCGCTCCGGGGCCCGAGGGCGTTCCCGGGCCCTGCGGCCCGACCTTCCTCGGCTCCGGCCCGGACTCCTAGTCCGGCGACTCGTCCGGAGTCGGATCCTCGGGGTGCGCGCCGGCGTTGCGCGGGGTGTCCGGGCCGGAGCCCGCCTCGTCCGGATCGGGCTCGCCGCTCTCGCGGGCCACCCGCTCGGGCACCGGTATGTCGAGCGGGTCCTCGTCCTCCCCGGTCTGCTGGTCCGGCAGGTCCGCCGGTATGGGGGGCGGGCTGCCGGAAGCCCCGTTGTGGGCGGCGCCTTCGGGCCTGCGGTCGGTCATGAGAGCTTCCTTCCGTGCTGACCCCGGTGGGACCGGGGACGACTGGTCCGCCCTGCTGGGTACCCCTTTCCGCGCGGAGCGCTCCTCCCGGATCCGGCCTCCGGCCTCCGGCCTCCGGCCGAAGACGCGGGGTGCCGACGGCTCGGCCGTCTCGGGAGCCCCGGCCCATCGGCCCGGACCGCACGCGCGGTGCGACGGTGTGACCCGCCCGGGTGCGGGTACCCGGTGCGTGGCTCCCCCTCCACAGTAGGGGCCCGACCGCGGAAGGGGAGGCGCAGAGGACGGTCCACTTCGACGCGCGCCTCTCGTACCGCTGCGCCACAGTGGAGATCAGGATCGCGGGCGTCTGACCGGGCCCGGCCGACATGGTGCCGCCGGCCACGCTCGTACGGGGCGCAGAGGGAACAGGAGCATCGGAAGACCGGAAGAGAGGAGCAGTCCATGTCCACCACCGATCTCGGCGACCGCCGGATCCTGGTCATCGTCACCAACTACGGGGTCGAGCAGGACGAACTCGTCGTCCCCGTCCGGCACCTGCGCGACCGAGGCGCCCAGGTCGGCGTGGCGGCGGTCTCCGGCGACGAGATCCGCACCCTCGTCGGCGACCGCGATCCCGGCGAGAGTGTGCGGCCCGACCTCACGCTCGCCGACGTCGACCCCGCCGCGTACGACCTCCTGCTGGTACCTGGCGGCACGCTGAACGCCGACTCGCTGCGCCTGGAGGACGCCACCACCCGGATCGTCAGCTCGTTCGCCGCATCCGGCAGGCCGGTGGCCGCGATCTGCCACGGCCCGTGGGCGCTCGTGGAGGGCGGCTACGTCCGAGGTAAGACGCTGACCTCGTACGCCTCCCTGCGCACCGACATCACCAACGCGGGCGGCACCTGGGTCGACAAGTCGGTCGTCCGCGACGACGCCTCCGGCTGGCCGCTGATCACCTCGCGGAACCCCGGTGACCTGGACGACTTCCTCGGCGAGATCGACGCCGTGCTCACCGGGGCCTGACCCACCTGTCAGGGAGTGTCCTGCCCGGTCAGCGCGCCGACGGCGACGGACGCCGCCTTCGCGATCAGCGTGTTGTCGAAGGCGGCTTCCGCGTCCTTCCGGTTGGACAGCACCGCCAGCACGAGCGGGGCGGCGTCTGGCGGCCACACCACGGCGATGTCGTTGCGCGTTCCGTACGTACCGCCCGCCCCGGTCTTGTCGCCGACGGTCCACCCCTTCGGGACCCCGGCCCGGATCAGCTCGTCGCCGGTGGTGTTGGTCCGCAGCCACTGGGTGAGCCGGGCCCGCTCGGGCCTGCCGAGGACATCGCCCAGGACGAACGCGCGCAGATCCTCGGCCAGGGCCCGGGGCGTGCTGGTGTCGCGTGTCGCGCCCGGGCTCCACTCGTTGAGCTCCGTCTCGCGCCGCTCCATTCGCGTCACGTCGTCCCCGAGCCCCGCCAGCACCGTCTGAAGCCCCCGGGGCCCGCCGAGCGCGTCGAACAGCAGGTTCCCGGCCGTGTTGTCGCTGTAGCGGACGGCGGCGTCGCACAGGTCGCCCAGGCTCATTCCGGTGGCCACATGCTTCTCGGTGACGGGGGAGTAGTCGACGAGATCCTCGCGGCGGTACGTCACGACGCGCTCCAGCCCGCTCAGCCCGTGCTTGTGCAGCACCGCCCCCGCCGCCAGCGCCTTGAACGTGGAGGTGTAAGGGAACCGCTCCCCATCACGATGGGCGACCGTACGCCCGCTCCCGGTGTCGACGGCGTACACGCCGAGCCGGGCCGTGTACTCCTTCTCCAGCGCCGCGAACGCGCGGGTCGGGTCCTTTGCCGCCGACGGCGATCCCGCCGCCTCCCCGGGGAACGCTGAAGCGCTGTCCGGGCCCCCGCAGGCGACGAGCGGTACGGAAACCAGCGCGCCGCCCATCATGCGGAGTACGGAACGTCGGGTGTGGGGGTTGGGCAGTCGGCTCATCCCGCCATGCTAGGCACGCCCGGGGACGGACCATCACTTACCTGATCGAATCAGGCCACGTGCAGGTGCACGGCGACTGCGAGGGCGAGCCCGTCGCCTGCGTACCGCCGGACCCCGCCGACGCGGTCCTGGAAGCGATGCGCGCCCGCCCGTTGGGCAAGGAGGCGGTACGGATCGGCAGCTGTGTCGAGGACCATTCTGGCAGGTGCGTGGCCGCCACCGGGCTCGGCGGAAAACGGGTGGCCGACGTGCCGCTGGGCGAGCAACTGCCGCGCGTCTGCTGACAGGGAGGGCTTCCCGCCGCTCAGTCCAGCGTCTGCGTGATCTCACTGCGCGTCGCGGTGTGCACGACCCGGGCGCGCGCGCCGTTGACGAGCGGCATGTACGGGGGCACGTGCCCGCACTCGACGTCGGCGAGGATCGGCACGTTCAGAGGACCGAGCGCGTCGAGCACCGCCTCGTGCTGACCGAGCGACGGTGTGCCCGGCGCCGAGGTCCGGCCGACCAGCACCGCCCGCGCCGTGTCGAAGAATCCGGCCATGCGCATCCCGTGCAGGTAGCGGCAGATGGCGAGCGCGTCCTCGCCCGCCGCCTCCACGTACACGAGCAGACCGTCCGGGGCGTGCGCCCGGGCGAAGGAGGAGGAGTCGAGATACGGGGTCCCCGTGAGGTTGCACAGCATTTCGGTGCAGCCGCCGATGAGCCGCCCCTCCACGTCCACGTCCCCGTCGCCGTCCAGCCGGGTCCACCGCCCCGGGGTGTCGAGCGCGAGCGTACGGGCGTCGGGGTGCTCCGCCCAGTCGTCCCAGCCCGAGGCCCGGTGCCGTTCCGGCGGGATCTGGGTGAACCGGTGGCCCGGCGGGGCTGCGACGATGTCGAACCAGGACACCAGCCCCTCCGGCACCCGGTAGGGGGTGTCCATGAGGTTGTTCCCGTGCACGGTCGCCACCCCGGTGAGCAGGGTCAGCGGTGTCATCACGGTGGACATGTCCGAGTAGCCCACCAGCCAGGTCGGCTCAGCCGCCCGCACGGCGTCCCAGTCGATCAGCGGCAGCAGATCGAGCGCGGTCTCCCCGCCCCACGGCGGCACCACGGCCCGGATCGCGGGATCCGTCAACATCTCCGTCAACTCGGCCGCCCGGTGGGCCGCGGGCGCGCTGACATGCCCCGAACCGTCCATGCAACGGCCGGTCACGACCTCGTACCCCCGTGCCTCCACATCGCGCACCGCCACGGCGAGCCGCTCGCGCAGCTCCTTGGGCACTCCGCTGGAAGGGGAGGTGATTCCGATGCGGTCACCGGGGTGGAGGGGGCGCGGGTATCGAACTGACATGCGCTGGATTCTGGCACAACACCCCGCGCGGGCGGCGGGTCGCCGGGTGCCGTCGGGCGCCGGACCGGACCGGTGTGGCGGATGGCGAAGCCGCCACGGGCGGCCGGAGCGTGGCCCGGGAGTCCCAGCGCAACAACCTGCTTCCGGTCGGTGTCACCACGGTCGTGCCGGCGGTGTGCAACGGAAGGGAGTTGTGAGATTCGGTGGGTCAACCGAGAAAGAGATGGGTAGGATTGCCGACATCCAAGTAAAGAGAGCCTTGCCTAAGTTGACGGAGGATGCGGTGGCCAACCCGTTCGAGGACGAGAACGGCACCTATCTGGTGCTCGTCAACGACGAGGGACAGCACTCCTTGTGGCCCGCCTTCGCCGAGGTGCCCGCCGGGTGGGCCGTGGCCCACCCCGAGGACACGCGCCAGGCCTGCCTGGACTACGTGGAGCGGAACTGGACCGACCTGCGGCCCAAGAGCCTGATAGAGAGCACGGCGGCCGATCCCGCGTGAGCGCATCCCCCAAGCTGCCCGACCTGGTCGGCCGATGGGGCTTCCTCGTCGGAGCCGGAGTGGCGGGCGCGGCAGCGGCTCTCTGTGTCGGCCTCGCCGACGGAGCCGGGCGTTCACCGCTGTCGCTGTCGCTGTCGCTGTCGCTGCCCTGACCGTCGTCGGAGGGTGTAGATCTCCCTGCTCCGGCCTCGCCCGGCTGCTGGAACTCCTCTCAGGCCCGCACGACCGATGGCACCGTCCCGCCCCGACCGCCCCAGGAGCGCACACCCCATGCACCACCCCCTCCGCCCCGCCCGCGAACTCCCGTTCCCCGACGCCCTCGGCCCCCACGAGTCACCGGCCCCGCACCCCCTGCTCGCCCCGGTCACCGGTTACCTCGGCACCTGGTCCGGTACCGGCCGCGGCGGATACCCGACGCTCGACGAGGGGTTCACGTACGCCCAGGAAGTGACGTTCAGCCATGACGGGCGGCCCTTCCTCGCGTACGAGGCGCGGGCCTGGCTGCTCGGCCCCGACGGGCTGCCCGTGCGGCCGTCCGCAAGGGAGACCGGATGGTGGCGGCTCCAGCCCGACGGGCGGGTGGAGGCGCTGATCACCCAGCCCACCGGCGTCGCGGAGATCTCGGTCGGTCAGGCTCACGACGGTACGGTCGACCTCGCCACCCATCACGTGGGGCTCGCCCCCACCGCCAAGACGGTCGAGGCCACCCGGCGTCGCTACACCTTGACGGACGGGGACACCCTCACCTTCGTCCATGAGCTCGCGGCCGTCGGACAGCCGCTCCAGCACCACCTGTCGGCAGAGCTTCGCCGGGCGGCGCCCGGCGAAGGCCTTTAGTTGCCCGAGCGTGACCAAGAGGGCGCATAGGGGACGGTTCTTCGGGCATATGCTCGGATGACCAGGAGAACAGGAGCCCTCACCCGATGTCCCTTCCCTCTTACCCGGACCCCTCGTACACGGGCCCGCCCGCAGCCGGGCAGGAACCCTACGGCAGTCACGGGCCCGCCCCGACGAACGGCTTCGCGGTCGCCGCCCTCGTCCTCGGCCTCAGCGCCTGTGTGTTCTTCTGGACCGTGGTCGGCGGGGTTCTCCTCGGACTGCTCGCCATCGTCTTCGGGATCATCGCAGCGCTCCGCACCCGTCAGGGCCGGGCCCCGCGCCGGGTGATGGCGATAGTCGGCGCCTCGTTCGGGGCGCTCGGTCTCATCGGTTCCGCGGTCCTCCTCGTGTGGGTGGTCAACCTGGTCGACTCCGAGGAGTTCAGGAACTTCGAACGGTGCATGGACCGCGCGGTCGGCCAGACGGCGCAGGACCGCTGCACCGAGGACTTCCTCGACGAGCTGACCAACTGACGGACCGCGCACGGCGTACGCTCGGGGCATGGTGCACGTACTGGGCAGCAGGATTCTGCTCCACCCCACCGATCCCGAGCGTTCGCGTGCCTTCTACGGCGAGGCCCTGGGCCTCGCCGTCTACCGCGAGTTCGGCACCGGCCCCGAGCGCGGCACGGTCTACTTCCTGGGCGGCGGATTCCTGGAGGTCTCCGGGCGCGGCGAGGGTCCGCCCTCGTCCTCCGTGCAGATCTGGCTCCAGGTCGACGACGCCGGGGCCGCCCACGAGGATTTGCGGGCCAAGGGCGTCGACGTGCTGCGTCCGCCGCGGCGGGAGCCCTGGGGGCTGGTCGAGATGTGGATCGCCGACCCCGACGGGGTGCGGATCGCCGTGGTCGAGGTCCCGGAGGACCATCCGCTGCGCTACCGGGCCTGAGCGTCCGGACGGCTGTCTGCCGCGCCCGCCGTCCTGCCCAACTCCCGTGCCGCGAAGTCGTCGAAGTCGCCCGGCGGCCGACCCGTGAGCCGTAGCACGGTGTCCGTGACCCGGTCCTCGGCTCCACCGGCGATGGCGCGGTCCATTCCGGCGAGCATCTCCGCGAACAGGACGGGTATCCCGGAGGCGGCGAGCCGGTCGCGCATGGTCTCGTACGTCAGGCGCTCATGGCGGACGTCCCGCCCGGTGGCCCGGCCGACCGCCGAGGCGACCTCGTCGTAACTCAGCGGCCGGGGACCGGTGAGGACCAGGTCGGTGTCGGGTGCCCGCTCGTCGGTCAGGGCGTGCACGGCGACCGCGGCGATGTCCTCCGCGTCCACGAAGCCGACCCGCCCCTCGCCCGCCGCGGTCCGGATGACGCCTGCCTCCCGGATGCTCAGGGCATGCGTGTGGTCACCCGTGAAGTTCTGCATGAACCAGGACGGCCGCAGCACCGCCCACTCCTCGAAGAGGCTGGGCAGGGCCCGGTGGACACGGCCGGTCGCGGGCCCGCCCGCCGGGATCGCGGAGGAGCTGAGCAGCACCGCACGGCGAACCCCGGCATCGCGGGCCCGCTCCAGGAAGGGCAGCATCACCTCGGCCGGATCCGGGTGGCCGATCGGCGGCACCAGATAGACCCGGTCCGCCCCGGTCAGTGCCTCGCCGTGGCTGGAGGGGTCCTCCCAGTCGAAGCGGACCGCCTCGGCGCCGGGTACCGGACGGGCGGCACGGGAGGCGGCCCGCGCACGGTGCCCGGCTGCGGCGAGGCGGGCGACGACACGGCTGCCGGTGGTGCCGGTCGCGCCGATGACGAGGGTTGCGGCGGAGGTCTGCATCGGCTGCTCCCGGTGAAGTCGTTCGACGGCCCCGAAGGTTCCGTCACCTAGAATGTGGACCGTCGGTCCGTTTCAGTGGCGACGATACGGACCATGGGTCCGTTTTGCAATCGGAGGAGACCCCATGACCGCCCGCACGCCTCGCAAGGACGCCGCCCGCAACCGTGCGGCCGTCCTCGCGGCGGCCGATGACCTCTTCGCCCGCTGCGAGAGCCCCGCCGCCGTCACCATGGCCGATATCGCGGCGGCGGCCGGTGTCGGCAAGGCGACCCTCTTCCGCGGTTTCGGTGACCGCACCGGGTTGATCCGTGCCTTGTTCGAAGCGCGCCTCGAACCGATCCGGGCCGCCGTCGAGTCCGGCCCGCCGCCACTGGGCCCCGCGGCCCCGCCGCTGCGTCGCGTACCCGCCCTGCTGGACGCCGTCCTGTGCTTCAAGCTCGACAACCGGCACCTCGCCCTCGCTCTGGAGGACACCGGCGGAGACAGCCCGTACCGCACAGAGCACTACGAACGCTGGCACCGCACCCTCCAGGGCCTCCTGGACCGGATCGAGGGCTTCACCGGCAGCGCCTACGCCGCACATGCCCTGCTGGCGGCCACACGCGCCGATCTCGTCGAGCACCTGGTCGTCCAGCAGGGCATGGGCCGTGAGGAACTGCGTGCGAACCTGGCCGACTACGCCGCCACGGTCCTCGCATCCCGCCCTTCCCCGGGCTGAGCGGCTGCCCCCGTCGCCTCCCCCGGGTCACCGCCCGGACTTTTGTGCGCCGTGTCGCCGGTTGCACCCGCACCGGGTGTTTGCCACGGTGTCCCTCGGCAGGTGGCACAGTGATCGCCGGGGTTCATCGCCCCGCACACCGTCCGCACGGAACGCAGAGCAGAGAAGGAGGGTTCGATGTCCTCGAAGCGACGTCGGAAGAAGAAGGCCCGCCGCAAGAACGGCGCCAACCACGGCAAGCGCCCTCAGTGCTGATCGGCCGTAACTGAGCCAAGCGCCCCGCCCGGGGTCCGGCACCGTGGGGTGCCGGACCCCGGGCGGTGTGCTGTCCGCTCGCCGAACGCCGTAGCGGTCCGCCGGGCACACCGCGGCCCCACCCCGCGGGGGAGCCGGGTGGGGCCGCGGTGGTTTCCGTGGACCGGGGGAGGGCCTTCGGGAACTCGGGTCCCGGTGTTGATGCCCGGTGTGCGGGTCCCTCACACCGCAAGCGGGGCCGTGGGTTCCGTGCCCGCCCGGGCGCAGACCGACGCGGCGGTTCCGGCCGCGTACTCCAGCATCGCCCGCGTTTCCTCGGCGGACAGGTCGGTCCGCCACCCCGCCTCCGCCCCGAGCCAGGACAGCATCCCCGCCATGAACGCGTCGCCCGCGCCGATCGTGTTGACCACCCGCACCGGCAGGGCCGGGACGGAGACCGCCGGTGCGCCGTGGGCGTACGCGACGGCCCCGCGCGGGCCCCGGGTCAGCACGACCAGCCGCTCCTGTGCGGCCAGCCTGCGGCAGCTGGCCTCCGGCTCCGCGTCCGGCCACAGGCGTACCAGGTCCTCGTCGCTCGCCTTGACGACGCGGGCGAGGCCGCACAGCTCGCGCAGCCGCCCGAGGCTCCGTACGGGGTCGAGGGTGCGGTCCTCGCGGACATTCGGGTCCACCGCCAGCAGCCCGTCGCGGGCGGCCGCCCGCGCGGTGGCGGCGACGGCCCGGGCCGCGGGCTCCACGACCGCGGCGAGCCCGCCCACGTACACCGCGCCGAAGCGGGACGCCTCCGTGCTGCGGTCCGGCAGCTGGAAGGTCGCCGTGTCCCGCAGGTGGAAGCGGTAGCTGTTCCCACCGCGGCCCGGGTCCGCGACCGCGAGCGCAGTGGGCAGCGCCGGGCGGGCGCTCAGCGAGAGATCCACGCCCGCCCCGCCCAGCCACGCCTCGATGGTGCCCGCGAAGGCGTCGTCCCCGATCCCGCCCACGAAGGACGGCCGCCCGCCGAGCCGGGCGAGGCCCACCGCGACATTGGCGGGCGCGCCACCCGGCTGGGCTGCCCGGAACCCGGGATCTCCGTCCACCGGGACCAGATCCACCAGCGCCTCACCGACCACGAGCACGGAGCCGGAGCCGGGGACCGGCGCGGAGGCGGGGGTCTGGGGGCCCGTCACGGCTCCACCACGGTCTTGCGGCCGATGCCCGCCCCGAATCGCTCGACCGCCTGCGGATACCGCTCCAGCGGCAGCCGGTCGCTGATGAACACCGACGCGTCCAGCACCCCGCTCGCGAACAGCGCGGCGGCCCGCTCGAAACTGTGCAGGACCGCCATCGAACCGGTGATGGTGATCTCCTGGTTGTAGATCCGGTACGGCTCGATCACCGCCGTCGTCGCGTAGTCGGCGACCCCGAACTGGAGGAACGTACCGCCCTTGGCGACCCGCCCGAGACCGTCCTGGATGGCCCCCGCGTTGCCCGTGGCGTCGATCACCACGTCCCAGCCGCGCGGGCGGTCCAGCTCCTCGGCGCGGGCGGCCGAAGCGCTGCACCCCAGGAGCGCCGCCGTGGCCAGCCGCTGGGCGTTGACGTCCAGCACGTCCACCGACGCCGCGCCGGTGCGCTTGGCCAGCTCCAGCATCATCAGGCCCATGGTGCCCGAGCCGTAGATCAGCACCTCCGCACCCAGGTTGCCCCGGAGCACGTCATAACCCCGCACCGCGCACGACAGCGGCTCGATCAGCGCCGCGTCCCGCACGTCGACATGCTCGGGCAGCCGTACGCAGTTGGCGACGGGCGCCACCGCGAACTCGGCCGCGCCGCCCGGCACGGTGACACCGATCGCCGCCCAGTCGTCGCAGAGATTCCCCCGCCCCGAACGGCAGTACCGGCACTCGTGGCAGTGCAGCGAGGGGTCCACGGCCACCCGGTCGCCGACGGACAGCTCCGTGACGTCAGCGCCGAGGCCGACGACCTCCCCGGCGAACTCATGACCGGGCACGATCGGCAGGGTCGGGGCGAACTCGCCCTGGAGAATGTGCAGATCGGTGCCGCACAGTCCGCACGACGCCACCTTGACGACCACGTCGCGGGGGCCCGGCGCGGGGTCCGGGACGGTGGTCACGGAGACCTTGCCGGGGGCTTCGACGATGGCTGCCCTCATTTGACTGCTCCCAGGGAGAGGCCCTGGACGAGTTTGTCCTGGGCGGCGTAACCGGCGACCAGCACCGGCAGGGACACGACCACCGACGCCGCGCACAGCTGGGCGAGGAAGAGGCCCTGGCTGGTGACGAAGGTGGTCAGATGGACGGGTGCGGTCCCGGCGACGACACCGGTCAGCACCCGCGCGAACAACAGCTCGTTCCAGCTGAAGATGAAACAGATCAGGGCGGTCGCCGCGATGCCCGGCCCGGCGACCGGGGCGACGACCCGGCGCAGCACCGTGGGCAGCCGGGCCCCGTCGACCTGCGCGGCCTCGATGATGGAGACGGGCACGTCCGCGAGGAAGGACTGCATCATCCACACCGCGATAGGCAGGTTCATCGAGGTGTAGAGCAGAACGAGCAGCCAGATGTTGTCCAGCAGCCCGGTGTTCTTCGCGAACAGATACACCGGCAGCAGCCCGGCGACCACCGGCAGCATCTTCGTGGACAGGAAGAAGAACATCACGTCAGTCCACTTGCGCACCCGCCGGATGGACAGTGCGTACGCGGCGGGCAGAGCGAGAAGCAGCACCAGCACGGTCGAGAAGAACGAGGCCGCCAGCGAGTTGACCAGCGGGGGCCACGGCGTCGGACCGCCTCCACCGCCGAAGAACGTCCGGTAGCCGTCGAGCGTCAGCGCGGCCGCCAGGGAAGGCGGGTTGGTCGCCGCGTCGGCCTCCGCGTGGAAGGACGTCAGCACCATCCACAGGGCGGGCAGACAGAAGCCGACGCCCACCGCCCAGGCGGCCGCACCGAGCGCCGCGGAGCGCCGACGGGCCCTGCGGGAAAGGGTGTTGGCGGAACGGGGAATCGCGGTCGAGGCGCTCATGCGCGGCTCGCCTCCTCACGGAAGAGCGACGAGACCACCCGGAGCGCGAAGGTGGCGATGATGATCGTGCCGACCACCACGACCACACCCGCCGCGGACGCCAGCCCGTACTCATGGGCCCGGTAGAAGGTCTCGTAGACGGTGTACGGCAGGTTCGCGGTGCCCAGACCGCCGGAGGTGATCGTGAACACCGCGTCGAAGTTCTGCACGATGTACACCGACCCCAGCAGGATGCCCAGTTCGAGGTAGCGGCGCAGATGCGGCAGGGTCAGATACCGGAAGGTCTGCCAGGGCCCGGCCCCGTCCAGCCGCGCGGCCTCCATGATCTCGGCGGGCCGGCTCTGGAGTCCGGCGAGCAGGATCAGCATCATGAACGGCGTCCACTGCCACACGAGTGCCGCCTCGATCGCGATCAGCGGCATCTGGGACGTCCACTCCGGCTGCGCGACGCTCTCGATGCCGAACAGGTCGCCGAACCAGGTGAGCGCCCCGTTGAACAGCCCGTATTCGGGGTTGTAGAGCGCGTGTTTCCACAGCAGAGCGGCGGAGACCGGCACCAGCAGGAACGGGGTGATCAGCAGCGTACGGACGAACCCCCGGCCGAAGAAGGTGCGGTCCAGCAGCAGGGCGAACGCCAACCCCAGAATGACGCTGACGAGCACCACGGACGCGGTGAGGACGACGGTCGTCACCACGGACTCGCGCAGGGCCTCGTCGGTGAAGACGGAAGCGTAGTTGGACAACCCGGTGAAGTGGCGCTTCTCCGGCTTGAGGGAGTTCCAGTCGAACAGGGATATCACCAGCGTGGCCACGAAGGGCAGTTGGGTGACGGCGATGAGGAAGACGAGGGCGGGCAGCAGCGGGGCACGGGTGGCCCAGGCGCGCCTGCGGCCGCTGCCGCCGGGCTTCCTCGCCGGGGCGGGAGGCGCGGGTGTCTCTCTGGTGGCGGTGACGGTCATCGGTACTCCTCGGCGACCTTCTCAGCCAGCTTCTGGGAGGCGGCGAGCGCGGCGTCCACCGACTGGCGGCCCGCGATGGCGGCACTGATCTCCTGCGCCACCTTGGTGCCCAGATCAGTGAACTCCGGTACGCCGACGAACTGGATGCCCGCCGTGGGACGGGGCTGGGTCCCGGGGTTCCACGGGTCGGCCTCGGAGATGGCCCGCTCGGTGACATCGGCGAACGCGCCCGCCTCGGCCCGGTAGTCGGGGTGGGCGTAGGTGGAAGCCCGTTTGCCCGCAGGTACGTTGGACCAGCCGCTGGTGGAACCGACCAGCTCCTCGTACTCCTTGCTCGACGCCCAGGACACGAACTTCCAGGCGTCGTCGGACTTCTTGGACGCCTTCTGCAGGCCCCACGCCCACGTATAGAGCCACCCGGAGCTCTCGGTCCGATCTACGGGGGCGGGGACGTAACCGATCTTCCCCTTCACCGGGGAGCCCTTGGCCTCCAGCGAACCGGCGCCCGCCGTGGCGTCGTACCACATGGCGGTCTTGCCCTGGGTCATGTTGTTGAGGCACTCGGCATACCCGGACTGCGGGGCGCCGAGCTCGCCGTGCTTGCGTACCAGGTCGACATAGAACTTCGTCGCCTTCCTGAACTCCGGTGCGGTGAGCCGTGGTTCCCAGTCCTTCGTGAACCAGGTGCCGCCCATCGTGTTGACCACCGTGGTGAGCGGGGCGATCACCTCGCCCCAGCCGGGCAGTCCGCGCAGACAGATGCCCTTCATCCCGCGCTCCGCACCGTCCGTCCGCGCGGCGAGGTCTGCCACCTGCTGCCAGGTGGGCTTCGGGGGCATGGTGAGCCCCTGCTTCTCGAAGACGTCCCTGCGGTACATCAGGAAGGACGACTCACCGTAGAACGGCTGCGCGTAGAGCTTGCCGTCCTCGGCGGTCAGCGATTCCCGCAGCGGTTCCAGGATGTCCTCCTGGTCGAAGGCGGCGTCGGCGTCCGCGTAGTCGTCCAGGGGGTGCAGCCAGCCGTTCTTCGCGAAGAACGGCAGCTCGAAGTTGCTGATGGTGGCGATGTCGTACTGACCGGCCTGGTTGGAGAAGTCCTGACTGATCTTGTCCCGTACGTCGTTCTCGGGCAGGACCGTGAAGTGGACCTTGATTCCGGTCCTCCTCGTGAAGTGCTTCGCCGTGAGCTTCTGCAACTCGACCATCTGCGGGTTGTTCACCATCAGGACGTTCAGCGCGTCTCCGCCCCCGAAGGAGGTCCCGCCCGCCCCGGCACAGCCGGTGGCGAGCAGGGCGAGGGCGGCCGTCGCGGCGCAGGCCCGACCGCGCAGAGGTGGTCGACGGCGGCGTGGGTGGGGCATGGGGGACTCCTGATCAGTCGTAGCGGCTCGGTGATCGGGTCAGTTGCGGGCATGGCGGACCAGGCCCCGGCGGACAGGGGGGCGAGCAGTGCGAAACGGGCAGGGGCGCGGAGACGGGGGCGGCGTGCGCAGCCGTACGGGTCAGACGCGGATGACCTGGGGGCCGAGGAGGGAGTAGCGCTGCGCCTCGGCCGAGGGGAGTCCCGCGTCGGTGACGATCGCTTCAAAGTCTCCGACACCGGCGAACCGGCAGAAGCTCACCGCCCCGAACTTGCTGTGGATCCCGGCGAAGACCCGCCGCCGGGAACTGCGCAGGGCCTGCGCCTTGACCTCGGCGACGGCGGGGTCCGGGGTGGTCAGGCCGTACTCGCGGGAGATGCCGTTCGCCCCGAGGAACGCCAGGTCGATGACGAAGTCCGCGAGCATCCGGCTGGCCCAGTGATCGACCGTCGCCATGGTCGAACCGCGTACCCGGCCGCCCAGCAGGAGCACCGCCGTCCTCTCCGCCCCGGCCAGCGCGGTCGCGACGGTCAGCGAAGCGGTGACCACGGTCAGCGGCCGGTCCTTCGGCAGTGCCTCGGCGACGAGCTGCGGGGTGAAGCCCTCGTCGACGAAGACCGTCTCGGCGTCGCCGAGCAGATCCGCGGCGGCCGCCGCGATCCGTGACTTCTGCGGAACATTACGGGTGGTGCGGACAGCGAGCGTGGTCTCGAAGCCCGCCGACTCCACGGGATAGGCGCCCCCGTGGGTACGGCGGACGAGGCCGTGCTCCTCCAGCACGTGCAGATCCCGGCGGACGGTCTCCTTGGCCACCTTGAACAGGTCCGCGAGGGCGTTCACTCCGACCGACCCGTCCCGTCGCGCCGTGTCCAGAATTCCCCGACGGCGTTCTTCGGTGTCCACGGCGCACTTCCCTGATCGCTGCTGGGCCCGGTCGGGCGGAGCCCGCTGTCCGTTCGGGCTCATGTGTCGTTTCTACAAGCACTTCCCCTGCTTCGACCAGCCGCTCCACCGAATCCCCTGGGCCCGTTCGTGTCCGTTTCCCCGGGTACGCCGGTGCTGGTCACGCCCACGGCGACCGCAGGTCCGGCAGCCCGGCGTGCCCGCTTCCCGCCGACCGGCGCCCGAATCCTGACCGAAGGCTCAGCGGCAGGGCACGGGCGCTCCACGCCCGAGCGTGGTGAGCGCCGCGAACGAGGTGGAAACGGCGATGAGCTCGTGGGCCTCGGCGTCCATGTCGTTGCCCGACGGGGAGGCGACGCGCACGGCCGGATGCGTCGTGTCCGGGTCCTCGACGAGCGGTTTCCGGGCCAGCGCCGCACGGATGTGCAGGGCGAGCTGATCGGGCCCGCAGCGGGCGAGGTCGGTGCCGGGCGCCACGCGGACAAGGTGGGGACTCAACCGCACCAGCCCGTCCCGGCATTCGATGAGGCGGCGGTAGAAGCGTGCGTGGGTGTGGCGCAGCCGCAGCCGGCCCCACCGGGACGTGGGCGGCTCCCGGTTGAGGACGACGTCCGGGTACGCCGTGACTAGCGCTGTCCACAGGGGAGTGAGCTGGTGGTGCATCCGCCGGTGGCGCGCGACCGATCGCAGGTGGGTCACCAGCTGCACTCCGGCGGAGAGGGTGATGCCGATGAGCACGGCCCCCAGGGCCACATCGGTGAGGGCTCGGTTGACCGTGTCGAGCACCGGGTGCGCGCCGGGTGAGACGGCCCGCACGATCACCCAGAGAACCCGCACGGCCGAGGTGACCGCCAAGCCGAAGAGCCCGATCGACATGGTCCGCAGGCTGGGGGCCAGGGAACGGGACGCCAGGCGCGTGTAGCGCAGCGCCCAGCGGCCCGAGGTGAGGTGCGCGTAGAAGAAGTAGGCGTTGCCGATGAGGTAGAAGGAGGCGATGGCCGGCTCGGCCATGTGCGGGGTGGAGAGCGTATGGCCGCGCAGGGCGGGCGGGGTGGCGAGCATGGTGACGACCAGAGCCCCCAGGACCGCGGCCAGCAGGCCGGTGTGCAGACGGACGTGGCGTCGGTGAAGGGAGGGGGCGTCACTGGTCGAGGCGGTGAAGAAGAGTACGAGAACGCCCAGGCCGCACATGTAGACCCAGTTGAAGGCGATCTTGCCGACACCGACGGCCGTCAACTCGTCCACCTGGCCGCTGACTTCCTCGAATCCCAGGAGGTCGCCCACCGTGAGCAGGAACAGCGAGGCGACGAGCAGGCGCAGGACTCGGTCGTGCGGGGCGCGGACGAGATCGATGGTTTTCCACGCGAAGCCGATGACCAGCATGACGGTCACCGGCACATGGAGGATCACCTCCACCCCCAGCGCGAACCCAGCGCGGAACGCAGCGGATCGAGGGACGGGTCCTCGCAGCCGCGCGCCGTGGTGTGGTCGATGACGACGGCCCACTCCTGGATGATGGTCGCGACCAGCTCCGCCTCGCGTTCGTAGTCCTCGGAGTAGGAGGTGCGGTGGAGCCTCCGGGTGATCAGACCGCGGGGGTGATCGGTGCCGCTCATCCCCAGAACCTCCTCCTCCGCGCGTGCGTCGGCCTCGTGATCGGCGAGGATGTGGCCGACCTCATGGAGGATGATGTGGTCCTGGTGTACCCGGGTCGTCTCCTTCTGGTAAAAAATGTGCTCCTCGTCCGTGCGGGATATCCACACGCCGAAGGGGCCGGGAGCGGGCAGCTCCCAGGGGATCAGCCGGATGGGCTTTCCGCGGTGCAGGCCGAGCCGGTGGCACAGTTCGTCCACGCGGAGCGGTGGCCGGATGTCGAGTTGGCGCAACAGGCGTTTGCAGTAGCGGCGGAGCTCGCGCTCGCGTATGGCCACGAGGTTCTTCCTCAGTGCTGGGCGCCGGGGTCGGCGGGGGCGTCCTGATCGAAGGTCTCGATCATCTTGAGCAGCTGTTCCCGCATCGTAGGCGTCATCGCGCCAGCCCTCATGGCGATCATCCGGACCTGCCGGCTGGCCAACTGCTCGCGGAGCAGGTCGTCTTCGGGGTCCCTGCCCGCCACCAGCGACTGGATCGTGATCGGAGCGGCCCCCGGCTCGCGGTGGTCGTCGAAGAACTTCACCAGGCCGTCGAGGACGCCCAGCGTCGGGTTCGTGTGCGAGCCGTTGCGCAGCATCGCGAGGTAGCTCCTCGACAACGTCGCTGGGTGGGACGGATCGGCGGTCACCGCCTTGGCCACCTCGGCCGTCGAATACTCCCGTTGACGCCCATGGGCGTCGCGCCATCGCACCATGGCGAACAACGCGTTCAACCGCTCGGCCAACGACTGGCCGCGACACTGGTCCCTACCTGCTGACAAGGTTCACGCTCCCCGGTCGGATCGCCCGACGTTCCTGCTCGTCCTGCTCGTCCCGCTGTCTGTGCGTTGTACGGAGAGTAGCCAACACCGCTGGCTGAGTGGAGACTTGGGTGATAATATCTTGGACACTTCGCTTACTTCATTGACATCCGCCCGGGCAGGAGCGCGCTAAGAGGAGCATCGATGTCCGATGGGTTGGCCGACGCCGTCGAGGACAGTGAGTACGGGCGCGGCACGGAGCTGGTATCCGTCGACGCCCTGCGTGTCTCGGATCGTCCACGTGTCGCGGCGGAGGACACTCGGCACACCCGGGCCCTCGCCGATTCGGACGTCCCGCTGCCGCCCATCGTCGTCCACCGGCCCACGATGCGTGTCGTGGACGGCTTCCACCGTCTGCGGGCCACGGTGCTGCGGGGAGAAGAGCGTATCCGTGTCAGCTTCGTCGAGGGCACCCTCGACGAGGCATTCGTCCTGGCGGTAAGGATCAACACACGGCAGGGGATGCCTCTTTCGCACGCCGACCGGACGGCGGCAGCCGCCCGTCTCGTCGAGAGCCACCCCCAGTGGTCCGACCGCCGCATCGCCGAGATCGCCTGCCTGTCGCCCACCACCGTGGCCGCGCTGCGGAGCCGTTCAACCGGCCGTCGTGGGCAGTTGAACGCACGGGCGGGCCGCGACGGACGGGTCCGCCCGCTCGACGCCGACGCCGCGCGGGGGCGTCGGCGCGCGGAGCTATTCATCCGAGCCAGGCCCGACGCGTCCCTGCGCGAGGTGGCGGCCGTGGCCGGCGTCGCGGTCGCCACGGCCAGAGACGTACGGGCCAGGCTGCGGGCCGGTGAGAGTCCGCTGCCCCCGAAGCTGCGGGCCGCCGAACAGGAGGGCGTCCCCGATGACGGTGCGGCGGCCCCGGCGTCCGCTCGTGATGCGGAGGGGGCGCCCGCTCGCGGTACGGAGGAGGCGCTCGCTCGCGGTACGGAGGAGCGGTCGCCGACCGCCGACGGTCCGCCGCCGACGGGGGACGGCAGATGTGTGGTGCAGATGCCGCAGCGCTTCGCGCACCCGGCCGTCCCCAATCTGCGCAAGGACCCCTCGCTGCGCTTCACCGAGGCCGGTCGCACGCTGCTGAGGCTGTGGAGTGCGCACTCGATGGACGCCCAACGATGGCGGTGGCTGGCCGGAGGTGTGCCCGTCCACCGGCTGGGCGATGCCGTCTGGGCCGCACAGCAGTGCGCCGACCAGTGGCGTCGCTTCGCCAGAGACCTCGAAATCCGAGCGGCGGAAGGCCGTGACCGGACCGGCTGACACCCGAAATTAATGTCGCCCGTGCATAGGGGGCGTCGTAAACATGCGGTGGATGAGACGGACTTCACGGCGAGCGGTCTTGAAGAGTGCCGAAGTGACTCGTGTACGTTGAAGTAATTGTCGGCGTGCTGCTTCCCGGCTTTGTGGTGGTAACGAAGCCCGGTGTGCGTCGCGGGATTACTGAAGGGATGCTGGGATGCCTCATTGCATGGCGTGCACAGTTCCGGTAGTTCCTCGGGTCTGCGAGGCTGGGTACACGCGAGGCGGTCCGTCCTCGCGATGTTTGCCGGTTTCCGGCGGCCGGTGAGCCGCGCACCAGAAGAAGGGCGCCGGCCGGGCCCGCTGTCGTGCCCGCCGGTCCTGTACTTTGCCCGAAGTGCTTCCCTTCCGCGGTGGGCATCGGGAATTCTCGATGCTGTTGCCCGCGCCCGTGTGCCGACACCTTGGTACGTATCGCCAGTTATGGGGGAAAGATGAATGCGACGGAGTGCGAAAACAATCGGACAGCGGATGTTTTCGCCGGGCGGCACGCGTGGCGCACAGATCCGGTTGCGCCAGGGTGGCGCAACGCAGCCGTTCACACGGCATGGGAGGGAAGGGGACAGGAGAGCGCCCCTGCCTTAGCCAGGCCGTCGGCGCCGTCCCGGTCCGCGGTCACCTACACGCCGGGGATCGTGCTCCGTGGTGAGGTCGATGGTATGCGGCCCGAATTGCGCGCCGCCGTGCAGAGCATCGGACTGGCCAATCTCGGGGTGGGCCGTGCGGTGGTCACCGAACAGACCGAGTGGGTGCTGGAATCGGACGCGGCCAGGTCCGAGGCGCACTGCGCCTGGCTGGCGATCCTGGCGCTGCACTACACCGGTGACCTCGTCTCGGCGGACGCGCAGTGCGAGCGGCTCGCCCGTGATCCCGTGTGGGCCGGGTCGGACCGGCACCAGGAACTGCTGACGCTCCTGAGGGCCCGCAGCAGTCTGATGTCGGGCGATGTGGCGCGGGCCGCGGAGCTGCTGAAGGCGCTTCTCGCCCGCCGCGCGCCGACGTTGCCCCTCTGCCTCACGGTCGCCTGGCTGATCGAGGCGCTGGTCCACCTGGGCGAGTTCGACCAGGCGCACCAAGTGCTCCTCGAACACGGGCTGGTCGGCCGGCTCGGCTCCCACCTGCCCGACCGGGTGCACGTGCTGGCGGCCAGGGGCGCCCTGCACATGGCCGCCGGTCAGTTCCGGCACGCCATCGACGACTACACCGCCTGCGGCCGGATTCTGGCCACGCTCAACGTGGTCAACTCCGCTGTCGTTCCCTGGCGGTCCAGGGCGGCCCTCGGGGCGCTGGCCGTACAGCGGTACGACCTGGCACTCGCGCTGGCCGAGGACGAGCTGATCGCGGCCCGGAAGTGGGGATCGGCCAGGGGTGTGGGCACGGCGCTGCACGCGGTGGCCATGGCGCGCCGGGACGGGACGTCCCCGGCCCTGCTGGAGGAGGCCGTCCAGCTGCTCGAACTCGGGCACGCCAGGTCCGAGCTGATGCAGGCGCTCTACGACCTCGGGATGATGCAGGCCGAACGCAAGGACGTGGTGGGCGGGCGCAGCCGGCTGGAGGAGGTCGACGAGGTGGCCCACGCGTGCGGCAACGCCTTCTGGGCGCGGCGCGTGAAGCCGGCTCTGGCCCGCCTGAACGACCCCGACGGCAGTCGTGTGCTCACCCGGCAGGAGAACAAGATCGCCCAGCTGGCCCGGGCCGGATACAGCAACCGGAGGATAGCGGAGACGCTCTTCCTGGCGGTTCGGACGGTTGAATTCCACTTGTCCAGTGTGTACCGGAAGCTGGATATCTCAGGCCGACAGGAGCTGGTCACCGCCCTGGGGGTCGTGGCCCCTTAGGGAACACTGCGTCGCGGCGCCGCCCATCTCTCCGAGATGGGCGGCATTTTCGTGTTCTGTTCGGCGGATTTTCCCCGGTTGAAATAAAGGCGTGCTGCTGCGAGGGGGAATCTGCGGGTGGGCCGCAGAGACCCTGCGGGTGCCCCGTAATGGAACCTGCGGGTGCCCCGCAGGTTCCCCTCGGTTCCCTTGTGTGCCAGTCGGTTCGGATGACAGGCTCGAAATCAATTCAGCGAGATTCACTCACCGGGCTGCGGCCGCAACCGACGCACACCGAGGCAGGAATTCGCATGCTTCAGCAGAACACGACCAAGCGCATCGGATATTGGCTGCTGCACTTGCATCAGCTCTTCGACGAAGCCACTCGGCGGGCACTGTCGGAACAGGACCTGAATCGGCGTCAGTGGCAGGTGCTGCACGCGATCAGTATCCAGGTGAATACCGTCGCCGGAATCGATGAGGCGTTCTCCCCCTTCCTGGCGGTGGACCGGGCGGGGACGTACGGCCCCATCGTGAAGGAGTTCGAGGCCCGTGGCTGGGTGACAACGGACGGCACGGCCATTTCCCTCACCGAGGACGGGGAGGCGGCGCATACACGGGCCGAGGCCGCGGTGAACGCGCATGCGGCCCAATCGCTCGCGGGGATATCCGAGGCCGAGTTCCTCGCCGCCAACGACGTACTGGCGCGCATCGCCCACAACCTTGAGACCGAATAGCGCCGGTTCTCCTCGGGAGGTACGTATGGATGCTTCAGTCATTGTCGTGGGAGCCGGGCCCGCGGGGCTCGCGCTGGCCGGGGAACTGCGTCTCGCCGGTGTCGACGTCATCGTGCTGGACCGGCTGGCCGCACCGTCCGGAGAGTCGCGCGGCATCGGGTTCACCATCCGGACCATGGAAGTCTTCGACCAGCGGGGACTTCTCTCCCGCTTAGGGGAGATCGAGACCAGCGAGGCCGGGCACTTCGGCGGCCTGCCCCTCGATCTGGGGGCGCTGGGCGCCGCCCACGCATCCGCGAGGACCGTTCCCCAGTCCGTGACCGAGGGAGTCCTGGAGCGCTGGGCCCGCGACCTGGGCGCCGACATCAGGCGCGGACACGAGGTCACAGGCCATGTCGAGGACGGCGACGGGGTGACCGTCACCGTCTCGGGCGACGGGGCCAATCTGCGCGCCCGCTACCTGGTCGGCTGTGACGGAGGGCGCAGCGGCGTTCGCCGGGCCGCCGGCTTCGACTTCCCCGGAACTCCCGCCACCACCGAACTCTTCCTCGCCGACATCAAAGGCGCGGATCTGTCGCCCCGCATGGTGATCGACCGGACCGACGACGGCCTGGTCATGGTCGCGCAACTGCCGGGCGGCATCCACCGCGTCATCGTGGGCGAGCGAGGCACGACGCCCCCCGAGCGGCGCACCGCACCGCCCGCCTTCAGCGAGGTCGCCGATGTCTGGAAGCGCCTGACGGGCGGTGACATCTCCGGGGCGGAGCCAGTCTGGGTCAGCGCGTTCACCGACGCCGCCCGGCAGGTCACCGCGTACCGGCGCGGCCGGGTGCTGCTGGCCGGGGACGCCGCGCACGTCCATCTGCCCGCCGGTGGGCAGGGGATGAACACCAGCATCCAGGACTCGGTGAACCTCGGCTGGAAGCTCGCGGCGGTGGTGCGCGGCACCGCCCCCGACACGCTCCTCGACTCCTACCACGACGAACGTCACGAGGTCGGCCGCAGGCTCCTCGCGAACACCCGGGCCCAGAGCTCCCTCATCCTCGGCGGCGCCGACGCCGGGCCGGTTCGCGAGATCCTCGGCGAACTCCTCACCCTGCCCGAGGTGGAACGCCATCTGGCGGCCCGGGTCAGCGGCCTGGACATCCGCTACGACGTGGGCGGCGGCGCGCACCCCCTGCTCGGGGCCCGCATGCCGCGGCTCCGGCTCGCTCACGAGGGCAAGGAGACCAGCAGCGGCGAACTCCTGCGGACGGGGCGCGGGGTGCTGCTGGACCTGGCGGACAACGCCACGCTGCGCGGCCGTGCCCGGGAATGGACCGACCGGATCGACGTGGTGACAGCCGTCCCGCACGACCCCACGGCCGACCATCTGCCGGCCGGCACCACCGCACTCCTGCTGCGTCCCGACGGCCATGTGGCCTGGGCCGCTCCGGGCTCCCACTCCGACCTGCCGATGGCGCTGGCCCGCTGGTTCGGGCCGGCCCGACGAACACGAGAAGGGGAATGATGCACAGCACGCTGATCGTGGCCAGGATGGCATCCGGCTCGGCCGAGGAAGTCGCCGAACTCTTCGGAGCCTTCGACCGTACGGATGTTCCCGGCCGCATGGGCACCCGCCGCCGCCGGCTCTTCGAGTTCCGCGGCCTCTACTTCCACCTCCAGGACTTCGACGAGGACAACGGCGAGGACCTGATCGAGGAGGCCAAGACCGACCCCCGCTTCGTCCGCATCAGCCAGGACCTGAAGCCGCACATCCAGGCGTACGACCCCGCCACCTGGCGGTCGCCCAAGGACGCCATGGCCCGACGCTTCTACGACTGGAGGGCCTGATGAGCGGGGTGTACGGACGCCGGGTCGTGATCACCGGGATCGGAGTCACCGCCCCCGGCGGAAAGAGCCCCAAGGAGTTCTGGAAGCTTCTCACCGACGGACGTACGGCCACCCGCCGTATCTCCTTCTTCGACCCCTCGCCGTTCCGCTCGCAGATCGCCGCCGAGGTCGACTTCGACGCCGAACTCTCCGGACTCGGCCCGCAGGAGATCCGCAGGATGGACCGGGCCGCCCAGTTCGCGGTGGTCACCGCCCGCGACGCGGTCGCCGACAGCGGACTGGAGTTCGCCGCCCTCGTCCCGCAGCGGACCGGGGTGACGATCGGCAGCGCGGTCGGCGCGACCACCGGCCTGGACCAGGAGTACCGCACGGTCAGCGACGGCGGCCGACTGGAACTGGTGGACCACGCCTACGCGGTCCCGCATCTGTACAACCACATGGTCCCCAGCTCCTTCGCGACCGAGGTCGCGTGGGCGGTGGGCGCGGAGGGGCCGAGCACGGTGGTGTCCACCGGCTGCACCTCCGGTCTGGACGCGGTGGGGTACGCCGCGGACGTCATCAGGGAAGGCTCGGCCGATGTGATGATCGCGGGCGCGACCGACGCGCCCATCTCGCCGATCACCGTGGCCTGCTTCGACGCGATCAAGGCCACCACGCCCCGCAACGACGACCCCGAGCACGCCTCACGGCCCTTCGACGCCAGCCGCAACGGCTTCGTCATGGGTGAGGGATCGGCCGTGTTCGTCCTGGAGGAACTGGACAGCGCCCGTGCCCGCGGGGCGCGGATCTACGCCGAGGTCGCCGGATTCGCGACACGCTCGAACGCGTTCCACATGACCGGACTCCGCCCCGACGGCGCCGAGATGGCCGAGGCCATCAGGGTCGCCCTGGACGAGGCCCGGCTCAACCCCGAGGACATCGACTACATCAACGCCCACGGTTCCGGGACCAAGCAGAACGACCGGCACGAGACGGCGGCGTTCAAGCGCAGCCTGGGGGAGCACGCGCACCGGACCCCGGTCAGCTCCATCAAGTCGATGGTCGGCCACTCGCTCGGCGCCATCGGCTCGATCGAGATCGCGGCGTCCGTCCTCGCCATGACCCACGACGTGGTGCCACCGACGGCGAATCTCCACAACCCCGACCCGGAGTGCGACCTGGACTACGTGCCGCTGACCGCACGCGACTGGAAGACCGACAGCGTGCTCTCCGTGGGCAGCGGCTTCGGCGGATTCCAGAGCGCGATGGTGCTGGCCAAGCCCGAGCGGGGCGCCCGATGAGCGCGCGTGCACTGGTCACCGGGCTCGGGATCGTCGCGCCGACCGGACTCGGCATCGAGGACTACTGGTCGGCCACCCTCGCGGGCCGCAGCGCGATCGGACGGGTGACGCACTTCGACCCCACGCCCTACCCGTCCCGGCTGGCGGGCCAGGTCAGCGGGTTCGACGCCGCGGAGCACCTGCCCAGCCGGCTCCTGCCGCAGACCGACCGGATGACCCGGCTCGCCCTGGTCGGCGCCGACTGGGCGTTCGAGGACGCCGGTGTGGTCCCCGCCGATCTGCCCACGTACGACATCGGAGTGATCACCGCGAGCCACTCCGGGGGCTTCGAGTTCGGCCAGAACGAGCTGCGGGCGCTGTGGAGCAAGGGCGGCCAGTACGTCAGCGCGTACCAGTCCTTCGCCTGGTTCTACGCGGTCAACAGCGGGCAGATCTCCATCCGCAGCGGCCTCCGCGGCCCCAGCAGCGTCGTGGTCAGTGACCAGGCGGGAGGGCTCGACGCGGTCGCCCAGGCCCGCCGGCAGATCCGCAAGGGGACCAGCATGGTCATCTCGGGCGCGGTCGACGCGTCGATCTGCCCCTGGGGGTGGGTCGCCCAGATGGCCGGAGGCCGCCTCAGCACCTCCGACGACCCGGAGCGGGCCTACCTCCCCTTCGACGACCGGGCCGCCGGGCACGTACCGGGTGAGGGCGGCGCGCTGCTGGTCGTCGAGGACGCCGGACACGCGAAGCGGCGTGCGGCGCCCCGGGTGTACGGCGAGATCGCCGGGCACGCGTCGACGGTGGACCCCAGGCCCGGCAGCGACCGTGCGCCCACCCTGCAGAACGCCATCCAACTCGCCCTGGCCGACGCGGACATGGTCGCCGACGACATCGGCGTCGTGTTCGCCGACGCCGCGGGCCTGCCGGACCTGGACCGGGCCGAGGCCGAGGCGATCACCAAGGTCTTCGGGCCCCGCGGGGTGCCGGTGACCGCGCCCAAGACCACGACAGGACGGCTGTACTCCGGCGCCGCCCCTCTGGACCTCGCCGCCGCGTTCCTCTCGATGCGCGACCAGGTCGTGCCGCCGACGGCCGCCTCCACCCCGGCCAGGTCCTACGAGATCGACCTCGTGACCGGCGCCCCCCGTCCCGCCGAACTGCGCAGCGCGCTCGTGCTCGCCCGCGGTCACGGCGGCTTCAACTCGGCGATGGTCGTGCGCGGAGCCGACCACGCCGCTCTGCGACCCGTAGGGAAGGACATCCCATGACCACCAGTGAATTCACCCTCCAGGCACTCAGGACCACGCTCCTGGAAGGCGCCGGAACCGACGAGAACGTGGATCTGAACGGCGACATCGCCGACACCACCTTCGAGGACCTCGGCTACGAGTCGCTGGCGATGCTGGAGACCGTCGGCCGCATCGAGCGCGAGTACGGCATCGACCTGGACGAGGAGGAGGTCGCCCTGGCGAACACCCCCCGCGCACTCATCCGCCTCGTCAACGACCGGCTGTCCGCCGCCCAGTCCGCCTGATCGGAGACCCTGATGACCGACAACACGGCCAAAGTCGCGCTGGTCACCGGCGCCACCAGCGGAATCGGCCTGGCTTCCGCCCGGCTCCTCGCCGAGCAGGGACACCGGGTGTTCCTCTGCGCCAGGGACGCGAGCGCGGTCGCCGAGACCGTCAAAGCCCTGCAGAACGAGAACCTCGACGTGGACGGCGCGGCCGCCGACGTCCGCTCCAAGGACGACATCGAGGCCGTCGTACGGGCGGCGGTGGCCCGGTTCGGGCCGATCGACGTCCTGGTCAACAACGCGGGCCGCAGCGGGGGAGGGGTCACCGCGGACATCGCCGACGACCTGTGGGACGACGTCATCGCCACCAACCTCACCAGTGTGTTCCAGGTGACCCGGGAAGTCCTCAACACCGGTGGCATGCGCGAGAAGAAGCGCGGCCGCATCATCAGCATCGCCTCCACGGCGGGCAAGCAGGGCGTGGTGCTCGGCGCCCCGTACTCCGCCTCGAAGCACGGGGTGGTCGGATTCACCAAGGCGCTGGGCAACGAGCTGGCGCCGACCGGGATCACCGTCAACGCGGTGTGCCCCGGCTACGTCGAGACGCCGATGGCGCAGCGTGTGCGGCAGGGGTACGCGGCCGCCTACGAGACGTCCGAGGACGCGATCCTGGAGAAGTTCCGGGCGAAGATCCCCCTGGGCCGGTACTCCACCCCGCAGGAGGTCGCCGGACTCGTCGGCTACCTCGCCTCCGACCCGGCGGCCTCCATCACCGCGCAGGCGCTGAACGTCTGCGGAGGTCTGGGCAACTTCTGACGGCCCGCCACACCCCGTGGCGACTTCCCTGCCCACCGGGCACGTCGAGTGAGGAGACAGCTGTGTCCGTACAAGCCGGCCGCGAGGTCGAGCACGAGATCACCGTCCTGGCCGCCGCCGAGGACGTCTACCGACTGCTTGCCGAGGTGGAGAACTGGCCGAGGCTCTTCCCGCCGTCGGTGTACGTCGACGTCCTGGAGCGTGAGGGAAACCTGGAGCGGATACGTATCTGGGCCACCGCGAACGGCGAGGCCAAGAACTGGACCTCGATCCGGGACCTCGATCCGGACGGGCTGCGCATCACGTTCCGGCAGGAGATCTCCGCCCCGCCCGTGGCGTCGATGAGCGGCACCTGGATCGTGGAGCCGCTGGGGGAGGAGGAATCCCGGCTCCGGCTGCTACACGAGTACCGCGCGATCGACGACGACCCCGAAGGCCTCGCCTGGATCGACGAGGCCGTCGACCGCAACAGCCGCGCCGAACTCCCCTCGGTCAAGGCCGGACTCGAAGAAGCCACCCGGACCGACGAGCTGACGCTGTCCTTCGTGGACAGCGTCACGGTCGAAGGCTCCGCGAAGGACCTCTTCGACTTCGTCAACGAGGCCGACCGCTGGACCGAGCGGCTGCCGCACGTCAACGACGTCAAGCTCACCGAGGAGACCCCCGGCCTCCAAGTCCTGCGGATGGAGACCCTCACCAAGGACGGCTCGGCACACACGACCGAGTCGGTACGGGTCTGCTTCCCGCACCACCGCATCGCCTACAAGCAGACCACGCTGCCCGCCCTGATGAACCTCCACACCGGGTACTGGCTCTTCGAGGAGGCCCCCGACGGCACCACCACCGCGAGCTCGCAGCACACGGTGGTCCTCAACGCCGCGAACATCACCAAGATCCTCGGAGCGGACGCGGGCGTCCCCGAAGCCAGGGAGTTCATCCGCAACGCCCTCGGCAACAACAGCCGCGCCACGCTGGAGCACGCCAGGAAGTACGCGGAAGCGCGGCGCTGACCGATGCCCGTGCAAACACCCCGGAGCACGGTGGACACCGACGTGGTCGTGGTCGGCGCCGGGCCGGTCGGGCTGCTCCTCGCCGGAGACCTGCGCGCCCATGGGGTGCGGGTCACCGTGGTGGAGCAGCTGACCACGCCGATGACCGAATCACGCGCGTCCACCCTGCACGCCCGCACGATGGAGACGCTCGCCGAACGCGGCGTCCTCGACCGGCTCGGCCCGCTCCCGGACGGCGGCCCGGGGCACTTCGGCGGCATCCGGCTCGACTTGGCCGAGGCCGAGCCGGGCCATCCGTACGCGGGACAGTGGAAGTGTCCCCAGACCAGGATGGAGGCGGTGCTCCAGGAGCGGGCCGTCGAGCTGGGGGCGCGGATACTGCGAGGGCGACAGCTCGTCGCCCTGGCGGACCGCGGCGACCGCGTGCTGGTCGCGACCGCCGCGACGGAACCGGCCGGCGGCCCGGCCGAGGAGCTGACCGGGTCGTATGTCGTCGGCTGCGACGGCTGGCGGTCCGCCGTACGGGACCTGGCGGGCTTCACGTTCCCCGGCCGGCCGGCGGGCCGCGAGATGCTGCGGGCCGACGTCGCCGGAATCCGTGTCCCCGACCGGCGGTTCGAGCGCCTGCCCGACGGACTGGCCACCGCCCACCGCTGGCCGGACGGCAGCACCCGGGTCATGGTGCACGTCTTCGGCACGGAGCCCCGGCGCCACGCCGGGGAGCCGGAGTTCGACGAGATCGTGCGGGCCTGGGCGCACGTCACCGGTGAGGACATCGGCCACGGGACCCCCCGGTGGCTGAACGCCTTCGACGACACCCGACGCCAGGCCGCCCGCTACCGCCGGGGCCGGGTCCTGCTCGCCGGAGACGCCGCCCACGTACAGATGCCGGTCGGCGGGCAGGCCCTCAACCTCGGCCTCCAGGACGCCGCTGCGCTCGGCGCACGGCTCGCCGAGCAGCTCAGGGCCCCGACGGGCGGCGGCCCCGGGGCCGACGGGGACGCCCTGGACGCGTACCACCGTGAGCGCCACCCCGTGGGGGCCGCCACGCTCACCAACATCCAGGCGCAGTCGACGCTGCTGCTCGGCGGGCACGAGGTGGAGCCGCTGCGCGAGCTCTTCGCCGAGCTCATGCGCCTCGGGCCGGTACGCCGACGGCTCGCCCGCATGATCAGCGGCCTCGGCGCGCCGCCTACCGCCCGCGCGGGGGCCGACGGGCTCCCCGCTTTTCCTTCCCGGACGACTTCACAGGACAGGACTCCCACGATGGCCAAGCTCACGAACAAGACCGCGCTGGTGACCGGCTCCAGCCGGGGAATCGGCCGCGCCACCGCCCAGCGGCTGGCCGCCGAGGGCGCACTCGTCGCGGTGCACTACGCGTCCAACGACGACGCGGCGCGCGAAACCGTCGAACTGATCGAGAAGGACGGGGGACGGGCCTTCACGGTCCGGGCCGAACTCGGTGTCCCCGGAGACGTGCACGAACTCTTCCTCGGCCTGGAGCGCGGCCTCAAGGAGCGCACCGGCGCCACGACCCTCGACATCGTGGTCAACAACGCGGCGGTGACCACCCCCGCCGGGGTGCTGCCGGAGGATGTCACGCCCGAGGAGTTCGAGCGTCTCTTCGCGGTGAACGCCAAGGCCCCGTTCTTCATCGTGCAGCGCGCTCTCGCCCTGCTCCGCGATGGCGGCCGCATCATCAACATCTCCTCCGGCCTCACCCGCTGCGCCAACCCGGACCAGGTCGCGTACTCCATGACCAAGGGCGCGGTCGAGCAGATCACCCTGCACTTCGCGCGCCACCTGGCGCCGCGCGGCATCACCGTCAACAGCGTGGCGCCCGGCATCACCAACAACGGCGGCCCGGTCTTCGACATCCCCGAGGCCGTGGAGCAGATGGCCCAGCTGTCGGCGTTCAAACGTGTCGGCGAGGCCGTGGACGTCGCGGACGTGGTGACCTTCCTCGCCACCCACGAGGCCCGGTGGATCACCGGAGCCTTCATCGACGCAAGCGGTGGCACCCTGCTGGGCTGACCGCCGCGGCATCCGAGACGAGCAGGAGGACCGGTGACGACCGTACAAGCAACGCCGAGCATCGCTGAACACCTCGGTGAACTCATCGAGTTGAAGAAGGCCGCCCGGGTCGGACCCGATCCCGCGGCAACGGAGCGCCAGCACGCCAAGGGCAAGCTCACCGCGTACGAACGCATCGATCTCCTGCTGGATCCGGGCAGCTTCACCGAGGTCGAGCCACTGCGGCGGCACCGGGCCACGGGATTCGGTCTTGAGGCCAAACGGCCGCACTCCGACGGTGTGGTCACCGGCTGGGGAACCGTCGAGGGACGCACCGTATTCGTGTACGCGCACGACTTCCGGATCTTCGGGGGCGCGCTGGGAGAGGCGCACGCACAGAAGATCCAGAAGATCATGGACATGGCCATCGCTTCGGGCGGTCCGCTGGTGTCCCTGAACGACGGCGCGGGCGCCCGTATCCAGGAAGGCGTCTCGGCACTGGCCGGATACGGCGGCATCTTCCAGCGCAACACCCGGGCATCCGGGGTCATCCCGCAGATCAGCGTGATGCTCGGCCCCTGCGCGGGGGGAGCCGCCTACTCCCCGGCGCTGACCGACTTCGTCTTCGCGGTCCGCGGGATAGCGCAGATGTTCATCACCGGCCCCGACGTGGTCCGCACGGTCACCGGGGAGGAGGTCTCACAGGACGGGCTGGGCGGGGCCGACGTGCACGGCTCCACGTCGGGCGTCGCGCACTTCGTCCACGACGACGAGGAGACCTGCCTGGCCGAGGTGCGCTGGCTCCTGTCGCTGCTGCCCGCCAACAACCGTGAACTGCCGCCCGCCGTCGTCACCGGCGATCCGGCGGACCGCAGGGTGGACCGCCTCCTCGAACTGGTCCCGGCCGACGGCAACCGCTCCTACGACATCCGCGACGTCATCGCCGAACTCGTCGACGACGAGGAGTACATGGAGGTCCACGCCCAGTGGGGTACCAATCTGGTCTGCGCACTGGCCCGGCTCGACGGCCGGGTCGTCGGCGTGGTCGGGAGCCAGCCCGCCGCCCTGGCCGGTGTCCTGGACATCACCGCGAGCGAGAAGGGCGCCAGATTCGTCCAGTTCTGCGACGCCTTCAACATCCCCCTCCTGACGCTCGTGGACGTGCCGGGCTTCCTGCCCGGCGTGGACCAGGAGCACGGTGGCATCATCCGGCGCGGCGCCAAGCTGCTGTACGCCTACTGCAACGCCACCGTGCCGCGGATCTCCGTGGTGCTCCGCAAGGCGTACGGCGGTGCGTACATCGTGATGGACTCGCGCTCCATCGGCACGGACCTCGCCCTGGCCTGGCCCACCAACGAGATCGCGGTGATGGGTGCGGAAGCAGCCGCGGACGTGGTCTTCCGGCGCGAGATCGCCGCCTCCGACGACCCGGCGACCACCCGCGAGCAGAAGATCAAGGAATACCGGCGGGAGCTCGTACACCCCTACTACGCGGCCGAACGCGGCCTGGTCGACGATGTGATCGACCCGGGCGACACGCGGGCCGTCCTCATCCGATCCTTCGCGATGCTCCAGCGCAAGGACGCCGACCTGCCGCGCCGCAAGCACGGCAACCCGCCCCAGTGAGCGCCGATCCCGGCCGGGAGGAGCCGCTGCTCCTGCGGATCGAGAAGGGCTCGCCCGACGCGGCGGAGCTCGCCGCCGTCACCACCGCCCTGTTCACCCGCCTCACCGCCCCACCACCGGAGTCCGGCCACCCCGGGCGTACCGCCGCCTCGTGGCGCCGCCCCGAACGGTCGTCCGGCTTCGAGGGCCCCAGAAGCTGGCAGGACACCCTCAGTTGAGCACGCCGATCATGAACGGAGAACAGAGCATGGACATGGGACTCCTCTTCGACCTGCGCAACCCGGACGCCTGGCACCGGCCGTGGGCCGACCACTACGCGCACGCGCTGGAGCTCTGTGAGGAAGCGGACCGGCGAGGCGTCGGCGGTCTCTGGTTCACCGAGCACCACCTCTTCGAGGACGGCTATCTGCCGCAGCCGCTGGTGTTCGCCGCGGCCGCCGCCGCCCGTACCCGCGACTGCCGCATCGGAACCGCGGTCGTGCTCCCCAACCTGCGCAGGCCCGCACAACTCGCCGAGGACGCCGCGGTCGTCGACCTGATCAGCGGCGGCCGGCTGGAGCTTGGCGTCGGGGCCGGATACCGGGTGCCCGAATACCAGCTGTTCGACGCCGAGTTCGAGGGCCGCATCGGGCGGGTCGAGAAGAACATCGCCGAGGTCCGGCGCCTGTGGGCCGAGGGCGGCATCACCCCCGGGCCGATCCAGCGCCCGGTACCCGTGTGGGGCGGCTTCTACGGGCCGCGCGGCGCACGGATCGCGGGCCGCCTCGGCATCGGTCTGCTCCATATCAACCACGCCATGTACGAGCACTACCGTACGGGCCTGGAGGAGGGCGGCCACGACCCGTCCATAGCCCGGGTCTCCGACCTGCTGCCGGTGATCCTGGCCGACGACCCCGAGGCCGCCTGGCCCCGGATCGCCCCGCACCTGGTCCATCAGATGAACTCCTACCGCACCGGGTCCGTGGAAGGCACCGATCACCCCGCTCCGCCGCTGCTGAAGGCGGAGGACTTCCCCGAGAAGCGCGCCGACGACGGGTCCTGGTCGACCCTGGAGGTCCTCACCCCCGAAGAAGCAGCGGTACGCATCCACGAGCGCACCGAGGGACTCCCGGTCAAGCACCTCATCTTCTGGGCGAGCATCGCGGGGATGCCCGACGACCTGGTGACCCGGCACATCGAACTGGTCAGTGAACGACTGCCGAAGCTGCTCGCCGAGGTGCGGGGCCGGTGAGCGGTAGGACCGCCACCGAGGCGGCCGCGGGACGGGCGGGCATACGGCAGCACCGGCCGCTGCTCGTCGTCCTGTCGGGGAACATGCTCCTCGATGCGGTCGAGGTCTCCGTGGTCCTGGTGGCCCTGCCGACGATCGCCGCCGACCTGGGACTGACCCTGTGGTCGGTGCAGTGGCTGATGAGCGGCTTCGCCCTCGGCTTCGCCGCGATGCTGCTCCTGGGGCCCGTGCTCTCGGGCCGGTGGGGGCTGCGCCGCGTCTACCTCGCCGCGATGCTGGTCTTCGCGCTCGCCTCCCTCGTCGGCGGTCTCGGCGACAGTACGGAGCTGCTGATCGCCTCACGTGTCGTCAAGGGGGCGTGCGCGGCGCTGACCGCTCCGGCCGGGCTCGCGCTCATCGGCAGGACCTTCCCGGGTGGACCGGCGCAGCGCCGGGCGGTGTCGGTCTACTCGTTGTTCGGTGCGGCCGGGTTCACCGCGGGTCTGCTGCTCTCCGGGGCTCTGGTCGCCGCCGACTGGCGCTGGACGTTCCTGCTCCCGGCCCCGGTGGCCCTGGTGCTCCTGGTGTGGGGGCTGAAGGTGATCCCCGGCTCCGCCCGGCAGGCCTCACGCCGACCGGTCGCGGCGGTCCTGCGGAACGGGCCTTTGGTTAGGGCGACCCTGGGCGCCTCCGCCCTCAACGGCTCCTACATCGGACTGCTTCTGCTCGTGACGTTCCGGGCCGGGGACGGCTGGGGCTGGGAGCCCTGGCAGATCGCGCTGGCCCTGCTGCCCGCGAGCGTTCCACTGGCCCTTTCGGTGCCGTACGCGGGGCTTCTGGTCCACCGATTCGGCACGGCACGACTGATCGCCGCAGGCGCGCTGTGCGCCCTCGCCGGACAGCTCTACGCTCTGCTGAGCCCGGAGCCCCACACGTACGCGACCGGGCTGCTGCCCGCGCTGATCCTGGTGGAGGCCGCGTTCGTGCTCTCCTTCGCGGCCCTGAACCTCCAGGCGACGCAGAGCGTGGAACCCGCGCTGCGGTCCACGGCCGTGCCGGTCTACCAGACCGGGGTACAGATCGGCAGCGTCCTCATGCTGCCGCTGGTCGCCGGGCTCGCCACCGTCACCGACGGCTACCGGGCACCGCTGCTGGCGACGGCGCTGACCGCCGCCCTGGGGGTGGGGACGGCGGCCGGGGGGCTGCGCGGGAGGTGACCGGGTCCGGGGCGGTGGTCTCAGCGTGCGAGCAGTTCCCGGGTGAGGGCGTCGAGCCGCAGCGCCTCCTGCTGGTCGAAGGACGGGAGTCGTGTGCTGAGCCGTCGGCCCTCGAAGAAGGCGCTCAGGGGCTCGGCCGGCGGGGCGTCGATGGCCGCGACGATCGGCGCGATGCCCACCTCCACCGGATTCGCGTACCGCAGCATCTCCTGGATGCGGGCAGCGGTGGCCGGATCGAACTCGCCGGCGAACCCGGTCGCCGTACCGCCGGGGAAGTTGAGGACGTACCGGGTGCGGTAGCCGCGGTGTTCGGCGGCGAACGAGGCGCCGAGGAGGTCATTGAGCTTTCCGCCCTGGAACATCGCCGCCCAGCCGTCGTAGCCGTGCTCGAAACCGAGGTCGTTCCAGTGGATCCCGCCCGCGTCGACGCCCGGGCCCGCCACGTTCATGATGACCGGCGAGGGCGCCTTCTCCAGGAGGCCGACCAGTCCGTACCCGAGCAGGAAGCGGCTCAGGTAGTACAGCGCGAAGTTGTGTTCGAACCCTTCGGATGTCACACGCCGGTACGAACGGAAGAACCGCGCGCACAGCACCAGCGCGTCCACGACAGGAAAGCGCTCCTCGATCTCCTGGACGACACGCTCGTTCTCGCTGACGAGACTCAGGTCCGCCCGGATGAAGAAGGCCCGCTCCTCGGCGCCCAGGTCGGCCGCGGCGGCGAGGAAACTCTTCCCCTTGTCCGGGTTGGGGCCGATGACGGCGACGCGGTCCCCGCGCTTCAGATAGGTGTGGGCGAGGGCCTCCCCGATTCCGGAGGTGCCGCCTGAAACAACCATGGTTTTCATCGTCGTTCTCCCTGAACGGTGGTGTTCTGAGTGAAAGGAAACGTCATGGGCAACGAATCGGATCTCGTCCGTACGGTGGCACAGCTCTCCGAGCGCGTGCGGGAGCTGGAGAGCATTCATGAACTGCAGAGGCTGCGGGCGGAGTTCCACCGCTGTCTGAACAACGCCGAATGGGATGCCCTGGGCGGCCTGTTCGCGGATGACGCACATCTTGACTACGGGGATTTCGGGCAGGCGCACGGCGGTGCGGGCGTCCGTGACTTCTACAGCGCGCTGCCGAAGAAGATCCTGGAATTCCAGCGCGGTGCTTCCGAGATCTCGTTCAAGAACTTCATACAGGGGCACCAGGTGGAGATTCTCGGCCCGGACGAGGCGAAGGGCGTGTCGTTCTTCGCGGAGAAGATCCGTTTCGACCGGGCGAGCGAGATCCACCAGAGCATCGGCCAGTTCACCGACACCTATGTCCGGCAGGGCGGCCGCTGGTACTTCGCCGGGGTCGAGCTCGACCACTACTGGGTGGTGCCCGACAACCAGGACTGGCGCTGGCCCTGGTGATCCGCCGGAGTGCGCCGCCCCCGCCCTGATCCCGTAGGCCCCCGAGGCGCGTCCCGGGGGCCGTGCCGTGCGCTCACCCGTGTGCGGTCTCCTGCTGCGGTACGGGAGCCGCCGCTGGAGACGGCTTGCGCCGGCGCAGCGCGGGCAGCATGGTGACCACTCCGATCAGGGCGAAGACCAGCGGCACCACCAGTGAGAGACGCAGGCCGTGCAGGAACGCGTCCGGGGTGTCTCCGGTATTCGCGGCGTTGACCGCGGTCACCACGCTCAGACCGAGCGCCGGCCCGATCTGGAACGAGGTGTTCACCAGGCCGCCGGCCACGCCCTGGTCCTGCACCGAGACGCTGTCGGCCGCTGCCATGGTCAGCGGCCCGTACGCCAGCGAGAATCCGAGGCCGATCAGGAGGAAGGAGGGCAGCAGCAGGGCGGTGTAGCTGGAGTCGGCGGAGAGGAACTGGAGCAGGGCGTACGCCAGGGCGGCCGACGTCAGCCCCGCGAGGATCACCCGGTCCACCCCGAAGCGGCCGACCAGCGGCGCGGCGATCCGGGTCGAGAGCACGGCGGCGACCAGTCCGACGGGGCTCACCGCGAAGCCGGCCTCCATCGCCGACCAGCCGCGGAAGTCCTGGAGGTACAGCGTCATGGTGAACAGGACACCGATCCAGGCGCCGATCAGCGCCATGGCGCCGATGTTGGCGCGAATCAGCGCGGGGGAGCGCAGAATGTCCAGCCGCACGAGCGGCGAGGGGACCCTTCGCTGGATGGTGGTGAAGAGGACGAGCAACGCCAGCGCGACCAGCAATGACACCAGGGTGCGAGCCGACGTCCAGCCCACCTCCGGCGCCTGGACCAGGGTGAACACCACGAGCAGCATGGTCGCGGTGATGGTGACGGCTCCGGCGATGTCGAAGTCCTTCGCGCCGCCCTGGGGGTGGGGCGAGCGCGGGATGAAGGAGAGACCGGCGAGGAACGCGATGAGACCGACCGCGGCCGGGGCGAAGAACACCCAGCGCCAGTGCAGATCGGTGAGGAGGCCGCCGATGACCATGCCGAGGGCCATGCCCGTGGCGCCGGTCGCGGTGAAGATCGACAGGGCCTTGTTGCGCATGTGGCCCTCGGCGAAGCTCGTGGTGATGATCGAGAAGCCCGCCGGGGCACTGAACGCGGCGCCGACACCGGTGACGAAACGCGCCGCGATCAGCACATCCCCGTTCGGGGCGGCGCCGCCGACGGCGGAGCCGACGACGAACACCATGAGCGAGACGAGCAGCATCCGGCGGCGCCCGAAGAGGTCGGCGGCGCGCCCGCCGAGCAGGAGGAAGCCGCCGAATCCGACCACGTATCCGGTGATCACCCACTGCAGGGCACTGGTCGACATGTCGAGCGCGGAACCGATGGCAGGGAGGGCCACGCCCTTCATCGAGACGTCGAGGGCGTCGAGGAATAACGCGCCGCACAGGACGCTCAGCATCGCGTAGGCCTTGGGGGTCATCGAGGTGAACAAGGCGTTCGAGGGGGGCGGGGCGGACATGGAACCTCCAGGGGAGCCGACCGGTCACCACGAGCGGACCGATCGGTCTGAAACGCGGACGGCCACAGCATGGCCATGCCCGGAGTGGGATGTCAACGGGCGTCGCCCACAAGGCGGACCGATCGGTCCGTCGGGGAACTCCCGTTCGGACCGATCGGTCTGATAGTCTGTGAACTCATGGCGCGCAAACCCACGTCCGACGCACACGACCGCATCCTGGATGCCGCGGCCGACCTCTTCGACCGCTACGGCGTGCACGCTGTCGGAATGCAGCAGATCATCGACGAGCTCGGCTACGGCAAGCAGCTCCTCTACCGGGAATTCGCCAGCAAGGACAAGCTGGTCGTGGCATATCTCCAGCGCTGTACGCAGGACTGGGACAGGACGCTGGAAAGCGCGGCGGAGAAGTCGGGCACGCCTGAGGAGCAGCTCGTCGAAGTGGTCCGCGCGGTGCAGGCGATGGCGCCCGGAACCCGTGGTTGTTCACTGCGCAACACCCACGCCGAATTTCCCCACCCCGACCATCCCGCCCACCGGGTCTCCGTCGAACACTTCAAGACCGTACGGGAGCAGCTCCGCGCCCTGGCCCGGCAGACCTCGGCCGCCAACCCCGACCGTCTGGGTGACCGGATCATGCTGATCATCGACGGTCTCTATGCGAGCGGTTCCGTTCTCGGCGCGTCGGGTGCGGCGGCCGAGGCGGTGGATTTCGCCCGTGACGTGATTCGCTTCGAGACGTCCGTGACGGTGGGCTGAAATTCCGGAACCTGTGGTCGTCCCGCAGTGACACGGTGTATATCCCCGGCGATACGGTGAGAACCGTTTCAGTCGAATCCCTGAGGAGAGCATCGTGAAACAGCATGAGCGTGTCGCGTTGATCAGCGGAGCCGGCCGTGGAATCGGTGCGGCGACCGCACGGGAATTCGGTCGGCGCGGATATCACGTGGTGGTCAACTACCGCAGCAACGCGGACGCCGCGGCATCCGTCGTCGAGGCGATCGAGAAGCAGGGCGGCTCGGCCCGGGCGGTGCGGGCCGACGTCTGCGACGCGGACGAGGTCGCCGCTCTCATCGAGGAAGTGCGCGGCGAGCACGGACACATCGACGTGCTCGTCTGCAACGCCAACACCGTCAACCCCTCATTCGCGCCGCTGACCGAGCTCTCCTGGGAAGCCTTCGCGGACAAGGTCAACGGCGAGCTGTCCGGGGTCTTCTTCCTCAGCCAGCGTGCCCTGGCCGTGATGCGCGAGCAGCGGGCGGGCCGCATCATCTTCATATCGAGCACCGCCGCCGACTACATCGGCATGGCCGTGGCCCATTCCACGGCGAAGGCGGCCCTCAACACCTTCAGCCGCCATGTCGCGGGGGTCGGCGCGCAGTACGGCGTCACGGTGAACACCATCGCGTTCGGCGCGGTCCGCACCGAGTCCTCCGGCCAGGGATTCAGCGAGGGCCTCCAGAAGTATCTGACGGACCGTTCCGTTCTCACCCGGCTCGTCGAGCCCGAGGACGCGGCACGGACCGTCGCACTGGTCGCCGACGACGACTTCGGTGCTGTGGCCGGTCAACTCATCCGCGTGGAGGGCGGGTACGACGTCCTCGATCAGCAACTGCACCCGCTGACCGGCCACTTCAACTGAACTACAGGTCGTCGCCGAACGCCGCCGCCAGCTCACGCCATGCGGCCCGGGGCAGACCCGGGCCGTCGTCGTCGGCGGTGAGCACCTGAAGGGCGACATGGTCGGCGCCCGCGTCGAAGTACTCCTGGGTCCGGGCCTTGACGCGGTCGGCGTCGCCGATGGCGAACAGGGCGTCCAGAAGCCGGAGACTGCCGCCGCCCTCGAAGTCGTTCTCCGAGAACCCCAGGCGCAGCAGGTTGGCGGTGTAGTTGGGCAGTTGCAGGTACATCCCCAGCATGTTCCGGGCGGTCGTGCGGGCCCGGTCGAGGTCGGTGTCGAGCACCACCGACAGCTCCGGAGCGAGCAGCGCCTGAGGCCCGAGGGCCTCGCGGGCCTCCGCCGTGTGCTCGCTGGTGACGAGATAGGGGTGGGCGCCCAGAGCCCGTCCGGCCGCGAGCTTCAGCATCTTCGGGCCGAGCGCCGCCAGCACCCTGCGGCCGGGCTCCACGGGTGGAGCGCCGGCGTCCAGCGCGTCGAGATAGGCCACCATCGCGCTGTACGGCTTCGCGTACTGCGGCACCAACGGTCCGTGGCTGACGCCCAGACCGAGGACGAACCGCCCGCGCGCGCTCGCGTCGATCGCCGCGATCCGCGCGGCCACGTCCTCGGCGGCGTGGCCCCAGATGCTCAGGATGCCGGTGGCCACGGTGAGCGTACGGGTGGCGGCGACGAGGTCCGCCGCGTCGTCGGGCGAAGGGCTGCCCCCGATCCACACCGTGCCGTAGCCCAACTCCTCCAGCTCGGCCACCGCTTCGGCGATCGCCTTCCTGCCCGGGTCGTCCACCCGCGAACCATGCAGGGCGCTGCTCCAGATGCCGACCCGTCCGAATGCCTCATGCGTCACAGTAGCCATGGTGTGATCAACAGCGGTCCGCCTCCGATATTCCCGGCCGGGGGAGTTTCATCCCCGCGACGTTCCGGACGCCTCTTCGTCCTCCGGAATGTCCTTGATGAAGACGAGACCGTCGATCCCGGACAGGTGCCCGGGGTCCAGGGGGGAGTAGCCGAAGTAGGGGGACACGCGCCGGGCGGGGCGCGCGTCGGCGAGAGCGCCGGCCAGCCGGGGGGCGTCGAGGAGGAAGCGTTCCTCGGGGAGCTCGTAGAGCAGTCCTTCGACGGTGTCCGGCGGCGGGGTGTCCACGCCCTGGTGGCGCAGGGTGCCGAGCGCGGTGGCGAGGAACCCGTAGCGCTCACCCGGACGGGTGCTGACCAGGGCGCCGGCGCTCCACCACTCCAATGGCAGCCCGCCCATCAGGGTGCTGCTCCGCTCGCGCTGGAGATGCCCGTTGTGGCCATGGGCCAGGGCGGGGCCCCGCTCGACGACGGCGAGAAGGTTCTCGGCCATCATCCGGTCCCGCAGGCCCATCATGCGCGCCATGCGGCTCGGCGAGGCGTCGGCCATCCAGTAGTGGTACCGCAGCAGGCCCAGCGCGGTGCGACCGTACAGCGACGCCCGGTCCCTCTCCTCCCGGGACGTCGCCGTGATCAGGTGCGGTGTCTGCGCGTCGAGCAACGCCACGAGGTCATCGGCGAGGAGACGCAGGTGAAGGGCCCCGTCCGACCGCCCCACGGAGCACGCCGGGTCCGTCATCGCGGCGGCGTCCGTCCACCGGTCATCGGGACCGAGCAGACCGTCGAGCGTCTCGGCGGAGCAGGGCAGCATGTCCGTTTCCACCTGGGCCGCGAGGTACTTGTGGAGCGCGGTGAGGGCCTGCCGGGGGCTCGCGGCGTGAGTGATCTCCACCGGACCGTCGAAACCGGCGAAGCGGACCCGGTCGGCGAGGGGGCGTCCGTCGTTGAACGTGCGCATCCAGCCGACGAGTTCGCGGTTGGCCGCGGACGCGCCCCACCCGTGGCTGAAGCCGTGTTCCATGGCCGCGTCGAGTGTGCCCGTGCCGAACGCGACGTACTCGTCCACGAGCAGTGCCATCAGGCAGTCGCTCTCGATCGCTATCGTCCGGTAGCCCTCCTGCTCCACCAGCTGCCGGAAGAGCTCGTTACGCAGACGGAGCGGGGTCTCCACGCCGTGGGTGGGCTCCCCCAGGGCGAGCAGCCGCGGCCGGGCCGGGAACAGCCTCATGACGGCGGTCGCGTCGAGAGCATGGACGGTGTCTTTGATGTCCGAAGTCATACACTGAACGGTATCGTTGAAGCTTCGGTGTAAACTTTTCCGCAATTCTGGCAGGCGGATGAGGGAAAGTCTCAAATGAGTAGGCAGCTGAGGCCGATCGATCTGGCGCGCGGGCACGGTCTGTCCACGCAGGCTGTCCGGAACTACGAAGCGGCGGGCATCCTTCCGCCCGCCGCCCGCACCCCTCACGGCTACCGCGCCTATACACCGCGCCACTCAGCGGCCCTGCGAGCCTTCCTCGCCCTGGCCCCCGGCCACGGTCACCGCACCGCCGCGTCGGTCATGCAGGCGGTGAACCGGGGCGAGGAGGACGAGGCGTTCCGGCTCATCGACGAGAGCCACGTCCAACTCCGCGAGGACCGTGGGACCCTGCGGGCCGTCGAGAGCGCCCTGCGCGCCCTGGAACCGGAAACGTCCCCCGCGCACCACGACGTGTCCGCCCCCGGCACGACGTACATCGGGCCGCTGGCCGCACAGCTCGGGCTCCGGCCCGCCACGCTCCGCACGTGGGAGCGCGCGGGCCTGGTGCGCCCGCGCCGAGATCCGGGGACCGGATACCGGGTGTACGACGAGGCCGACGTCCGGGACGCCCGGCTCACCCACCAACTCCGGCGGGGCGGCTACCTCCTGGAGCAGATCGCCCCCCTGATCGCCCACGTTCGGGCGGCCGGCGGGCTGGACCCGCTGGAGTCCGCCCTGCACGACTGGCACGGCAGGCTGTCCGCCCGGGGGCGCGCGATGCTGGCGGGGGCGGCCGAACTGGACGCGTACCTCAGGCGGTGGTCGGAGAGGACGACGTTCGCGGACGCAGAACCATGAGCGGACCCTCCAGGGCCGCCACCATGGCGAAGGGAAACCGGTCGACCTCAAGACAGAGGGCGACGTCATCGGGATGGACTCCTTGACGCACCCGCTCGGTCAGTTGGGCGGCGGCACGTGACGCGGCGGCCCGGCGGAGGAACGGGGCCGCGTCCGTCATGCCGTCGGTCACCCTTCGGGCGATGTACTGGGCACACGCCAGATCCTCATCGGCCCGCCCGTCCTCGCCGGTGACCACGAACGTGACACCCTCACGCCCGTGCGTGCCCAGGAGCCGAGCCGTCGACTCCGCCACCACGAAGGCGGAACACAGCACCAGGGGCGCGTCTTTGACCGCGAGAGCGCCGACCGTCCCCGCCGTGGTCTTCTGCACCACGGTCCGCCCGCCGAGGTCCATGGACCGCAGCATGCCCGGGGAGTTGACCGTGTCGAACCCGGGCGCGGGCGGGCCGTCCTTGATGGCCACCCAGCCGGAGTGGCGGGACTTGAGTGCCAGGGCTTCGTCCAGCGATCCGGCGAGGACGATCTTCTCCGCCCCCAGGCCGAAGGCCCAGGCGGCCACCGTGAAGGCGCGCATGACGTCGACCACGACCGCCACGGACGGGGCTCAGGGGGAGTGGGGGCCCGAGCCAGCACGCAACCTTGGTGGGGGTGGTCGGTCGCTGGCCACGGATGAGGATAGTGGGACCGAAGCGGCTTGGCCTGGACCAGCGTTCCGGTCATCTGCTCGTGGCAGCCGTTCGTTCCGTGGCGGGCCGCCAAGCAGTCCGCCGCACCGGACCGGGCCCGGCCCCGGAGCCAGGCCCCCGGAGCCAGGCCCGGGCCGGTCACCGCCCGGAGGCCCGCGCGCGCAGTCCGTCCATCACGAAGTCCAGCAGCCGGGTGGCCCGCGGCTGCCAGTCCTCCCGCGGGTCGATCTGCCACAGACCGGCGATGGCGAGAAAGAAGTCGTCCGGGGTCACCCCGGAACGGATGGTGCCCGCCTCCTCGTTGGCACGGAGCAGCCTGCCCGCGGCGTCCAGCACCGGGGTGGGGCCGGGTCTGGCGGGGCCGCCCGGCGCGCTGGTGACCAGCCGGATGGCGTCCGCCAGGCCGGCCTTGGTCATGGCGAACCGGGCGAGGCGGTCCATCCACTCGCGCAGGGCCGCTTCCGGCGCGCGGGTGTCGAGCAACGCGGTCGCCGCGTCCGCCACCTGCTGCATCTCGTAGCGGTAGACCTCCAGGACGAGCGCCTCCCGATGGGGGAAGTTGCGGTAGAACGTGCCCTGTCCCACGCCCGCCTTCTTGGCGATCGTGCTGAGCGGGGCGTCCGCGCACCGCGTCAGTTCCACCATGGCCACTTGCAGGATGCGTTCGCGGTTGCGCTGGGCGTCCGAACGCAGGGGGGCGTCCTTGCGCAGGGGAGTGTCCTTCTTCGACTGGGGCACACGTCCTCCTCGCGGGTTCATGGCCGAAACCCGTCCTTGTTAACCGGACAGCTGTCCGTTAAGTTTTCCGGGAGTGGACAACAGTCCGGTTAGGACTACCTTAGCGCCGACCGCGGTCGGCAGTCACCGCCCCGGCCCGCTGCCGGCAGCCCGGTTTTCTTGTCACCAGACACCAGAGAAGGCTGATCATGGCCCCAGCTCCCTCGTCGACATCCAGTGCGATCACCCTGAACATCAATGGTGAGAAGCACCACCTGTCCGTCGACCACCGCACCACCCTGCTCGACGCCCTGCGCGAGCGCCTCGATCTCACCGGCACCAAGAAGGGCTGCGACCAAGGACAGTGCGGCGCGTGCACCGTCCTGGTCGACCAGCGGCGCGTCGTCTCCTGCCTCAACCTGGCGGTCGCCGCCGAGGGGCGTGAGATCACCACCATCGAAGGTGTGGCCGACGGCGACGAACTGCACCCCGTCCAGCAGGCGTTCCTCGATCTCGACGGCTACCAGTGCGGCTACTGCACGCCCGGACAGATCTGCTCCGCCGTCGCCCTCATCGAGGAGCACGCGGCGGGCTGGCCGAGCGCCGTCACGGACGACGTGGGTCCCGAGGCGGGCCCGCCACCGCTGACGCCGGAGGAGATCCGTGAGCGGATGAGCGGCAATCTGTGCCGCTGCGGCGCCTACGTCTCGATCGTCCAGGCCGTCGCCCGGGCCGCCGAGGCCCACGCGGACAGTCGTACGGCAGCCGCGAAGGAGGCCGCCGCATGAGGCAGTTCGGCTACCGGCGCGCCCACGACGTCACCGGCGCGGTCGCCCTCCTCGCCGCCGACCCCGACGCGCGGTTCCTCGGTGGCGGCACCAACCTCGTCGACCTGATGAAGACGGGCGTCGAACGCCCAGCCCGCCTCGTCGACGTGCGCGAACTCCCGCTGGACCGCATCGAGCACACCACGGACGGCGGCCTGCGCATCGGCGCGACCGTCACCAACAGCGACCTCGCCGCCGACCCTGAAATCCGCCGCCGCTACCCGGCGTTGACCCAGGCGGTGCTGGCCGGGGCGTCCGGGCAGCTGCGCAACATGGCGACCGTCGGCGGCAACCTGCTCCAGCGCACCCGCTGCGGCTACTTCTCCGACGTCAGCAAGCCCTGCAACAAGCGCGTCCCGGGCAGTGGTTGCCCGGCCGTCGGCGGCGAGCACCACAATCACGCGGTGCTCGGCGCCTCCGATCACTGCGTGGCCGTGCACCCCTCCGACATGGGCGTCGCCCTGACGGCCTTCGACGCCGTCGTCGCCTACGAGACCCTCGACGGACCCGGCGAGGTGCCGATCACCGATCTCTACCTCCCCGTCGGCGACACCCCGCACCGCGAAACGGCCCTGCCGCCCGGTGCGCTGATCACCCACGTCACCCTTCCGGCAGGGCGCGTCGCCGCCCGTTCCCGCTACCGCAAAGTACGCGAACGCGCCTCGTACGCCTTTGCGATCGGCTCCGTCGCCGCCGCGCTCACCATCGAGGACGGCCGCGTACGCGAAGCACGCCTGGCCCTCGGGGCCGTCGCCTCCCGCCCCTGGCGTGCACGCGCCGCCGAAGCCGTCCTGACCGGCGCACCGGCCGACGGCGCGACCTTCGCCGCCGCCGCCGACGCCGAACTCGCGGCCGCACGGCCGCTGCCCCGCAACGGATACAAGGTGGCCCTCATGCGTAACCTCGTGGTCTCCGTCCTGACCGAACTCGCCGAGGGGGACGCCCGATGACGACCACCACAGCCGCGTCGGCGGCGGTCCGCGGGGCCGTCGGTGTCGCCCACACCCGGGTGGAGGGCCGCGCCAAGGTCACCGGCGCGGCGCGCTACGCGGGCGAGATCCCCTTCGCCGGGCTGGCCCACGGCTGGCTGGTGCTGTCCACGATCACCCGCGGCCGGATCAGGGACGTCGAGACCGCCCCGGTGCTCGACATGCCGGGCGTGCTCACGGTCCTGCACCACGGCAACGCCCCGCGGCTGAAAACCGACTACGTCGGCCTGCTCGGCGTTCCACCGGACCCGACCGCCGCCGTCTTCCAGGACGACGGGGTGCCCCACGCGGGCTGGCCGGTGGCGCTCGTCGTCGCCGAGACGCCCGAGGAGGCCAGGGAGGCCGCCGAAGCGCTCGTCGTGACATACGAGGAGGAGCCGCACGACACCGCACTCGTCGCCGACCACCCCGACGCCTACGCCGCGAGCGGCCACATGCCCGCGGAGACCGACAAGGGGGACCTGGAGACACAACTCGCCGCGTCCGCCGTCGTCGTGGAAGCGGAGTACACCACCCCCGAAGAGCAGCACAGCATGATGGAGCCGCACGCGGCGACCGCCCTGTGGGACGGGGGAACGCTGGAGGTCGTCGACTCCAACCAGGGCGTCAGCTGGGTCCGGAGCGAACTGGCCACGATGTTCTCGCTCGACCCCGCCTCCGTACGGGTACGTTCCGAGCACATCGGCGGCGGCTTCGGCAGCAAGGGCCTGCGCGCCCACCAGGTGTCCGCCGTGATGGCCGCCACCGCACTGCGCCGCCCGGTACGCGTGGTGCTGACTCGGCGTCAGTTGTTCTCGCTGGCCGGATACCGCAGCCCCACCACCCAGCGGATCAGGCTCGGCGCCGACCCCGACGGCCGACTGCGCGCTCTGGAACACCGTTCGCTGAACCAGACGTCGACCGTGTACGAGTTCGTCGAACCCGGCGCCGCCGTCGCCCGCGTGCTGTACGACGCCGACGCGCACCGCACCGCCAACCACGTCGTACGGCTCGACGTACCGACCCCGACCTGGATGCGCGCGCCGGGGGAGGCCCCGGGGTCGTTCGCGATCGAGACGGCCCTCGACGAGCTCGCCGAACGCTGCGGCGTCGACCCGGTCGAACTGCGACTGCGCAACGAGCCGGAGGTCGGCCCCGTCTCCGGGCTCCCGTTCAGCAGCCGCAACCTGACGGCCTGCTTCCGCGAGGGCGCCCGCAGGTTCGGCTGGGCGGACCGCGACCCCCGTCCCGGCACGCGGCGCGACGGGCGCTGGCTGCTGGGCACCGGCACGGCGGCGGGTTCGTACGGAGCCGGGGCCGCCCCTTCCACGGCCCTGCTGACGGCGGAGGCGGACGGTTCCTTCACCGTCCGGATCGCCGCCGCCGACATCGGCACCGGCGCCCGCACCGCCCTCACCCTGGTCGCCGCCGACGCCCTGGAGACCGCACCCGAACGCGTCCGGGTCCGGATCGGTGACAGCGACTTCGGCCATGCCATGATCGCCGGCGGCTCCATGGGCACCCGCTCCTGGGCCTGGGCGGTCACGGCCGCGGCAGCCGAACTGCGGACGCGGCTCGCGCCGGGGACGAGCATCCCCCCGGAGGGGATCACCGTGCAGTCCGACACCACGGAGGCCATCGGCGCCCTCGCCCAGAAGGAACGGCACTCCTACGGAGCCCAGTTCGCCGAGGTCGCCGTGGACGTCAGCACCGGCGAGGTCCGGGTGCGCCGGATGCTGGGCATCTTCGCGGCGGGCCGGATCGTGAACCCGCTCACCGCCCGCAACCAGCTCGTCGGCGGCATGACCTGGGGCATCTCCATGGCCCTGCACGAAGAGGCGGTCCGCGACCGGAACACCGGCGGCCACTACGCACCCGACCTCGCCGGATACCACGTGGCAACCCACGCCGACGTCCCGGACATCGAGGCGGACTGGGTGGACGACCACGACCCGGACGACCCGGTCGGCATCAAGGGCATCGGCGAGGTCGGCATCGTGGGCGCGGCGGCGGCCGTCGCCAACGCGGTCTGGCACGCCACCGGTGTACGCCACCGGCACCTGCCGATCCGTCCCGACCGGGTCCTGGAGGCGTCGATGCGGACCCCGGCGGACGGGGGAGCGGCGGATGCTTGACATCGCCGGCGAGCTGCACCGGTGGATGGCGGAGGGCCGGGAGTTCGCCGTCGGCACCGTCGTCTCCACCGGCGGCAGCGCGCCGCGCGGACCCGGTGCCGCCCTCGCCGTGGACAGCGCGGGCACGGTGATCGGATCGGTCTCCGGAGGCTGTGTGGAGGGCGCGGTGTACGAACTGTGCGCGGGGGCCCTCCAGGACGGCGAAGCCGTGCGCGAACGGTTCGGCTACAGCGACGAGGATGCCTTCGCGGTCGGGCTGACCTGCGGCGGGGTCATCGACGTGATGGTCACCCCGGTCCGCGCCGACTCGCCGGACCGGGCGGTGCTGCGGGCCGCCCTCGCCGTGGCGGCCTCCGGGGCGGCCGGGGCACTCGCCCGGGTGGTCAGCGGCCCCGACGGGCTTCTGGGGCGCTCCCTGCTCGTCCGCGCCGACGGCACCCACGAGGGCGGACTCGGCGGCCACCCGGCGCTGGACCGTACGGCGGCGGCCGAGGCCCGGGCCCTGTTGGACGCCGGTCGCACCGGCACAGTCGAACTCTCCGAGGACGGGTCGCACTGCCCCGGCGGGCTCACCCTGCTCGTCGAGACCAGGGTTCCACCGCCCCGCATGATCGTCTTCGGTGCGGTCGACTTCGCCGCGGCGCTGGTGCGGGTGGGCAAGTTCCTCGGCCACCACGTGACGGTGTGCGACGCCCGGCCCGTCTTCGCCACCCCGGCCCGGTTCCCCGAGGCCGACGAAGTCGTCGTCGACTGGCCGCACCGCTATCTGCGGCGCACCCCCACCGACGCGCGCACGGTGCTGTGCGTGCTGACGCACGAGGCCCGGTTCGACGTACCGCTCCTCACGGAGGCACTGCGGATGCCCATCGCGTTCGTCGGCGCGATGGGCTCACGCCGCACCCACGAGGAACGGACACGGCGGCTGCGCGAGGCGGGCCTGAACGAGCGCGAACTGAACCGGCTGCGTTCGCCCATCGGCCTCGACCTCGGAGCCCGTACGCCGGAGGAGACCGCCCTGTCCATCGCGGCAGAGATCGTCGCGGCCCGGCACGGCGGCACGGGCCTGCCGCTCACCGGCGGTGTGGTGCCCATCCACCGGCACCTGTCCGGGGCGAGCGCCTGACGAGGGGACTTCCGCGCGGGCCCCGCGAGCCGGACGGTCGGGCCCGGCAGCGTGGTGTCCGACTCGGTGGCGTCCTGCGCGGACGTAGATCCGCTCCGCGGTGAGAACCTGCTCGAACTCCGCGACGTCCCCGATCCGCGTGGTGATCGTGCCCAGCCCGCGGCCGAAGTCGTGGGAGCCCTTGCCTCCGACGCCCTCGGGGTGCACCCGGTACTCAGCGCAGCGGCGCATACGACGGTCAGCGTCGGCACACGGCGTGTCGCAACAGGACTCCGCATCATCCGCACAGGCCATGCACCTGATGCGGCATGCTCCCCCTGCGGGTGCAGTCCATGCCGTTTCAGATGCCGTTCGTCGCGGTTTCAGACGCGGTTGACGAGCCGGAGGTAGCGGTCCCAGTCCCAGTGGACACCGGGGTCGGTGTGGTCGCTGCCCGGTACCTCGTGGTGGCCCACGATGTGTTGGCGGTCCTTGGGGATGCCGTGGCGTTCGCAGATGTCGGCCGTGAGCTCCGCCGAGCGCAGGTACATGACGTCCGTGAAGAACTCCGGCCGGTCCACCCACCCCTCGTGCTCGATGCCGACGCTCCGGGTGTTCCAGTTCCAGTTGCCCGCATGCCAGGCGATGTCCCGCTCGCGCACGCACTGGGCCACGTAACCGTCGCCCGAGCGCACCACGTAATGGGCCGACACCTGCTTGGCCGGATCGCGGAAGATGCCCGCGGTCGGGGTGAACAACTGCTGTGCGACATGGATGACGACGCGGTCGACCCGGCGCTCCGAAGAACGGGAGGGGACGGTGTAGTTGGCGGGAGATGCCGGAGCCCACAGGGCGGTCGCGTAGTCCGTGACGGCATCCGGCGCCGCCACGGCCCGGACCGATGACGGCAGGGCGGCCGCCGCCGTCGTCACGGCGGCGCACTGAAGGATCCTTCTGCGGTACAACGGCACTCCAGGTGCTGGGGGCGGGGCGAGGGCGGGGCCTGCGGGGCCGTCGCGGCGAGGGGGCACCGCCCGCCGGTCGCTCCCCGCAGATGCAGATGACGAGCCCACCGGACCTACGGTTCCCGAACGCCTACCCGCAACAGCAACAGCAACGCAGGCGGCCCTGTCCCGCACTTGCCGGGCCCTGCCCGGAGCCGGCCGCGCCAGGCCCTCGGGGCCCGTGCCTTCGGGCCCGCCTTTCCCGGCCCGCGCTTGGGGCCCCCGCCTCCCACCCCCGCGCTCCGGCCCTCAGGCCCCGCGCACCCGCCCGGGACCGTCCCACCCCCGCAGCCGTACGCCCGACCCCTCAGTCCATGCCGTCCGGCACCGCGCCACCGGCCCCCGCCAGCGCACTCGCCGGGTCGTCGTCCGACGGTCCGGCGGGCACCCAGCGGCCGCGCTCCTTGCGGTAGGGCCACCACCGCCCGTCGCGGTCGAACCGGAGCTGGACGTCGGCGCCCACCACCGTCCAGCGGGACCGGCCGCCTGCCCGCAGTGCCGGCCGCTCGCCCGTCTCCCAGGCCGAGGCGAGTTGGGCGCGGGCCCGCGCCAGTGCGTCCGCGTCCGGCTCCCGTTCCTCCTCCAGCACGGTGAGCGCGGCGACTCCGCCGTACCGCCAGGCGTCGACCGCCGCAGCCAGCTCGGCGCGCTGCCGGCCCGAGCCCGCGGCCAGCCGGGCGGCGATCCACGGTTCCGGCCGGGCGTCAGCGGCCAGCCGTACCGCATCCTGCCGCGGCGTCAGTTCCACCGGCAGCGGCTGGCCCGCGTGCCCCGGAACCAGTGCGTCCAGGAGCATCCGGTGGGCCCGCACCGCACTGTCGGCGGCCAGCACCTCCAGCGCCGGCGGGTCGATCCCGGGCACCGGACCGGTCTCCGTGTCCAGTGACGGCCCAGGCCCCGGTTCGGCGGGCACCGGCGGGGGAGCGGGGAGCGGTGGCAGGATCCCGTCGGCGGCGAACGCCTCACCGGCCGGGACCCCACGGACCTCCCGGCCCGCGCCCCCAGCGGTCTCCGGAGCCCAGCCGTCCGCATCCCGGGCGGCGCGGGCGGTGCTGCGCACCTGGAGTTCGTCCAGCAGCCGCCGCTCGTCGCGTCCCCGCAACAGCAGCAGTACGAACGGGTCCTCGTCCAGCAACCGTGCCACCTGGTAGCACAGCGCACCCGAATGCGGGCAGTGGTCCCAGGCCCCGCAGGTGCACTCGGGCTCCAAGTCACCGATGCCGGGCAGCAGATCGACCCCGGCGCCCGCCGCGTCCTCCACCAGGTGCGGCGGCATCTCCCGGTCCAGCAGAGCCGCGATGTGCCCGGCCCGGTCCACGGCCATGTCCAGGAACCGGTCCCACGCACCCGGGCCGAGTTGCTGCAACAGCACGTCGCCACGGTGGGCCGTGCCGTCACGGTCCCGTACCACCGCCGTGATCCGGCCCGGACGTACCGAGACCGCCCCGACCCGGCCCTCCCGGGCCAGTCGCCGCCCCTTCTTGAGCTGCTCACCGTCGAGAGCCGTGTCCTCCAGGGCCTTGAGCCACGCCAGGCCCCACCAGGACGTGGCGAACCCGCGCCCCCGCGCCGGAGGCAGCGCCGCGAACGTACGCTCCGGCCCACCGCGCCCCTCCTGCGATGCCCCGTCGTCGTCCCGGTCCGATGCGTCGTAGTCGTGGTACTCGTATGCGTCGTCGCTCATCGTGCGCCCCCTCGCAGCTCGACCAGGTCGGCCAGTTCCGCATCGGTCAGTTCCGTCAGCGCCGCCTCGCCGGAGCCGAGCACCGCCTCCGCGAGGCCCTGCTTGCGGGCGAGCATCTCGGCGATCCGGTCCTCGATCGTGCCCTCGGCGATCAGCCGGTGGACCTGCACCGGCTGGGTCTGCCCGATCCGGTACGCCCGGTCCGTCGCCTGTGCCTCGACCGCCGGGTTCCACCAGCGGTCGAAGTGCACGACATGACCGGCCCGGGTCAGATTGAGCCCCGTACCCGCCGCCTTGAGCGACAACAGGAACACCGGCGCCTCGCCCGCCTGGAAGAGGTTCACCATCTCCTCGCGCCGCGCCACCGGCGTACCGCCGTGCAGGAACTGCGTACGCACCCCGCGGGCTGCCAGGTGCTCCTCCAGCAGCCGGGCCATCCGCACGTACTGCGTGAACACGAGCACCGAACCCTGCTCGGCCAGGATCGTGTCCAGGAGCTCGTCCAGCAGCTCGACCTTCCCCGACCGGTCCGCGATCCTCGGCCGCTCCTCCTTGAGGTACTGCGCCGGGTGGTTGCAGATCTGCTTCAACGCCGTGAGCAGCTTCATCACGAGGCCCCGCCGTTCGAACCCGTCCGCGCCGGAGATCTCCGCCAGCGTCTCGCGCACCACCGCCTCGTACAGGCCGGTCTGCTCCGCCGTCAGCGACACCGTCCGGTCGGTCTCCGTCTTCGGCGGCAGCTCGGGCGCGATACCCGGATCGGACTTACGGCGCCGCAGCAGGAAGGGCCGCACCAGCGCGGACAGCCGTTCCGCCGCGCCCGGGTCGTTGCCGCCCTCGACGGCGGCGGCGTACCGGCTGCGGAACGTGCCCAGCCGCCCGAGCAGACCGGGGGTCGTCCAGTCGAGGATCGCCCACAGCTCCGACAGGTTGTTCTCCACCGGGGTGCCGGTGAGGGCCACGCGCGCCTGTGCGCCGATGGTCCGCAGCTGCTTGGCCGTCGCCGAGTGCGGGTTCTTGACGTGCTGGGCCTCGTCGATGACGAGCATGCCCCAGGCCGCCTCGGCCAGCCGGGGCGCGTCGAGCCGCATCGTGCCGTACGTCGTCAGGACGAACTCGCCGTCCGCCACCCCCTCCAGGGAGCGCGACGCGCCGTGGAAGCGGCGGACGGGGGTGCCCGGGGCGAACTTCTCGATCTCCCGCTGCCAGTTGCCCATCAGGGAGGTCGGGCACACCACCAGCGTCGGCCCGGCCGCGTCCCGGTCACCCCGGCGATGCAGATGCAGCGCGATGAGCGTGATGGTCTTGCCCAGTCCCATGTCGTCGGCGAGGCAGGCCCCCAGACCCAACGAGGTCATGGTGTTCAGCCAGTTCAGACCGCGCAGCTGATAGTCGCGCAGCGTCGCGGTGAGCGCCTCGGGCTGTCCGACCTGCCGGTGGGCCGCGGACTCCGGGTCGGCCAGCCGGTCCCGCAGCTGCCGCAGCCAGCCGGTCGCCTCCACCTCCACACGACGGCCGTCCACCTCCGCGGAACCCGTCAGCACCGCGCTCAGCGCGTCGATCGGAGTGACCTTGCGGTCCTGGGTCTCCCGGGCCCGGCGTGCCTCCTCGGGGTCGATCAGCACCCACTGGTCACGCAGCCGGACGATGGGACGGTTCGACTCGGCGAGCCGGTCGAGCTCCTCGCGGGTCAGTCTCCGGTCGCCCAGCGCGAAGCGCCAGTCGAAGGCCAGGAGCGCGTCGGCCGACAGGAACGAGGGCGTGTCCGCCGTGGTACGCCCCTGCCGCCCGGCCCCCGAGCCGTCGGCATCCCGGTCCGAGGATGCCGCGTCGTCCGGATTCGGGTCCGGGGACGCCGCGTCGTCCGGCCCGACCACCGCTCGCGCGGTCAGCTTCCTGGCCAGCTCCTTGGGCCAGTGCACCTGTACCCCGGCGGCGGCCAGGGCGCGCGAGGCGGAGCCCAGCAGTTCGGCGATCTCCTCATCGGCCGGTTCCACCGAGTCGGGCACCGCAGCGGAGAGCAGCGGCGTCAGCGGGGGCCAGGCGCGGGCGGCGCGCCGCAGGGTGAGGAGGGCGTCCATCCGGGCCCGCGGCCCGAACACTGCGGCCGTCCGCGCGCCACCGGCCCATACCTCGGCCGCATCGGCGACCAGGGAGGGGTCGCTGACGCTGTGGATCTGAAGCACGGCCCGGAACGCGGGAGCCTTCCCGTCCCGAGCCTCCCTGTCCGGCGCGTCGCTGTCCGCAGGGTCGGGAGCGTCCCCCGGTGCGCCTGCGGCCGGGGTCACGCCCGAGATCTCGATACGCAACGAGAGCCGTACGCCCGCGTCGTGACCGGCCGCCACATCGGCCGCCCAGGCCCGCCCCTCGGGCAGCCGCCGCGGCTCCGGGGCGGCGAACGCGGGGCCTGCGGCGACGAAACCGGCGGCCGGGGTACGGGGCATCGTGTCGGCCACGGCATCGAGGAACGCCCGCAGCAGCCCCTCCGGTTCGGGCAGCAGCGGTTGGTCTGTGGCCCCTTCCGGTGTCCGCGTGCCGCCTGCGTACGGGAGCGGGGTCGCGTGCGCGCTCGGGGGCATCGACGCGGCCATTTCCCGGAGCCGTTCGAGGTCCTCGGTGCTGAGCGGGCCGATTCGCCAGGCGTCGTGGTCGGTGGGGCTCAGCCCCGGCAGCAGCAGGCCGCGCGCGACGAACTGGAGCGCCAGAAGCCCGGCGGCGCCCCAGAAGGCGACGGACGGGGATGCCTGGGCGTCGGCGCGCGCCCGGGTCAGCACCGGCAGAGCGTTCCGTACGGGAAGGTGCAGGGCCGCGACAGTGCGGCGGCGCAGGTCGGCTCCGACAACGGTCAGATCAGAAACGGCCGTCTCCGACGAGATCCCGGGAGCGGCGGGAAGGGTGCTGCCGTCCGGGTTCCAGAACGCGATCCGGCCGGTACGGGCCGGGTCCGCCGGGACGAAGACCGCAGAGCAGCGGGACAGTTCGGTGACCTCGGAGGGCGTTGCCGCAGGGTGCCTGTGCACAGCGATGTCGAATTCCTCAAATTTGACTAGTGGGTCAGGGTCGCCGAGGGTACTCCATCTCGCGCGACAACGGGCCGTTCCATTATGTGAGCTATGCCACTTCTGTGGGGTGGTCGCGATCGAGGGTGCAGCCAGCACCACCCTGTGGCACGGGGGTATGCCCCAGGCGAACCAGGGGGATGGCGCCATGGCTGCCGCGCACCTCTGATCCGTACGTTCGAGAGGTCAGCTGATCCGTACGTGCTACGAGGTCGGCGCAGAGGTTCCAGAGACCGGAGACTCCATGCCCCAGGCGACAGCCACCGCTACAGACACCGCCACGGCACCCAGCGCCGCCCCCACGCCCTCCTCCCGCCGGCCGGCCGCCGGGAGCGACTTCGCGCCCCTGCTGCGTGCGGTGAAGGGCCAGGGTCTGCTGGAGCACCGCCCCGGCCGGTACGCGCTCGGGATCGCCGCCAATCTGACCGCCCTGGGGTCGGTGGTCACCGCCCTCGTCCTGGTGGGCGACAGCTGGTGGAGCCTGTTCCTCGCCCTGCCGCTGGCCGTCCTGTGGGCCCGTACGGCGTTCATCGCCCATGACGCGGGACATGCGCAGATAACCGGTGACCGCAGGGCGAGCAGGATGATCAGTCTCGTGCACGCCAATCTGCTCCTCGGCATGAACGAAGCGTGGTGGAACGACAAGCATGTGCGCCACCACGCCCACCCCAATCACATCGACAAGGACCCCGATGTCGGTGTCGGCGCGCTGGTCTGGACCCAGAAGCAGGCGACGCAGCGAGAGGGATTCGCCCGCTGGCTCACCCGCAACCAGGCCCGGCTGTTCTTCCCGATGCTGCTGCTCGAAGGCATCGCCCTGAAGATCTACGGGTTCCAGTTTCTGCGCCGACAGCCCGCCCGGGAGCGGGTGCTCGCGGCCCTGCTGCTGATCGCGCACGTCACCCTGTACGCGACGCTGCTGCTGAGCACGTTGTCCCCGGGCAAGGCGGTCGTCTTCGCCCTGCTGCTGCACGCGGTGTTCGGCCTCCACCTGGGCCTGGCGTTCGCCCCCAACCACAAGGGCATGGAGATGCCCGACCCCGACGGGGAGCGCTGGGGCCACCTCCAGCGGCAGGTCCTGACCTCGCGCAACGTCCGCGGCGCGGTCCTGACCGACTGGTTCCTGGGCGGGCTGAACTACCAGATCGAGCACCACCTCTTCCCGAGCATGCCCCGGCCCCACCTCAGGCTGGCCCAGCCGCTGGTCAAGGCGCACTGCGGGAGCATAGGTATGCCGTATGCGGAGACCGGTCTGATCGAGTCCTACCGCCAGGCCCTGGCGCACATGCATGACGTCGGTGAGCCGCTGCGATGACGGGCCAGGCGGGGAACGGAAGGGCGCGCGGACGCGTTCACACAACAGGAGCGGCGCCGGCCGCGAAGGAGGCGTGGACCATGACGAATGGTGCGAAGGTCGCTATCGGGGGAGTTCTCGCGGCGGCCATCCTGTGGCCCCTGATCGGATTCTGGTGGGCCCTGCTGATCGTGATCGGGGTCCCCGTGGCGGGCTATCTGCTGCTGGACCCGTCGCAGCGGCGCAGGCTCCGCAGGATCAACCGCAAGGAAATCGGCCGCTGAGGTCCGGCCCGGCCGGGGCCGGTTGTGGAGCGTCTCAGGCTCGGCCCAGGCCGGGTCCGGGACGCGGGCGGTCCTCATCGTGGCGCCCCGGGCGCCACGATGAGGCACCGCAGCATCACGCCGGGTGCCACGATGAGGACCAGAGCGTCACGCCGGGTGCAGGGCCAGTTCCTCCAGGGCCTTGAGCAGACCGGGCAGCGCGGGCCCACGCCGGACGGTGAGGACCGTGCCGGGCTCCTCGTCCAGCAGGATCAACGCGATGTCGTCGGTCCTCGCCACCATCGACCACCCCGGGCCGTCGACGCGCAGGGTGCGTGCGTCCGCCGAGGCGAACGACGAGCGGATACGTCCGGGCGGCGGCGGAGTCTTCGTATAGGCGAGGGCCTCTGACAGCGCCCTGCGTACCCCCGGGTGCTGAACGGACCGTGAGGGGCTGCCACCGGACGCCCCTTCGTCGGCCGCCTCCACCCCAACCGCATCCACTGCCGCCGCATTCACTGGCGCCGCATTCACTGGCGCCGCATCGGGGTGCCCCGGATCGGCCGCCGCGTTCTCGTCGATCTGCTCGCGCCAGAGGGACCACTGGGCGGCCACCTCGTCCGCCCCGAGCCGCCGGTGTGCGGGGCCCCAGGCGTCCGCCGCGGGAGGGGTGAGCGGTGCGGGGCCCTCCCCGTCCGTCTTCGGGTCGTGAGGTTCGGGGACACCGGGTGCGGCGACGGCCAGGTCCAGCGGCCAGCCCGGCAGCGCGCACACCACGGAGCGGCCGTCGGGGGAGAGGTCGTGCTCCATCCCGCAGTCCCACGCGGCGACGGCGACCGCCACCTGCGAGACGTCCTCCACGACCACCGTCCACCGGGCCCCGGTGCTGTCCTGCCCGAGGACCAGGCCGTAGCCCTCCTCGTACGGTTCGAGGGCGAGCGCGTCGCACGCGGCCACGTAGTCGTCCCCGAGCACACTCGGGAAGCGCGCGGGCGTCAGCAGCAGCGCGGTCAGCACCAGCAGCGCGTCGTCGTCGGCGGCAGCATCGTCCGTACCCGTCACGGTGTCCTCCCCGTCCTCATCGATCGGCCGCCCGTCGCGCGGTCCTGCGTTGCCTAGGGTGCTCCTGGTGTCCCTCGGTCCGTCGGCGCACCCTAACCAGTCGGTAACCCCCTCGTCGAGGCCCCGGCGAGCAGGGGGAATCCGGACGCGCCCGACTCGTCCGGGTGCCTCGGCACCCGCAGAGAGGGGGCGTGCGGGACGTTCCGCGTAAGGTTGGACGCAACCGGCCGAACGAGGGGGACAGCGTGGCGAAGAGGTACGACCGGCTGAAGGAGATTCAGCGACTCGACCCGGAGCGGGACTTCCTGGAGATCTACCGCCTCACCGTCACCTACGAGTTCCCCTGGGACATCACCCGCGCCCTCGAACTGGCCCTTTACCGCACGTATGCCGTGCCCAGCATCGGCCGACTCCTGGACGAGACAGCGGAGTTGACGGAGCGTACGCAGAAGCGGTACGACGACACCGCCCTGCTCCTCGACGCGGTGGTGGAGCACGGATTCGACACCGAGGAGGGCCGCACCGCGGTCCGCCGGATCAACCAGATGCACCGCAGCTACGCCATCAGCAACGACGACATGCGCTACGTCCTGTGCACCTTCGTCGTCACCCCGAAGCGCTGGCTGGACAGTTTCGGCTGGCGTCGCCTCTGCGACCACGAGCTGCGGGCCTTCGCCGCCTACTACCGCACACTCGGCGCCCGGATGGGAATCAAGGACGTCCCGCAGACCTACGAGGACTTCGAGCGTGTGCTCGACGCCTACGAACACGAGCACTTCGGCTGGGACGAGGGGGGTCGAAGGGTCTCGGACGCCACGCTGGCGCTGATGGGGTCCTGGTATCCGGCGCCGCTCGCCCCAGTGGTCCGGGGCGCCAGCCTGGCACTGCTGGACGACTCGTTGCTCAGGACGTTCCGCTACCGCCGCCCGGGGCCGGTGGCCCGGGGGCTGACCCGGGGGGCACTGCGGATCAGGGCCAGGGCCGTTCGGCTCCTGCCGCCCCGCCGCAGGCCGCACTACGCCCGCCAGAACCCGGAGATCAAGGGATATCCGGACGGGTACAAGATCGCCGCACTCGGCACGTTCCCCACTCCGGGCGTCCGCGGCTGCCCGATCCCCGGCCATCGGGGGCCGTCACAGGCGCCCGTGGAATGATCCCCGCCTGCGCCGCCGGGTTCAGGCCCGACGGACGGCGAGAGCCAGGAAGCGGTCGTCCTCGTCGGTGTACGAGTGCAGCCGCCAGCCGGCATCGGTCAGCAGGACCCGCAGTCGGGGCTCCGCCCGCAGATCGTCATCGGTGACGGGGCGTCCGTGCCGCGCGGCGAGGGCGGCCCGGCCGATCGGGTGGAACAGGGCCAGCACCCCGCCCGGGCGTACCACCCGGGCCAGCTCCGCGAGATCGGCCTCCGGCCGGGCCAGATGCGAGATCAGCCCGGCCCCGAACACCGCGTCCAGCGCCCCGTCGCGCAGCGGCAGCCGGGCGACGTCGGCACGGAGCAGGGTCCCGCTGTCCGCCCGGCCCGCCCTGACCGCCGCGTCCAGCATGGCGGGGGTGAGGTCGGCGCCCAGCACCGTACCGCCGGGCCCGACCGCGGCCCGCAGCGCGGGCAGTGCGCGCCCCGTGCCGCAGCCCGCGTCGAGTACGGCGTCACCCTGACGCAGCCCGAGCATGCCGGCCGCCGTGGCATATGCGGGTCCGTCGTCGGGGAACCGGCTGTCCCAGTCGGCCGCACGCGGTGTGAAGAAGTCCAGGACGTGGGCGGTGTGTTCGTCGGTCATACGAACATGATCGCGCACTGGAGGCGGAACCGGCGGTTGCCGGTTCCGTGAAAGCCCTCCATCCACTCGGACGTCTCAGACGTTGACGCCGTAGTCCGTCGCGATGCCCGCCAGCCCCGATGCGTAGCCCTGGCCCACGGCCCGGAACTTCCACTCCGCGCCGTGCCGGTACAGCTCGCCGAAGACCATCGCGGTCTCGGTCGAGGCGTCCTCACTCAGGTCGTAGCGCGCCAGCTCGACTCCGTTGGCGCGATTCACCACGCGGATGAACGCGTTGCGCACCTGACCGAAGCTCTGGCTCCGGCTCTGGGCGTCATGGATCGAGACAGGGAAGACGATCTTCGCGACCTGGGCGGGGACCGATGCCAGATCGACCTCGACCGACTCGTCGTCACCCTCGCCCTCCCCCGTCAGGTTGTCGCCGGTGTGACGGACGGAACCGTCAGGGCTGTTGAGGTTGTTGTAGAAGACGAAGTGGGCGTCGGAGAGGACCTTGCCCGCCTCGGAGCACAGCAGCGCACTGGCATCCAGGTCGTGATCGGCGCCGGTCGTGGTCCGTACGTCCCAGCCGAGACCGACCGTCACGGCGGTCAGGCCGGGAGCCTCCTTCGACAGGGAGACGTTGCCGCCCTTTGCCAGGGTCACACCCATGAACTTCCTCCAGTGCTTCGGTGCTGTTCTGCTGTCACTCAGCCGCTATGTGCCAGAACGCCCGGCGCGGCCCCCGGGGTTCCCGGATTGCGCAAGCCATGAAATGAACGGCTGCGGGGAGGCTCCGGAACGGCCCTTCCCCCCGCGTCAGTGGTCGTCAGCGGGCGTTCTCGTCCCTCATCGCCTTGGCTTCGCTCTTGAGGATGCGCAGGGACTTTCCCACGGAGCGGGCGGTGTCGGGCAGCTTCTTCGAGCCGAAGAGGACGACCACGACGACAGCCAGGATCAACAGGTGCCAGGGCTCCAGGCCATTGCGCAACATTCTGGTCCCGCCCTTCTTCTCCGTCGACACGGCAACACTTGCCGTATTGCGCAACTGTACAACCGTCGCGGTCCTGGGAAGCGGGTGACCCCTCAGTGCCCGTCGACCGCCTTGTCGTAGCGCCTGCGCGCGGCCGTGAGCCCGATCGCGTACAGCCCCAGGACGGAACCGAGCAGCAGGTAGTAGAGCGGCGGCAGCGCGCTCATGCCCAGCACAGGTCCCAGCGCGGTGAGCGGGAGGAGGACCCCGACCGCCGCGAGACCCGCGGCGGCAGCCCGCAGCGGGCCGCCCGCCCGCCGTTCAGCGGAGCTGCGACCGGTCCGCAGCAGGACCATGACCAGAGCCTGGGTCAGCAGGTTCTCCGTGAACCATCCGGCGTGGAACGCCGCCTCCCCGCCGTCCCCGGACGTCTGGTGGAGGGCGAGCGCGAGCACGCCGAAGGTGGCGAGGTCGGCGGCCGTGTTGAGCAGACCGAACCCCGTGATGAAGCGCAGGAAGTCGCGCGGCCGCAACACGGTGGGGCGCCGCAGTGCCGACGCCGCCGGGCGGTCGAACGCGAAGGCCAGCTGAGCGGCGTCGAAGCACAGGTTCTGCACCAGCACCTGCGCCGGAAGCATGGGAAGGAAGGGCAGCAGCAGCCCGGCCGTCAGCATGGCGATGACATTGCCGAGGTTCGACGAGAGCGTGATCCGCAGATACGTGGCGATGTTCCCGCTGCTGCCCCGGCCCGCCAGCACTGCCCGGTCGATGGCGGTGAGGTCCTTCTCCGCCAGCACGACGTCGGCGGCCTCCCGGGCCACATCGACGGCGTTGCGGGGACAGATGCCGACATCGGCGGCGTGCAGGGCGGGAAGGTCGTTGACGCCGTCGCCGAGGAATCCGGTCGTCCGGCCACCGGCGCGCAGGGCGGAGACGATCCGCGCCTTGTGCTGGGGTGTGCAACGGGCGAACACGGTGGCCCGGTCGGCCACCCGGGCCAGCTCGGCCTCCGACAGCGTGTCCACGACCTCGGCCGTCACCACATCGCAGCCGTCGGCCGAGCCCGCCCGGCGCAGTCCGAGGTCCGCACACACCCGGGCGGCCGTGCCCGGGTGGTCGCCGGTCAGCACCTTGACCGCCACGCCCCGCCGGGCCAGCACCGCGAGCGCGTCGGCGGCGCTCGGAGCCGGGACGTCCCGCAGCGCGATCAGACCCAGAAACGTCAGACCCCGTTCGTCCGCAGGGGTGTACGCACCCGGCCGGGACGCCCGGTCGGTGCGGGCCACGGCCAGCAGGCGCAGCCCGGACTCGGCCTTGCGGTTCGCCAGCCCGAGCAGCCGGTCCCGTTCCTCCTCATCCATCGCGCACCGCTGGAGCACGGCCTCGACGGCCCCCTTGGTGACCAGGGTGTGCACGCCGAGCCTGCCGGGCCGCCGGACCACGGCGGTCGCGACGCGGCGCACCGGATCGAAGGGCACCACCGCCACGCCCTCGTACGCCTCGGCCACCGCACCCCCCGCGGACGGCGGACCGCACTCCTCGGCCGCGTCCAGGACCGCCTCGTCGAGTGCGTCGGGCGCGGGCAGCTCGGCCAGCTGAAGCGTCCACAGGGCACCGATCGCCGCCCACCGCAGCACGTCGGGGTCGGGCCGGTCCGCACCGTTCGTCGCCCCCGCCACGACGGGCCGGTCCTCGGTCAGCGTGCCCGTCTTGTCCAGGCACAGCACATCGACCGCCCCGAGGTCGTGCAGGGCGGGGAGCCGCTTGACGATGACCCCGCTGGTGCGCGCCAGCCGGGCCGCGCCGCGCGCGAGCGTGGTGGTGACGATGACGGGGAGCATCTCCGGGGTCATTCCCACGGCGACGGCCACGGCGAACGGCAGGGTTTCCAGGCCGCGGCCGCGCAGCGCCGCGTTGGCCATCAGCACCAGGGGCGGGGTCAGCAGCATGAACCGGATCAGGGTCCAGGAGATCCCCTGCACCGAACGGTCGAAGGCGCTCGTACCCCGCTGCCGGGCCCGGCCGTCATGGGCGGCCGCGAACCGGGTCTCCCCGCCGGTGGCCACGATCACCGCCGTACCGCTGCCGGACGTGACACTGCTGCCCTGGAAGCACCACTGCGGCTGCGCGAACGGCCCGGCCCCCGACAGCGCCGGGTCCGGGATGTCGACGGCGTGCTTGGGCACCGGAGCCGACTCCCCGGTGAGGGCCGACTGGTGCACGGTGAGGCCGTCGGCGCGCAGCAACTGCACATCGGCGGGGACGAGGTCGCCCGGACCCAGACGGATCACATCCCCCGGTACGAGGTCGGCCACCGGAACCTCCCGCTCCCGGGGCGGGGAGTCGGGGGAGGCGCGGCGCACCACGGTCGCGGTCGTCGCGACCAGTTCCCGCAGCGCCGCGGTGGACCGGTCGGCGCGGTGCTCCTCGGCCGAGCGCAGCAGACAGCTGACCCCGACGAGCGCCAGGGTGACGCAGGCGGTGCCCCAGGCGGAGACGAGAGCGGAGACGAGGCCGAGGCAGAGCAGTACGGCGGTGAAGGGATCGCGGAGGCTGCGCACGAAGCGCCGGGGCCAGGGGACGGGCCGCCAGGCGGGCAGTGTGTTCTCCCCGGTCCGGCCGAGCCGGTCCTCGGCCTCGGTCTCCAGGAGCCCGCGCGGCCCGCTGTCCAGGGCACGCAGTATGTGCAGGGGGGTCGGACCGGTGCCGGAGACAGAGGCCGGTCCGTCAGGGCGGCCGCCCGACCCCGTTCCGGCGCCCGCGACAGGGCGCGGAAACGGCGTGACGGGGGCCGGTGTGCCAGGGGTGGGGTGTCCGGGACCCGCGGCTGCGCTGCCCTCAGGCGCCGAGTTCACGCAGGCGGACGGGTTCCCGTGCGGGGTGCCCGGCGCGTTCGGCGAGCTGGCCGACCATCAGCCGGACGACCGTCACCACATCGGGATCGTCGACCAGATAGACCTGCCGCCGGCCCTCGCGGCGCGAGCGTACGAGTCCGGCGAGCTTCAGCTTGGTCAGGTGCTGGCTGACCGAGGGAAGGGTGCCGCCCACCCGCTCGGCGAGCCCGGTCACATCGCTCTCTCCCTGGGCCAGCGCCCACACGATGTGCAGCCGTGCCGGTGTCGCCAGGAGCCCGAACGCTGCTGCGGCCTCCGCCAGCACCTCCGCGGGCGGATCCTGGAAGCCGCCGTCGGAACCTGTCGACACGCTTGTCTCTCCTGTCACCGGCGGCCGAAAAGGCCAGTGTAGGGGCCATGCTGGACTGGCCTGGGGCCCGTGAGGAGCACCGGGCCTGCCCATAGGAGGGCAGGAAGAGGACGGAAAGAGGGTGGAACAAGGCAAGGGGTGACCATGATCAAGCCGCATCGGTCAAGAGCGATCAACCCGCTCAGGTGGGGGCGGCCGGTTGTCATGCTGTCGCACCGTAGCGATTTCCGAACGACTCGTGAGAGAAGTGACGCATGCCCTCCGAGCAATTCGACAGCGCCGAGAGCCCCCACGCCGACCGAACCGGTACCGGGAGCGGCCGGGACATCGCACTGACCCTGAAGATCGTGGTGGCGGGCGGCTTCGGAGCCGGGAAGACGACGCTGGTCGGGGCGCTCAGCGAAATCCGCCCGCTGCGCACGGAGGAACTGCTCAGCGAGAGCGGGCGCGACCAGGACGACACCGACGGGGTGGAGCGGAAGACCGCCACGACGGTGGCGATGGATTTCGGCCGTATCACCATCCACTCGGGCCTGTCCCTCTACCTGTTCGGCACGCCGGGCCAGGACCGCTTCTGGTTTCTCTGGGACGAGCTGTGCGAGGGAGCCCTCGCCGCGGTCGTCCTCGCCGACACCCGTCGGCTTGCGGACTGCTTCGCGGCCGTCGACTACTTCGAGCACCGGCGCATACCGTTCGTCGTCGCCGTCAACCGCTTCGCAGACGCCCCCGCCCACACGGAACACGACGTCGCGCACGCCCTGGACCTGGACCGGGGTACCCCCGTCGTGCTGTGCGACGCCCGCGACCGGGACTCCGGCAAGGACGTCCTGATCCGTACGGTCGAGTACGCCGGACGGATGCACACCGCCCGGCTCCTCGACTCCGTCGGCTGACGGGCCCCGGGCAGGCCCGCGCCGCTCAGCCGGCCATGTCGGCCATCGCGACCACCTTGTCGATGCGCACCCGCACGACCAGTTCACCGGGCACCCCGTTGCGCCTGCCGAACTCCTCGGCGGCGTCGGCCCCCACGTAGCGGCCTGCGATCAGCGTCGCCCACCGCAGCAGTTCCGCGGGATCCTCGCTCAGCTCGGCACGGCCCTGTACCACGGCGAACGCGTACGGAGGCCGATCGTCGTCGACGCACAGGGCCAATCGTCCGTCGCGCGCGAGATTGCGGCCCTTCACGCTCCCCTTGCCGGTGTTGAAGACCACTGTGTCGCCGTCGAGCAGAAACCAGACGGGAGCGATATGCGGACTGCCGTCGGCCCGCACCGTCGAGATCTTCGCGGTGCGGGTGCCCTCCGAGAGGAAGGCCCGCCATTCTTCATCGGTCATGTGATGTGCCATGCGCCCATCCTGAGCCCGCTGTCCGCTTGGCGCGAAGCGGCACCCCGGGCGGTGGGGGGCGCTTGCCCCTGCGGGACCCGTGCGCGAGGCTTACGCGCGTAGCGGGGTACGGGGAACGAAGGTACGGGGAGGACGAGCAGTGGCGCTTGACCGAGGACTTGACTGGCTCCTTGACGATCTGACCGGCAGGGTGCAACACATACGGCACGCCTTGGTGCTGTCGAACGACGGACTGGTCACCGGCGCCAGTACCGGGCTCGCCCGCGAGGACGCGGAACACCTGGCGGCGGTCTCCTCCGGCCTCCACAGTCTGGCGCGCGGATCGGGACGCCACTTCCGGGCGGGCAGGGCCCGCCAGACGATGATCGAGTTCGACGAGGCACTGCTCTTCGTGACGGCGGCGGGGGACGGCAGCTGCCTGAGCGTGCTGACCGCGGCCGAGGCCGATGTCGGACAGGTCGCCTACGAGATGACCCTCCTCGTCAACCGGGTCGGCGAACACCTCGGCGTCGCCGTGCGCCAGGGTGGACCGGAGGGCATCAGCCCCTTCTGAGCTGCGCGTATCGCTGTCGGCGAGAAGTTATCCACAGGGTCGACGCGAGATGACTCCCTCGGGCTACCGTGATCACGGAGAGTATTCGAGCCGCACGGGGGAGGACGGTCATGACGATCAAGGAAGCGACCCGCGGGTATGGCGGGGCCGGCGGTGCGCTGGGCGAGGACGCGATCCGGCAGCACACCGGGCAGACCGCCGAACGGGGGTTGGACGCAGGCGCGTTGCCGCCGTGCGACACCCCGGCGGCGACGGTCGCCGCCGGGCGCGCGGCCCAGGAGCTGGGGCTCCGGCGGGCCGAGTTCGAGCTGGCGGTGCACCTGGGGCTGATCACTGTCGGCAGTGGGCCGGGAGGCGGGCGGCCCCGGGTGCATGAGAAGGAGATCGCGCGCCTGCGCGAGCAGCCGGGGTTCCCCGACGACCTGGCGGAACGGGTCCGGACGGTCGGCACCGCCGAAGGAGCCGACCTGCTCGGCATCGCTCCGGCCCGGTTCACCCGGCTGGCGCGCGCGGGCTGCGTCTCGCCGGTCACGTTCTATCTGAACCGGTATCGCGCGGTGGTCTGGCTCTACCTCGCCGACGAACTCGCCGCCCTGGCGCTCCGGGAGCCGGAGCTGCTCGCCGGGCGGACGCCGCTGGGGATGCGCTCGATGCTGGAGGCGGGTGCCGACTGGCGGGCGCGCAACTGGCGCTCGCAGCGCATCGACCGGCTGCTGTGCCGTACGGATGACGCGTGGGCGCGAGCGGCGGTCCAGGCATCGGCGCTTGACGCTGTGCAACTGGCGGAGGTGGTGGAGGACCCCTATGAACGGGGCTATCTCGTACGGGTCCGGCCGGAGCCGGTCTTCGGGCGCCCGGCGTCCACGGCGGCCAGGGAAGCCATGGGGGAGTTGCTGCTGGCGGACGACCCCGACGAGCTCCTCTGGCGGCGGGTCAACCTGACTCTGGAGCTGGACCGGGCCCGCGAGGACCGGCCCGCACCACGTCCCGGAGACGGCGCAAGGCCTCGGACGACACCGGTACGGGTACGGTCGCGGGCAGAGGCAGAGGCAGAGGCAGAGGCAGAGGCGCAGACGAAGGCGCAGGCACCGGTACGGGTAGTGGCACCGCCTCCCGCCCCGGCACGAGCAACGGCACAGACACCCACGCCCACACCACCACCTGGACCCGCACGGGCGGTGGTAACGCGAAGGCCATGCGGGAGGGGGCTGCTGGCCAGGTTGGGGTGGCGCGGCCGGGGCGCCGGATAAGTCCTCGCGAACGGCCCTCGGATCAGCCATGCTGTGCCGATGTTGATCAGGGAAGCAACCCGCGAGGACTGGCCCGCCATCTGGCCGTTCTTTCATTCGATCATTGCCGCGGGCGAGACACTCACCTACCCGCTCGATCTCAGCAGGGAGGACGCCGAAGGCTGGTGGTATGTCGCGGCGCCGAGCCGCGTGGTCGTCGCCGTCGACGAGGCCGGGACAGTGCTCGGCACGGCGAAGATGAACCGCAATCACATGGGCAACGGTTCGCACATCGCCAGCGGCACCTATCTCGTCGATCCCGCGCACTCCGGCCGGGGCGTGGGGCGGGCGCTGTGCGACTACTCGGTGGCATGGGCTCGCGCCGAGGGCTACCGCGCGATGCAGTTCAACGCGGTGGTCGAGACCAACACCCACGCGGTCAAGCTGTACCGGTCGATTGGCTTCGATGTGATCGGCACCCTTCCGGAGGGCTTCAACCATCCGACCGAGGGCTATGTGGGACTGCACATCATGTACAAGGCCCTGTGACAGTCAGCTGCCGGGAGTCGGGAACGCCCGGCCCGCCGGACCGGCGCCCTCCGAGCCGTTCGCGGTGATCGGAGGGACGACCGTCCCAGCCCACGACAGGGCTGTCCAGCCGGTGCCGGGCGATCCTTCGACGACGACCACGCCCGTGTTGTCCAGACGATGTTCGGCGGCGAACGCGACCGTCACGTTCCGGGCGCGGGCGGCGGTCCATACGCGGATCGCGGCGCCGTGACTGACGAGAGCCACGGTCCGGGGAGCGCCGGGTGCGCCGGCGGCCAGGGAGCTTGCTGCCTCGGCCACCACCGCGTCGAAGCGCGACAGGGCCTCGACGCCGTTCTCACCGCCGGGCATCCGGCGTGCGGTGTCCCCGGCGGACCAGGCGAAGGCGGTCGTCAGGTACTGCCGGGCCGCTGCCTCGTCGGCCCGCATCTCCAGATCGCCGGCCGAAAGTTCGCGGATGCCGTCCCGGATCAGTACGTCGAGGCCTTGCTCGTCGGCCAGGGGAGCGGCGGTGAGCTGCGTACGCGTCAAGGTGGAGGCGTACAGAGCGGCGATGTCCTCCCCGGCGAGAGCCCCTGGCAGGGCCGCGGCCTGACGCAGACCCAGATCGGTGAGACCGGGCCCGGGCCGCGCCGTGTCCAGAAAGTGGCCGAGGTTGGACGGTGTCTGGCCGTGGCGGATCAGCAGCAAGCGCATAGAAAGGGTCAGGCTCCAGGTCAAGGCGCGCAGGCGGAACAGAGGGCGTGTGTGAGCCACCCTCTCATTCGGCCACCGCCTGAGGGCAGCACGACGGGACGGCTGTCCGCCTTGTCAGAAGTAGCGGGCCTATGGCAGGAGTTGGTCCGGCGGAGAGATGTGCGGGGTGGCTGCGATCTCCCGGGGTGGGGGCAGTACTGTGCGCCCCACCGCCATTCGGGCGGAGATTCATCTGGAGGAAGAACCCATGACCATACCCAGGAGATCGTGGCGTGGCGCGGGAGCTCTCGTGGCCGCTGCGGTCGTCGGTCTGACCGGAGGCGTCCTCTCCGCCGGTCCGGCCACGGCTCACACCCCCGCCTGGGCCGTGACCTGCTCCGAGGTGAGCATCGACCTCACCAACTACACGAGCGACGTCCCCAACACGGTGACGGTTTCGGTGGACGGCAAGGACCTGCTCCCCACGGAGACGTTCGGCAGTGAGTTCCACCGGAAGCTGACGCTTCCCGAGCACGACAAGCCGGTGACGGTCCGACTCGTCGTCAAGGACGCCGACGGCGACGGCGAGCACTCGATCGACAAGACGAAGACGGCCGCGGTGTGCGGGGAGAGCTCCGTGCCCACGCCGAGCGAGTCGACCCCGAGCGAGCCGGTGCCGTCGGAGACCGCGGTCACCGAGCCGCCCGCGCCCAGCGCCACGCCCAGCGCGGAGCCTTCGGAGTCCGCGCCCGCCGCGCCCGCCCCGAGCCCCGGCTCGCCGGACCTGGCCGAGACCGGTTCGTCGTCGGCGACGCCGGTCATCGGCGGCGCCGCTGTCGCGGTGCTGCTGGCCGGCGGCGGCATCCTCTGGGCCGTCCGCAAGCGGCGCACCGACCAGAACTGACGCTCCGGCGTCCAAGGGGTGTGCCTCGCCGCGGAAGCGATACGGCACACCCCTCGTCCCGGCACGCCTTTCATCCTTGGCCGTTGGCCGTCGACGGGGGCGTGGTGGCCGCCGGAGGCGGGGGACCGATCTCGCACCAGACGGCCTTGCCCTCCCCGCGCGGCTCGATACCCCAGCGGGTGGCGACCGCGTCGAGCAGGAGCAGCCCCCGGCCCGAGGTCGAGGTCTCACCCGGTGTACGCCGCCGAGGCCAGGCGCTCGACCGGTCCTGGACCGACAACCGGATCCGCCGCACCGGTTCGGGCAGCACCTCCAGCGTCAGGACGGCCCCGCCCTCGGTGTGCAGCAGCACGTTCACCAGCAGCTCACCCGTGACCAGCTCCGCGTCGTCGGCGAACTCGGCCAGATGCCAGTCGGCGAGAGCCTCCCGCACGATCGCCCGGGCGTCCGAGAGGCCTTCGGGGTCCGCCTGATGGATGTACTGGTGGAGCCGGGGTGCGTGGGTCGACCCCACATCAGGACTCCGGCGCAGGACCAGGAGCGCCACGTCGTCCCCCGACCCCCACCGTTCCCACAACCGCTCCGACAGATGATCGGCCAAGGCCTCCGCCCCCGCGGGCCCGGCGCTCACCTCGTTGCGCAGGGCGTCCACCCCGGTGTCGAGGTCGGCGCCGGGTTCCTCGACCAGGCCGTCGGTGTACAGCACGAAGGTCTCACCGGGCACCAGATCGAGCCGGGTCTCCGGGTACTCCTCGTCGTGGAGGTCCGTCGAGATGCCCAGCGGCAGGCCGCCGCGGACCTGCGGGCTGCCGACCCGGCCGTCCGTGTGCCGGATCAACGGACCGAGGTGTCCGGCCCGGACCACCCGTACCGCCCCGGACGCCAGGTCGACCTGGGCGTAGGTGCAGGTCGCGAAGCGGTCGGTATCCAGCTCGGCGAGAAAGCGGGAGGCCCGCGCCAGGACCGTGGCCGGCGGGTGCCCCTCGGCGGCGTACGCGCGAAGGGCGATGCGCAACTGGCCCATGATCGCGGCGGCGTGGGTGTCGTGCCCCTGCACGTCTCCCACCACCAGCCCGTAGCGGTTGTTGGGGAGGGTGATCACGTCGTACCAGTCCCCGCCGACCTGCCGACCGCTCCAAGCGGCGTGATAGCGCACCGCGATCTCGCCGCCCTCGACGTCCTGTATCCGGGGCGGGAGCATCGCGGACTGAAGCTGGGTGGCGAACTCCCGCTCCTCATCGAAGAGCATCGCCCGTTGCAGTGACTGGGCCACGATGGCGGCCAGGCCCAGGCACAGTATGCGCTCGTCCGCGTTGAAGACCGTGCGCTCCCGGTAGAAGAGGGCCAGTCCGCCCAGCGACCGGGCCTGTGCCACCAGCGGAAGATACGCGGCAGCCCGGAACCTGAGCTTCCCCAGGTGTGGCTCCAGTTCCGGATACCGGCGGGCCAGTGCGGCAAGGGAGGTGATGAACCGGGGGCGGCCGCTGCGGATCGTGTCCGCGAGGGGCAGATCGCGGTCCAGATCGCCGGAGCCCAGCCCGTCCAGCACCTCCAGCGACTCGCCGCTCAGCGCCACGATGTTCAGCGCGGAGTTCTCTACGAGCCCGAGCGCGAGTCCGTCCGCGCCGAGCCTGGCCAGCCCGCCGGGGCCGGTGAGCGCAGCTGTCACGTCGTCCACGGTCACGGCACGTGACATCGCGCTCGTTGTGCGTTCAACGATGTTGGTCTGGCGCTGCCGCCGCTTTTCCAGATCGAGCACGAAGGCCGAATGGGTGACTTCCGCCGTCGCGTCCCGGACGACCCCCACGATCCGATGGGCCCTGCCGTCCTTCGAACGCAGGATGCGGGCCTGCACATGGGTCCACTGGATGGTCCCGTCGTCCAGCGGTACGCGGAAGTGGACGCTGTAGGAATTGCTGCCGCCGGTGATGGCCTCATCGATCGTGACGTCGAGCCGCGCCCGTTCCGCAGGCTCCAAGTGCTCCAGCAGGGTGCCCGGACGCGCGTCGAACGTCGCCGGATCCACACCGAACACCATCAGCCCGGCCTCGTCGATGTCCAGGGTCCGGGCGTCCAGATCCCAGTCGAAGCTGCCGGTCCGATTCATGGCAAGGCGTTCCGTCGGCCGGATCTCACCGTTGGTCTTCCGGTCGATCCGGCGGAGCGGAGAGGCTTCGGCGTCCTGCCGCCGTTCGTCGTCGGTCATTCCTGCTCCGGAGGTCGTCCGGCGGGGCCGTGCGTCGGTGCGCCCCGTAGGCCTCAATTGTCGAGCCGCTTCCACCGGAGTGCCACAGCGGCTCACGCTTTTGTTGCGCACTGCGCGTCTACGAGGTTCCCAGGGCGGACCCCCGGGTCTCCCGGCCCGGCGGGGCGTCGCAGAATGGCGGGCGAGGCCCGTCCGGAACCGGACACAGGACGGCCGCCCCAGGTGCCCCAGTCCGTGTGACCGGCGAGATGTCCAGATGACCAGGCGACCAGCTGGCCTGGCGACCAGTGAGCGGAGCGCATGCATGAACGATGAACGGCCCGTCCTGCTGGAGATGCACGGCCACTGCCTGCGCATCACCCTCAACCGCCCCCGGGCCCTCAACGCACTCAGCCACACCATGGTGGGGCTGCTCGACGAGGCCCTGGCCCGCGCTGAGCGGGACGACTCGGTGGTCTCCGTGGTGCTGGCCGGGGCGGGGGACCGGGGCTTGTGCGCGGGCGGCGACATCCGCGCTCTTCACGACGACGCGCGGGCCTCGGGCCGCGCGTCCCTGGCGTTCTGGCGCGACGAGTACCGCCTCAACGCCCGCATCGCCCGGTTTCCCAAGCCGTACGTCGCCCTGATGGACGGCATCGTGATGGGCGGCGGAGTCGGAGTGTCGGCCCATGCCGGAATCCGCGTCGTCACCGAACGCTCACGCGTCGCCATGCCCGAGACCGCCATCGGCTTCGTCCCTGATGTCGGCGGCACCCGGCTGCTGGCCGCCGCACCCGGTGAACTCGGCACCCACCTCGCCCTCACCGGCCGGTCCGTCGGAGCGGACGACGCCCTCCTGTGCGGCCTCGCCGACCACCACGTCCCGGCCCGGAACCTGCCGGCGCTGACCGAAGCCCTCGCCGCGACGGACACCGCCGCCGAGGTCGCCCGGGCTGTGGGCCAGTTCGCCACGGAGGCGCCCGCCGGTGAACTCGCCGCGCAGCGCGCCTGGATCGACGCCTGCTATGCCGCGGACACCGTCGAGGAGATCATCCGGCGGCTGCGGGACAGCGGTGTCCCCGAGGCGGCGGACACGGCGGCCGAACTCCTGACCAAGTCGCCTCTCGCGCTCAAGGTCACCATCGAGGCCGTCCGCCGGGCGGCCCGGCTGGACAGCCTGGAGGCCGTCCTCGACCAAGAGTTCCGCGTGTCCAGCCGGGTCTTCGAACAGCCCGACTTCGTCGAGGGCATCCGGGCCAGGATCATCGACAAGGATGGCAGCCCGCAGTGGAAGCCCGCGACCCTGGCCGAGGTCGACGAACAGCAGGTCGCCCGCTTCTTCACCCCCCTCGGCCCCGGCGAACAGGAACTCGGCCTGGCTTCCGGCTCCGCCGCCCCCACCCCGTAGTGCCTATCTGTCGCTGCCGGACAGGCTCGGCTGCAACGCCCGCACGAGGGCGAACAGCTTGTCCTCATTCCCCGTCAGCCCCGCACTGCGCAGCGCCTGGTCGGCCTCCCGCATCGGTGAGGTGAGCAAGGGCAGATACACCGGCGCGGCGTCCGCGTCCGCGAGCGCTGCCCGGGTGGCCTCCAGCAGGCGTACGTACGCCTGCGCCGCGGCCAGCTCGTCTTTGTCCATCTCAGCATCCCCTCGTCAGAGCTGTCGGACCGTCAAGCATCTCCTATGGGTCTGACAACGCCCCCTCAAGCCTCGCCGCGCCCACCGGACAACCCGCCCGGGGGCTCGACCTCCAGGTATCGCCGCCTGCGGGGCCCTCGATACAGCAGCACCGTCCAGCCGAGCCGCCGCAACGCGGCCGCGCAACCGGCCAGGGCCTCCTCCTCGTCGTGCACAGCACCGCTTCTCGGCGGCCCGGCCCACTCGACCCGTACCGACCCAGCCGACTCGCCCTCCAGCACCCGGTACCCGGCCGCCACCCGGCGCCCTGACGCGTCGACCCCCGATGGAGCGGCCCCCGAACTCTCCAGGGCCAGGGCGACGGCCCGCACCGGACGTTTCCGTTCCCACAGCGCCGGTACGGCCTCAGGATCGGCCTCTCCGGTACCGGTGAGGCGACGGATCTGCAGCAGCCCCTGGAGCGCGGTCCGCACTGAAGCGGCCCGCCGCTCGGCGGACTCACCCGACGGCGGGCCGTCACCGGTCGCGGGCTCAAAACCGGTGCTGTCCTCGGTGTCCATGCACCCCTCCCACCGCGTGATACGTACGCGCCAAGTGTGCCCGGGATCGGGCAGGTGGCCCGAGCCGATCGGCCTCCGGGAGGGCGTATGAACATGCACCGGGTTCGCCCCGGCCCCACCCCCTCATTAGAATCCTGTGTCCAGCCACCACAGCAACCACTGCCCCAGTTTCACTGCCGCACCTCCCGCAGCACCACCCAGCGAGGACCCGCAACCGTGCCCGACCACGTCCCCGACGACGATCCGACCGCCCTGCCCGAGACCGGACGGAAGGCACAGGAGGATCTGCGCGCGGACTGCACGAACTGTTTCGCCCTCTGCTGTGTCGCTCTGACGCTGACGGCCTCCTCCGACTTCGCCATCGACAAGCCCGCCGGTCGGCCCTGCCCCAACCTCCAGGACGATTTCCGCTGCGGGATCCACACCCGGCTACGGCCCGAGGGTTTCTCCGGCTGCACCGTGTACGACTGCTTCGGCGCCGGGCAGAAGGTCTCCCAGGTGACCTACGGCGGCCGAGACTGGCGTTCGTCCCCCGACACCGCCGCGCAGATGTTCCAGGTGTTCCCGGTGATGCGCCAGCTCCACGAACTCCTCTGGTATCTCACTGAGGCGCTCGCCCTGCCTGCCGCCCGCCCGCTGCACGGCGAGATCCGCCGAGCTCTGGAGGCGACGGAACGGCACACCGCGCGCCCCGCCGTCGACTTCGCGGAACTCGATGTCGCCACCCACCGGGACCGGGTCGCCGGCCTTCTCCTGCGCACCAGCGAACTGGTCCGGGCCGCCGCGCCGCGCCGCAGGAAGCGCAACCATCGGGGCGCCGACCTCATCGGAGCCCGGCTGCGCGGCGCGGACCTGCGTGGAGCGGATCTCCGCGGGGCCTACCTCATCGCCGCCGACCTCGCCGGTGCTGACCTGCGTCTGGCCGACCTCATCGGGGCGGACTTCCGCGACGCGGACCTCTCCGGCGCCGATCTCACCGGGAGCCTGTTCCTCACCCAGTCTCAGGTCAACGCGGCCAAGGGCAACGCGAAAACAGCCCTCCCCGCAGCCCTGAGCCGCCCGACGCACTGGGCCGGTTAGACCGCGCCGCCGCCCGTCGCATCACGGGGCGATGGTCCCCCTGACATCTTCCTCCAGAGCCGCCTTGAGGCGTTTGAGTGTCGTTCGGATGTTGCCGCGCTGGAACTGGGCGAACGTCTTCCCGCCCGTGGCCACGCGGTCGAAGGCATGGGCCAGGAAGTCCGGCCAGGAGCGGCGGTCATCGGTCCAGGTCTCGGTGACCCGGGTTGCCCCGTCCACTACCTCGAAGCGGTACTCCCAGGTGGCGATCGGCCCCCGGAGCCGCGGCCGCCGCAGACCGATCGCGTGGACCCGGAACGCGAAGCGCTCGCCCGGATCGGCCGCCGTCACCGTGCAGCGTGTGGTCCAGCGCGCCACCCCTCGCTTGTTGCGGCCTTCGAAGACCATGCCGACGTACGCACTCCGCCGCTCTCCGCGCACGGTCGCCCCTCGGTTCTCCGGGCTCCAGCGGCCCATCGCGGTGGGGTCGCTGAGTTGTTCGTACACCTGGGCGGGGCTGGCGTGGATGATGATGCTGTCCGCTACGGACGTGGTGCGAGGCATGGCGCGACTCCATTTGTCCACGGCCGTAGTCAGACCAGCGCCGGGAGCCGGACAGGCCGTGGAGCCGACATCCGATGTCCCGAGCCCACACCTTACTCGCGAGTAGTCATGGTGGAGGCGGGGCGGCAGGGGGACAGGTGGCGGTGCCAGGGGCCGGGTTCCGGTACCGGGCGCCGGCCAACGTGTCCGCTGCTCTCGTCAGGCTCGCGACCCGTGCCCGTACCCGTACGTCGGCCGGCAGGTCGGGTATGCCACGCAGACCCGGGTATGCGCGACGACCCGGCCAGACCCCGCAGTACCTCTGGCGGTAGGGGCTCCGGTTCGACGACCACGGTCACCACCGCCCGCAGCTGTCGGCCCACCAGGTATGAGAGTGAGCGCCCCGATCACCGCTGCGTTCCATCTGCCGTTCTGGTCACCGTGATGGGGGAGGTCTGAGTCCGATGAGGGAGGGCAGGCCGACGTGAGCGGCCGGGGGTACTCCGGCCCCCCGCCCACAGCGGACCATCGCAGATAATGGCCCCCGCTCACAGCAGGCCCCCCGGCCCCCCGCCCCGCCCTTCTCAGGCGCGCCACTCCGCCGTACGCTCCGGCGACGCCTCCGCGAGGGCCTTCGTGATCGCGTCGGCATCGCCCCGGTTCCCGTACACCGGCGTGCCGGGCTGCTGGCGCCAGGATTCATCCAGGCCTCCGGCGTCCACGGTGTCAAAGCCGAGCTCGTCGATGAGGTCACGCACGGTCTGTTTGGCCGCCGCGTCGTCACCGGCGACCGGGAGCGCCTGCCGGCCCGGGGTGCCCTGCGGCTTGCCCTGGTCCAGGATGTCCTGGGCGTACGTTCCGTTGAACGCCTTGATCACCGGGTGGTTGATCTGCTGCTCGGTCCACCGGCTCTCGGGCAGCCCGTCCTCGATGGCGGCGAGGCGGCCGTCGCGCTGCTGCGGGTAGTAGTTGCCGGTGTCGATGACCACGACGTCATCCGCTGCACCGGCCAGGAAGCCGTCGGGCAGATCGGGCACGGCCTTGAGGGGGACCGTTACGACGACGATGCGGGCGCCCTTCGCCGCCTCCGATGCGGCCACCGGCGTTGCACCGGTCTCCACGGCGAGGGCGGTCAGTGTATGGGGGCCACGGGAATTGGCGACCGAAACCTCGTGTCCGAGGGCGGTCAGGCGCCGAGTCAGGTTTCCGCCGATGTTGCCCGCGCCGATAATACCGATCTTCATGGGTCCGACCTTCCGAAGCTTGCCGAGTGGTGAAGAGGTGGTTCTGTCGTTTCACCAACTCCGCGACCAGGGGAGCTATTCCGACACCGGGGAAGGAATATCCGGTCGCGTCCCGGACGTTGGCATGCATTTGGCCCGGCTGCGCAGCGCGGAGCGGCGCACGGGTGTAGGCCATTTGAGTGTCCTTGCCCGCCGCTCGCGCCGGGCGGGGAGGGATGTCCCACCGCACCGATCACCGCGGGTCCATTCTGGTCGCCGAGTCCGCACGGGCCGTCGACCGAAGGAGCGTCGTAGTGACGACGAGAGGCATCTCGCAACCGGTGGAGACCGATGCTGCCGACCAGGACGAAGTGCTGGTACGGCGCAAGGAACCGGGCAACGTCGTCATCAAGTGGATGACCACCACGGACCACAAGACGATCGGCACGCTCTACCTCGTCACCTCCTTCGTGTTCTTCTGCGTCGGAGGGCTGCTGGCCCTGGTCATGCGTGCTGAACTGGCGCGTCCCGGAACCCAGTTGATCTCGAACGAACAATTCAACCAGGCGTTCACGATGCACGGCACGATCATGCTGCTGATGTTCGCGACGCCGCTGTTCGCCGGGTTCGCGAACTGGATCATGCCGCTGCAGATCGGCGCGCCCGATGTGGCGTTCCCGCGGCTGAACATGTTCGCGTACTGGCTGTACCTCTTCGGCTCGCTCATCGTGGTCGCGGGTTTCCTGACTCCACAGGGTGCGGCCGACTTCGGCTGGTTCGCCTACGCGCCGCTGAACGACGCGGTCCGCTCGCCGGGTATCGGCGCCGACATGTGGATCATGGGTCTGGCCTTTTCCGGCTTCGGCACGATCCTGGGCTCGGTCAACTTCATCACCACGATCATCTGCATGCGCGCACCCGGTATGACGATGTTCCGCATGCCGATCTTCGTCTGGAACGTTCTGCTGACCGGTGTGCTGGTTCTGCTGGCGTTCCCGGTTCTGGCCGCGGCCCTGCTGGCGCTGGAGGCGGACCGTAAGTTCGGTGCCCACATCTTCGACCCTGCCAACGGAGGCGCACTGCTGTGGCAGCACCTCTTCTGGTTCTTCGGCCACCCCGAGGTGTACATCATCGCCCTGCCGTTCTTCGGTATCGTCACCGAAATCTTCCCGGTCTTCAGCCGCAAGCCGGTCTTCGGCTACATCGGCCTGGTCGCGGCCACGATCGCCATCGCGGGCCTGTCCGCGACCGTATGGGCGCACCACATGTTCGTCAGCGGGGCCGTACTCCTGCCGTTCTTCTCCTTCATGACGTTCCTGATCGCCGTACCAACCGGTGTGAAGTTCTTCAACTGGATCGGCACGATGTGGAAGGGGTCCATCTCGATGGAGACCCCGATGCTGTGGTCGGTCGGCTTCCTGGTCACCTTCCTCTTCGGCGGGCTGACCGGGATCATCCTCGCCTCGCCGCCGATGGACTTCCATGTCTCCGATTCGTACTTCGTGGTCGCCCATTTCCACTATGTGGTCTTCGGTACCGTGGTCTTCGCGATGTTCGCCGGATTCCATTTCTGGTGGCCGAAGTTCACTGGGAAGATGCTCGATGAACGGCTTGGGAAAGTGACGTTCTGGACGCTCTTCGTTGGATTCCATGGAACGTTTCTCGTTCAGCACTGGCTTGGTGCCGAGGGAATGCCTCGGCGTTACGCCGACTATCTCGCGGCGGACGGGTTCACCGCGCTGAACACGATCTCCAGCATTTCGTCCTTCGTGCTCGGGCTGTCGCTCCTGCCGTTCTTCTACAACATCTGGAAGACCGCCAAGTACGGTAAGAAGATCGAGGTCGACGACCCCTGGGGATACGGTCGTTCGCTTGAATGGGCGACCTCCTGCCCGCCGCCGCGCCACAACTTCGTCACCCTGCCGCGAATTCGGTCCGAATCCCCGGCGTTCGACCTGCACCACCCCGCGTTCCGTGCTCTCGACGAGGCGTCCAACCGTCCCCACAGCTCCACGGTCATTGCACCGGGCGACAAGCAGGATTGAGGGCGGCCACCGGGAAGGACGGCCCGACGGACAAGGAGGACGGGTGAAACCCGACAAGGAGAGTGCCCGGGGCCTGGCGCAGCTCGAAGGCTTTCTGCTGTGGAACGCCGAGGTCGAAGGGGCACGGCGGCAGGCACGCCGCTTCACCGATCAACTGCCCTGGCTGACCACGGCACAGCGCGAGGACGTGGAGCGCGTGTACGTCACCGAACGGGTGGACGCTTCCCGGGAGTCGCTCACCCGCATCCGCGACCGAGCGGACGAACTGCGCGAGGAGTACTCCGAACGCTACGCACGGCTCCGGACCCGCTGCGTCGCAGTCTCTACCGCGACGGTGGGGGCGGCCACCGGCGTCTGCACGGTGCTGACGCTGCTTCTGCGGTGACACTGCGCCGGTACTGACGCTGCTTCTGCGCTGACCCGGGCCCGGGCGGGCTCCACGAGTCCGTCCCTCAGTGGCGTACCAGACAGAAGGGGTGACCGGCGGGATCGGCGTACACGCGCCAGCCGCGCCGGTCGTCCCCCGCGTCGAGCAGGGACGCCCCGCAGGCCAGGACCTGCTCGTGGGCCTCGTCCAGGTCGGCGACGCCGAAGTCCAGATGGAGCTGCTGGGGCGGATCCTGATCGGGCCAGCGGGGCGGCCGGTGGTCCGCCACCCGCTGAAAGGCCAGGACGAGCCCACCGGGCGTGTGCAGCGTGGACCAGCACGTATCGCAGTCCCACCGCGGGTCGGGCCGGTCGACCTCTCCGCCGAGCAACGACGCGTAGAAGTCGGCCAGTTCCCGCGGGGCACGGCAGTCGAGGACCACGCATTGCAGTTCAGTGATCATCGCCGCATCCTAGGGGCACAGGGAGTCACAGTGCGCGGACGACCGGTGCGCCGCGTGGAGGGAGCGGTAGGCGCCCCGCAGCACCGCACCCCCGTCGAGTGGTCCGCCACTGGATGACCCCTTGATCAGCCGGATCAGCCGGATCAGCCGGTCAGCGGGTGAGCCCCGCACGATCACCGGAGCCGGGGTCGGCTCCGGCCCGGGGCTCAGCGCGCTCCGAACTTCTGGGTCCACACCGGACCGTCGCCGGATTCCTGCTTGCCCACACCGATCTCCTTGAAGGAGCAGTTGAGGATGTTCGCCCGGTGGCCCGGACTGTTCATCCACGCCTTCATCACATCGGCCGGCGTCCGCTGCCCCTTGGCGATGTTCTCGCCGTAGGTGGACCAGCGGTATCCGACGGCGGTGATCCGGTCGCCCGGGTCCGTGCCGTCCGGCGACGTGTGCGAGAAGTAGTCGCGGGCCGCCATGTCCGCGGAGTGCCGCTGGGCCGCGGTGTTGAGCAGGTCGTTGACGCTCACCGGCCCGCACCCCGCCTTCGCCCGTTCCGCGTTGACCAGCTCGGTGACCTGCGCGGCGGTGCCCGCGGGGGCGGGCGGCGCGGGGGCGGGCCGAGTGGGCTTGGGCGCCCGGGGAGCGGAGCTGGGCGCAGGCGGCGGCGGGGTGCTCTTCTTCGGCTTCGCCTTGGGTGTACGAGAAGGGCTCGGCGACGCCGAGGCGCTGGGGGACGCGGAAGCCGACGGGGAGGCCGAGGCGGACGGGGACGCCGCAGCCGACGTGGGGACCTCCGTACGGGGGGCAGGAGCGTCGGCGGTGACGGTCGTCGCGTCCCGGTCCTCGCCGTCGGTGTACAGGTGCACCGCCGCACCGCCGGTGCCCAGGGCCGCCACCGCGACCACCGCCGCGATGGCGGAGTTCCGGCGGCGCCGCCGGGCCTGCACCCGTCTGCGCCCGGCGCGGCCCGACCCGAGCACATCGGCGTGCGCGTCGGCGTCCGCGCCCGGCACCCGCAGATGCGCGGTCGTCGCGACCAGCTCCGGCGCCGTGGCACCGGCCGTGGCGTACTGGTCCAGCGGTGGGACACCGCCCGTGGGGAACTGCCCCAGCGGCGCGAGACCGGCCGCGGCGAGCAGTTCCGGCGCCGCGCCCGCCCCGGCGGCCGCCGCCACCGGGACCAGGGCCAGCCCCACGAGCAGCCCCTCGGCGGGCACCAGCCCCGAACCGTGCCCCGAGCACACCGTGCACTCACGGGCGTGCCGGGCCAGCCGCTTGCGCCACAGAGCGGACGGGACCCCGTCCCATCCGGCGACCAGGTCCTCCAGGAGAACGCACGGCGGATCGGCCGCCAGCGCGCCCACCACGACCCTCGCCGCCTCCAGCTGGGCCTTCATCCGTTGCACCCGTACGGCGGTGTGCTGCGGGGTGAGCTCCAGGGCAGCGGCGACCTCGGCCCGGGACAGATGCCCGGCGGTCTCCAGCCACCACAGGGACAACAGGGCGCGGTCGTCCTCGTCCAGCCACCGGGTCGCCTCCGCCACCTGGCGTCGCTGGCCTGTCAGCCCCAGCTCCAGGATGGTCAGCTCCACGAAGTCCGCACGCGGGTCCGGGAGGTCGTACGCGTCGTCGAGCCGGTCGGCGGGCATCGCACCCGACTGCCGCTCGCGCCAGTTCTGGCGTATCTCGTTCATGGCTATCGCCACCAGCCAGGAACGGAACCGCTGCGGATCACGGAGTTCGGGGAGGCCCCGGAGCATCCGCAGCACGGTCTCCTGCACCACGTCGTCGACATCCGCATGACCGTCCAGCGCACGTCCGACGACGTTGTACAGCAAGGGCAGGTACGCCGCGACGAGCCGGTCCTTGGCCTGCTGATCGCCGCTCCGCGCCGCGGAGATCAAAGCCGTCGGGAGATCCTTGCCCATGCTGTGCTCACTCTTCCGGGGTCCGGTGCTGTCACTTCCCACACTCGGGAGATGCGGTGCGGGCGGGACGATAACAAGAATCCGGCGGACATCCCCGAAAACCTTCGCCACGCGTACCGGTCCGTGCCACAGATCACTCTCTGTGGTACGGACCGGTACACGGGACAGGTGTATGGAACGGGTTTACGCGACAGGGGCCGGTCTGCGGTGCGGCCGCCCGTTGAACCGCGGAGCGGCTCAGGTGCGCGGCGGGCCGTCATCGTCGCGGTCCGCCCCGAACTGCTGCTTCAGCTTGTCCTGGGCGGTGTCGACCTGGCTCTTGTACTTGCCCTGGGTGCGGTCGTCCACCATGTCTCCGGCCTTGTCGACACCTTTGCCGGCCTGGTCCTCGTGGCCCTTGAACATCTTCTTGATCTTGTCCAGTGCGGACATGCGTCCTCCTCCTCGACTCACCCCCACTCATCAAGGGTCACCGCACCGGGCCTGCCCCGCATCCGCGCGCCACCGGCGGCAGGAGCGCCCCTCAGCCGTCGGGGACGACAGGAAGTGTGAAGCCGCGCCGACTGGGCACATACCGGTTGACCAGGAGGAGGTGGTGGCAATGGGCCGCATCCGAGTCGTCGTCCGTCGTCCCCCGCCCCCTTCGGGGCCACCCCCGCTCGATCTGCGCACCCCGTCCGGCCGCCCCCTGCCGTACTGACCAAGGACGTGCGTCCCCGGTGGGCTCTCAGCGCCCCGGGTGCGAACCACCGCCGAACGGGCGCTCCCGCCCGTCCCCGTACTGCCGCCCCGTGCCCGGTCTGGACAGCGGGGCGAGCTGATCGACCAGGGCCTCCAGCTCCACGACCGCGTGCTCCGTCTCCCGGCGGATGTTCTTGTGCTCCGCGACGGTCGCCCCGAGCAGTAGCGCGGTCAGCGCCACGCATCCGTTGAGCACCGTCAGATTGGCCATGATCTCCATCAAGGTGTGGCCCGCGAACGGTCCCAGGGAGTCCGTACCGGCGATGATCGCGAACACCGACACGACCAGGGCGCACGGGGCGCTGCCGGGCAGCTGGAAGCGGAGCGCCGCCCAGATGATCACCGGGAACACCAGGTAGATCATGGACAGCGAGCTGCGAGTCGAGATCAGCGCGGCCACCACCACGACAACCGCCAGAACGGCGGCCTCCAGCCACCGGTCGTCCAGCCGGGGCAGCCGCACCCGGCGCAGGACCAGCAGTACGGGGGTGACCACCAGGACCCCCATCGCGTCCCCCGCCCACCAGGACGACCAGACCAGCCAGAACCGGCCCGGCGGAACCTTGCCGTCGGCCAGCAGCGTGAAGCTGCCGATGGTGGCGCTGATCAGCATCCCGGCGAACGCCCCCAGGAAGACCAGACAGATACCGTCCCGCAGCCGGACCAGCTCACTGCGGAATCCCACCTTCCGTAGCAGGGCGTACGCGGCCAGGGGAGCCAGGGTGTTGCCGAGCATGATCGCCAGACGGCTCATGGTGAAGGCGTCCCCGATGTCGGCGACGGTGATCAGCGTGCCGAGCGCGATCCCCGGCCAGACCCGCACCCCCAGGCACAGCAGCGCGGCCAGGGCGATACCGGTGGGCGGCCAGAGGGGCGTGACCACCGCGCCGTCGATCACCACCTGGCGCATCAGCCCGAGCCGCCCCGACAGGTAGTAGGCCCCGGTCACACCCAGGACCTGCGCCACGTACACGGCCCGACGTCTGGCTTTCTTGCTGCGGATCACAGCACTCATCAGACACCGACCACGGCGGGAGGCGGCAGCTGACACGCGCGGCACGCTCCGGCGTCACCGCGGTCCGCGGCGGGCGGCGGCGTGCCGCAGGACCAGTACGGCGGCGTCGTCCTCGTGGCCCGTCAGCTCCGCCGCGCCCAGAACCTCGTCGGCCAGCAGCTCCGCGCTGGCCCCCGCGTGCGCCGCGACCAGCCGGCGCACCCGGTCCAGACCGTCCTCGATCAGCAGCGACGGGCCTTCCACGACCCCGTCGGTGAGCAGCACGATCGCACCGTCCGAGTCGAGGGTGCGGCGGGTGACGGGGTACTCCTCCCGGGGCTGGATACCGAGCGGCATTCCGCCCGGGTCCTCCGTGACGCCGGACCGCCCGTCCACGGTGGCCCACACGCAGGGCACGTGCCCGGCCCGGGCACTGTGCAGCTCCCAGGTCGCGGGGTCCAGCCGCAGGAACGTACAGGTCGCGAAGAGCCCGGAGTCCACGGACAGCAGCAGATCGTTGGTCCGGCCCATGACCTCGCCGGGATCGGACGCCGTGCCCGCGATTGCACGCATCGCGATCCGGACCTGCCCCATGAAGGCGGCCGCCTCGACGTCATGGCCCTGTACGTCGCCGACGGCGAACCCGAGGGCGCCGTCCGCGAGGGCGAATCCGTCGTACCAGTCGCCGCCGATGTCCAGGCCGTGCCGGGCGGGCGCGTAGCGGGCCGCCGACTGGAGGCCGGGGAGCGCGGGCAGGGTCGCCGGAAGCATGTCTCGCTGAAGGGCCTGCGCGAGTTCCACTCTGGCCTGGTGGAATTCCACCTCCCGCCGAGCGCGGGCAGTGAGGTTCTGCAAGGTGTTGAGCAGGTCCTCGGCGCTGACTGAGCGGGGAGTCCGACGCCGGTTCATGGGCCGCTCCGCGGTGCGTTAGTCCCTGAATCATATGGCGGGTGTCCGGGGGCGGCGACTGCGGCGACCTCGGGACCTCGACGGGAACCGGGGCCGCCCGGTCCGCCGCTCAGGAGTGCTGCGCGCGGTACAGGTCGCGGATCAGGGCGATCTCCGCGCCGTGGTGCAGCACTTCCTGGTTGACCCACCAGACGATGTCGAGGAACGGATCCTCGGCGTCGCTGCCGTTGGGGTAGGTGCTGTGTCCGACGGTGTCGAGCGCCGTGTCGTCGGCGGCGAGCAGGGCTTCGCGCCAGGCGGCGGCCCCGGCCTCGAAGGCGGCCAGGCCCCCGGCGGCGTCCCCCGGGGTGCGGTAGCCCGCACGCGTCAGGGAACGGGTGCCGTTCGTGTGGTCGGCCCGCAGTGTCAGCATCTCGCTGAGATGGCTCAGCCGCCAGGCGATGGTCGTGAACGGCGGCGGGAAGGGATGCGGCGAGTCCGCCCAGTCCCGGCCCCAGTCCCCGGCTCCCGTCAGGCTGGTCGCCCGGGCCCCGGGCCCGTCGTGGCGGCGACGGACGGACCAGCAGTCGGGCACGGGTTCCCAGAGATACTCGTCGTCGCCGAGCGCGGCGACGCCGATCTCGACACCGTTGCCGCTGTCCACGAGAGGGCCGGCCAGCCGGCCGAGGAGCCGCTCGCAGGCGAAGTCGAACTGTTCCAGCAGAGGGGACAGACGCGGTGGAAGGCTCATTCGACGGAGCGTGCCACACCGCGCGGGCGCGCGCTCACCCAATTTCTCGGCGGCCGTGCCGGGGCCCGGCGAGGGGCCGGATGGACGCTGGTGCCGAGCCGTTGTCAGTGCCCGGTGGGATGCTGCCCGCATGGACGAGCTGATGAGGCAGCGACGGGTGTACGGCACCGATCACGACGATCCCCACCCCGGGCCGAGGCCGGGCCACGACTACCGCGAGCTGGTCGGCGGCCCGCTCGACGGGCTGCTGCTGGACGTCACCGACTGGAGCGAGGCCGACCTGCGCGAGGGCGTCGGCCTGGTCACCGAGATCGGTGCGTACGGACCGGGCGGGCGCGCCGAGTACGGCCCGCGCGCACCGGACAGCCACCAGTGGGACTGGCGCGGCGACGTACGGTGACGGACGGCACGCGGTGGGCAGGGGCGACAGGGATCGAACCTGCGACGCGCGGTTTTGGAGACCGGTGCTCTGGCCACTGAGCTACGCCCCTTCGTTACGGGTGCAGCTTGGCACGCCCGGTTTCGCGTGCCAACAGGTTTACGCGGGCGCCGCGTTGGCCACCGTGGCGCGGAACGCCCGGACAGCCGGCCGAAGACCGGTGCGGTGGGAGGCGGCCCGCGGCCGTGCTGACCCGCACCGGCAGACCGGTCGCGCACGGCGATGCCGGGAGGCGTGCCCCGCACCATGCTCCGCTGTGCGGGCGAGGGCGACGGCCGAAACCGGAGGGGGCCTGGGGCTTCAGCGTCAGCAAGGAGCGCGTCGGCCTGGGCGGACATGAGCGCGCCGGTGAACGTCTTGGTCGAGCCGTTCGAGAAGAGCAGAGCCGCTCGAACCCGTCCTGAACCTCGGCCTCGACCTCGACGAGCCTCGCCCCGACTTGTTCCCGGACCTCTCCCGGGCGCCCGGCGAGCCGTCCGATAGGTTGGCCGGTCATGTGGGCTATGAGTGCGGTCGGACACCGGCGGCTGGGTGCGGCAGGATCGCTGGCGGTCGCCGTCGGTGGCTGGTTCTCCGGAAAGCTGCCGGCCCACGACCCCTGGGGCCTGTGGACCGACCACGGCTCCGTCACCAAGGCGGCCGCGGCCGTCCTCGCCTACCTCGGACTGACCGCGCTCGTCGTCGCCTGGTGGCAGTACGGCAGGACCGCCTCCACCGTCCGTGACACCCTCGTCACCCTCGCCTGGTGGACGGCCCCGTTCCTGCTCGCGCCCCCGCTCTACAGCGCCGACGTCTACAGCTACATCGCCCAGGGCGCGATGGTCGTCGAAGGGCACGACGTCTACACGGTGGGCCCCTCCGCCCTGGACCCCGGAGGCATCGGCGGCGACGCGGCCGCGAGCGTCGGCAACCACTGGCGCGACACTCCCGCCCCCTACGGCCCCCTCTTCCTGCTGCTGTCCGCCGCCGTCGCCTGGACCACCGGCGGAACGGTCGTCCCCGCTGTCCTGGCCATGCGCCTCATCGCGCTCGCCTCGCTGATCCTGATCGTCTGGGCACTGCGCCGCCTGGCGCGCGAGCACGGCCACAGCGAGAGCCGCGCCCTGTGGCTGGGCGCCCTCAACCCGCTCCTGCTGATGCATGTGATCGGCGGCCTGCACAACGACGGGCTGATGATCGGCCTCATGCTCGCCGGACTGGTGCTGGCCCTGCGCGGCCGGTGGATCACCGGCAGCGCACTCGTCGGACTCGCCATGATGGTGAAGTCCCCAGCGGCCGTGGCGCTCCTGTTCATCGGCGTCCTCGTGCACGCCTCCGCCACCGGACCCCAGCCGCGCCGCTGGGCCAAGGGGCTCCTCGCGCCCGGCCTGATCGCGTGCGCGGTCGCCGGAGCGGCGACGCTCATCGGCGGCACCGGTTTCGGCTGGCTCCACACCCAGGGCGTCGCCGCGAACATCCACACCGCGCTCTCCGTCCCAAGCGACCTCGGCCTCGGCCTCGGAGAGCTGCTGCACCTGCTCGCGGGCACCGACCCGGCACCGGTCAAGTCCGCCGTGCAGACCCTGGGCCTGGCCGCCGCGCTCGTCGTGATCGTCCTGCTGGCCCGGCGCGCGATGCGGGGCAGCATGACGCCCGCCCACGCCCTGGGTCTCTCACTGCTCGTCCTGGTCGCTCTCTCGCCCATGGTCCAGCCCTGGTACCTGCTGTGGGGCATGGCGGTGGTCGCCGCCACCGCACCGTACGGCAGGGTCTCCGCGATCCTGGTCGTGCTGTCGGCCGCCCTGGTGTACGAGACCCACCCCATGGGCGCCACCCCGCCCTACGGGTTCGCCCTGGCGGGCCTCGCCGCCGTCCTCGGCACCCTCGCCATCCGCAGGACCCCCGTCGTACCGCCCGGCGTCCACCTGCCCGCACCTCGCACACCCGCCGCCGCGGACCCGGCCCCCGCACCGGCCCCGCAGAGCACCCCGTAGGAAACGTCCTCGACGCCCGGGCAGCGCCTCCGGTAGCCTGACCGCGTCCTGTTGTCTCCGATAGAGGTGGACGTTGCGCATCTGAGGTCCGCGATCATCGCGCGGTACGGCCCAGGCCCGTACCTGGTCACGACGTTGTCGGCAGATCTGCCGTCCGTGACTTCCGCGTGCATGCGACCTCGGTGCTGAGCCGTTCCCCGCCTTCGCAGGACTGCTCCTCCCACCTTTTCCTCCGGTCTCCGGCCCGGTCGCCGCGTGCTGTTCGCATACGAAGCCCCGTTCCTTCCGCTTCTGCGACTGCGAGAACCCCATGAGCCATCCCACCGCGCCCGGCGCCTCCGTGGCCGCCTCCCAGCTCACCTTCCGGTGGCCCGACGGCACGAACGCCTTCGACGGTCTCTCCCTCACCGTCCCCCGCGGCCGCACCGGCCTGGTCGGCGCCAACGGCACCGGCAAGTCGACCCTGCTGCGCCTGCTCGCCGGACGGCTGCGGCCCACCGCGGGGTCCGTCGCCGTCGGCGGCCGCCTCGCCCATCTGCCCCAGAACATCACCCTGGACACCGAACTGCGCGTCGACGGGGCGCTCGGCATCGCGGCGCGCCGAGCCGCCCTGCGCGCCATCGAGTCAGGAGACGTACAAGAGGAGCACTTCGACACGGTCGGCGACGACTGGGACGTCGAGGAACGCGCCCTGGCCACCCTCGGCTCCCTCGGGCTCGACGGTGTCGGACTGGACCGCACCGTCGGACAGCTCTCCGGCGGGGAGACCGTCCTGCTGCGCCTGGCCGCGCTGCTGCTGGAGCGCCCGGACGTCCTCCTCCTCGACGAACCCACCAACAACCTGGACCTGTTCGCCCGCCGCCGCCTCTACGACGCCGTCGAGTCCTGGCGCACCGGCATCCTGATCGTCGTCAGCCACGACCGGGACCTCCTGGAACGCGTGGACCGCATCGCCGAACTCCGCTCCGGTTCGGTGAGCTGGTACGGGGGCGGCTGGTCCGCCTACCAGGAGGCCCTCGCCACCCAGCAGGAGGCCGCCGGGCGCACGCTGCGTGCCGCGGAGGCCGACGTACGGCGTCAGCGGCGCGAACTGGAGGAGACCCGTGTCAAGGTGGCCCGCCGCCAGCGCCACGACAAGAAGCTGGACGCCCAGCGGCGCGCCCCGCGCATCGTCGCCGGTGAACGCAAGCGCTCCGCCCAGGAGTCGGCGGGCCGGCTGCGCGGGCTGCACGAGGACCGCCTCGACGAGGCCCGCGAGCGCCGGGAGGAAGCCGCCGAGGACGTCCGCCAGGACGCCGAGATCCGGATCAGCCTGCCGCACACCGCGGTACCCGCGGGCCGTACGGTCCTGACCGTACGGGACCTGAGCCTCCCCTACGGCCGGCTGCGTGAGGCCGGCCTCCAGGTGACGGGACCCGAACGCATCGCCCTGGTCGGCCGTAACGGAGCGGGCAAGACGACCCTGCTTCGGACGCTGTCCGGGGAGCTCGCACCGAGCTCCGGCGAGGCGACGGCGTCCGTGCCGCTGAAGTTCCTGCCGCAGCGGCTGGACGTCCTCGACGACACGTCGAGCGTGGCCGCGAACGTCGCCCGCACGGCTCCCGGCACCACCGACAACCAGATCCGCTCCCAGCTGGCCCGGTTCCTCTTCAAGGGGGCCCGCGCGGAGCAGCTCGCGGGCACCCTCTCGGGTGGCGAACGCTTCCGGGCCGCTCTCGCGGCGACGATGCTCGCTGCTCCCGCCCCGCAGCTGCTTCTGCTGGACGAACCGACGAACAACCTCGACCTGGCCAGTGTGCGGCAGCTGACAAGCGCTCTGGAGTCCTACGAGGGCGCCCTCGTCATCGCCGGGCACGACCTGGCGTTCCTCGAATCCGTGGGTATCACCCGCTGGATCCTGCTCGCGGAGGAGCTTCGGGAAATCAGCGCCGAGGAGGTGCACGACCTGCTCGGCGGCGCTGCGACGCCTCAGGCCGCCTCGTAGCGGTGGGCCCTGCCGCCCCGCCACTCCACCCAGACCGGGTTGTCGAGGATCCGGTCCGGTTCCTCCAGGCCCGCCTCGGTCAAAAACACGATGACGTCGTGGTCGCTGTGGGCCAGCCCGAGTATCTCGTCCCGGCCTTCGTAGTGCACGGTCACCCGGCGGCCGCCCGAAGGGGTCGGCCGGTGGATGACGATCGGGGGATTCGCCATGGGTCCACCCTGCGACGCGCCTGGCGGCCGCGCATCCCCGGCCCGGACGGTCCGGCGGTGAACGGGCTCGCGTCCCGCTCGGCGCGGGCGCTCGGCCGACCGCCGGTGCGAGTTCCACCGTTGTGGTGACACGCACCGGGGAGGGGGTGCGCGGGGGCGGCCCGCAGCCGCTGACCCGCCGCACCCACCGACGCGCCGTTCACTCGAATCACTCGAAGCGGGACGGGTCCCCGGCGCCCCGGCGTACGATCTCGGGCTCGTCACCGGAGAAGTCGATGACCGTGGTCGGCTCGGTGCCGCAGTCGCCGGAGTCGACCACGGCGTCCACCTCGTGGTCGAGCCGCTCCTTGATCTCCCAGCCCTGCGTCAGCGGTTCTTCCTCGTCCGGCAGCAGCAGCGTGCTGGAGAGCAGCGGCTCGCCGAGCTCGGCGAGCAGGGCCTGCGTCACGACGTGGTCGGGGATGCGCACGCCGACCGTCTTCTTCTTCGGGTGCATCAGCTGGCGGGGCACCTCCTTCGTCGCCGGGAGAATGAAGGTGTAACTGCCGGGCGTCGCCGCCTTGATGGCACGGAACACGTCGTTGTCCACACGGACGAACTGTGCCAGCTGCGCGAAGTCGTGGCACACCAGCGTGAAGTGGTGACGGTCGTCGAGATTCCGGATCGACCGGATCCGGCCGATGCCGTCGCGGTTGCCCAACTGGCAGCCCAGCGCGTAGCACGAGTCGGTCGGGTACGCGACGAGCGCACCGGAGCGGATGCTGTCGACCACCGTGGCGATGGTGCGCGGCTGGGGATTTTCGGGGTGTACGTCAAGGTACTTGGCCATTCGCCGAGCTTACGCGTTCGGGGCGGGCCCGTACGGCGGTCGGGCGCGACGGCCGGAAAGCGGCCCGCCGGGCATGCACGGACGAAGGCGGCCCGCAGCGCACGTGAGGACGAAGGCTGCCCGCCGCGCGGAGGCACACGGAAAGCGGCCCGCCGCGCAGGTGCGCGCGACGGGCCGCCTCGGCTTCCGCTTCGATGCCGGGCGCTCCCGGGTCCGTCAGACCGCGGCGGCTCCCACCAGCTCCTCCAGCACGTCCTCCATCGCCACGAAGCCGATGACCGTGCCCTTGTCCCCGGCGACCGCCGCGAGGTGCGTACCGGCGGCGCGCATCGCTGTGAGGGCGTCGTCCAGCGGGGTGTCGATCTCGACCCGGATGACGGGGTGGATCGCGCTCGTGGGCAGCGGCTTGGTGCGCTCCGCGACACCGAGGGCGTCCTTGATGTGGAGGTAGCCGAGGATTCCGTCGTCCGGTCCGGTGACCGGCAGCCGGGAGAAGCCGGACGCGACGGCGGCCCGCTCCAGCCCCTGCGGGGTGATGCCGAGGTCGACGGTGACCGTCCGGCCGAGCGGGACCATCACCTCGCCGACCGGCCGGGTGCCCAGCTCCAGGGCGTCGCGCAGGCGCTCGCCGTCGGCCGGGGCGAGCAGACCCGCGTCGCTGGAATCCTTCACCAGCCGGACGAGCTCGTCGTCGGTGAACACCGAGGCGACTTCGTCCTTGGGCTCGACCTTGAGGAGCCGCAGCAGCGTGTTGGCGAAGGCGTTGATGCCGAAGATCACCGGGCGCAGCGCCCGGGTCAGGGCCACCAGCGAGGGCCCGAGCGCCAGGGCCGTGGCGACGGGGGCGGCCAGCGCGATGTTCTTCGGGATCATCTCGCCGATGAGCATGTGCAGGTACGTCGCCAGGGTCAGTGCGATCACGAACGCGATCGGGTGGACCAGCGCGTCCGGCACGCCGACCGCGTCGAACGGCGGCTCCAGCAGATGGGCGATGGCCGGCTCGGCGACGGCGCCCAGCACCAGCGAGGAGATGGTGATGCCGAGCTGTGCGGTCGCCATGGCGGCCGACAGGTGTTCGAGGCCCCACAGGGCGCTCTTGGCGCGTCGGCTGCCGCGTATGGCCTGGGGCTCGATCTGGCTGCGGCGCACCGAGATCAGGGCGAACTCCGCACCGACGAAGAACGCGTTGGTCAGGAGGGTGAGCGCGCCGATGGCGAGCTGGATGGCGGTCATCGGGCGTCCTCCTCCACGAGGGCCAGCGCCGGGGCGGGCGCGGTGATACGGACCCGGTCGGCCCGGTGGTGCTCGATGTCGAGGACGTCGAACTGCCAGCCGTTGAGCTCCAGCCGGTCCGTGCGGACGGGGATGCGGGCGAGCCGCGTCGCGACGAGACCGGCGAGCGTCTCGTAGGGGCCCTCCGGCGCACTGAACCCGATCCGGTCGAGCTGGTCGAGGCGGATGCTGCCCTCGGCCTCCCAGACCGGGCGGCCGTCGCCGAGGGGTTCGGCGGGCGCCAGGTCGGGGCGCTCGTGGGGGTCGTGCTCGTCGCGGACCTCGCCGACGACCTCCTCCACGATGTCCTCGACGGTGGCGACACCCGCGGTGCCGCCGTACTCGTCGATCACCACGGCCATGGTGCGGTGCTTGCGCAGCTGGGTGAGCAGCCGGTCCACGGGCAGCGAATCGGGGACGAGCAGGGGTTCGGTGGCCAGCGCGGTGACCGGGGTCCGGGCCCGCTCGGACTCGTCCAGGGCGAGGACGTCGCGGATGTGGACCGTGCCGATGACCTCGTCCAGGCTGTCGCGGTAGACGGGGAACCGGGACAGGCCGGTGGCCAGCGTGAGGTTTGCGGCGTCGGCGGCGGTGGCGTGGGCCTCCAGCGCCCGCACATCGACGCGCGGCGTCATCACGTTCTCGGCTGACAGCTCCGCCAGGTTCAGGGTGCGGACGAAGAGTTCGGCCGAGTCCTCCTCGATGGCGCCCTCGCGGGCGGAGTGCTCGGCGAGCGCGATCAGCTCCTGGGGCGTACGGGCGGAGGCCAGCTCCTCGGCGGGCTCCAGGCCCATCCGCCGTACGGCACGGTTCGCGGTGTTGTTGAGGTGCCGGATCAGCGGGGCGAAGGCGGCCGTGAAGGCCCGCTGCGGGGTCGAGACGACCTTGGCGACCGCCAGCGGGCTGGAGATCGCCCAGTTCTTCGGGACCAGTTCACCGATCACCATGAGGACGACGGTGGACAGGGCCACACCGAGGAGGGTGGCGACCGTGGACACGGCGCCGGAGGGAAGCCCGACAGCCTCCAGCGGGCCGCGGAGCAGCACGGCGATGGACGGCTCGGCCAGCATGCCGATGACCAGAGAGGTCACGGTGATGCCGAGCTGCGCGCCGGAGAGCTGGAAAGTGAGCCGCTTGGCGGCCTTGAGCGCACTTTCGGCGCCGCGCTCACCGGCTTGCGTGGCGCGTTCGAGTTCGCCGCGCTCGACGGTGGTCAGCGAGAACTCGGCCGCGACGAACACCGCGCAGGCCAGGGTCAGCCCGAGGGCGAGGAGGAGCAATATCACTTCGCTCACCGTGTCACCTCCATCCCCTGGTGTGCCGGGGCGGTGGTGACACGGTTCGTACTGGGAGGTTCACCCATTGCGGTACCGCAGCTCCTTCTCTGTTCGGGTCGTCCGGTCGACGACGGAGGTGGGCTATGAACCCACCCCGTCGATATTAAAGGGACCGCAAAGCAAACGGGAGTGGCAGGTATCACACGGGGTGTCACCTGGGGAAGAGCCGTGGCGGAGGGGGATGTGGCGTGAGTGCTCGACGGGCGGGCGGCAACCGGTGATCTTGATGGCCGGAACTGCGCGTAACGGTCGTGCGGTTGGGAAACCCTTGTACCTTCCCGGGCGGTTTCGCCCGGCGGGGTGGCACGGGGCTCCTCGGTCACAGCCGTCACGGACCACACGGTCACCGGATCACTCTGCTCCTCGCCGCCCGGGGCGGCCTGGAGGTGGTCATCGAGGCGGACGAGCGCGCCGGCCTCCTCTGCGGAGGGCACGACACGGTCCACCGCTTCACAGCCTTCCACCACACCGCCCCGCAGACCGACTGGAACGACCGGGTCGACGGCTGGCTGAAGCAGGTCATCGCCGGACACGAGGCGTACGCCGCCCCGTCCCCGTACGGAGAACACCACGGCAGTCACCACGACGACACCCACCGCCGCTCGGGCCCCGGCGCCGGTGCGGTGGTGGCCGGAGTCGCGGCGGGTGTGGCCGTCGGCGTCGTCGGGGGCATGGTTGCCGCCGAAGTGGTCGACGAGATCGGTGACGCCTTCGAGGGCGACGATGACGAGGAGGGCTGAGCCGGGGGCCGCGCGGCCGGGGGTGCGCCGCCGGACAAGTCCTAGGCCAGCCGGGCGGCGAGGGCGTCCAAGTCCGGCAGGAACCAGACGTCCCTGCCCCGGTTGGCCTCGCGCACGAGGTCGGGCAGGGCGGCACTGGCCGAGAGGTGGTGGCCGATGTCCCCGAGGACGACCAGACGCAGCCGGTAGGCCGAGAACTTCTGCAGCATGTCCCCGGCGAAACCGGTACTGAGGTCGAAGAAGCGGTCGTCCAGGCGCGCGGCCGGCACGGCCACCACCTCCGCGCCCTGGAAGGCCATGCCGATCAGCTGGTCGAGGGCGTCCTGGACGGTGGCGATCTGGACGCCGTCGGCGTCGCACACCAGGACCGGTACGCCGTGGTGCTCCTCGATGGCGTCAGCCATGGTCCGCCCCCTGTCCGCTCTCCGTGGAGGGGAACAGACCGCTGTCCGGGCCCGTCACGCTGTCGATCAGGTGCAGCAGCTCCGCGGTGGTGGCGGCGCCGCCGAGGACGACGATCTTCATTCGGGCTCGCTCCTGGTCGTAGACGGTCTGGATGCGCAGGGAGTCCGACGGGCTCCGCGCGGACTGGGCGCTCGCCGTGACCAAGGTGCTCAAACGGTGTGCGGCGTCCCGGGTGAGCCCGTCGATCTGCACGATGCTGGACACCTCCAGGTGGCCGCGTGCGGGCGCGGAGGCCGGACCCGGGGCGGCCTCGGCGGTACGGCCGGTCAGGGCCTCGAAGTCCTCCCGGCTGATCCGGTACTGCTTGCCGATCCGGACGGCCTTGAGCTTTCCGTCGCGGACGTAGTTCCGGACGGTCCGCACATGCAGGCCCAGCCGTTCGGCCACCTCGCCGATCGAGTACAGCTCGCGTTCATCGCTCTCCATACTTCCTCATCGTAACGTAAAATACTCCATGGAGAGCACCTTAGGGAGTAATAAGGAATATTAGGGGTCCAGGTGGTTGCTGTCGGCCTCCTCCGTCCGGGCGGTCCACCGGCGGGAGTGACGCCGCTCGGGGTAGGAAGGTGGGCAGGTGATCCAACGCCTCCACGCCGAGAAGGAGCCCCGATGAACGCCCAAGCGCGGCCGCTCGACCCCCGGCACCGGCGCCCGGAAGGCGTCAGCGACACCACCGTCGAAGCCCTCGGGGCCCTTTCGAAAGCGCTGGAGACCGCCGAGCGGGCTCGCGGTGCCCTCTACGACTTTCATCAGCTCACCGGGAGCGCCGACCTCTGCCTCGACGATGCGGTGCGCCTGCTGCGCGAGGCCGGGCACGGGCCGCAGGCCGAGCAGGTCGAACGGGAGATTCTCGGCCGCAATGTCATTCCCGGCCACTGGACGTTCCAGATCGTCGAGGAGTACAACGCGACCTACTACGACGTGTTCCGGGCGATCGAACGGCAGATCAGACAGGAACTCGCCGAAGGCCGCGACCACCTCTACGAGGCCGAGATGAAGGAGGCCCGCCGGACCGAGGGCCACCCCGCCCACACCGTCGACTGACCGTCCAGTCCACGCACGGTCGTTCGCCCCCCCCGAGTGCCGCTTCTCGCCAGGAGCCCCGCCAGCAGCCCCGCCGGGAGTTACTGAGCGTAGCCGCACGAGATGCGGACCGGGCCGGCTCCGGTGACGCTGGTGCTCCGGTCGCGCACCCGACGCCGGTCGCACGCACCGCGTCGGCCGGCGACGGAGGACCCACGACGGAGGACGCCCGTATGAACCTGCCCGACACCCCGGTGGAACGAGCCCGCCGCACCCGTGAACGCGCCGAGGAACTGGGCCGCGCCGCCGACCGGGCCACTGACCCCGAACACCGCAGGCGGCTGCGGGAGAAGGCCCTGCGACTGCTGAGGGAGGACCCGGCGGCAGGCCCCCGGCCCTGAGGGGAACCGCCCCCCGGCGCGGGCGAAAGGAGTTCGCCGACGGGGACACAGCCCCGGTAGCGTCACCGCCTGTGACCCCGATTCTGCGCACCCACAGGCTCCTGCTGGAGCCGTACGTCCCTGAGGACGAACAGGCCTTCGTCGCCCTGTTCCAGGACACCAGCGTGTCGCGCTGGATGGGCGACGGCCCCGCCTCCGAGGCGGAGGACCGCGCCCTGTTCGGACGGATCTTCAGCAAGGTCTACGCCCAGGACCTGTTCGCCGTCTGGGCCGTTCGACGCGACGGTCTCCTGGTCGGGCACGCCGAGATCAAGCCGACCGAGGCCGTCGGCGGCGGCCACGAGATCATCTACGCCCTCGCGCCGACGGCCTGGGGGTACGGCCTGGGCACCGAGCTGGCGCAGGTCCTCGTCGCCCACGGCTTCGAGACCCTCGGGCTCACCGAGGTGCACGCCACCGTCGCCGCGGCGAACCAGGCCTCGCTGACACTGCTGGCCCGCATCGGCTTCGAGCACGTACGGGACATCGAGGAGGACGACGGCAGCACCACCCGCGTGCTGACCCGCCGCCGCTCCTGAGCTGCCGAGGCGATCCGTGGCCCCGTCCCTCATCCCTTCGGCCCGCTCCCCGCGGTGACCGGGTCCGCGACGCGCGTGCCCGGTCCCGCTGCATCGACGAGGCCATCGGGCTGTACACGGACGAGGCCGATGTCGGCTTCGCCTCGCACCACTGGCCGGTCCGGGGCGGGGACCGGACCGTCATCTCCCTTTCCCGCAGCGCGACATGTACGGCTGTCCGCGCGACCAGAGGCTGCGCATGCCGGAAACCGGCCTCACCGGCAGTGAGATCGCCGGGGAGATCGAGATCCCGCCCGCGCTCGAAGCCGCACGGCACGTGCACGGCTGCTCCGGCTCCGGCTCCCCCCCACGTGAAGGCGGGCCACCGGTGCTGCACGGGCTTGTCCGACGGCAATCCCGCCCGCCTGCGGCAGCATCCGGCGCAGGCCCAGGGCGCACGCTGTGTCCGGGCCCCGGCGGCGTCGACCGGGCCTCGAACAGGTCCGGGCCTTCGCCGCGGAGGGTGACCTGCGCTTTGCCGCCGACTCGCCTCCACGTCGCCTTCGCCGACGCCGAATGCCCCCGTCCCGCCCTGGACCCCCGGCCGCCGCGAGGAGATTCAGCCGGCGGGCGCGACCGTCGCGCCCTCGACGCCATGACGCTTCAGAGCGTCGGCGACGAAGCCGCCCGCCTTCATCTCCTCCACGAACGCCGCCAGCAGCTCCTGCGCCGCCGTGCCCCGCCCCTCGGGCGTGCCCATGGCCTGCTGGATCACCATGAACCGCCCCGGCAGCACCCGTACGCCCACAGCCCGCGCGGCCTCGCCCTCCAGCAGCTGCCGGATACCGGCCGCCACCTCCACCTCGCCCGCCCGCAGGGCGGCGAGCGCGGGACCGGCGCCCTGGAACCGGACGATCTCCGCGCGCCGGATCCCGCGCGTGAGGAAAAGGTCGTACGCGGACCCCGAACCGACCGAGATCCGGGTTCCCTCGCGGTCCACCTGGCCGTTCTCGGTGATCGGGGACGCGTCGGGCACCAGGTAGCTGCCCTCGATCAGCACGTACGGCGCGGTGAACCGGAGCCCCTCGCCGCGCGCGGGGTCGGCCGCGAAGAAGCCGATGTCCGCCCGGCCCGCCTTCACCGCGTCCACCGACAGCGCGGCCCGCTCGAAGACCACGAGCTCGACCGGCACCCCGAGTCGGCGCCCGAACTCCCGCGCCAGGTCGACGGAGACGCCGCCCGGCTCACCGGTCTCGGCGTCCCGGCCCGCCAGGATCGGGTTGCCCAGATTGATCGAGGCCCGCAGGGTGCCGTCGGGCGCGAACGTGGAGACGAGGTCGGGGGAGACCGGCTGCTGAGTCATGCGGCCGAGTCTACGAGGCGGCCCGTCGGCGCTCCGTGGACTACGCCCGCACCACCGGCGCTCCGCCGAACCATGGCCTACCCACGGGAGGTTCGCGCGCTCAGGCGCCCACCGTCCCGTCCACCCCTTCGCGCAGCAGGTCCGCGTGCCCGTTGTGGCGGCCGTACTCCAGCAGGACGTGAACCATGACCATCCGCAACGAGACGTCCTTGCCCCAACGGGGCTGACGGCCCGGCAGATCCAGCGACGCCGCCTCCCGCTCGATGCGGCGCGAGGTCGCCACCTCGGCCTCCCAGGCCGCGAACGCCTCGGCGCGGTTCGAGGCGCTCGCGTCGTACGCGGCCTGGAAGTCGAAAGGCTCCTGTGACCAGACCATCGGCGCATCGCCGTCCTCGAACACCCGCCGGAACCAGGCGCGTTCCACTTCGGTCAGGTGCCGTACCAGAGCCAGCAGCGACAGCGTGGACGGCGGCATTGACCGCTCGCGCAACTGCTCGTCGGTCAGCCCGGCGCACTTCATGGCCAGAGTTTCGCGGTGGTAGTCGAGAAAGCCCCGCAGTGTCTCACGCTCGCTCCCGGACAGGGGAGGCCCGACCCGGTCATCACTCGTCATGATCATGTCCCTCGGTCCGTGGTGCCGGCCGACAGTATGACCGCCCCGCGCCTCCGGGTCAGCCGGTTTCCCCGGAGCGCCCTAGGCTGTGGGGGCATGGACGTACAAGCACTGCTGCGGCGCTCCGGGGGGCCGGTGACGCGGGACCGGATCAGGGACGATCTGGCCGCGCTGGGCCTCGGCCGGGGTGACACCGTGATGTTCCATACGCGGCTCTCCGCGATCGGCTACGTCCCGGGCGGCCCCCAGACCGTCATCGACGCCCTCCTCGATGTGGTGGGCACGACCGGCACACTGATGGTCTCCTGCGGTTGGAACGACGCCCCGCCGTACGACTTCACCACCTGGCCCCGCACCTGGCAGGACGCCCTGCGCGCCCACCACCCCGCGTACGACCCGGAGCTCAGTGAGGCCGAGCACGGCAACGGCCGTCTCCCGGAGGCCCTGCGCCGCAGGCCCGGGGCGGTGCGCAGTCGTCACCCCGACGCGAGCCTCGCGGCGCTCGGCCCGTCGGCGGCCGCGCTGATGGCCGACCACCCCTGGGACGACCCGCACGGCCCGGACAGCCCGCTGGCGCGCCTCGTCGCGCTCGGCGGGCGGGTGCTGCTGCTCGGGGCGCCCCGGGAGACGATGACGCTGCTGCACCTCGCGGAGTCGCTGGCCCGGGCGCCCGGCAAACGGTTCGTGACGTACGAGCAGCCCGTCCAGGTGAACGGCGAGCGGGTCTGGCGCACCTTCCATGACATCGACTCGACGGACGGCGCATTCGACTACTCCTCCGTCGTGCCCGCGGGACAGGACCCCTTCGCGGTCATCGTCCGGAGCATGCTCGACGCAGGCATCGGCCGGGACGGCACCGTCGGCGCCGCCAGGAGCTGTCTGTTCGAGGCCGGTCCCGCCGTCGACTTCGGCGTCCGCTGGATCGAGGAACACCTGAGCACTCCCGTGTGACAGGCCGCTCAGGAGAGCCGCACCTTCACCGTCTGCGTCGCCCCGCGCGTACCGGAGAGGTCGCCGAAGACCAGCCACAGCGACGCCCCGGTGGCCGCCGATGTCACGGTCGACGGCTTCGAGACGACCGAGGCGACCGCCCGGTCCCACGTGAGGGTCAGGCTCGTCCGCATGCGCATGGGGTCGCTGACGCACACGGTGGCCGTCCCGTCGGCGTGTTCGGTGACCATCACCGAACAGGGGGCGTCCGCCACCAGCGGGCCGACGCTCCCGCCGAACCAGAAGTTGACGGCGGTCAGCCCGGTCGACGGGACCGCGACGCCCTGCTGGTCGTCGGTGTTGGCGAGCACCCGCAGCCAGTCGCTGTCCGCCGCCCGCGCCGCGGTCCGCTGTTCGGTCGCGCCCGGCAGCACCTGGTACACGTAGGCGGCGTCCGTCGGGTTCTGGCCGTGGTCGAACCAGAGGGTGAGGTATTTGCGCGAGACCGGGTCCGTGGAACCCGCGGTGTTGATGTCGCTCCAGCGCCCGGTCCGGTTCTCCCGCAGCGCCTTCACGGTGGCCCCGCCGGGGAAGACGTAGCCGCCGTGTCCGGCGAGATGCGCCCAGGATGTGTTGGTCAGCGTCGCCGACCAGGGGAGGGTTCTCGGTGTGGCCGAACCTCCGACGGTGAAGGGGGCGTTGCCCACCGGCCCCAGGTTGCGGTTGTCGACCGTGCTCTCCACGGCCGAGCCGTCCCGGCCGTGGATGCCCGCGCCCAGGCACACCACGGTGTCGTCGAGGAAGAACCACGACTTCTTCGCCATCAGCGTGCTCGACAGCCCCTTCAGGTACTGCCCCACCGCCGCGCGCTTCTTGTCGGTGACCCCGCCGACCCAGTTCACATCGGGCAGGGACGCGCCCCAGTCACCGCCCGCCCCGTCGGCCAGCGGCTTGCGCGAGACCGTGGTCCCGGGCAGCCGGTAGGGGTCCACAGTGGGCCAGAAAGCGTCGCTGTACTGGCCGTTGGCGAACGTGTCGCCCCACCAGTAGAGCATCCCCGCCCCGGTGTGCCAGCCGCGCAGATTCTCGCCGTTGCCGGTCTCGTAGTAGGTGATCCGCCTATCGGCCATGCTCAGTGCGGCGGCCCAGCCGGGGCGGCGGTGGGTGGCCCGGGCCATGTCGGGGAAGAGCCGGTGGCCGTCCGGCTCGGGCACCACCGTGAGCGAGGTGTCGTCCAGGACGCTCTTGATCCGGGCCAGTGAGGTCAGCCCGAGGGATGGGTCGCTCAGCGGCGGGCTGTAGTAGTCGCGCTGCGCCCAGCCCTTGACCAGCCCCCGCCAGCGGGCGTTCTCGGCGGCCGACGCGCCCCGGCCGAGCAGCACGATCGACGCGAGGACCGGATGGCCGCGCCGGTGGTCGTCGCCCTCGCCGCGGCTGATGGCCCGGCCCGCGACGGAGTCCATGACAAGACCGTTGTAGAGGAAGGGGGCCCAGGCGTTCTCCACCGCGTCGAACACCACCTGCCGCTGCGGGTCGGTGACCTCCCACGCGGTCCCCTTGAGGAGTGCGAACAGCAGCCCGAGCCCGCCGAGCATCACCGATCCGTAGCTGCCGGTGTAGGGCACGGTGGTGTGCTGGATGAACGAGCCGTCGGCGTAGAGCCCGTCGCCCTTGGTCACCAGCGGGAAGACGGGGGAGAGGGCGTCCCGGGCCAGGGCGATCTTGGCCGAGGTCCCGCCGACGACCCCCCGCAGGGCCAGCACCCGGCACAGATCGACCCGGTTGGCCCCGGTGCTCGTCCCGGTGTACGAGGCCACGGTGGAGTCCGGTACGAAGTGGTCCACCGCGGCGCAGCAGCGCGCGAGCCGCTCCGGGGTGAGGGCGTCGTACAGCAGCACACACACGTCCAGCAGGGCCTGGGGCGCGCCGATCTGCCAGCTGTACCAGTTCCCGTACCGGGTCTGCTGGTCGTTGTACACCTGGCTGTGGAGGTGATCGAGGCCCCTGATCACGGCGTCGCGCAGTCCGGCGTCCCCGGTCAGCCCGGTGCCCTGCTGGCGGTAGGCCTGCGCCATGGCGCTGAGGCGGAGGAAGCTGTCGGCCATCCGCCCGGAGAAGGCGTACGACTCGGGGTCGGTGTCCGGGTCCGGGTCGGCGAACACGGCGTCGGGCCACAGCGATCCGTCCGCCGGGGCCATGGTCTCCAGCAACTGCCGGGCCCGCGTACCGAGGTCCGCCAGCCGGCTCCTGAACGGTTCGGCGGTCGGGCTGAATCCCTCGCCGAGGATCAGTGCGCTCCACGTGGCGCGCAGGGCGGTGTACGGATCGTCGGCGGCGGCGTGGGGCGCGGGCAGCACCAGCGCGCCGCCGGTGGCAGTAAGTGCCGCGGAGGTGGCCAGAAAGGTACGGCGGGACCAGGCAGAAGTCATGGGAGGCTCCGGGTCGCTGACGTGTGTCCGGCGGGAACCGGTGCGCCGAGTGCGGACCTGATCCCGGAATCCGACTGTTCTGAGCGGGCGGCCACTTTCTAGCAGTCACCGGACGACTCGCTCAATTACTTTGGCTGAATTGATCGTATCGATCGCTTGTGGGGGCGTGTAAAAGCGCGCGGGGCGCGATCAGGTAGTCACCGGTCCCGAACTCGCCGCATCGAGGCAAATCCGTGCTCGGATCGTTTCGAGCGGATGTGATCGATATGGTTGTCACAGGTCAGAGCCCAGCCGTCTCCGAGCCCAGGGGGATCCATGCGACTGCACGTCGACCAGCGCCACGAGCGAGTACTGGAGCTCGTCCGCGAGCGCGGCAGTCTGCGCGTCGCGGAACTCGCCGCGGAGCTCGGCATGTCCGCGGTCACGCTGCGCCGGGACGTCGAGGCACTGTCGGCCCAGGGGCTGGTGGAGCGGCTGCACGGTGCCGTGGTGTGGCCCTCGGGACAGCCCCGGCCCGCACCCGCCGCCCCCTCCGCCGAAGGGCTGGTGGTGGGCATGGTGGTGCCGACCACCGAGTACTACTACGCGGATGTGGTGCGCGGCGCCCGGGAGACCGTCGAGGCCGCGGGCGCCCGGTTGACCATCGGGCTCTCCCACTACCTCCCGGACGAGGACGCGGCCCAGACCCGCCGCCTGCTGTCCACGGGAGCCGACGGGCTGCTGCTCACGCCGAGCTGGGAGCGCGGTTGCCCGGAGCCGGGCGAGGGGCTGTGGGCGGTGGAGCAGGAGACACCGGTGGTGCTGGTGGAGCGCTGGGCCCCGCTCGGCCATCCGGCGGCAGGCCTGGACCGGGTGCGCTCGGACCATGCCCACGGGGCCGCCGAGGCGGTGGCGCACCTGGCCGGGCTCGGCCACCGGGCGATCGCGCTCGCCGTGCAGGACAGTCCCACCGCGCCCCGTCTCAAGGTCGGCTACCGGGCCGCGGTCGAGGCACTGGGACTGAGCCCGGTCCCTGCCTCACCACTGGAGAACACCCCCTCACGATCGGCGCAGGACCGGTTCGAACGGACGCTGGAGTATCTCTGCGAGGGTGTGGCGAGCGGCCATGTGACCGCCGCGATCGTGCACAGCGACGCCGACGCGATCGTTCTCATCCCCCGGCTCCAGGCCCGGGGCGTAAGGGTGCCCGAGGACCTCGCGGTGATCGCCTACGACGACGAGGTCGCCTCCCTCGCAGACCTGCCGCTCACCGCCGTGGCCCCGGACAAGCGCGCCGTGGGCGCCGCCGCCGCACGGCTCCTGCTGTCCCGCCTCGGCGCGTCGGACCCGGATGCGCCGGCCGCCCGCACGGCGGGCCCCGGAGCCCGCCGCCACCTCGACATCCTGCCGGCCCTGCGCATCCGGGTCTCGTGCGGAGCCGCCGCTTCCTGACCGGGCGTCAGTCCAGGATGCCGAGAGGGATGACGGTGCGGAGCTCGGAGCCCTGCGGTGAGGTGATGTCGACGGGCAGCGGGGCCGCGCCCCACCGCATGCGTGATCGATTCGATTGAATTGGTCATTTGCTCTTGACGGTGATCGGTTCTGCGCAAAATGATGTGTGGCGTTCGCCTCATCTCCCGCAGTCCGAGGTCTCGTAGGAGTCGGCCCATGCCCCGTAACGTCCGTACGTCCCGCATCGCCCTCGCGGCGTCCGCCGCTTCCCTGACCCTGCTCGTCACCGCCTGCGGCGGCTCGGGCTCGGACTCCTCGGCCCCCGGCGACGGCGAGCCCGTCACCCTCACCTTCTGGTCGGCCACCGCGGGCGCCAAGGAGACGGCCGACGCGTTCAACAAGGCGCACACCGGCATCAAGGTGAGGTTCTCACTGGTCCCGGCGGGCCCTGAGGGCGTCACCAAGCTGTCCAACGCGGTCAAGGGCGGCAACGCCCCCGACGTGGCCACCATGGACTACTCCGCCCTGCCCGAGTACGCCAGCGAGGGCAACCTGGAAGACCTCACCGCCGGCTCCGGCGACCTGGTGAAGAAGGAGTTCCCCGAGGCGGTCCAGTCCCTGGTCAACCTCGGCGGCTCCACCTGGGCGGTGCCCTTCGACGTCACGCCCATCCAGCTCTTCTACCGCAAGGACCTGTTCGAGAAGTACGGGGTCGACGTGCCGGAGACCTGGGCGGAGTACCGTACGGCCGCCAAGAAGGTCCACCGAGGCGACCCGGACATCACCATCACCAACTTCGGCGGCGGCGACCCCGCCCTGCTCTCCGGCCTGGCCTGGCAGGCGGGTGCCCGGTGGTACGGCACCGAGGGCGACGCCTGGAAGGTGAACATCGACGACCCGGCCTCCCGGAAGGTCGCCGCCTACTGGGACGACCTCCTCGCGGACGGCCTGGCGTCCAGGACCCCGCTGTGGGGCGAGGGCGAGACCAAGGAGCGTGCCACCGGGAAGGTCGCCACCATCATCGGCGCCGCCTGGAGCGCGGGGAACTTCCCCGTCAGCTACCCCGACGCCAAGGGCAAGTGGGGCATAGCCCCGCTGCCGACCTGGGACGGAAAGCCGAGCACCGGCATGTACGGCGGAACCTCCTACGTCGTGCCCAAAGGCAGCAAGCACACCGAGGCCGCCGCCGAGTTCATCAAATGGGTCACGACCGACCCCGAGGCCATGACGGCCCGCCTCAGCTCGCTGAAGACCCCCAGCAGCGCCCTGCCCGCCAACGAGGGCATGCGAGCCGCGGCGGCGAAGGAGTTCGACAACTCCTACTTCGGGGACCAGGACGTGTACGCGCTGGCGGGTGAGGCCGCCGAGACCATCGTGCCCGGCTGGACCTGGGGCCCGGTGCAGCAGCAGGTCACCTCGGCGCAGCTGGCCGCGGGCGGCGACCACACCAGGATGCTGAGCACCGGACAGGCGAAGGGCGAGAAGGCGGTCACCGACCGCGGCCTGAAGCTGGCCCAGTAGCCGCGCGCCCGGCCCGGGACGCAGCGTCCCGGGCCCGCCGACGCCCTCAGGACGGCCAACGCACCGAGGCCCGACCTCCAGCCGTCCCCCTCCCTCCCGACCCGCCGAAGGAGCAACAGGTGGCAGCCCCACTCGCCCGGCCGGCCAAGACCCCGCCGCCCCGGCCCGCACCGCCGGCGGCCGCCACCGCCGGACCGGGAAGGCCCGGCGCCCCGGGCGGCCCCGGCACCCGCAGCGGACAGCGCAGGGCCGTGGCGCTCTTCACCGTGCCGTTCTTCGCCCTCTTCCTTGGCGTCACCGTCCTGCCGTTGCTCTACGCGGGGTGGATGAGCCTCTTCCGGGAGGAGTCCTCCGGCCTCGGATTCGGCGGAACCGAGCGCGTCTTCGCCGGGTTCGGCAACTTCACCGAAGCCCTCGGGGACGAGGCGTTCCTCCGTTCGTTCGGGAACATCGCGCTCTACTGCGTGCTGTACATCCCCGCCATGGTCGGCGGTGCGCTCATCCTCGCCCTGCTCGTCGACTCGACCCTGGCCCGCGCCCGGCGCTTCTTCCAGATCGCCTACTTCCTGCCGCACGCCGTGCCCGGCCTGATCGCCTCGCTGATCTGGCTCTACCTCTACACCCCGGGCCTCAGCCCGGTCACCGACGCCCTCGACGCGTTCGGTGCGAGCTGGAACTTCTTCGGCGAGGACGAGGCGATCCTCTCGGTCGTCAACATCTCCGCCTGGCAGTGGACCGGCTACAACATGATCATCTTCTACGCGGGTCTCCAGGCCGTTCCCCGCGAAGTGCTGGAAGCCGCCACCGTCGACGGAGCCGGAGCCCTGCGCACCGCCCTCCAGGTCAAGATCCCGATGATCCGGCCGACCGTCGTCCTGACCCTGCTCTTCACCTGCGTCGGCGCCATCCAGCTCTTCGACGCCCCCAAACTCGTACAACTGCGGGCCAACACCATGGGCGAGGACTGGTCACCGACCATGTTCATCTACACCGCCGCCTTCAAGGGCCATGACTACGGCCTGGCCGCCGCGAGCTCGCTGCTGCTCGCCCTCGTCGCGGGCCTGCTGTCCTTCGTCGTCACCAAGCTCGGCAACCGGTGGAAGGCCTCATGAGCACCCAGACAGCCACCCCCGATGCCCCGTCCGACCCCACCCGGAGAACCCGGCGCGCCCGGACCGCCCGCCGCACCGCGCCACGGCCGCCCGCCCGCGGAGGCCGCACCGGAAGCCTCACCTCCCGGGTCGTGGTGAACACGGTTCTCGCCGTCGTCGCCGTCTACACCCTGATGCCGCTGACCTGGCTGCTCATCGCCTCCACCAAGAGCTACCGGGACCTGTTCGCGACCAACCCGTTCAGCCTGGGCGACTTCGCCCTGCTGTCCAACCTGGAGGCCCTCTTCGCCCACAACGACGGGGTGTTCGTCCGCTGGCTGCTCAACAGCCTCCTCTACACCGTCGTCGCCTCCGGGCTCTCCACCCTGATCTCGGTCGCCTGCGGCTATGCCTTCGACAAGTACGCCTTCCGGGGCCGGGAGAAGCTCTTCGGTGTCGTCCTCGTCGGCGTTCTCATCCCCTCGACCGTCGTCCAGCTCCCGCTGTACCTGATGGCCTCCGAACTCGGCCTCGTCAACACCTACTGGGCCGTCCTGATCCCCAGCCTCGTCAACCCGTTCGGCGTCTACCTGGCCCGCGTCTTCTCCGAGGGGTACGTCCCCGACGAGGTCCTGGAAGCGGCCCGGGTCGACGGGGCGGGGGAGGTGCGGACCTTCGTGAAGGTCTCCCTGCCGATGCTGGCGCCCGGCTTCGTGACCATCTTCCTGTTCTCGTTCACCGCAGGCTGGAACAACTTCTACGGCGCGCTCATGATGCTCAACGACGACCGGCTCTACCCCGTCAACCTGGGCCTGTTCATGTGGAACCAGAACGTCTACCAGCAGCCCGAGCTGTACCCGCTGGTGATCATCGGGTCGCTCGTCGCCGTCGTCCCCCTGATCGTCGCCTTCCTCTGCCTCCAGCGCTTCTGGCGCTCGGGCCTCACCGCAGGAGCCGTCAAGTGAGCCACCCCGCCCCGTCCCGGCGGCCCCGCCCGCGCACTGTCCTGGCGATGAGCGGCGAGACCCGCGCGGCGGTCCTGGCCCCCGGGGCGCTGGACCGGATAGCCCGGATCGCCGACCTCGACCCCGGACTCCTCGTCACCGACTTCGACGCCGACGACCCGGCCCAGCGCGCCGGACTGCGCGACGCGGAGGTCCTGTTCACCGGGTGGGGCTGCCCGCCCCTGGGCCCCGCCGCCCTGAGCGCCATGCCCCGCCTGCGGGCCGTGATCCACGCCGCGGGCTCCGTCAAGCACCACATCACCCAGGACGTCTGGGACCGCGGCATCACCGTCAGCACCGCCGCGACCGCCAACGCCCTCCCCGTCGCCGAATACACCGTCGCGGCGATCCTCCTCTCCAACAAGCACGTCCTGCACAGCGCCCGCCTCTACCGCGAGGAACGCTCCCGCGTGAACCTCCTCACCCGGTTCCCGGCCATCGGCAACTACCGCCGCACCGTCGGCGTCGTCGGCGCCTCCCGCATCGGCCGCCGCGTCGTGGAACTGCTCCGCCCCCACGACCTGCGCGTCCTGGTCCACGACCCCTACCTCGACGAGGGCGAAGCCCGCGCCCTCGGCGTCGAGCGGACCGGCCTGGACGCCCTGGTCTCCCTCAGCGACGTCGTCAGCATCCACGCCCCCGAACTCCCTTCGACCCGGCACCTGTTCGACGCCCCGCGCCTCGCGCTGATGCGGGACGGGGCGACGCTCGTCAACACCGCACGCGGCTCGCTGGTCGACACGGAAGCACTGGTGAAGGAGCTGGCCGCCGGACGCCTCAACGCGGTGCTCGACCACACGGAACCGGAGGTCCTGCCTCCGGACTCGCCCCTCTACGACCTGCCGAACGTGCTGCTCACCCCGCACATCGCGGGTTCCCAGGGCGGCGAGCTCCACCGGCTCGCGGACGCCGCGGTCGACGAGCTCGAACGGTACGCCCACGGCCTGCCGTTCGCCCACGGGGTGGACCCGAGCACCCTGCACCAGCAGGCCTGACCCGTATCCGTACACCTGGAGCCGTGGGAGACCGCCATGTCCCGTACCCGCCGGGTGCTCGTCGTCGGCATCGACGGGGTGCGCCTCGACACCCTGAACCGCGTGAGCACCCCGCACCTCGACACGGTGGCCGACGCGGGCTTCCTGGCCCCCGTGACCGTGGCGGAGGGCACGCCCACCATGTCGGGGCCGTGCTGGGCGACGACCGTCACCGGTGTGAACGTCAGCAAGCACGCCGTGTGGAGCAACGACTTCAGCGGCCACCGCCTCGGCGTCTTCCCGGACTTCGCCACCCGCCTGTCCCGCCAGGACGGCCGCCGCACCTACGTCGCGGCAGCCTGGGAACCCCTGGTCACCGTCGCCGACGGCGGCCCGATGTTCCGGCACCCCACCCGGCTCACCCACCACGCTCCGGCCGCCGACACCCCCGAGGCCTGGGAGCGGGCCGACGAGTCCACCGTGCGCGACGCGGTGAGCATCCTGACCCACGAGGACCCCGAGGCGTCCTTCGTCTACCTCGGCGCCCCCGACGAGACGGCCCATCACCTGGGCTGCGGGGCGGCCTACAAGGCGTCGATCGCGTCGGCGGACCGCCGCCTGGGCGACCTCCTCGCCGCCCTGCGCGCCCGCCCCTCGTACGAACGGGAGGCCTGGACCGTCCTCGTCGTCACCGACCACGGGCACCGGGACGAGGGCGGCCACGGCGGCGGCAGCGCGGTGGAGCGCACCGCGTGGCTGGCCTGTGCCGGCCCGGACATCACGGCCGGGGCCCGCCCCGCCCGCCCGGTCCGGCACGAGGACGTCGCCGCTCAGGTGTACGCGGCCCTGGACCGTACGCCGGACACGCACTGGACGCTCGACGGCGGCGCGGTGCCCACCGTGCCGCGCGCGGTGCTCCTCGGCATGGACGGCACGCTCGTCGACACCGAACGCCTCTGGCTGGAGGCCGCCCGGGGGGTGGCATCGGCGCACGGCCACGCCCTCACGGACGAGGAGGGCGCGGGGGTGCTCGGCCGCAACCGCGCCGACACGGCGACCCTCCTCGTACAGCTGTGTCCGGAGCCCACGACCCTCGCCGGACTGGAATCGGAACTGGAGGACACCTTCCTCGCCGCTGTGGAAGCGGGCGTACCACTCCGGCCGGGAGCCCGCGCGCTGCTGGACCGGCTGGTGCGGGACGGCGTGCCCGCCGCCCTGGTGTCGGCCTTCCCGCGCCGGGTGGTGGACACGGTCCTGCGGGCGCTGGGCGGTGAGGTGTTCCGTACGACGGTGGCGGACGGCGAGAGCGACCGTTCGAAGCCCTTCCCGGACCCCTACCTGAAGGCGGCCACCCGCCTGGGCCTCCCGCCCGGGGCCTGCCTGGCGGTGGAGGACAGCCCCGCCGGGGTGGCCGCGGCCGAGGCAGCGGGCTGCCGGGTGCTGGCGGTCCCCTCGGCCGCGCCGATCACATCGGCCCCGGGCCGACGGGTAGGGCGCGATCTCGCGGTACTGCCGCGGGAGTGGGGGAACGGCACCTCGACGGGCAGGCCGGTAAGGAGGTAAGCCGTGCGCGGCGCGTCGTAGCCAGCGTCGAAGGCGACCAGGATCTCCGGGTCGCCGTTCCCCCACTGGCCCTGGCCGATCAGGTCGTTCACGACACGGCGGACCTGCCGGGAGGTGACCTCGGCGACATCATCTTCGGGGCCCAGGCGGACCGCGTCCAGCAGCTGGCACCACGAGGTGCGGCCCCGTCTCCAGCGCGGCGACGAACGAGTAGGGCCAGCCGGGAATGAACTGGTCACTGGACCGTCCTGAGCGTCCGTAGACGTGGCAGCATTTCGCCTCATCGGTAGCCTGTATCACCATGATGCGTGCTTGGACCTTGCCGATGCTGCTGGTACTCAGCGGCTCAGCCGTCGCGGCTGGGCAGATCTTCAAGGGGAGCCCCGGCACAGCCGCAGCACTCCTGCTGGCGTTCCTGGCGCTCGCCAGCGTGAACTCACCCCTGATCTTCCCGAGGTCGATCGGTGCGCAGGAGGCACAACGCCGCAGCGCGGTCGACGGCCGACCGGTCGTCTTCTGGCGGCCGGGCTGCAAGTACTGCATACGACTGCGCATCCGGCTGGGCCGTAGTGCCCGCCAGTTGCACTGGGTCAACATCTGGCGCGACCCGGCAGGAGCCGCAGCGGTGAGAGCAGCCAACGACGGCGACGAGACCGTGCCGACCGTCGTCGTGACGGGCCGGCCACACACCAACCCCGATCCCAGATGGGTGCGCGAACAGCTCTCCCCTCCCGCGTGATCACAAACCGCGCCCTGCGGAGAGACACCCGCAGACCCAACTGAAGCGCACAGAGGCTAAACGACAAGCTGAGAGCCTGTGAATAGACCGCAGTCTGCCCAGATCACTCGGTTATGGGCAGGCACTCGGCGAGCAGGTCGACGACGTCCCACCAAGCTCGGTGCGCGTGCTGAGGGTGATAACCGACCCCGGGAAGCACGATGTGGTCGACCGGTGGGTGATGGAAGGCGTGCAAGGCGCCGCCGTAGACCACGAGGCGCCAGTCGACGCCTGCGGCCTGCATCTCGGCGGTGAATGCGTCCCGTTGCGCGGGCGGCATGATCGGATCTTCCGACCCGACCCCGGCCCACACCGGGCAGCGAATGCGCGCAGCCTCGCCTGATCGGCCCGTGGTCAGTCCGTTGACTGTCGCGATCGCGCGCAGGTCAACGCCGTCGCGCCCGAGTTCCAGCGCGATTGCGCCCCCGGTGCCGTAGCCGACGGCAGCGATCCGGTCCGGGTCGGTCCGCGGCTCGGCGCGGAGCACGTCGAGCGCCGCGTGGCCGATGCCTCGCATCCGGTCGGGGTCGGCGAGCAGAGGCATGCAACGGGCCAACATCTCCTCAGGGTCCCTCAAATAGCGCCCGCCGTGGAGGTCGAAGGCCAGCGCCACGTATCCCAGCTCGGCGAGCGCATCGGCCCGGCGGCGCTCGACGTCGCTGATCCCCACCCCCTCGGGCCCGACCAGGACCGCGGGCCGGCGGCCGACACCGGCCGGGAGCGCGAGGTGCCCGATCATCGTCAGGCCGTCGGCCGCGTAGTCGATCGTGCGCGTTGTCACTGTCGTCATGAGCCTGGACTGTAGTGATCGTCGAGTCCGGTCGGGCCGGTGTTCTGCCGTTGGCAGAAGGCAGATCTCCGGCGTATTCCGGAAACCCCGTCAGCGGTTCAGCTCAGCTTGTGCTTTATGGTCTGGCCTCGAACGATGCCCCGAACGTGATCGCTCATGCGTGGATTCCGGGGATGTGAACACGGCCTTCGCCTGATCCTGTGCTCCGACGAAAGAGGCACTTGACCAGCACGAAGGCCGTGGGGGAATGAGTCTGCTGACCGAGCCAGACCCTGACGAGGCCGTGGGAGACGCATGTTTCAACCTCGGTGGTCACGTCGCGGTGGGGACGTAGGGCGCTGCTGCAACCTGGGCCATCGTCCGAAGATTCGCAAAGTAGGAGGCGCAGTACTCCTCGTTGATCAGAGGAACGATCATGTCGAGGTCGGTGATGCAGCCCCAGAGACAGGCGATGCCACTGCCGTCGAGCCCGCCCTTCAGCTCCCTCTGCACGAGGCCGGCGACGTCGGCGTCCAGGAGGACCAGATCCACGCCGTCGAAGTCCACACCGCGGAAGCCGTCGGGGAACAATGCGCGCAGGTGGTCCTCCCACAAACGGGCGAGTCCGCCTTCGAGCTGTGCTCCGCCCACGTCGGCGCCTGTCGCCTCTGCGGACGGTGGGCGAAGGAGCAGGGAGACGGCATCGAAGACGGCACGCAGCATTGCGACGGCCCGGATCGGGCGGAGGGCGGCACTTGACTCGGCGCCCTGCGTGAGCTTGTCGCGCAGCAATCGGCTGCGGTGGAGTTCGATGGCGAGCTCGGCCGTGATGAGCCCGGCGTCGGCGGCCCGCTCGATGAGGACGTGGAGCGGTTCGTTCGTGGCCAGACGCTCAGCGAGGACGTGCTCCAGGGCGAACAGGGAATGCGTGACGGCGACGGTGGCGAACTCGTACCGGTAGTAGGAGTGCCGGATGAGCTCGCGGGAAGTTTCCAACGCGCTCATGACGTACATCGACGCGCCGCCGGGCAGAACCAGGTCGGCAACCACAGCGTGCATCTCCGCATAGTCGAGAACGAGGTCGCAGGCGCGCGGGTCTCGTACCGGCAGGAGGAGCGGGTCGGGCGGCGGAGGCAGGGTATTCACCGGTGCAGTCTTGTCGCCGGAGGTTGTCGGTGCCATCGGATTTGCTCGGGGCGGCCGCATCTCGCCAGCGGGTCCGACCTAAAGAACAAGCTGAGGAGGCAGCACGGCCATCAGCCGGGCCACCGTCCGGGCCATCGCGTCCCGGCCCTCCGCCAGATAGCGGCGCGGGTCCACGCCCTGATCGTCCCGGGCGAGCCGGTCCCGTATCGCGCCGGTCATCGCGATGTTCAGCGCGGTACCGATGTTGACCTTGGCGATTCCGCCCGCCACGGCGCGGGCCAGCTCCTCGTCGGAGGCCCCGGACGACCCGTGCAGCACCAGTGGAACGGGCACGGCCGTACGCAGCCTGGCCAGCAGGCCGTGGTCGATGCGGGCGTCCCGCGAGGTCATGGCGTGCGAGGTGCCGACCGCCACGGCCAGCGCGTCGACCCCGGTGGCCTCGACGAAGGCCCGAGCCTCCTCGGGGGCCGTACGGGCCCCGGGCGCGTGGGCGTCGAGCGGAGCCTGCCCGTTCTTCCCGCCGACCTCCCCGAGCTCGGCCTCCAGCCAGAGACCCCGCTCGTGGGCCCAGACGACGGCGGCGCGGGTGGCCGCCAGGTTCTCCGCGTACGGCAGCCGGGCGGCATCGAACATCGCCGAGCTGAAACCGCAGTCCGCCGCCTGGTGCAGCAGCTCGACGGACTGCACATGGTCCAGGTGGAGGGAGACGGGGACGGCGGCCTGGTCCGCCACCTCCGCCGCGGCGCGGGCCAGCGGGCGCGCCCGCCCCCGGTGGTAGGCGACCGCGTTCTCGCTGATCTGGAGGATCACCGGCGCCCCCGCGGCCTCCGCGCCCTCGGCGATCGCTTCGGCGTGCTCCAGCGTGATGACGTTGAACGCGGCGACCGCACGCTGCTGTGCGGCGGCCTCGGCGACCAGATCGCCGGTGGCGGCGATGGGCATGGCAACTCCGGGTGAAGGTCCGTCAGAGGGTCCGTCAGGGGGGGGCGGTCAGGTCGTACTGCTGAGAATGACGGAACGGGTCAGATGACGCGGCCGGTCCGGGTCGAGGCCGCGAGCCTGGGCGATGGCGAGGGCGAGGCGCTGGACCCGGACGAGCTCGGCCAGCGGGTCGAGGCCGCCCGCCACCCATCGGGCACCGGTCGCGTGCACCTCGTCCATCAGCCCGGCCGGGGCCTCGCCGAGCATCCAGGTCGCGGTGGAGCGGGTGGAGATGCTGATGGGGCCGTGCCGGTACTCCATGGCCGGGTACGCCTCGGTCCAGGCCAGGGCCGCCTCACGCATCTTCAGCGCGGCCTCGTTGGCGAGGCCCACGCTCCAGCCCTGTCCGAGGAAGGTGAACTGACTGCACTCCACCAGCCCGACGGGCAGCGGCTCGGCGAGCGCCACCTGGGCGTCCTCGACGACGGCGTCGGTGTGCAGGCCGAGATGGGCGCGGAGCAGGGTCAGCGCCGAGGTCGCGAAGCGGGTCTGCACGACGGACTTCTCATCGGCGAACTCCAGCACGACCGTGTCGTCGGCCATCGCCGCCATCGGGGTGTCGGGATCGCCGATCACCACGGTCCTGCGGGTCGTTCCGCCGAGCCGACCGAGCAGACCGAGCACCTCGGTCGTCGTCCCGGAACGGCTCAGTGCCACGACCCGGTCGTAGGGCCGCCCGGCAGGAAACTCCGACGCCGCGAAGGCGTCGGTCTCGCCCTGGCCGCTGCCCTCACGGAGAGCCGCGAAGGCCTGGGCCATGAAGTACGACGTACCGCACCCCACGACGGCGATGCGCTCACCGGCCGCCGGAAGCCGGTGGGCGAGCCCGTCCGCCATGCCTGCGGCTACCTGCCAGCAGTCGGGCTGACTGGCCAGCTCCTGAGCCACGTACGTCATCTCGTCTCCCCTGTCCCCGCACTCCACCGACAGCATCGATGCTCGAAGCTGCATATTAGGCCAGCATTTCAATCAATATCAAGCAGGCGTGTGCAAGGGGTCGCACGGTCGGCGCGCACCGTCCGGGCCGGCCCCCGCCCGGCCGACGCGCCCCGGGCCCAGGGGTGTTCGCACCCGCGTGCGCGCGCCCCGCTTCCGGCCGGTGCATCGCGGGAGCACATTTAGTCCCGGGTCGGTGGGTAGGGTGGCTGCGCTTCGCGAAAACGGCGGAATGTTCGACGTAGGGGGATGGATTCATGGGTGCGTTGGCGGGAAAGGTCGCGTTGGTCACGGGTGCGAGCCGCGGAATCGGCCGGGCGATCGCCCGGCGGCTCGCACGTGACGGGGCCTTGGTCGCCGTCCATTACGGCGCGCGGAAGGGAGCCGCGCAGGAGGTCGTCGAGGAGATCGGGAAAGCCGGTGGTCAGGCTTTCGCGGTGGGCTCCCTGCTGGGAGTGGCGGGCGACGCCGAGGCGCTGTACGAGGCGTTCGGCGCGGGAATGGCGGACCGGGGCGAGGAACCGGTACTGGACATTCTGGTCAACAATGCCGGCGTCAGCGGATCCGGACGAATAGGCGACGCCTCACCGGAGAATTTCGACCGGCTCTTCGCGGTGAACGTGAAAGCACCGATGTTCCTTATCCAGCACGGTTTGACGCTGATGCGCGATGAGGGACGGATCGTCAACATCTCGTCGGCCGCAGCCCACCGGTCCTTTCCCGAGTCGGTGACCTACGCCATGACCAAGGGAGCGGTGGAGACCCTGACGCTTGCTGTGGCAAAGGAAGTGGCGGGCCGGGGCATCACGGCGAACGCGGTGGTGCCGGGCTTCGTGGAGACCGACATGAACGCCAGACGACGCGAGACCCCCGAGGCCACGGCGGCGCTGGCGGCGCACTCCGTGTTCGGACGCATGGGCCAGCCGGCGGACATCGCCGACGTCGTGGCCTTCCTCGCCTCCCAGGACGCACGCTGGGTCACCGGCCAGTGCATCGACGCCACAGGAGGCACCGCACTCTGAACGGCTGCCCGGCAGCCGGAGGGGCTTCGTGCTCAGCGCTCCACGTGTCCTTCGCGCAGCGGACCACCGGTCGGATCGAGCACTTGGAGAGCCGCCGCGACCAGCGGCCGAGGATCGGACCGCCGGGCCAGAACGAGGTGCCCGTCGAGCAACGTGCCGCCCAGAGCGGGGTCGGCGGCCCCGAGCCGCCGGGGGAGCCGCTTCCCGGCCCCGTTCCAGCGGCGGCGGTGTGCGGTGAGGAGGTGGGCCGCTTCCCTCGGAACCCGGTCCGCGACGGCCAGTTGCTCGTGCGGGTCGCCGTCCGGGCCGGTGTCCCCGAGATCGTCCATGAGGTCCGTGAGCAGCGCGCGCTGCGCGGCACGTGCATCGGCGGTCAACGGGTCCGGCCCGGCGGCATCGGCCGGTCCGTACGCCCCGGATCTCCATGCCTGACTCCCATCCCCGCCTGACTCCCATCCCCGTGGTGCCCCGTGGCGCTCCCGCGGAAGCTAACGGCTCCCTCCACCGGGAGCGACCGCTTTGCCCGCCCACGGAACGAGGGAGTCAAGGTCGATCGCGTGGGTGAGCAGATGGAGGGGCGCCGCACGCGTCCCGGTCGCCTCCGCCGCCGCCCAGTAGGCCAGGGCGGTGGTGCTGTCGACCGGGCCGCGGACGAGCGGAACACCCGCCCCGGAGGCGTGGAGCAGGGACTCCAGCCGGCACGACGCGATCGTGCCGGGCAGCCACGGTTGCGCCGCGTACCCGTCCGCCGCGGCGGTGGGCAGTCCGTCGGCCACGTGCCGTTCGGTGGCGCCGACGGTCAACAGCCCGCCGCCCGCGACCAGGACATCCTTCGACCGCCCCATCCGGCCGATGGCGCGATGCGTGTCGAAGCAGTGCGGGAAGGAGTCGTCGATCACCGTCGTACCGGGTTCGAGGCGGTCGACGTCGAGGAGCGTGCCGCCCCCGCTGACCGCCGCCACGATCAGGCGCGCCTCGTACACCTCCCCCGGAAGCCCCCGATCCGATTCGATCACGTCCACCGCGCCGGCGAGCCCGCGCTCGCGGAGGCTCCCGGCGAGTTCCTTCAGGCGCGGTCCGCTGCCCCGTACGTCGCAGAGCAGCAGCCGGGCGGGCGGGGGTCCCGCCAGGCCGAGCAGCAGCTCCAGCGAGGACGAGCCGATCGAGCCGAGGCCCACGAACGCCACGGTCAGGTCGGCCAGTTCCCGCTGACGCGCATCGAGTGCGGCGTGCACGGTCTTCACGACGGAGACGACGGTCGCCGCGTGCCCGGTGGTGACGGCGGCACCGGTCGTACCGGTGGCGCGCAGGACGTCGAACCCGTAGCCGGTGAGCGACGGGATCATCCCGGCGAGAGACACGGACCGCGCGCCGAGCGACGAGGCAAGGTCCACACCGCGGGCGGTGTGCCCGAGCAGCGAGTCGCCGGGAGCGAGTTCGTCCGCGAACAGCGGGACGCACACGAAGCCCGACCGGCCCAACGGCGTACTCAGCGTTTCCAGGAGCCGCGGGCGGCCGTCGGGGAAGAGCAGCGTCCGCAACTCCTCACGCGGCAGCGCCTCTTCCGACAGCCCCGCCAGCCGCGCCAGCTGGACCGGGGACGGGAGATAGCCGACGAGCGCGGCATCCATGCGCTGTTGGTCCGAGCCGGTGCCGGGGTCTGGGTCCGGGCCGGTGCCGGGGCCGCTCGGGCGTCCGAGGGCACGGCCCTGGACTCCTGCCGATGCATGAACCGACGCGGAGGAAGCCGCCGCGCGTGTCAGGTTCTCGCGCACTGTCTCCGCGAACGCCGCCAGCCCCTCCGGGGTGAACGCCGCTGCGGCCGCGCGGACGGTCAACCGCAGTCGCCCGGCGTCCAGGCGGGCCGACAGGAACACATCCGTACCGACCGGAGGCGGTGTGTACACGCTGTCCCCGTCCTCCTGGATGACCCGCAACGTCCGTCTGCTCTCCGGCCCCAGGGCGGAGAAGTCCAGATAGGTGAAGAAGAACTGCGAGGCCAGGGGCAGCCCGTTGGGCAGGGACGGCACAGGCCCCTCGTGGGTCCGCGCCGCTGTCGCCTCGGCGGCGATCCGCCGCAGATCGTCCTCGAACGCCGCCTCGGCGGGCCGCCCGGACTCCGCCTCCGTACCGGCGGCCGGCCGCAGCGGCACAGCCGTGGCGTAGGGCCCGAACACCCGGTGGACATCGGGCTGAGCGGAATGATCCCTGCCGCTCACGGCCAGACCGAGCACCAGGTCCGCCCGGCCGGTCGCCGCCACGAGGGCACGGTAGTAGGCGGTCAGGACCGGGGCGTGGAGGGTGGTGCCGACGCCGGATGCGAGTCCGCGCAACTCCGTCACGTGACCAGCATCGACCACGAAGCTGTGGGCGTGGAACGCCGGACGAAGGCCGCCCGGCACGACCACTTCGGCCTCCCCCTCTTTTCCTGTCGGCCCGTTCCCGGAGCCGAGGGCGGGGTGGAGGACGGGGCGGAGGACGGGGCAGGGGTAGGGAGCGCTGAGCCGCGCCCATCGGGCCCCGCCATCGCCAGCACGGTCGCCGGTGGCACCGGCCGCGTCCGTCCCGCCCGGCGTACCGGTCGAGTCCGCCGGTACGGCGGCACGCACGGCGTAGTCGCGGAAGGTGCCGCGCAGCGGAGCCAGCACCGGCTGTTCGCCCTCGGCCGACGCGTCGTACACGGCCATCAGCTCCCGTACGAGCAGGGCGGCGCTGTAACCGTCACCGATGATGTGGTGGGCGTGCACCACGAGGACGTGCTCGTCGGGGGCGAGGGTGAACACCCGCAGACGCAGGAGGGGCCACGCCCAGAGTTCGAAGCGGCGCGCCCGCTCGGAGTCGATCCTCTCGTCCAGGTGGTGCGGTTCGGTGAGCGTCTCGAATTCGACCGGCAGGCGCAGCGAGGGCGGGAGTTCCTGCTGGACGGCCGGGCGCGCCCCGGCGGGGAAGACGGTGCGCAGCATCGGATGGCGGGCGACGAGGGCGTCCACCGCGCTCTGGAAACGAGCGGTGTCCAGGGGGCCGAGCAGCCGCAGCCGGGTGAGCCAGGACGAGGTCGATCCGGGGGAGATGGCTTCGGCCAGCAGGAATCCTCGCTGGGTGGGCGTCAGAGGGAAGGGGCTGGGGCCGGGGCCGGGCCCTGCGGACGAGAGCTCCCCGACGTCCGCCATGCCCGTACCGGCATCCATGCGCGTCCCGGTATCCGTGCCCGTACCGGCATCCGTTTCCGTGCCGGGCGTCGCGGGGGCCCCGTTGTCCACGGCGGTGGCGAGGGCCGCGAGGGTGCGGTGGCGGTAGATGACGGTCGGCCGGGGGAGCGGCCCGCCCGCCCCCTCCAGCCGGGCGAACACCTCCAGGACGAGCAGGGAGTCGCCGCCGAGGGCGAAGAAGTCGTCCTCGCGGCACACGTCGCCGGTCCCGAGCAGCTCGGACCAGATACGCGCCAGCCGGATCTCCGTCGGCGTCCGTGGCGGTGTCCGCCGGGGCGTCGCCGCAGGCCCGGCCGAGCCCGGCACCGCCGCAGACCGGAGTGCGAGGAGCTGTCGGCGGTCGATCTTGCCCGTACCCGTGAGCGGCAGGCTGTCGACCGAGGTGATCCGGGACGGAACCATGTACGGCGGCAGGGTCTTCCCGAGATGCAGCCGCAGTTCGACCGCGTCCGCGCCGGACGTCCCGGGCCTGGGCGTCACGAACGCGGTGAGGCGGCCGTCCTGGAGCAGGACGACGGCGTGCGTGACGTCCTCGTGCGTCTGGAGCACCGCTTCGATCTCACCCGGCTCGATGCGGTGACCGCGCACCTTCACCTGGTCGTCGAGCCGCCCGAGGAATTCCAGGCCGCCGTCCGCCGACCACCGCACACGGTCCCCGCTGCGGTACCAGCGCCGCCCCCGCCGCGTCGTGAACGCGGCCTCGGTCAGGTCCGGTTCGCCGAGGTATCCGGAGGCCAGACCGATTCCGGCGATGAGCAACTCACCTGCCTCACCGGGCCCGAGGGTCCGACCGTCGGGGCCGACGACCTCCACCTCCGTACCGGCCACCGGGCGGCCGATGGGCAGTCGCCGTACGTCGTCGCCGGGCCGGGCGCTGATGATGTGGCAGGTCGTGTTGATGGTCGCTTCGGTCGGTCCGTACAGGTTGGCGATGCGCTGACCGTCGCCCAGGAGGTCGAACCAGCGGCGCACATGAGCGGGCGGCAGAGCCTCGCCGCCGACATGAACCCACCGGAGCGCGCCCAGGTCCGGCCGCGGGCCACCGCTGCGTATCCGCTCCTCGGCGGCGGTCAGCAACTGTTCCCACAGCGTCGGCACCGAGCTCCACACAGTGATCCGGGTGCGTTCGACGTGCGTCAGCAGAAGACTGGGGTCGCGCAGCAGATTCCACGGCACCGCCACCACGGTCGCTCCGACGAGGAGCGGGGCCAGGAGCTGGCGGACGGAGGCGTCGAAGCAGATCGACGCCGTCTGGGCGAGCCGGTCGTGGGCGTCGTATCCAAAGGTGCCGATCGCCCAGTCGAGGTAGTTCTCCATCGACCGGTAGGTGATGGGCACGGCCTTGGGGCGGCCCGTGGAGCCGGAGGTGAAGATGACGTACGCGATCGACTCCGCGTCGACGGCCTCCTCGGGCAGCTCCCGTACGTGGTCCTGCCCCTGTTCGGACCCTTGTGCGCACTCGGGGGCCGGTACGTCCACGGGCACCTGGTTGACGTCGCGCAGTGCGTCCCCCGCCGCCCGGGTGGGGGCGTGGCAGAGCACCGTACGCACACCCGTGCGGGCGATCTGGTCCGCGAGGCGCGCGGTCGGGTGCCCGGCGTCCAGCGGCACCCAGCCCGCCCCGGCCCGCAGGATCGCGACGACCGAGACGACGGTGTCCGCGCCGGGTTCGGTGAGCAGCCCGACGAGGCTTCCCGGGGTGACGCCGTGGGCCACGAGCCTGGCCGCGACCGAGCGGGAGGCCTGGTCGAGTTCCGCGTACGTCAGGGTGCCGGTCCCGGCGCCGGTCCCGGTGTCGACGGCGACCGCGTCCGGGGTGGCCCGGAACCGGTCGAGCAGCCGCCGCACGATGGTCGCCGACGACCCGGTGCCGGAATCGGACAGTGTCCCGGCGGCAGCCGTCAGCTCGTCGTGGAAGTCACGGTCGAGCCGCGCCACCGTCGCCGGATCGAAGAGGCGGGCCGGGAAGTTCCACGAGAAGCGCAGGATCGTCCCGTCCTGCCAGCACAGCAGGCTCAGCCGGGTCGCGGGGGTTCCGGTTCCGGCCGCGGCTGGTCGTACGCTCACGGGGCACCGCTCGTCGAGGGCGGCCGGAAAGCGCGCGAAGCTGAAACCCGCCGGGCTCACGGTCCGGAGCCCGTCTCCGGTGAGTCCGGCCGGTATCAGCCGGGCCAGATCGAGGCTGGTCGGCGCGGCATGCTGTTCGCTTTCCAGCCATACCTGCCCGAGCCGCTCGGCCAGCGCCCACACCGACTCCTCCGGGTCCGTGTCGCACAGCAGCGGGAGGGTGTCGGCCAGTGGCCCGACCAGCCGGTCCACACCGGCCAGACGGACGTCCCGCCGCGCGCGGGCGACGTTCACCGCGATCTCGCGCTGCCCGCTCCACCGGGCCAGACACCGCACATGGACGGCGAGCAGCAGGTGGAACAGGCTCACACCGTGCGCGGCGGCCCGCTCCTCCAACGTGCCAGTGAGCACCGAGTCGAGGGCGCTCTGGTGGGTGGTCAGGGGAGGCGCCGGAAGAGCGGCCGGATCACCGTCGTACGGCAGCGGCAGCCGCGGTGCTTCACTCCGGGAGGCCAGCCGGTGCGCCCAGTAACGCCGATCGGAGTCGAGGGCCGCCGCACCGGCCGAGGAGGCACGCTCCTCGGCGGCAGCGGAGGCGTACCCGGCGAAATCCGTTCCGGGAGCGGGCAACGCGGGCTCGTCCCCGTGGGCGAGGGAGGTGTAGAGCGACCAGAGCTCCTCGCCGAGGATGTTGAGGCTGTAACCGTCCCCGACAGTGTGATGGATGACCAGCAGCAGATGGGCCAGCTCGGAGCTCTCCCGTACGAGGACGGCACGTACGGGAGGCTCGGCGGCGAGGTCGAACGGCCGGTTGCACAGGGCGGTTTCCAGCTCCTCGACGCGGCCGTCGAGCCCGTCACGTACCGCGTACCAGGCAGTGACGTCGACGGCGGGCGCGACGTACTGCTGCGGGCGCGTCGTACCGCTCCCGTCCGTACCGCTCCCGTCCGTGGCGCTCTCGATGCGGATGCGCAGCATGGAGTGCCGGTCGGCGAGCAGGGCGAGGGCCCGGCCGAGGAGCCCGGTGTCCAGAGGACCGCGGACGGTCTGGCGGACGTAACCGTGGGCGGGGACGTCCGGATGGAGCCGACTGCTGGTGTGGAGGGCCAGTTGGACGGGGGTGAGCGGGAACGGTACGCCCTCGGGGACGGGGTCCCGGCCGGGAGCCGGCCCGTGCCCCGATGCGCAGGGGGATGCGGGTGACGGGGCGTCGAGGTGCGCGGCCAGCTCCCGGACGGTCCGGTACTCGAAGAAGAGGGTTGCGGGCAGCGCGGTGCCCCGCTCCCGTTCGAGCTGCCTGACCAGGTCGACGGCGGCGAGCGAGTCGAGACCGAGGGTGAGGAACGGTTCGTCGTCCGGAATCTCGGCGGGAGACAGCCGCAGCGCCGCGGCCAGGAGCCTGCGCAGCAGGGCAGCGGTGTCCGTGCCGGGGCCGGTCGTTCCTTCCCTGGCCATCGGCGACGGCCGGGGCTGTGCGTCCGGTACGAACCCGGGTGCCGTGCCGCGCACCGGAACCGTCCCGGCCGGTCGCTCCGGGCGCCCGGCGGGCGGGGGAGAGTACGCGGAGGAGGGCGCGAGGTCGGCGAGGACGAGCTGTGCCGCATCGACTCCCCATGCCGTACGGAGAGCCGCCAGCGCGGGCGCGGTGGCCACGGTCCGCCCGCCGGGCCGCGATACGAGTGCGGCGCGCGCCCCCGGACTCGTACCGGGCACAGCCCTCGCCCCCGCCCCCGACCCCGTACTGAGGCCTGCGGTCATGCCGGTCTCGGCGAACGCGGCGAGGTTCACGGACTGCCACGGGCGGCCGGACGCCCGCTCCGCGGCGGCGAAAGCGTCGAGGAAGGCGTTGGCCCCGGCGTAGTCCCCCAGAGCGCCCGCCAGACCGGGCAGGACGGCGGAGACGGAGGAGAACGCCACACAGACCGCAGGGCGCAGCCCGTGCCGCCGCAGAGCCAGTGAGAGCAGCAGACTGCCACGCGTCTTGGCGGCCAGAGCCTCCGCCGCCTCCTCGCGGGTCCTGCTGCGCAGGGTGCCGGGCCGCACGACTCCCGCCGCGTGGAATACGGCGTCCAGGTGGGGGAGCGCGGCGATCAGGGCGTCGACGTCGGGCTCCTGCGACACGTCGGCCCTGTGGTAGTGGACGGTGGCCCCGAGTGCGCGGAGCTCCTCGGTCAGACCGGTGGGCAGACCGGGGGAGCGCCCGGCGAGGACGAGCGTCGGCCGCCCCTTCGAGGCCAGGTCGCGGGCGAGGGCGGCCCCGATTCCGCCGCCGCCCCCGGTGATGAGGAAGGTGCCGTCCGGCGGGAGCGTGGTGCTGCCCGGCGTGGGTGAGGACGGTACGGAACCTGTCGATGTCGAGGAGTCGCCGGGAGGAGGTACGTCGGCATCGGCCAGCGGCGGGACGGCGCGGGTGAGCCTGCGCCCCGCACGCCACGCGATGGTCCCGGCCTCCCCGGGAGCGCCGTCCGCCCTCAGCTCGGCGAGCACGGCCTCCAGCCGCAGGGCGGGGGTGTCCAGCGAGCAGAGGTCGACGCCGATGGCCGAACTGCCCGGCGTCTCCTGGGGCACAGCCAGTAGAAGCCCGGTGAGGAGGGCATGGGCGGGTCGTGGCCTCTCGGGTGCGGCCCCCGTGGTGTGAACGTCCTCGGTGAGGACGAGCAGCCGGCCCGCGCCGGTCTCGTCGAGGTGTGCGAGCGCCGTGTCGAAGGCCGCCAGCGCAGCGTCCTGGGCGCGGTTGAGGGTCTCGCCGTCGTGCTGCTCCGGAGCGGGACCGGCCACCAGGACCACGGCGTCCGGCTGCCCGTCCGCGCTGCCGTACACCTGGATGTCCTCGGCGGCGAGCTGCGCGGAGAGGGCGTTGACAGACGCGGTGTCAGGACCCGTCAGGAGCACCGATCGTACGGCTGCCGGGGGCCCGGGCAGCGGAGTGTCCTGCCACTGGACCCGGTGCAGCAGCGGGCTGGCGGGCGGGTCCGCCCAGTACCGGGTGCGCTGGAAGGGGTAGGTGGGCAGGGGGACCAGGCGGCGGTCAGCGTCGAGCGCGGTACGGTCCAGGGGCACACCGCTCGACCAGAGCCGTCCGACGGTCTCCAGAAGTGTCCCGCGCCCGAGACGCCCGTCACCGGGAGCCGAAGCGGAGGACGAGCGGCTGCCGGAATCCGCAGACAGGGCGGACATCACGACTACTCGGCCACGGCCGCCAGAACCACCACGATCCCTACCGGCTGCACGATCACTACCGGAGGCACCGGAGCACCCACCGCCACCACCACGGCTCGCGGCACGGACCGGACCCAAGAGCGTCCCGCCCCGCCCCAGCTCCACGAACGTGTCGTAACCCTCGCTCGTCATGCGCTGCACGGCGGCCCCGAACCGCACCGGCCGCAGGGCGTGTTCGCGCAGGTAGTCCGGATCGAGGACCGGCTGCCAGGCGCCGGTGACCGTGCTCATCAGCGGGGTGGACGGAGTATGAGGGGTGAGCTTCCGCGCCGCGTCGGCCAGCCGTTCCGCGATGGGCCGCATGAGCGGTGAGTGGAAGGCCCGGGAGACGCTCAGTCGTCGTACGGGAACACCCTGAGCGTCGAGGTCGCGGGCGGCGCGTTCCACCGCCGGAACGTCACCGGAGAGGACCAGCAGCCCAGGACCGTTGTACGCGGCCACGACGAGGGCACCGCCGGACTCCGCGACCACCGAGTCAACGGCCTCCTCGCCCCCACGGACGGCGAGCATCGCGCCGTGCTCGGTGAACTCGCCCATGAGACGGCCGCGTTCGGCCGCGAACCGTACGGCGTCCGCCAGACTCAGCGCCCCGCTCGCACAGGCGGCGGCGATCTCCCCGACGCTGTGCCCGGCGACCGCGTCGGGCTCCACGCCCCAGCTCCGCAGCTGACGGGCGAGCGCCACCCCGGAGGCGACCAGCAACGGCTGCGCCACCTCCGTCATGGCGGCGAGGGCCTCCACCTCCCTGTCCGGATTCAGGCCCCAGTCCAGCAGGGGCCGCCCCCGCACCGGGCCGAGGAGCGCGGACGCCTCGTCGAGCGTGTCCCGGAACACCGGAGCCGTCCGGTACAGGGCGCCGCCCCGGTCGGGGAAGTGCGCCCCCTGCCCGGGAAAGAGGAAGACCACGCGCGGCCGGGACCGGGCGAGACTCCCCGCAGCAGACGCAGCAGACGCAGCAGACGCAGCAGACGCAGCAGACGCAGCAGACGCAGCAGACGCAGCAGACGCAGCAGACGCAGCAGACGCAGCAGACGCAGCAGACGCGTCGGCGAGCCGGTCCAGCAGGTCCCCGTCCGTGACGAGTGCGAGCCGATACGGACCGTCGTCCCGGGAGGTGCTCGCCGTCCGGCAGACGTCCCCTTCGCCCAACTGCGGGTGACGGTCCAGATGGTCGGCGAGCCGCGACGCCGCCGCCCGCAGCCCGGCCGCGCTGCGGGCCGAGAGGGTCAGCAGGTGGGGTCCGTCGTCCGTACGGTCGAGCCCGGCGCGGGCCGATGGGGGCGGGGCCTGTTCGAGGACGGCATGGGCGTTGGTGCCGCCGAAGCCGAAGGCATTGATCCCCGCGACGAGGGGCCCGGCCGACGTCCAGTCACGGGCCTCGGTCACCACGGAGAAACCGGCGGGCGCGAGGCCGGGGGAGGGCGGCGTGTGATGGAGCGAAGGGGGCAGCCTGCGATGGCCCAGAGCCAGCACCACCTTCACCAGTGCGGGCAGAGCGGCCGCGTTCAGCAGATGACCGATGTTCGTCTTCACCGAACCGAGGAGCCGCGGTTCGCCACCGGGCCGTACCGGAAACGCGTGGGCGAGCGACCGCAGCTCGATCGGATCGCCCACGGCTGTGCCCGTTCCGTGAGCCTCCACGTAGGTCACCGATGCCGGGTCGACGCCTGCCTGCTGGTACGCCCGGGTGATGACCTCGCGCTGGCGCAGGGGGTTGGGGGCCATGAGGCTCAAGGACCGGCCGTCGTTGTTGACGGCCGTCGCGCGGATGACCGCGAGCACGGGGTCGTCGCCGAGCCGGGCCGCGTCCAGGCGGGTCAGGACGAGGGCGGCGCCGCCCTCACCGGGCACGAAGCCGTCGGCATCGGCACTGAAGGCGCGGCTGCGCCCGGTGGGGGAGAGGGCCTGCGCCTCCTCCAGCAGGCGGTGACCGGTGGACGTGAGGTGCAGGTTGACCCCGCCCACGACGGCGAGGTCGCACTCCCCGTCCAGCAGGCTGCGCCGGGCCAGATGCAGGGCCACCAGCCCCGAGGAACAGGCGGTGTCCACGGCGAGCGCGGGACCGTCGAGGTCCAGGCTCTGGGAGACGCGGGCCGCGATGAGGTTGGGCAGGTTGCCCGTGAGCGAGGCGGGCAGCGGGGACCCGTCGGCCGAGGCGCGGTCCAGGACCGCCCGGTAGCCGCTGTCGCCAACGGCCGCGAAGACCCCGATCCTGCGGCCGCGCCGACGGGGCCCCGCGTAACCGGCACGTTCGAGGGCCTCATGGGCGAGTTCGAGGAAGAGCCGGGCCTGCGGGTCGAGCGCGCGGGCCTCGTCGTCACCGATGCCGAAGTACGCGGCGTCAAAACCGGCGGTGTCGTCGAGGAACGCGCCCCAGCTTTGTCGCCGGCGCTGTCCGTCAGGGCCGTCCGGAGTCGCCTCCCTCTGCCCGGCAGTGCCCCAGCGCCCTTCCGGTACGGGGGTTACGGCGTCGTGCCCGCCGGTGAGCAGGTCCCAGAAAGCGTCGGGGGTGTCGGCGCCGGGGAATCGGCAGGCCATTCCGATGACGGCGGTCGCAGGGGCGGGGGAGCCGTGCGGACCGGCCCCGTTGTTGTCACCTTCCACGACACGCGGCGGTACGGCGTCTCCCTCGGCCCGGGACTCACGCTCTCCGGCCCGGAACCCCGGTGCGACGGTCAGGAGGTGGGCGGCGAGTTCCGCGACCGTTCCGTGGTCACGGATCACCGCGGGCGGGAGCGTCACACCGAACGCCTCCTCCAGCGCGACCAGGACTTCCATCGCCTTGAGGGACGTCCCGCCGAGGCTCCCGAATCGCTCGTCGCGGCCGACCGCCGGTGCAGGCAGCCCCAGCACCCGCGCCCAAACGTCCCGCACGACGGCTTCGGCCTGGGCCCGAGGAATAGGCGCTTCAGCTCTTGGAGCGGGTGTTTCCGCACGTGCACGGGGGGACGCAGCCGCCCGCGAAGAGCCCGGTTCCACGCGAACGGAAGCCGCAGAAGATATGGAAGCCACAGAAGCCCCAGAAGGTACGGAAGAGACTGCCGCCGCTCCCGGACCTCCCGCCCCCCAGGCCCCCGCCTCGAACCGCTCACGCAACCGCTGCCGTTGCAGCTTCCCGCTCGTCGTCCGGGGGAATGCACCCGGGGGCAGCGCCAGCACCCGCACATCGTCGTGCAGCAGCGCCTCACGTACACGGGCGGCGACCCGTTCCAGAACGTCCGACGCGTCGTGCGGCGGCCGGGCCCAGGGGACGAACACCACGACCCGTTCCCCGCCGCTCACCGGATCGGTCGAACCGATCACCGCGGGAGCACCGGCCGGCAGCCCGGGTGTCTCCGCCGCGATCTCTTCCACGTCCGGGGCGTGGAAGGTACGACCGTTGAGGAACAGTACGTCCTTGTGGCGTCCCGTCACGCACAGCCGTCCGTCCCGCAGGAACCCGAGATCGCCGGTGCGCAGCCACCCGTCGGCGAAGGCCTCGGCGCTGACCTCGGGGAGGCTGTGGTAGCCACGGGCCAGCTGCGGACCGCTCACCACGATGTGCCCGACCCGCCGGTCCCCCAGAACGGAGTCCGCGTCGTCGACGATCCGCACAGTGCACCCCGCCACCGGCACGCCGACGTCCATGAACTCGACGGCTTCCGGGCCGGGTTCGGCGTCGACCGCCTCCCCGACGCTCAGCGCCGCACGGTCCAGGACCAGTGGCTCGGCGACCTCCCCCGGCGGCGGGAACGTCACCGCCAAGGTGGCCTCCGCGAGCCCGTAGACCGGCTGGGAAGCCGCCGGGTCCAGCCCCGCCGGACGCATCTTGCGGGCGAAGTCGCGCCACACCGCGGGCGCGATCGGCTCCGCCCCCACCAGGATCAGCCGGACGCCCGACAGGTCCAGCCCCTCGACGACCTCGTCGGGAACGCGTCGTACGGCCAGGGCCAGGGCGAAGTTGGCCGCGGAGAGCACGGTGGCCCGATGCCGGTCGGCCGCCTCGAACCACACCCGGGGCCGCTTGGCGAACGACAGCGGCCCGATCTTCACCTGCTTGGCGTGGGCGGCCAGAGGCGCGAGATGCGTACCGATGAGCCCCATGTCATGGAAGTACGGCATCCAGCTGACCACCACGTCCTCGGCGCCGAGTGCCGAGGCGCCGCGTATCTGCTCCAGGTTGGCCAGCACCGCGCCGTGCGTCACCTCCACGCCCTTGGGCGTACCGGTGCTCCCCGAGGAGAACTGCACGAACGCGACCTCGTCCTGTCCGGCGTGCCCGGTCGCAGGCTCCGGTAGCTCCGGTCCTTCCCGCAGCACATCGAGGCTCAAAGCACGTACACCGCCGGGTAGTTCACCGGCCAGCGGCGCGTTGGCCGCATCCACGACGACGGGCGGCCGGCCCAGGTGCTCCCAGACCGGCAGGACCCGCCGGACATCCGGGGCCAGCGGTACCGGAACGAGACCGGCCGCTAGCGCACCCCAGAACATCGGCTGGAAGTCCTCGCTGCGATCGGCGAGCAACGGCACACAGGTACCCGGCGCGACCCCCGCTTTCCGCAACCCGCCCGCCACCCGCAACGCATCGTCCAGAAGCTCGCGCAGAGTCACGGTCAGCTCGCTGCCGTCACCGCGGACATGGACGACGACCTGCCCGGGAGCCTCACGGGCCGCGCCCAGCAGTACATCCAGCAGTGTCATGTCGTGGTCCACCGGTCCGTCGGTCCGTTCTTCACGCACGCGCGGCAACGCACGCACTGATCGAATTCCCCGGAATGATCATAAAAACGCGCTGATCACGAAGAGTCCACCGACGGGAGGAGACGACCTGCTCCCTGAGTCTGACGTCCGCACAAGAGAGCGGCGAGGAGCGGAGAGAGGCGGCGAGGAGCGGCAAGAGGAGAGGAAACAGGCGGCAAGAGGCGGCAGCAGGGGCCCGCCCTCACCGGGCGAGCCCCGTACGCACAACTCACACACCGGACCGGCTGAGCGCCGGTCGACCGACTACGCGCCGGTCGGCGCGGCCTGCTGTACGACCTCGAAGGACCATACGGTGGACCCGCTCGCCGCGGGCTTCGGCCGTTCGCCGCTCCCGGCGTCGCCGCCCTGGTGGGCCGCCTTCATGGGGCCCTCCATCCAAGCCTGGAAGGATGCCTCGTCGCGCCAGCGCGTGTAGACGAGGTAGTCGTCCGTTCCTTCGACGGGCCGGAGAAGCTCGAACCACTCGAACCCGTCGGAGTTCTCCACCGCGTGGGCCCGCGAAGCGAAGCGCTTTTCCAGCGTCTCGCGTTGTTCCTGGGGGACGGTCAGCACATTGATCTTGACTACGCTCATGGCCTCATCCTGCCGTACGAGGCCCGGCGGGCGGAGCATCGGCCCCCGGCCGACGCGGCGGACGAAATCCTGTTGGCCCGCCGTGGACGAGCTGCGACGATACGTCCTTCCCCACCGGAGGACATTTGTTCGTTTTCGTGTGTGCGGGGTGCGGTGCCGATCTCACCACCCCGCTGTCCCGAGTCGTCCTGCCGGTCCACGCTCATCAGACGTACGGGAACGGGATTCAGCTCCCGGTACTCATGGAGCCGGGCACGTTCGCCGTGGACCCGGAGTCCTGGGGGCATCGGCCCGACGGCGCGCCCGGCGCGATCGTCATCGCACCCGGAGACACCCGGGGCACCCTGCTGATCCCGGAGAAGAGCGGCGGCTGCTGTTGCGGCCTCGTCGGGACCGACGGCCCCAACATGGTCTGCGAGGCGTGCGGCCTGCCTGTGGCGAGCAGGATCGACGACTGCTCGCTCTGGCAGTCGGTGCGGCTCGTCCCGCACGCCGTGCACCGCACCCGCGTGGACGACATCGATGACGTACCGCTCTCGTGGGCGGAGTTGAGGGCGGAAACGAAGGGCACACCCCCGTTCGAGCCGATCACCACCTGGGGGACGCGCCCGGAGTCCCGCTGGTGGTCATGGAGCCCGCAGTGGGAGGCAGCGGCAGGCCGGGCTCTCGCCCACCTGCTGGCGGCTTCGCAGGGTCGGCCGGTGACCGTCCCGGGCGGCCTGACCGGGGAAGTGTTCCAACGGGCCCTCGACGCCCTGCTGCCCGCGGGCCCGCCGCCGATCCAAGCCGCCCTGGCCGGACCCGGACTGCCCGCCTCCGACGCGGGCACCGACATCCTCCTGGCCCCGGTCCATCCGCAGACGGGTGAGACCTGGACTCCGTCCGGCCCGCAGGCGTCGGGATACCCGGTGCCGCTCCCGTACGGAGTGTGGCTGTGGCTGGCGTTCCCCGAACCGGACCTCTCCCTCCCCGCATCAGGCAGCATGCCTGACGGCGTCCTCCGCGACGACCCGCCCCTTCTGCGCCCCCCTTCCCTCTTCCGGACCGATGCCGGGACGTTCCGCCACACCATGGCGCGGCTACCGGCCATCCACAGCCCGTGGCTGCGCGAGATCTTCGACGACGTCCCCTGCCACCTGAGAGCCCGCATCTTCTAAGGGCTGTCCCGTGACCAGCGGTTACGGGACAGCCCTTAGCTGGCCTGCTGCAATTCCCAGTAGTGCGGTTCGATGGGTGCCCGCCTCACCACGACACGACCGGTTACCTCAGGAATGTCGACCACCTTCCCCCACGAGTCGGATCGATCGCCGGGAGTGTGCTCGATGTCGGCCCACACCACGCTGCCGGGCCCGGCGGAGCCGAAGGACACGGTCCACTCGGCGTACTTGTCGGCGCAGGAGTCGGTGACCCTCACCCTGTAGTTCGTGTTCACGCCCAGGCAGGTGCGCGGGTTCGAGCCCGGCGTCGAGACTTCCATCGTCCCGTTGGGGCGCTTGCGCACCTCCCAGTTCGCCGAGGTCGACGCGGTCTCCGTGCAGGCGCCCAACCCGACCGAGCCGATGCTCGCGTGCGATTTGGGCCAAACCAGGCACTTGCCGTCCTGGAGAGCAGCGAACCGGTAGACCCCGTCGACAACCGGGGCGGCGTGGGCGGGTTGAACAAGGGTCGCGGTGGCTGCCGCCGCGGCGGCCATGACTGCGATGACGCGTGAACGCATGGGAAGGGGCTCCTCGGAACAGCCGTGGTCACGCCGATCACCGGCGCGGACGCGGTCGATGCACGCTCCGCCGGGGACGGCGGCGGCACCAATCTTGGACCACCGGCCCGCCCGGCAGCAGTCCGCGCCGGGCGCTGTCACCCGCCTGGTCGAGCCGCGATACCCAATGGTGTGGCGGCCTGCCGTCGTCGGCTTCGGCTCGACCGCGCAGCCGGGAGGGGGGCGTCTTTCAGCAGCCTGAGGTGCGGTGTCGCTCCAGCAGCTGGCCCGGGTGTACTTGACGCCTGTGAAGGCCCGGTACGTGGTGCGGTCCCGGTAGGAGTACTGGTTGCGGGTCTCGTGGGCAACGAGCTTGTGCACGGTAGGCAGCGGGGCGTCGAGCCCGGATGGTTGATCATGGCCGGGTGGCAGGGAATGACCACGTGCGGTGTCATCAGCAATCGGCGGGCCAAAGGCCTGGCTGTCGGAGTGATCGCTGAACTCGTCGAAGAGGGATCCCGCGACGTGCTGGCCTGCTGGTTCGGCGTCGACCGCTCCACGATCGCCCGCGCCGTCGGCGAGGTGCGGCCCCTACTCGCCGAGCGAGGCTGCACCGTCAGCCCCGGCGCGCGGCTGCGAACTCAGGCCGGCCTCGTCGACCACTTCGGCGCCAGCGGGGCGACCGGAATCATCGACGGCACCGAGATCCGGGCCCGTCGGCCCGCCGCCGGACGCAAGGACCGCGACAAGTGCATCTCCGGCAAGAACAAGCAGAACGCTTTCAAGTCCATGGTGGTCACGGACGGCGAAGGCCGCATGCTGTGGTGCAGCCCGACAGGTCCCGCAAGCTGCGCGGACATCATCCACGCCCGCCAATTGGGGCTGGTCAAGCTCTTGGCCGCCGGGTCTGCAGTGTGGAGAGTCTCGCCGATGCCAGCTACCAGGGCCTGGGCGCACCGACCAGCGGCCGGGTGGTGGCACCACCGCACCGCAAGTTCAAGAAGAACGCCCTGGACTGGTACGAGGCGGTGCACGAACGCCAGCGCATGGAACACTCCTCACGTCGTATCCGGGTCGAGCACGGCATCGCCCATCTGAGGAACCGGCGGGCTGTGCCCGCCGCCTCGGCCGCCGCGAGCCATGAGCGACACCGTCCAAGCCGTCCCCGGCCTGCTGTCCCATCAGCAGACCGACCTGACGTCGACACGTCAGACGTGAACACTCAGTCCCGCCGCCGTCCTCGACGCCTTCCTGCCTACCGTGCACGAGCTCCTTGAGCCGCCTTTCCTGGAGCTGGGTGCTGCGAGTGTCGAGGGCATCGGCACATGACCGACGCAACAGCCCTGGCCCCAATCCACCTGGGCGAAGGCGGCGACTCCGACCCGCCTCACTGCCCCTATCTCTTCGATGGTGACCTCGACCGAGTCGCCGACGCCTTCGAGGCACAAGACGCCGACGAGCCACGGTCATGGCTGGGAACCGCTGGCCGGGTCACTGGTCCGCTTCCGCCTGCCGTCCTGTTGGGGGCAGGTCTTGTCGGTCGCGGGCAGCTTGCCGGTGGCCAGGTACCGGTTGACCTGGTTGTCGACGCAGGCGTTCTCGTAGAGGCCGTAGACCGCATGCCGGTTGGCGCCCTTGAGGGTGAGCAGCTTGGAGCTGGGCAGCAGGCCGTGAAGGGCGACGGCCCCGGTGTGCGTGGTGCGCGGGTCTCCGGTGGCGGAGACGATCAGCACCTTGGCGTCGCGCTTCACCTTGGTGGGCTTCTCGCGGGGCCGGTCCCAGAAGGCGCACGGACTGATGTTGTTCACCAGCGGACCGAGGCGCGGGTGCGCGGCACGGCTCCGCTCGATGTCGCGCCAGTAGACCTCGGGGTCGCGCGGGGCGGCTACGTCTCCGCAGATGACCGCGGACTGCACGCTGCCGTGGTGCGACTGCTCGCCGGTCGTCACCAGGCGGAGGATCCCCGCGAACTGCGGCGACAGCCGGGTTGGCCGCCCTGCCGCCGCCCGGTTCAGTACGGACACCTGCTCACCGAGGGTCGCCCGGGACGCATCGGTGTCGCTGTCGATCCCGGCGACGAGCACGAACGGGACCAGGCTGTCGTCGAGGTGGAAGGTGTCCGGGCCCGTGCCAACGGTGATCGGGCGGCTCGCGGATTGCTCTATGAGGCGGTCGATCGTGGCAAGGACCTGGCCGCGGGTACGGCCGAGGCCGTAGGTGTCATTGCGGACGGCGGCCCATGCGGCCCAGTCGGCAAGCGCCTGCTCGTTCTCTCCGACGGCCTCCCGCAGCAACCGGGTGCCGAACTTGCGCGGATCGATGGCGCCGTCCAGGACCATGCGGTCGGTACGGCCCGGGAACATCTGGGTGTAGACGGTGCCCAGGTAGGTGCCGTACGAGTAGCCGAAGTAGGAGATCTTCCGCTCGCCGAGCGCCCCGCGGATGACGTCCATGTCGCGGGCCGTGTTGCGGGTGCTGACGTGCGGCAGCACGGCGGCGTCGGTGGCACGGCACTTGGCGGCCAGGTCCTTTTGAAGCACGACCTGGCGCTCGAAGGCCGCCCGGTCGAGGCCGGCCGAGGAGAGAGTGGTGCCGACGGGCCAGCCGCAGTCCAGCGGGGTGCTGCGGCCGACGAAGCGCGGGTCGAAACCGACGATGTCGTACCGCCGTCCCGTCTTCTTCATCCAGGCGTGGAACTCCGGCGGGGATTCGAAGGCGGTGCCGCCGGGACCGCCGTTGTTGAGCAGGATGGAACCGATGCGGTGGCGGGTGTCGGTGGCTTTGAGCCGGGATATCGCGACGGTGATCGTACGTCCCCGGGGGGCGGTGTAGTCGAGCGGCACGGTGACGTCCGTGCACTGCACGTCGGCCGCGTCCAGACCACGGCCCACGGTGTCGTCCGGGCCATCGGCACAGCTGCCCCAGCTCAGTGGCTGGTTGTAGTAGCGGTGGAGGCCGGAGGCGTACTTCGGCTTGCTGGGGACCGCCGTGGCCGTGGCGGGGGCGGCCCCGAGGCAGACGGCGAGGGCGAGGCCCACCGCCGACGCGCGGCGCAGGGCCGAGGCGGAGGTCATCACGAAGTCTCCTCGGGGCGGTGGGTGTGGGGCGTTGCGGTCGGGGGCACCAGCCGTGTTCTTCTCACCCCTCAGACGCTAGGCGGAACGGCCGCCCCTCTCACTACAGTTGACCCCCCGATTCCGAGGGGGTAACCCCCACCAGTGCGGCTCCAGGAAGTCGGGCAGTTCGAGCCACTCGGGCCGCCGGAAGGCAGGCTCTCGCCAGCCCGGTATGAACCTGCCGTCGGGGGCTCGGATCTCCGGAACCAGTTCGCCGTGCTCGTCGTAGCAGTGCCGCAGGGTGAAGCTGCCGTAGCGCGGGTGGACCGGCCAGGCGCCCCAGCGCGGGCCGCTGAGGATGGACGGGTCGGCCGCCTCAGTCGGCGCGGTCTCCAGCTCCTGGAGACTGCGGTCGTCCTGGACGCGCTGGCCCTGTGCCACGGACGCGGCAGCTACCTGCCCGGCGATCAAGATCTGGCTACGGGCTCACCTGCGGTTCCGTCTGGCTCCACCCCGACTGGATCGTCCTGGCCCAACCTGGTGGAGCGAGGGTTCGCCGAGCTGACGAACAAACAGATGCGACGAGGCGCCCACATGACCGCCCAGGCCCTGGAGAAGGACATCCGCACCTGGACCACAGCCTGGAACACCGGCCCCAGGCCCTGCATCTGGACCAAGACCGCGGACGAGATCCTCGAAGGCCTCGCCTCGCATCTGGACAGAACTCCTGACTCAGAGAACTAGGCCTGTTGTGAAAGTGCTGGTAGGCGGGTTGTTAGGGTCTGGTCATGGTGCGTCTGAAGATTGAGATATCCGTTCCGGAGAGTCATGCAGATGTAGTGATCGATGCTCTCCATGCGGCTGGGGCGGGCCGGGTCGGTGAGTACGCACGGTGTTCCAGCGTGTGGAGGGTGACCGGCAACTGGCTGCCGTTGCCCGGCTCGCAGCCGTATGACGGCGAGGAGGGCGTCGTGCAGCACGGTGAGGAGTGCAGGATCGAATCCGTCTGTGATGCGGAGCAAGCCCGCGCCGTCCAGCAAGCGGTCCGCGATGCCCACCCGTACGAGGAGGCGGTCATCCACTTCCTCCCCCTGTACGAGCCGTGACGCAGCCGACAGACGCAAGCGTCGCAGCAGCTCATTGATGGCTGCGACGAGGACGGCGGCGTCGTCGTGGACGGCGAGTCTGTCGTAGCGCGTGGCTTTGGCCCGGTGCCGCTTGAGGCGATTGATGCCGCACTCGACCGTGTGGCGCGCGGTAGTCGTCCCTGTCGAGCTTCCGTGGCGGGCCGCGGCTTGAGCCGCGCTTCTGGTGCTTGCGGATCTGGTCCTTCTTCTCCGGGATCGTGCAGCAGACCCCGCGCCTGAGCAGGTAGGCGCGGTCCTTCCAGGAGCCGTACGCCTTGTCAGCACGCACGCACCTTGTCGAGCCGTTCGCGCGGCCGCCCCAGCCCTTGTCGGGGCACCCGGATGCGTTCCAGGACGCGTTCGAACTGCGGAGAATTCCCGCGCTGTCCGGCCGTGATCACGATCGGCATGGGCTCCTGGCACTGCTCGACCGCGAGATGGAGCCTGGTGGTCACACCGCCCCGTGAACGCCCGAGGCCGTGGTCCGTCCGGCTCGGTCTCAACGCGGCCGGGCGGCTCCTTCTGGAGATTCCCTTTTTGGCCGCTCCAGCGGCGTGCTGATGGGCTCGGCTCACCGCCGTGCCGACCCTCACATCCCAGATGATCAGGTCGTTCGCGTCCGCCCGTGCCCGGAGCTGGGTGAAGGTCCGCTTCCATGTGCCGTTGCGTTGCCGGCGCCGGAACAGGCCGTAGACCCGGTTCCACGGCCCGTGCCGCTCGGGCACATCCCCCCCACGGTGTCCCGGCCCGGGGCCGCCACCGTATGCCGTTGATCAGCTGCCGCCTGGCCGCGACCCCGAGGTCATCGTCATCAACGGCTACGGGGACACCAGCGCCGTGCAGCAGCGGAGGTTCCTGAAGGCCTACAAACCTTCGCCGACGTATCGACGATCAAGAACGACCGGATCGTCGTCCTCGACTACGCCAGACCTCGTCGAGAGCCCCGCGCAGTCCGACCGCGCGCATTCCGGCGACGATCAGCTCGCCGACGGAGGACCTGGGGAAGGCCGCTTCGTAGGACAACGGGAGTTGAGGCGGGCGGCCTGGCGGGTCAGGTGGTCGCGTTCGGCGAGGTTGGGGGCCTTGCGGGCCGCCTCGGCGTAGAGCCGGGCTGCCGTCGCCGGGTCGCCGTCGCGTTCGTGAAGATACGCCGCCACCGCCGTGCGGCGCGGCAACGAGTCGTCCAGCTCAGCGAGTTCCGCCAGCCCGGCCCGCGGACCGTCGGCCTCACCCACGGCCACAGCCCGGTTCAGCCGGACGACCGGGCTGTCGGTGAGCTCCACGAGTTCGTCGTACCACTCGACGATCTGCACCCAGTCAGTCTCCGCCGCGGTGGGTGCGTCGGCGTGCAGCGCCGCGACGGCGGCCTGCGCCTGGTACTCACCCAGCCGGTCACGGGCGAGGGCCGCCTGGAGGATTGCGACGCCCTCGGCGATCGCCGCGGTGTCCCACCGGCTCCGGTCCTGCTCGGCGAGCGGCACCAGACCCCCGTCGGGCGCGGTCCGGGCGGCGCGCCGGGCGTGGTGGAGCAGCATGAGGGCGAGCAGCCCCGCCACCTCGGGGTGGTCGATCGCCGCCGCGAGGTGGCGGGTGAGCCGGATGGCCTCCGCGGCGAGGTCGACGTCGCCGGAGTAGCCCTCGTTGAAGACCAGATAGAGGACGCGCAGCACGGTGGCGACATCCCCGGGACGGTCGAACCGTACGTCGGAGACGGTGCGCTTGGCCCGGCTGATCCGCTGCGCCATGGTCGCCTCGGGCACCAGGTAGGCCCGGGCGATCTGGCGGGTGGTCAGCCCGCCGACGGCCCGCAGTGTGAGCGCGACCGCCGAGGAAGGGGTCAGCGACGGGTGGGCGCACAAGAAGTAGAGGTGAAGCGTGTCGTCCACGGAGGGCGCCGGGCCGGGCGAGGGCTCCTCGTCGACGCGTTCCTCGCGCCGGCGGCGGGCCGCATCCGCCCGCGTCGCGTCGAGGAACCGTCGCCAGGCCACGGTGACCAGCCACCCCTTCGGGTCCCTCGGCGGGTCGGCGGGCCAGACACGGACCGCCTCGACCAGCGCGTCCTGCACGGCGTCCTCGGCCGCCGCGAAGTCGGCTCCGCGGCGGACGAGGATTCCGAGCACGTCCGGGGTGAGACTCCGGAGCAGCAACTCGTCCATCGAGGACGTCACTCCGTGATGGTGGGCGGCGCGGTCAGGAACGGACGCACCTCCAGCCACTCGTGGATCGGCTTCCCGCCCGCGCCCGGGGCGGCGGACAGCTCCCCGGCCAGCTCGACGGCCCGCTCGTAGCGGTCGACGTCGATGATCATCCACCCGGCGATCAGGTCCTTGGTCTCGGCGAACGGCCCGTCGGTGACCGGCGGCCGCCCCTCACCGTCGTACCGGACCCACGCGCCCTCGGGGGCGAGCGCCTGACCGTCGACGTACTCCCCGGTCTTCTCCAGCCGGGCCGCGAAGTCGTTCATGTACTGCACATGAGCGGAGATCTCCTGCGGTGTCCACTGATCCATGGGTACGTCATTGACCGCGGCGGGAGCGCCTCGGTAGTGCTTGAGCAGCAGGTACTTTGCCATGGTTCTTCTCCTCGGTGCGGGCGACCACGGTGGTCGCGTTCACTACGGGGACGGAGCCGGGCACGGGTTCTCGACATGGCGGCCCCATCTTTTCCGCTTTTCTTTCGCCCTTCTTCAGCCAGGCGCGATCACTGCTCGCGTAGAGCCCAGGGTGCGCCGTACGCGACGAGCAGGTCGAGGAAGGGGCGCGGGGGCATGGCCTCGGCGCCCAGGACGCCCGTACCGCTCCAGATCCCGTCCGCCACCAGCTACAGGGCGACGACGGGATTGATGGCCGTCTGCCAGACCACCGTCTGGGAGCCGTATTCGCGCATCGACCACTGGTTGTCGACGACGTGGTAGAGGTACACCTCCCGGGGCGTACCGTTCCTCGTGCCCCTGACCCAGGTTCCGGCGCAGGTCCTGCCGCGTATACGGGCGCCGAGTGTGGCCGGGTCGGGAAGACACGCCGTGACCACACCGCGTGGCGACACCTCACCACCGGCGACCGACACCTTGTCCGTGCGGTCGAGGCCGAGCCTGTGGAGGGTCTTGAGCGTCTCGTTGAACTCGTCGCCGAGCCCGTACTTGAAGGTGACGCGCCGGGCGTTTCACCCAGCGCGGGATCAGCAGCACCTCCTCGTGCTCGACGTTGCGCATTCGACCGGCCCGATATCTGCGGGGAAGTCGAAGACCTCCGGCTCGCTCAAGGGTGCTGTGGTGAACCAGTCCCGGTCCTTCTCCCAGATCACCGGCGGGTTCAAGACGCTCCTCGATGGTCGTCCAGGTCGAGAACGAAGGGGCGAAGTCGTAACCGTCCAGCGTGAGATCGGCGCCGTCACGGACGCCGATCTCCTCGATCTCGCCGAACAGCTCTTCCGCGGCGTAACGGGCGAAGACATCGGAGGGACCCGGCTCGACGCCCACGCCGACGAGCGCGAGACGCCCCGCCTCCTCCCAGGCGGCGGCCCGCGCGAACCGCCCGTCACCCAGCTTGACCCCGCACTCCTCGTCCGGCCGCTCCGGATGCGGGGCAGACAGGGACATGGCCATGTCCAGATAGTCCACACCGGCGGCAGGCGCCGCCTCGAACAGCGGCATCACGAACCGGGGATCGGTGGCGCTCACGAGGATGTCGCACCGGTGCTCGGTGAGGAGCGCGGTCACCGCCGGCCGGTCCGAGGCGTCGACGCGCAGGGCTCTGAACCGGGTCTCCTCCCCGCCGGGGGCGTCCACCGCGGCCTCGGCGCGGGAGAGATCGTAGTCCGTGACGATCATGTGGTCGAAGAACGAGCGGCGGGCGGCGATCCTGGTGATCGCGGTGCCCACGCCGCCCGCGCCGAAAAGCAGCACGCGCACGGCAGGTACACCTTTCATCGGCTTCTGTCAGATCTCGTCGGAGAGCGCTGCCCTGGGATTCGTCCAGGAACGGCGTGAACTTGAGCGACGCCAACGCCGTTGGCCTAAGGCGTCCGTCCCCGCGGGCTTGTTCCGGTGCGGGGGACAGCCTGTGCCCGTGTGGTGGACGACGACCTGATGACGCCGGAGCACACGACCGCGCAGTACGGGGTGATCCCGGGCGCGCAACCGGCCGTCGTCCCGGGGGCCTCCCACCTGGTCCCGCTGGGCAGGCCCGCCCTCGTCAACCGGCTGCACCTCGACCACCTCGAAAGGGCGAGGTGGGGACGATGGTGCCCGTCCGGCGCGCCGACCCCCAGGGCGACTGACTGACCTGCGAGGGCCCAGAGCCCTGGGTCGAGGCCACTCAAGGGACTACCCATTTATGCTGTTTCAATGCGACTTGCTCCCTGGTGGGCCCTTCTCCCCTCCGGGTGTGCCCCTGTGCTCCTGGTCGGTTCCTGGGCGATCGCGCAAGTGCGCCAATCCCCGGAGTACGACCCGGCGCGAGAGACCCTCAGCGTGCTGGCAGCGTATGGCGCCACCAGCTACTGGCTGATGACAGGGATGCTGGTGGTGCTGGGCTCCTGTTACGTGCTCACGGCGCACGCGCTCCGCCCGGCGGCGCTCGCCGGGCGTGTGGCCCTCGCCGGCGGCGGGCTGTCCGCACTGGCCCTGACCCTGGTGCCCGCACCGAGCAGCGGCGGAGCCCTTGAGCACGGGGCCGTGGCGACGGTGGGCCTCGTCCTGCTGGCGGTATGGCCTCCTCTGGCCGCCGTCCGGGGCACGCCGTCGGCCCCGTGGGGCCTGAGGTGGGATGTGTCGCTCGCCGCCAGCGCCTTCATGGGGGCTACCGCGCTGTGGTTCCTGGCGGAACTGCAGAGCGGACGGGCGCCCGGTGTCGCCGAGCGGGTGGTGACGTTCGTCCAGGCGCTGTGGCCCTTCCTGGTCGTCGTCTCCTGCCGACGGCAGCGCATCGGCTGACCTGCCGCGAACGCGGGGCGTGGCGGTTGTGCGAGAACGACAACGGTGCGAGGGACGGCGGCCGCACGCTGCCGCCCCTGAGGGACGGTCGGCGGCTCCGTGTACTCAGCTCGACCCTGCCCGGCTTCCGCCCGCATCGCCAGGATGTCGAAGCCCTTGCCGCCGCTGGGGGAGAGCTTCTGGAGCCCGTAGGTCAGCTTGCCCTCCTGGCCCCAGTTGCCGCCCGCACCGAGCCCCGCCGGCGTAGATCGCCCCGTCCGGCCCCATGCTGATGCGGTTGACGCCCGCCCCCAGACCCTGGGCGAGACGGAAGACCGCGCCCTCGTAACCGCCGCCGACCTTCTCCAGGTGGGCACACTGGATGCCGTCGTAGGAGACGCCCCCGAACAGCATCTGTTCGGCGAACCGGGCCCTCGCTCAACTACAAATCGAGTGCTGGGGGAGTTGGCTATCTCGTTCTGCGGCAGTCACAGCACCGGCTTGGTCACCGGCTCGGCGTCGAAGGTGCCCGAGGGGTTGGTGCAGTGGTTGAAGAAGCGGTCCTGTTTGAATGTGGAGCAGCTTCGAGGAAGGCAGCAAGCCGCCCCTGGTTGTCCAGTCGACGACGAACATGCCCCCCTCGGGCCCCCAGCCAATGCCGTTGGGGTGCGCAGCCCTCATGGGCGATGTACTCGGCCTCACCGATATCCAGCCCCCGCACTTCCCACCGGGGGAGCGGCGGCCGACCAGGGGAGACGCACGTCGTGGCGGAGAGCCCAGAAGTGAACGAGCAAGCCGTACGGCCCGGACCGGCCGGGCTTGACGGCGATGCCAGGCTCGGGGCCGACGCCCGGACTTCTGTCGACGCCGCACTTGTCGGGCGCCTGATCGCCACGCAGTTTCCGCAGTGGAGCGAACTGCCCCTGACACTGCTGGACCCGGCCGGCTCGGACCACGTGATCTACCGTCTGGGCGAGGAACTGTCCGTACGGCTGCCCCGCCACCCCGACGCCATCGGGCAGGCGAGGAAGGAGGCCGAATGGCTGCCCCGACTCGCGCCGCACCTGCCGCTCGCCGTCCCCGTGCCGGTGAAGGTCGGCGTGCCCGCCCTCGGCTACCCCTGGCCGTGGGCGGTGACCCGCTGGCTGGACGGCGAAGTGGCGAGCGTGGACACACTGGCCGAATCCACCCCGACCGCCGTCCGGCTGGCCGAATTCCTCACCGCCCTCCAGCACTTCGAGCCCGAAACGGCCAGGGCCGTGGGCGCCCGCGACGACCTGACGGCGGAACCGCTGGCCGCCCGCGACCGCGCGACCCGTGCCGCCATCGCCAGGACGGCGGACACGTTCGACGCGGAGGCGATGACCGACCTGTGGAACGCGGCACGGAACGCCCCGCCCTGGGACCGCGCGGCGGTCTGGTACCACGGAGACTTCCACACCGGCAACCTGCTGACCGCCGACTGCCGCCTCAGCGCGGTCATCGACTTCGGCGAACTCGGCGTCGGCGACCCGTCCCGTGACCTGATGATCGCCTTCACCCTGCTGTCTGCCGACAGCCGCGGCGTCTTCCGTACGGCACTGGGCGTGGACGACGCGACCTGGCTGCGAGGCCGGGGCTGGGCCCTGGCCACCGGCCTGAACGCGTACACGACGTACGCCGCTTCCAACCGCCGCGTAGCCGAGCAGACGACCCGCCAGATCACCGCCGCACTCGACGGCTGAAGCGCGCTGTGATCGGCCTCGAAGGCGCCGACACGTTGACCGTCCCGTCCCGCGCCGAGGATTCCCGGCTCATCGGGGCCGGTAGGTGCCCGGAGTATGACCGTAGGCGCCGAAGTTCCGGCCTGCCGTCGTCGGGAGCGCCGGAACAGGCGAGGACCAGCTCCCGCAGCAGTGGTCCCACGGTCAGTACGGACGGAGCGTCCAGCCCCAGAAGGTTGTCCGCCACGGGCAGACCGACCAGACACAGTTCGAGCGACCCGTGGGCACGGTGCGCGTGGACGGTACCTGCCGGTATCCAGATGGCCCGGTTCGCCGGTGCCACCCAGGTGCCGAGACCGGTGGTGACGGCCACCACGCCACGTGCGGCGTAGACGATCTGGTGGTCGTCGTGGCGGTGGGCGTCGATGCCCGTTCCCGGGAGCAACCACTGCGTGCGGGTCGGCGCTGCCGGCTCATGGCGGATCTCAGTCATGTCTTGTCTTCATATCGGAAGTTCGCCACCCGGTGAACGGTGACGATGACCCCATGGCGAAGAACAGATCAATCATCCTGCTGTCCGTCGGACATGCCTGTGTCGATGTCTACCAGGGGGCGGTGGCCGCGCTCGTCCCCCACTTCGTCGCCGAACGCGCCTACACCTATGCCGCGGCCTCCGGGATCGTGCTCGCGCGTCGCTGCTGTCCTCCGTGGCGCAGCCCCTGTTCGGAGCGGTGACGGACCGTAGGGCGATGCCCTGGCTCCTGCCGGTGAGCACCGTCGTCGGAGGCCTGGGAATCGCCCTCAGCGGGCTCAGTGGCTCCTACACGCTGACCCTGCTGTTCGTCGCCGTCGGAGGGTGGGCGTCGCCGCCTACCATCCCGAGTCCGCCAGGGTCGCCCGCCTCGCGGCCGGAGGCAGCCACACGGCGATGGGCTGGTTCTCTCTGGGCGGCAACCTCGGCTTCGCCTTCGCCCCGGTTCTCGTGGCCGTGGTCGTCGGTGCGGGCGGTCTCCAGCTCACCCCACTGCTGGTGATCCCGGCCCTGGTCGGCAGCGTGCTCACCCTGCCCGTACTGCGCGCCCTGGAGCGCGGAAGCTCCCCCTCTTCCACGACGGCCACGGAGGCACCCGCAGTCTCCGACGACCTGCCTTCCTTCGTGAAGCTGGCCCTGGCGGTGGTCTGCCGGTCCGACATCTTCATCGGCCTGAGCACCTTCATCTCGTTCTGCGTACGTGAGCGCACGGGCGGAGGCACGGCGGCAGGCGCCGCGGCCCTGGTCGTGCTCTACCTCGGTGGCGCTGTCGGCACCGTCCTGGGCGGCAACCTCGCCGAGCGCTGGGACCGCGTCACCGTGGTGCGCCGGTCCTCGCTGCTGGCCGTGGCCGCCGTGGCCGGCCTCGTCCCCACACCGGGCCCCGCGCGCTACGCGTTCGTCGCCTTGACCTCAGCAGCCCTCTACATCCCCTTCTCGCTCCAAGTGACCCTGGCTCAGGACTACCTGCCCAGCCGCGTCGGCACGGCAAGCGGCATCACCCTAGGCCTGACCATCAGCATCGGCGGCCTGTTCAGCCCGCTGATCGGACGCCTGGCCGACGCGACCTCGCTGCAAACCGCCCTGACCCCCTTGATCGCCGTGCCCGCCATGAGCTGGCTGCTGCTCCGCACCCTCGCGGAACCACCCGTACGGGAACCATGAAGGTCACCGATACCGGAGCGGGCTGATCAAGCACGGGCGGCCGGGCGGGCTACTCCGCCGGGTTCCGGGGCAGGGCCAGCGGACAGCTGAGAGGAAGCACCCGCTCGGCCAGCTGCCCGGTGAGACGGGTGTCGGTGACTTCGGCGTCGGTCAGCCATTGCGCATTGGTCAACTGCTCAACCAAGGCTTCCAGTTCATCGGGGGCGACAGCACACCAGGAAGCCAGGTCCTCCAGGACGAGACCTTGCCCGTCGGACCCGAGTTGCCCGTCGGTGGTGGTCCGGGTGGCCAGCGCCAGCGCGAGCAGACGGGTCTCGGCACTGGTCTTGCGTTTACGGAGCTTCTTGTCTCCGACGACCTTCTGAGCCCACCCGCTGATCTTGGGGCGGGTCTTCCTGCCGAACGTGAAGAGGCCCTCGCCATCGTCGCCGGGCATCAGGGAGGGGATGGTGATCTGGGTGGGGCACTCCGGCCGGGAGGCGAGTACATCCTCCGGCGTGCCGGGGATCCGCAGCCAACCGCAGTCGACGAGCTGCGCGATCAGGTCTTCCGGCTTCTCCAGGGGCAGGGACGTGACGTCCTGGCCGACGAGGTTGCCGGTGCCGGTGAGTACCGTGCGCAGGGTCAGCATCACCACCATCAGGCGTGCTTGGGCTCCGGGGAGGGGCGAGTGCGCGGCCACGTGGTCGAGGATGCTTCGGGCATGCTGCTGGGCGGTCCCGGTCAGCAGCCGCTTCACCGCCGGCTCCTCACCGTCGCCGCCGTGGCCGGTGCGGAACCGGTGCTGGAGGAGAGCGGCCTCGGCGGCCTGCTCGGCACGCTGGGCGTCCAGCCGCAGCCGGGTGTCGCCCGTGACGTCCGCCCAGATGGTGAACGCCTTCGCCTTGCGGGAGTGGAGGTCGGCGAGGACCGCCAGATCGGGTTCGGTGCGCTGCTGATAGGCACGGAAGAGATCGCCCAGCTCGATGAGCTCGTCGCGCAGGGCGACGGGGTGCAGATCGTGCGGGACGATCCGCTGCGCGATCTTCCCGTACCGGGGGCGACGCCGCGGCGGTGCGGAGCGCGGAGCGGGAACACCGTGCGGCAGGTCGGCGGGGGGCGGGGAATGGTCGGAGAACCGCGGTGCCGTCACAGCCGAGTCGGCCGCGCGGCCGGGACCCGTGCGGGTGCCGGTGGTGCGGCCAGGTGCAGCGGCGGCCGTGGCGGTGGCGACGACCTTCGCGGCGGGATGGGCGGCCGCGCAGCGCGCACAGCACTCCAGGATCTGCCACCAGCGGCTCTGCCGGTCGGTGATGACGGCGAGAACGACCGGCCCTCCGCACCGCCAGGGTGCGGCCCGTCGGGGCCCGGCAGGCGGGGTGTGCAGGCGGCAGTCCTCGGCTTTGCAGGCGCAGTGGGCTTCCGGCCGAGGTCCCGGTGCGGCTTGCAGGTGGGCCTTGAGATGCGCGATGGCAGCCGCACGGCCCGCGGTGGCGGAGGGAAGCTGCTGGGTGGCGCAGACCGGTCGGCTGCACGAGACGCGCACGGCGGGACTGCCCCCGCCGGCCGGGTCCAGGCGCACGGTCCACTTGCGGCCCGGCAGTCGCTCGTCCAACTCACTCGTTACGGTGTTTTCCACGCCGTGACGCCTTTCTGGCTGTTCCTGATACGCGCCTTGACTGTGCAGGGGGCAGGCCCGGCCGGGCGCGCAGCGGCCCGGGGGACCCGGTCGGCTGCTGCTCCCGGGGCCCGGGGCCCCGGGGTCGGTGTCCGTGCCCCCCACCCCAACCCATGACGCTATGTCATGATCCGTTTCCGCACAGCAAAATGCTGGTGGACGTCACCGGGTCAGGTGGGAGGACCCGGAGGGCAGGGGTACCCGAGCCGGACTGGGGGTACATACCGATTCCAACGACCTGGAGCAGGAGAAGTACCGGAGGAGCGGCGGTCTCAGCAGCAAGTGTGCCGCGCATCAACTCCGTTGCGAGCGCGCCACTCCACCCTGGATGTCCATCCCATGCCATTCCTGGGAGCCCGCATGACCGTCGAGCACACTCCGGATTTCCCTCCGAGGTCCCCGCCTCCTCCCAAACGCCCGGTGCAGCCCCCGCGCCCGGAGGCGTCGCTCACGGATTCGGCGCAGATGCAGGTACGGAACCGCAGGTCGGCGAACTGGTCTCTGGAGGCGGCCCCATGGGCACCGAGGAAGGCCTCCAGGGATGTACTGGCCCGGTTGAACGAGTGGGGCTACGGCGAATCCGACCGGGCCGTCACCGACCTGACGGAGCTCCTGGTGCGAACTGCGGTCGCGGACGGCGGCCGCCGCATCTCGGTACACCTGGCCGACCAGGACCGCCGGGCGCTGATCGTCGCCCTGTCGCACCGAACGTGCACAGCGGCCACGGATGCCGCGCTCCTGCCGCGACTGACCCGCTTGGGCGCCGTGTCGTGCGGGTCGGACGTGGCGGTGGGCGGCCGCCGGGTGTGGGCGGTCCTGGACCTGTGACCACGTGAGGGTGGGTCTGGGCCCTTTGGAGTCAGGAGGGCCGCCCTCACGCAGGCGTACGAGCAGGGGCTGTCGTGCGGCTGGTGGTCCCTTGTCACCCCTGGGGTGCGGAAAGAATCTGCGTGGCCGTGGTGCGGGACCGCAACCGCGTGGGGTCGGGTGCGTTCAGCTGTGTTCTGAGGGAGGGCTGACGGGTTGGCTTACATCGCGCCTGTGTCCGGACCGCGGCGGGACATGGCGATGCATAGCGACTGGTGGGCTTGGGACTGGGACTGTTTCCCGCCCTGCCCCCGCACCGTCCCCAGGAGGCACTGGGCAGCGTCTGCCCGGCCCACCGCGGCCTCGACCGCGGCCTCGTGAGCAGAGTTCGTGACCCTGCCGAAGCCTCGCCCTCGGTCGGCCCGGCGTGCTCGGCGGAAGAGGGGCAGCGGCTCAAAGCCGAGAACCGATGCGGTGGGTCTGTCACCAGGAGGTTGCGACGACCAGCAGCCACTGGCCCCCAGGCTCCCGTCCCAACTGCTCCAGGTAGGAGAGGTGCGGTCGCAGCTGCGGCCCGGCTGTCCTCCAGCTCGCGCAGGCGCTCCCGCAGTTCCCGCCTGGTGCGTCGAGGAACCGGATGCGGCTCACCGGATCCATGAGGCTATCCTCGTCCCTGCGAAACGGCGTCCACACCCGGGCGGTCTCCTTCTCCGTCAGCGGCGGCCGAGGGGGCTCGCCCGGGCCGTTCACCAGTGGGTGTGACCAGCAGCGTCGGGACCTCTTGGAGATCTTTTCCCACCCTTCGAGTGATCGTTACCCTCACGGGTGCCCCGCCCCATCGGCCTGGACGACATAGTCGGCATCAACCGAGGCCGCAGAATGCAGTGGGCCGGGATCGTCGGAACTGCCTGGAAGGGCCTGCAGCGCGGCCAGAACAGCCTCTACGCGCACCGCTCGTCCTGCCCCAGCTTGGCGCGGACCAGCTCGACGATCCGAAGGCGACCGGCCCGCGCCTACAGGCATGTGGCGAGGGACCGTAGGGGGTGCGGGGCGGGGGTGTCGGAGCCGAGTGCCCCGTCAGAGCGCGGCGTGGCCGTTGAGCAGGGTGAGGCGGTCCTTCGCGATGCCGACGGCGTCCCGGGAGATGTCGTTGCAGGTCCAGTGACGCTGGGTCAGTTCGGCGGCGATGGCCGTGGAGCCCGTGCCGCCGAACGGGTCGACCACGTGGTCGCTGGGCCGGGTGAGGAGTTCGATGAAGTAGAGGGGGACCGAGACGGGGTTACGTTCGGGCTCTGGCGGCTTGCCCTCGGAGGCGCGTTGGCGCAGGTGGAGGTAGTCGGCGTAGGTGTCCCCGAGGGCAAGCAGGTTTCCGGACTGGTTGAGCAGCGTGTTCTGGAACTCGAGGGCGCGGGCGGTGTCCACCGGTACGTCGGGGGTGCGGGAGAGCCAGTAGAAGTTGCTGACGCAGTCGTTGAGTCGTGAGGCGCCCAGGCCTCCCCAGGTGTCCCAGGCACCCATCAGCTGCGGGTTGTAGTAGTACAGCTCCTGGAGCAGGTGCCAGCCGTGCTCACCGACCAGCCGGGACAGTGCCGCGTAGTGCTGGATGGTGCGCACCGGACGGTCGGCCGCCCAAGTACATCCCAGTTCCAGGACGACGCTGCCATCGGGGAGGAGGACACGCTCGCACTCCTCCATGAACGTCACGAGCCAGTTCCCGAACCGAGGGGAGGTCGGGTCCGTCGAGTCGATGACGTAAGGGCCCTGGAACCAGGGGGCGGTGACGATGAGACGGACGCTGTCGGCGGGCAGGGAGCGCAGGCAGTCGAGGGCGTCACCACAGGTGAGAGTGCCGTGGTCCGTGGTGAGGACGGTGGAGAGAACCGTACTGCCGGCCTCGGTGGGTTCGGTCATGACGGGGTCCGTTCTGTCATGGTTCGACGGTCGAGCCGGGGTCCGGTGGCGGCGAAGGACGCGAGGCGGTCGAGGCCTTCGGCGATCTGCTCCGGGGTGAGGACGCTGAAGGAGAGGCGGATCTGGTGGAACCCGGCTGCGCCGCCGTAGAAGTGATGCATGGGGGTCCACAACACGCCGAACTCCGCTGCGGAGCGTTCCAGCGCCGCGTCGTCCGCGACGAAGGGGAGGGTGAGGACCACGAACATGCCGCCGCTCGGGGTGTTCCACGAGACCGCGCCGGCCGGGCGGAAGCCGGAGCGGCGGCCGAAGCGCTCTTCGATGCCGTCGAGCACGGCCCGCAGGTTTCGCCGGTAGACGGCTGCGACGCGCCGGGTGGCGCGTTCCATGCTGCACCCGTTCTCGATGAGAAAGCCTCCGATCGCCGCTTGGGCGACGGTGGACGTGTTCAGCGTCAGCATGCTCTTCAGGCGGGCCAGCTGGTCGGCGAAGAGGACGGCCCCCGAGCCGTCCCCGGTTACTGGCTGGTCGGCGACCACGTAGCCGATGCGGGCGCCGGCGTAGGCGGTCTTGGAGAACGATCCGAAGTAGACGACCCGCCGTGCCCGGTCCAGGGCCTTGAGCGCGGGGAGCCTGGGGGTCCCCGCGTGGAAGAACGCGTACGGGTTGTCCTCCAGGAGCAGGATGTCCTCCCGTTCAGCGAGGTCCACCAGCCGCTGCCGGTCCTCCAGGGACATACTGGCGCCGCTCGGGTTGGCGAAGTCCGGTACGACATAACAGGCGCGGGGCCGCAGCCCCTCCTGCCGGGCCCGGCGGATCTGCTCGGTCAGGTCGTCCAGGTCGATGCCGCCCGGGCCCTCGCGCACGGGCCGCACACCTATGTCGACCAGCCGCGTCGCGCCGAGAAACCCCACGTAGGCCGGTGCGGCGGCGAGGACGACGTCCTGCGCGTCGCGGCGGAGCGCGCGGAGGACCAGGACCATCGCCTCCTGGGCGCCCGTGGTGACCACGATGGACTCGGCGTCGGCGGTCAGCGCCTCGTCGAGCTCCAGGTGCCGGGCGATCAGCTCGTGGATGACCCCCTTGGTGCGGCCGTACTGGAAGAAGGTGCGGCGGACGTCGTCCGGGCCGAGGCCCGCCTCCTTCTCCAGGTGTTCCTCGAAGGCGCGCAGCTGGCGGGGCAGCGAGCCGGTGTCGTAGAAGCCCTCGTAGGGGCGGCCGGCCGCGAAGGAGACGGCCCGCGGATATCGCCCGGCGATGTCGTTGAGGAGCGTCATGGAGGTGAGGGCGGGGTCGGTCACGGAGGCGTGGAGGCTCGCGGTGTCGAGTCGGAACGCAGCGGGCTGCGGAGCGCCGGGCCGCGTCGCGCGTACGTCGCCCGGGGCCGTGAGTGAGGCGGTCACCGGCCGGCTCCCGCAGTCGCGTCGGCGCACGGCCGGGCGTCGGACCTGTGGAGGGTGACGGCGTTGCGGGCCCGGATGGCACGGGCCTCACCTGTTTCGTCGACCATGAAATCGATCACTCCTCCTTCGAAGGCGAACATCGTGCGTGTCAGCGGCAGGCACCTGAACTCACGCAGGTCCTCCTGGGAGTACAGGTACAGCTGCCCGTCCCGGACGAAGACCGTGACCTCGTCGAGGCGGGCGTACGTGCCGGCGTAGCGTGCGAGGTCGGCCGGGTCCGGTGTGGCGAGCAGGCTCTCGTCGAACCGCTCGCACAGTTCCCCGTCGACCATCACGTGGGCTGCGCGGTCCGGCCCCGTTCCGGGGAAGCCCAGCGATACGAGGGGTCCGTCGCCGGCTCCGCCGCCCTCGAAGCGGCCGTTCCCCGCGGGGCGGAGCCTGAGGCGCCGCCCGTTGATCTCCGCGGTCAGGCGGCCCGCCTCCTCGGCGAGGCGTACCAGGCCCGTGGCCTGGCCGACGAACACGCCGGCACCGCCGCGGGGGTACGCGTTGGCCCGCTGCTCTCGGTCGCCCGACCGGGCGGCGGGGTCGGGAGCCGGCCGGGCAGGACCGGGGGTGTACGCCGCCAGGAGCCGGTGCACCAGGGACATCCCGTCGAAGCCGGGCGGTCTCGCGTTGGCCAGCAGCACGGCTCCGGTACGGCGGTCGGGAAGCATGGCCAGCCATGCCCCGTACCCGCAGATGTCGCCCACATGGCCGAGGACCGGGTGTCCCTGCCACCGCCACCGGTGGAGGCCGAGGGTGCTCTCGGTGTCGTCCGGGAGGAAGAGGCGGGCGTGCGCGGTGCGCATCAGCCGCTGCGACTCCTCGGTGAGCAGCCGGTCCGGACGTCCGGTGGCGGCGCCCAGGTGTGCCGCCACGAAGCGGCCCATGTCGAGGGCGTTGGAGAGGGCGAACCCGGACGGGTAGTGCGCGACATTGTCGGCGACCTGCCGCTCCACGACGGGGGTCCCGTCGGCGCCGTACCGGTGGCCGAGGGCGAGCGGGCGCGTCATGGCCACGGCCGGATCGAACGTCGTCGACGCCATGTCGAGCGGGCGCAGCACCAGTTCGTCGACGAGCTGCGGGAAGGGCGTCCCCGCCGCGGTTGCCGCCACGGCTCCGGCCAGGTCGTAGCCCGGATTGCTGTACGAGTACGCGGTGCCCGGCGGGGCCACCGGCCCGTACGTCCGCAGCAGCCGGAGCACCACGCCGGGCAGGTCGGCCGGGTCACCGCCGCCGGTGGGGAAGAAGTCGTGCGGGAGTCCGGCCGTGTGGCCCAGGAGCATGCGCGTAGTGATCCGCTCGACCGCCGGGTAGCCGCAGTCCGCAAGTGCGGGAAGGACGTCGACGACGGGCCGGTCGAGGTCCATCACCCCGCGGTCGTGCAGCCGGAGCACCGCAGTCGCCGTCAACGGCTTGGTGACGGAGCCGAGCCGGAACAGGGTCGCGGCCGAGACGTCCTCCGCTTCGTCCTGCGCGTCGGTGCGGCCGAAGCCCTGCGCGTGCAGCACGCCCGTCCCGTCCACGACGGCCAGGGCAAGGCCCGGTATCCCGTGCCGGCTCCGCTCGGCCTCCACGTGCCGGAGCAGGGCATCGGTATCCCTCCGCGTGTCCGCTCCCCCGCCTTCGCGGGCGGGCATCTACGGGGCCGCCTGTACGGTCTCGGGACCCTCTGTCCGCACGGTCATCTGGGCGAGTGCCTCGTCGGCCGCCCGCAGCGCGCCGTGCGGATCGGTGTGCTCGGTGAGCACGTAGCCGAGCCGTACTTCGATGTTCCCCTCGTGGGGCGGCGCGACCACGTCGCCGGGTGCCACGAAGAGGCACGCCCTCACGACGTGTGGTGCGGCGGCCGCCTCGTCGGCGCCCTCCACTGCGTGCACCTGTCCGGACGTGCGAGCCAGCAGGAGCCGTGCGCATGCGGCTCCGTGGTGCTTCTCGGTCAGGTCGGGGTTTCGGCCCAAGGCCAGTTGCAGGGCCGCGCCGGCGAGGTCGATGCCTAGGGCCCGGTGGACCAGTTCGGGGATGTAGACGCCGGGCAGCCGGGGGTTGACCTCCACGATGCGCACTCCATGCGGGGTCCGCTTGAACTCGGTGTGGACGATGCCGGTGCGGATGCCCAGGGCCCGTACGGCCTCGCGGGTCCAGTGGGCCATCGCCTCGTAGTCCTCGGCGGGCAGCCGGGTCGGGACGAGCAGGGCGTCGTAGACGAACCGCGACTGGGTCGGGCCGACCGGCTCGATGGTCTGGAGCCCGTCCGTGGCGGTGATGACGTGCACCTCGCCGTCGACGACCGCAGCTTCGACGCTCACCAGGGGTCCTTCGAGGAACTCCTCGATGATGACCCGGTGGTAGACGGCCGGCAGGTACCCGTACGGTTCGACGGCCCAATCCCAGGCCTGGGGAAGGGCGCTCGCGTCCGTCAGGCGGGTCACCCCCTGGCCGCCCGATGCGGCCACGGGCTTCAGCACAACCGGAAGGGTCAGCTCGTCGAGCGCCTGCCTCGCCTCTTCGAGCGAGGAGGCCACGCGGTAGCGGGGCCCCGGGACCGCTGCCGCGGCGAACCGGTCGCGGGTGGCGGACTTGTCCATGCACAGGCGTACCGCCGGCAGAGAGGCGCCGGGGAAGCCGAGCTCCTCGCTCAGGGCGGCGCTCAGCTCGACGAGCTCGTCCTCATGCGTGAAGACGCCCGAGAGCCCGTGGAGGCGTACGTACTCCGCGAGTTCACCGACCCACTGCAATGGGTCGTCGTACAGGCCCGGCAGAACGTGGACCCGTTCGGCCCCGGAGGGGAGTGCGGCTGGCGCTTCGCGCATGACCAGGTGTGCCTCGATGCCGAGGACGAGGCACGACTCCAGGACGTAGGAGCGGTAGTGCGGGTCCCAGTCCAGGATCAGCAGTCCGGGCACGGTCGGTTGCCCCCTCATCGATCGGAAAGGTGGTGCGGCACCACGGAAGCGAGCATGGGCGCGTGGAAGGGTTCCGTTGCGGGGCCCGGGGTGCGGGACATGACGTACCCGGTGAGCGGGGCCCGCTGGACGTCGTAGTCCCCGTAGCCCACGCAGAAGGACGGGTCCTCGCACCGGTCCAGGGACAGGACCTTCTCCAGCACGGGCGGGTCGTCAGTCTCGTAGTGCCACAGCGGGTCCGCCCGGAACCCCAGGCGCCGCTTGAGCAGGTACAGGCCGGTGGCGACGTCATGGCCGTAGAAGTTCGGGTCGGCGCCGGCCGACAGGACCTCGTAGCCGAGCTCGGCCGCGACCACTCCGACCTGGACGTACATGAAGCGGGTCGTGCCGTGGTCGGGATGGTCCGGGTCGCAGGCGTAGTAGGTCATGCGCAGCATGTTGTGCCGGGGCACCTTCATGCAGAGCAGTCCGGCGACCATGCGGTCGCCGTTGTACAAGTAGATGCCGACGACCTGCTCGGGGTGGGTCCGGAACCACTCCAGGTCCTCGGAGGCGTACAGGGTTCCCCGGGGCAAGGAGGCGATGTGGCGCTCGTACAGCGCGAACCAGGTGTCCAGCCGGGCGGGGTCGATCGACTCCTCCACCTCCAGCCGGTGGCCGGACTCGGTCTGGCGTATCGCGTGCCGGGTGGACTTGCGCATCCGCGGCTGGAGGGTGTCCACGTACGCGTCGAGGGTGGGGTACACGGGACGGGTCCAGAACAGCCACTGCGGCTTGAAGAGGAACCCGTGGGGGGTCAGCTCGGCGTACTGCTCCGGGGTGGGGTCGACGATGCGCAGGAGGTCGGCGTCGCCGGTGTGTCCGAGCGCCGCGCCGCTCGCCACGTCGGCGGCATCGAGTACGGCGATGCACAGGTCGTGGTGTCTCGTCAGTTCCATGTTCGGCCTTCGTCGACGGCCGCGCGCCACCAGTCGAGGCCTTCCTGCGGCAGGGTGTGGACCGGGTCGAGGTACTCGTGCCGGCGGGTGAGTGCCTGCGCTTCCTGGGCTTCGCCGGGGAGGCGGTAGTTCTTCGTCCAGTACGAGATGCCGAGCGTCCGGTCGTACTCGGCGACCTGGTGCACCCACCGCTTGCCGACGTAGGGCACGTCGCACACGAGCCTGGGCGTGGCGAACCCGGGGAGGTAGCCCATGATGTCGTCTTGCAGCGCCTGGGCCCGGGACAGCGGTATCCGCCAGTGCTCGCTGAACGGGATCATGTCGCAGAGGTAGAAGTAGTACGGCACGATGCCCGCGCCGTCGAGCAGGCTGAAGCAGAGGTCGAGCAGCTGCTCGGGGGTGTCGTTGACGCCGTGCATCAGGACGCCCTGGTTGCGTACGTCGCGGATGCCGGTCTCCAGGACCGCCCGGGCGGCACGGGCGGCCAGCGGGGTGACCGACGCGGCGGAGTTGGCATGGGTGTGCACGGCGATCTGGACGTCCCGGTCGCGGGCGACCTTCGCCAGGCGTTCCATGCCGGTGAGGACCTCTCCTGACAGCCAGTGCTGGGGCAGGGTGACGAGCGCCTTGGAGGCCAGACGGATGTCCCGGATGCTGTCGATGTCCAGCAGCTCCGACACGAAGGCCTCCAGCCGGGGCCACGGGACGTTGGCCACGTCCCCGCCGGAGACGACGACATCCCGCACCTGGGGATGCCTCCGCAGGTAGTCGACCATGGCGGCCAGGCGGTCCTGCGGCTTCGCGGCGAACCGGGTCTTGCTCACCACCGGGGTGGACTGGCCGACCAGGTCCATGCGGGTGCAGTGGCCGCAGTACTGCGGGCACGTCGCGACGATCTCGGCGAGGACCTTCGTGGGGTAGCGGTGGGTCAGGCCCTCCACCGCCCACATCTCCTGCTCGTGCAGGGCGTCCCGTGAGGCCCGCGGGTGCGACGGCCAGTCGGCGCGCCGGTCGGAGAAGACGGGCAGCATGTAGCGGCGTACCGGGTCCGCGTAGAAGGCGTCGGTCAAGCTGCCGGCCCCCGCGACCGTCACCCCGCTCGCCATCGTGTTCAGCATCTGGGGCGGCAGCAGGACGGACATGGTGGCCCGCTCGGCCCGGTCGCGCTCCAGGTCGGCGTAGAAGGAATCGTCGACGAGGTCGCCCAGCACGGCCCGCAACTGCTTCGCGTTGCGCACGCAGTTCAGGCGCTGCCACTGCGGTGACTCCCAGTCGGCGCGGGTGGTGTCGCGCCAGCCCGGGAAACGCCTCCAGTCCGGTTCCGTCAGCTCCTTCCTGCGATAGGTGTACGGCTGAACCGCTGTGGGAATCACGCGGCATGCTCCTTTCTCGGACGGCGACACGGGCCGGCCGTCACTGCGGCTGCGGGGTCCACCAGAGGCTGAAGACCTCGAGCGGTTCAGCGCCGGTGCTGGTGACCTGGTGCGGCACCCAGGGCGGGTAGTAAAGGGCGTCCCCGGGGCCGATGCCGGTGCGGCTGCCCGCGGACAGGACCGTCCCCGTACCGGACCGGACCAGCCAGAGCTCGGCGACGGCGTGCTCCTCCGGCTCGCTGGTCTCGCCGGGCGGCACACGGAACCGGGAGCCCTGGAACGGCAGAGGCGCCTCCGACCCGCCCGGGCCGAGGGACATGTATTCCACGAGCATCCCGGGCATGCTCTCGGCGGGGCCGAAGGCCACCTTCACGGGGTCGGACATCAGCTGCTCCTCACGGTCGGCAACGGTTCGGACGATGCGGCACCGGGCGGTGGAAAGCCGCCGGCCCAGGCGGTGGTGGACGTCTCGTGGTCGACGCGGTACACCTTGCGGCCCGTGACCGCGTTGAGGATCTGTGCGCTGCGCCATGCAGCGAGGCTGAGGTTGGGGTCGGCCACGCCGTGGGTGGGCTCGGACATGTTCTGGACGTAGAGGCGCAGGCCGGCCGGGCCGTCCCACTCCAGCGAGTAGTCCCGGTTGACCTCCAGCTCGCCGCGCGCGTTGAGCAGGCGGTCCGCGAGCGGGTCCATGCAGGCGGGCAGGGCGCTGCGGTAGCCCGTGCAGAAGACGACCACGTCGGCGGTGTGGACCTCCTCGCGGTCGAGGTCCTGGTCGTGCACGGCCGCCACGAGCCGGTCCCCGTCGCGCTCCAGCCCGACGACCCGCCGGCCGGTCAGCAGCCGATGCTGCACGGGTGCGCCGGCCAGGAAGTCCAGCTGGTAGAGGCGCCGGTAGATGGCTTCGAGGAGGGACTCGGTGATGCCGTCACTGGCCAGCCGCTGACGGCGCAGCAGCTCCGCCCGGCGCTCGGCGGGCAGCCGGTGGAAGTGGTCCACGTAGTCCGGTGCGAACCATTCGTTGGTGAACGGCGAGTCGTCCAGGGGCTGGAACCCGGCCCGGCTGGAGATCCAGGTGAGCCGTGCGGGCAGTGCCGTGTCCGGCCCGAGGAAGTGGTTGACGACCTCCGCGCCGCTTTGCCCCCCTCCGACGACGAGGACGTCCTTGTTGCGCACCTTCGGAGCCACGTGGAGGAGGTCGGCGCCGTGCAGCACCGTGGGTCCCTGCAACGGTTCGGCAAAGCCGGGCAGTGCGGGGGTGCGTCCGGTGCCCAGGACCAGCGAGCCGGTGGAGTACCGGGTGCGGCCGGACACCGCTTCGAGCCGGTTCCGGCGCAGCCGGACCTCGTCCACCGGCCGGTTCCACCGCAGGCTGGGCAGCTGTCGGGCGACCCAGCGGTAGTACTGCTCGAACTCCTGCCGCGTGCAGCGGTCGCGGTTGGCGATCAACGACCGGAACAGGCGCCCGTTCTCGGCGAGGTAGTTGAGGAAGGAGAAGCGACTCGTCGGATCGACGGTCGTCACCAGGTCCTTCAGGTAGGACACCTGGAGTTCGGCGTCCGGCACCATCATCCCCGGATGCCAGCGGAACTCCGGTCTGGCGTCGAGGAACCGGGCTGAGAAGTTCGGTACCGGCTCGGCCAGTGCGGCCAGGCTCAGGTTCGTGGGGCCGGTCCCGATCCCCACGAGGTCGTACTGTTCCACGTCTTCCATGCGGCCCCCTGTCGGTTCGTACGTCGTGAGCACCGTCAGCGCGGTGCGAACAGAGCACAGGCGGTGCTCAGGTCACCGGTCCCGGCGGGCACCCCGATCCCGTCGAGGGCCCGGTTCCAGGGCACGTCGGCGACGTCGCCCGGCAGTTGCAGGGCGACCCACAGCTGCTGTGCCATGGCCGGCGCGACCGGGCAGAGCCCCACGGCCAGGGCCGCGGCCGCCGACAGCTGGGCCGAGACGCCCCGGGCGTGGGCGTCGGCGAGCCCGGGCACGGCGGCGAGGTGGTCGCCGTCCTGGCCTGCCTCCGCCGCCTCACGGACCAGCAGGTCGAGCAGCGCGATCGCGGAGCGCGGCGCGAACCCCGGCAACGAGTACGCCTCCCCGACGAGCTCCAGCAGTCGCCGGGTGCGGGTGCGCAGACGTTCCGCCGCGGCCGGCTCGGGCGCGGGGTCCGCCGCGGCGGTGTCCGCGTTCCGGGCCCGGTGGGCCAGGTCCTTCAGCCAGTCGTGCCAGCGCGGCAGCAGGTCGCCGTGGAGGAAGGAGTCGAACGCCTCCTGGGCGAAGCTGGTCTGGGCGGCGGCGGGCCGGTCCCAGCACAGGAAGAGCCGCAGGTGGTCGGCGGGCGTCCGGTCCAGGGCATCCAGGAGCCAGATCGCGTGCTGCCGGCTGGTGGAGAACTTCAAACCGTCGAGGCGGTAGAACTCGTTGGACACCAGCGCCTTGGGCAGGGTGATCGCCGGGTCCCACGCCGAGAAGATCGCGGGGAACAGCACGGCGTGGAAGAAGCCATTGTCATAGCCGAAGAACTGCACCACCTGCGCGTCGCCCGTCCACCACGCGCGCCAGTCCCCGAGTTCGTCGGCGTCGGCCAGGTAGCCGGCCGCCATCTCGAACCAGACGTAGATCCGCTGGTCGGTGAAGCTTTCGACCGGGGCCTCGATGCCCCAGTTTGCGGGGTGGGTGACGGCTATCTCGGGCAGTCCGTCGTCCGAGATAGACCGGCACAGGGCGGTGAGGTGGCCGTTCATGGTGGTGTCACCCCAGAACTCCTCCAGGGCCTTGCGGTGCCGTTCGAGGGGCATGTACAGGCGCTCGCAGGAGCGGGTCTCGCACTCCGTCCCGCAGATCGTGCAGCGGGGTTCGATCAGGTCGGCGCAGTCGTTCGACCGGCCGCACGACTCACAGGAGTTCCCGCCGGACTGGCTGCCGCAGTACGGGCAGCCGCCCGACACGTACGCCTCGTACGCCCATCGGTCGCAGGGCACGCAGTACGGCAGCGGGCGGGTGCGCGCGACGATGTCGCCGCGCTCGTACAGCTCGGCGAAGATCCGCCGGGTCAGCTCGCGGTGCTGCGGCATGGCGCGCGGTCGGCCGACGACGTCGAGCCGGATTCCGCTGTCGGCCCACGCCCGTACGATGCGCTCGCCGTAGTGGTCGGCCACGTGCGCGGCAGTGGTGCCTTCGCGGACGGCGCGTGCCTCGGTGTAGCTCTGGTGGTCGTCGATGCCGGAGAGGTGGGCCACTGTGGCACCCGTCCGGCGCTGGTGCCGGGCGAAGACGTCTGCGGCGAGGTAGGGGCCGGACAGGTGCCCCAGGTGGAGCTCCCCGTTGGGGGTCGGCGGAGTGGCGGTGACCAGCATGTTCCCCGTCACGGGCGGTCCTTTCGGTCCATCGGGTGGGTGCGGCGGCCGGATGTCGGATGCGTTCAGTCGCGTGGCGTGGTGGGGGTGAGGTATCCCGCGGCGCTGCTGGGAGGGGCAGCGCCGCGGGTCTTTGAGGGTGTCCTCAGCGGGGCATGAAGGACGGCGCGCAGACCGTGGTTCCGCCGCCGTCCGCCGCCACGCTGTCGGCGCCCTGGCGCAGACGTGCGTAGGCGGGGCTGACGGCGGAGACCACGTCGTGCAGCGGCTGGTCCACCGCGCCGACGCGCGGCAGGATCCGGTCGATCCGGTCCATCAGCCGTGCGCGCAGCGCCGGATCGTGGCCCTGCTCGGTGGTGATGGTGCCGCGGCACTCCGAGGTGCGGCAGTTGCATTCCATGGACCAGCCGATGTCCGCGGTGAACGTGGCGTAGTCGCAGGTAACCTCTTCGCCGGGGGCGATGTCGCGGACCGCCACGCCGAAGTCGAGGCCAGTGTCCAGGACGTTGGCCGCGCAGGAGTGGTTCATCAGGAACGCGCCCATGCAAGGCAGCAGGAGACTTCCGTCCTCCAGGAGGTGCCCGTACTTGTCGAGGAGGCCGAAGCGTTCTGCCGGTACGGCGCCCAGTTCGTCGGCGGACCAGGTGGGGCACTTGGCGCAGGGCAGCCAGACGACGGTGCCGGCTGGGACGGGCTCGGTGGCGAACAGGCCCACGTTGTCCGTCGTGCTGGGCCGGATGTCGATTCCGGAGGTCAGCACCGGGTCACGCGAGCCGGAGGACGTCGGCCAGGTGCTTCTCGATCTCCTCGACCTGCCGGTGGCTGGTGCCCATGACGAGGTAGCGCCACTTGGCGTCGAAGGCGAGCGTGTCGGCGGTGAGCACCACGCCCTCCGTAGCACCCGGCTCGAACGCCAGGCCGGCTTCGCGGACCAGGCCGAGGCCGGTGGCGAAGTCGGGGGTGACGCCGCCAAGGCGGGAGTCCGCGAGCCAGACCGCGCGGGCGGCGCCCTCGGTTCCGAGGAACCGCCGCACCAGCAGGTCGAGGTAGGTCGCACCGGTGCGGCGCAGGTTGCTTTCGGTGGCGTACAGCTGACCGTCGCCGGTGATGCCGCCGTCGATGTCGAAGGGGCCCCGGTAGCCGAGCTGGTCCAGGTGGCGTCCGAGTGCGAGGCCGTCGGCGGTCAGCCGGTCCACGGCGGGGGAGGTCTCCTCCAGCGGGGTGACCTGGCCGCTGAAGCTGCCGTTGGGGGTGCGCATCTCGCCCACGTGCAGGACCTGCGGGCCCGCGTCGGTGACCTCCATCTCCACGGTCACCACGCGGGCGAGGTCCAGGCGCTGCTCGACGACCCAGCCGCGGGGCTGGTCGGACACCTCGGAGAGGTACGAGTCGACCAGGGCCTCCAGGCCCGGAAGGTCCTCGGTGGACAGGAACCGTACGCCGTAGCCGTTGGACCCTCGGACCGGCTTGACCACCGCTCCGCCGTAGGAGGTGACGGTCTCCCAGGCGGCCGTGACGAGTTCGTCGCGGTCGGCGGCCACGCGGCCCGCCGCGACCTGGATGCCGAGCTGGGCCGCGACGTCGCGGAACCCGGGCTTGGTGTTGATCCGGTACACGGCTTCGAGGGCCGTCTCGGGGGGCTTGCCGTCGTCGTATTCGTCGACGGGGAGGCCGAGTTCGGCCGCCATATCGAGCGCGGGGCGGTCCAGGGCGAAGGGCTGGAACCGCAGGCCGGGGGTGGCCTCGGCCAGGGAGCGCAGGTGCTCGGTGAGGCCGGCCTTGCGGACGGCGTCGGTGAGGGTGATCAGGTCCTCGGACGGGGCGGCCACGCACGTGACCTCCGAACGGGCGAACCCGAGCAGTCCGCAGGCGTACTCCCAGAGGGGCTCGGAGGCGGCGGTGGGGAGCACCACCACGTCGCCCGGCTGAGTGAGCCAGATCTTGCGCGGGGAGACCGCGACCAGGGCCTTGGCGTGCCGCGCCGTGGGGGTGGCGACCATCAGCTCGTTGACGAAGTTGCCGAAGATCAGCCGCGGGTGTTCGCGCGTGGTCATGCGGTGGGTCCTTCCTGCTTGATGCCGCCGAAGACGGCGTGGCCGGCCTTCATCCAATAGGCGTCGACGTGGGTGAATCCGGCGTCGCGCAGCCAGTTCAGCTGATCGCCCAGCGGCGACGGCCGGTCGAGGGGGTCCGGGTAGTGGTAGTGGCTCCACTCCAGCTCGTGGAACTTCTCGTAGGCCTCGCCGACGCCCGCCGCAGCGCTCTGCTCGCGCACCGCGTCGTCCCACATCCGGCGGGCCAGCTCGTGCCCGAGCGGGCCGGTCGCCTCCACGAGGTCGGCGAGGACCAAGGCTCCGCCGGGACGGAGCATGGCGTGCACGTCGGCGAACAGCTGCTGCTTGCCTGCGCCGTCCAGGTGGTGGACGGCGAGGGAGGACACCACGGCCCAGGGGGCCTCGTCCCGCTTGCGCCAGTCGCCAGCGGCCAGGTCGAACCGCTCGGTGCGGAAGCGGTCGCCGTACCGGGCGAGCTCGCGGCCCGCGGTGTCCAGCATGGTGGTGCTGATGTCGAGGCCGACGACCTCCGCCTCGGGGAAGGCCTCCAGCAGCGCGGCGCTGAGCCGGCCCTGGCCACAGCACAGGTCCAGGATCCGGGCGCCGGCCGGCGGAGCCGGGATCACGGAGGCGATGACGTCCGCCTGCGCCGCGCGCTCGGGTACGAAGTACTCCCCGTACCTGATGAAGTCCTTTGAGTCCTGCTCGTTCCAGTCCTCTTCCGAGGTCGTCACACCAAGTCCTTTTCGTCCTGAGGGGTGGGCTCGGGTCGGCCGTCGTGCCGGCCGGCACGAGCCGGGGAACAACGAGCGCCGCGGGGTCAGACCGCGTCGGCGAACGACTGCCAGGTCAGCCAGCGGGCCAGGTCCCCGGCTTCGGCGGGCACCTCCCTGGCCTCGTCCACGGAGCAGCCGACCAGGCCGACGAGCCAGTCGAGGGTTTCGGCGGGGAACCGGCGCACCGCTCCGTGGGTGGCGACCAGCAGGGCGCCGTCGTCGTGCGTCCACAGCAGCGGGGCGGGCGTCCGGCGCCGGATCGCCGCCGGGGTCTGCTGCGGCTCCGGGTCCTGCGGGGCGATGCCGCGCATACCGATCGCCGATACGAGGGCCAGTGCCTCGGCGTCGGTCTCGGCGAGGCCGGCGAACTCGCGGTACTCGGCCAGCCACGCGCGGCGCAGCTGCCCGTCCGTACCGACGGGGACGTCGCTCCACGGCCTGGGGTTGTTGAAACTGCCGGTGTACATGGCGACGTTGAAGGAGAGCGAGGGCTCCGGGGTGTCGCCGACGTGCCAGATGCCGCTGCGCCAGAACATGGCCTGCCCGGCGCTCGGGCGGAGGGTGGTCGTGGTCAGGTGTTCGACGTCGGCCTTGGCGAGATCGGGCAGGTACTCCTCCTCGACGTTGCCCAGCGGGTCGGTGTCGGCCCGCACGTCGGTGCCCTCGGGGATCCAGTCGCTGGTGTTCCAGAGGTGCATCACCTTCTTGCCCTGGAGCACCATGTGCAGGTTGGTGCACCCTTCGCGGTGGATTCCGCCGGGCGTGGCCGAGTAGCGGCCGAGGAACAGCTCCGACTCGATGTATCCGCGCGGCAGGCCCACGGTGGTGAGCAGCGGCGCGAGCCCACCGACGAGTACCTCGAAGAGCCCCCGGTGGTACTCCTGCAGGCCGCGTGCGTAGTAGAGGACGGCGTCCGCCTCGCCGTCCACGGACCGTACGGTGCGGTCGAGCCACTCCCAGGGGGTCTCCGTGGCACCGGTCCCGCCCGGCCAGGCGGCCGGGTCCGCGACGAACGAGCCGTTGACGAGAAGCTTGAGGGCATCGGTGAATTCGCCCGAGGCCCGCATCCGGGCGGCCGCCAGGCCGGCCTGCCAGACGAGGTTCTGGTCGAGTTCCGCCAGGTCCCAGTCGCACACCATCCAGTTGACGTTCCGGTCACTGATGGTTGGATTGATCAGCGTTCCGCGCACTGCGCTTTCCTCCCTGTCGCAAATGCCGTACCGCATGGCCCGTCCAGAGTGCTCAGGTCCGGAGCTCATGGGGTGGCGGAATATCGGCGATTGCCGATTAAACGTCTTGAACGCAGCCAGGTCCTGGTGCCAGAAACACCTGTCGCCCGATGCCAGTGAGTCGGTGGACCCGAGAGTGAGAGTCGCGGCGACTGAGGCCCGACATGGTCACGCTGCTCGGAGAGTCATCAATATCCGGAACGACCCTTACTAAATCGTGAAGGCCCGGATGATCAAAGCCTACGCAACGACCGCTCCTCGTCAACCCCCACTTTGCGCCATACGGTATGCCCGAGTTCATGCATGTTTACCCGGACCAGAAGGCAGCGATTTAGCCAATCGACCATTCCGAACGATCTCCGTTGACACTCCAGATGTCATGTAGTTGAATCGCTGGCACCAACATCGATAGCAATTCACGGCGATCCCGCAAAAGCGGTGACAGGCCGAGATCAAGTCCCGGGCGGACCAGCGCCCACAGGACCAAAAATTACGGGGAAAAAGTGAAGAATTTGACGCGCCCAAAACGCGACCGGCGTAGCTCCGTGACATACACGTCAAGCGCGATAAGAAGAAGAGAGCAGAGAGCAGGGATCGACACCTCCGCCCGCTCATGAAGCAGGTGGACGTCGCCGTTGTCGGGGCGGGAATCATCGGAATCCTGACGGCCCGTGAATTATCCGCCCGAACTCCCACCCGGTCGATCGTGGTGGTCGAGTCCGGCGATCTGGCTGGCGGAGCCAGCCGACGCTCCGCGGGGCTCCACTTTCCCCGCGGCGCCACACCGCGCGCCCGCGCCTTCGCCGCATACAGCCACGACTACTACGCGCAACTGCTGTTGGACCACCCGTCCTGGCCCCTCTTCCCACTCGATGTATCCGTCGTCGCCCGCGAAGCCCGTGCCCCGGCGCTGTCGGAGAAGTACCTGGATCACGCCCGCCTCATCAGGGGCGGCAGCACCCATCCCCTCATGAACCTTCCGGCAGACTCCGTCGTATGGCACGGCACCGGCTGCCACTACGCCGACGTCCCGGCGCTCACCCGCCTCCTCGCCGGACAGCTGCGCGACCGCGTCGAACTCAGGGAGGGCGTGGCGGTCGTCGGTCTGTCACCCGACGACGACGGCTGCACTCTCCGGCTCAGTACGGGCGGAACGATCCGTGCCGGCCGCGTGGTCCTCGCACCGGGCCCCTGGCTGCACACGGGCCCGTGGAAGGAGCTGGTGGCCCCGCTCGGCGCGCGGGTGAAGAAGATCATCGCGCTCCACATCGACCAGCGGCCCACCGAAGAAGACCCTGTGCTCGTCTTCGACGACGAGGACGCCTTCCTCCTCCCCATGGTGCAGCGCGGGTACTGGCTGTTCAGCTACACCTGCCAGGAGTGGGACGTCAGCCCCGACGCGGTCTCCGCCAGTCTGTCGAGCAGAAACGTGGCCGAGGCCCGCGAACTGCTCCACCGCTACGCACCGCACCTGCGGGCGGCCGCGACGGCCGGCCGGGTCTTCTGTGACGCGTACAGCCCGGACGGCGCGCCGCTGGTCGAGCCCCTCGACCCGGCGGGACGGCTCGTCTTCGCCGGCGCCTCCAGCGGCTCGGGCTACCGCTTCGCCCCCGCGACGGCCGCCGCCGTCGCGGACCTGGTCGCACGCTGACGCGACGGGGGCGGACCCCTGCCCTCGTACTGACGTTGGGGCGGATCCCGACCCCTGATCCTTGACCGGTACAAACACGGGATAGAGGCTTCGACAAGCATGACTACGAACCACCAGCCGTCCGCATCCGCCCGGGTCGGACAGGAGGTCGCCGAGATCTCGTGGAACGAGTCGCTCATCCACCAGCTCGAGATCCACCACAACACGGTGGACTACTCCAGCTACCAGGGCGGCACCGTCCACATGATCTCGTCCGGTGTGAACTACCTGCGCCCGCCGTCGGTGATCCTGCGCAGCATTGCCGAGGACGCACGCGACTGGAAGTACATCAACTGCTACTGCGGCCCTATCGGCGAATCCATCCTCCGCAGCGGCGCCCTGGTCTACGAGGAGAGCCTCAAAGGAAGCCCCCTGGACGCGCCCGTCGACACCGCGCTGACCGTCGGCGCGGCCGAAGGCGTACGGCTCTCCTTCGACTTCCTCCACCGGGTCCGCAGGGCGGAAAAGGTACTGGTCGCAGGGCCCCAGTACTCCATCGTCCACCAGACCATCCTCTCGGCGGGTCTGACTTTCCTCGAGGTGTTCACGGACCGCGAGGGGGTTTTCCTGCCGAGTCCGGCGGAAATCGAGGCGGCACTCGACACCTCCGGCGCCACTGTGCTGTTCCTCACCGAGCCCAACAACCCCTCCGGTGAACAGCATTCGGAAGCGGAATTCGACGAGATCGTCGGAATCCTCAAGCAGCGGGGTACACACCTCGTACTCGACAAGGTCAGCGCCGATTTCGCGGCCCACCCGGACATCCGGGTCCTCAACTACGGCGCGGCACTGGACCGGCACGACTACTGGGACCGGACGCTTGTGGTCGACGGGCTGGCGAAACGGCGGGCGGTCAGCGGCCTGCGCTTCGGCTACGCCATGGGCTCCCCGGAATTCGTCGAATTCATCGAGAACCAGCGCTTCGGTGGATGTCCGCCCCTCGTCGCCGTGTCGGGAATCGCCCGCGACCTGGCCTACTCTGCGCACTTGCGGCGAGAGCAGCTCGGGGGAGGCGGCGTCTCGGAAGCCCTCTGGCAACGCTTCAAGGGCCTCAACGACGCCTCCCGCGAGCTGCTGGCCGTGAGCGACACCTCCGAGGTCGAGGAGTACCGGCTCGAACTGCGGGACATGTACCAGACCATCGCCGACAACAGGCGGCTCGCACAGGAGACGCTCCCGCCCTGGCAGCTCGCCGCGACACCGCTCCACGCCGGGTTCAACTACCTCGCCTGCATACCCGGCTCGGACGCCGATCCCCTCGCCTTCGGACGGCGCCTCTACGACGAGAGCCGCGTCTCCTGCTTCCCCCTGGCCTGCTTCACCGCCGACACCGAGCTGGCCGCGGCCAAGAGCCCCGAAGGTGCCCACTGGCTGCGGATCACCTGTGCCAGCGACCGGCCCGTCTTCGAGGCCCAGGTCGAAGCACTGCGCACGTTCCTGGCGGCCCACGCCTGAGGCGTGCGCGGACCGCTCCTGGGGCGTGCGGCAGACCGGACAGTGCTGCGACAGAAGAAAGGGAACGGACAGACGTAACCATGGCAACAGAAGACACCACGTCGGTGGCGGAGCCAGCGACGACGCCCGAGCGCCGTTGGCGCGGGCTGCTGACGAACCGCGACTTCATGATCGTCTGGGGCGGGTTCACCGTCTCGTCGGTGGGCACGGCACTCTCCAACCTGGCCGTGCCGATTATCGCGCTCGGCCTCTCCGGCTCACCCACCATGGCCGGTCTCGTAGGAGCCGCACGGCTCGCCCCCTACCTGCTGCTGAACCTCCTGGCCGGCGTGTTCATCGACCGCTGGGACCGCCGCCGCGTCATGATCGTCGCGGACCTGGGCCGCTTCGCCGCGCTGGCGACGGTCCCGGTCGCCTACGCCCTGGACAGCCTGACGATCGCGCACCTGGCCGCGGTCGCCTTCCTGGAGGGCGTCGGGCATGTCTTCTCGGCCGTCTCACACCTGTCCGCCCTGTCGAAGCTGGTCCCCCAGGAGCAGCTGGCCTCCGCCAACGCCCTCAACGAGGTGGCCGACTCCGCGGCCGGCGTCGGCGGGTCCGCTATCTCCGGCGCGCTGATCGGCCTGGCCAGGAACTCCACTCTTGGTGCGATCTACAGCTATGCCGTCGACGCGGTCACCTACCTACTTTCGGGGGCCTCGCTCCTGTTCGTGCGGAAGTCGTTCCAAGAGGAACGGCCGACCGACGAACCCCGCTCCGTTATGGCGGACCTCAAGGAGGGGATGTCGTTCCTCTGGCGGCAGCGCCTGCTGCGCCTGCTCATGGTGATGGTCACCTTGATCAACTTCCTTCAGGCGCCGCTCACTCTGGCAACCATCGTCCTTGCCACCGAGGACCTCGACATCAACGCCGGACTGATCGGCCTCATTCTCGCGGCGGTCGGCCTCGGCACGGTGGTCAGCGCGTTCGCCGCGTCATGGCTGCGTGAGCGCATCAGCCTGCGCACCATGGCACTCGGCTCCGTGGCCCTGTGGGCCGTCGCGGCAGCCATGATGGCCGCCGCACCGTCGATCGTCCTCCTCGCCGTCGGCGTCCTGATCACGAACCTGCTGTGGCCGATCTTCGCGGTGTCCCTGGTGACCTACCGGCTGTCTGCCACACCGGACCACCTCCAGGGCCGCGTCAACAGCGCCTTCCGCACCCTGTCGTTCGGCGTGGAACCCCTGGGACTGGCCATCGGTGGTGTACTGATCGCCTCTCAGGGCCCACGCTTCCTGTTCTGGGGAGCCGCGGCGGGCCTGTTCGCGATCTTCCTGGGCAGCGTCGCGACGTGGCGTGGGACGCTGACGCCGGAAACGGCTGCGGCCGCCTCGCCCGAGGAGGCCTGAGGGTCCTGCTCACGGGTGGCGGTCGCGCACCACGACGCGACCCGCTTTCAGTGCTGGAAGCGGCTGATCTGCCTGTGCACCGACTGCCACACCGTCACCCACTATGGATACGCCCAGGTCCGTGGCCTGGAGTCGAGAGCCTTCGCCCACCTGACCAACGTCACCAAGATGGAAGTGGTGACAGCCCGCCGCCACATCTATGCCGCGTTCGCGACGTGGCGCCGCTCGCAGCTCACGCGGAAGCTGTACCTGAGCATCCTCACCGATCCTGGGATCACCGTCAGGCGGCCGCCCAGCACGGAGAAGCGGCCCGGTATCGCTGTGGCAACACTCGCCGCCGAGCACGACCTGCTTCGGCCGGCCCCTGTGTCCCCGGATGCGGGAGAGATCGCAGTCGAACGCGGCATCGCTCGCTCCCCCGCCTGCACGCCCGGCGCCAGGCCACCCACCGTCCGGCCCCTGTGGTACCCGCCCCGCGTGAGGACTCACCCTCGTTGCTGCGACGCCTGTTTCGCCGGGCTATCTGAGCCAAACCCGAGCCCGAGACGAGCATCTTGGCCGCACTGCCGGTCAACCCCGGGCGCAGCGTAGAGGTTTTGACATGCACCCGGCAGTGCCCGCTGCCCATGAGCCCGAGGGTCAGGACCTGCATTCCGGCTACCGGTCTCCTTGTGCGGGCATGCGGCCGCACAGCGCGGTCGGCAGGCGAGCGGCTCTGCTCATCGCTGGAATCAGCACCGCTCTCCGGCGGAGCACGGCTGGACTGAAGGCAGACCGACTGTGGCGTTTGCGGTCATCTCTGAACATGCTGCGTGCTACTGCCCCTCGGGTCCCTAGCGTGTGCTGAGGCCGGGTGGGCGGTTGCCTGCCGGTCAGTCCGGAGGAGAGGCGGGAGGCGGTCCGGGTGTCCGAGTTCGAGCTACTCGACCGGAAGGAGCGCGCTCTGCGCGCCGAGACGGAGGTCCTGGACAAGGAGATCGCCGAGATCCGTCAGCGCCGGGACGCGGTGGAGGCGACCCTGCAGCGCATCGCTGACGCTCGCGCGACCCTGGAACAGCTCCTCGCGGACGATCCCGCCCCCTGCTCGGAGCCGGAGGAAGACCGTGTCGAGCCCGGGGCCGATGACGCGGGGCCGGACGGCGGCATGGCCGGAGGCGAAGAAGCGGATACCGAAGCCAGTGCCACGGGCTGGGACCGCAGCACACCGGGGCCCGTCGACATGGAGGAGGCCCGGCGCAGGGCCGTCACCCTGCTGGCGACGTCCGGCAGGAAGATGCGCGCCCGGGCCATCGCCGAGGCGATAGGCGAGGACGTGTCGACGGCCGCCCGGGTGGAGACCACCCGGGGTCGCCTGAAGACCCTGGTGACGGAAGGGGCGCTCATGGAGGACCCGGCGGGCGTGTTCTTCATCGCCACCTCTGGGCCCCCGGCCGAGGACGCCCCTGCTCCGGAGGATGCCTCTTGAGGGAGGAGTGAGGAAGTCTCCCGTGTCGGCCTGAGTGGCCGGTGCGGGGTGGGTCGGCACCGCCGCAGCCGTGGAAGGAAGGCGGCGGTGCCGGCACGCGAGCTGCCATGAGGTGGCTCCGCGCACTTGTGAGCGTAGGCGAGATGCTCGCCCTCAGGTGACCGGAGCCACGAAATCGTCACGCCCGAACGCTTCTCACGTTCGGGCAGGTGCGGATCGAGGCTGTTGTGTCACCTATTTCTTTCTTTTCTGATGGTTCGGGGAAACAGCGGTGCGCCGAGTGCGGCACCGAGTCGGGCGACGGTGGCGACGTCGGGCCAGCAGGTCGGCGATGGCCTGCCGGTTCACCCCAGAGGCCTCGGCGAGAGCGCGCAGGCTGAGTCCGCACTCGGAGATCGCCGCGGCCAGGGTGCGGGCGATGTCCTGGACGGCGACGGCACCGGGGTCGGTGAGGTCGGCTTCGGGCCAGGTTTCCGGGTCGCGGGCAAGCTCGCGCGGCGGGGTGCGCCGTTTCATGCCGCCGACCATGCTGATGCACTCCTTTACGTGAAGATCACGGCCGCCCCATTTTCTGGCTGCTTGACCAGCCGGTGGAGTTGGTCCGTGACGTTGAATCCGCAGGTCTCCGCCCACATCCGCGACTACCGCCCCCAGCTGCCCGCCGAGCGGTGGGAGCCGGTGTCCAGTCAAGTGCGGGCGGTGGTGACGGCGGTGTCTCCGGCCACCTGCGACATTGCGCGGCGCCTGCTGTATGTGGTGAGCCGGCTGGCGGTGTGGGCGGAATCGGTCGGTCTGCCGCGCGACCCTGGGTTGTGGCTGCGGACGGAGACCATCGACCGGTTCGTCCTGTCCGGGCTGGCCGGCCGGCCCGGCGGCACCGTCCAGTCGTGCCGTTGCTGGCTTCGCCGTACGCGGGAAGCGGTGGTGTGGGTCCAGCGGGGCGAGGCCCCGCCGATCCGGATCAAGGCCGACCGCTCGCCCCGGCCCCCGTACGAGGAGCACGAGCTCGCGGCTCTGCGCCGGTGGGTGCAGCTGCTGCCAGGCCGAGCCAGGCTGGACGGTCTCGCCCTGATGGCTCTGGCCGCCGGGTGCGGACTGGCCCCCGGCGAGCTCCGTACGGTACGCGGCCGAGATCTGCGCGCCATGCCGCAGGGCATGGTGCTGGTCGACGCGCCATGGCTGGACCGCCTGGTGGCCTGCCGCGCGGAGTGGGAAGTAGCCCTCGCCGAGATCGGCGAACTGGCCGGGGATGCCTACCTGTTCCGCCCGGGAAGGAAGGTCGAGGCCGCGAAAAACCTGGTCAGTTCGTGGTCGCTCCGGCACCGCCCGCACGCGGGGCTGCCCTGCCTTGAGGCACGCCGACTGCGGACGACCTGGATCGTGGGTCTGCTGCGGCAGCGCATCGACCCCGTACTGATCGTACAAGCGGCGGGAATGAGATCGGCAGCGGCTCTCGGCCCCTACTTCCACTGGGCACCCCCGCTCTCCCCTGAACAGGCGGCCGCGCTCCTACGGGGCACACGCCCGTGATGCGACGCCAGCAGGACCCGGACGATCCGGACGCACGGATCCGGCTGCTGCGGCCCAAACCGCCGCTGAGCGGGGCGATGAAGATCCCCAGCTCCAAGGTGGGCCAGCTGCTGGCCCTTCTGGACCGCTCCGGTGTCCCCCAAGAACTGGAAGAGCTCCTGGCCGACCGACCAGGCCCCCGAGGCATCCGCCCCCGCGTGGTCCTGGCCGGGCTGCTGCTGTCGGCCTACTACACCGGCCGCGCCACCGTCGCCGATGCATGGCGGTGTCTGCACTACAGCCTGGAGCCCGCGGCCCGCTCCTGGCTGGGCATCCCCGAACATCCGCCCAAGGGCCCCTACCAGCGAATCGCCACCAGCAGGCGCCTCTACCGGGGCCTGGACGCCATCACCACCGCGCTGGATCCGGTGCGGCACAATCGCCGCTCCCGACTGCCCCTGCTCCATGCCGACTTCCACGTCGCGCTGTGGAAAGCCCCTGAGAGTCGCGCCGCCGCCGACCGCCTTCAGCGCCTGGTCAACCGCCTGGTCCTGGCCACCGTCCGCATGGCCCAGCAGCGTGGGCTCCTGCGCGGCTGGAACGGCGACGTCGGCATCGACGCCACCGGTATCCCCGTGACCGCCCGCCAGAACAGCCCCTGGCGCGGCACCGCCTCCGTCGAGATCACCGCGGGCTGGCACGCCAAGGGCGGCACCGGAGAGAAGACCTTCGGCTACAGCGCCACCCTGGCCATCGCCGCCCACCACCGCGACATCGACGACGCCCCTCCCAAGGCGTACCCGCAGCTGTGCCTGGGCTTCGAGCTCGACACCCCCACCGTCCGCACAGGGCCCAACGCGGTCAACGTCCTCACCCAACTGGCCGGACTCGGCCTGCCCGCCGGCATCCTGGCCGCCGACCGCGCCTACACCAACTGCACCCCCGCCACCTTCCAGACCCCCGTGCGACGGCTCGGCTACCGGCTCGCCCTGGACTACAAGGTCAAAGAACGCGGACGGCAGGGCAGCTGGCAGGGAGCCCCGCTCGTCGACGGCTCGCTCATGTGCCCGCTCACCCCCGCCCCGCTCATCCACGCCACCACCAGCGCCGACGACGACACCATCCGTACCCCCGGCAGCGAGCTCGCCGAGAAGATCGAGGCCCGCGAGCCATACCACTTCAAGCTCAAGCAGGGGCCCGACGCCCGGGGAGCAATCCGCCTCCAGTGCCCGGCCTCGGGCCCGTCCCCCTCGGTCAACTGCGCCCGCCGTGACCGGCTGCGGCCCCGCACCCCGGCCACGATGCCCGCCCGGATCGTCGACCTCACCGCACCCCGGGTCCGAACCGCCCACGCGGCGGCCCGCCCCACCGTCCAGATCCCCGGCGCCGAACACTTCGCTCCGCCACCGAAGAAGACGCTGCCCGGGGTGTGTTGCGCGGGCTCCATCACCGTGCCCGCCGACGCCGAGGCAGCCGACTGGCGCCTGGCCAAGTACCGCCAGGACGTCCACTACCTGCACACATCGTGGGTCAACACCTATCGGCCCATCCGCAGCCACAACGAAGGCGCCAACGGGCGCTTCAAGAGCGGGAAACTCGACATCGGCAACCCCAAACACCGGCCCGCCCCCGGCCAGGTCACCCAGGCGCTTCTCCTCGCCGTCATGCTCACGGTCGCCAACCTGGCCGTCCTGGAAACTTGGCTCACCGAACGCGACGGTACCAACGAACTCACCAGCGTCGACTTCGACGCCAGCGGCCCGCTGCCGCCACTCACCGATCCCGATGTGACGCACGCCTTGTGCCCAGGACGCCCGCCGCCGTCCGCCCGCTGACCGAGCCCACGCGGAACAACCCCACATCGCAGAAGCACGCTGATCACCACGATCGGCGTGCTTCCCCATGCCTGAAGCCAGGCGAACACGCGCAGCACGCTCGCCACGCCGCCCCGCCATCGGCACCCAGACCTCCTAGCAAGCCCAGAAACGACGAGATCCCGTCCGATCGAAGTGATCGGACGGGATCTCGTGAACCGTTCTGGAGCTATCTCAAGAACGGCCCTCGCCCGCGTCGTGGAGGAGGTTCTTCACGAAGCCCTCCGGCGCGGGCCGCTCGCCACTGAACGCGCGGCTTACGGAGCTGGCGGCGCGCGCTTCCTTGTTCGCGTACGTCCGCAGGAGCATATCGAGCCTCTGGAACGACCCGCGCAGAGCGAGGGCGAGTTCCCGGCGCTCCGGGACCGCATCAGGATGGAGCGGGCCGAGTGCGCCCGCCCCACTTCGATGTCTACTGGTCGTCGCTGACCCAGTGTCGGCCACCGCTGGGACCGGTCAGGTTGTTGTGCGCGAATTGGCAACGCGTTGCGAGCCGTTGGCAACTGTTGCATACCGCGCATCACCTTCCGCACGCTTCAAGCTTGCAGCATGCCCCAGACGGCTCCCGAAGCCCCCAGCGGAGACCTCCCGCCTCCGCCGCGCCGCCGCGGTCATCGTCCTCGGCTTCATCGGCGGAATCGCCACAGGCCTTGGCCGTACTGCCGGAGCGGAGTCCCCGGACTGGCTCCAGTCGCTGCTCTGACGCTCTCGGCCTCGGCTGACGGCACAGCGAGCGGTTGCCAACTCGGGTCGGTGCGTACTTCGCCGAGGGCGCGCCACTTCTTGAGGTGGGCGAACCCATGCTCGACCGGGGCTCGGACGGCGGCCAGCGGGGTTGCTCTTCTTGCTCACCGCCGACGACCCCCTTCTCCGGGGCCATCCGTCCCAGTGTCAAGCTGCCCAGCTCAGAGGGGGCTTCAGAATCGCCTGCGCCCGAGACCTATCCACTACCTTGCAGTGCAGGGTACCTCTGCACTATCTTGCATCGCATGGGAGTTGCGCTGTCCGGAACAGGAGGCCAGCGGCGAAGCCAGCTGCTGCGCGGAGTCCTCGACCTGTGCCTGCTGGCACTCATCGCCGAGCGCCCGCGCTACGGCTACGAGATCGTCGAGGCCCTCGGTGACAGCGGGCTGGAGCTGGTGAGCGAAGGCAGTATCTACCCGCTGCTGGCTCGTATGGAGAAGGGGGGCCTTGCCGACACCTATCGCGCGCCCTCCGCCACGGGCGGCCCGCCACGCAAGTACTACCGGCTGACCGAGGCCGGGCACGCCGAACTGGCCGCAGGCCGCGCAGCCTGGACGAGCTTCACAAGGGCCGTCGACAGGACGCTGTCGGCGGGATCCGAAACGACAGGGGGAGAATAGTGACGACTGATCAGGTTCTTGATCGTTGCCGCACCGAGTGGATGTTCAACGACATACCCGAGCCGGAAGTCGAGGACATGCTCGCCGAGTTGCGCGACCACCTCGACGACGCGGCACGCGCAGGCAAGTTGCCGACTCTGGTGGTGGGGAAAGATGTGACAGCCTTCGCAAGCACCTGGGCCGACGAGCACCGCTCCCGCCCACCGCGTCGCTCGCTGCGCGAACTCGTCCGCCATGCCTACGCGGGTGGCGCGGCACTACTGCTGGGGCACCACGTCATCGGCTGGTCTACCACGGTGGAGGTGGTCCCGGGCACGGTAGCGGCAATCGCCCTCTTCGGCGGGCTGATGACGTTCACTCCGTACTGGCGTTGCGTGCTCCACTGGCCGTTCTGGAAGTGGATGGCGTTGTCCTATGGTCTCTGCGTGGTACTGCTAGCCCTCTTCTTCATCGGCTCGGCTCCGGTCCTGCTGAACGTTCCGCTCTGGGGAACCGCTCTGTTGTTGCTGCCTGCTGTGGCAGCTGCCGTCGGCCGCGTCCTCAGGACCGAAGTGTTCCGAGCTCGATAGGGATCCCAGATTGCGAGGGCACCGTGAAGTTGCAGGTCACGGGTCTGGTGTGCGCGGGATTCGGGATGCTCGTGCTGGTCGCGGGCGGAGGGCTTCGGTCAAGATCATCGGTCACCGGGATACTTCGCGATTCGTGAGGACGGGTAGGGCCCTGCCCGGGGCGGTCGCCCAGCTCGGGTCGGTGCGCACCTTGCCTAGGACGCGCCAGTTCTTCAGGCGGGTGAAGCCGCGCTCGACCGGGCCCCGGACGGCGGCCAGTGCCTTGTCGGACAGTTTCTGCCCGCGCGTGAGCGGCCGGTTCCGGGTGGCCTTGTAGCCGGTGACGAGCGCCGGGTCGGCGTCGGGATCACCTCGGCCGCCCCGCGCAGCCTGGATGCGGGCCCAGTGCGTCGGCGGGTTGCGCTGCTTGGTGGTGCGGCCGTGGTTGGGCTTGGTGTCGGACTGGTGGTGTTTGGGGGCTGTCCCGGCCCAGGAGCACAGCTGGCCGGGGCCGGGGATGCGGGTTACGCCGCCGGTCTCGGCGGCCGGCGGCGCGGGGGAGAACTGGGTCGATCCTGGGGGTGCCTCTATGTCTTCCGTCAAGGCATCCCTGTGGGGTTTGGGGTGGTTCGGGGTTGCTGGGGTTATGCGGCGAGCTCGACGTCTTTCGGCGTTCGGGATTGGTAGAAGGTGCCGTCGCGGAGCATGGCGAACAGGACGCTGATGCGTTGACGGGCGAGTCGGAGGAGGGCCTGGGTGTGGGTTTTGCCGCGTGCTCGCTGACGGTCGTAGTAGGTGCGGGAGGCGGGGTCGGCGTTCATGCAGGCGAAGGCGGACAGGAACATGGCGCGTTTGAGCTGCCGGTTTCCGCCTCGTGGTGCGTGTTCGCCGTGGATCGAGGTGCCCGACTGCTTCGTGGTGGGGGCCAGCCCGGCGTAAGAGGCGAGGTGGGCGGCGGTGGGGAAGCTGGTGCCGTCGCCGACGGTGACCAGCAGGACGGCGGCGGTCCTGACGCCGACGCCGGGCATCGACGTCAGGACCCGGGAAAGAGGGTGGGCCTCCAGCAGGGTGTTGATCTGGGCTTCCATCGCCCGGCGCTGGGTGTGGACGGCGGCGAGCGAGGCGGCCAGGGAGGGGGTGACGATGTCGAGGGTGCCGGTGCCGGGGACGACGACGGTCTGGTCGTCGAGTGCGTCGAAGACGTCGTCGATCAGCCGCTGGGCCATGCGCGGGGCTTTCGGGCGGATCAGTTCCACGAGTCTGCGGCGGCCGGCTTCGCGCAGGGCGGCCGGGGAGTCGTAGTGCTCCAAGAGCCAGATGACGGAGGGGTGGTCGAGGCGTGGGCCCAGGACGCGTTCCAGGCTGGGGTGGAACTGGGTGAGCAGGCCGCGTATCCGGTTGGACGTGCGGGTGGCCTCGGCCGCGAGGTCCTGGTCGAAGCCGACGAGGACGGTGAGTTCGGCGGTGACCTCGTCGGTCAGTTCCAGGGAGCGCAGGGTGTGGGGCATGGTGCGGGCGGCGTCCGCGATCACCGCGGCGTCCTTGGCGTCGGTCTTGGCCTCACCCGGGTAGAGGTCGGCGATCCGGCGCATCGCCAGTCCGGGCAGGTAAGCGACCTGGCAGCCCGCATCTCGGGCGACGGTCAGGGGCAGGGCGCCGATGGAGGCGGGCTGGTCCACGATCACCAGGACGGTGCCGAACTTCGCGGCCAGCTTGTCGAAGACGGCTCGCAGCTTCGGATCGCTGTTGGGCAGCTGCTGGTCGAAGACCTTCTTCCCGGCCGGGGTCAGTCCGTGGCCGTGATGAGCGCTCTTGCCGACGTCCAAGCCCAGGAACACGCCCACGTCTACGGTGTCGAACATCGCGCCCTTCTCGGAGTGTCGAACGTGCCGGCCTCGGCAGTGGTGTCGTACTCGCGCATCCACGTTATGCAGACCTGCCGCCCGCGAACTGTCCCGCATTGCGCCGGACCGGACGGTGGCCGGACCTCTCATCAGCGTCTCCGACGGCACCTCCCGGACCCGGAGACGCCACCCCCCCCAGGCCATGTCTTCGGCAGGGGGCAGCAGTCATGCCGGGCCCGGAGGCCAGCGGCCCTCTTGCAGGACCGCGAAAAAGAGAACGGGGCGTGCAGGACCGCGTAAGGGCTGTCCCGTAGTCCCTGGCGCGCGCGGCGTCAGCTACGGCACCTCGCCGCGTTGTCGGAACGCCCGCGTACATCCCGCATGCGGACGTCCCTCCTTTCGTCAGGCCGGTGGGCACGCAGGAGCGTTGAGGAAGAGCGGAAGCTCCTGATAGGCGGGTTGCCGACCAGCTTCAACCTGTCTGTCCGGAGCTTCACGTGCTTCTCTATCCATCGGGGATCGATCTGTCCAGCTCGACCCTGCGTTACCTGTCCGAGCTGCTGACAGCCCGGCGCCGTGAACGTGGCACGCGATGGTGCTGCCTGACCGCGGACCGACAGGCCCTGCTCGTCCTGGCCCACCTGCACTGCCGGCATACGTATGCCCAGCTCGCGTCCGGCTTCGGGATCGGGCTGGCCACCGTTTACCGGTACATCGCCGAGGCGGTCGAGGTCCTGGCCGCCTGCACTCCCACCTCCAGCAGGCCATGACCGTCGCCGCCAACAAGGCATTCGTCATCCTGGACGGCACATTGCTGTCCATACCGCATCGCCGCTGACCGCCCCTACTACTCCGGCAAGCACAAGTGGCACGGCATGAACGTCCAGGTCGTCGCTGATGCCTTCGGACGCCTGCTCTGGGCCTCACCTGTCCTGCCAGGTGCCGTCCACGGCATCAAGGCCGTACGCACTCACGGGATCATCGAAGCACTGACCAAAGCGGTCTTCCGAACGTGGGCAGACAAGGGATATCTGGGAGCTCGCGGGACGATCCTGGTGCCTTATCGGGACCGCTGGAGCACGCTTCCGACCGGGAAGCGGGCGGTGCACTCCTCCCGCGACAGGATCCGAGCCGTCGGCGAGCAGACCAATGCCACCCTGAAAGTTGGCGGCTCCTGCGCAAACTCCGTTGCGGCACCACCCGCATCACCGGCATCGTCGAGGCCGTCCTGGCCTTGCACCTCGCCACGTCGGCCTGAGGTCGGTGCAGTTCCTGATGCCGTGGACAAGAGAGCAGCGCCGCCAGCAAACAACATCAAGGGAGCCCTCTCACCGTGGCAGACGTCAGAGTCACCTATGACGAGACAGTGGACGCAGCGTACGTGTACCTCACCGAACCGCAGTCCCGCGCGGAGTCCGCGCGCATGTATCCCTGCGCTTCGGCGGACATTGACGCCATGATCAACCTCGATTTCGACGAGCAGGGCCGTCTCATCGGCATCGAGGTGTTGGCCGCCAGCTCAAAATTGCCCAAGTACCTGCTCCAGTCCGCAGAGCGGCTGGACACCGAAGACTCATGAACAGTCGAGCACCGCCCTGGCGGTGGTGGCCAGGTCCGCGAGTCGCGCTTCGGCCTCGGCCGGGGCGGCGGTCAAGTGCTGGATCTGGTCGCGTAGTTCACCGGCCCGGGCGGTGGTCTCGTCGTGCTGGGCCTGGAGGCCGGCCAGGAACTCGGTGACGTTCACGCGGCCAGCCCGAGCGTGTCGCGCCAGGCCGGAGACGGCGTGGTGAGGCGGCGGGCCATGTTCGCGACCGAGGCTCAGTAGACGCGTGAGGCGGAGGTGTCGGGCCGGTGGTCGTACTCACGGGCGAGGCGGCGGTGCAGGGCTTGGCGGGCCGAACGGAGAGGAAAGGGCCTGGACATCGGGCGGCCACCCGAACACGATCTGCGCCGGATCATGGACGCCATCCTCTATGTCGACCGGACCGGGATTCCCTGGCGGTATCTGCCTCACGACTTCGCCCCATGGGAAACCGTCTACGGATACTTCGCCGCCTGGCAGAAGGACGAGGTCTTCGACCAGCTCAACGGTCTCCTGCGGCAACTGGTCCGGAAGCCGAAGGCCGCGACGCCGAGCCGAGCGCCTGCGTCCTGGACGCCCAGAGCATCAAGACCTCAGCCAATGTGCCCTCGGCCGGCCAGGGCATCGACGCGGGCAAGAAGATCGCAGGCCGCAAACGGCACATCGGCGTCGACACACTTGGCCTTTTTCTGGCCGTGCTGGTCACCGCCGCCAGCGTCTCCGACAACGCCGGCGGCATCCATCTGCTCTCAGGCATCGCCGAAGGCCACCCCCGCATCACCAAAGCCTGGGCCGGCACCGGCTACCGCACCAAGGTCATCGAGCACGGCGCCCGCCTGGGCATCGACGTCGAAGTCACCCGCCGCGACCCTGCCCAGAAGGGCTTCAAGGTCATCCCGCGACGCTGGGTCGTCGAGCGGACCTTCGGCTGGCTCATGCACCGCCGCCGCCTCGCCCGCGACTACGAGACCCACCCCCACCGCTCCGAAGCCATGATCAAGGTGGCCATGGTCGACCTCATAAGCCGACGGCTCACCCGCGAATCGCCCCCGAACTGGCGCGACACATGACCACTCGCCGCCGCATCATCACGAGCTCGCCGGCCTCTGTCGCAACACGCTGAATCGCTGATCCACCAGGTCAACACACTCATGCAGACCCGGAGCCGGTAGACCGGCACACTCACGCATCACGGCAGTGGCCTGCACATTCCGCCCGGCCGAAACGAGGCCGTCCACCCCCGCCTGCACCTCAACCGAGAGCCGGTCCCACAGAGCATTCCCCATACCCGCATTGAACCCGACGGACCGCACCCAGGAGCGACCACGATCCGCCGCCTTACCAAACACACCCGGCAGGACAAAACGCTCTTTTAGTCGAGCTGGCCCCAGGCCATGGAGTCGGTGCGGCGGGCGGCGGGTAGGAGCCAGTTATACGTGCGGAGATCCATTTTCCGGTCAGTCTTAGCGGCCGCCCGGCGGGCAGATCCGGTCCGGCAGCCAAGTGGGGAGGCCGCGGCGTTCGTCCGAGGAGAGGTCGCGACCGAGGGTGCCGCACAGCTCCTTCTTCCAGAGCTCCGGATCGAGGTGGAGGACGTTCACGGCAGCCTTGTCGATGCGCCGGAGCAGGGTCCTGCCGTCGTGGGAGGCCGCCAGGAACTCCTGTTCCTCCGCGAACACGTACGAATCGCCGCGGCCCTCGGGGTCCGCCGCGTCCTGGAACCGGATGGAGTTCCCATTGGCCAGAAAGTACACGGAGCTGTCCGACTGGAAGCCGTGCTCGAACATGTGGAACCGGTGCAGCGGCCCGACCGGGCCAAGCACCCTCCGCAGGGGCTGCCCGGCCTGCCCCACCGACCACACTTCCACCATGAGCCCCTTGGTTTGCACGACTGCGAAATCACCGCTCCGGTCGAGAACGGCGGTGCTGACGTCGGGTCCCAGCCTGACCGCAAGCCTTTTGTTCTCCTTGCCCGTACGTAGGGAGATGGCACGGATGACCGGGTCACCGGCGACCAGGCTCTGTACGTGTCCCGGCTCGGGGTGAGGGGAGGCCGTGAACTGCGCCAGGCTCTCCCCGGCGAACCCTAGGTCGCGGACGTCGATGGGCTTCGAGAGGCGTCGGCCGTCACGGGCGTTCCAGTGCTCGATGATGCTGCCGGAGATGGTCAGCAGCTCGTCGCGCGGGCCGAAGAAGACCCGCACGTTCTCGTCCTCGGGAGGCGGTTGGGTCACGATGTCGGTGGCTGTACGCAGGGAGGGGAGTTCCCAGACCCGGACCTTGTCCGGACCGATGAGGTCGGCGGCCAGCGTTCCGCTCCGGTCGGCCTTCAGCTCTGGCAGATCCTCGATGAAATTTGTCCTCGTCTTCCGCGGAGGCCGTTTCACCTCCTTGATGAGCGTCGATCCCTCCGTGCCCATGCGCACGATGCCCAGGCTGTCGCCGTCCTCCCCGAGGCGGACCACCGTCTCGCCCCCCTCGCCCCATGCCGCACCGCTGAGCAGCACCGGAGGGCTGTCGGCGTTGATGGTGCTCCAGCTCAGGGGACGACCGGTCACCGAGGTCTCGTCCGGGACGATCAGTACGGGCTCCTCCGGATCTCCCACGAGGGACATGTCATCTTCAACGAGTCCGGGCAAACTGCTGGGCCCCAGGGCCTCCCGCACCTTGCCTTCCGGGCGCGTCCCGACGACATGCCAGGTGGCCCCCGCCGTGCTCACCGCGAAGTGGTCACCCGTCCCGTCGATCGCGATGCTCTTGCACGAGGTGCTGAACTCACCCGGCCGGTACCTGGTCAGTACCCGGCCGTCCGCGACCCGGAGGGCCTCGTAGGCGACATCCTTCCCCAGCCGCGACTCCCGGCAGACGACCAGCACCGCGCCGTCGCCCGACAGGGCGAGACGAGGTACATACGATGCACGGACGCCGGTCGCCAGCGTCCGCGTCCGTCCCGTGCCGATGTCGACCGCGACCAGTGAGCCCGTCCCGTCCTTCTCCTGTTCGGCGTCGGGCCGCAGATGAGCCACGAGGGTGCCCGCGTTCGGCCCGAACCACACCCGGTCGACGGCGGGCAGCCGCCCGGGCAGCTCCCGCGTCCGCCGGGTCGCCAGTTCCCGGATCCGTACCTTTCCGTCGATCACGGTGACGACCTCGCGGGCGTCCGGGGAGAAATCCGCGAGGCCGAGGCGCTGGGACAACGCGGGTCCCGGCTCCCCGAACTCCTTGCCGAGGATCTTGTCCTCCCTGCCCAGCACCGCCGACCCGTCCGCTCCCGCCGGGTCCACGTCGTGCCAGACCAGGGTGCCGCCGTCCTTCGTCGACAGGTAGGCGATCCTGCGGCCGTCCCGGCTGACCATCGGGAAAAAGGCCTGTTCGGCGTGGGGGAGGCGGGCGCGTACGACCCGCTCGTCGGCGCCCCGGACGAAGAGCACGGCGCCCCCGTCCCTGCTGGTGGTCCCTCCGGCCCTGGTCGTCACGAGGACCACACGGCCGTCCGTGCTCGTCGCCACCTGGCTTATCGGGGCGTCGGTCGCGGACAGGGCCCACCGGGAGAGCACGAAGTGGTCGTAGCGGCGCAGCAGCGCGCTGCGCGCCTCCTCTGTGGGGAAGAGGTCGTGGGCTGCCATGGCGACCAGAGCGGCACCCCCCGGGTCCCGTTGCGCCAGCTCGTCTGAGAGGACCGCCAGCGAGCGCGAGCGTCCCTCCGCCTCCCGTTCCGCGCTGACGCGGGACTGCTGGACGAGGAAGGTGCCGAGCCCGGCGATGAGCGCGAGGACGAGCGCCGCGACACCCCAGGCGGCCCGCACCCGGGCCCGCCGGAGACGATGGCGCCTTGCGGCCAGATCGATGAATGCGCTTTCCTCGGCGGAGAGTTCATCCTCCCGGGCATGTATCCGGCTGGTCAAAGAGGCCAGATGAATAGGGCCGGGCAGCAGGTCCGGGGAGCGCCCCGTCATCTCCCAGCGGTCGAGGTCGTGGCGCAACTCCGCACGGGCCGCCAGCAGGTCACTGTCGGTCTGCACCTGGCCGGCGAGCGTCGGCCAGGTACGGATGAGGGCCTCGTGGGCGAGCTCGGCCGTCTGCGGTTCGCCCTCTTTCCCACGTAGCACCAGCAGCCGCCGTTCGGCCAGGGCCCGGGCGATCCGCCAGCGCGCCTCACCCGTCTCCTCACGGGTGAGCATCCGGCGCAGCGGGGCCTCACTGCCGGGCAGCACCCGGACGAGTCCGGTGAGCAGTCGCAGCGCGTCGGTCTCGTCCACCGGGCGTACGCACTCCCGCCACGCCTGTTCCGCATGGCGCGCCAGGGCGCCGTGGACCCCGCCGATCTCGTCGTACGTCGTCAGGCGCAGCCGGCCGCCGGACTGCCGGTCCCACACCTGGGTGAGGACGAAGCCGAGCAGGGGCAGGATGCCGGGCGCGCCTCCGGCGTCGTCCAGGATGCGCTGCTCCAGCCCGGGGTCGTACGCCACGGTCGGCAGACGCCTGACGGGCTCGCTGATCACGTCTGCGAGCTGGTCCCCGGACATCGGGGTGAGCGGAACGTTGGTCCCGTCCTTCAGCGCCGGGCCCATGAAGGGGTGGTTGAGCGCCGCGTCCACGAAGTCGGCGCGGAGTGTGAGCAGGACGCGGACGTTCCCGGGCTGCGCCTTCGGGAAGAGCAGCCGGGCGGCCTCCACCATCTCGGCCTCGGTGCGGTCCAGGAGGGACTCGGCCTGGTCAACGACGACCAGGACCCGGGCCGCCGTGGGTCCGAGTGCGCGGTGGAGGGCGTCGGCCAGCCCCTCCTTCACCAACTGCGCTTCCATGTATTCGGCGCTCTTTGCTTCTTCCGACTCCTGGGCCCGCGCCAGCCGGTACAGCTCGGTGGCGAGCGCGGAGCGCAGGGAGGCGATGTGCCCCGCGTTGACGACCAGGACTGCGTACCCCGCCTCCCGCATCTTCGGCACCACACCGGCCAGCACCAGCGAGGACTTGCCGCAGCCGGAGGGCCCGTACAAGGTGACGGGCGGCCGGTCGCCGTGCAGGGCGGTGACCACCTCCTCGATGTCGTCGTCCCGCCCGAAGAAGATGTGGGCGTCGGCCTCTTGGAAGGTGGCGAGGCCGCGGAACGGGGTGGGCGGGGTGACGAGGGGGACGAGTTCGGGCAGCGCGTCCAGCAGCGTACGGGTCCTCAGGGCGAATGCCTGCTGCGTCTCGCGTCCGGGCTCGGCGGCCACCATCAGGCCGACGACTGCGCCGAGTTCGTCGTTCCAGACGGGACTGCCGCTGAAGCCCCGCTTGACGTAGACGCTCTCGCCGTCGCCTCGCGAGAGCTGGATCCATCCCTCCTGGGTCGGCCCCCGGAACGTCCCGCTGTGCCAGATGCCGCCGGGGTGGTCGTCGGTGAACCCCACGGCCCGGGCGTGGTGGTGCCACACGCCCTCCGGGGGATCGGCCAGGGGCAGCGGCCGGGCCCCGGGTATCGGGTCCCCCAGCTGCAGGAGGGCCATGTCACCGGTCCGGTCGGGCGCGACGGGTATCCAGCGCCGCACTTCGGCTATGCGGTCACCGCCGTCGTACGAGCCCCCGGCGTCCCCGGCCAGCGGCAGGTCGATGGCGACCTCGGCCCCGGACTCCACCGCTTCCTCCCGGGGCCGGTCGAGGGCGTCGGAGACCACGTGGGCGCAGGTGAGCACGAGATCGTCGGTGACCAGGAAGCCCGCACCGGCGACCATGCCGTCCCGGCCCCTGACGCGGACGACGGCGGCGGCCAAGGCCGCCTCCGGGCCGTATGCAGGGTCAGGGCGGCCCGTCGTGCGCTCCGGGGTCGTCCGCCGGTCGTCCCCGTGCCCGCCCTGCGATCCGTGTGTCACTGGGCCCCCACCCGTATCAACTGCGCTGCTGCCCCACATTATCGGCGTCCGTGCCCGGCCCGTCGTTCCTGTTCCAGGTCAGGGTGATGGAGAAATTGGCCGCCGTCGCGGTGCTGGCGATGACGACGTCCGCCTCGGCGGACAGGGACACCCCGAACTCCAGGGTGATCTCGTCCGGGGCCTGCGCCATCCCGGAGAAGCGGTCCACGAAGCTCTCCGCAACGGGGCGTACGGTGTCCAGCATCTGCCCGAGTGTCCGCTCGGCCCGCGCCACGGTACGGCCGCCCCGCCCCACGCGGACGAGTGCCTCGTCCACTTCGCGGATCTGGACCCGGACGGTTTGGTCGCTGGCGTCGCCGACGGCGTTGCCCAGGGCCACTTCCACCGTGTGGACGGGGCGTTCGTTCATGGCGGTCTCCAATGCTCGGGAGCTTCAGATCGTAGCGAGAGCGGCCGAGGCGGTTCCCGGGAGCTAGGGCGAGTATCGGGTTGTGATCAGTTTGCGGGTTTCACCCTCGGCGTTGAGCCGGATCCGGCAGAACTTGTTGTATGACGCGAGTGCAATGAACGGACGCTGAATGGGAGTTCATCGAGCCGTACCTGCCGATCGGTGAGTACGGCCCGTACCCCGAGCGGCTCCGCCGACAGTTCGAGGGGGTGATCTGGCGGTTTCTTCAGGCGGCCAGTGGCGGGAGATGCCGCGGGAGTTCGGTGCCTGGTCGACTGTCCACAACCGCCACCGGCAGTGGAGGGATGCCGGAGTGTTCGAGGCCCTGCTGGAGGGCGTGATCGCGGAAGCCGCGAAGCGGGGTCAGGTGGACCTGTCGCTGGTCAGCGTGGATTCCACCACCGTCCGGGCCCACCACGACGCGGCCGGGATGCACCTCGACTCCGCCACGCTTGCCGACCTGGAGAAGGCCGCCGAGGAGGCGGAGAAGGCCCGGCAAAAGGGGGCGGCCCGGAGGGACAAGACGGGCAGGACACCGCGGACGCCCCGGAACGCGACAAGCGGCGACGTGTCCGACGCAGGCGCAAGCTCCGTCTGAAAGCCGCCCTGCCTGGCCGTTCCAGAGGCGGTCAGACCAGCAAGGTCCACGTCGTCGGTGAGCGCAGGTGCCGCCCGCTGGCGCTCGTGCTCACCGAGAGGGGCAGGCCGCTGACAGCCCTCAGTTCGTCCCCGTCCTGAAGAAGGTCCGGGTTCGCGGGCCGGCCGGTCGTCCCCGTACTCGCCCCGGCGCGGTCGCCGGGGACAAGGCTTACTCGTCCCGCGGCAACCGCGCTCACCTGCGCAAACGCGGCATCAAGGCAGTCATCCCGGAGAAGAAGGACCAGGCCGCCAACCGGAAGAAGAAGGGCTCCACGGGCGGCCGGCCCGTCAGCCACGACGCCGAGCTCTACAAGGAGAGGAACACGGTCGAGCGCCTGATCAACAAGCTGAAAGCCTGGCGAGGCATCGCCACTCGCTACGACAAAACTCCTGCGAGCTACCTCGCTGGCCTCCACCTTCGCGGCGCGATGATCTGGATCAAAGACCTGGTCAGAACCACCCCTTGATCACAACCGAATACTCGCCCTGGGAGGCATGTATGTCGGAGCAGGCCTCTAGGAATTCGAACGACGGCATCTCCCTGACCCAGGTCACCGAGGGCGCGCTGGAGGAGTCCGCCAAGATGCTGGCGGAGATGCAAAGGCTTGACCTCCTGGGGATTCGATCAGCCAACGTGCAGTCCGTGGGTTGGGACGGAGGCCAACGAGCCGCTCACGTCCTCCGAGGTCGTCACGATCCTCGGTCAGGACACCCTTGCTGAGGTTGCCGAGAAGACCGGGGCCGACACCGGAGAACTGGCGGACTATGTGGCCGAGCAGCTGCCGGTGCTGATCGACCAGACCTCCCCCGACGGGCAGATCACGAGCGACCCTGAGGTGTTCAGCCAGGCGTTCACCGAGTTCGAGAACAACGCCCCGTTCACGGTGCCCACCGCCCGGATCGGGGACGGCCGCGATGCGACCCGCCGAGTTCGTCATCCTGCAGTTCACGCAGGAAGTAGGCCAGGGCTGGAACACACAGGTGCCCCCGAGCCGTCCGCCCCGGACGGCTCGGGGGCACCTGTGTGTCGTGTGGTCAGGCGGTCAGCGAGAACACGGGACTTGGGGCACCCTGGACTGTCAAGCCCCGGGTTTTGTGGAGACTCCGTTAGCTGGATTTCTGGAGTGATGTAGAGGGTTCGGCCACAAGGTAGTGGGGCGGCCTCGTGCTCGGCCGGGGTGACGTGTCCGAGCTCGCCGTGGAGGCGGCGCTGGTTGAACCAGTCGATGTATTCGGCGCGATCTCGACGTCGTTGATGCCGGTCCACGGCCCCTTGTTCCGGATCAGCTCGGCCTTGAACAGGCTGCTGAACGCCTCGGCGCGGGCGTTGCCATACGAGTCACCCTTGGAGCCGACCGAGGCCACGGCCGCCTCCCGTTCGAGGCGTTCGGTGGAGCGCAGAGCCCGGTATCGGACTCCGCGGTCCGAGTGGTGCGTGAGGCCGGTGAGGTCGGCGTCGGCGTGTCGGCGGCGCCAGATCGCCATCTCCAGCGCGTCCAGGGCGAGGTCGGTGTAGAGGCTGGTGGCGACCTGCCAGCCGACGACCATGCGGGAGAAGACGTCGATGACGAAGGCGGCGTAGACCCAGCCGGAGAAGGTCCTGATGTAGGTGATGTCCGCGACCCACAGCTGGTTCGGGGCGGTCGCGGTGAACTGTCGCTCGACCAGGTCGGCCGGGCGGCCGGTCTCCGGGGCGGGCCGCGTGGTGCGCGGGCTCTTGGCCCGGATCACCCCGCGCAGGCCGTCCGCGCGCATGAGGCGTTCGACCGTGCAGCGAGCCACCTCGACTCCCTCGCGGATTAGGGCTGCATGGACCTTGCGGGCCCTGTAGACAGCGTAGTTGTCGGTGTGGATCCGGCGAATCTGTTCGGTGAGCTCGGCATCGCGCGGGCTGCGGGCCGACGGAGGACGGCTGTGGGCGGCGTAGTAGGTGCTCGGCGCGATCGGCGCGTCCGTCTCGGCGAGGACGTCGCAGATCGGCTGGACGCCGAACGTCTCCTTGTACTGGTCGATGCAGGCGACCTTCATCGCAGTGGACGGTCCAGCTCCGCGGCGAAGAAAGCCGAGGCGGACTTCAGATCGCGTTCGCCCGCCGCAGTTCCTTCACCTCCCGCTCCAGCTCCGCGATCCGGGCGGCCTCCGCGCTGGTGGTCCCGGCAACGGTGCCCTCGTCGATCTCGGCCGCTTGACCCACCCCCGCAGGGCCTCGGGGTGCACGTTCAGCTGGTCGGCGATGCGCTTGATCGCCCCGGCACGGCCGGCCGGGTCCTTGCGGGCCTCGATGGCCAGACGCGTCGCGCGTCACGCAGTTCGTCGGGGTACTTACGGGGAGCAGCCATGATCGGCATCCTTCCGGGTTTGATGATCTCCATCAAACCCGGGGCGGTTCATGGGAGCGGGTGCGCACCGCCGTCGACAGCTACCTGCAGGGTCTGTGGCGGCAGGGCGGTCTCATGGGCCAGACACCTCAGGAGGCGTACTTCGTCCAGGCCGGCGAGGGCATCACGATGACGGAGGACGACGTGACGTCGGGCCAGCTCATCGTCAAGGCCGGCCTCGCCGTCACGCGGCCCGCCGAGTTCGTCATCCTGCAGTTCACCCAGGAGATCGGCCAGGCCTGACCTGCCCCCGCCGGGCCCCCGGGGCCGCCGAAGAGGGCTGATGCCGAATCGGCCGGACCGGGTCAAAGGCTCCGGCCGGGACAGCGACGCGCACTGTCACAACTCCCTGTCAGTCTTCGGACACGGACCGGCTCGCTGGGGTCATGTCAGCGCCGACGTGCGCCCGGTTTCTGACGGCCGGTGACGGTGAACGCCACGGAGTAGGTGAGGGTGTCCTCGCTGTCCAGGTGGTCGAGGAAGATCCGGACGGCCTTGTCCGCGGCCCCGGACGAGCCGAGAGCACGGGCGATGGCGGGGCGGGCGATGTCGAGCTTCAGATGCCACTGCTCTCGTTCGGCCGGTTCGATCGGCCCGGCGATCACGTGGTACGGATCGACGCGTACAGCGAGATCGGTGAGGCCGGCCTCCCGGGCGAGCCGGTACAGCTGACGGCCGGTGTGCGGGTCGAATCCGGTCGCCCTCAGAGCCGCCACGACCGGGTCGAGAACCGCACTGAGCGCGGGAGAAACCGGATCGTGCCAGACGAGCTGGCCGTCGAGGTCGAAGAGCACGACCACGCCGCCCGGCTTGGTGACACGGGCCATCTCCGCGACGGCCCGGCCCCGTTCGGCGACGTACTGCAGCATCAGCCGGGAGTAGACGACATCGAAGACACCGTCCTCGAAGGGGAGGTCCCGGGCGTCGCCGCAGCGGCGTACGAGCGCGGCACCATCCGCGCTTCCGGAGCCGGCGGCCAGCCGCTCGGGGTTGCCGTCGAAGGCCACGACCCGGCTATCGGGCCATGCCCGGCACACGGCCTGCGCGATGTGTCCCGGTCCCGCACCCACGTCCAGGACCTCCGGCGCCCCCGTGGGCATCACGGGCGCAAGGTACTCCCGCACCCACGCATCGGCGTCCACCTTGGCCACCAGACGGCCGGCCTCGCGGCGGTCCTCCATCAGATACGGAACGCTCATGCGGTCCTCCTCGGGTGTGCGACCCGGCCGCGCAGGCGCCGCTCGTAGAGGTCGTCGATGTACTGGTAGAAATCGTGGTGCGCCTCGGCCAGCCACAGGGCCTGGCTGTACGGGCGGACACGCTCCGCGCCTGCCCTGACGAGCCGGTCCAGCGACAGGGAACTGGCGACGGGCAGGCAGCCGGGCTCGAATCCCTCGTAAGCGGAGCACGCGGCGGACAGCACCGCGTCCGCCGCCCGCCGCGCCTCGTCCGCGTCGAGACCGGGTGCCACCAGCAGGTCACACCGGTTCTCCAGGAACGAGAAGTTGAAGCCCAGCGGCCCCCGGTAGGCCAGCGCCGCCGCCAGCATCCGGCCGGTGGCGTCGTAGGCGGCCCAGATCCTGCGATAGCGGCGAAGTCCCACCAACCGGTAGAGCCGGTCGACGTCGTTCAGCCTCAGATCACCGCGGTCCAGCCCCTCGGCCCGTACGTACACATCGCCGCGGCAGCGGCTCGCGAGGGCGGCCAGTTCCGGGCACGCCGCGTCGTCCAGCTCGGCCACGCGCTCCGCCCCGGTCCGCATGGCGCCGAGGGAGCGGGCGAGGGGCAGCGGCACCGTGACGTAGTCCCCCGGCACCACCGCTGCCTGCCCAGGGGAAACCTTCTCGACCATGCCGCCGAAGGCGACGGCCGCGAACCGGTTGCCGGGACTGAACCAGTCCTGCTGCGCCACATCCCGCTTCTCGGCCATGCGGACCGCCAGGCCCGCCAGCATCACCGCGCGGGCACCCACCAGCGTGCCGTGGCTGACCAGGTGCTGGGTCTGCCAGCCGCCGTGGGTGGACCGCCAGGACGTCATTGATGCCCAGCCGCCGTTCGGGTCGTCGTACGACCCCACCCAGTGCAGCAGTTCCCCGGCACGCCGGGCGCGCTGCCAGTTGTCGAGGATCACCGGCCAGTACGGGGCGAGCCTTGCCCGCTTGCCCGGGTACAGGAAGCGCGAGCTTTTGTACCGGTCGAAGAGCTCCGCGGGAGTCCATGTGTTGACCCGGCACCCGAACTCCGACCAGTCACCCGGCAGGGCAGTAGGGCTGGGAGGGTGCGTGGGCACGGGCGCGTGAGCCCGCACCGCGGTCAGTGTCGAATCCATTGCTGCTGCACAACCCGTTCCAGAAGAAGATCTTGATCATCCGAGTGGTAACGGTGCTCTCCAACGGAAGTAACGGCCGGCGCCGACAGGTGCGGACCGCCTCCGGGCCGGTCCGTCGCCGACGGGCCAGGCACGTCCTCGACCGACCAGGGCTGCCGTCCGGCTCGCGTGAGTGGACGGCAGCCTCGACAGGCGCGGGAGCGGAATCAGTTGGGGAGCTGTTCCAATGATCCAGGTGCACAGCTTCTCGGTGACAGCTGTGTGCGCGGTGGTCGTGGTGAAGCAGAGGAAGCCGTCCAGCTCGCTTTCCTCTCCGTCGGCTTCGCCGGCACTGCCATCGAAGTGATCATGGTGTCCGATGCGGTAGTGGTTCGTTTCTTTTCATGGGGCGGTCGTGGGGATCGCCGATCATGGAAAGAGCACTCACCGATGGCGCAGCCAGTTCGTATCGTGTTCCGCTCCGCGCTGTATGACGCGCCCGCTGTCGGTGAGGGTCTGCGGGTGGCGTTGTACCAGGGGCAGGTCGGCAGCCGGGAGGCGGTGCGGCAGAACATGGACCGGCTGGCCGAAGTTTCCTCTCTGGCCGCGGCTTACGGCTGCCAGGTGGTTGTGTTTCCGGAGAAGTACACCACCGGCTACGCCATCGACCCCGGCCAGTGCCGTGAACTGGCAGAGCACCGCGAGGGCCCTTCGATCGACCGGGCCCGCCTGGCTGCCAAGGAGAACGGCTTGGCCGTGGTCCTGCCTTACCCCGAACGGGACGGGAGCGACTTCTACGACTCCATCAGCGTGATCGCTGCCGACGGGCAGGTGGCCGCCAACTACCGCAAGACCCACCTCTACGGGGCGGCGGAGCGACGTAACTACTCCTTCGGTCAGGACCTGCCGCCCCTCGTGACGATCAACGGCATCACGGTCGGCGTGCTGAACTGCTATGAGTGCGAGTTCCCGCCGCTGTACCAGCACCTGGCTGAACACGGTGCGCAGATTGTGCTGGGGCCCACCGCGGCTGACGGCCACTTCCGTCTGGCTGACGGCGCCATGAGCCGTGTTCCGTACCAGGACGCCACCCGCCACATCATCCCCGCTATGGCCAGCGTCTGGCGTCTGTTCGTCGCCTACGCCAACCGCCGTGGCTGGGAACAGGTCCCCGCCGGCGCTTGGCAGTACCAGGGAAACTCCGGAATCTGGGGGCCCGACGGCGAGCCCCTTGTGGTGGCCACCGCTGAGGACCGCAACCATGACTGCCTCCTGATCGCCGACTGCCTGCCCGTGGCCATCCCGCCCTTCAGCCCCGAAGGCCACCACCTGACCGACAACCGCCTCGCCCTCAACCCGGTCCTACGCCCCGCCCGCTGACAACCCTGCCGCGTTGGCGCAGCTCGGAGAGTCCGGCTATGGGAAAGGATCCCGAGCCGAGTCGAGGTGCTGTTGGCGTGCGCACGACGGAACGGAGTGCGTGCGCAGAGGTGGGCGAGGACACCCGCTGGGTATGCAACGGCGAGACGACCGGGCGCAGACGCCCCCCAGGACGTCAAGCGGTCACCTGCCGGACTCGGGGACCTGACCTGGAAGGGCGCGTTCTCGGAGGAAAGCGAACCGTTCGCCCGCAACGACGAGAGGAAGCCCGCCATGAGCATTCCCTGCCGCCTGATCGGATCAGGCGACCATAAAGTGCTGGTGCTCCACGACTGGTTCGGCACCAGCGCCGGCTGGGGGCCCTTCCTGGACTACCTGGACGGCGACACCTTCAGCTACGCCTTCCTCGACTACCGCGGCTACGGCGACCGCAAGCACGTCACCGGCACGTACACGCTCGCCGAGATCGCCGAGGACGCCCTCGCCCTGGCCGACGAGCTCGGCTGGGAAAGCTTCTCCCTCGTCGGCCACTCGATGGGCGGCAAGGCGGCTCAGCAGGTGCTGGCCCAGGCCCCGCACCGAGTGCGGAAGCTGGTCGGCCTGGCCCCCGTCCCCGCCGGTGCCTATCCGCTGGACGCCGACGGAGAAGCGCTGTTCTACGGTGCCGCGCAGGACCGCGACAAGCGACGCTCCATCGTCGATCTGGTCACCGGCCGACGCGCCTCCCGGGTGTGGGTGGACCTGATGGTCGACCTCTCCTTGGAGTGGTCGACCCGGGAGGCGTTCGGCGGCTACGTGAAGGACTGGGTCACCGCCGACCTCACGGAACGGATCACCGGCAACCCCGTCCCGGTCAAGGTCATCGTCGGCGAGCACGATCTCGCCCTCACGGCCGACGCTATGCGCGCCACGTGGCTCAGCCACTATCCGAACGCCGAACTGGAGGAGATCGCCAACAGCGGCCACTACCCCATGCACGAGACACCTGTGGCCCTGGCCACCAGCCTCGAGACATTCCTGAACGCCTGAGCCCGCAGCGGCAGCTCCAAGAACACCTGGCGCACCATCACCATGCCCACGGGCTCCGATCGGGAACCCGCAACAGCGGGCCCCGCCCCCCAGTCACGGCAGGGAAGACCTCTGCGCAGGTCACCGTCGGCTGCCGAGTCAACCTGATCGGCAGGGACACCGGTGTGGGCGACGGAGTTCCCCTCCGCGAGGCAAAACCCGGAACGAGTGAAAGAAGCCGCCCCACAGCCGGGATGACGGTGGGCACGCCCCGCCCCTGCCCCGGGCCCGAAGTGTCATGCCGGGCCCGACGATGGCCGGTCTTCGTACGGGACCACGGCATCAAAGCCCGGTGGTCGGCCGTCACCGCGGCTCGCCTCAACCGCACGTCGGGGTGCGCGGCCTGCCCGTGTGAGAAGTCCCTGACAGGGCAGGGCGCCTCCCGAGTGGATGCCTATAGCGACCGCGCCATCACTATGCGCAACGGTTCGGCTTTGCTGCCTGCCTGCGCCACATCATTGTTAAGGACCGACGTGAACGCACTTCTCCGCGGCCGTAGCCGCAGCGCCCCGCTCTTCGCGGGCCTGCTGGCGCTGCTGGCCATACTGCTGGCCTGGCCCTCGACCGCCACCGCGCAGGAAGGCCGGCTCAAGGGCTGGGGCGCCAACGAGAGCTATCAGTTCGGCGGCGTGGTCACCAACGCCAAGTACAAGCCCGTGACGGTGCCGGGGCTCACCGACACCGACATCAAGAGTATCGATGCCGGCGCCAGCCACAGCCTCGCCCTGCTCTCCAACGGGACCGTGGAAAGCTGGGGCCTCAACACCAGCGGCCAGCTCGGCATCGGCACCCTGACTAACCAGGACCAGGCGTCCACCGTCACCGGACTGCGCGGCGTGGTCGCCATCTGCTGACTCTCACTTCCCTGCCTTAGATGATTCTCATTCCAATGTCCTTTGAGGTGGCGCACGTTAGCTACTGGAGCAGGGATGATATGAGGTTGCTTCAGGCATGCCTTGAGAACTGCTGATGCAGGTACATGAGAATCGCCTGTTCGCTCCGCTGAGAGTTGCAATACGACGATGCCTTTGACCTGCGGCTTTGTGCTGAGGTTGCCTCTCCACGGCTCGGTGTCGCGTGCGCCCGGGCGAACTTGCCGATCGGCGAACGGGTTGCCACCTCGCACGGGCCCCGCTCAGTGAGCGGCAGGTCAAGGCCATCGAGAGCCGGTTCGCTCCTGCTCAAGCCAGCTCTCCGAGGATGCCAGCGGCCGCGCCGAACACGCCAGCGGATCACCCAGCTTGCGTGGGCTCCGCAGCGGCTGTCACTACTCTCATGGGGAGGAAGTTCGGACAACTCTCGCACGCCCGGGCCGCAGGCCGCACGAGTCTGTCTTGAGTGGCCACGGGTGCCTGAGCTGGTCACTCCCGCTCGCGCGGGCTATAGACCCTGCACTGGACAAGAAGACCTGCTCACAGCGAGAAACACTCCCGTTCGCGCGGGCTCTACCAATGAGCGAAGAAACAAGGTCCGTGACGTGGTGGGTATTTACCTGTCGCCGCCGGAGAACGCCCTGGTCCTGGCGGTGGACGCCTCAGTTACCCCCGCCCGCCACCGCCACGTTCAGCGCAGCCGACGACCCCTGGATCGACACCCGCACTGGCCCTCACTACAGCCAACGCGGTCTGCGGGACCTGTTCCTGAACGCCCACATCATCGACGATCTCGCCCTGCCTCATCCCCCGGCAGCCTCAGCTCTGCTGCGGATCGCGATTGCCATCACGGCCCGGATCACCGGCCTGGACGATCCCGAGCTCACCGCCTCCCAGTGGAACGCCCTACGCCGCTCCCGCCTGGAGCAGGGCCGGTTCGACCCGGGCGCCGTCCACGCCTACTTTGACCAACACGCCTGGGACGTCTTCGACCCGGTGCGCCCCTGGCTGCAGGAACCCGCGCTGCGTACCCAGTGCGACCACAGCAGCGGCATCAACGCCTTCGTGCCGGGGCGCCCCGCCGGGAACAACCTGGCTTGCTGGTTCAGCCCGCACGGCCACCCACACCGCCGAGCCCGTGCCTACCGCCGAAGCCCTGCAGATCCTGCTCGTCCACCACTACTATGGCCGCTCGGGCCAGTGCACCCCCCGCACCGTGGACGGGGTCACCACCGGACGCCAGAACAGTGGGCCCCTGCGCTCCAGCGTCTCCTTCCACCTTCTGGGCCGCACTCTGCACGAAACGCTCCTGGCCGGTGTGCCAGCCTTCACCAGCGACGAACAACTGCCAGGCGCCGACGCCTGCCCCTGGGATGAAACAGCTCCCAGTCCGCAGCCCTCCTCAACTCTGGTGACCTGGCCCGGCCGGTTGCTGACCGGACAGAGCCAGCACGCGATCCTCCTCGTGCCTGGCCCCAGCGGGAGCACCGTCACCGACGCCTACCTCACCTGGGCCACCAAGGAGCCCGAGGAAGCCGAGGAAGCCGAGGAAGCCGAAGAGCCCACAGAGCCCGAGATCAGCACTGATCCCTACCTCTCCTACCGGTTCATCACCGAACGCAAGAGCGTCGCCCGGCGCCGCACCAAGAACCGCGCTGATGTGTCCCGCGCGTGGTGGCGTGAACTGGACACACTGGTCCTAGCCTCTGACGAACACGGCACATACGTCCGACCGGCCGTTTTCGACACCCTCAACGATCTTCCTGAGGAACTGCGGCGAAGCCTGCGGATCCGCGTCCACGGATTCGATCAGGACGGCAAGGTCATTGACCGGCAGTGGTACACCGCGATCACCCCACCGCTGCTGAACTGGACCCAGGAACACGATCCGGTCAAAGCCCAGCGCATCGCCGAGTGCTGCCGGGAAGCCGAACAGACCGCCCAACGGCTGGCGACGTCACCAGAAAGGCATGGAAGACCGCCACCCACAGCGGTACCTCCAAGACCTCCAAGACCACGTGGGTGAACAAGGCCCTGGCCCGGTACTGGCCGAAGGCCTGCTGTTCCGCACCGAGTCCGGGCCCGACCCCACCCTCCTCGTCCAGACGGCCCACATACCCGACCTCACCGCCCTGCCCGCCGACTACGGCACCGCCCGGACCGTCGACCTGACCCCCCTGCTGAACTCCCTCACCCCCGGGCGCACCGTCCGCTACCGCATCACCGCCGCCCGCTCCGCCGGCAACCCCAACCGCCGCCCCGTCACCGGGAAACGCCGCGGCAAGATCACCCACCTCACCGGAGACGACGCCATCACCTGGTGGCAGACCCGCACCCAAACCGTCGGACTTCAGCCCGTCACCGTCTCCGGCCTCCCCAGGCCCTTCCCCCGCACCCGCGTCAACCGCACCTCCCCCCACTTCACCCTCCACCTCCACGACGCCCTGGAGGAAAACCCGAAACTCACCCTCGACAAAGACCTCGTCCGCTGGGTACTGAGCCGCATCGACCCCACCACCTGCCATACTCCACAACGCAACTGACCGCGATCCAGCGCCGCAGAAGCCGTCCCCCCGTTACCTTCTTCGTGGCTCCGCAATGGGGCTACCGGCCTTCGGGTCCGGCATGACTTCCCCCCTGTTGTTGATGATCCGGGGGGTGGTGTCACCGGGTCCGGAGGCATCGACGGATCGCTGATGAGGGGCTTGAGCACCGGCTTCACCCGAGCCGGAAGAGCTCTCCGTCAGCCGGCCTCGATCGGCGCCCTGCCGCTGGCCGTCGCCAGGGACATGGGCTGCCCGGTCGCCTACCTGCCCGGGCTGACGATGCGGCGGATCGCCGACCTCTACCCGGACGAGGCGAAGACCGACGCGAAGGACGCGTTCATCATCGCGGACGCGGCCCGCGCGATGCCCCACACGCTGCGGACCATCGACGGCGAAGACGAGACGATCGCCGAGCTGGAGATGATCGTCGGGTTCGACGACGACCTGGCCGGTGAGGCCACCCGGGTCGCCACCCGGCTGCACGGCCTGCTGACCCAGATCCATCCGTCGCTGGAACGGGTCCTGGGACCGCGATTGCAGCACCGGCCGTCCTCACGCTGCTGGAACGGTTCGGATCCCCGGCACAGATACGCAAGGCAGGCCGTCGGCGGCTGGTCACGCTGCTGCGGCCAAAGGCCCCGCGGATGGCCGAGCGGCTGGTCGAGGAGATCTTCGCCGCGCTGGACGAGCAGACCGTGACCGTTCCGGGAACCGACGCGGTCGCGCTGATCGTTCCGAGCCTGGCCGGATCACTGGCCGCCGTCCTTGACCAGCGGAAACTCGTGGCCGGGCGGATCGAGGAACTCCTGGAGGCCCACCCTCTTTCGAAGGTCCTGACGTCCATGCCGGGTATCGGCGTCAGGACCGGAGCCCGCATCCTGATCGAGGTCGGCGACGGCAGCACCTTCCCGACCGCCGGCCACCTCGCCGCCTACGCAGGACTCGCACCCGCGACCCGGAGCTCGGGTTCCTCGATCCGCGGTGAACAGCCGTCACGGAGGGGAAACAAGCAGCTCAAACGAGCTTTCTCCCTCTCCGCGTTCGCCGCTCTGGGCGACCCGGCATCGCGGGCCTACTACGACAAGAAGATCACCCAGGGCAAGCACCACACTCAGGCCCTGCTCTGCCTCGCCAGACGACGGGCAGACGTCCTCTTCACGATGCTCCGCGACGGAACCTTCTACGAACCCCGACCGGCTGCAACCAGGTGAGGAGTCCAGACCGCTCGGTCAGTCCTCCGGCCGAAGCCGCTGGCGAGCGGCCTCAAGCCGCTGGTCATAGTCAGGCGTGAACAGCTCAGGAAGCGCCTTGTCCAGCGTTCCGGCGATCCGATGGATCGGCGCCCAGACCGCCGGATCGTCGACAACGCGGCTGAGGTCCGTCATCTGGAGCCTCATGCACACCCCTACGACTCAGCCCGCCCTCGACCGCACGAACCTACTGGCCTTGGACCTTGACCAAACACATAGGGGCACCCCCCAAAAGGAGAAAACAAGGGCGCTGCGACGGGAAGCGACCGCAGTCGGCACACGATCAGAGGGGCCCGGCGCAGCGAAGCCCAGCCAGGCGACGCGGGATGCTCAGCGAGACGGGTGATCCCCGCCCCTCGGACACCCCCGGGCAGGGCGGGCGCAAAGGGGCGCAGCGCGGGCTAACCTGCCACGCGGCCTTCGCCCTCCTGGCCCCCGTTCAGGCGGCAATGAACACCGCCTTGGGACTATTGTGCGCCGGTACCGAGTCCGCATACGCGCTAGCGGACCGGCTCTGCGCTCAACCGGCGTACGACCTCTTCCCCAGCGTGCAACAAGCCGGCGTGGGCTGCGAACCGGCGCGCCAGCGAGTGATAGGCATCGCCTCCCCGGCCGCTGGCTGCGACGAGTGCCTCTGCGATGTCGTGTGCGACTTTGAGGTTCACTCCGGGCAGGAAACGGCTGATGAGGGCCTCTTTGAGCTCCTGGATGAGACTGAAGGTGAGGTCCTGTTGTTCCTCGGGTGGCGCCTGTTTGCGGCTCCTGCGCGAGACGTCCTTGACGATGCGAGCAATCTCGGATGGCAGTTGACCGTCTGAGAGGGGGGTTCGTGAGCTGATGTCCATTTCCGGCTGAGGTTGGGGCAGGGCTGCTGGTCAGTGGCTCGGGCGGCTACTTCTTTCAGGTCAAGATGCCATCCCCGGCTGCTGCGCGCAGTCCGGTGTCAACGGCCAGTTTGTTCTACTGGCCGCCGTCAGTCAGCCTTGGAGGCTCGGCGGTTTACTGCGACTGCACAGTCCTGATGAACTATTCCCCGGGCACCTCCTGATGACGACGGCCCGACAGCCGTCAAGCAAGGGCGCATGGAAGAAAGCGATCACGAAACGGGGGCACAGCGTGGATCCTGAGGACGACTGGTTCTGGTACGACGAGAGCGAATGCGGGTCGCTCACCGCCAAAGAACGCCGGTTCGCCAGAGCTATCCGGCAGTGTGCCCGCTCTTGGCCAGGCGACCCAGGCGACGGCCGCCGGTGGGATCGGCCCGAGCCCGACGACAGCTTTCTGTGGCGTGGGCCCGATGCGGGCCTCCTTGCCCTGCTGCATGTTCAGGGTCCACCGTGGAACCGCTCGTTGCTCACGGTGGGGGCCGTCTTCGACGGCGAGAGCGCCCGCTGCGACGAGGTGCACAACCAGCGCCTCTACCTGCCGCTCCATTCATCCCCGCTGGCCCACACTGTCTCCGGAGCCGCCAGCCCCGAGCAGACGGCCACCCGGGTAGCCGACTGGTTCGAAGCACTCTTCCAGGACCCCCGGTACTTCACCAACGTCATACGCCTTTCCACAAGGTGGCAACGCTGCGGCAACCCATGGCCCCCAGATGACCTGCCCGACCGCTGAGGGGCGGTTCGTGAGGTGTTGACCGTTTCCCGGCGAGGCTGCTGGCCGTGGTGCTGGACGGCTACTGCTTCCTGGCGAAGCGGCCGACGTCTACCTCGGTGAGGATGCCGACTTTGACCAGGCGTTTCAGCTTGGCGCGAGTGCCCTCGATGTTCTTCGGCAGCAGTTCGTGGTCGAGGGCTTCGCAGACGTCCCGGGCTCGTAGCGGTCCGGTCGCATCGTTGAAGACACCGAGGATGCGGGGGTAGTCCGGGTGCTCGGGCAGGTCCGGCGGAACGGCCGGGAGCCGGTCGGCGAGGGCTGTGACGGTCTTCCGCGTGATCGCAAGGTGTTCGAGGTGGGTCCCGGCCTCCCGCAGCCGGGACTGCAACTCGGCGATCTGGGTGCGGAGATCGTCGGCCAGGGCCCGGGCGGCGTTCTCCTGGATGCCGAGGGCGTCGAGCAGGGGCTCGATGTTCACGCTGTCACCGCCTGCGGATCACGCCAAGTGGGAGTGTTCGCGCCGGTGAGGCGGCGGGCCATGACGTGGGTCATCGCCCAGTAGACGCGGGAGGCGGAGGAGGCCGACCGGTGCTCGTAGTCGCGGACCAGACGGCGGTGCAATATCAGGATCCCGTAGGTCTGCTCGACCCTCCACCGCTTCGGCTGAGGCACGAAGCCCGCCTCCTGCGGGTTGCGTACGACGATCTCGACGTCGATGCCCAGGCCGGCTCCATGCGCGACGACCTGGTTCTTGAAGCCCTGATCGACCAGCGCCTTCTCGACGGTACCGCCGGCGTTCTCGGCGACCTGGTCCAGCAGAGCGATGCCCACGGCGTTGTCGTGGGCGTTCGCGGCCAGCACGATGACGGCGATGACCAGCCCGAGCACGTCCACGGCCAGTCCCCGCTTGCGGCCCGGCACCCTCTTCGCCGTGTCCCGGCCGGTCGTGGACGCGGGGACCCCGGCGGCCGCGTGGACACTCTGGGTGTCCAGGACCACCAGGGTCGGGTCCTCTAATCGGCGGGCCCGTTCACGGACCTGGCAGCGCAGGAGTTCGTGAATGACCTGGTCGGTGCCGTCGTCCCGCCAGGCGGCGAAGTAGTAGTACGTCGCGCTCTTGGGCGGCAGGTCGTGCGGGAGGTAGGCCCACTGGCAGCCGGTCCGGCCCTGGTAGAGGATCGCGTTGATGATCTCCCGCATCGCGTAGGCGCCCTGGTGGCCGCTGACCGAGCGGTGCCGGTCCTTCCACGCCGTTATCACCGGCTCGATCAGAGCCCACTGCGCGTCGGATAAGTCGCTCGGGTACGGCTTGTGTTCACTCACATCATCACACCAGCAGACGAGCGGCTGCGGACCGGCAGATTCCGCCTCGAACCCACACCATCAGGCGACGACAGAGCCACTCAAAGAATCACAAACCGCCCTCTGAGACGTGGACTCCGGGGACCGGGACGGTCTGGATGCCGTCGATGACGTGTGGCCGGACAGCCAGGGAAATGCTTCCTGAGGCCTCCCACACGTTGAGATAGCGGACTGCGTCAAGCCCGAGGCTGTCCAGGTCGTTGTTGCTGATGTCTGCCGCCGGCTCGTCGTTCTCATCGCGAAAGTCCGGATCGATCCGGCCGGGCGGGACATTGAGGTGGACACGATGAAGATAGAAGGCCGAATGCTCGTCGTCCTGGTCTCGCATACGCCGGTACATGTTCTCGATGGCCGCCTCGTAGGTGCCAAGGTGGAACGCCTTGCCGAGCTGAACCTGCAGATACGGTTCAGGACCACCCATGAGGGCACGAACGTGATCGATCGAGTACTTCTTCCTCATGTCGCGTTCGTAGGCGCTGCTCGGCCAGTCCTCATAGGTGCTGGTGTGATACCAACTGAGCCTGCTGACCATGCTGTCGTCGAGCGCCGGGTCATCAGGATCCCGGATGCTGGCGGTCCGCGGCCCGAAGCGAATCGAACCGCCGCACTGATCGCATGGCATACACGCGCCGTTCCCGTCCTCAAGCCGGAGGTAGTCGCTACCGCTCAGAACCGACGTCTGGCGGCAGATGCCGCAGCGCATACGGAACGCATAGGCGAAGGTGATCTTCCGTTCGATGAGACCGTCGTCGGCAACGTGCACAGCAGAACGCTAGCCGCAGTCTGTGCGAGTTCGCCGCCTGGACTGCCCAGGCGGTCCAGGCGCGTCGACCTGGCGACCATGCAGCAGCCGCCGCCAAATCAAGTTCTTGACCGGGATACGGCGAGCCGAGCAATTGTCAATTCCTTTGGATCAACGTAGGGAGCCACAAGTGGCCCGCAGCCATTGATCGAGGACTGCGAAGTCTTCGTGGGTGAGGCCGCGGGACGACGCGATGCGGTGGAGGAGGGCCGGAGTGGGGTGATGGGTCCAAACCCAGTCCCGATCGGCGTCGGTGATCTCGTCATCGACCCAGACGAACGGGCGTCCGTCCGCCCATGCCACCAGGGTTCGGGTCTTCCAGTGGAGCCCGAACCACTGGTCCTCGCGTTCATGCGCGTCGGAGGGTTCCGGCCAGTGCACGACCGGCAGGGGTGGCAGGCCGAGCCGCGGTGCTATGTCGGTGTTCGCCGCCCCTTCCCAGGTGGTGGCCCAGACCAACTCGCACGGCAGTGCCGCGAGGCGAGGCCCGATGCGCGGGTCGAGCCGCGTCAGGTGCGAATCTGTCGCGGTGCCTGACGGCTCGCGCTGCGGGCCGTCGCCGAACGGCAGCAGCGGTCCGTCGACGTCCAAGAACAGCAGCGGGAGTTCCTCGCGCTCACTCATGCCGCGGCCTCCTGCTCACGCTCGACCAGGACGCCGCGTTCGAAGCGGGCGCCGTTGCGGACGAGGGCGACGAGTGGGGTGCGGTGATCGCGCGCCAGCGGGCCTGGGCGGACTCGGCCAGCTTGAACACCATCCCAGGGCCGCGGCCGGGCTCCCGGCGCCCCTGGTGACCTTGGTCCGCAGCTTCTCCGTGCTGAAGGTCAACTCGATCGGATTCGTCGTGCGCAGGTGGACCCAGTGCTCGGCCGGGAAGTCGTAGAACGCCAGGAGTTCATCGACGTCCTCGGTGATCTTCTTGACGGCCTTGGGCCACTTCGCACCGTAAGCGCGCCCGAAGTCCTTCACCGCCTTCCCGGCGTGATTGCGGTCCTCGGCGTTGTAGATCTCCTGCAGCGCCTTCTTCGCGCCGGGCCGGGCTGATCTCGGCAGGGCGTTGAGGACGCAGGAGCGGGCCTGGCCGAGGCGGACCTTGGGGTGGACGCCGTCGGCCCACACGTACACATAGTCGGATCCGGACAGGTCTCGGTCCTGGAAGGCGGCGTGGTCGTCGCTCCACTGCTTGGTCAGCCGGGTCCCCGTGGCCGGCGAGAGCCCAGCGGCCGAGCCGAGGAACTGTTCCATCGAGGGCACGAAGTCCCCGGAGGACAGACCGTGCAGGTAGAGCAGTGGCAGGACCTCGCTGATCTTCGGGGACCTCCGGTACCAGGGGGCGAGGATCTTCGACGAGAACCGCTTGCGTTCGCCCGTCTCACCGTCGACCCGCTTATCATTCACCCGCGGCGCCTTCACCGCCATCGGCCCGGCGGCGGTGGCCACCGTCCGCTCGCGGTGGTGGACGTTACGGACCACCAGACGGCGACCGGCCTCGTCCCGCTCGCCCTCCAACTCAGCTATGTACTGGTTGACCTCAGCTTCCAGGGCCGCGGCGAGCACCCGACGGGCACCCTCACGGACGATGTCGTCCATCAAAGAGCCGCTCTGGGTGGTGCCGTCCTCGTTGACTACGCTCAGCACGGGCGTGCCTTCCCGACCCGCGCTGCAACGCGGGCCTACTCGATGACCAGAAGTCGATCACTCGGGAAGGTACGCCCTCCGCGTTCCGCGATGCACCCCTCCCGAGTCCGATCCACAGGTCTTGAGCATTGCTCTTGGTGGAGTACCGGTAGTTCTAGTAGCTCATCGGTGAGCCCGAGCGCGGCAGTGCAAGGGCCCCGATGTGAGGTGGAAGCCTGCCGCCGTTCTGGGACTTTGATCCCTGTGTTCAGACCGGCTCTGCCTCGCCCGTGCCCTGCCGGGCGGAGACCTTCGGTAGTTCGGGGACCTTGATCTCTCGTCAAAGACCGGTCCTGCCCGGCAGGCCCGGATCCAGGTTTCATGTCCTCAGCCCGCCGACAGGGGCCACCTCTCAGCAGTTCACGAGCCATGAGCTCTCCAACAGACCGAGGTCCCTGTCGGTCGTCTTGGTGGCCGCCAGCACATCGTGGAATACCGACCGCCGACTCCCGATCAACGCTGACCGATCCGACTGGCCCGTGTATGTACGGCTCACAGGCGCGGCCAACCGCAGCGGCGGACCGCCCTCGCTGCCTGAGAGGTCGGCAGCTTGTCCTCACTGAAGCCCGCACCGCGCAGGGACCACGGGTCGTGGTGGTTGAGGGAGGCGGCCCTGGCGTTGACGGTGGTCCAGCCGGGGTGGTCGGCGGGGGCCGGGCACTTCCTCACCACAAGGCCGCTGGACGGCTGGTCACGGTCGATTCGTGCGGGATCGGCGATATTGCGCCGGGGAGTTCCTCGTCGCCTCGTCCTCGTACGAGCCCACCGTGCCCCGGTCCACATGGAACGTGGTCAGGGTCGAAACGGGGGACGTCGGGTCCCGCCGGTCCTCGATGACCCGCATGTGGGTGGAGAAGCGCTTTGGGGTCACCTCGTACACGTCGTAGCCGTAGCGGTTGCCCTCGAAGTACTTGAGGTGCGGATTGGCCTGGCCCATGCGCGGGCCGTTGGTCCGGTTCCAGTCGGCGGAGTACGCGCCCGAGGTCACCGAGTGCGCGGTGAACTCCGTGCCGACGACGGGTGACGAGATGTCATCGAAGTCCGTGTGGATGTCGTCGACGAAGGCGGAGTGCCAGTCTCCGGTGATGACGACGAGGTCCTCCAGGCCGCTGCTGTGCACATGCCCCAGGACCTCCTTGCGCTCGGCCAGGAAGCCGTCCCACTGGTCGGTAAACATGTACGAGCCGCCGGGCGAGCCGCGCAGCTGGCTGAGCATGATCGAGTTGGCCCAGACATGCCAGGCGTCCGGGGCCTTGTCGATGCCCCGCTTGAGCCACGACTTCTGCTCGGCACCCAGGATGGTGCCGTCGGCGAGGTTCTGCGCCGAGCGATACGAACGCAGGTCCAAGACTGTCAGCTCCAGCAGGTCGCCCCAGCGGCGTACGCGGTGGATCTCGGGGTCCGGCAGCGCGGCCTCGCCGAAGGTGTCGCGGTGCGGCATGTGCTCGAACCATGCCTGGAAGGCGGCCGCCTTGCGCTGCATGAAGGGGGCGCCGCCGCCCGTACCGCTGAAGTCGTTGGCCACCTCGTGGTCGTCCCAGGTGAGGAACCAGGGGTGGGCGGCGTGTGCCTCGCGCAGCGATGCGTCCCCCTTGTAGAGGGCGTGCCGCTTGCGGTAGTCGGCGAGGGTGAAGGTCGCACCGCCCTCGTGGTCACGGACATGGTTCTCGGGGACGCCGCCGACCTGGCCGTGCTCGTAGATGTAGTCGCCGAGGTGGACGACGAAGTCGACGTTCTCCCGGGCGATGCCGCGGTGGGCTGCGTAGAAGCCGTCGTGGAAAGCCTGGCAGTTGGCGGCGGCGAAGCGGACCGCGCCGACTGCGCCGGCCGGGGCGGTCTTCGTACGGCCCACACGGCTGGTCCGGCCGAGCGCGGTGAAGGCGTAGAAGTAGTGCCGCCCGGATCTCAGTCCGCCGACCGGTACGTGCACACTGTGGCCGAGGGTCGTGGACGCCGGGGCGGTGCCGCGGGCGACGACCGTGCGCAGTCCGGCGTCCTCGGCGACGACCCAGCCGACCTCGACGACGTCGGGAAGGTCCTGCTCGGCGGCGAGGGGTTCGGGCGCCAGGCGGGTCCACAGCACGACGGACGAAGGCTGCGGGTCGCCGGAGGCGACGCCGAGGGTGAAGGGCGCCGGGTCGTAGTCGGCTCCCAGCGCCTCGGCTGCCTCGCGGGCCTGCGCGGGCGAGAGCCCGGCGGCCAGCGGCCAGGCGATGCCGAGGGCGCCCGACGCGGCGGCGGCCTTGAGCAGATCACGGCGGTTGAGCTTCACGACCGGCCTCCGGCGGTGTTGAGGGTGGCGGTATCAAGGGTGAGGGATATCGCGTCCGCGTAGCCGTCGTTGGACGTGCCGCCGGAGCGCGTGAAGACGAGCAGGACTCGGGCACTGCGGGCGCCCGGCGGCACCGTGGAGGCCGCCTCGCACTGCAGGAGTGCGGTACGCCCCTTGCGGTCCCCCGCGGTCACGGGCCCGAGCACGCTCAGCGCGACCGGGGTCCCCCTGACGTCCCGGAACTCCACGGACAGCCGTACCCCGTCTTCCTGGCCCGCGTACCCGCCGAGCCAGCCGCGTACGGCGTACCGGACGCGGCCCGCGTCAACAGCCGCGCGCCCGGTCGCCCCGGTCTGCGGCAGATCGATGTCCTGGACCAGTGCCGTACGGGGCGAGTTCCCCCCGGAGAAGAACCGGCTGCCGCGCTGGGCGGGGCCGGGGTCGGACGGGCCCGGGTACCCTCCGCCGAAGCTGTAGTCGATCAGCGCGGGTGCGCCCTGCGCGATCCTCCAGCCGTTCACCGAGCCGACCGGCTCCGCACTTCCTCCCGGCCCACTCTCCGCGTCGCCGTTCACAACGAGATTCATCCACGTCTCCCCTGGGTGTTCTGCTGTGTTGTCGCGCCACGCATCACACCAGCCCCGCATGAACCGCAGGAAGCCCTTCACCAAACTTTCTCAGCAACCTGTACGGACAAGTGCGAGTAGCAAAGGCACAAAACACAAGGAAGGGGCCATCAATGGAAGATCCGGTAGCGCACAGCAGCGAAACAGCGTTACGGAAGCAAGATCCGCCGAGTGCTGCGCTCGCCCGCCAAGCAGATGTCCGGTCCCAGATACCTTTAAGGCACCGTGCGCGTCTGACCAGCGGCGCCTACATGCCGCGTTCGACTGGTGCCCGGACCGTGGCCAGGGCCCGGTTGACTGTGCGCTGAGATGAGGGTGAGCTCGCCGCCCCGGTGGTCGTTCGAGCAAGGCCGCGTAGTTAGGGAGCGTCGAGGTCTGTCAAGGGCTGCTGTTCGGGTGAGTCTGGGGAGTGAGCGGCGTAGGCACCCCTGCGGGTCTGGTAGATAAGACCCCGTCGCGCCCATTTGGCCATTTGAGCGTTCAGGCTGTTGACGTTGGCGGTGCCGAGCGCTGATGCGACCTCGTGAGGTGTCCAGGAGTAGTCGGGTGCAGAGCGCAGAACGGCGAGTGTGCCTTGAAGCTGGGGTGTTCCCGGAGCGAGGGGTGGCGGGGTTGGTGGTGAAGCGGCGGGTGCCGCCTCATCGAGCAGCATGTAGACGCCAGTGTGTGGTTTGTGGATCAGTCCGTTTCGGGCCCAGCGGGCCAGCAGTACGGCGTAGCTGTGCACGTTGTCCGCGTTGACGGCCTGGGCGAGTTCGCGTGGCCCCCAGCGGCGGCCGGGTTCGGAGCGTAGGACGGCGTAGGCGCGATCGATCAAGGTCGGTTCGCCGGGTTTCGTGGGTGAGGCAGGAGTCTGGGATGGGTGCCGACGTGAGAGGAAGGCTGGTGTCGTTGGTCGGAGGAGGAACTTCCCGTCGTCGAAGCCGCGGTCGGCCAGGACGAGGGAGTCGTCACCGAGCAGATGCAGCAGCTTTCGGGCGTAGTGGTTCTCGCCGTGCCGCTTCGGCCCGAAAGCGGCACCGAGCAGGCCGCGCGTTCCTGTCTCGACCAGCGACATCAGCCGCAGCGTGGGGTAACCCGTGATTCCCAGCCGGTGGCGGACTCGCCCGAGCCAGGCGTAGTTGCGCTCCCCGTCCGGCACCTTGATCGAGCTGCATCCGTCGAATGCCACTGTGCGCCACTGCCGGTATCGAGCCCCCGGAGTACGGGGTTGGGCCAGCGGGCCAGCGACTACTTCGAACAGGGCTTTCAACGGTGCGGCACCCAGACGGCGACGCAGATCACGTAGGGCCTTCTCCGAAGGCGTCACGACCGGGAGCCCAGTCAGCCCGGCGACCAGCTTGTTCCAGACTTTGGCGTAGCCCAGTTGCGGGAACAAGCCCAGTGCCAACACGAAGTAGATGCCTACTCGCGACGGAAGAATCCGCCTTCGCCGTTCGACCGTCCCCGTCTCCTCCAGTATGGCGTCGACCAACTCGAAGCGAACGTATTTGGTTAACTCACCCAGGTGCCCTGGGGCAAGAACACCTTCGCCGACGGCGAGAATACCTGGGAGCGTGCTGACGGCAGACTGACGATGCAACGGAGCCTCGCGAGCGATGGATCTTGGCAGATCCCTACTCCTACCCGGGGTGCCAACCCGCCCACGCACAAAACGGCCGTCGCCCCGTCGGACCGAATCTTGAGTGCATCCACCGAAGGTTGGCCGAGTCACGGAGTTGGCAGTGTGTTGGTACCGTTCGAGACGGTTCCTTCGAACGAACAAGGCAGGTCAGCAGGTGTCAGCTCTAGACTTTTACGCCCAAGTCGCCACCAGTGGCGACGTACTTGGAGCTGGAATCGGCACCGACCCCGGGGGCTGGGAAGCTGCTGTGGGGCCGGATTTCCTCGATGTTCCCGGTGGCGGCCTCCTACGGAGGGACTACGGGCTCGTGGAGATCAATTTCTCACCGGACCAGCAGGGGCTCCAGGGGCAGATGGCCTGCTTCGGCTTCGGCGTCAAGCCCCAACGGCTGCTGTACGACCTGTCCCCGACCACGGTGCCGCTTCCGCTCTCGCAGAAGTACGGGCAATTCGCGCCCCGGCTGCCGTTTGAGGAACTTCGGGCCGCCATCCTGTCCCTGGGGCACACGGTGGAGCTCGAAGAAACCTCGCGCGACATGCACCGTTACCGCGTGTCCGAGTCTGCCGCTCGCATTGACGTCGTCCTCGATCCTGATCCGTACGGTTCAGGCCCCACCGATCCGGACGGACATCAGGCAGATGACGTATGGTCCATCTCCCTGTGATGACCGGCCCAAGCTTCGGACCAGTGGATGTCAGATATCGAAGCTGAGCCAATCTCGTCGGCCGAATCGCTGGACAGCTACCGCCAAGGCCTAACTACGCGGCCTTGGTCGTTCGAGTCCGGTAGCGACCCAGGGGCCGGCGCCTGTGCAGGCGCGGTCGGCGAGGACGGGGACGCCCTGGCGTTTGCAGATCTGGATCATCCGGTGGGTACGGGCCGCGGTGAAATCATGAGTGCGGCCCGGCAGGGCGGGCGAGATCCACAGCAGCTCGTCGGGCCGGATCGGTGAGGACCGGTCCGCCCGGCTGTCGCCGACGCGGTCGCACTCGGCGAGGGTCCCGTCCAGTAGGACGAAGTCCGGGCTGTGCTCGTGCAGCGTCAGCACGGAACGCTGGATTCGGCGGGGAACGGAGCGATGATGGCCAAACGTATTCATTTCACGGCAGAGGACCTCGGGCGGACCAGGGTGAAGAGCACCCTGGGTGTGGCCGCTGAGACGTTGGACAGTGTCCAACGACTGCGGGAGAGGGGCAGGGACAGGGCCCCGGCTCTACGCGGCTGGCGGATGTCGGTGACCAGTGGGCTGGGCGGGTCGCTCCGCGAACAAGCTTCCCCCCTGCTGGCGTTGATGCCCACTCATGGGCCGCAGATCGATATCGCGACCCTCACCGGGGGCGCCACGTGTATCGACGAGGCGGTCGACAACCTGCTGGCGGCTTCCCGCGCGATGACACGCCTGGAAGTGGAGTACCTCGACATCCATCCCGCTCACCGAGGGTGGGCCCGGGCCCTTGCCGCCGGCGACCGAGGAGCCCGTCGGGAACTGGCCAAGGCGTTACGGGCTTGCCACAGGGTGGCTGTCGCACCGTACTGGCCCCAGATACGCATCCACCTCGCTTCAGCCCGGGACGGCTACGTGCGCACGATGGCCGAGGACAGAGTCGAGGGGCTACTGAAGACGGTATGTGCTCCGCTGGTCCGTTGGCGGCCTCCCGTCCTGGAAGTGCATCATCCCCACGACGCGGACATCCAGTTGCGGGGGCGAGGGCTCGTCATCGCTCCGACGGTGTTCTCCTCCCGGCAGGTGGAGGTACTGCAGAACCTGGCGGACCCGGAGCAGTCGCCCGTCCTGGCGCTGCCCACGGTCGGCGGGGAGATGAACGACTCCGCACAGTGGCTTGTCGGAGAATCTGCCCAGGGGGCGCTCGAGGACCTGGTCGGGCGGACCAGAGCCGCCGTACTCGCAACTGTGGCCGACGGGTGCAGCACGACGGAGCTGGCCTGTTGCCTGGGCATCTCGCCCGCAACCGCCAGCCAGCACGCGAGCGTACTGCGCCGGGCCGCTCTGATCACGACCCGCCGCGACGGCAAGGCCGTACTGCACACGACCACACGCTTGGGCGCCGCGCTGCTGGCCGCGACCACTCATGGTTTCGGCCCCTGACGAAAGGATCGCCGGGTGCTGTCTGCCGCGCGATAGTCGTCTGTGTCGCACCATCCGAAGCGACGGCACGCGCGGGCGGGGGATCCGCGCGTGCCGTCGCAGAATCAACGACCGATGGCTTCTGCTTGATCCCTAAGGAGAAAAACATGCGCGTTCACTGCCGTATTGGTGCTGTCGCGGCATCCTTCGCCCTGGTGGGTGGAGGACTGTTGGGATTAGCCTCGCAGGCCGTAGCGTCCCCGTCGGCGCTTTCCTGCGGCTCACCCAGTTACCTGGTCGGAGGCGAAGGGCACCATGGCGCCTCCATCAGGTGTACGGGTTCGGCGTTCACCGAGTTCATCGACTGCTACAAGCCCGGGTACGGCACCTACCGCCACTTTGGCAACCGCGCGCTATCTGGAGGGACATCGACCGCCTGGTGCGATCGGAACGCAACCGTCAAGCACGTGGGGGTCACTCCCTCCTGATTTCGGGGCCCAGCCGACTGTGCCCCGTGCAACCCCTTCGTCCTGAGCGCTCTCTGAGATCCCGGCGCGTTGATGCTTCTTCGGCGCGTGAGGGCACAGTTCATCTGTACTTCTCGGATCGGGGGAGCAGATCGTCCGCAGCCAGGCCCCGAGGTCCTGGGCCAGGCCGAGGGTCGACCGGATCCTGGCTGGGGCACCTGGCGCTGGCCGCGGTCTCGGGCACCGCCAACGCCGGATGGCTACGCCGTCTGTACGGCCAACTGCCAGCCCCTGACGTGGCGTTCCTCCTCGACCTGTCGCCGGAGGTCGCCGCGGCACGGGTCCGGGCCCGTAACACCGACACCAACTCACTCTCCTTCCTCACCCGGTTCCGCGATGCCTACCGGGACCTGGACGAGTACAGGGACGGCGTGTTCACCGTGCTCGACGCCGGCCTTCCCCCGGCCGGACTGCTCGACGACGCCTGGGCCCACCTGGCCCGCACCGACCGGTGGCTCGCCGATGTCTGACAGCGCACCCGGCACGCACCCACGGGTGACCGTCTCGGGCGTCGGCGGCATCGGAGAGGTCGTCCTCGCCCGGCTCCTGGCCTCCGGTCACCCCGCCGGCCGGCTGAGGGGCATGGTGAGGACGGAGGACCACGCGCGACGCCTGGTCCGCACGTACGCCGTCGACGTCAGCGCGGACAACGGGCGGGCCGCACGCGGGGCCGAGGTGCTGATCCTGGCCGTGCGTCCCGACCAGGCGGAGAAGGTTCTCGCCTAGGCCATGCCGGAGCTCGCGCCTGGTGCTGCCGTCGTCTCGCTCGTCGCCGGTCTCCCGCTCGACCGCATCCCCCTGCCGGGGGCCGCCGTCCACGCCTTCCGGGCGGCCGGGAACGCGGCGACCATCGAGCGGTCCGGCCTGTTGGCGCTCACCCCGGCCGACGGAGTGTCCACGGCCGTACGGGCCACGGTCACCGGTCTGCTGCGGCGGTTCGGCTCGGTGGTCGCGATCACCGAGCCGCAGCAGGACACCGCGGCGTCGAGCCTCGGGAGCGGGGCGGCCTTCCTGGCCCTGGCCGCGACCGGCATCGGCACGGCCGCCGTCGAAGCCGGCGTCACCCCCGAGGTGGCCCGCGACTTCGCCGCGGACGCCCTGGAGAGCGCCGCCGCCATGCTCCGCGGGACGGGTGCCGCATCCCCGGCCGCCTGGAAAGGGCTCGCCACCCCGGGGGGAATCACCGAGGCCGGACTCCCGCGACTGCAGACGGCGGGCGCCGCGGACATACTGAGCTGATTCCAACCTGTCGGCGATGTCCGTCAGTTGGGTGACTCTGCAACGCGATGAAGCTCTTGGTAGGAGGTGTCACGACCAAGATCCACCGTGCCCCACCAGGAGCTTCGCGTGCTTGTCTACCCGTCGTCGATTGATCTGTCCAGCCACACCCTGCGCTTCCTGAGCGCTCGACTGCACGCCCGGCGGCGGGAGATCGGGACGCGCTGGCGACGTCTGCCCGCAGGCCGACAGGCCCTGCTCGCCTTGGCCCACCTGCGATGCGGCGATACTTATGCCCAGCTCGCCGCCGGGTTCCGCATCGGCATCGCGACCGCCTATCGCTACGTACGCGAGGTCATAGACGTCCTGGCCGTCCTCGCCCCGACCCTGACCGAGGCGATGAAGACCATCCGGACCAAGGCGCTCGTGATCCTGGACGGCACCCTCCTACCGATCGACCGGACCGCCGCCGACACCCCGTACTACTCCGGGAAACACAAGCGCCACGGCATGAACGTCCAGGTCCTCACCGATCCGTTCGGTCGACTGTTTCGGGCGTCACCCGCCCCGCCCGGGTCCGTCCACGACCTGACAGCCGCACGGACCCACGGGATCATCGACGCGCTCGCCGCGGCCGAGCTGAAGTGCTGGGCGGACAAGGCGTACCAGGGAGCCGGCCACCCCGTCCGCGTCCCGTTCCGAGGCCGTCGGCTCAAGCGGTGGAAGCGCCGACACAACAGTAGCCACGCCAAGATCCGCTGCCTGGTCGAGCAGGCCATGGCGGTCCTGAAGAGCTGGCGACTCCTACGGAAGCTCCGCTGCAGCACCAACCGCTTCACCGCGATCGTCCAGGCCGTACTCGTCCTCCATCACGCGTCAGCGTGAGGTTGGAAAAGGCTCAAGGTAAGCAGGTCTGGAGAACCCCTGAGCGCAGGGTGGGGAAATTCAACGAGCGTCATCAGCGGTTCAGACGTAAAACGCTGGTTCCTCTCGTACTCCTCTCCATCACGCTTGCCGGACCCGGACCATCTGGCAGTTCTGGCCCGTCCCGGCTTTGTCGGGGCCGCTCTCACCCTCACCGGCATCCCCCGGATCAGGCTGCCCCCAGCTTCATCGCCCTGCTGGGACGGGGACGATGGCGACGGTCTCTCACCTCCGCACGAGTTCACAGCGCCTCACGGCGCACTGACACCCCCCCCAAGACATGCGATCGACAAGGCAGAAAGTCATGCCAACTCCGGAGCCCGGGCGCCCCCTTGCGGGGCAAACAAAACGGTAATATGGGGGGGGGCAGGCTGCCGGGTCAGACGGACAGGGCGTGCAGGTGGTACCTCGCCCGCCCCTTGTCGGAAGCGGCGAAGAACACGGTGTCCCCGAGGACGGTGGCCGGCGCACTCGCCTTTTCGCCTCCGGAGAAGCTCCAGCGCTGTTCGCCGGTGCGCGCGTCGACGGCCCGCAGCGTTCCGTCGTCGTCCGCGAGGTGGACCACGCCCCCCGCGACGACCGGGGCGAGCAGCACCCTGCTCGGCAGCGGGAAGCTCCAACGCCGCTTGCCCGTACGGCTGTCCAGGGCGTACAGCGTCTTGGACACGTTGTGGTGGAAGAGCGTGTCACCCTGCAGGACGGGGTCCGAAGCCCCCGGTGTCCTGATGCTCCACATGGGCCGGCCGGTCTCTGCGTCCAGGGCGTACGACTCGGCGGTGGTGCACACGTAGACCCGGCCCGCCGCTGCCTCGGGGGTCGTCACCATGCGCGATCCGCCGTCGAATTCCCACCGTTTCCGACCCGTCGCGCTGTCCACTGCGTGGAGCACGCCCTGCTCCGTCACAACGTGGACCGTGCCCTGGTGGACCTTCGGGGCGGGCAGGGGGGGCAAACCCCTCAAACGCGAAGGAGTAGGTCCAGCGCACCGACCCGTCGGCGGTGCTGACCGCCAGCAACGTGCCGTCGGAGCGGCTGACGTAAAGCACCTCATAACCGGGCACGACAGGTGAAAGTCTTTCCTTGCCCCTGCCGACCCCGGACGTCCATCTGCCCCGGCCGGTCCCGGTGTCGACCGCGTGAAGCGTTCCGTCGTAGGAGACCGCGTAGAGGCCGTCGTCCGCGCCGAGTCGGGGGCTGTCGACGACGAGCTCCTCGGTGGCGTAGGACCAGCGTGTCCTGCCGTTCGCGGGGTCAAGGGCGCTCAGCCCCTCGGCGTCCGCAACGTACAGGGTCCGCCCCCTCGCGGTGATCCCGGTGACCGGGTACTCCTTCCGCGTCCAGCGCACGGTGCCGTCGGGCTGAGGCGAGGCGCTCGTCTCCCGCCCACCGTCCTTCCCGAGGCTTCCGGCCGACCGGTCTCTCGCCTCCGGCGAGCCGTCGGCCTGACCGTCCAGCAGCCGCCACGCGCCGAAGCCCGCCCCGGCGACCACGATCCCGGACAAGGCGAACAGGGCGCGACGGCGGGTCGGCCCAGTGGGCTGACCCGCGGGCCGAGCGGGGGGCTGCGTGGGCGCGCCGCCCGGTCGCTCCGCAGGCGCGGTCGGCGGGTTGACCGGGGGCGGCGGGAGAGAGGCCGCCGTGGGTGCCCGGTGCAGCGAGAGGAGCGTCGCCTCGCCCTCGGCCGGAGGCCGTGGGGCGGCACTTTCCTCCGCTTCCGGCCGGGCGGGAGCCGAAGCGGAGGCGGAAGCGGTCGGGGCGCGCCCTGACCGCAGTACCTCGGCCACCGGGTCGGGCAGCCAGTAGCCGTCAGCCTGCGCCTCCCGCCCCAACTCGTCCAGGAGAAGGCCGACGTCCGGCCGCAGCTCCGCCTTCTTGGCCAGGCAGTGGGCAACCACGTCTCGCAGTGAGGCGGGCAGCCCGTCCAGCCGGGGCTGTTCGTGGACGATGCGATAGTTGAGCGCCTGCGCCGGTCCCGTACCGAAGGGGCCGGTACCCGTGGCCGCGTACGTCAGGACCGCGCCCAGCGAGAAGACATCGCTCGCGGGGCCGACCGGAGCACTGCCCGACAGCTGCTCCGGGGACATGTAGCCAGGCGTGCCCACCATCGTCCCGGTCCGGGTCAGAGCGGTCGCCTCGGCCGCGACCGAGATCCCGAAGTCGATGACCCGGGGGCCGTCCTGGGCGAGCAGAACGTTGGACGGCTTGAGGTCCCGGTGGATCACGTCGGCGGTGTGAATGGCCTCCAGCGCCTCCGCGAGCCCCGCCCCCAGCGCCTGCACACCGTGCCCGGGCCAGGGGCCATGCGTGTCGACGGCCTCGCCCAGCGACGGGCCCGGCACGTACTCCGTCGCCAGCCATGCGGGCTCACCGTCGGGGTCAGCGTCGACGACCGCGGCGGTGAAGACCCCCGTGACCCGGCGTGCCGTCGCCACCTCTCGGGCGAACCGCCGCCGGAACCCGTCGTCCCGGGCCAGCTCCTGGTGCACGACCTTCACGGCCACGGACCGGCCCCCGGGCGAACGGCCCAGATAGACCCGGCCCATGCCGCCCGCGCCGAGCCGCGCCACGATCCGGTACCGCCCGACCTGACGCGGATCCTCCGCTTCCAGCGGTGCGCCCATGCGCCTGTACCCCCCTCAGCGACGGCGAGGGCGGAGCGCCTCGACCGGTCCCGGTAACTCCGCTTCACCCTAGCGGGGTTGCTCCGGAGCAGGAACGACGGAGCTGATGGAGTGGGTGGACCAGTCCCCCCCCGCACCGCCAGGCCCGCCAGGCCCGCCAGGCCCGCCAGGCCCGCCAGGCCCGCCAGGCCCGCCAGGTCCGCCAGGTCCAGTATTAGCTAGCGTCTTCCCAGCCGGGTGGGGCCAGGCTGCTTCACGCAGGAGGCGCAGGCTTCTTGGAGCTGCCGCTGCGGGCTCAGGCGTTCAGGAATGTCTCGAGGCTGGTGGCCAGGGCCACAGGTATCTCGTGCATGAGGTAGCCACCACCGCGACCGGACCGCCCTCGATCCCGCCTACCGGCTCGACGGCTTCTCCACGAAGTTCGGTGGCCTGCGCATCACCGTCGCCGACCGCTTCCACAACGGAGAATTCGACGGCGAGTTCACCGACCAGGCCACCGCGCTCACCGATGCAGCAGAGACGGAGTCCGAGCAGATCTCCGAAATGTGCGGGCACCCCGGGCGCCCCGCTTTCACGGCGGCCAGCAACACACCTGGATCAACGCCATGTGCGAGGCGTGCCACACTCGACCGCGGAACCCCGTCGAATCGCCCCTGCGTCTTCGCGGCCCGGCAACGCACTGACGAGCGCGCTGGATCATCGACACCTCCGGCGGACTCACGCGAACGTATAGTCAGCCTTCTGATCCGCATCGAACCGCCGCAACCACCCCCACCTCCTGAGTAACTTCGGTCACACAGGAGGGTCGGGAAAGGGACACGATGACTCACCGCAACGCGACACAGCGCCGAGGCTCAGCCCGCCTGTAAAGCGACACGACCTGCGTGGGACACGGGCTGTGTAGCAACAAGCTGGGGAAGTTGGGAGGTCCATCCACCGGCCAGCGCGGGACCAAGAAGCCCACCGAGCACAGCGGTCGCGACCACGGCTACGACATCCCGGCGCGGATTCCGACACGGCAACCTGGATCCCACATGAAACTGTAGGTTCCCGTCAGCCGTGTCCCTATATGACGCTCTGAGCTGCGGATTCATGTCCCGATCCCGTGGCCGTGTCACCTCCCCTGTCCCGAGGACCTGTCCATTCCCCCGGCCCCAGAGAGCAGCTCGGCAGGTCACGGATCGGGACGAGGTGAGCTGCAGGACTCAAGGCATAGAGGTTGTCCGGGCGGCCGATCCACCGTGAGGTGGCGGGTGGTTTCCCAAGAACCCATCACATGGAATGATAGGTACATGACGAACCAGCGTCGGTGCCAGATCTGCTATGGCCCCAACCACTCGCAGGGAGTCAGATCCCAAGACCACCTCTGCGCCGATTGCCGAGCCCAGAGGAAACACAAGTCACCGGATAAGATCCGCCGGGACAAGGGCGTTCAACCTGACGACATCTTCAGGGACCTCCCCAGTCCGGATCATGGTCGCCGCGGTCACCCACCGGCTCCGGAAAGGCGAAGGCGTCGTACCTCGTTCAAGGTGTTGGAGATGCTGCGGGACCTGGTTGCGCGCCGCTCACTGTAACCAGGCCGACTCCTTCTTGGTCAGCCGATCGAGGACCACGGCCGCCCCATCCTCATCTTCAGCGGCTGACGGCCCGGCGCTGCTGGGGATCACCCGAGCCCGTCCCGGAGACAGCTGTTCACGTACCGACATACGTGCCAGTCGGTTGCGCCCGCCGATAAGGACGACCTCCAACCCAGTGGCGAGGCTCGCGAACTCCACGACCTGGACCGTCTCGCCGTCCAGCCGGAAGTGCGTCCCGATGCCCACTTTCGCGTTGGCCCTGCTCATGCCGCCCTCCGCAGGGCGTGCCCCGCGCTGAGCGGGCGGTCGAGCGCCGTCGTCACATGCCCTGACCACAGCAGATGCAGCACCGTTGCCTTCACCAGCGGCCGGCGATACGCCGGCACCAGCTGGAATCCTTCGTCCAGCGACATCCCGTGGTCGATGAGCTGTTCGGTGACGGGTTCGAGGGACTTGTCGTAGGTCCGGGCTACTTGCTGGAGGCGGGCGGTGTTCCCGGCGCCCCACTCGGTGTTCAGCTAGTCCCGGTAGAGGACTTCGGCGGTCTCGTCGATCTCCAGTCCGCTGAGTGCTGCCCGGCGGGCGGCGTCGAGGTCGGGGTGGTCGCTCGCCCCTCGTACCAGGTTCCTGGGTCGGGAAGGAGTTGGCCTGTCAGCGTGGCGTCATAGGGTGCTCGTATGGGGAAGTACGGAGATCGGCCAAAGAATCCGGACGCGCTGCTGCGAGCCGCCAGGAAGGTGTTCGGTACAGCCTGTCTGGCGTGGGGTACGACCCGACCCCGACCGGAGCTTGCCCACATCTGCGACTGGCCGACCGTCCGTCTGGCCACGGAGAGCGCGGTCAGGGGCATTCCCGAACGGATCGCTCATGTAGGCAAGCAGCATCGGCGCAGCACGTTCCACGACCTTGGCAATGTCGTGCCACTCTGCCCCAACCACCACACCTTGTTCGACGGCAACTATCCCGAGTTCGACGTCGACACGGTTCTGGCCCTGCGTGACGCGGCCTTGCGTAATCCGGAGGTCCTGCTCCGCGTGGTCGATGTCATCATCGACGAACTGCGGGGCCGCCCCAACCGGTGGATCGGCGCGGCCGCGGACGGCTGCCGGAAGTACAACCGGGCAACCGATCTCACAGCCCTGATCACCTTGCTGTCGTGGGTCCGCAAGGGCTTCGGGCTCGGCCTCGAACTCGGAGAGCCCCACCTCGTCGTCGACTGTGTCTCCGGAGGGCAGCATTACCACGTTGCCCTAGACCACGGAGCTGTGGACCACTGCGCCGGGGACAGCAGCCAGTGCGCCACGGCTCGCACGCGGACGGTACGCGACACGGCCCCGCAGGGCCGCTGACGCCGGTCAGGTGGCCTCCGCCGCGCTCAGCAGCTCCAGCCACAGCAGTTGGCCGGGCGATGCTGCATCTGGTCCGCACAGGGCGCACCTCTCTCCGTGGCCCGCGCGTCCCTGGCACGGCCGGTCATGCCGGTCCACTTCGTCGCGGACTTGCTCCGTCGTGCCCGACGACCGGTCCCACCCCTGGATCTCGCGCGTGAACTCGGCCAGCCCCGCCAGGGCGGTGATGAGCGTCTCCTGAAAGCTCCGCAGCGTTTCCACCTTGTGCGTATTGAAGTAGTCAGCCTCTGGATCGTCGCCATCCGTGAACCGGACGAAGGGGCGCCCCCGGGGGCCCGGGGCCCCGTTGGGCAGCGAGTACGCCCAGAGCCTACCGAACGACGCCAAATGACACGACGTCTTACTTGAGCAATCGCTGAGGTTCCCTTGCTCAATCCACCGGGCGAGCGTGAAAGAATGGATACTTTCAAGTCACCGTGGCGTAATTGAGCCCCCTGCGTCCGCCGCGACCCGACGGGATATCACAACGGCTAAACGATGAGGCGGATCGGTCTTGGTGACCGCGTCCGCGTCAGGGGCTCAGCGTTGTCCGGGAAGGAGGGCTTGGCCGTGGATCGTGTCGGATGGCCTGTGGGAGCGGATCGAGCAGGTGCTGCCCCGCAAGGAACGCCGGGGACTTCCGTACCAGCCTGAGATGGACGGAGTCAGCCGGACCTCATTGGCCGCGCTGCTGTACGGGGTGCTCAAAGCAGGGCGTGGGGCATACGCTTGGGCCATGACCACCACCGCGAATCCACGTACCGCCCGACAGGACCAGGACCCCGGATGGGGCGTGACTGGGCCGTAGGTTCTGCAACCCCACGTGGCCGATGGGGGTAGGGCCTCGTGCGACGGCCGTTGGTCATCGCAGAACCATGGGGCGGGCCGGGGTGGGTAGCCCATGCGACCAGGGCGGTTTCGTCGAAGGGGCACGCGGTCGCGGAGCTGACCTTCGGGTTCTGACGCCTGCTGGCCCGCCGCTACCAGGGCAACCTCTGGGGCCTGGCCGTACGCCCCGCCTTCCCTCACCTCCAGCCGCAGACTCGGTGGTTGGCGGAAGAACCGAGGCCGACCGTACGCCGCGAGGCGCCCGGCCAGCCGGATGCTGGCACCGCCGACCAGGACAGCGGGCGACCACATTGGCCGCAAGGAAGACCATGAGGGGCACGCCGAGGACCCGCCGTTCTAGCCTCGGGCTTTCAAGAGGTGTGCTGTCCGAAGCGTGATCGAAAACGCGAGAAGTGCTCCTGACCTGAAACGATAGGACTTGTCGAGGGTCCAGATCGTGCCGTGGAAAGAAGCACTTCTCAGGTGAAGAAGCGTATCGGGTCGTACCCGCGTGTCTCGGTCACGGGCTCTCCTCGGGTCGACCGTTCCTTCGATTCTCCCCTGTCGGTGCCAATGGGTGTGGCCGCGACCGCGTCTGCAGCCCTCTGCGAGGGCCTGGAGAGCAATGGCGATGACGCCTCGAATGCCGACGCCATCCCAGTTCGTCCGGCGTGTCCAGCGTGGACACGTACGACGGGCGGGACGATGGTCCGGCCGTCATCGACCTCAGCAGCGACCTGCCCCGCCTCGACTGGAACGCGGTCTCCCCCCTGGTGCCAGGCGGCGGGCGGCATCGATGCCGTGGCGCTCCGCCCACCGCTCGATGGGCGCCTGGCGCTCGGCGGCCGTCGGGTCCAGGGCCGGGGAATGTGTGGTCACCGCTTCCTCCGTCCCCGGTGGAAGCCCTGCCGGTGGGCCTGGTGGTGGGCGCCGCGCAGTCGGCGGCCCTCGCGGTAGTGGTGATCGGCCAGTTCGGCCAGGGCGCGGCGCAGGTGCTCCAGGCGCCCGCCGTCGTCCACCGCCGGGGGCTCGGACGCCGGCAGGTAGGTGCAGTGGGTGCGCAGCCAGGCGTGGGCTACGGTGCGGGCGGTGGAGGGCGAGGGCCACTCCATGCCCTCGTCGTCCACGCGTACGCGGACGACCTCGACGCCGACCGCCGTGGCCGGGTCGGCGGACGCCTCGGGCGGGTTGTACCGGTCCGTACGCAGGAGGGCACCGCTCTCCCGCTCCCGCCAGATCTGGTGCAGGCCGACCGGCACGACGGTGTCGATGCCGGGCAGGCCGTCCTCCTGGTAGTTGTCGCTCACGAGTGGGGTGCCCTCCCTCTGATTGTCGCGGACGGTCAGCCCTCGGCCGACCGGTTCGTCTGCTCCTTCGTCTGCCGTCTCATCCGTCGACCGTGGTGTGCAGGATGCCGCCGTCGCTCGCGTCGCCAGTGCGGCTCAAGGGACTGTAAAACGATCGGTGTAACTCCTGATCAAGGAAGATGCATCGATGACCAGCGACAACGTGACCGTGGCCGAGTCCGTCAAGGCCGCTGAGCCGCAGCCGGCGAAGAAGGTGGACGACCAGCTCATCGATGAGTTGGTCGGCCGGGCTCAGGCCGAGGGCCTGCAGCTGACCGGCGAGGGTGGGCTGCTCCAGCAGCTGACCAAGCGGCTCCGGAGTCCGCCCTGGAGGGCGAGATCACCGATCACCTCGGCTATGACAAGCACGACCCGGCGGGGAAGAACGGCGGCAACAGCCGCAACGGAACCCGTGGCAAGACCGTGCTGACCGATGTCGGCCCGGTGGAGATAGCCGTGCCCCGTGACCGCGAGGGCTCCTTCGAACCGAAGATCGTCAGGAAGCGGCAGAGGCGTCTGTCGGGCGTCGACGAGATGGTCATTTCTCTCGCCGCGAAGGGGCTGACGACCGGCGAGGTCCAGGCTCACCTGTCCGAGGTCTATGGCGCCGAGGTGTCGCGGCTGACGATCTCCACGATCACCGACAAGGTCCTCGAGGGCATGGCCGAGTGGCAGAACAGGCCCCTGGACTCGGTCTATCCAGTGATCTTCATCGACGCGCTCCACGTGAAGATCCGCGATGGCGCGGTGGCGAACCGGCCCATCTACGTGGCCCTGGCCGTCGCCGTCGAGGGCCGACGGGACATTCTGGGGCTGTGGGCCGGCGACGGCGGCAAGGGCGCCAAGCACTGGATGCACATCCTGACCGAGATCAAGAACCGCGGAGTGAACGACGTCCTCATGCTGGTCTGCGACGGGCTCAAGGGCCTGCCCGGGGCAGTCGAGGCCGTCTGGCCCCGCACCACCGTCCAGACCTGCGTGGTCCACCTGCTGCGGAACTCCTTCCGCTATGCCGCCCGCCAGGACTGGGACAAGATCGCCAAGCTCCTCAAGCCCGTCTATACCGCGGCGACCGAGGAAGCCGCACTCGAGCGGTTCGCGGAGTTCGCCGACGCGTGGGGCAAGAAGTATCCGGCGATCGTCCGGCTCTGGGAGAACGCCTGGGAGGAGTTCACTCCGTTCCTCCGGTTCGACACCGAGATCCGCCGCATCGTCTGCACGACGAACGCCATCGAGTCGGTGAACGCCCGGATCCGGCGGGCAGTCAGGGCTCGCGGGCACTTCCCGAACGAGCAGGCCGCCTTGAAGTGCGTCTACATGGCGATCATGTCGCTGGACCCGACCGGCAAGGGCCAGGCCCGCTGGACCATGCGCTGGAAGTCCGCCCTGAACGCCTTCGACATCACCTTCGACGGCCGCCTCTCCGCAGCACGCCGGTAACCCTCAACCACCCCAGATACACCGCTCGATTGACAGCCCCGCTCGTAACTGACCGTTTCAGAATGAGTTGAGCTCCGGGTCTTGCACTTGCCGATCTTGGTCGGCAGGGTGTCGGGGTGCGTGCTGATCTTGTTCCTGACGACCTGTGGGAGCGGGTGGCCCCGCTGCTACCACCCGCTCCCGAACGGCGCCGCGGGTATCCCGGGCGTCTTCGCATGCCAGACCGGGCGGCTCTCGCGGGCCTCTTGTACGTCCTGCGGACCGGCGTCGCGTGGCGCGACGTTCCGGCCGAGACTGTGGGCTGCGCCGGAGTCACGGCCTGGCGCCGGTTGCGGGACTGGACCGACGCCGGCGTCTGGCCGCGTCTGCATGCCGCCCTGCTGGCCGAACTGCGCGGCACGGACCTGCTGGACCTGGAGGACTCCGCCGTGGACGGATCGCATGTGCGGGCCATCAAAGGGGGGATCACGTCGGCCCCTCGCCCGTCGACCGCTCCGCATCCGCTACGAACGATAACCCGACATCCACCAGGGCCTGCCCGAACTGGCCTGCAGCCTCATATGCCTCCGGAGCCTCCGAAAAAGTGAGCGGTGGGGGCGATGGAGTCGGGCAGGTACATCACGACGCTGTGGCAGCACACCGCGTCGAACGAGTCGTCGGCGAAGGGCAGTGCGTCGATGTCGCCCTCGACCAGGGTCACCCGCTCGGCGAGCTCCGGGGCGGCGGCGATCCGTTCGGCTGCGGCGCTGAGCATGCCGGCGGACCTCTCCACGCCGGTGACCTGGTGTCCGGCGGCCGCCAGGCGCCACACCATCTCCCCGTCGCCACACCCCACGTCCAGGACCCGCGCCGGGCCACCGCCGAGCTCGGCGAGAACCCGGCGGGCGGTGATGTCGTGCCGCAGCCGACCGCGGCCGCCGCTGGAGTAGGCGGCGTACGCACCACCCACGTCCGCGAAGTCGGAGGGCGCATGGCTCATAGGGTCCTGAGCTCCCAATCGGTCCCGTGCTCGGCGAGGCAAGATAACGCTGCTGTTGGTCATGCGTTCCCCCAGGTGTCGACGTACGCGGCCACGCCGGTGCGGCGCGCCTCCTCCACGGCGCGCAGCCGCACGAAATCGCGGGCCGGCATCAAGGCCTCCCACTCGGCCAGGGGCAGGACGCGGACCTCGTCGTGCTCGCGCGGGTCGAGCGTGATTCCCCGGATCTGTTCAGCGGTGAGGCGACCGCCGTCGAAGATCAGCTGCAGCGCGTGCTGTACGGACGTCGCGCCCGGGGCTGGCCGTACACGGTGGCCAGCAGCCGGGGTGGACCCACAGCGGTCATGCCGGTCTCTTCCCGGCACTCGCGTACCACCGCGTCCCAGGGCCGCTCGCCCAGATCGATCGCGCCGCCGATCATGTGCCAGGGGTGGCCGGGGGAGTAGACGGAGTGCAGCTGGAGTGGCCGGTCGTTCTCGTCGGTGACGTAGAGGCACACGTAGGCGGCCGCCCGGAGCAGTGAATCGGCGTAGACCTGCGGTGGCACCCACGAGGAGACCGGCTGCGCACCGGTCACCGCGCCGACGTCGGCAGGTGGGCGGTGGCGGGTCATCCGCATCAGCGCAGGGCCGCGATCCTGCCCCCGCCTGGCAGCTCCGCCGAGATCGCGCTGTGCTCCGGACGGCCTCCCAAGGCGGTGTTGTAGCGCACCAGTTCAGCCGTGGACAGCTTCGCCGCGTACGCGATGGTGGGGTCGTTCTTCCTGGCGTGCTCCACCTTCCGCTGGATGCGCCCGCCGTAGCCGTGTTCCTGGGCCCATTCCACGTCGTCCACGACGTAGCCGGAGCTGCGGCTCTCCTCGTCGCTGAGGTCGTTCGAGCCCCAGTACCGGAAGCCCTTCTCGGCCATGCACTTCTCGATGAGTTTCTGCTCGGCCAGTTCGAGGGTCCTGAGCTCCGGGTCGCTCAGCCTCTCCGAGGTGAGGGAGGGGGAGACGGAGGGGGAGGCCACAGCCGTGCACGCGGCCAGCGAGCTTCCCACCACCACCGATATCCCTATGGCCATCAGAACGCGCTTCATGCGATGGGTCCCCCCCCCCCCGCGCCCTCCGTGTGGCTGCGACGCCCTCGGCGGCGCACTCACACCATCGTGGTGGGGGTGGGGGTGGGGGTGGGGGCAGCGGTACCTCGTACGTCCGAGGGGTGCTCGTGCCCGCACATGGCGCCGAGGGCGGCGGCCCTCAGGGGGGGGCGCCGCCCTCGGCGTCGTACGGGAAGAGCGTCAGCGCTTGGCGCAGTAACCGGTGAAGTTGTTGTTGCTCTTGTAGAACCGCGGCCACTTGATCGCGTCGCGGGTGTTCGGGCCGTAGATTCCGTCAGCCGCGGTGCCTGCCTTGCCCTGCGCGTACTTGAGAGCCGAATAGGTCGCCGGGCCGAAGGCCCCGTCGATGGCGATGCTTCGCCCGTAACACAGGACCAGCGCTCGCTGCAGCTTCTTGACGTGGATGCCGTTGGCGCCCTGGGACATCTCGCAGGTGATGCTTCCACCGCTGGTGGCGGGGAGGTGGATGTAGGTGGTGGTCGACTTCGAGATCGTCTTCGACGAGGAGCAGTAGGCGGCCAGCGCGCCGAACTCCGCCTCCTGTACGGCGACCGGTCCGGCCTTGGGCGCGGCGACGGCGGCCGGGGCCGCGGCCCCCAGTCCGGTGAGCATGACCGTTGCGGCCCCGAGTGCCGCGAGCTTGAGCTTCATCTCGTTCCCCCTTCATGTTCTTTCTTATTCCGGCGTGTCCACTTTTGCTGAGTGACACCGGCCGGGCCATGCTGTTGCAGCTGAACGCAAAAGCTGAGCTCATCAGGGGGAATGAGATGCTCCGCGTCCACTTCAGCGACGCCGACCTGGGCAGAACACAGGTGGCCGCCGCGCCGGATCCGCTCTGGGAGATCGCCACCAGCCTGCACCGTTTCCAGGTACGGGACGGCCGCTGGGCCTACGCGCAATGGCACAGGTCCGTCCGTGCCCACCTGGGGGAGAAGGGGCTCGAACGCGCCTTTCGTACCGTGCTGTTACCGCTCTTCCCGAGGGCCGCCTACTTTCCGGACTTCCTGACTCCGGTCCAGGCGGGCCAGGGCTTGGACGCCGGGCTCGACGCCATCCTGGCCACACCACCCCGTCGGATCCTGGAGGAAGTGGCCATCCTCGACCGCGTGGTCGGAGCCCCTTCCTGGGCCCCGCGACTGGCCGAGACGCAGACGCGCCTCGAACTCGTGCGGGTGCTGCGCGCCTATCACGAGGTCGCCATCGCCCCGTACAGCGAACACATCCAGGCCCACATCGACGCCGAACGGTCGGCGCGCTGCCGAGGGCTTCTGGACGGCGGTGTCGAGGGGATGCTGGCCGGCCTCAGCTCCACGATGCGCTGGCAACGGCCCGTCCTGCACGTCGAATACCCGCCGGAGGACCGGGATCTGTGGCTGGGCGGCCGGGGGATCAAGCTCGTCCCGTCGTACTTCTCCTGGCGCGCGCCGACCAGTCTCGCCGACCCCGGGCTGCCGCCGGTCCTGTGCTACCCGGTGCTCCGCGAACCGCCCGCCCCGCCGCCGGACACCGAGGGCCCCGCGGCCGCACCTCTGACGGCCCTCCTGGGGCGGGCCCGGGCCGCCGCGCTGTGCGCCGTGGCCGCGGGCGCCACGACCGGGGAGATCGCCCGTGCTGCCGGGGTGTCCGCGTCCTCTGCCAGCCGGCATGCCACCGCGCTGCGCGACGCGGGGCTCATCACCAGCAGCCGGCATGCCGCGACCGTGCTGCACACCCTCACTCCGGTCGGGGCGTCCGTACTCCGTGCCGGTACGCGCACGGCGGAGGCGTGAGGCACACGGAAGCCCGTCCCACCTCGATGAGGGCGGGACGGGCCTCTTCACGTACGTACGTAAGGGCCCGCAGAGAATCAACATGCTGGTTTGATCTTCTTCGGCGGGTGGCTGCCGTACCTGTCGAGGTGGGCAGCCACGTCTGTCGGAGTGCGGAATCTGGCGGTTGAGGATGGGATCGGGTGATCGTGCGCGGCCAGGAGTGGCCGTACTTCCTGGACGGCCCGTGTAACTGATCGTTTCAGAATGAGTCGAGTTGCGGGTCTTATGCTGGGTGATCTTGGTCGGCAGTGTGTCCGGAGTGCGTGCTGATCTTGTTCCTGACGACTTGTGGGAGCGGGTGGCCCCGCTTCTGCCGCCCGTTCCCGAACGGCGCCGCCGCTACCCCGGACGGCTGCGTGTTCCTGACCGGGCGGCACTCGCGGGCGTCCTGTTCGTGTTGCGGACCGGTGTCGCGTGGCGTGATGTCCCCGCGGAGACCGTGGGCTGCTCCGGGGTGACGGCCTGGAGTCGGCTGCGGGACTGGACCGAGGCCGGCGTCTGGCCACGCCTGCACGCTGCCCTGCTTGCCGAGCTTCGGCGTGCCGACCTGCTGGACCTGGACGACTGCTCCGTGGACGGCTCGCATGTCCGGGCCCTCAAAGGGGGGATCACGTCGGCCCCTCGCCCGTCGACCGCGCCCGTTCCGGCTCCAAGCACCACCTGATAGTCGACCGTCACGGGACCCCGCTCGCCATGACGCTGACCGGCGGCAACCGGCACGACGTCACCCAGCTGCTTGACAAGTACCGCCGCCTGCTGTGGAAGCGCGGCATCAAGCCGTTGATCGCCCGGCGTGGCGTCGCCCACGGTTCCGGACTGGGCAAGGTGCGCTGGGTGGTCGAGCGTACATTCGCCTGGCTGCACCTGTTCAAACGGCTCCGCACCCGATACGAGCGACGCGCCGATTTCCATCAAGGTCTGCTCGAACTGGCCTGCAGCCTCATATGCCTGCGCCGCCTGCGGACCTCATTCTGAAACGACCAGTTACGAGCTGGTGCGTGATTGCGGGTGACGTGTTCTTGCTGGTGGGTGTCATGATCCGGATGTGGCGATCATGGTCAGTCGGACGGTTCTCGCGCATCAGGTGTTCACGGGAGTCTCGCGGGGCCATCTTGCTTCTCTGGTTGAGGAGTTGGCCGGCCCGTGGCAGGCCGTGGTCGAGGGGCGTCGTCACGAAGCTCGCGGCGGGGCCAGGAAGCGTGAGGCAGGAGCCGGTGTCCGGCATTGGCTGGTGTTCGTCGACCGGCTCGTGGCCACGTTGGTTCACTTGCGGCACGATCTGCCGCATGTGGCGTTGGGGCTGCTGTTCGGCGTCGACCGCTCCACCATCACCCGTGCGATCGGCGAGATACGAGGGCTGCTGGCAGAGCGGGGATGCGCGGTCCCAGACCGGCCCGGCCTGAGGCTGCGAACCCCGGCGGATGTGTTCGCATACGCCCAGGCCGAAGGTATCGAGCTGCGGCTGGACGCCACCGAGGTCCAGGTCCGCCGGCCCCCGGCCAGCCGCGGCGGACGCCGTGCTTTCGTCTCGGGGAAGAAGAAGCAGAACACGATGAAGGCCACTGTCGTCGCCGACCATGAGGGCCGCAGGCTCTGGACCGATGCCCTGCGACCAGGGCGGATGCATGACGCGACCGCCGCACGCAACGAAGGCATCGGTACCTGTTTCCAGCACTTTCGCGACGTCGAAGTGCTCCTGGACGACGGCTACCTCGGACTCCGTCGCGATCATCCCGGCCAAGCGGTGACCCCGCCCAGGAAGGGAAACAAGATCAGCCCGCCCGAGGTCCTCGAAGCCCGCCTACAAGCCCGGCACCGGCACTCCTCGATGCGCATCACCGTCGAACACGCCCTCGCCGACCACAAACGCTGGAAGCAACTGGTCCGCTGGACCCACCGCCGAGAGAACCTGCCCGCCACCTACCGGGCCATGGCAGGCCTCGTCTCCGACCGCAACACCACCGGCTGATACAAACTCCCAGGTCAGGCACCCATGTCTCCAACGCAATCACGCACCAGCTCGTAAGAGGTCGTCTCAGTTGGTGCGGGATCACATTCCGCGGTCTGGGCCGTATGCCTCGCGAGTGGGCTGGCCTGGTCCTGCAGGTGGGTACTCCAGCCCCACGGGGCCGGGGTAGAAGGCCGCGCTGTCCCAACCGGTCATCTCCTCACCGACGAGGTGGCGGTACAACCACTCGGCGAAGGTCATGGGGTGTCCGACCCAGTCGCCCTCTGCCCCTTGGACCACCACACTGTCGGAGAACCCGTGGACCGACGAGGCTACGAAGACCGCAGCTCCTTGATCGGTGGCGGCGATGGGTATGAGACCTTCGGTGGTTCCGAAGCTGAGCTGGGGGAGTTGGCAGAAGACGCGAGGATCGTCGTCCGGCCCAGTGATGTAGGACTCCCATCTGCTATCAGCCCAGACTTCTGATGCCGAGCGGATCTCCTCGCCCAGGTTCCACCAGCCTGACGCAGGGTGAGGTGTCCGTTGATCTGCACTGGCGCATACGCGTCGACGATCTGTTTGTAGTCCCCCGGAAACGTCCTGCCGAGTTCCTCCTCCAGGCTGAGCCAGGCCGCAGGGGCGGCGTAGCGTTCCTCTCCGGGGCCCAGCATCGCGAAGACGGCCTGCAGGTAGTCGGTCATGGCGGTCATGCCTCTCGAAGATGCTTGCCGGGAATCGTTCGAGCCAGCATCGAGCACCTTTCCTGTCGACGGCTGGCCGGGGTCCTCGTTGTCATGGCATGGAGCCTTTTCCAACCTCACGTTGATGCGTGGTGAAGGACCAGGACGGCCTTCACGACGTCGGTGACTCGGTTGGTACTGCAGCGGAGTTTCCGCAGGAGGCGCCACCCCTTGAGGGTGGCCATGGCTTGCTCGCCCAGGCAGTGGATCTTGGTGTGGGCGGTGTTGTGGCGGCGCTTCCATCTCTTGAGGCGGCGGCCCCGAAACGGCACCCGGACGGGTCCGCCGGCTCCTTGATACGCCTTGTCCGCCCAGCATTTGATTTCTGCATCGGCGAGGGCTTCGATGATTCCGTGGTGTCGCGCTGCGGACAAGGCATATTCCTCCCGCGCGAACCGCGCCTACCTGCGGCGACGTCGAATCCGCAGTGTCATCCCGGAGAAGGCCGACCAGGCCGCCAACCGCAAGAAGAAGGGTTCTCGCGGCGGCCGCCCGGTCGGTCACGATCCGGACCTGTACAAGGACCGCAACACCGTCGAACGCTGCATCAACAAGATCAAAGAGTGGCGGGGCCTGGCCACCCGCTACGACAAGACCGCTGCCAGCTACCTCGCCGGACTCCGCCTGCGCGGCGCCGTGATCTGGATCCGCAGCCTCCGACCAACATGATCCGAACCTGGAACAGGCCCTAGTTGTCAGTGTCTGCTTCTACGCTGCTGAAAGGCATCACGTGGGGAGCGAGTATGACGGATGAGACAGCGGTCATGCAGGGGCTGTGGCCGCAGGTGCTGGAAGCGGCAAAGAAGCGGCGGCGGTTCACCTGGATTCTGCTGAGCCAGAAGGTGACGGGGCTTCTCTACGACGGTGCCGTACTGACGCTGGCGTGGGAAAATCAGGGGGCGGTGGACAACTTCGACAGTTCTGGCTCCATCAGCGTGCTCGAGGAGGCACTCGAAGAGGTGCTCAGCCGCCCGGCCGCCGTTGAGTCGGTCCTCGACAATGCACCACCCGCGCCCCCGACTCTCAGTCCAGTAGGCCCGGCAACGCCGCTGCGCGTACCCGCCGCCGCTCCTGCCCCGCCATCCCAGCCGGACGTGCCAGCCGCCTTCACTTTGCACCGTGCGCTGGGCCAAACAGCATTCCTGATGCATGAGCGGGGCGACAACCGGGCCGCGGCCCTGCTGACGGAGGTAGGGGACGTGGAACTGGTGTGCAGCAGCCGGTTCGCAGACCAGACGGATGCCATCCTCATCATGCCGCCATCTCTCGTTCCCCAATTCACCGATGAGGTCCTCGCAGCCATCGAGCCGGTGTTCGTACACGTCGCGGGGCGCCATGGGCTGCAGGTCAACGGGGTGCGTGCCGCTGCCGCGCTCCCCGAGATCGGTGAGGACTGGCGACGGGTCCTGCAAACGAAACTGGCGGCCGAGGATGAGGATACGGCGCCCGCGCAGGTGCCTCAGGCGCCGCCCAAGGAGGCCTCCTCCAGGCCTGGCAGGAAGGAGACCGTCGAGGGGCAGGCATCGGGATGCAGTCGGCGAGGCAAGACCACAGGCGGCCGATGCCGCCGCCCGGCCGCCGAATGGCCGGCCTACGATGACCTGCCGCCGCCCGTGGCCGCCTGTTTTGGTCATCTCACCCCCGAGGAACAGAAAGCCTGCCAGCAGGCACGCGACCGTGCCCGGGAGGAGTACAACGCCCGCTGGAAGGCAGAACGCGCCGCGCTTCAGGCCCGGGGCGCCGATTTGAAACCCCTCACCTTCACGCCGCGGCCGTGCATCGGCGAGTGCATCTCGCTGGACCAGGTGGGGGGAAGCGACTCCGATGGGGCCTCGATATCGTGTGCGAACTGCGACAGCTGGGTGTGCGTGAGCTGCGGGAGAGCGCAGGTAGACAGTGTTCTGGAGTTCTGCGGAGCCTGCTCGGAGCGTGAGGCGCAGTGTGACCCTGAACCCGAGTGGTACGGGCAGTACGACAGTGGGCCCGACACCGATCCAAACCCTCGCGCCCGACTGACGGTTATGGTCAACGACCTGGTCAAAGCGACAGGTGCCACCCACCGGGAGGTGAATGCGGGCCTCAACCGAAGGATCGGGGTGCCCAGCAGGGTCGGTGCCGAGGAACAGGTCATCCGCCGTGCCGCCAGCGCCGCCCGCGCGTGGCTCGATGAACTTGGTTCTTCCGGCTGACCAGGGCCTCAGGCATGGCCGGCTACCGACCCGCCCCTGTGTGGCAGCCGGCGCGGGCGGTTCCTTTCCGAAGCGCCAAGGCAGGCATGTCGGCTGATTCGGGGGCCGTTGACGGCGGGCACCCCCCGTCGCCTGCAGATGCGGTTGCCAGTCGCCCCCTGGGGCGGTCAATTCACAGGCAGGTGCAACAAGCGGAGACGAGTCGAATCAGATAGCTGATGTAACTTGCATAGTTGGTGAGGGTGGCGGTAGCGTCACGGCAGCAGACACCCCGACCGGTATGAAGGCACGTCATGCTGCTCACGACAGGCCAAGCCGCCGAAGAGCTTGGCTGCGCCGTCACGACCTACCGGCGCCTCATCACCGCAGGCGTGCTCCCGGAACTCTCCCGGCGCGGCGTCCGTGTGATGACACCTCTCTGGGTAGTCCGAGCCCTGCAAGAGCGCGCCCACCCCTCCTTGAATCGCCTCAACGTCAAAGAAGTTGCAGTACTGCGAGTCGACGCGGCACGCCCCAGCGAGGACAACCACCAGGAGCCGATCGGATACGCGGCAGGTCTTGGCCCCGACGTACTCCTCAACCGTTTGAGGGGCTGGTGGCGCTGTGATGCCGCGAGTGTGGCGGCCGGAGGAGTGCTGCCGGTGACCCTGTCCGGCTACGTGGTGGCTGTCCTTACCGGCCTGAACTGCTGGGAGAAAGGCAACGGCGGGCGGCACGCTTTTCCGGACGCAGTCCTGGCCGGACACGTCACCGACCTGGCCACTCCCGTCAAGCACCTGACCGCACCGCAGCAAACCGACCGGGACATCGCGGACCTCCTCCTGGGCACCCGCCTGCCCTCGCAGTCCAGCGGCGCGATCGCGTACGTCCCCTCCCACAGCAGTTCCGCCAACTGACCCGCAGGCACAAGGAATCATGATGGACGCAAAGACTTACAACGCGGAGCTGGCCGAGCTGCGCGTCCTGCGGGACGGCATCAGGAAGGCGCAGGCCACGCTGGAGAAACTGGAGACGGACCGCGCCCGCAAGATCACCGCGCTCGCGGGATACGAGAAGGCGAAGGCGGAGCGCATCGCACCCGCCGCCGGACTCAGCCTGGCCGACATCGTGGCGATCGCACCCATCCTCGCCCCCGACCGGCTCACCACCGCAGCACAGCCAAACCCCACTCCCGTGCCCCCGGCGCCCGAACCGCCAACTCCGCCCGCCGCAGCCGTCCCAGCCCCCGAGCCCGCCGGGGACACAGCACTGCCCAGCGGCACCGAACACGCACAGCCCCCCTCCCAGGCGGGCACGGTCGCCCCGGCCATGACCCGCCCCTCCCCTGAACCGGCAGCGGAACCCGAACTGCCCGCAGCCCCTTCTGAGCCTGCCCCGGCCGCCGCCGCTCCTCTCGCGGCCCAGGAAGCACAGCGCACGCTTCCCAGGATCCCCGAAGGCCCTGATGGGGAGCGTTGGTTCACCCACACCAACAACCTCGCCTCCACACACCCGAACTTCACCCAGCAGGCCCGCAGCACTGTCTTCCTCGACACGCAGACCGGTGTGCTGATCCATCGCGACCAGACGTTCCGCATCGACCTGCCGACCGCCAGCGCCGCGGAAATCCTGAACACCGTCTTCCACGTCCTGCCCGGCGGCGTCGAGCGGATCTACATCACCGCAGGAGCCCCCTGGCACCGCCAGGCCGACCAGCACCCCTTCCTCAAGGACACCGTCGCCGCTTGGCTGAACGCCCCCACACCCGGCTGGCGCACGGACACCGGCCGCGGCAAGGACCGGATGGCCGGCCACTTCGTCCACCCCCGCAACCCCGTCGCCCGCTACCAGCGCGAACACGGCGAGCAGCACGTCGAGATCCGATCGACGGGGGAGTGGTTCGACACCGACGGGGCGGAGCCCGCCGTCATCCGTGACGCTTTCGTCCTGCTGTGGAAGGCCCTGCGCCGCCACTGGCCCGACGCCGTCCTGATGGGCTCACCGTCCCAGACCGGCCGTGACCTGTGGACCCGCACCATCCCGACCAAGGGCCAGCACGCGGACGGCTACCCCGTCCTGTCCGAAGAGCTCCGCGGCCTCTTCCACGCCACCGCCGGACAGGGCCGCACCGAACTCATCACCCCGCCCCGCGTTCCCGCCCAGCTCCCCGCCCTGGTCGAGTACGACCGCACCTTCGCCTACGCCAAACACACCTGGAAATCCGGAGTCGGCACCCCCCGCCGCGTCACCGCGGCCACCTTCGCGTCCTGGTCCCAGAAAGAACAGACCAAAGCCCTGTTCGCCTGCGGCCACTGGCACGTCCGCGTCACCGTCCCCGACACCTGGAACCACATCGGAATCCTCCCCGCACCCGCCCCCGGCGACCGCGCCTGGCACTACCCCGCCACCCCCGGCACCACCTTCACCACCTGGGCCGGCGGCCCCGAAATCCACACCGCCCTGTCCAACCCCCACACCCCGTGGAAAATCGAGATCCTCGACGGGATCCTCTTCGACGACGGCAAACCACTCGACGACTGGTCCAAGAAACTCAAGGAAGCCTGGTCCTCCCTCACCGCCCAGGCCGACCTGAACGGCGACCCCGACCAGCGCACCGCAGCCCACCTCGCCGCCCGCGCCGTCCGAGCCCTCCTCCTCTACGGCATCGGCGCCTTCGCCCAACGCCCCCGCACCGTCACCGGCACCACACCCCGCACCATGGAGCGCGACGTCCCCCCGGACGCCGAAATCATCGGCTTCGACGACCAGACCATCACCTGGCAACGCCCCACCGGCTTCACCCGCGACCCCAACGCCCACCCCGAATGGGCCGCCCACATCTGGTCCTCCGCCCGCGCCGCCCTGCTCTCCCAGCGCCACCGCGACGACAACACCTACGCCGGAGCCCTCCACGCCCCGCCCGGCACGATCGTCGCCTTCCGCACCGACGCTGTCTACCTCACCCAGCCCCGGACATGGCCCCACCACGGCCAGCCGGGCGACTACCTCAACAAAGGCCACCTCCCCGGCCCCATCACCGCCCCCACCACCGAAGACGAACTCCTGACCCTCCGCGACAGGGGCCGCGCGGCCCACCACGCCGCGCCCACCTCTGAGGGGGTCTGATGCCACCGCGCCGCAGGCACCCCCCGGTACCGCAACGCAACGAAGCAGCCCGGCTCGCCGACCGGCTCCAACAGGCCGGCTACACCAAACGCGACATCGCCCGCATCATCAACCGCGACGCGTCCCTCGTCTCCCAGTTCTACACAAAGAACAAGGGCGCAGCCTTCGTTCCCGCCCTCACCCAGGTCCTCACCGCCGTCCACACCGCAGGCATCAGCGACGTCACCGAACTCGCCGCGATCGCTGCCCTCCACACCACCCGCCGCACCACCGCCAGCGGCACCCGAGCCCGCGTCCGCACCAAAGCCGTCCTCATCACCCCCACCGGCTCCGGCACCGGACGCGCCGGAGCACAAGCCATCGCCTCCGGTTCCGCCCGGCTACGTCCCCTGATCGCCGAAGCCGCCCGCCAGGGCCTGCGCCTGGCCTTCACCGTGCGCCTCGCCAAGACCGGCTACGTCCACGTGTCAGGAAGCCGCACCGACTCACCCGGCATCCGCCGCCACGTCATCCAGCGCGCTGATCACACCGAGGAACGCTCTTACGGATCGGCCACCACCGGCGGCTTCGCGGCAGCCGATATCGCTCGTCGTGTTGATGCGGCGGGCGGAGATGTCACCGCGGCCATCCACCGGTGGCTTGTGGAAACCGGTCGCATTCATGCCGACGCCCACATCACCCACCTGGAAATCCGTACCTGGCGCCATCGTTGACCTCGCCGGGGCAGCACAGCCAACCCAACAGCCGGCCGGGAGCGATGCCTACGCACATCGGCTGACCGTGGCAGCCGAAGGTACGCCCCGAACGGCACAAGAGCCTTCGGCGTACAGGGCGTGGCTTGACTGAGCTTCTTCGAGCTGGGCCTCGATCAGGTGACACCCGCCAAGCGCAACGAGCGAGGCCCCTGGGCAGTTGATCGAGATGTCTGACGTCTCAACCACGCTGCTCAGGGGCCTCGTTGGTCATCTATCCTGCCGCACTCGACCTGCCTCACGCACTCGTGGAGTGGGTCACCATGCTCATCGTCACCCGTGAGGGCGACCGGCGCTGCAAGCTCCGCCCGTCCCAGCGCGCGATAGTGGCACTGGTGTACCTGCGCGAACACACCACCCTGGCGAAGATCGCTGCCGCGTTCGGAATCAGCGAGTCCACCGCCCACGCCTACACCAGCGCGGTCATCCACCTGCTCGCCGAACGAGCGCCCGGCCTGCTGAAAGTCCTTCGCGAGGCCGACCCCGACTTCGTTCTGCTGGACGGCACCCTCGCCGAGTGCGACCGGGTCGGCGACGGCCGGGCCGACTACTCCCACAAGCATCGCCGGCACGGAGTGAACGTGCAGGTGGCCACCGATCCGGACGGTCGGCTGCTGTGGCTCTCACCCGCCCTGCCGGGCCGAACCCATGACCTCACCGCCGTCCGTACCCACCGCATCATCCGCATCTGCGAGCGCCAGGGCGTCCCCATCCTGGCCGATCTCGCCTTCCAGGGCGGCGGCCCTTGGCTGACCACGGGCATCAAACGCAGGCCCCTGCAGGAACTCACCCCGACCGAGAAGACCCTCAACCGGGCCCTGGCCGCGGCACGGGCACCAGTCGAACGCGGCGTCGCCCGCTTGAAGTCCTGGCGGATCTTCCGCAGATCCAGATGCAGTCCGAACCGCATGACGTCAATCGCCAAAGCCGTCCTCACTCTGGAGCGGCAACGCTGAAGAAGCTCACTGAACGAGGCGGCCTCCTCGCGGCTGACTGTGTGTTGTGCAAGCGTCTTGGCTGGACTGGTCTGCCTGGCGGATCAGAGGCCACCCACGGTTCCTCGCTCCGATGGCACACTGGGGCCCACCGGCGAAGATGCCAGACCTCCGGGAAGGCTCCGGAACGACCACTGCCCGGAGCATGGAGGCACCGATTCCCAGCCACACCTACAGGGCGCGAACACTGGTGAGCGGGTGTATCTGCACCTCACGACCAGAGGGGGATCAGTTCGGCGGCCGCCTTCTCACTAGGCGTTGTCTTCAAATGATCACGGCTGGTGGATTATGGGGTCGTGATACGTCGTCATGAACTGTCTGATGCCGAGTGGGAGTTCGTCCGGCCCTTGCTGCCCGAGTCGTTGCGGGGGCGGAAGCGGCTGGACGACCGCCGAGTCCTGAACGGGATCGTGTGGAAGTTCCGGACCGGGACGGCCTGGCGGGACGTGCCCGAACGTTACGGGTCGTGGGCCACGCTCCACACCCGTTTCCGCAAATGGGCGGCGGACGGCACGTTCGACCGGATGCTGCGGGCCGCCCAGGCGAAGGCGGACGCGGCGGGCGACATCGAGTGGCTGGTGTCCGTCGACTCCACGGTCGTCCGCGCCCACCAGCACGCGGCCGGGGCCCGAAAGTAGGGGGCTCCGCGACCCGGCCCTCGGCCGGTCCAGAGGCGGGCTGACCAGCAAGATCCACCTAGCCTGCGACGGCAGAGGCCGCCCGCTCGGCTTCGTCGTCACGGGCGGCAACACCAACGACTGCACCCGTTTCACCGCGGTGATGGAAGCGATCCGGGTGCCCCGGATCGGACCCGGTCGGCCCCGCGTCCGGCCCGATCACGTCCTGGGCGACAAGGGCTACAGCTCGAAAGCGATCCGCGCGTGGCTCCGCCGGCGCGGCATCCCGCACACGATCCCCGAACGGGCCGACCAGGCCCGCAACCGGGCCCGGCGAGGCAGCCACGGAGGCCGCCCGCCGGGCTTCGACCGCGAGGCATACAAGCACCGCAACGTCGTGGAACGCTGCTTCAACCGCTTGAAACAGTGGCGTGGCATCGCCACCCGGTACGACAAGAACGCCGAGTCCTACGAAGCCGCCGTCGCCCTCGCATCACTCCTGATGTGGGCCTGACATTTGACGACAGAACCTAGACGCACTGGCGGGTTGGCTTGATTCGTGTGGGTACGATCGTCGCTACACGCCCGCCCACGTCGAGAGTCGAGGACTACATGTCTGGAAACCTTCCCGTTCAGAGTGTCACGGCCGACTATGCGCAGCGGGTCGCTGATGACCTGGCGGCGAACCGGAGCGAGCAGGAGCGCGTGCGCAGCGAGCTGGCGCGGTTGCAGGATGAGCTTGTCCGCCTGGAGGACAGTGAGCAGGTCCTGACGAAGATGCAGGAAGTGCTCGGCGGCACGCCCGAGCAGGCAGCGAAGCAGCGCAAGAACCGCAAGGGGGCCGCAGTTCCCGCGGCGCGGGGCTCCAACAGCAAGACAGCAGCAGGGAAGTCCGCTGCCGCCGCCGGGCGCAAGGCATCCAAGAAGACCGTGTCGCCCAAGAAGGTAGGTGAGCCGACGTGGTTGGAGCTGACCACCGCCTACCTGGGAGGACAGAGCGAGCCCAGGTCCGCCGCAGAAGTAGCGGCCTCACTCACTGAGGCGCACCCTGAGCGCACGGTCCAGGTGACAGTGGTGCGCAACTCTCTGGAGCAGGGGGTCGCCCAGGGACTGCTGGAGCGTTCCAAGCAGGGACGTTCGGTGTTCTACAACCCCGTCTCCGCTTCCTCGGCTCCGTCCGGTTCCTAGCCAGTGCCGGTTGCTTCAGACGGGTAGCCGGCAGCCCAGTTCATGCCTTGAGAATCCCTGACCGGCTGCCTGCGGGCTGCTTCTCCCTCCGGCCCGCGGGGTTTATGTCCAGAGGTTCCTCAAGGCCTTCTGCGGGCCGGAGCGGGTGGCAAAGCCAGCCGCGCCCGGACTGCTTTGCCTGCGGTGCCGGAGGGATTCCACCCCTACCCCTCGCTGAGGGTTTCGGCGATGGGCAGTCCGCGGTGGTCCTCCGCCAGGGGAGCGGGCGGTGTGAGACGGGGCCTGCACTTGCGGGGATCGTGCACGACGCAGAGCAGGCTGTGCGGGCGCCGGGTGAGGGCCAACCCTACGACGGGGGGATGCCGTCGGGCAGGGGATGCGGCGTCTGCCGTCATCCGAGAACAGCATCGACTTTGCATACCTCCGGGACCAAGTAGTGAGCGATTATCTGAGCAGCGAAACTCCCCCTATCTGGATGGGCCCCCAACGCCCTTACCCCCCAGCCGGGCAGACCCGCTCCGGCCTGCCCATCCGAACCCCATGACCCTACGAACGACCAGCCCACCGGCTTCAGTTCGTCGAACGACTCAGCCCTTCCCCGCCCTACCCTCCGCACCCGTTCCTCCCCGGCCCATTCCACAGAGAGAACACTGCACTTACGGTTGCCACGAGACACCTGACCACCTGCCGTCGCGTCACAGCCGGGCTGCTCCAGGCCCACACGGCAGAGCCAGGGGGGGGAGCGCCCCACCGGCGTCCGGGCTCGTCCGGATCAACACGTCCAGCGCCCTCCCTCGCCGGAACATATCGAAGTCAGCTACTCCCCGCCCTGCCCGGCGAGGCTTGGGGGGACTTGCTGCGCAGAGCATGTGTGTGGCCGTACCCAGTTGATCCGGACACGGGTTTGGGGGAGGCGGGCAGAGCGGGTGTGGTGGGGGAGCGGTAGAGGTAGCCCATCCCGCGGACCGAGACGATGGACCCGCCGCCCACCGGCGTTGCGTCGAGCTTGCCGCGCGAGCGGGAGACGGTGAACTTGACCCGGTCACGCGCACCCGGATTCGCGGCACCCCAGCCGGCCTCGAGCAGTGTCCCGAAGTGCTGCACCGCACCCGCATGGCGTGCCAGGCGGCTGAGCACGCGGAACTCGGTTCTGGAGAGCGGCAGCGGGCTTCCCGCGGTCCGCGCCTGTTGCTGCGCAGAGTCCAGCCGCAACAGCCCGTCGTCGTACACATCCCCCTCCCGGCGCTCGGCCGCCCGGTAGCGGTACAGCACCCGTCTGATCCGGGCGTTGATCTCCGCGCCTTGGTACGGCTTGATGATGTAGTCGTCCGCACCGGTTTCCAGACCGACGACCACGTCGATGGGGTCACTCCGGGCCGTGAGGTAAATGACGGGGACATCGCTGATGGTGCGCAGCTCTGTGTGGTACCTCCATACCGTTGATGTCCGGCAGCGTGACATCGAGCAGGACCGGGTCGGGGTGCTGTGGGTATGCGCTGCGGAGCCCGGCGCGTCCTGTGCCCTCGGCCTGGACTTCGTAGCCCCGGCGTGTAAGCGCGAAGCGCAGTGCCTCTCGGATCGCGTCATCGTCCTCGACCAGCAGCAGCCGGGTCCGCCGGACCGGCCCTTCGTCCTTCGGGCTGGTCCGCACTGGTTCCGGCACAGCAGGCCCAGGCGGGCCTGGAAGCTCGACGGTGACGAGATCGGAAGCAGGGATGCGCTGGTCCAGCAGGTACTGGGCCGTCACGGTGTAGGAGGCGGAACAGAACGGGAACGACGCCTCGCTGACGAACAGCGTGTACGCGGCGGGCTTCGGGGATCGCCGTCCGGCCAGTTGTGCCGTACAGGGCCCACCGCGCCGGGGGAGAAGGGCGGCATCGCGCGCACGGGCACGCCGTCCTGCAGACTGGCAGGTGCTCGAGCAGTACCGGCATGGGCGTCCTGCCTTGCGTGCGGGAGGCAGAGCCCGACCGCAGGCACGACAAGAACCTGCGCCTTCGGTCACGGGCCGCCTCCTTCTCACTCGGCACGAAACGCTTTTCGTGCTCCTGGCCGGGCATCTGGACCGACACTTCTTGGCTCCTGCCGCCAAATGCGGTTACCTGGAAGGGCCGTAACGAAGAAGGGGTCCGGCCGCCGCGCTGGCGGCCGGACCCAGGTGTCATGGTCGCTCAGGCATGCCGGCGTTGACGACCACGTTACCCACCGCGGTGAGGGCCCTCGCCGTAGAGGCGAGGGCCTGCGTGTCGGTCAGGAACGCGACCGCCTCGACTACACACAGCACAGTACGCACCCCTTCCCACCACCCACGCTGTGAAGCGCCCACTAACGGCCACCACCTCCGCGACAACGAAGGCTCGTCCGACCCGGAACCAGGTTCCGGCTCAGCGTCCTCCCCGCTGCCCCCACACCGACCGTCACGCATCGAGGTCTTCCTTCCGACGGTGCTCGCGACCTTCGCGGGCCGTCGCGACACGCACGCGGCGGTCGGGCCGCCCAAGGCGGAACCCGGTGCATGGTGATCGGTGTAGCGGGGTGGTGCTCGCTCACGGTCTCGCGACGAATGGCGGGTCGGCAAGCACACACAATCAAGGTAGTAACCAGGGGAAAAGAGACGCCCGCGCCGCTGCAGCTGATGCTGTCAGGGTGTTCCACCGGAAGCATTCCCGGCCCCGGCCGGGAACGAGTGAAGCCGTGGTGCCCGCGTGCGCCTGAACACCGGTGTTCCAGACCGCGGCCGCGACGCGGCGACGGTACCTACACGGGCTTGCGCGGCGATCCCGGTGTCCCTACCGGCCCTCCGCAGGAAGCCCAGCTTCTCGAAGGCCCAGCCTGTCAGGATCTGTGTTCATGAACGGGCCGCCGCAACGGGCGCTGTTCCGAAGCCCTTTGCCAACGGCCCGGACGAGATTCATGACTACGAACGAGCTATTGGGGGCGTGCCGTTCATACTGGCGGGGTGCCGAATCCTCTACTGCGCCCGGCCACGCCGGACGACTGCCAACCCGTGATCGAGCTCCTGACCCAGGTATGGGAGGAGGAGTGCAGACCGGCCCGGTGGCAAGCGGATCTGCAGGAGCAGACGGAGTGCGGAGACGGCGCGCGGCGAGGCGTGTGGGTGCTGGATGACGCTGGCGCGGTGGTGTCGGTGGCTGTAGTCCATCGGCAGAGACCGAAGGAGACCGCAGGCCGTACCTGGCCTCTCTACCTCGCGTACCTGATCACCGACAAGGAACACCGCGGCCGCGGATACAGCGCACTGCTGGAAAGCCACGTCACGGCGGAGCTGGCCCGCCAGGTCCGCCCGGGGGGGGGCTACCTGAAGGTTCACAAGAAGGATGCGGACTGGGAGAAGGCACTGGGGTTCTGGAAGCACCAGGGCTGGGAGCAGGCGGCCGGATTAACGAACACGCACGTGTTGATGACCAAAGATACGGCTCTGCCGTCGGCACCGGGGCTGCTCTGATCAACCCGTAGGTCCGCCCGAGCAGCGCCTCCGCCGCTCCCGCCGTTCTTCCTGCACTTGCTACGGGGCCCGGCCGCCGGTGACCGAGAGGGCCGGCCCCCGGGCTCCGGAGATGTACCGTTCAGCGGCTGCCGGTACTGCAGGAGGTGCTCCCTGGCTTCTTCCCATCACTGAACTGTCCTTGCTGCCTCCGTAGATGGGCTGTCCTTCGCCCGGTTGTGATCGCTGCAACGTGTTCCTACCGGTCCTGTGCGGCGGGCAGCAGGTGGCGGCGCCCATCCATCGGCGCCGTTAGCAGGGTGGTCATCCTCACCATGGTTGACGGTCCCGCTCACGGCCGAGCTGACGAAGCCGGCGCCGGCGCCGGGGCACCACGACCTGTCGGTGGCATGCCGAGGACGGGGCGGGGGCGTACGACCCTGCGCACTCGGAGGGAGCATGTGATCGCTGCTGGCCCCCTCCGACCGTTCCCTTGGGCTGCCCGCAGGGGAACCTTTCTTCGTATACCTGTTCAGTTCAGAGCCAAGGGCGTTTATCGGTAAAGCCGCCCGTAACACCTGCCTTGGTGGTTACGGTCTGCGTTTATGCGGATCTTGCACACTTCGGACTGGCACCTGGGCCGTCAACTGCACCGGGAGCCGCTCCTCGCGGAGCAGCGCACCTTCCTCGAGCACCTGCTGAGCACGGTGCGCCAGGAGCATGTCGAGGCGGTGGTCGTAGCGGGCGACGTCTTCGACCGGGCCATCCCGCCCCTCGACGCGATCGACTTGTTCAACTGGGTCCTCGGGGAACTCGCCGACCTTCAGGTACCGCTCGTCATGATCAGCGGGAATCACGACTCGCCACGCCGCCTAGGCGTCAACTCCCGGCTGATCGAGCGCGCGGGCATCCACCTGCGCACCAGCGTGGAGGACTGCGCCCGCCCCGCCGTACTGCACGACGAGCACGGACCTGTCGCCTTCTACGGCCTGCCCTACCTCGAACCCGGCCTGGTCCATACGCAGCTCGGGGCCGAGAAGCCCAGCCACCAGGCTGTGCTCACCGCGGCGATGGACAGAGTCCGCTCCGATCTCGCGACCCGCCCCGGCAACACCAGGTCTGTCGTTCTGGCCCACGCTTTCGTGACCGGGGCGGACACCAGCGACAGCGAGCGCGACATCACCGCGGGCGGCGTCCCCTCAGCCAGCGCCTCAGTCTTCACCGGCGCCGACTACGTGGCGCTGGGACACCTGCACCGCTGCCAAGAGATCAGCGAACGCATCCGCTACAGCGGATCCCCGCTGGCCTACTCCTTCTCCGAGGCCGACTATCCCAAAGCCACGTGGCTGATCGACCTGGACGCCGGCTCCGACGTCACAGCCCGCAAGATCCTCTGTCCCGTGACCCGCCGCCTGCGTCAGCTGACCGGCCCCCTGAGCGACCTGCTCACCCAACCCGAGCACGCCGAGTACGAGGACTGCTGGCTCCACATCACGCTCACCGACACCAACCGCCCCCACATGGCCATGGAACGCCTGAAACAGCGCTTCCCCCATGCGTTGAAACTGAGCTTCTCCCACCAGCACACCGCCTCGCAGGAGTCCTACCGCTCCCGGGTCAACGGCCGCAGCGACCACGAGATCACCCTTGGCTTCCTCGACCACGTCACCGGCGCTCCCGCCACCACCCCAGAGCAGAACCTGCTGCGAGAAGGACTCGAAAGCGTCCGCACCGCAGCCGCCGCACGAGAGGCCAGCTGATGTACCTCCACCACCTGACGGTCCAGGCATTCGGGCCCTTCGCCCGTACGGAAGCCGTCGATTTCGACGCCCTGGCCAGCAACGGTCTGTTCCTGCTGCGCGGTGACACCGGAGCCGGGAAAACCAGCATCCTCGACGCCGTCTGCTTCGCCCTCTACGGCACTGTGCCCGGCATCCGCCCCACCCACCGCCTGCGCAGCGACCACGCCCCCACCGGAACGCGCACCCAGATCATCCTGGAGTTCAGCGCAGCCGGACGCCGTCTCAAGATCACGCGAAAGCCCAGGCAGTCCTACCCCAGCACACGTGCCAAGACCGGCACCGCCACCGCCGAGGCCACCGTCGAGCTCCACCAACAGACCAGTACCCCAGACGGCGCTGCGAAGTGGGAGCCGGTCAGCGCCAACCACCAGGACACCGCCAGAGAGATCGAAGCGGCCCTGGGCCTGTCCAAGGAACAGTTCTGCCAGGTCGTCCTCCTGCCGCAAGGCGACTTCGCCACCTTCCTGCGGTCCGACGCCAAGGACCGCGCCGTGCTGCTGCGCCGCCTCTTTGACACCGGACGCTTCCAGGAACTGCAGGCCTGGCTCACCAATCGCAGCAAAGCTGCTCAGGAGGATCTCAACGAGGTCACTTCCACCCTCCAGCAGCTCGGCGAACGCATCCACCAGGAAGCAGGCCCACTCCTTCACCAGGAGGGCACCGGCGCCGAAGAGCCATCCCGTCCCCACCCTCAGCACCCCGCCGACATACTGCCCTGGGCCCAGCACCTGAGCGCCCGGGCTCAGAGCGCCCACGCCACAGCCGTGGCCGACGAGCAACGCAGCGACATCGAGCACCAGAACGCCAAGACCGAACATCAGCGCACCATCGAGCTTGCCAACCACCAAACCCAGCACGCGCAGGCCCAAGCACGCCGTGCAGCTCTCGACGACAAGGCCGCCGACCACCCCAGGCTCCGCTCGCAACTGGACGCCGGACGGCGCGCAGAACAACTGCGCCCCCTCCTGGACACGGTGAAGCGCACAGCGCTCACCCTGGGCGCGGCCAATAACGCCGAGGAAGACGCCCGCCTGCTGCTGCCCGACGAGCACCGAGACACGTCAGTTCCCCAGCTGCGGGACGCCCTTGAACAGCACCACGCCGAGAAGGGGCGAGCCGAAGGGCTGCTGCCAGACGAACAGCAGCACACGCAGCTCGGCGTCCAGATCACCGACCTCAACGCCAAAGAGGAGCAGGCAAGGGCCGATCTCGAGGAAGACGAGCAATGGCTGACCGCATGGCCTGCACTGGAGGCAGAACACACCGGACGCCTCGCCGACATGACCAAGGCGGCCGACCAGGTACCGCAACACGAGCAGGACATCCAGACACTCAACGCCCACCTCAAAGCCGCACGCCTCCGCGACACCCTCAGCGGCAAGCTCGTCTCAGCCGCGAAAACGGAAACCGACCGTGCTGCTGAAGCCCTCGAAACCAAAAGACTGTGGTTGGACCTACGCGAACGCCGCCTGGACGGCATGGCCGGAGAACTCGCCGACGAACTCGCCGACGGGACCCCGTGCTCGGTCTGCGGTTCGCCCGACCACCCACAGCCAGCCCAACGCCAACCCGACCAGCCCACACGCGAGGACGAGGAAAAGGCCTGCACCCTACACGAGCAGGCCGACACGCTGCACGCCCAGGCCAGTAGCCACCGCCACGGCCTCGCCACCCAGCACGCCGAAGCATCCGGAGCAGCAGGTCCCACCCCCAGCGACGAGCTCAAGGCACAGCTCACCAAGGTCAAGAAGGCCTACCGGGGCGCATGCGAGGCCGCCGCCGCACTGCCCTCAGCCCAGGAGACCTTGACCCGCCTGCGCACAGAACACGACACCCGCACCCAGCAGTGCCAGGCAGCCCAGGCCCGTGTGACCGAATGCCAGGCACGCACCAAAACCCTGGCCCAGCAGCAAACCGCCCTCGCTCACACCCTGGCCGCCGCACGCGGCACCGCCACCACCCTCGACGAGCGCATCACCGAACTCAGCCGCACCGCCCAGAACCTCTCCGGCGCCATCGACGCCGCCCAGAAGGCAGCCGAAGCAGCCGCCCGCCACCGGGACGCGACGACCACCGCCACCACCACCGCCCACGACGCCGGGTTCCCGACGCTCGACCAAGCAACCGCCGCCCTCCAGGACCCAGCGCTCCTCGAACAGTGGAGCCAGGAACTCGACCAGTGGGGCAAGGACGACGCCGTCGTCACCGACCTCCTGAAAACTCCGACCCTCCTGGAAGCGGGCCCCCAGCCCCCCGCCGACCCACAAGCCGCGGCCAAAGCCCTGACCGAGGCCGAAGAACGAGCCAAGAAGACCGCAGCCGACCGCCAGCAAGCCGATCATCGCGTCACCGCCCTCACCGACCTGATCTCCACCCTCAAAGCCCGCCTCAGCGACCTGGAACCCCTGCAGGCACGCCACGCCCTCGCCGACCGCCTGGCCAGCATCGCCTCCGCCACTACCACCGCCAACACCCTCAGCATGGAACTCGAGGCCTACGTCCTGGCCGCCCGACTCGAAGAGATCGCCGACGCAGCCAACATCCGACTGCAGGCCATGACCTCCGAGCGCTACCTCCTCCAGCACACAGCCGACAAGGACGCAGGCCGACGCGGACGCCTCAAGTCCGGCCTCGGGCTGAGAATCCTCGACACCTGGACCGGCACCGAACGCGAAACCTCCACCCTCTCCGGCGGCGAAACCTTCACCGCCTCCCTCGCCCTCGCCCTCGGCCTCGCCGACGTCGTCACCCAGGAAGCCAGCGGCCGCCCGCTGGGAACCCTCTTCATCGACGAAGGCTTCGGCACCCTCGACGAACAGAACCTCCAAGAAGTCATGGACGTCCTGGACCAACTACGCGCCGGAAACCGGGCAGTGGGCATCGTCAGCCACGTCGCCGAACTCAGCCGCCGCATCCCCAGCCAGCTCAACGTGATGAAACACCGCAACGGCTCCACACTCCGCCCGTTGATCAACACCGATCTGTAACGTCAGAGCCACCGGACAGGGGAACACCCACCACCACGCACACCGCCCCACCGGCCACCGCATCCGCGAAGCCTGAGAACACCGTCCCGACCAAGAACCGGCCAGGAGAGCATGCCGACCGCCGCCATCGAGCTCCGCCCCCATCAAAAGGAAGCCGTCACCGCCGCGGTCAAAACGCTGCGCACCCATGCGCGGGCGAGCGTGATCGCCGCGTGCGGCACCGGGAAGACCCTGATCGCGGCCCGCACCACCGCCCGCGTCACCCCGCGCGGGCGGGTCCTGGTCCTGGTCCCGACTCTGGACCTGCTCTCCCAGACCGTTCGCTCCTGGCACGCCGCCGGCCACACAGGCCCAGCGGTAGCCGTCTGCTCCGCCCGCCAGGCCATGGAGCACCCCTCAGCCGGCAACCTCCCGATGACGACGAAACCCGCCGAGCTGTCCGAACTCAACCCGCCCACCGGCCCGGTGACCGTCTACGCCACCTACGCCTCCCTGCCCACCGTCATCAACGCCCACCGAGACCACCACCTGCCACCCTGGGACCTCGTTGTCGTCGACGAAGCCCACCGCACCGCCGGCCGCCTCGGAAAAGCCTGGGCAGGCATCCACCACGACGACCAGGTCCCCGCCACCCGCCGCCTCTACCTCACCGCGACCCCCCGCATCTGGGACCCCGACACCGACCACAGCGACACCCCCGTCGCCTCCATGGACGACGAAACCCTCTTCGGCCCCGTCGCCTGGCGCCTCACCCTCTCCGACGCCATCGACCTCGGCCTCCTCGCCGACTACCAGATCCTCGTCCCCGTCATCCAGAACACCGACCTGCGCGACTGGCTCGCCACCAGCCCCGGCGCAGGCGCCGACGGCCTACGCCTCGCCGGACACCAGGTCGCCGTCCTCAGAGCCATCCACGACCACCAGCTGCGCCGCGTCCTGACCTTCCACCACCGCGTGGCCGACGCCCGCGCGTTCGCCACCACCCTCCCCGACACCGCAGCCGCCCTCCCCACAGACCTGCAACCCGAAGGCCTCTGGTCGCAATGGATCAGCGGCACCCACCCGCCCCGCACCCGCCGCCGCATCCTCCTCGACTTCGCCACCCACACCCACCCCGAACAACCCGCCGTCCTGTCCAACGCCCGCGTCCTGGGCGAAGGCATCGACGTCCCCACCATCGACGCCGTCGTCTTCGCCGACCCCAAGAACAGCCCCGTCGACACCGTCCAAGCCGTCGGCCGCGCCCTACGACAAACCCCCGGCGCCGGAAAAAAAGCCACCCTCATCGTCCCCGTTTACCTCACCCCCGACGAAGACCCCGACGACCTCCTCAGCGCCGACGCCTACACCCCCCTCTGGCGCACCGTCCAAGCCCTGCGCGCCCACGACGAACGCCTCACCGCACGCCTCGCCGACCCCCGCACCCACCGCCCCACCCAAGGGACCGAAGACCCGGGAGGCTGGCTCCACTTCGAACGTCCCACCCAGCAAGAGGAAGTCGCCCTCGCCCTCACCCTGCGCGTCCTCAACCCGAAAAGCGCCGAATGGCGCCGCGGCCTCACCGCCGCCCGCCGGTACCACCGCACCCACCACCACCTCGACGCCCCCCAGACCTACGAAGACAACGACGACTACCCGCTCGGCCGCTGGCTCACCTGGCAACGCCACCTCCACACCACCGGCGCCCTCGACCCCGCCCGCACCCAAGCCCTCGAACGCCTCGGCATCATCTGGAACCCCCAGCAGCACGCCTTCGACCGCGGCCTCGCCCACGCCACCGCCTACACCCATCACCACGGCCACCTGGCCGTTCCCGTCGACCACCACCACGACGGATTCGCCCTCGGCCGGTGGCTGGCCACCCAACGCAAACGAGCCGAGGACCTTGCACCCGCCCGCGCTCAAGCCCTCGAGGACCTCGATCCGCACTGGAATCCGCCCTGGCCCCTGACCTGGCATCGCGCCTATCACGCTGCCCGCAGACATCACACGGCCGGCCACCGTCTGACCGACGTGCCCCGCGACTACAACACCGATGACGGACACCGCCTGGGGGAGTGGCTGCACAACCAGCGCCTCCATCCCGAGCGCTTGCACCCCACCCAGCAGCGTCTCCTGGCTGATCTCGGCCTGATCCAGAATACCGAGCCGTCCCCGGAGAAACGGAAACCGGCCGCCCACAAGCCAGAGCAGGGCCTGGCTGCCGCCCGCGCCTTCCACCATCGGGAAGGGCACCTCGATGTTCCCCAGCGCCACGTCGAAGTCGTCGATGGGGAACCCGTACGTCTCGGGCAGTGGATCAGCAACGCCCGCCGCCGCAAAGAGCGCCTCCCCGCAGACCGGGTCCGCGCACTCGATGCCTTGAACATTCACTGGTAGGCATGGTCCGTGGCTCCGTGCGGCTGCAGCGGCATGACGACAGGCACGCTTTCTGACACAGAGTTCACCCGGCCGTTCTTCGCCGCGCGCTGGGCGATCGACAGTCGGTGAAACGCCGTGCGCAGCAGGGCAGGCGGTGCCTACGCTGTCCGGATGGACCAGGGGTGGATGGCGCTCGGGGCGGCTGCAGTGGGTGCGGCCGGAGCAACGCTTGCTGCTCTCACGGCGCGCATCAGGAGGCAGGGGCGAAGTAGGGGTCGGTCACGTCGTCACCCTTGCCGTCCTGGTTGGTGTCGGTGGTCGACGCCGCGTGGTCGGCGGTGTGCCAGGCCGAACCGTCCGCCTGGACGTTCAGCTGCTGGCCCTCGTCCCAGGTGACTCCGACGATGGACGTGGTGACCAGGCAGGGCGGCTCGGCGGCACGGGTAGCGAACGGGATCACGGCGGTGGTCATCAATCCTCCAGGTGCTCTTCCCACCCCGCCGGCGGTTGCTCGGCGGGTCCTTGCCCGCCCCTGCCAGCAGTACGGGGGCCTGCTGGCAGGGGCGGAGCCCGAAGGGTCAGCTGCGGCTGTAGACGATCTCGCCGAACGAGACCATGTATGCAACCTGCCGGTAGACCGTGGTTGAGCCTTCGACCAGGAGCGGCGCGCGGTACTTGAAGTGCAGGACCTTGGCGCCATCGCGAGCAGAAACCATGTCTGCCACCGCGAAGTACACGTGGTCGTGAAGGACCAGGTCCCCGACCTGGATGCTGTCCGGCACCTCGATGCTGCCGCGGTACCCAACCGGCCCCTTGATCGAGCCGTCAGCCATGACTGCGCGCCGAGGTCTGCTGAGCCTCCTTACGCGCGGCACGCGTACACACCCAGCGCGCGAACTCGTACGCGTCCCCCGAGCGGAGAGTGATGAGCACGGTTCCGTGGCAGTCCTTGACGTCCCCGACCTGAACGGGCCCCTGAAGCTTCATCAGCTCCAGCGCCTCGTTGACGTCAGGAATCGCGTTCCGTGCGACGCGCCGCGCTATGTCTTCCGGGGCCCTCTTCTCGGTGGCCGTAGTCATAGGTGACCTTCCATCACTTATCACTGAGTTCTGCGGGCTTGTGATGAAGGTAAAGGCCTTCCGCAGCAACCCCCAAGCAGATTGCGCGAGTTTGCAGGAAAAGCAATTGACGTCGCTGAACTAGAGGTCGGCCATCGGCGTGTCGCGCAATTTCGTGCAAGGCCGACGACAGGGGAACGACCATGAAGCTAAGGTTCCTTGGTAAGAACTCCAAGCAGGGGGACTGCCCGACGCTCTACGCAACCGACCGGGACACCTACCTCGTCCAGGGTGGAAGATCTTCGCGAACGACCTGCTGATGCAGCTCGACATCCCCGAGGGGCAGACGGCTGTGGAGGTACCGACAGAGCTGTTCGAGTTCCTGACCAAGGACGGCCTGCCGGCCGGCAAGATCAGGCGACTGGAGGATCCGATCATGGTCCTGACTCCGAACGGCACCTTCGTCGTCCAGGGCTGCGAGGTCACTGATCCCGAGGCGCTCGCGCAGATGGAGATCCCAGACTACGAAACTGTGGTCGAGGTCCCCAAGGCCGCGATCACCGCCCTACTGGAGGAACCGCGTGAAGCTGATCTCCAGCGCCGAGCGCAACCAGCTCTTTGAGAGCTTCGCGCACGACGCCTTCCACTTGGAGCTGAGGGACGACTACCCAGTCCCGAACGAGGAGGGCCCGTACGAGAGCTGGCTCAACGGGACAGGTGACGACTCCTCGTCCATGGCACCGTGGACACAGCTCATGAAGCGCGTCACCGACACAGGGAAGACAGTGCGACGGGTGCGGGTCGTCACTGAGCCGCACAGCTCCTACATCCGGTGGGAGTACGCCACCACGTACGTCAACGAAGAGGCCGGCGAGACAATCCGATGGCTGCCACGCCACAAGCTGCCCGCGGACCTGGGACTGCTGCACCAGTAGGTGACAGCGGTGTTTATGCAGCCAGGGCTGCGGGTGGGGTCATGATGGTCTCGTACTCGACGGGGGTCAATCGGGCCAGGCGTCTCTGGCGTCGGCGCCGGTGGTAGGTCCGCTCGATCCAGGTGACGATCGCGATCCGCAGCTCCTGGCGGGTGGCCCAGGTGCGGCGGTCGAGGACGTTCTTCTGCAGCAGCGCGAAGAAGCTCTCCATGGCGGCGTTGTCGCCTGCGGCCCCGACGCGGCCCATCGAGCCGACCAGGCCGTGCCGAGTGAGTACGGCAGCAACCTTCCGTGAGCGGAACTGCGAGCCGCGGTCCGAATGCACCACGCAACCGGCCACCTGGCCGCGGCGGGCGACGGCGGACTCCAGCGCGGCCACGGCGAGGCGGGACTCCATCCGGGCGTCGATGGAGTAGCCCACGATGCGGCCCGAGTACACGTCCTTGACGGCACACAGATACAGCTTGCCCTCGCCGGTCGCGTGCTCGGTGATGTCCGTGAGCCACAACCGGTTCGGCCCGTCCGCGGTGAAGTCGCGCCGCACCAGGTCGTCATGGACCGGCGGCCCGGACTTGGCGTTCTTCCCGCGGCCCCTGCGTTTACCGAAGGCACTCCACCAGCCGTTGTCCCGGCAGATCCGCCAGGCGGTCCGCTCCGCCATCGCCTCACCGGCGGCCCGGGCCTCGTCGAGAAGGAAGCGGTGACCGAACTCGGGATCGTCGCGGTGCGCGTCGAACAGGGCGTTGGCACGGTATGCCTCGGACAGTTCGGCGTCCGTGACCGGCCGGTCCAGCCACCGGTAGTAGGGCTGGCGGGCCAGCTTGAGCACCCGGCACGTCACCGCCACCGGCACCCGGTGAGGGGCAGCGGCGGCGGCCAGCTCGCGGACGAGCGGGGACATCATTTTGCCGGCAGGTTCGCCTGCGACAGATACGCCGCAGCCCGGCGCAGGACCTCGTTCTCCTGCTCCAGCAGCCGGATGCGCTTGCGGGCCTCGCGCAGCTCGGCGGACTCACCCGACGCTGTCGCGGGCCTGGCGCCCTCGTCGGTGTCCGCACGGCGCAGCCACTTTGACAGCGTGATCGGGTGGACGCCGAAGTCGGCGGCGATCTGTTCCAGCGTGACGCCGGGCTCACGGTTGCGCGCGACCCGCACGACGTCCTCGCGGAACTCCCTCGGATACGGCTTGGGCACTGCAACATCCTTCCAGGCCGCTTCTCAGCAAGCCAGGTCAGGTGTCACTCATCCGTGCAGCAGTCCCCTTGCTCTCCTCAGGAGGGTGGCGGGGTGGTGCTCAGCGCGCCAGGTCGTCCAGGAAACCGGAGGCGACTGTCTCCTCCAGCACGGCTGTCCCGTGCTCTGTCATGGCTGTGGTCAGCGCCGGGTCCCAAGGCACCGGAGTAAGCCGCCCTATCGAGGGACCTCGCGGGGTGAGGCTCAGGGCATCGAGGTAGTGCGTCGCTGCCATCCGCCAGGGAGTTGCCGATGTCTTATCCATGACGTGGGCGGCGATGCGGATTCCTTCGCCGTCGAAGTCGCCGTGGTAGTGCAAGGTGGCTCCTTTCTCGGCGAGAAGTCGCAGGAGATGGATCGCTGCGCTGTTGGGCCAACCCGAGGTGCATACCAGGGCGGGGCAGCGTCTGCCGAAACGCTTGAGTGCCATGGCCATGATGCTGGGGTTCTCGGTGATGTGGACGGGTCCGGCAGGAAGGCCGAAGTCTTCGGGTGTGCGCAGTTGGGCCAGGGTGAGAGAGGTCGCGTGGCCAGCTTCGGTGGAGAGAGCCGTGAGTCGGCTCAGGAGCCCGGAGCCGGTGGGGCGGAGGCCTGCGGCCAGGACGGTGGTGGAGAGTCCGTCGTCGGCGACGCCGGCGCGGGTCCACAGGGCGCGGCGTTGTTGTGCGCTTTCGGGCGGGTCTTGGTCGTAGAGGGTGGCGAGGGCGCGCAGGGTGAGGGTGGACAGTCGGGTGCCGTCGTCGAGGGCGTGGGAGTTGCCGTGGAGGAGGCGGGCGGCGAAGTGGGGAAGTGGTTCGCCGCTGGCGGGGAGTGCGCACAGGACGGTCAGTGCTGAGGTGAGCAGGTCGCGGGTGCGGGTGGTGGAGTTGTCTATGAGGCCGGTGGTGCGGCAGTGAGCGGTCCATGCGAGCAGGGCGGGTTGTGCGTGGATTGTGGGGTGGTTGTCGAGCCATTTCCACAGGGCGGCTCGTTCGTTGTTGCGGCGGTGGCGGTCGCCGGCGCGATCGTGGAGGGGGCCAATGATGTGGGTGAGGATCTCGGTCAGGTGAGAGGGCTGGTTACGGCGAGGGCTGCTTGGAGGTGGGTGAGTGTGAGGGTGGGGTGGGTGTCGGGGAGGCGGTCCCAGCCCATGAGGTCGGCGAGGGCTTCGCATTGTTCGTCGCCGAGGGGTCCGAGGCGTACGCGGGCGACGGGGCGGCCGGAGGATAGGCGGTTGTGGATGGTTTGCCACACGGGGCGCAGGGCGGGTCGGTTCAGTCGGGCGGCTGGGGTTGGTGTGGTCATGCTGAGGTCTCGGGAGTGTCGTCGGGGTGGATTCCGGTGCCGTTCCATACGAGCGGGCGCTGGTGACGGCATCGTCGCCGTCGGCTCCGGTGATGAGTTGGTGGATGGCGATGCCGGGGAGTTCCCGGTAGGTGCACCATTCGTGGTCCGAGGTGAGCATGAGGTCGAGGTCGAGGGCGCTGAGGAGGGTGAAGGCCTGGCCGCGGTTGGTGGTGTCGACGCCGACGAATACTTCGTCGAGGAGGATCAGGCGCGGGGCGTGTGGGACGGCTTCATGGTGGGCGGCGACTGCGGCGAAGAGAGGCAGGTGTAGGGCGATTGCCTTTTCTCCGCCGGAGAGGGCTCCATGGAGTTTCTTGGTGAGTAGTTGCCAGTCGGTGCCGCCTGTGCGGTCGAGTTTGACGACGAACTGGTGCCAGGCGGTGTAGTCAAGGACCTCGGAGAGTTGTTCTTCCCAGGTGGCTGCGGTGTTCTTGGCTTTGGCTTCTTCGATGCGGCCGCGGAAGAAGGTGTGGAGGGCTTCGCGGTCTTCGTCGGTGATGCGGTCGGGGTCTTTGAGGAGGAGTTCGCGGGCTGCTTTGGTGCCGGGTGGTAGGTCGTACGGCAACGTTGGATGCGGTGCGGACGCGTTTGAGGTGGCCGTTCGTCTTGTCGACGAGTTCGTTGGCCTGGCGGATGCGGGCGGCGAGGTGGCGGCGGGTGTCGCCGGTGAGGGTCTGGTCGAAGAGACGACGTTCGGCGGTGGTGATGTCTTGGCGGCTGCTGTCGCGTTCGGCGGTGAGTGTGTCGAGCAGGCCGGTGGCGCCGACGCGCAGGCCGTCCATGGAGGCGGTGAAGATGTGGGCGTCGTCGTCTGCTTGCAGGTCGAGGTCGGCTCAACGGCCTAGGGCCTGTCTGACAATTCCAGTCTGATCAGCGAGATTCGGCTGAGCTGGCAATCTGGAGGTGCGCCGAGCGGCCGGGGACTGGGCAGTGGCTACGAACGGCGGGCCAGCAGATGGGCGTCGAGGAAGCCCCGATCAGAGGCTGGATCGTGGAGCAGCCGGGCGAAGGGGTTGAGCCCAGCATCGCCCAGCAGTTCGGCGAGGCGATCCACCGGCCAGCTGTAGGCGGGCGCCACCTTGTGGTCGAACCGGACCGGTTCTTGTCCGTCGGTCCCGAAGAAGGAGACCAGGAGCAGACCGTCCGGCGCCAGGACGCGCACCAGTTCGGTGAGCAGCTCCGGTAGTTCTCCAGGAGGGGTGTGGATCATTGAGTAGTGGGCCAGCACGCCGCCGAGCGCGGCGTCCTCGATCGGCAGGGATTCCATCCGCGCCTCTTGGAAGCGCAGCGCCGGATGGGCCTGCCGGGCGTGGTCGACCATGCCGGGGGCAAGGTCGAGTCCGAAGGCGTCCAGGCCGAGTTCGTGCAGCATGGCTGTCAGATGTCCGGGCCCGCACCCGACGTCCGCTGCCCGCGGGTTGCCCGTCGCGCGCACCAGTTCGGCGAAGGTGCCGATCATGGCCCGGGAGAAAGGTTGTGTCTCCAGCCGGTTTGCGAACAGCGATGCGTACAGCTCAACGACACCGTCGTAGGCCGTCCTGGTCTCGTCCTGATGATTCACCACGGGCAGGACTCTATAGCCGGTCTGATAATTGATCTTGTGGCAGGTCGAGGTGAGCTGACGGACGCGGCATGGAGGCGGATAGAGCCCCTTTTGCCTCATGTGGGCGGACGGGGCCGTCCGTGGCGTGATCACCGGCAGGTGGTCAACGGGGTGCTGTGGCGGCTGCGGACCGGGGCTCCGTGGCGGGATCTTCCCGACCGGTTCGGGCCGTGGCAGACCGTCTACGAGCGGTTCGCCCGCTGGGAGGCGGACGGCACCTGGGCACGGTTGCTGGAGCATGTTCAGGTCCGCGATGACGCGGTGGGCCGGGTGGAATGGACGGTCTCCGTCGACTCCACCATCAACCGAGCCCACCAGCACGCAGTGGGCGCCCGCAAAAAGGGGATGCGAACGGGGACGAACTGGAAGATCCGGGCGGCTCGCAAGCGTGCCAGGCCCTCGGCCGCTCCCGAGGCGGACTGACCACCAAAGTCCATCTCGCCGTCGATGGCCGGGGCCTGCCCCTGTCGATTGTGTTCACGCCCGGCAACGTCAACGACGCTACGGCGTTCGGCCAGGTCCTCGACGGCATCCGCGCCCCGCGCCTCGGCACGGGCCGCCCGCGCACGACACCGGATCGTGTGCTGGGTGACAAGGCGTATTCCAGCAGGTCCATCCGTCATCTGCTGAGGCGCCGGGGCATCGCTGCCACGATCCCCGAGCGCCGCGACCAGGCGGCGAACCGCCGCCGACGCGGAGCCCTCGGCGGCCGGCCGCCGGCCTTCGACAAGGTCACCTATCGCGACCGCAACGTCGTCGAACGATGCTTCGCCCGCCTCAAGCAGTTCCGCGCGATCGCGACCCGGTTCGACAAGCTCGGCGACCGCTACCGTGCCGGAGTTGTCCTGGCTTCCTTGATCCTCTGGCTCCGCGAGTCCACGGGTGATCATTTGTCAGACAGGCCCTAGATGTTGGCGGGCTTCGTGGATGGCTTCGGAGAGCCGGTTGAGGGCGTCGCTGAGGTTGCGGGGTTCGTGGGGCAGGTTGGGCCAGCGTGCGGCGGTGGTGCGGGCTGCTTCCAGGGTGGCGCGGGCGCCGTCGTGGGCGGTGAGTTGGAGGGTCAGGTCGGCGTCGTCGGTGAGGCCTGTCAAGCAGAGGTGTCGGAGGCGGTGGGCTGCCCTGTCCCGTATGCGGGCGGCTTCGTCCCGGTCTTTGGTGTCCTGGGCCACTGTGGCTTCCAGGGTGGCCATGCGGCGCTCGAGGCTGCGGAGCTGGGTGTCGGTGGTGGTGACGTGGTTTCGGCAAGTGTTGCGCTCGGTGCGCAGGACGCTGATGCGGGTGGCTACGTGGCGGAAGTCTTCGCCGGTGGTGCTTTCGACGGCTTGCAGGGTTGCGGCGAGGAAAGGGCTTCGGCTTCAGCCTGGGTGGCCTGTTCTTCTTGTTCGTGGGCGGCTTCGCGGGAGCGTTCGGCTTGGGCGTGGGCGTGGGCGGTGGTGGACCGGCCCTGGGCGCTGGTGAAGGTCATGAGGGCATCTGCCCAGAGGCTGGCTGTTTCCTGGAAGGTGTTGAGGGCGGTGGTCAGGTCGGTCAGCAGTTGTCGGTCGGTGGGCAGGCTGTGCTGGGCGGACAGCGTGCTCAGGGTGCGCATGGCCCGGGTGACGTCGGCTTCGCGGTCCTCGAGGTGGGAGGCGGCGGCCTGAACGGCGTCGTTGCGGGAGCCGAGTCCTTCTTCTGCTCGGTCCCATGCCCGGAGTGTGGTCTCCAGGTCGGTGCGTGGTGGGGGGGCGAGGTCGGCGTCGAGGCGGGTGCGGCGGTCCGCCAGGGCGCGGATGTCGGTGTCGAGGGCGGCGATGACGGTGTGGACGTGGGTGAGCTGCTCGGTGAGGTGGGCGATGTGGCGTTGGCGGGCTCGGTGGCGGGCGAGGGCTCCGATGTAGGCCGGTTCGGGTTTGTTCCAGGTGCCGGTGGCGGCGGCCAGGCGCCAGCTGCCGTCGGCGCCGATGGCAGCTGGGTGGTCGGTGGGCAGGCGGGTGCCGTAGGCGATGCCGGCGAGAAGCTGGGTCACCCGTTGTTCGGGAACCGGGATGTCGGGTTCGGGGCGCAGGACGTGCAGCAGGGAGGAGCCGTGGGCTGGGTGGGTGAAGGTGGCTTCGGCGAGGGTGTCGTGGCCGGGGAGGTTGAGTTCGCCGTGGGGTGTGATCCAGGCGTCGAGGAGGCCTGCGGCCTGCAGGGCCGCTTCGACGCCTGCCTGGACGGTGGTGGGGGTGTCCTCGGTGAAGGTGATCAGCTGCCACAGGGGGGCGCCGGGCAGGGTGGTGCGGTCGGTCGTGCGGGTGGCTGGGGTCGGTGGTGGCAGGTCGGCTTGCTGGCGCAGCTGTTCGATGCGGTCGGTGCGGTCGGTGCGGTCGGTGCGGTCGGTGCGGTCGGTGCGGTCGGCCAGAGCGTTGTCGCGCTGGGCGCGGGCCTGGGTGTCGTGGGTAGTGATGTCCTGATCGGCGGTGCGCAGCGCGGGTTCGACCAGGGCGAGGATGTCGCTTTCCGAGGCGGCGCGGGAGGCGAGGTTGTCGAGGTCCGTGATGCGCAGCTCGCGGCAGTTGGTGGCCCATTCGAGCAGGAGGGATGTGTGGTGCTGCAGTGCGTCGGTGTAGGCGTTGGCTACTTGGTCGCGTCGGCTGATTGCCTCGCTCAGTCGGCTGCGGGCGCCGTCCAGGTCGCTCTCGGCGCGGGTGCGGTCGCGTACGGCGTGTTGGTGGGTGTTGATTGCTGAGTCGACCTGGTTGATCTGGTCGCGGCGTGCGGTCGTGGCGCCCCGCAGCAGGGAGCGGATCCGGTCGGGGGCGGTGGCCGGGTCGACGGGGGTGGTGAAGGCGGTCTGGGCTTCGAGGCAGGCGGATTCCATGCCGGTTCGGCGTGCTGCTTGCTGGGGGTCGTCGAGGACGGCGCGCACGTGGTCGGCATGTTGGTCGGCCTGGTCGGCAGCGCTGGCTGCCTGCTGGGTATCAGTGGCGGCGGTGTTCTGCTTCGTGGTGGCGTTCTGACGCGAGGTGCGGGCGGTTGCCTGGGCTTCTTCGGTACGGCGGCGCAGCCGGTCGAGCTCTTTGCCTTCTTGTAGTCGTCGCTGTCGATCAGGCCTTCGACGGCGCCTTCGAGTTCCTGTTCGCGTTGGCGGAGCTCGTTGAGGCGTTCGGTGCCTTCGGTGTGTCCGGTGGTGGCCTGGTGGAGGTTGTCGGCGCTCTCGCGGGCAGTGCGGGTGTAGTTGTCCATGTCGGTGGTGGCCGAGATGAGCGTGGCTGCGGCGGCGCGCAGGACGCGTTGGGTGTAGCCGCGCTGCTGGGTGGCGATCTGGGTGGCGGCGGTGACCTCTTCGTCGAGTTGTTTGAGCTGCTCGCGCTGCCGGTCCAGGCGTTCAAAGCCCTCGGCGAGTTCGGTGATCTCGCCGTGGCCGAGCGGGGGCAGGGCGCGGGAGAGAAGGGCGGAGAGCAGAGAGGGGTCGAGGCGTTCGGAGAGTTTGGGCTGGCGTAGTTGCAGCAGGGCTGTGATCAGTGCCTCGTAGCGCTGTTCGGTCATGCCGTCGAAGAGGGTTTGGCGGACCGTGGTGCGGTAGTCAGCCGCGGAGGCGTGCATTTCGCCTTGGCCGTGGAGGGCGTCGGTGAGTGCTTGGCGGGTGGGGGGGGGGCTGGCCCGATTCGTTGACCAGGGACAGTCCGGTATGCGCGTCGATGCGCTGGCTGGTGGTGAAGTAGTCGGGACGGACGGTGCTGGTGTGGACGCTGGCCTGCAGTCGTGCTCCGCAGGTGAACCACTTCAGTTCCCCTGTGTCCGGGTGGGGTTTGGCGAACTCCATCCACACGTAGCCGACGCGGGTCTTGCCCTGGGTGCCCTCCCCCATCAGGTTCCAGTGCATGGTGCGCTCGGAGCCGCCGAAGGTGGACAGCCGGTTGGGTCGCAGGTTGGCGTCGAAGAGGAACGGCAGCAGCAGCTCGAGGGCCTTGGACTTGCCCGTGCCGTTCTGGCCGCGTAGCAGGAGTCGTCCGTTGTGGAAGGTGAAGGTCTCGTCGTAGTAGCGCCAGATGTTGAGGATGCCTGCACGCTGAGGCCGCCAGCGGCCTGGTGGGGAGTGAGGCTGTGGCTGTGTCTGGTGGCTGTTGGTGAGCGGAAGCTGGGTGACGGCTACCACAGGGCTTCTTCCTCGAAGGTGTTGTCACTGGCAGAGCGGGTGGCAGGGGCGTTCGTGGCCGCGGGTGGGGTGGTGGTGACGCGGTAGCGCCAGGCGGCGGGGCTGGCCAGGGTTCGGCCGGCGGACCGGTGAATGAGGTGGAAGTCGGCCAGGACCGTGCAGGCATCGTCCGCCAGCCGCCCGGCTCCTTCGGTGGACTGATAGGCCTTGGCCCATTGGGGAAAGCGGCGCAGCAGGTCAGAGGCGGCGGACGATAGCTGTTCGGGGGTGGTGCCGCCCGCTGGGCCGGTGACCTCCTCGAGGAGGAGGAGAGCGGCGATGCGGGCGGTGGAGGAGTCATCGGGGAACGTGGTGTTGGTGGCGAGAGCGTCGGGGTCGATCAGGAGGAGCCCTTCGGCACGCTCTTCCAAAGCGAAGCCGGCCTGTTCCGCGGCCCGGCGCAGGATCTGACGGCCGGTGGGCGAGGCAAGGTAGGCCTCCTCGTCGTCGCTGAGGTCATCTCGGTAGAGGACGGGGTCGTCAAAGAGGCGGCGCAGGATGGAGTGGCGCAGCCACAGGTTGCGCTGGGTGTCGGAAACTGGGGCCTGTTCGGCGCCTGTGGTGGTGTGGGTGGGTGCTTCGCCGTATCGGCGCTCGCGTACCAGGCTGTGCAGCAGGTCATCGAAGCGGTCGGTGATCTGGTCCGGCGCCGGAGCGAGGCTGGAGGGGCCGATGGGCGCTGCGGGAAGGCGCATCAGCAGGGTTGCATCGACGCGGTAGAGGACCTTGGCCTGCTCCGAGTCGACGAAGGTTTCCGTGGTGCCGTCGAGGACTTGGAGGGCGCCGTAGGACTCGAGGAGGCGCAGTACGTCGACGAACGCCATGCGTTCGGTACGGCTGGTGGTGTCGAAGGGCGGCAGTGCGGGGTCGGCGGCTATTGCCTGGACGACTCGGCCGGCGAGGAGACCGATGGTCGTCACGGGGATGGCGAGAAGTTCGGCTGCGGTCACGCACAGGAGGATGTAGCGGCGGCGGTCGAAGGGGGCGCGGCCGGAGCGCAGTCTGCGGGCGGGGCGGGATGAGTCCAGGGTGTGGCGGATTTTGAGGAGCCGGGCGTAGCCGCGTCGGGATTCGACGACGAGGCTCCAGCCGCAGGTGTAGTCGAACCACTTGGTCAGCGGTTCCTGGCGTCGCCGGATGATGTCGAAGATGGCGGCGTCGCTGCGCTCGGTGATCAGTGGCTTGGCCAGGAGCAGCCGGATGGCGCGGGCGATGTCTTCCCGTTCGGCGGCGACGAGCTGGTTGGCAAGCGTGCTCATCCTGCGGCCCTTCGAGGTGCGGTGGTGGGCTGCGTGCCGGGTGTGCGGATGTCGACCGTGTAGTCGCCGGTGGTCAGGGTCCCGTGCGTGGTGCGCAGCATGACGGAACGGTCGTCCGTCAGCGGCTGCAGCACGATTTCCACCCGGCCGTCCGCAGTGAGTGCTCGGCGGTTGCCGTGGTGGTCGGGGCGGGCGGCCAGGGCCCTGCCGAGCAGGTCCAGCAGGCGCTCGAAGACAGTGTGGTCGAGCGCGCCGACCGAGGAGAGGCGTACCGGGCCGTCGGTGGCCAGTTGGTCCCAGGCGGCTTCCAGCTGTGCACGTTTCAGGCGTGCCTGTTCGGCGCGGGCAGCTTTTACCACGGCGATGTCGCGGACCTTCGCTGTGCGGGAGAAGCGTTCGGTGCGGCCACTGGTGCGTAGCAGTGCTGACGCTTCCACCGGCGGCGCCTCGGACCATGGAGTGGCTGCGGGGATCAGTTCGGGATCCGGGTGCATCAAGTGGGCGTGACGGGCAGGGCCGAGCCCGAACGCGGCACTCCACAATCGGTGCAGATCCTGCTTGCGAGGCGCGGCGGCGAATCAGCGGGCGAGCTCGCGGAAGTCCTGCACCGCGCTGGAGGAGCGGCGGCGTGCTTCGGTGATGCAGTCCAGGACCTGCAGCAGGGAAACAATGGCGCGGCGGGCGACGTCGTGAAGCTGCTCCACCCTGGGGCGGGATTCGTCAGAGGGCAGGAACCAGGCTTGCAGGCCGGCCCAGCGTGCGCGGCGGCGCTCCAGCCACACCGTGCCCGGGTCCGCGCCGGTGACCGGAGGGAGCTCCGCACCGCGCAGGTCCCGCTCGTGCAGGATGCTCACCGACCTGCTCTGGACGCGTGCCACGGCGGCGGCGACACCGTGGCCTCGGCGGTCCAAGTTGACCAGGAACTCCTGTAGGTAGGCGACGGTGGCGGCTTTCACCTCCTGAAGACCGTCAGGTCGACGCCTTCCGCACGCAACAGCCTCTGGCAGTTCCCCGTTGAAGGCTTTGGTGTTGTCGAGCAGGGCCTCGAGATGCGCCTCAAGCTCCTGCAGGGTGCTGAAGATCCTTCGGTCGGCCGAGTTGGGCTCTCCCAGAAGCTGGTAGAGCTCGTCCAGACGATCGGTGATTGCTTCCAGAACTGCCTTCTGTAGCGCGCCGGTTGCCGCTAGGACCGACATGGCATGCTGCACGCCGGCGAAAGCTGCCTCGCCGCGACCGGTGAGCGAGTACTGCAGGTTGCGGCGCTCGTATTCCTCTGCGGTGCGGTAGTTCTCGGCGTGGTTTTGCACCAGGTCCAGCAGTTGCCACCGCTGCAGTTGCCTCAAAGCCTCGTGCAGGTCGTCATCGGCTATCGCGTCCAGCCAGCCGACATCTCGAAGGCGTACCCGGACCTCGTCCAGGCCGAGCGCGGTCTCCAGTCGTTCGTTCGCTGTGCCGAACGCCTGCAGGATCGCCCCGTACAGCTCGGCCCGGTCTCCCGTCGTGAAACGGAACATGTCCGACGGAACCCTGTGCACCAGTCCTCCCCTGTCCAACATCCACCCCTGGAAGGGCACTTCATAACCGTAGGTGCATGCACTGACAACCAGGGTGAGAAAGGAGGAATCCCCTGGTGAGCGGGTTGGCGGGTAATCCGTTGTGGCAGCAGCGGGCTGCACGAAGCGATGCGATACGGCCCCGCGGCGGATCGGCCTTGCCCGGATCAGGAGCAGCCTTACGGAAGCGAGACGAGAGCCCGATAGCATGCGTCGCCGGCCCGGTCGCTTCGTGCCGCTGATCACGTTAGAGGTGCTTTTGTGTCCAGCCGTCTTCAGTCGGCGCAGTCTGGTGACCCCCGCCGTATAGGTCCCTACCGTGTTGTCGGCCGGCTCGGGGCAGGCGGTATGGGGACGGTGTATGCCGCGCTCGGCCCTTCGGGAATGCGGATCGCTGTGAAGGTCGTGCATCCGGCGCATGCTGCGGACGACGAGTTCCGGGCCCGGTTCCGCCGGGAGGTGCAGCTGTCCAGACGGGTCACGGGCCCCTGCTTGGTGCCGGTGCTCGACGCCGAGACCCACGGTCCTGTCCCGTGGCTCGCTACAGCGTTCGTTCCCGGTCCCACCCTCGACCAGTTCTTGGCTGCGAACGGCGCGCTGTCCGGGGCGCGGCTGTGCGCTCTCGCTGCGGGAACCGCGGCCGCGCTCGCCGCGGTGCATGATGCAGGCATCGTCCACCGGGATGTCAAACCGCGAAACGTCATCCTCGGATCTCGCGGTCCACGGGTACTGGACTTCGGGATCGCTCACGCCCTGGACGGCACGTCAGTGACGCGCACAGGGGTGATGACGGGCACGCCGGGCTGGATCAGCCCTGAGCACTACCGCACCGGTGTGGTCGGTCCGGAAGGTGATGTCTTCGCCTGGGGCGCTCTCATTGCCAATGCTGCGACCGGCCGCCTGCCGTTCGGCACGGGTGCCTCCGATGCGGTGGCCTTCCGCGTCATGTCGGCTGAACCAGACCTGGTCGGCGTGCCTGGCGATCTGCAGCCTCTGGTTGAGCAGGCACTGGCCAAGAATCCCGGCGACCGGCCGACCGCGGCTGAACTCAGCCTCGGCTGCGCAAGGTTGCTCGCTGTCCAGGCCACGGCTGTCGCGTCTCGTCCTGAGGAACAGCCGACTCTTGTGGCTGACCTGGTGAGCCTCCACTGGGATCTGGCGTACGAGGACCCTGTGTGGGCTGTCGCCCCGCGGGGGCGCCGGCGAGTGAGGCTGTATGGCTCTGTTGTTGCAGCCGCGCTTGTCGTGGGCGGCATCGGCGGAGCAGTTGCTGCTTCATTCGCCTCCCAACCCGGGCAACGAGCGGCAGCTGCGCCGGGCAGTACACCGAGGACTGCGGTGTCCAGCGCCGGAACCGCGACGGTGCCGGGCGAAAGTGGGGACCCGGCCAGTTCCGCGCCGCTCCCCTCCCCCGACACAACCTCACTGGTTTCCGTCGAGGCGTTGCCGCCGTCCTCGCCACCTCAGCCTCCCCCGTTCGTCTATCTCCCGGACCAGATGGACTGCAGGCCGCAGAAGCAGGCCGAGATCGACGGGGCATGGCAGTACGTTGCCCCCGGTGAGGTCCGCGCCGGAGACGCTGTGGAACTCTCTCTGCGCAACAAGTACGGCAACTTCGATCCTGTGCAGGCCGAAATGCCGGTGCTGGCCAGGGTGTACATGCCCGACGGCACCTCACGGCTGGCGCGATCAGCAGTGCAATCCGATACTTCGGCCAGCGTGACGTGGCCCGGAGACTTTTCTGGCGCTGCTGCTCTTTACCCGCCAGGTACGTACACCGTTGTCTGGTCGGTTGGCGACGGCTCGAGCTACTTCATCACCTGCACAGGCTTCACCGCGCACTGACAGCGAGGCTGCGCCTGCTTGCGCGTGAATCGGCCTTCGCTGTCCGAGGTCGCTGGCGTAGCACGAGTGGTCACGACATGCCGACGGCGCCCGTGCACGGTGCGGGCGCCGAGGAAGGAAGATGAGCGGGGCCGGAGACTCAGCCCCGGACGACATTCTCTGCCTGAGGCCCCTTCTGGCCCTGCGTGATCTCGAATGTCACGGCTTCGCCCTCGGCCAGCTCGCGGTAACCGTTGCCTGTGATGTTGGAGTAGTGCGCGAAGACATCCGGTCCGCCTCCGTCCTGGGCGATGAAGCCAAAGCCCTTCTCGGAGTTGAACCACTTCACGGTGCCGCTGGCCATGCTCGTCCCCCTGGTCAAATTCTGCAGCGGCCCTGGGACGGACCGCTGCAGCGCCCTTCTCCGGGCGCCCACTCCCGTCCTCCCCCAGCCCACCCACACCTACACTCACCAATCCGATCTTGTTTCCCAGAACGCGACGATGGCCAGGCCTTCCCGTCCCAGGCCAGCCGGGCAGCGCCGCCGAGCGGTGGGCCCGCTCGGAGAGCGGGAAGGACTGATCGTCCGTCGTGGAGACGAGTGCTCGGCGCGATCAGGCTGCCTGCCCAGAGCATGTGCCTACAGGTTCGCGCCGAGCACTCGCTCCAAGTCTGCAGCGTGCGCAGCCATGCCCTGTTTCCATGCGTCGCTGTCCTGCTCCGCGATCTCCCGCCACAGCGTCGCTGTCGCGGTGCCGAACGCGGCCAGCGCTTCAGGTGCAGCGTTACGCCACGACGGGAAGCGGCCGGCGAAGGCGACGGCCTGCTCGGCTGAGTGGCCTGCATGCACGAGGCGCAGCGCCAGGGCGCCGGGGTTGATCCACGCGGCTCCCCGCGTGGGCCACGCCCAGTCAACGAGTCGAGCTCGTCCTTGCGTGATCAGGATGTTGTCCGGGGCGAAGTCGGTGTGCAGCGGTGCGTCGCTCGCAAAGTGGTGGAGGGTGCCCGGTAGTGCGTAGTGCGCCCATCGGGCAGCAGCAGCTTTGATTTCGACGTCGGCCTGTGCCGTGATCGTTTGCAGCTCGGTCAGAGCCGCTTCGACGAGTGGTAGGTCGGCCGAGCCCGGCGTGTAGTTGGCGTGCCGGCCGTCGATTACCTCGTAGCCGAGGATGCTCCAGTCGTCGGCCTCCAGGTGCCAGTACAGGCGCGGGCAGGACGGTGGCAGGTGCGGCGCCAGCCGGCGAGCCAGGCCATGGTGCGTTCGACGGTCCAGCGGTGGCGGCCCAGTCGTTGCGTGGACTCGGCTCCCTTGCGGGCGATGCGGTGGGTGATGCCGCGTTCTCGTAACCATCGCCGCAGGTGGGCGTAGTCGTAGCCTTTGTCGGCGTGGAGTTTGCCGGGCTTGCGCCGCCGTCGGCCGCGGCGTGAGCGGATGGGCGGGATGCCCTTCACGAGCGGGATGAGGGCCTGGCTGTCGTGGAGGTTGGCCCCGGAGATGCCGATGGATATGGGCAGACCTGATCGTTCCGTGATCAGGTGGATCTTCGAGCCGTACTTGCCCCGGTCGACAGGATTCGGATCTGTCAGGTCCCCCTTTTCAGGGCCCGCATGTTCACCGAGTCGATCGCGCAACGCGACCAGTCCAGCTCGCCGCGGGCGCCGAGTTCGTCGAGGACCAGGCGGTGGAGCTTGGCCCATACCCTGGCTTTCGACCACTCCGAGAACCGCCGGTGGGCGGTCGCTCCGGACGGGCCGAACGACGCCGAAGGCAGTTGCTGCCAGGTGCAACCCGACGTGGCCACGAACACGATCGCGGCCAGCACTTCCCGGTCGCCGTGTCGACGCCGACCACCGCCCTGAGGCCGGGGTGGCGGCTCCGGCACGACCCGCTGGAACAGCTCCCACAACTCGTCCGGTACCAGCCGCTCAACGATCCCCACCATGGCGCACAGACTACCGAGTTACCCAAATGAGATGACCTCTAACTCACCGAAGCCCTGAAATCCCACAGGCTGCCTCCGCCACCGCGGTGCCGTGGCGTCCTTTCCCAACCGCTGTGGGGCGGACGACACCACAGCAGCGGCTGTACAGGGCTGCTGCACTGTGTTCGAGGGAGCCGGGCCAGCTCGTGTGGTTACGGTAAGAGGAGGCCGGTGCGATCGGGGCCCAGATCCAGGCGCTCGGGTGGTCACCCGCGCTCAGCGGAAGCTCCTGAGCGCGGCCAGCTCGGCCCTGACAACGCACCTACATGGATCTTCAACCGGATGGCCTGCCTGCACTATGAGGTGCGGATCTTGCTGCTCCACGCTCCGAGCACCTGGGTCAGGTTCGCCAGATCGAGCGGAGTGATGACGATGAGCTTGATACCGGCGTGCTGTGCGAGTTGACGCTGGGCCTGGATCTTCGCGAGGTAGTCGTCACTGGCCAGGCCTGCGTATTCAATGTAGGTGCCGTCAGGCAGCCGCCAGTCAGCGCGGCGTCGGCTGTTTGCGTTGTGCTCGGGGTGGTGCGGCCATGCGGGTTCGATCTGGTGCTCAACATTGTGGCGGCTCAGCCAGCCATCGATAGTGCGCTCGGCCAGAGACCGGCATGGATGGCCGTCCGAGGCGATGCAGTAGGTTCCCCGGGCGGGGCTCCAGGCATCGGAGACGATGTCCGTCATGCGCAGGACTTCGATCCGGATGCCAGCCCTCAGCAGGCCGCGGAGGGTCGCGGCCTGCGGGCATGCAGCCATGGCGCCGACGATAGCGTCCCTCTGTTCGGCCGGAAGGTCGAGAGGGACGGGCGTTTGGAGAAGTCCTGCGGTGGTGCGGCGCGCATACTCGCCGAGAGAGCGGTCAGCGCCTGGCAGGCTGCGCGAGGCGCCAACGTACCGTCATGACCGTCGCGAGCCCGGACGCAGCACTGTTTACACCAGCGTGCCGGCCCGAATTGGCGAATGATCCATGGGTTGAGCTCCCCGGCCGTGAAAGCGGCTGCGCACAGAGGGCAGGTCTGTGGGAGCGCATCAGGCCAGGACCTGCAGGCGCGCGCAGTGTAGAAGGAGCCGTACATGGCAGCGTGCTCATACACGATCTCTGCCCGGTCCCGGTAAGTGTGGCCCCGTCCGATCAGCCTTCGGCGGGCAAGATCGTGCAGACTTTCTGCGAGCGTCGGCAGGCGCGTGAGAAGGCGCCGTGAACACACCCAGGGCCACATCGCTCCGTACACATCGATCAGAGAATCGACAAGCTCGTCGCCGTCTTTCGTCCACACCGCAGCGAACCGCGCCTGATCAGCAGCGTTCCATCCGTACGGATTGAAGCCTCCATACGGATCCGCAGACCTGAAGGACCAGCCCCGGCTGTGGCCGCTGTCACTCGATTCGGTAGGCAACAAGAGACTTCCCCTCAACAGCCCAGGCGCGCCTTCAAGCTCATAGTGCCCCGGCCCGCCGAAAGCCGAGACTGAAACGTCTGGCTGTACACCCGCCAGCAGCCAATACGCTCAGTCGATAGCAGGCTGTGACCGTGACCCACGCCGCCATTTCAGACACCAGCCCGGAGACGACGGGGACATGAGACAACCGCCGAGCGTGCGCGACAAGAGGCTTCCACCGATCTCTGCGCCGACCGCCTACGTCAGGCACCGCGCTCGGGTGCCGCAGACATAAAGCAGGGGCCAAGAGGAAATGCGTGCCTTCCACAGGCTGAGCAGAGCGTTCGACCGTTCACGGACAGGGATCTGCCAATCGAAGGTGAGGCTGCGCCCCTGCGTCTTGGATGCGAAGGCGCAGGCGGGTTTTTGTCGCAGTGTAGGGGGCTCTGCTCAAGGCACAGAATCGTGAGTCTTCCCTGGCTTCTTGCCTGGCGGATGGCCTGGACCGGTCGTCAGGCAGCAGCGGGCAGCTCGGTGGCCTGTTGGGCCCCGAAGGCGGTGTCGAAGGCCAGGGTGCGGTCTGTGGCGACGAGGTAGTACGGGGAGCCGGAACCTGCCTCCGAGTAGGGACCGTGCCGACCGGTGGCCAGCACTTCGTGAGGTGTGAGTACGTCCAGGTTGTCGAAGACGTAGTAGACGGGGAGCAGTGTCCAGGCGACCAGTTGGAAGTGGGCTGTGACCGCGGCCCGTTCCACGGCATGGCGGCTGGTGGTGCGGCTGGTCATCCGGCTCTTGCAGTCAATCAGCGCGATGTGCTGCTCCTTGGCGGCGATCAGGTCGGGGGTCCAGCGCAACGCGCTGGATGTTCCCTGCAGTGCGAACCGGACGAGGTCGGTCAAGATACCTTGGCCCCATGCGTTGACGTCCCATCCGCGTGAGGTGAGTTCTTGGGTGACCCGCAGTTCGTGCGCGTCGCCTACGGCCTTCCTGTGCTGAAAGCTCGGCATAGGGGGAGTGTGGCGCACTGACGCTGGTCCGAAACGAACGAGGGCTGCAGAGCGGCGAGGTTCCGCCAGCCCCCGACGGCGGGTGTTGCCGGTCGTGGTTGTCCGTCGGTGTTCACCATGGTTCAGGGGTGTCCCGCCTTGCCTCATCCAGGCCCCGTCAGACTTGTCTGGATCTCACCCCTGCCTCAGACCGCCAACGCCGCCCCCGGTGTGCTGCCTGGCCATGAGCCGGTCCAGAGCCGCGCCGTCATCCGGTCCATGTCATCAGCCATCCGCCGCAGCTCCATCGTGAACATGCAGGTCTGGCCGGCATCCAGGCCGCCAACCCCGGCAGCACACGGCACAGACGCACACCCAGGCCAGACAGCTGCCAGCCCACAACGTGCTGCTGTCAGTGCGCGATGGAAGGATGACCCGGCTGGCTTTCGTGCGATGCCCGCGTCAGCCGGGAGACATACCGTGGGGGTAGATTTTGACGAATCAGGAATCCGAGCTGTGTCGGCACTGTGGAGAGCCGATCACCAGTTTCGACGGCCGCTGGTCGCATGGACGCCACGGATACGGTGGATGGGGATCTGTCGGATGCAGCGCCTACAGTTTCACCCTGCGTGGTGAATGGGACAGCCGTCTGACAAAGGCCGAGAAGGCGAGTCCTCGGACCAGGGCCCAGCTTGCCGGCAGGGAAGAGTTTCCCGCCTGGCCTGGACTGCAGCAACAGCGTTGGGAAGCTGCTCGGAAGGAACGAGAGGCTGCCGCGCTGGCCGCCACCCGCTTCTCACCGAAGCTGTCGAAGGCGGTCCAGGCCGCCGAGGCGGTAGCGGCCGACTCCGGAAGCCACACTTTCCGCACTCTCGAGCGCCGACGCCAAGCAGTGATCCTGGCTATGGAGGAACAAGCCCGTCGTGCCGCGGCCCGGAAAGGGCACGCGGAACTGGGCAGCATCACGGCCGACGACGAGCTGGCCCGGCTCATGCAACTGACCAGAGACGTGCTGCGCTCCTTGCGCGCGGCAGAAGACCTTCTGCCGCCGGCAGAGGCACTCAAAGCAGCGGCAAGCCGTTACAGCGCCCGCATCGACCAGATCGCCACCGATCGCTACGGCTCCTTGCCGCGGCAGGCAGACGGCGCCCCTACCGAGCGAAACACGCTGCAGGCCGCGCGCCAACGCGCAGGACGTCACAAGGAGGCTCCCTGACCAACAAGCGCCGACGTCGAGCGAGCGTTGCTCGCTCGACGTCGGCAAGCAACTAAGGATTCCGGCCAACCCGGAGAAGGCCGTGCCGGACGCTGGCCGCTTTCGGTGTCCAGCGAGCCTGCTGGCGAGGCGGGGCTACACCCTCGCCCGAAACAGCCAGGCCGTCAGGCCAAACCCTGCACCGCGCCACCACGGACGAGCCATTTCCAACGACCGATAAGAGAGACACCAAATCAAATCACTGCCCAAAAACCAAGATGACATCATCAGCGCCGACAGGCGCACACAACCCACCCCTGACCGACAGGGAAGGGGCGAACACCACACCAACCCACTGTCATGCAGCCAGGCATGACACCCCAACAAAACACTAATCCACCCACCCTTTGCCCCGCCAGGGCAAACCCCACCCACCAACTCACCGTCAGGCCGCCAGGCCTGACACCCCTACCCATCGGCCGTCAGGCCGAACACCACTCACTGTCATGCCGTCAGGCATGACACATCAAACACCTTCCGGCCGTCAGGCCGGAGTTGGGCCGT